>NZ_JBJNMG010000022.1:0-524 GCF_052168655.1 Serratia sp. CY47280 | reverse complement strand
GTACGGAAGTAGAACTGTGGACGGTAGCCTTTGAAGAATGGCGTGTGACGACCACCTTCATCTTTGCTCAGGATGTACACTTCAGATTCGAACTGGGTGTGCGGCTTGATGGAGCCTGGTTTAGCCAGTACCTGACCACGTTCGATTTCTTCACGTTTGATACCACGCAGCAGAACACCTACGTTCTCACCAGCACGGCCTTCGTCCAGCAGTTTGCGGAACATTTCAACGCCAGTACAGGTAGACTTAACGGTGTCTTTGATACCAACGATTTCAACTTCTTCGCCAACTTTGATGATACCGCGCTCAACACGACCGGTAACAACGGTACCACGACCGGAGATGGAGAATACGTCTTCGATTGGCAGCAGGAACGGCTTGTCGATAGCACGCTCTGGCTCTGGGATGTAGCTGTCCAGGGCTTCGGCCAGTTCGATGATTTTCGCTTCCCACTCAGCTTCGCCTTCCAGCGCTTTCAGCGCGGAACCGCGGATCACTGGCAGGTCATCGCCTGGGAAGTCGTA
>NZ_JBJNMG010000021.1:0-534 GCF_052168655.1 Serratia sp. CY47280 | reverse complement strand
TTGGTGCCTTCGGGAACTCTGAGACAGGTGCTGCATGGCTGTCGTCAGCTCGTGTTGTGAAATGTTGGGTTAAGTCCCGCAACGAGCGCAACCCTTATCCTTTGTTGCCAGCGGTTCGGCCGGGAACTCAAAGGAGACTGCCAGTGATAAACTGGAGGAAGGTGGGGATGACGTCAAGTCATCATGGCCCTTACGAGTAGGGCTACACACGTGCTACAATGGCATATACAAAGAGAAGCGACCTCGCGAGAGCAAGCGGACCTCATAAAGTATGTCGTAGTCCGGATTGGAGTCTGCAACTCGACTCCATGAAGTCGGAATCGCTAGTAATCGTAGATCAGAATGCTACGGTGAATACGTTCCCGGGCCTTGTACACACCGCCCGTCACACCATGGGAGTGGGTTGCAAAAGAAGTAGGTAGCTTAACCTTCGGGAGGGCGCTTACCACTTTGTGATTCATGACTGGGGTGAAGTCGTAACAAGGTAACCGTAGGGGAACCTGCGGTTGGATCACCTCCTTACCTAAAGATATT
>NZ_JBJNMG010000019.1:0-549 GCF_052168655.1 Serratia sp. CY47280 | reverse complement strand
TAGGTAGCTTAACCTTCGGGAGGGCGCTTACCACTTTGTGATTCATGACTGGGGTGAAGTCGTAACAAGGTAACCGTAGGGGAACCTGCGGTTGGATCACCTCCTTACCTAAAGATATTGATTCGAGTGGCGTGCTCACACAGATTGTCTGATAGAAAGTAACGAGCAGAAATACCTTTATAGGCTTGTAGCTCAGGTGGTTAGAGCGCACCCCTGATAAGGGTGAGGTCGGTGGTTCAAGTCCACTCAGGCCTACCACTTCTTCGAAGTGGAAAAGGTACTGCACGTGACTGTATGGGGCTATAGCTCAGCTGGGAGAGCGCCTGCCTTGCACGCAGGAGGTCAGCGGTTCGATCCCGCTTAGCTCCACCATATAGTCCGGTATTTCAATACTTCAGAGTATATTGGCGACAGTATGCTGCGAAGTATTTTGCTCTTTAACAATCTGGAACAAGCTGAAAATTGAAACATGACGGCTGAAATTTATCCCTCCGTAGACGTATTGGGATGAAGAGTAACCTGTCATAGAGTCTCTCAAATGTTTGCAGC
>NZ_JBJNMG010000018.1:0-629 GCF_052168655.1 Serratia sp. CY47280 | reverse complement strand
CACTGCTCTTTAACAATTTATCAGACAATCTGTGTGGGCACTCCACAAGACGATATCCAGCATCTTCGGATGCAAAAAAATATCAAGTCTTGAAGAGTGACTAACTGAAGTAAAATTCATGCAGTAAATCTTTGAGCATCGCTTCTCGAGTGGAAGCAAATCAAGCTTTTAATTGAAGAGTTTGATCATGGCTCAGATTGAACGCTGGCGGCAGGCTTAACACATGCAAGTCGAGCGGTAGCACAGGGGAGCTTGCTCCCTGGGTGACGAGCGGCGGACGGGTGAGTAATGTCTGGGAAACTGCCTGATGGAGGGGGATAACTACTGGAAACGGTAGCTAATACCGCATAACGTCGCAAGACCAAAGAGGGGGACCTTCGGGCCTCTTGCCATCAGATGTGCCCAGATGGGATTAGCTAGTAGGTGGGGTAATGGCTCACCTAGGCGACGATCCCTAGCTGGTCTGAGAGGATGACCAGCCACACTGGAACTGAGACACGGTCCAGACTCCTACGGGAGGCAGCAGTGGGGAATATTGCACAATGGGCGCAAGCCTGATGCAGCCATGCCGCGTGTGTGAAGAAGGCCTTCGGGTTGTAAAGCACTTTCAGCGAGGAGGAAGGTGGTGA
>NZ_JBJNMG010000017.1:0-631 GCF_052168655.1 Serratia sp. CY47280 | reverse complement strand
AGTAAAAGACCACCTCCTGAGGAGGTGGCTTTACATGACGCCCCCTAAAAGGGGGCAATTTTCGAGTTAATCCTGCAACAACTCCATCTGCTGTTCGATCTCTTGGTCCTTCTTATCCTGATACTTCACGTATCGCCTGATGATTTCTTCGTTTACTCCTACCGTATCGACAAAGTATCCCCTTGCCCAAAAATGATTGCCCCACAACTTCTTTCGTATATGTGGGAAACGATTGTAAAGCCGGATTGCACTGCGTCCTTTCAGGACGCCCATCAACGTCGAAATCGATAGCTTCGGGGGGACTATCACGACCAGATGCACATGATCTGGCTGAATATTTAGCTCAAGAACTTCACAGTCCTTCATGTTGCAGAGGATATAAATTGTTCGGTAGAGCTCTTTGCCCACCTTGTCGCGGAGGATTTTAAATCGATACTTCGGCGTCCAAACCAGGTGGTATTTGCAACGCCAGAACACATGTGATGAACTCCTGTATAAACCCATGTTGGTGATTTCCTTCTTACTTGTGGTGAGTAAGCTGGAATATTCCGGCATGGGTTTCCTTCAGGCTAGAGCCTCACAGGTTCAATCACCACCTCCTTAGGAGGTGGTTTAAGGCTTACAACAAAAA
>NZ_JBJNMG010000016.1:0-646 GCF_052168655.1 Serratia sp. CY47280 | reverse complement strand
TAGGTAGCTTAACCTTCGGGAGGGCGCTTACCACTTTGTGATTCATGACTGGGGTGAAGTCGTAACAAGGTAACCGTAGGGGAACCTGCGGTTGGATCACCTCCTTACCTAAAGATATTAGTTCGAGTGGCGTGCTCACACAGATTGTCTGATGAAAAGTAACGAGCAAAGCGCTACCTGTTGATGCCATGAGTCATTCATGCTGATACGAACCGATTAAGTTATTCAGTTTAATCGGATTTTCGTGTCCCCATCGTCTAGAGGCCTAGGACACTGCCCTTTCACGGCTGTAACAGGGGTTCGAATCCCCTTGGGGACGCCATTCCGATAATGAGTGAAAGACATTATCACCGGTTAGCGATAACCGAAAAAATCTTAAAGATGACTTGCGAGTCATGTTTAAGATATTGCTCTTTAACAATCTGGAACAAGCTGAAAATTGAAACATGACGGCTGAAATTTATCCCTCCGTAGACGTATTGGGATGAAGAGTAACCTGTCATAGAGTCTCTCAAATGTTTGCAGCACGAACGATGGAAACATCTTCGGGTTGTGAGGTTAAGTGACTAAGCGTACACGGTGGATGCCTAGGCAGTCAGAGGCGATGAAGGGCGTGCTAATCTGCGAAAAGCGTCGGTAAGGTGAT
>NZ_JBJNMG010000015.1:0-1197 GCF_052168655.1 Serratia sp. CY47280 | reverse complement strand
AAAACACCTTCGGTGTTGTAAGGTTAAGCCTCACGGATCATTAGTACTGGTTAGCTCAATGCATCGCTGCACTTACACACCCAGCCTATCAACGTCTTAGTCTTAAACGTTCCTTCAGGGGCCTTAAAGGCCCAGGGAAGACTCATCTTGAGGCAAGTTTCGCGCTTAGATGCTTTCAGCGCTTATCTTTTCCGCACTTAGCTACCGGGCAATGCCATTGGCATGACAACCCGAACACCAGTGGTGCGTTCACTCCGGTCCTCTCGTACTAGGAGCAACCCCTCTCAATCTTCCAACGCCCACGGCAGATAGGGACCGAACTGTCTCACGACGTTCTAAACCCAGCTCGCGTACCACTTTAAATGGCGAACAGCCATACCCTTGGGACCTACTTCAGCCCCAGGATGTGATGAGCCGACATCGAGGTGCCAAACACCGCCGTCGATATGAACTCTTGGGCGGTATCAGCCTGTTATCCCCGGAGTACCTTTTATCCGTTGAGCGATGGCCCTTCCATTCAGAACCACCGGATCACTAAGACCTACTTTCGTACCTGCTCGAGCCGTCACTCTCGCAGTCAAGCTAGCTTATGCCTTTGCACTAACCTCACGATGTCCGACCGTGATTAGCTAACCTTCGTGCTCCTCCGTTACTCTTTGGGAGGAGACCGCCCCAGTCAAACTACCCACCAGACACTGTCCTCACCCCAGATTATGGGGCCGAGTTAGAACATCAAACATTAAAGGGTGGTATTTCAAGGATGGCTCCACGCAGACTGGCGTCCACGCTTCAAAGCCTCCCACCTATCCTACACATCAAGGCTCAATGTTCAGTGTCAAGCTATAGTAAAGGTTCACGGGGTCTTTCCGTCTTGCCGCGGGTACACTGCATCTTCACAGCGAGTTCAATTTCACTGAGTCTCGGGTGGAGACAGCCTGGCCATCATTACGCCATTCGTGCAGGTCGGAACTTACCCGACAAGGAATTTCGCTACCTTAGGACCGTTATAGTTACGGCCGCCGTTTACTGGGGCTTCGATCAAGAGCTTCGCCTTGCGGCTGACCCCATCAATTAACCTTCCAGCACCGGGCAGGCGTCACACCGTATACGTCCACTTTCGTGTTTGCACAGTGCTGTGTTTTTATTAAACAGTTGCAGCCAGCTGGTATCTTCGACTGGCTTCAGCTCCATCCGCGA
>NZ_JBJNMG010000014.1:0-1160 GCF_052168655.1 Serratia sp. CY47280 | reverse complement strand
TGATATGCAACCGGATTTACCAGGTCACACCCCCTACACGCTTAAACCGGGACAACCGTCGCCCGGCTAGCCTAGCCTTCTCCGTCCCCCCTTCGCAGTAACACCAAGTACAGGAATATTAACCTGTTTCCCATCGACTACGCTTTTCAGCCTCGCCTTAGGGGTCGACTCACCCTGCCCCGATTAACGTTGGACAGGAACCCTTGGTCTTCCGGCGAGCGGGCTTTTCACCCGCTTTATCGTTACTTATGTCAGCATTCGCACTTCTGATACCTCCAGCAACCCTCACAGGCCACCTTCAACGGCTTACAGAACGCTCCCCTACCCAACAACGCCTAAGCGTCGCTGCCGCAGCTTCGGTGCATGGTTTAGCCCCGTTACATCTTCCGCGCAGGCCGACTCGACCAGTGAGCTATTACGCTTTCTTTAAATGATGGCTGCTTCTAAGCCAACATCCTGGCTGTCTATGCCTTCCCACATCGTTTCCCACTTAACCATGACTTTGGGACCTTAGCTGGCGGTCTGGGTTGTTTCCCTCTTCACGACGGACGTTAGCACCCGCCGTGTGTCTCCCGTGATAACATTCTTCGGTATTCGGAGTTTGCATCGGTTTGGTAAGCCGGGATGGCCCCCTAGCCGAAACAGTGCTCTACCCCCGAAGATGAGTTCACGAGGCGCTACCTAAATAGCTTTCGGGGAGAACCAGCTATCTCCCGGTTTGATTGGCCTTTCACCCCCAGCCACAAGTCATCCGCTAATTTTTCAACATTAGTCGGTTCGGTCCTCCAGTTAGTGTTACCCAACCTTCAACCTGCCCATGGCTAGATCACCGGGTTTCGGGTCTATACCTTGCAACTAATCGCCCAGTTAAGACTCGGTTTCCCTACGGCTCCCCTATACGGTTAACCTTGCTACAAAATATAAGTCGCTGACCCATTATACAAAAGGTACGCAGTCACACCACGAAGGTGCTCCCACTGCTTGTACGTACACGGTTTCAGGTTCTATTTCACTCCCCTCGCCGGGGTTCTTTTCGCCTTTCCCTCACGGTACTGGTTCACTATCGGTCAGTCAGGAGTATTTAGCCTTGGAGGATGGTCCCCCCATATTCAGACAGGATGTCACGTGTCCCGCCCTACTCATCGAACTCACGACCTGTG
>NZ_JBJNMG010000013.1:0-5411 GCF_052168655.1 Serratia sp. CY47280 | reverse complement strand
AACGCCGTAGCGCCGATGGTAGTGTGGGGTCTCCCCATGCGAGAGTAGGACACTGCCAGGCATCAAATAAAGCCGAAAGCCCTGAACTGACGTTCAGGGCTTTTTGCTATGCGTAAAATAAATATACTGGCTGTATCTATTACTTTGAAAAATACCTTTTTGGCATATGTAGCTTATTCTTATAAGGAATCATAATGTTTTTTGCCAGAGAAATAGCCAGATTAATATATAATTGATAGCTTCAGATTATTATTTAAATAATAAAAATGCCTATTTATTAATGTGTTGATAAGAAATATCTGGCTATATCAAAGATAAATCTTAATTCTTTAGTGTATTATTCGATAAATTTCACGTTAATTAAAACAAATATTAGCCAGACGCCTCGAATCGAGTAGACTAGGCGAAAGATTATTTCCGTATAGGTACTGAACGTTATGTCTACTGAAAGCGCGTCTTTAAAAAACCACAATACGTTTGCGCTCCCGGTCAACGCAGCGCACCTGATCATGGCCGATAGAATTGAGCTGATGCTCAAGGTGTGGCAACAAACGCGCAAGCGTCAGGAGCCGCTGCTGATTCTCGGTGAAGGTAGCAACGTGCTGTTCCTGGAGGATTTCTCGGGCACGGTAATGGTCAATCAGTTGAAGGGTATCGATGTTCGAGAAGATAACGATGCCTGGTATCTCCACGTCAGCTCCGGTGAAAATTGGCATGACCTGGTGCAATATACGCTGCAGGCTGGGATCTGCGGCCTGGAAAACCTGGCGTTGATCCCTGGATTGGCCGGTTCTGCCCCTATTCAGAACATCGGCGCCTACGGCGTCGAATTGAAAGACGTCTGCGAGTATGTCGATTTGCTGGACTTCTCTACCGGCGCTATCGATCGCATCCCGGCTGCCGAGTGTGGTTTTGGCTACCGGGAAAGCATTTTCAAGCACCGTTTCCAAACTGGGCATGTCATTGTCGGGCTGGGTCTGCGTCTCAACAAACAGTGGCAACCCAAATTGAGTTACGGCGATCTGGCCAAGTTGGAGCCCACCACGGTGACGCCGCTTCAGGTATTTGAATCCGTATGTGCTATGCGTCGCAGCAAGCTGCCCGATCCGCGCGAAACCGGCAATGCCGGCAGCTTCTTCAAGAATCCTTTGGTGAACGCAGAGAAAGCCGCAGAACTCGTCGCCAAATATCCCGGCATGCCGCATTATCCGCAGCAGGATGGTCAGGTGAAGCTGGCCGCCGGCTGGCTTATCGACCAATGCGAGCTGAAAGGATATCGCATCGGTGGTGCTGCGGTACACCGCCAGCAGGCGCTGGTGCTGGTGAACATCGACAATGCCCACAGCCAGGATGTGGTGGCGCTGGCGCGTCACGTACGCAAGACGGTGGCCGATAAATTCGGTGTGTGGTTGGAGCCTGAGGTGCGTTTTATTGGTGCGACCGGTGAGCTGAATGCCGTGGTGGTGCTGTCATGAAAGATACCAAGGTTCCGTTAAAACTGATCGCGTTGTTGGCCGACGGCGAATTCCATTCCGGGGAACACCTCGGTGAGTCACTCGGCATGAGCCGTGCTGCGATCAATAAGCATATTCAAACCATTCGCGAGTGGGGGCTGGATGTCTTTACCGTGCCTGGCAAAGGGTACAGCTTGCCTGCCCCCATGCCGCTATTGGAGGCGGAACGCATTCTAAAAGGGTTGGACGACAAACGCGTTACCGTGTTGCCGGTAGTCGACTCTACCAATCAATATTTGCTGGATCGTATCGAAACACTACAATCTGGCGACGCCTGCATCGCTGAGTATCAACTGGCAGGCCGCGGTCGTCGTGGGCGCCAGTGGATTTCGCCGTTTGGCGCCAATTTATACCTGTCGATGTTTTGGCGATTGGAACAGGGGCCAGCTGCGGCGATGGGGCTGAGCCTGGTGATCGGCATGGTGATGGCGGAGGTCTTGCAGCGCCTTGGTGCTAAAGACGTGCGAGTAAAATGGCCCAACGACCTCTACCTGAACGATCGCAAATTGGCAGGGATCCTGGTCGAGTTGACAGGAAAAACTGGCGATGCGGCTCAGTTGGTCATCGGTGCTGGCATTAATTTGGCGATGCGGGATACCAATGCCGGGGGGATCAACCAAGGTTGGATCAACCTGCAAGAAGCCGGCATTAACATCGACCGTAATGAGCTGACTGCTACTTTGCTCAATGAATTGCGGCAGTCGTTAAAACAATTCGAGATAGATGGGCTGGGGCCATTCATTGGTCGTTGGCGCACGTTGGATAATTTTATCGACAGACCGGTCAAACTGCTGATTGGTGAGCGGCAGATTGTAGGGATCGCACGAGGCATCGATTCGCAGGGGGCACTGCTGCTGGAACAAGATGGGGAGATCAAACCCTTTATCGGCGGAGAGATATCGCTGCGCAGTGCAGAATAGCGAGCGCAACCAAGGGGACGTTACCGTCCCCTTGAGCGATCGGTAGTCTTACTTTCTTAAGCGCACGCTTTCAACGGCATGGTTGGCGCTTTTGGTCATGATCAGGCTGGCGCGTTCGCGGGTAGGTAGTATATTCTGCTGCAAATTCAAGCCGTTAATTTCATTCCACAATTGTGTAGCGATATTAATCGCTTCCGGTTCCGGCAATTTTGAATAGTTATGGAAATAAGAATCGGGATTGGAAAATGCGCCCTGACGGAATTTCAGGAAACGATTGATATACCAGCTTTGCAATAGCGTCTCCGGGGCATCGACATATATGGAGAAGTCGACAAAATCGGAAACGAATACGCGATGAGGATCGTGCGGGTAATCCATACCGCTTTGCAATACGTTAAGCCCTTCCAGGATCAGAATATCCGGTTGCTCGATGACTTTATTACCCTCAGGTACAACGTCATAGATTAAATGAGAATAAACCGGAGCGGTAACGCGTTTGGCGCCGGATTTCACTTCTGACACGAATTTCACCAGGCTATGCATATCGTAAGACTGCGGGAAGCCTTTTTTCTTCATCAGGCCGCGTTCGTTCAGCACCTTATTAGGATGCAAGAAGCCGTCGGTCGTGATCAACTCAACGCTGCGGTGTTCCGGCCAGCGGCTCAGCAACGCCTGCAACAGACGTGCGGTCGTGCTCTTACCTACGGCTACGCTGCCGGCGATGCCGATGACATAGGGAATTTTTTGCCCGTCGGTGCCGAGGAATTGCTCGAGCACCGCCTGTCGGCGCAGGTTGGAACTGATATAGAAGTTCAATAGTCGTGACAGCGGCAGATAAATCTGCGCAACTTCTTCCAACGAGAGATCTTCGTTAATCCCTTTCAGCTTAACGATCTCTTCTTCCGATAACGTCAGCGGCACCGAATCTCGCAACGCAGCCCATTGGGTACGATCGAACTGTAGGTAAGGCGTTGCTAAAGATTGATCTCTTTTTATCATAAGCCAAATTCTGCCTGTTAACGCAGGTTGGGAAAGGCGCCGGACGCCAACTCCAGAGAATAAACAAGCTGCATATTATAGACAGCTTCGTTTTTGGCGTAGACTTTTTTCGCAAAAGTTGTCGATAGGCAGCAGTTTATGTCAATTGTGCGAAGCGGCGCGCAGTTGATAAGGCGGGGTTGCAAGGCGGTATCATCGGGGCCGGATACCGCCTGAAGGCTAGCAGGCAATGGCGCGCGAAGGTTGGTTTACGGTGAATAGACGTTTGTAATAAATGACGGTCGGATGATAATGCCCATCGGGGCCCGCTGCATAATCCGGTAGCTCGCCCAAACAGCGATAACCCAGGCTGCGATAAAGCGCTTCAGCCGCTGAGCCAGCCTGCGTATCCAGGTACAATAGCCCGCGCTGCTGTTGCAGTGCCGCCTGCTCCAACGTCTTCATCAGCGCCAGACCTACGCCGTTGCGGCGAGCGCGGCTATGCACCAATAGCTTCACCACCTCCGCACGATTACGGCCATTCGGTTTCTGGCAGAGCTCGAGTTGCACGGTGCCAACGACGCCGCGTTCGTCGCGGGCAATCCACAATAGCAGCTCGCTTTTGGCCAAGGCGGGACGCAGGCTGTGGAAGTAACTCTCGGCGTCTTCATGCGGGATTAAGGTGTCGTAGCCCACTGAAGCACCGTGGGTGACCGCATCGGTCAACAGGCGAGCCAATTCATCGCGATAAATCGGGAGCGTAGCGGCGTTGATAGGCACTATTTTCATCGGTCATTCCTCCAGAGATGGGGGTAATGAAGATAAGCAATAACTGCGCCAGAACGACGAAAGGCATAGCCACGGCGAAAGAGCGAGCAATAAGTGTAGTTCACGCCACGAACCTGGGCAGCGATCCTCTTTTTGGTGCATCGATCCCGCTCACGGTTTACCGACGCAGGTTACGTGTTTTGAGAAGCCCGACACGGAGAAAGGGGCTCTCAATGCTTGCAAAAAGTGGATAAAATTGTAGAGAATGATTGCCGCAAGTGATGAATGTTTGCACGCCGCAGGCTGCGAATTGCATGACAGCATGCAAAATTGACTGATTTGTGAGCGAAAGTGCGCGTAAAGCAATTTTTTTGTTGCATAGGCCGTCCGCTCTACCTAGAATGCGCTGCACTTGATGCCGGCTTAGCTCAGTAGGTAGAGCAACTGACTTGTAATCAGTAGGTCACCAGTTCGATTCCGGTAGCCGGCACCATTCAAGTCACAAGTAGTTAAAATCTGGTGGGGTTCCCGAGCGGCCAAAGGGAGCAGACTGTAAATCTGCCGTCACAGACTTCGAAGGTTCGAATCCTTCCCCCACCACCAAATCTTGCCTTCGGCGATTAACTGAGATGCGATAAATACCGCAGCGGTTGATGGCGGGAGGAGAGGGCGAAAGCCTTCGGCAAGGTTCGAGCTGTGCAGCGCAAGGCGCAGCCGGCCCGAAGGATGCGAAGCGAGTGATGAATAGTCCTGCTCCATCCCAAAATTCTACAGAAAAATCAGGTAGCCGAGTTCCAGGATGCGGGCATCGTATAATGGCTATTACCTCAGCCTTCCAAGCTGATGATGTGGGTTCGATTCCCACTGCCCGCTCCAAGATGTGCTGATATAGCTCAGTTGGTAGAGCGCACCCTTGGTAAGGGTGAGGTCGGCAGTTCGAATCTGCCTATCAGCACCACTTCTTAATTTCTCGCCCCCTGATTTTCTTTCTGTTCTGGATTCAACGAGCAAATGCTTGGTTGATGTGGTGATACCACCGATTTATCCGTGTCTTAGAGGGACAATCGATGTCTAAAGAAAAGTTTGAACGTACAAAACCGCACGTTAACGTCGGTACTATCGGCCACGTTGACCACGGTAAAACTACCCTGACTGCAGCGATCACCACCGTTCTGGCTAAAACCTACGGCGGTTCTGCACGTGCTTTCGACCAGATCGATAACGCGCCAGA
>NZ_JBJNMG010000012.1:0-25825 GCF_052168655.1 Serratia sp. CY47280 | reverse complement strand
GATTGTCTGATAAATTGTTAAAGAGCAGTGAGTTAGGCGCTTTCGCTTGCTAACTCGAGGTGGCGTATATTACGCTTTCCTCTTTCAGAGTCAACCCTAATTTTCAGGATTTTTTCTCTTTCTTCCCGGCCGCTGTGTGAAGTGAATCACTTGCGCCGTGTCGATGGAGGCGCATTATAGGGATCCGAGTTTTTTGCACAACCCCTTTTTTGATCTTTTCTTTCTGTTTGCACACTTTTCAGCCCTTCCGGGTGGATCTTGTGCGATCAGGGCCATTTTCCGCAGGATCCGGCGCTGAGATTGGTTGTAATTCCATCGTCAGAGTCTAGTATTGCCGGTAAATATGATCCCGAGGTGAGGCAGCACTATGTCCGATGCAGTACGTTCTTATCTTCAATACACCCCTAAACTCGGTCAGCGCGTCCTGATCGATCCTTCCAGCGTCGTCATCGGCGACGTCGATCTGGCGGATGACGTCAGTATCTGGCCGCTGGTCGCCATCCGCGGCGACGTCAATGCGGTAAAGATCGGCGCACGCAGCAATATTCAGGACGGCAGCGTACTGCACGTGACTCATCGCTCCGAACATAACCCTGACGGTTATCCCCTGCTGATTGGAGAAGACGTGACCGTGGGCCATAAAGCGATGCTGCACGGCTGCGCCATCGGCAACCGAGTGCTGGTCGGTATGGGATCGATCCTGTTGGACGGTGCAGTAATAGAAGACGACGTGATGATTGGCGCCGGCAGTTTAGTGGCGCCAGGCAAACGTCTGGCCAGCGGCTATCTCTATATGGGTAGCCCGGCACGCCAGATTCGGCCGTTAACCGCCGCCGAGTTGGAAGGGTTGCTTTATTCTTCGAACAACTATGTACGCTGGAAAGATGAATACCTGTCGGAAGACATCTGACAGCCCCCCGTTCCCTATAAAGAGAACGGGGCGGGATTTATGCCGCCAGTTCGCTGCGCAGCTGGCGCAATACCGGCTCGATCTCTGGCATTACGCCGTGCCAAAGCAGGAAGGCATGCGCCGCCTGCCCCACCAGCATACCCAGCCCATCGGCATATTCCGTTGCCCCCTGCTTCTGCGCCCAGGCTAGAAACGGCGTGACGCCCTGCTGATAAAACATGTCATAGCAACGGGTTTGCGCGTTAACTACGCCCGCAGGCAACGCCGGGACCTCCCCGCTGATGCCGGACGCCGTCGCATTGATCACCAGATCGAACGCTTGCTGATCACATTGATCCATCGGCGCCGCCGAGATCTCCCCCAGATGCCGGAAAGCGTCGGCCAACTCTTGGGCCCGGCTGAAGGTACGGTTGGTGATTGTTAACCGGCAGCCGAAAGACAGCAGCGGCAGGATCACACCGCGCGCCGCACCGCCGGCGCCCACCAGCAGAATGCGATCCTGCGGCCGGATCAATTGCTGACGCTGCAGATCGGTCAGCAAACCGATGCCGTCGGTGTTATCCCCCAATAGATCGCCATTCGGCAACACCTTCAGAGTATTGACCGCACCAGCCATCGCTGCGCGCTCGCTCAGCTCAGAAGCGGCCGAATAAGCTCGCTCCTTGAAAGGCACCGTGACGTTCGCCCCCAGCCCTCCGGCATGAATAAACGCCTGCAGGCTGGTTTCAAAACCGTCCAGCGGCGCCAGCACTGTTCCATAAGGATGCTCAATGCCGGTCTGGGCAGCAAACAGCGCATGAATTCGCGGCGACTTGCTGTGGCCGATAGGGTTGCCAAATACCGCAAACTTCTCCATGCCTATTACCTCTAGCCCTGACGGATCTGTTCGCCGGTCAGAACATCTCTGATTTCGGAAGGATTAAGACGGCCGCCCACCTCGCCGGCCAATACCGGGAAAGCTTCGCCGAATTGCCGTGTAACCTCATCGGCACTGCGGCACGGCTCCAGCCCGCTGAGATTGGCGCTGGTCGACACCAGCGGCTTGCCGTACTGCCGGCACAGCAGCTGCACCAACGGATGATCGCTGACGCGCACCGCCAGCGAGCTGAAGCGCCCGGTCAACAAACGTGGCGTCTCCGGGCGAGCAGGCAACACCCAGGTTACCGGCCCAGGCCAGCTGGCAAACATCGTCGTGCGCTGCTGTTCGCTGAGCGCACTGTCGTCGATATAAGGTTTAAGCTGCGCATAGTCGGCGGCGATCAGAATCAGCCCCTTTTCCCACGGCCGCTGTTTCAGCGCCAGCAATGCATTGACCGCCTGTTCGCTGTCGGGATCGCAACCCAGGCCGAATACGGCTTCGGTAGGATAGGCAATCACCTGCTGTTGATGCAAAGCATCGATGATAGATAAAAGGTTCGGGCTTAATTCTGAGTTCATGATGTGATTATTCTGTAGTCGCGACGGGTTTTCCGCACAGCTTGCTGGCGCAGCACAGGACGGGCCCTTTTGCCGTGCGCTTTTCCATCAGCAGCGGATAATGGCAATAGGCGCATTCACCGGCGACAGGTTTAACATTGAGGGCGAACTGGCATTCCGGGTAACGATCGCAGGAATGAAAAACCTTGCCGTAACGCGACTTGCGCTGCAGCAGTTTGCCTTGGCCGCACTGCGGACAGGTAATGGCGGTTTCATCAGGCTTATCGATCACTTCAGTGTGATCGCATTGCGGATAATCGCTGCATCCGATAAACATGCCATAGCGCCCCTGGCGCAGCACCAACGTCGCCTGACACTTCGGGCACGGTTGCCCATCCAACACTTTGACGATATGCCCATCGGCCTGCGCTTTCAGCGGGCGAATATATTGGCATTCAGGATACTGGGAACAGCCGAGGAAGGGGCCGTGGCGACCGCTACGGATCACCAGCTCGGCCCCGCATTCCGGGCAGGGTTCATTTTGCCTGGCGGCAAAAATCGCGTTTTTTGTCATAACGTCTTCTATGCGCGTTATCGGCTCAATGCAGATAACCTTCGTTCACTTCAAACAACAGTTCTTCCATTTGCTGATAGGCGCTTTCATATCCGGGGATATTAAACAGCACCATCAACACGACCCATTTCAGATCTTCGAGATCGAATTCCGCATTATCCAAAGCCATAACGCGATCGATAACCATTTCACGGGTTTCGAGGTTCAATACCTGAATCTGTTCCAGGAACAGGAGAAAACCACGGCAGCCGGCGTCCAAACGCGCACCTTCCTCTTCGGTATAGATCCGCATTGCCAGCGGATCGGCATCCATAAAGTAAGGGGCATTTTGACCTTCTTGCAGGTCAGCCAACTTCTCAAGCCAATTCAACGCGTTGTAGATATCATCCCGATGAAACCCCGCCTGAGCGAGATCATCGGTCAGTTGATCCTGATCGACGCGCATCTCTGGTTCATTGTGGATATAAGTTTCAAACAAGTACATGAGTACGTCGAACATGGCTTGCCCTCCTTATTCGGACATAGCCGCCGGGTACAGCTGCGATCCACCCTGCTAACTCCAGTTCGAGTAACTTGATTACCACCACTGGCACAGGTTGGCCGGCACGTTCAGCGACGACGTCAACAGGTGTCACCTCATCTCCTACGTTAGCCAACACATCGGCAAATGGCAATTCAACTTCAGCCTGCGACGCACAAATAGTTGTATTTTCGTTCAGTGACAGCCATTGAAGGCCGCTTCCCAGCAATTCGGCGATATCTTTCGGCCCGGTGACCAGATGCGCACCCTGCTGGATTAACCAATGCGTACCCTCACTCATCGGGTTTCCCAATGGCCCAGGCAAGGCGAACACCTCACGCCCCTGCTCCAACGCATAGCGAGCCGTCACCAAGGTACCGCTGCGCAGCGAAGCCTCTATGACCAGAACGCCCAGGCTGAGCCCGCTGATAATACGGTTACGGCGAGGAAAATGGTCGGCCAGAGGCAAGTCGGTGACTAAATGATCTGAAATCACAGCGCCGCCCTGCTCGACTATCTGCTCCGCGAGCCGGCGGTGCCGGCGCGGATAGATATTGCCGAGCCCGCTACCCAACACCGCAATCGTGCAGCCACCGGCCGCCAGCGCCGCACGATGGCAAATACCGTCGATGCCGATAGCCAGACCGCTGGTGATGGTGAAGCCGCAACGCGCCAATTCCTCGGCAAAATGGTTAGCCCAACGTTCGCCGTAGTGGCTGAACTGCCGGCTGCCAACCATGGCGAGCTGCGGGTGCAACAACGCCTGAGGATCGCCCTCGATCAGCAAAAATAGCGGCGCATCGTCGATCTGGGCCAGGCGTTCGGGATAGCCGGCCGCCCCATAGTTCAGCATACGGTGCGCCGGCAGCTCCAACCAACGCAGGCTGGCCGACAGATAACCGGGATCCAACTGGTTGAACTGCGTCTGCTGCCGTTCGTTCAATCCCAGCTCATGCAGCACGCGGCGAGGCTCGCAACCCATTTGCGATAGCTGCTGCACGATCCGGCTGGCCACGACGGTCTGTAGCCCCGTTACCCCTCGCATCCGTAAAGCGATCTCTTCCGGCCGCATCGTCTGTTCCCTCAGCAAAAACGGTGGTATTACCAATCTGAGCAATTGGTGCACAATGCTGTCAATCAGGTCGGGAAATGTCTAGAATAGAGGTTAAACCTCGTTCATTACTCGGATACAGATCTAAAGATATATGTCAGTCTTGCAGGTATTACATTTCCCAGACGAGCGTCTGCGCAAAGTCGCAGCGCCGGTAAAAGAAGTCAATGCAGATATCCAGCGCATCGTGGATGATATGTTTGAAACCATGTACGCAGAGGAAGGCATTGGCTTGGCTGCGACTCAGGTGGATATCCATCAGCGCATTATCGTGATCGACGTCTCCGAGAATCGCGATCAGCGCCTGGTGCTGATCAATCCGGAGCTGCTGGAAAAAAGCGGCGAAACCGGCATCGAGGAAGGCTGTCTTTCCATTCCCGAGCAGCGTGCGTTAGTGCCGCGCGCCGCGCAGGTGAAGATCCGCGCACTGGATCGTGAAGGCAAACCTTTCGAACTGGAAGCGGACGACCTGTTGGCGATCTGCATCCAGCACGAGATGGATCACCTGATGGGCAAACTGTTCGTCGATTACCTGTCGCCGCTCAAGCGTCAGCGCATTCGTCAGAAACTGGAAAAAATGGCCAAGCTTCAAGCCCGCGCCTAACCGATCAGGAAATCAACGTGTCTGACTCTTTACGGATTATTTTCGCCGGAACACCAGACTTTGCAGCGCGTCATCTTGACGCGCTGTTGTCATCTGAGCACCAGATTGTCGGCGTTTTTACCCAGCCCGACCGCCCGGCAGGCCGCGGCAACAAGCTGACGCCCAGCCCGGTCAAAGTGCTGGCCGAGCAGCACCAACTGCCGGTATTTCAGCCCAAATCGCTGCGTCCCGAAGAGAACCAGCGCCTGGTGGCCGATCTCAACGCCGACGTGATGGTGGTAGTGGCCTACGGGCTGATCCTGCCGCAGGCGGTGCTGGATATGCCGCGTCTCGGTTGCATCAACGTACATGGCTCGCTGCTGCCTCGCTGGCGCGGCGCGGCGCCGATCCAGCGTTCGCTCTGGGCCGGTGACAGCGAAACCGGCGTGACCATCATGCAGATGGACGTCGGTCTCGATACCGGTGACATGATGCACAAGATTGCTTGCCCGATTGAGAGCAGCGATACCAGCGCCAGTCTCTACGACAAGCTGGCACAGCTCGGCCCGCAGGGCATGTTGACTACGCTGCACCAAATGGCAGACGGCAGCGCCACCCGCGAAGTTCAGGACGAAGCGCTGGTCACCTACGCCGAGAAACTGAGCAAAGAAGAAGCTCGTCTGGACTGGACACTGTCCGCCGCACAGCTGGAGCGCTGCATCCGCGCCTTCAACCCTTGGCCGGTCAGCTATTTCACCATCGACGATCAACCGGTGAAAGTGTGGCAGGCCAGCGTACTGGCGCAAAGCGCCAACGCGGAGCCAGGCACCGTTGTCCATGCCGACAAGCACGGTATTCAGGTGGCGACTGCCGACGGTATCCTCAACCTGATCCAACTGCAGCCCGCCGGCAAGAAACCGATGTTGGCGCAAGACCTATTAAATTCACGTCGTGAATGGTTTACCCCGGGTAACCGGCTGTAAGTCACCCCACAGCCCGGCCGTTCATCGTCGGGCCGTTATTTTCTTAATGCCGATCGTTATCAGCTTCAGCCTATGAAAAATAATTACAATCTCCGCAGCATCGCTGCCAAAGCCATCGGCCAGGTACTGGATCAAGGGCAGTCGCTAAGCACTGTCCTGCCGACACTGCAAACCTCCATCAGCGATAAAGACCGCGGGTTGCTGCAGGAACTGTGCTTCGGCACGTTACGTGTACTGCCGCAGCTTGAATGGTGTATTCAACAATTGATGGCCAAGCCGCTGACCGGCAAGCAGCGTACGCTGCACTATTTGCTGATGGTCGGCTTGTATCAGCTGTTGTATACCCGTATCCCGGCGCACGCCGTGCTGGCAGAAACCGTGGAAGGCGCGGTAGCGCTGAAACGCCCGCAGTTGAAAGGCCTGATTAACGGTGTCTTGCGGCAGTTCCAGCGCCAGCAGGAAGAGCTGCTACAGCGCGCTGCCAACAACGACAGCCGCTATCTGCACCCGAGCTGGTTGCTGAAACGCATTCAACAAGCTTATCCCGCCAACTGGGAACAGATCGTCGACGCCAATAACCAGAAGCCACCAATGTGGCTGCGCGTCAACCGCCTGCATCACAGCCGCGAAGCTTACCTGCAGCTGTTGACCGACACCGGCATCGCCGCGGAGCCTCATGCAGACTATGCCGACGCAGTGCGGTTGCTGGCGCCTTGCGCCGTGGCCGATCTGCCTGGGTTCGCCGACGGCTGGGTCACCGTGCAAGATGCCTCAGCCCAGGGCTGTGTCGATCTGTTGGATCCGCAAGACGGCGAACAGATCCTCGATTTGTGCGCCGCTCCTGGCGGCAAAACCACGCATATTCTGGAAGCGGCGCCGAAAGCGCACGTCATGGCCGTCGATATCGACGAACAGCGTCTGGCACGGGTGAAGGAAAACCTGCAGCGCCTGCGTTTGCACGCAGAAGTTAAGCTGGGCGATGGCCGCACTCCGCAACAATGGTGCGGTGACAAACAGTTCGACCGTATCCTGTTGGACGCGCCTTGTTCCGCTACCGGCGTGATCCGCCGTCACCCCGACATCAAATGGCTGCGCCGCGATCGCGACATCGCCGAACTCGCCGCGCTTCAGGCCGAGATCCTGGAAGCCGTCTGGCCGCATCTGAAATCGGGCGGCGTGATGGTTTACGCCACCTGCTCTATCCTGCCGGATGAAAACAGCAGCCAGATCGCCGCGTTCTTGCAGCGCCACGCCGATGCCAAGCTGGTTGAAACCGGCGATGCGCAGCGGCCAGGGCGGCAGAATATCCCGCATCCCGAGGACGGCGATGGCTTCTTTTACGCTAAGCTGATTAAAATGTAATTCTTCAGGGCGTGCTCGCGCGCCCTAAGTCTTTCAGTGTGAAGCAGAGAACACGATGAAAATAATTATTCTTGGTGCCGGTCAGGTTGGCGGGACGCTGGCGGAAAACCTGGTGGGTGAAAACAACGACATCACCGTCGTCGATACCGATTCCGGCCGGTTACGTCAGCTGCAGGATAAATTCGATCTTCGGGTGGTTCAGGGACATGGCTCCCACCCTCGGGTGCTGCGCGAAGCCGGCGCAGAAGACGCCGACATGCTGGTTGCCGTCACCAACTCCGACGAAACCAACATGATCGCCTGCCAGATCGCCTATTCTCTGTTTAATACTCCCAACCGTATCGCCCGCATCCGCGCGCCGGAATACATCCGCGAGTCGGAGAAACTGTTCCTGCCGGAAGCGGTGCCAATCGACCATCTGATTTCGCCGGAGCAGCTGGTCATTGACTATATCTACAAACTGATTGAGTACCCCGGGGCCCTGCAGGTGGTCAACTTCGCAGAAGGCAAGGTCAGCATCGCCGCGGTTAAAGCCTATTACGGCGGCCCGCTGGTCGGCAATGCGCTCTCTTCAATGCGCGAACACATGCCGCATATTGACACCCGCGTCGCCGCTATTTTCCGCCAGGATCGGCCGATCCGTCCGCAAGGCTCGACCATTATCGAAGCCGGTGATGAAGTGTTCTTCGTCGCCGCCTCACAGCACATCCGCGCGGTGATGAGCGAACTGCAGCGGCTGGAAAAACCGTATAAGCGCATCATGATCGTCGGCGGCGGCAACGTCGGCGCCGGCCTGGCCGCCAAACTAGAAAAAGACTACAACGTCAAACTGATCGAGCGGAATCAGCAACGCGCCGCCGAACTCGCCGAACAGCTGCACGATACCATCGTGTTCTACGGCGATGCCTCCGATCAGGAACTGCTGGCCGAAGAGCACGTCGAGCAGGTGGATGTTTTCATCGCCATCACCAACGACGATGAGGCCAACATCATGTCCGCCATGCTGGCTAAGCGCATGGGCGCCAAGAAGGTAATGGTATTGATCCAGCGCCGCGCCTATGTCGATCTGGTGCAGGGCAGCGTGATTGATATCGCCATTTCGCCGCAGCAGGCGACCATCTCCGCCCTGTTGGGGCACGTGCGCAAAGCGGATATCGTCAGCGTTTCGTCGCTGCGCCGCGGCGTGGCGGAAGCGATCGAGGCGATTGCCCACGGCGATGAAAGCACCTCCAAAGTGGTCGGCCGCATCGTCGAAGATATCAAGTTGCCACCGGGGACGACCATCGGTGCGATCGTGCGTGGCGACGACGTGATCATTGCCAACGGCAATAGCAAAATCGAACAGGGCGATCACGTCATCATGTTTATTACCGACAAGAAATTCGTGCCTGACGTTGAACGCTTGTTCCAACCGAGCCCGTTCTTCTTGTAGAACGAATTTATTTGGCTATGGTCTATAATCGCGTGGTTGTTCTCTGCCTTGGGAGGAGATAAAACTTCTCTCCTTTTGTGGCAAAGGGAAATTGCTTTGTTAAACTTGAGTTATTAATTCTGCAAGGGGTGCGTTCTATGAGTATGTTGAAAGAGTTTCGCGAATTTGCCATGCGTGGCAACGTGGTCGATCTGGCCGTCGGTGTGATTATCGGTGCCGCATTCGGCAAGATCGTTTCGTCCTTCGTGGCTGATATCATCATGCCACCGCTGGGCTTACTGATCGGCGGCGTCGACTTTAAACAGTTCCATCTGGTATTACGTGAAGCTCAGGGCGCCGTACCGGCGGTGGTAATGAACTACGGTTCATTCATCCAAACCGTATTCGACTTCGTGATTGTCGCCTTCGCCATCTTCCTGGCGATTAAATTGATGAACAAAATGCGCCGCAAACAAGAAGAAGCGCCCGCAGCGCCGCCGGCACCTACCGCAGAAGAGAAACTGCTGACGGAAATCCGTGATTTGCTGAGCCAGCAACAGCAGCCAAAACTGTAAGACAGCGTTTGGTTATGCCAATAAAAAGCCACCTTCATCAGGTGGCTTTTTTAATACTTAAAACCAGAAGGCCAGTGGTAAATTATCGCTTGATACTTTACCACTGGCCTCCCAGTTACCGCCTTTGTTGTGTTTTTCTTTACGCCGATAGCTGCCTTTACCTTTCACATTCTTTTCTACCCGCTGACGGAATAGAGGATCATGCAGCAGCGCCTCAATGGCGTTATCTTGAATCTGGCCTTTGGTGTGACGATATTTCGTCATGATAATGCTCCTGTAAAATATGAGGGATAAAACGGGGCGATAATACTGCCGGCAATATAAAAATTAAAGTGCCGTCAGCAACCTTTTTTGCCTTTGTCATCGCTGGCGCCCTGTTCCAAAGCTTCCAGGATCGAACAATAATTGCTGGTATGGGCAGTGCCACAGCAGGCGTCGCTCAGCCGCTTCAACGATTCACGCATACGCGTCAGCTCAGCCAACTTGCTTTCCACTTCGCTCAGGCGCGCATCAACGATCGACTTTGACTCCTGGCAGGTATGATGCTCAGGATCGACGCGGATCGACAGCAGCTCAGCGATCGTTTCCAGAGTAAATCCCAACTGCTTAGCATAGCGAATAAAGCGCAGCCGTTGAAGATCCTGCTCGGTGTAGAGTCGATAACCGCCCTCGGTGCGGACATTGTGATCCATCATGCCCTGCTTTTCATAGTAACGCACGGTATCAGGCGTTACTTCGGCAAGCTTGGCCAACTGACCTATCTTGAACATTACTGCTCCTCTCGGGTGAACTTGCCATCCAGTGCGCATTGATATTCACCATGCAAGAAATCCGTGCTCATCCCAGCCTGACGCAATCGATGTTCCAACAGCAACATGCGCTTGCTGAGATCGACATAGTCTGGATGCTCACTGTTGATCCCTTGCAGTAAGCGAGCAACGGTTAGCGCCTCTTTGCGATCTTCCAGTTCCGGTGGCAAGTAACCGGCATTTTTCAGCAGACGGTAACCCGCGCGCAGTTCAGCCGGCACCGCGCTATCGTCTTCCAGCGCTAATGGTTGTCCCTGGCCGGGCAAATTGTCGAACTCGCCTTTATCTTGGGCATCAAGGATATGACGTTCCGCCCATTGATCGAGCAACCCCATGGCAAACAGCCTCGGTTAGCCTAATGATTAAGCCTTAGCATAGCGGATAGGGGCGAGGATCTTAAGCACAGCGGGGGAATTGCGCACATTTGGCTGGATTTGGACGTAAAAAAACCGGGCAAGCCCGGTTTTTTTACGCGTCTACAGATTACTCTGCAGTTGCCACTTCTGCTTGAGACTCAGCACGATCAACCAGCTCGATGTATGCCATCGGCGCGTTGTCGCCTGCGCGGAAGCCACACTTCAGAATGCGAGTGTAACCACCGGCACGGCTCGCGAAACGCGGGCCCAGCTCGTTAAACAGTTTTGCCACGATCTCGTTATCACGAGTACGGGCGAATGCCAGACGACGATTAGCTACGCTGTCGGTCTTGGCAAGAGTAATCAGCGGCTCAACAACGCGACGCAGCTCTTTTGCTTTTGGCAGGGTCGTCTTGATGATCTCATGACGAACCAAAGAGCCGGCCATGTTACGGAACATAGCCTGGCGATGGCTGCTGTTACGGTTCAGTTGACGACCACTCTTACGATGGCGCATGACCTTATCCTTCTCAGTAAAACCTTAACCTGTGATCCGGTTACTCGTCAGCAATGCTTGCCGGCGGCCAGTTTTCCAGGCGCATGCCCAGAGACAGACCACGTGAGGCCAGCACGTCTTTAATCTCGGTAAGAGATTTTTTACCCAGGTTTGGCGTTTTCAGCAACTCAACCTCGGTACGCTGTACCAGATCACCGATGTAGTGGATAGCTTCTGCCTTGAGGCAGTTAGCAGAGCGGACAGTCAATTCCAGATCGTCAACAGGGCGCAGCAAGATCGGATCGAACTCTGGTTTCTCTTCTTTAACTTCCGGCTGACGTACATCACGCAGGTCAACGAAAGCTTCAAGTTGTTCAGCCAGAATGGTGGCCGCACGGCGGATCGCCTCTTCAGGATCGATCGTGCCATTGGTCTCCATCTCGATGACCAGCTTATCCAAGTCAGTACGCTGTTCTACACGCGCAGCTTCAACATTGTAGGCGATACGCTCTACAGGGCTGTAGCAGGCGTCAACCAACAGACGACCGATTGGGCGCTCATCTTCTTCCGAATGAATTCGGGCAGAAGCCGGCACATAACCGCGACCGCGCTGAACTTTGATACGCATGCTGATAGCCGCGTTCTCATCAGTCAGGTGGCAAATCACGTGCTGAGGCTTGACGATTTCGACATCACCATCATGGGTGATGTCGGCAGCGGTCACAGGGCCAATGCCAGATTTATTCAGGGTAAGAATAACTTCGTCTTTGCCTTGAACTCTCACCGCCAGCCCTTTCAGGTTGAGCAGGATCTCCAGGATATCTTCCTGTACGCCTTCTTTGGTGCTGTACTCATGCAGTACACCATCAATCTCAACCTCGGTCACCGCGCAACCCGGCATAGATGAAAGCAGAATACGGCGCAGTGCGTTGCCAAGAGTATGGCCAAAGCCACGCTCTAAAGGCTCAAGGGTCACCTTGGCGTGCGTCGAACTGACTTGCTCGATATCTACCAGGCGCGGTTTTAGAAACTCTGTCACAGAACCCTGCATTGTGTCCTCTCTTTGGTACTAAGCTTTACTTGGAGTAAAGCTCGACGATCAGGTGTTCGTTAATGTCCGCAGACAGATCGGTACGTTCAGGCATACGCTTGAACACGCCTTCCATCTTAGCAGCATCAACTTCCAGCCAAGTCGGCTTTTCACGCTGCTCAGCCAGCTCCAGAGAAGCTTTAACACGAGACTGCTTTTTAGCTTTCTCGCGGATGCTGACTACGTCATTCGGAGATACCTGATAAGAAGCGATGTTAACAACGTGACCGTTTACCATAACTGCTTTGTGGCTAACCAGCTGACGTGACTCTGCACGAGTAGCGCCGAAGCCCATACGGTAAACAACGTTGTCCAGACGACCTTCCAGCAGCTGCAACAGGTTTTCACCGGTGTTGCCCTTCAGGCGGGTTGCTTCTTTGTAATAGTTACGGAATTGACGCTCCAGAATGCCGTACATACGGCGAACTTTCTGCTTCTCACGCAACTGAACACCGTAATCAGACAGACGCGGTTTACGCGCACCGTGCTGACCAGGTGCTTGTTCAATTTTACACTTGGAATCGATCGCGCGAACGCCAGACTTAAGGAACAGGTCTGTGCCCTCACGACGGCTCAGCTTGAGCTTAGGACCCAAATATCTTGCCATTTTCTTTCTCCAACAATCCTAAAAGCTGCGTTACACGCGGCGCTTTTTCGGCGGACGACAACCGTTATGAGGGATCGGAGTCACATCAGTAATATTAGTGATGCGGAAACCAGCCGCGTTCAGAGCGCGGATAGTAGACTCACGACCAGGACCAGGTCCTTTAACCATAACTTCCAGGTTCTTGATACCGTATTCTTTTACTGCGTCAGCACAACGTTCTGCTGCAACCTGTGCTGCGAACGGAGTGGACTTACGAGAACCACGGAAACCGGAACCACCGGCTGTTGCCCAACCCAAAGCATTACCCTGACGATCAGTGATGGTAACGATGGTGTTGTTGAAAGAAGCATGGATATGAGCCACGCCGTCAGAGACTTGCTTTCTTACACGCTTACGTGTACGAACAGGTGCCTTTGCCATTATTCAATAACCCCGATTATTTCTTGATCGGCTTGCGCGGACCCTTACGGGTACGAGCGTTGGTCTTGGTGCGCTGACCGCGTACCGGCAGACCACGACGATGACGCAAACCACGATAGCAACCAAGGTCCATAAGACGCTTGATGCTCAGGGTAATTTCACGACGCAAATCACCCTCGACGGTGTATTTGGCAACTGCATCACGAAGCTTTTCGATTTGCTCTTCAGACAGCTCACTGATCTTAACATTTTCAGCAATACCCGTGGATGCACAGATAGCCTGTGAACGGGTTTTACCGATACCGAAGATCGACGTTAAGGCGATAACGGTATGTTTATGATCAGGAATGTTAATGCCTGCTATACGGGCCACTATGCACTCCTACTATTTTATACAGCAACACCATTCTGAAAAGCCCGTTTTCAGGATACTCAAATAATGTTGCAGTGCGACATACAAAAGATTGGCTGGCTAATCTAGCCAGCTCAACCCAACTTTGCAAGAAAAATATGCGAGATAATCAGCCTTGACGCTGTTTATGCTTCGGCTCGGCGCTGCAAATCACACGAACGACACCGTTACGCTTAACGATTTTGCAGTTACGACATAATTTCTTGACGGAAGCACGAACTTTCATTTTTACTCTCCGTAACTTCTCAAACGAATCTGACTAGCGGTTATAGCCTTTCAGATTTGCTTTCTTCAATGCAGACTCGTACTGACTTGACATCATCAGAGTTTGCACTTGAGCCATAAAGTCCATGATGACGACAACCACGATCAGTAGCGAGGTACCACCAAAGTAGAATGGTACTTTCATTGCATCACGCATGAACTCCGGGATCAGGCAGATGAAAGTAATGTACATCGCGCCCACCAGGGTTAAACGCGTCATTACTTTATCGATATACTTCGCCGTTTGCTCTCCCGGACGAATTCCTGGTACGAAGGCACCGGACTTCTTCAGGTTATCTGCTGTCTCACGCGGGTTGAAAACCAACGCCGTGTAGAAGAAACAGAAGAAGATGATTGCAGACGCATAGAGTAACACATAAAGCGGTTGCCCTGGCTGCAAATACAGCGAAATCGTAGTCAGCCAGTTCCAACCGGTACCGCCCCCAAACCATGATGCAATCGTGGCCGGGAACAGAATAATGCTGGAAGCGAAAATCGCCGGGATAACACCCGCCATGTTCACTTTCAACGGTAAATGTGTACTCTGTGCTGCATAAACACGACGACCTTGTTGACGCTTCGCATAGTTAACGACGATACGACGTTGACCACGCTCGATGAAAACAACGAAGAAGGTTACTGCAAACACCAATACTGCAACCAACAGCAGCAGGAGGAAGTGCAGGTCGCCTTGCCGCGCTTGCTCGATAGTATGGGCCACTGCCGGCGGGAGCCCCGCTACAATACCCGCGAAGATAATGATCGAGATACCGTTGCCGATACCGCGCTCAGTAATCTGCTCACCCAGCCACATCAGGAACATTGTCCCGGTTACCAGGCTCACAACCGCAGTAAAGTAGAATGCAAAGCCTGGATTTAACACCAGGCCCTGCATACCAGGCATATTCGGCAGACCGGTAGCAATACCAATCGACTGGAATATGGCCAATACCAGCGTACCGTAACGGGTGTACTGGCTAATCTTGCGACGGCCAGCCTCCCCTTCTTTCTTGATTTCCGCCAACGCTGGATGAACCACCGTCAGCAGCTGGATAATGATCGATGCCGAGATATACGGCATGATCCCCAGAGCAAAGATAGAAGCACGGCTGAGGGCACCACCAGAGAACATGTTAAACATTTCAATGATAGTGCCTCTCTGCTGCTCAAGCAATTTGGCAAGCACAGTGGCATCGATACCAGGAATCGGAATGAAAGAGCCGATGCGGAAGACAATCAGCGCGCCGATGACAAACAAAAGTC
Source organism: Serratia sp. CY47280 (assembly GCF_052168655.1). Lineage (NCBI taxonomy): Bacteria > Pseudomonadati > Pseudomonadota > Gammaproteobacteria > Enterobacterales > Yersiniaceae > Serratia > Serratia sp. CY47280. Next base: position 10,663 of record NZ_JBJNMG010000012.1, on the reverse strand, counting down.
TGCGCTTCAGCTCGCCGAGCCCGCCTTTAGCACTTTGAAAATCTAATCCTGGTTGCTTAGCCATCTGCTACTTATTCCTCAATTTTACCGCCAGCAGCCTCGATAGCAGCACGAGCGCCTTTGGTGACACGCAGACCACGCAGGGTTACCGGACGAGCGACTTCGCCAGAAAGTACAACTTTCGCGAATTCGATCTGGACACCAACTACGTTAGCGGCTTTCAGCGCGTTCAGGTCGATAACATCGCCTTCAACCAGAGCCAGTTCAGACAGACGAACTTCTGCCGTGATCATCGCTTTGCGTGAAGTGAAGCCGAATTTCGGCAGACGACGGTACAGAGGCATCTGACCACCTTCAAAACCACGACGTACGCCACCGCCAGAACGAGACTTCTGACCTTTGTGACCACGGCCGCCGGTTTTACCCAGGCCAGAACCAATACCACGACCTACACGCTTAGGCGCATGCTTGGCACCTTCAGCCGGAGACAGAGTATTTAAACGCATCTGTTACTCCTCAACTTTAACCATGTAGGAAACCAGGTTGACCATACCGCGAACAGCAGGAGTATCCTCGCGCTCTACGGTGTGACCAATACGACGCAGACCCAGACCGAGCAGAGTAGCTTTATGCTTCGGCAGACGGCCAATTGAGCTGCGAGTTTGTGTAACTTTAATAGTCTTAGCCATGGTCAATTACCCCAGAATGTCGGCAACGGATTTACCACGCTTAGCAGCGACCATTTCAGGAGACTTCATATTCGCCAGAGCGTCGATAGTTGCACGAACCACGTTGATCGGGTTGGTGGAACCATAAGCTTTAGCCAATACGTTGTGCACCCCAGCAACTTCGAGAACGGCGCGCATTGCACCACCCGCGATGATACCGGTACCTTCATGAGCAGGCTGCATGAACACGCGAGAACCCGTGTGAGCGCCCTTAACAGGGTGCTGCAGGGTGCCGCTGTTCAGCGCGACGTTCATCATGTTGCGACGGGCTTTTTCCATCGCTTTCTGGATCGCTGCTGGAACTTCGCGTGCTTTGCCGTAGCCAAAACCAACGCGACCGTTACCATCACCAACTACAGTCAGTGCGGTAAAGCTGAAAATACGGCCACCTTTTACGGTTTTAGATACGCGGTTTACCGCGATCAGCTTTTCCTGCAGTTCGCCAGCTTGTTTTTCGATGTGAGCCATCTTAAACCTCTTCCTTAGAACTGAAGGCCAGCTTCACGGGCAGCATCTGCCAGTGCCTGGACTCGACCATGATATTGGAAACCGGAACGGTCAAAGGATACTTTCGCAATCCCTTTTTCCAACGCGCGCTCAGCCAGAGCTTTACCTACGGCTGCTGCTGCGTCTTTGTTACCGGAATACTTCAGTTGCTCCGCGATAGCTTTTTCTAAAGTAGAAGCGGCTACCAGTACTTCAGAACCGTTTGGAGCAATCACCTGTGCGTAAATATGACGCGGGGTACGATGTACCACCAGGCGGGTTGCACCCAGCTCTTGGAGCTTGCGGCGTGCGCGGGTCGCACGACGGATACGAGCAGATTTCTTATCCATAGTGTTACCTTACTTCTTCTTAGCCTCTTTGGTACGCACGACTTCGTCGGCGTAACGAACACCTTTGCCTTTGTAAGGCTCAGGACGACGGTAAGCGCGCAGATCTGCTGCTACCTGGCCAATAGCCTGCTTATCAGCGCCTTTCAGCACGATCTCAGTTTGGCTTGGGCATTCAGCAGTGATACCTGCCGGCAGCTGGTGATCGATAGGGTGAGAGAAGCCCAGGGCCAAATTCACCACGTTGCCTTTAACGGCAGCACGATAACCAACACCTACCAGTTGAAGCTTTTTGGTGAAGCCTTCGGTAACACCAACAACCATTGCGTTCAGCAGAGCGCGCGTGGTACCCGCTTGAGCCCATGCGTTAGCAAAACCTTCGCGCGGAGCGAAAGTCAGTGCGTTAGCTTCTTGCTTCACTTCAACGGCGTCGTGGATAGTACGAGTCAACTCGCCGTTTTTACCCTTAATCGAAATAACCTGACCGTTGAGTTTTACCTCTACGCCGGCAGGAATGACGACGGGTGCTTTTGCAACACGAGACATTCTTTCCTCCCGAATTAAGCTACGTAGCAGATAATCTCGCCACCAAGACCAGCCTGGCGAGCTGCACGATCGGTCATAACACCTTTAGAGGTAGAAACAACAGCGATACCCAAACCGGCCATAACTTTTGGCAGCTCATCTTTTTTCTTGTAGATGCGCAGACCTGGACGGCTGATACGTTGAATGCTTTCTACCACAGCTTTGCCCTGGAAGTACTTCAGTACCAGTTCCAGAACAGGCTTGGCGTCGCCTTCGATTTTGAAATCTTCAATAAAACCTTCTTCCTTCAGCACGTTGGCAATTGCCACTTTCAGCTTGGAGGAAGGCATGGTGACCGCAACTTTGTTCGCGGCTTGACCGTTACGGATACGGGTCAGCATATCCGCGATCGGATCTTGCATGCTCATCTGTCTTTACTCCCGTGATTCAATTGGTAATTACCAGCTAGCCTTTTTCAAGCCTGGTACTTCACCGCGCATAGCGGCTTCACGAAGCTTAATACGGCTCAACCCGAATTTGCCCACATAACCATGTGGACGGCCAGTTTGGCGGCAGCGTTTACGCTGACGAGACGGGCTGGAATCACGCGGCAGAGTTTGCAGCTTGAGAACGGCATTCCAACGATCTTCATCGGATGCGTTCACATCAGAGATAATAGCTTTCAGTTCAGCGCGTTTTGCAAAGAACTTGTCAGCTAATTTCACGCGCTTGACTTCGCGTGCTTTCATTGATTGCTTAGCCATCAGTAACCCTGCCTTACTTGCGGAACGGGAAGTTAAAAGCAGCCAGCAGCGCGCGGCCTTCATCATCAGATTTCGCAGTAGTGGTAATGGTAATATCCAAACCACGAACGCGATCGACTTTGTCGTAGTCGATTTCTGGGAAGATGATTTGCTCACGCACGCCCATGCTGTAGTTGCCACGGCCATCGAATGACTTGGCGGACAGGCCACGGAAGTCACGGATTCGTGGAACAGCAATGGAGATCAGACGCTCAAAGAACTCCCACATGCGTTCGCCACGCAGAGTTACTTTACAGCCGATCGGATAGCCCTGACGGATTTTGAAGCCTGCAACAGATTTGCGGGCTTTGGTGATCAACGGTTTTTGACCGGAGATAGCTGCCAGGTCCGCTGCGGCGTTATCCAGCAGTTTCTTGTCAGCAATCGCTTCACCAACACCCATGTTCAGGGTGATCTTCTCGACCCGAGGGACTTGCATGACAGAGTTGTAATCAAACTGAGACATCAGTTGTTTGACTACCTCGTCTTTGTAGTAATCATGCAGTTTCGCCATCGTATTACTCCAAATTACTTGATAGTTTCGCTGTTAGACTTGAAGAAACGGACTTTTTTGCCGTCTTCGAATCTAAAGCCTACACGGTCAGCCTTGCCGGTAGCCGCGTTGAAGATAGCAATGTTAGAAACCTGAATTGCAGCTTCTTTTTCAACAATGCCGCCTGGTTGGTTCAGAGCCGGAACCGGCTTCTGGTGTTTCTTAACCAGGTTGATGCCTTCAACAATGACCTTGCCAGCAGACAGGACATTTTTTACTTTACCGCGCTTACCTTTGTCTTTCCCGGTAATCACGATAACTTCGTCATCACGACGGATCTTCGCTGCCATGTTCGCTCCTTAGAGTACTTCTGGTGCCAGAGAGATAATTTTCATGAACTTCTCATTACGCAGTTCACGAGTTACCGGCCCAAAAATACGCGTACCGATAGGCTGCTCGCTGTTATTGTTCAAAATAACGCATGCATTGCCATCGAAGCGAATGACAGAACCGTCCGGGCGACGTACACCCTTCTTGGTGCGCACCACTACCGCCTTCAGAACATCGCCTTTCTTCACCTTACCGCGAGGAATTGCTTCCTTGATGGTAATTTTGATGATGTCGCCGACGCCTGCGTAGCGACGGTGCGAGCCACCTAGAACCTTGATACACATTACGCGACGTGCACCGGAGTTGTCGGCGACGTTCAGCATAGTCTGTTCTTGGATCATTTTAGTGCTCCGCTAATGTCAACTACTACTTTAAAGACCCAAGTAAAAATTAGGCCGTTGAAAAGCCCCATAACCGAGGGCGCAGCATTATAACACCGCTTACTTGGTATGGGTAGAAAAAATAAACGGCTCATTTTCTGAGCCGTTTATTAAGTGAGAGCCAGCTACTCTATTACAGAATCGCTTTCTCTACAACGCGAACCAACGTCCAGGACTTAGTCTTGGACAGTGGGCGGCATTCGCGGATTTCCACCACGTCGCCGGTACCACATTCGTTGTTCTCGTCATGTACGTGCAGCTTGGTCGTACGTTTGATGAATTTCCCGTAGATCGGGTGCTTCACAGTACGTTCGATAGCAACAACGATGGATTTCTCCATTTTATCGCTAACAACACGACCCTGCAGGGTACGGATAACTTCAGTCATTTACACACCCGCCTTTTGAGTCAGTAAAGTCTTAACGCGTGCGACGTCACGACGCACTTGTTTCAACAGGTGAGTTTGTTGCAGCTGGCCACTGGCCGCCTGCATGCGCAAGTTGAATTGCTCACGCAGCAGGTTGAGCAGCTCGGCATTCAGCTCTTCAACGCTTTTTTCACGCAGCTCTTGTGCTTTCATTACATCACCGTCTTAGTTACAAAGGTGGTTTTGATCGGCAGTTTCGCTGCTGCCAGTTTGAATGCCTCGCGGGCAACCTCTTCTGGCACGCCGTCCATTTCGTACAGGACCTTACCAGGCTGGATCAGGGCAACCCAATACTCCACGTTACCCTTACCTTTACCCATACGCACTTCCAGCGGCTTCTCGGTGATCGGTTTGTCCGGGAATACACGGATCCAGATCTTGCCTTGACGCTTAACTGCACGAGTCATTGCACGACGAGCTGCTTCGATTTGACGAGCAGTCAGACGGCCACGGCCAACAGCTTTCAGACCGAAAGTGCCGAAGCTAACATCCGTACCTTGCGCCAGACCACGGTTGCGGCCCTTGTGCACCTTACGGAATTTTGTACGCTTTGGTTGTAACATCAGCGACTCTCCTTACTTGCGGCCTTTACGCTGCTGCTTTTTAGGTTGAGCAGCCGGTTCCGGTTGTTCAACTGCAGCCATACCACCCAGGATCTCACCTTTGAAGATCCATACCTTAACGCCGATTACACCATAAGTGGTGTGCGCTTCAGATGTGTTGTAGTCGATGTCCGCACGCAGAGTGTGCAATGGAACACGACCTTCGCGGTACCATTCGGTACGTGCGATTTCAGCGCCGCCAAGACGGCCGCTTACTTCAACTTTGATACCTTTAGCGCCAAGACGCATTGCGTTCTGTACTGCACGCTTCATAGCACGACGGAACATAACGCGACGTTCCAGCTGAGAAGTGATGCTGTCAGCAACCAATTTAGCGTCGAGTTCCGGTTTACGGACTTCGGCGATGTTGATCTGTGCAGGAACGCCAGCGATGTCCGCTACGACCTTGCGCAGTTTTTCGACGTCTTCACCTTTCTTGCCGATAACGATGCCTGGGCGAGCAGTGTGAATGGTCACACGGATGCTCTTCGCAGGACGCTCGATAACGATGCGAGAAACGGAAGCTTTCGACAGTTCCTTAGTCAGGAATTGACGAACTTTAAAGTCGCTGTCCAGGTTGTCAGCGAATTCTTTGGTATTCGCATACCAAGTAGAGTTCCAAGGTTTGACAATACCCAGGCGAATACCATTAGGATGTACTTTCTGACCCATTGCTAGTCTCCAGAGTCTCAGCGATCGGACACAACCACAGTAATGTGGCTGGTGCGCTTCAGGATGCGATCTGCACGACCTTTCGCACGCGGCATAATGCGCTTCATGCTTGGGCCTTCGTCTACGAAGATTTTCGTAACTTTCAGATCATCGATGTCAGCGCCATCGTTGTGTTCTGCGTTAGCAATGGCAGACTCCAGCACTTTCTTAACCAGACCAGCAGCTTTCTTGTTGGTGTAGGTCAGAGTTTCCAGAGCTTGCGACACTTTCTTACCGCGAATCAGGTCAGCAACAAGGCGAACCTTCTGAGCAGAAGAACGAGCGTGGCGATGTTTAGCGATAGTTTCCATCTCTTCCTCCTACCTTAGCGCTTTTTAGCTTTTTTATCAGCCGCATGGCCGCGATAAGTACGAGTCGGCGCGAATTCACCCAGTTTGTGACCGACCATTTCATCGGAAACGAACACTGGTACGTGCTGACGACCATTATGGACAGCGATGGTCAAACCGATCATGTTAGGAAAGATCGTTGAACGACGGGACCAAGTGCGCAAAGGCTTCTTGTCACCGCTTTCCACCGCTTTCTCTACCTTCTTCAGCAAGTGCAGGTCAATAAAAGGACCTTTCTTGAGAGAACGTGGCATGGCTTATCCTCTAATTATTTTTTGCTACGGCGACGTACGATGAACTTATCAGTACGCTTGTTGCTACGGGTCTTCTTACCTTTGGTCTGAACGCCCCACGGAGTTACCGGGTGCTTACCAAAGTTACGACCTTCACCACCACCGTGCGGGTGATCTACCGGGTTCATCGCCGTACCGCGAACGGTAGGACGAACACCACGCCAACGTGCAGCACCTGCTTTACCCAGAACGCGAAGCATGTGTTCAGCGTTACCGACTTCACCCAGGGTGGCGCGGCAATCAGCTGGAACTTTACGCATTTCGCCAGAGCGCAGACGCAGAGTTACGTAGGAACCATCACGAGCAACGATCTGAACGTAGGCACCAGCGGAGCGAGCCATCTGGCCGCCTTTACCTGGTTTCATTTCTACGTTGTGAACCGTTGAACCAACTGGAATGTTGCGCATCGGCAGGGTGTTGCCCGCTTTGATTGCAGCATCAACGCCAGATTGAATCTGGTCACCAGCTTTCAGGCCTTTCGGCGCCAGGATGTAACGGCGTTCGCCGTCTTTGTACAGAACCAGCGCGATGTTCGCGGAACGGTTCGGATCGTACTCCAGACGCTCAACCACAGCAGGGATACCGTCTTTGTTGCGCTTGAAGTCAACCAGACGATAATGTTGCTTGTGGCCACCACCGATATGACGGGTGGTGATACGGCCATTGTTGTTACGACCACCGCTTTTGCTCAGTTTTTCCAGCAGCGGGGCATAAGGTTTACCCTTGTGCAGCTCAGGGTTAACCACTTTAACAACGTGGCGACGACCCGGAGATGTAGGTTTACATTTAACAATTGCCATTGTTCTTACTCCTCCGACTTACTCTGCGCCGCCGATGAAGTCCAGATTCTGGCCTTCTTTCAGGGTGACGTAAGCTTTTTTCCAGTCGCTACGACGACCAACACGCTGACCGTGACGCTTCACTTTCCCTTTAACTACCAGGGTGTTCACGTCTTCGACTTCGACTTCAAACAGTTTCTGCACTGCAGCTTTGATTTCTGCTTTGGTCGCGTCTTTGGCAACTTTGAGAACGATGGTGTTGCTTTTTTCCATCGCAGCGGATGCTTTTTCAGATACGTGCGGTGCACGCAGCACTTTCAGCAAACGTTCTTCACGGATCATGCCAGCATCTCCTCAACTTGCTTCACAGCATCAGCAGTCATAACCACTTTGTCGAAGGCGATCAGGCTAACCGGATCGATACCTGCTACATCGCGCACGTCAACCTTGTACAGGTTGCGAGCTGCCAGGAACAGATTCTCATCCAGTTCACCGGTCACGATCAGCACGTCTTCCAGAGCCATATCTTTCAGTTTCTGTGCCAGCAGCTTAGTTTTAGGCGCTTCTACAGAGAACTTCTCGACAACGATCAGACGATCTTGACGTACCAGCTCGGACAGGATGCTTTTCAGCGCGCCGCGGTACATCTTTTTGTTTACTTTCTGACTGTGGTCCTGTGGCTTAGCAGCAAAGGTCACGCCGCCTGAACGCCAGATCGGGCTCTTTACAGAACCTGAACGCGCACGGCCGGTGCCTTTCTGACGCCATGGCTTTTTGCCGGAACCAGTTACTTCAGCACGGGTCTTCTGAGCACGAGTACCTTGACGGGCACCTGCTGCATAAGCAACAACAACCTGGTGTACCAGCGCTTCGTTGAAATCACGACCGAAGGTAGTTTCGGAAACAGTCAGCGCGCTTTGCGCGTCTTTCAATACTAATTCCATTGCTATCCCCTTACGCCTTCACAGCTGGTTTAACGATCAGGTTGCCACCGGTTGCGCCCGGTACAGCACCCTTAACCAGCAGCAGGTTGCGCTCAGCGTCAACACGTACTACGTCCAGGCTCTGAACGGTTACGCGCTCATCACCCAGGTGGCCAGCCATTTTCTTGCCTTTGAACACTTTGCCCGGAGTCTGGTTCTGACCGATAGAACCCGGAACGCGGTGAGACAAGGAGTTACCGTGGGTAGCGTCTTGGGTACGGAAGTTCCAGCGCTTAACAGTGCCAGCAAAACCTTTACCTTTAGAAGTACCGGTAACATCGACTTTTTTAACGTCAGCGAAGATTTCTACGCTAATTTCCTGACCTGCAGCGAACTCTTGACCTTCTTCAAGGCGGAATTCCCACAGACCACGGCCAGCTTCAACGCCAGCTTTAGCGAAATGGCCCGCTTCCGGCTTGGTTACACGGTTAGCTTTTTTGCTACCAGTGGTAACCTGAACGGCACGGTAACCGTCGGTGTCCAGGCTTTTAACCTGAGTCACGCGGTTCGCTTCAATTTCAATTACGGTTACTGGGATAGAAACGCCATCTTCAGTGAAGATACGGGTCATACCCACTTTTTTACCGACTAAACCAATCATTGTTTCAACCTCTCAATCGCTCAATGACCTGATTAACCCAGGCTGATCTGCACGTCTACACCGGCAGCCAGATCCAGACGCATCAGAGCATCAACGGTTTTCTCGGTTGGCTCAACGATGTCAACCAGACGCTTGTGAGTGCGAATCTCGTACTGATCGCGCGCGTCTTTGTTGACGTGCGGAGAGATCAGAACGGTAAAGCGCTCTTTGCGAGTTGGCAGCGGGATCGGACCACGGACTTGCGCACCAGTGCGCTTTGCAGTCTCGACGATTTCCGCGGTTGATTGATCGATCAGACGATGATCAAACGCTTTCAGGCGGATACGGATTCTTTGGTTCTGCATGAGACCAGAGCTCCAATTATTTATAAACGTAAATAATTACTCCTCACACCCATTTCGATTGATGGGGGAGTGTAATCGTCAACATATAACCCCCATATCGGGAGTATTGTTCGAAAGGCAAAAAAGGCCTGCCAATCGACTGATTCGCTAAAATCAGGCTTACCAAGATTAGGTAAGCCCGCGCATTATACGCAAAATGGCCCAGGAAGCAAGCCGCAGTTGGAAATATGCTCAGGAAATCGTCATTTTTGCGCGTTCAGTGTCAGTTTGCGGGTTAGCACGGTGAGCAGGGAATGAATTATGCTTAGGGTGGGTTGAGCTCTCCCCTGCCCCGCCGTGAAAACGGCCGCCGGCAGGAGAGGCAATGGCGAATAGGCTGAAGGCTTTACTCTTTGCGCTCCAAAATCTGGGCCTGGGCATAGTTTTGAATACCGAGGCGAGCGATGAGGTCCAGCTCGGTTTCCAGCCAGTCGATATGCTCTTCTTCATCGGCCAGGATATCGATCATCAAATCGCGGCTGACATAATCGTGAATAGAATCGGCATAGGCGATACCTTCACGCAGGTTCTTGGCACCAGCCAGCTCCAGAGCCAGATCGGAACGCAGCATCTCTTCAATATCTTCGCCGATGTTCAGCTTGCCGAGATCTTGCAGGTTAGGAAGCCCTTCCAGGAACAGGATACGCTCGATGTAGCGATCGGCATGTTTCATTTCGTCGATCGACTCGTGGTATTCCTTGTCGTTGAGGCGCATTAAGCCCCAATTCTTGAACATGCGGGCGTGCAGGAAATATTGATTGATGGCAACCAGCTCGTTGCCGAGCAGCTTGTTGAGGTGAGCAATGATCTTTTTATCGCCTTTCATAGGTAACTCCTCCTGGCCAGTTCTAAAAGTGTAGAACCTGTAAGCCAAGAGTCAAAAATAACCTTACCCTTTGTTAGGCAACTTCATGCATTGGGATGATAGTTCCGCGTTCCTCCACCATAATCTGTCTTGCCTGACGAATGCACTTTCCACAATCGGTACCAATCGGCACAAGTTCACGCAGCTGCTTCATGGTATGGGGATTGTGCTGACGCACCGCATTACGGATCGCTTTGTCAGTCACCGCATTACACAGACATACATACATAGAGAGACTCACTTCTTAACCAATGCATTGAGTCTAAATAGGAATGGTTTTTATTTCAATTAAGATTTGAGCAAATTGCATAAAAAAAGGGCACCGAAGTGCCCCTTTTTTGTGTCGAAAAATTATTCGCGATTAAGCGATAACTTTAGCAACAACACCAGCGCCTACAGTACGGCCGCCTTCACGGATTGCGAAACGCAGACCGTCGTCCATCGCGATTGGGTGAATCAGGGTGACAACCATGTTCACGTTGTCGCCTGGCATTACCATCTCTACGCCTTCTGGCAG
>NZ_JBJNMG010000011.1:0-30787 GCF_052168655.1 Serratia sp. CY47280 | reverse complement strand
ATTGTCTGATAAATTGTTAAAGAGCAGTGAGTTAGGCGCTTTCGCTTGCTAACTCGAGGTGGCGTATATTACGCTTTCCTCTTTCAGAGTCAACCCTAATTTTCAGGATTTTTTCTCTGCGACCCCCGGATACTCTGTGAAGTTGTTCACATGTTCCGTGTCGATGGAGGCGCATTATAGGGAGTTCCTCGCAGGCCGCAACAGGTATTTTCAGCAAAAACGATCGTTCGCTGCATTCCACAGCAAAACCCCGCCTTATACCCACTTGCGCACAGTGTTATCCACAGATGCGATTTGCACGGAAAATTTACGAGCGCCACGCAAACGTTTTCGCTACAATTCCCCGCGACGAAACGATCCCCCTTTTTATGGGGGCGCTACCTGAATATGTGCCTGACCCTCCCTTTATAAGGCAAAAAACCCTTCCTTATAGAGAGAACGAGGTGGACATTCACGTAACGCTCTTTAATTGCGACTCAAAGCCAAGGGATAAAACCATGCAACAACCTCGTCCAATCCGCCGGGCCCTGCTCAGCGTGTCTGACAAAGCCGGTATCGTTGAATTCGCCGAAGCGCTTTCCCAGCGCGGCGTTGAACTGCTCTCCACCGGCGGCACCGCCCGCCTGCTGGCAGACGCCGGTCTGCCCGTTACCGAAGTTTCCGACTACACCGGCTTCCCGGAGATGATGGACGGACGAGTTAAGACCCTGCACCCGAAAGTTCACGGCGGTATCCTCGGCCGCCGCGGCCAGGACGACGCGGTCATGAATCAGCATGACATCCAGCCTATCGACATGGTGGTCGTCAATCTGTACCCGTTCGCCCAAACCGTGGCGCGCCCAGATTGCTCGCTGGAAGACGCGGTCGAAAATATCGATATCGGCGGCCCGACCATGGTGCGCTCCGCCGCCAAGAACCATAAAGACGTCGCCATCGTCGTGAAGAGCAGCGACTACGCCGCCATCATTACCGAGATGGACAACAACGACGGCTCGCTGCGCTATGCCACCCGCTTCGATCTCGCCATCAAAGCCTTCGAACACACCGCCGCCTACGACAGCATGATCGCCAACTACTTCGGCGCGCTGGTGCCGGCGTACCACGGCGAGACCGAACAGCCGTCCGGCCGCTTCCCGCGAACCCTGAACCTCAACTACATCAAGAAGCAGGATATGCGTTACGGTGAGAACAGCCACCAGCAGGCCGCCTTCTATATAGAAGAAGAGGTAAAGGAAGCGTCCGTCGCGACCGCCGAGCAGCTGCAGGGCAAAGCGCTGTCCTATAACAACATCGCCGATACCGACGCCGCGCTGGAATGCGTGAAAGAGTTCGCCGAACCGGCCTGCGTGATCGTCAAGCACGCCAACCCTTGCGGCGTGGCGATCGGCGACGACATCCTGGCCGCCTACGAGCGCGCTTACCAAACCGACCCGACTTCCGCCTTCGGCGGCATCATCGCCTTTAACCGCGAGCTGGACGCCGCCACCGCGCAGGCGATCATCAGCCGCCAGTTCGTGGAAGTGATCATCGCGCCAAACGTCACCCAGGAAGCGCGCTCCCTGCTGGCCGCCAAACAGAACGTGCGCGTGCTGGCCTGCGGCCAGTGGCAGCAACGCGTGGCGGGGCTGGACTTCAAGCGCGTCAACGGCGGGCTGCTGGTGCAGGATCGCGATCTCGGCATGGTGACCGCCGCCGATCTGCGCGTGGTATCCGAGCGCCAGCCGACCGAGCAGGAACTGCGTGACGCGCTGTTCTGCTGGAAAGTGGCCAAGTTCGTGAAATCCAACGCCATCGTTTATGCACGTGACAATATGACCATCGGCATAGGCGCCGGCCAGATGAGCCGCGTTTATTCCGCCAAGATCGCCGGCATCAAAGCGAGCGACGAAGGGCTGGAAGTGAAAGGATCCGCCATGGCCTCCGACGCCTTCTTCCCATTCCGTGACGGCATCGATGCCGCCGCGGCGGTCGGCATCACCTGCGTGATCCAGCCTGGCGGCTCAATCCGCGACGACGAAGTGATCGCCGCCGCCAATGAACACGGCATCGCAATGATCTTCACCGACATGCGTCACTTCCGCCATTAATTCCTTTTGCCGCGTGCGCTCCGGCGCACGCCATTCGTGGAGCCCCTGATGAACATTTTGATTATCGGCAACGGCGGGCGCGAGCACGCGCTGGCCTGGAAAGCCGCCCAGTCTCCGCTGGCGGACAAAGTCTACGTTGCGCCGGGCAACGCCGGCACCGCGCTGGAAGCCAATCTGGAGAACGTGGCGATCGCCGCCACAGATATCCCTGCCCTGGTCGCGTTCGCCCAGAGCCATGACATCGGTCTGACCATCGTCGGGCCGGAAGCGCCGCTGGTGATCGGCGTAGTCGACGCCTTCCAGGCCGCCGGTCTGAAAATCTTCGGCCCGTCGCAGGCCGCCGCGCAGCTCGAAGGCTCTAAAGCCTTCACCAAGGATTTCCTGGCGCGCCACCGCATCCCGACCGCCGAATATGAAAACTTTACCGAGGTGGAGCCGGCACTCGCCTATGTGCGCCGCAAAGGCGCACCGATCGTCATCAAAGCCGATGGCCTGGCCGCCGGTAAAGGCGTGATCGTCGCGATGACGCTGCAGGAGGCGGAAGAAGCCGTGCGTGACATGCTGGCCGGCAACGCCTTCGGCGACGCCGGTCATCGCATCGTAGTGGAAGAGTTCCTCGACGGCGAAGAAGCCAGCTTCATCGTGATGGTCGATGGCGAGAACGTGGTGCCGATGGCCACCAGCCAGGACCACAAGCGCGTCGGCGACGGCGACACCGGCCCGAACACCGGCGGCATGGGCGCCTACTCTCCGGCGCCGGTCGTGACCGACGAAATCCACCAGCGCGCCATGGATCAGGTGATCTGGCCGACGGTGCGCGGCATGGCGGCGGAAGGCAATACCTACGTCGGCTTCCTGTATGCCGGCCTGATGATCTCCGCCGACGGCCAGCCGAAGGTGATCGAATTCAACTGCCGTTTTGGCGATCCGGAAACTCAGCCGATCATGCTGCGCCTGCGCTCCGATCTGGTGGAGCTGTGCCTGGCGGGTGCCGAAGGCCGCCTGAACGAGAAAAGCTCTGACTGGGACGAACGCCCTGCGCTCGGCGTGGTGCTGGCGGCCGGCGGTTATCCGGGTGATTATCGCAATGGCGAGGTGATCCAGGGGCTGCCGCAACAGGAAAGCGCCGACGGTAAGGTCTTCCACGCCGGTACGCGCCTGCAGGGCGATGACGTCGTCACCAGCGGCGGCCGCGTGCTGTGCGTGACGGCGCTGGGCGACACCGTGGCGCAGGCGCAGCAACGCGCTTATCAGCTGGCGGAAGGCATCCAGTGGCCGGGCAGCTTCTGCCGCAAAGATATCGGTTATCGCGCGATTGCGCGCGGCAAGTGATTTGACCTGATAAGGTCATGGCAAGAGGCTCCGCAGCGCGGGGCCTTTTTTATAGCTGGTCTTCTTTCGGTTCCCAGCTGCAGAAGTCGTCGTTCGCCACCAGCAGCAGTTCACTGCCTTCCGGCGCTTCCAACCAGGCGACACTCACCGGCCGGCTGCTGCTGCGGGCGCGTTTTTCGATCCAGCCGATGGCGGTGGCATCCAACCCAGGTTTTAAGCGCTGGCCGTCGCAGGTTTGCACCTCGCCCTGCATCCAACGCCCCTGCAGCAATTTCACCTTGCCGGCGCGCAGCGCATTGCTGACCTCGAGGATACGTCGCGCCTGATATTGGTACAGTGCTATCTCATCGCTGGTCAGCGGTTCGCGGCGTGTCGCCAGCTGGCGCTGCATAAAGCTCACCGTGCCGTCGTCGGCAAAGCGCAGTTGAATGGAGTCTCGATCGCCGTCGGCATCGTTGCGTTTGATTTGGCGCAGCACGTCGCCCTGATAGGTGTACAACGTAGTGATGGTGCCCGGCCCCCGGTAGGGACTATAGACACTGACCAGCACCTGCGGACGATGTTGCTCATCGTCTTTACGCCACAGGCGTATCACGCCCTGATCGGCCACAAAGCCGCTGGCGGTAAAGCTGGGAATATCGGAATGGAAACTGCAGGCGCTCAGACCGAGGGCGATGCCGGCGGCCATGAGCACCCGACGAGTAAACAAAAGGGGCGCCATCGCCCCTCTGTTTAATCTTTTCACCGAGGCGCGGTCTTATTTAACAGCGTCTTTCAGTGCTTTGCCAGAAACGAACGCAGGCACGTTGGCTGCTGCGATTTTGATTTCTTTGCCAGTCTGTGGGTTGCGGCCAGTGCGCTCGCTACGATGGTTTACTTTGAAAGTACCGAAGCCAACCAATTGTACTGCATCACCTTCTTTCAGAGACTCAGTAATAGCAGCCAGGGTGGATTCCAGAGCCAGTTTAGCTTGTGCTTTGGAAAGGTCAGCCTTGTCCGCGATTACATCAATCAGTTGAGTCTTGTTCATAAGTTATCCTTACAGTGTGTTTATCGTTTGCAAAGCATCGAGTGCGACGGATATGCCGATTGACAGCACTCTCCTGCATACACGCACCGATAGCCACTTTTTTTACGCCCCCCAAATGTAGACCAGACAGGGTGCGGATGTGAAGCCTTAAGGCATGACAAATCAGGCGTTAAATCACGTTTTGCTGCCTTATTGCGCTAAATTTATCCCGATGTTGCTGACACCGGCCTCTCGCAGGTCGGATCGCAGCCCCTTGATCAGGTCTATATCGCGCTCTTCACAGGCGTCCAACAGGCGGAAAATTTCCCATTGAATGTCCCATTCTTCCTCTACCGCAGGCAAACTGCCCAACTCTTCGTCGGTCATTTCCTTACCGGCTTGAGTCATTTCCAACATCGCCACGGTGCGAATCGATGTTTCGCTGATGGCGATGGCGTGCTCCAGCGTCTCCCCGCCGAGCCGCGAATGGATCAGTTCCCCTAATGCGATACAGGCATCAATTGCCGGGTAAACGCCGTAAAGATCGTAATCTTCCGCCGACGGAATCGCCTCTTCCAACTTCTCGAGCTGGCTGTCGAAGTTGACCTTGGCGTCCTTCACCACCAGCGTTTCCCACACCAAATCCAGAATGCGGCGATAAACCGCCGGATCGCCGAACTCGGTCTGTTTGCAGAACATCTGGTAATTCGGGTACATACGCTCGCACAAACTGGCCATAAAGGTCAAATGTTGCCAAGCCTCGTGCCGTTCCAGACGTAAATGAATCGGGTTACGTAGCATGCTTTACTCTCTTACGCGTTATCTGCGGCGCAGTGTACCCGAAATCGCTCATGGCGACACCTCCGGATGCTGCTGCAACCAACGCTGAAACGCCGGACGGCGCGACGCGATGGCATCAGCCCAACGGGTCGGCTCCGGCAAACGGTAGCCCGCCATGCAGCGTTGCACCCACGCCAGCGCGCTGTCGGCGCCCACGCGGTGACCGGTAGAGATGAACAGCGGGTTGCAGCGCGTCTTGCTGCGCCATACCCAGCCCAGCTGTTCACCCTTATCTTCCAACGGCGCCAGCGCACCGACGGCGGCCTCCAGCGGTGCGAATTTGCCGCACAGGCGCTTCTTGGCCACGCCGATGGTCGGCACATCGACCAGCAGGCCGAAATGGCTGGCGACGCCGAGACGCCGCGGATGCGAAATGCCATGCCCATCGACGAAGATCAGCCCCGGCTTTTGCCGCAGCTGTGCCCAGGCGGCCAACAGCGCCGGGTATTCGCGAAACGACAGGAAGCCCGGGATATAAGGCATGACGGTGGCGATACGCGCCACCTGATACTCCACCAGCTCCAGCGACGGATAGCGCAGGATGGCGATGGCGGCACGCGTCACCGCCCCCTCCTGCTCGAAGCCCACGTCGGCGCCGGCGATGAAGGCCGGCGGGTCGGCCGGCAGATCGTCGTAGCGAATGACTTCAGCCGCGCGCCGCAGCTGTTCGGCGCGCAGGGCCTGCATATCGATCACATCGAATCCTTAACGGTGGTATTTCGCCGACTGCGCGTGCACCGCCTCGACGAAGGCGCCGGCGTGCTCAGGCGGCACATCCTGATGGATGCCGTGGCCCAGGTTGAACACATGGCCGTTGCCGTGGCCGAAACCGGCCAGAATGGTCTCCACTTCTTCCGCGATGCGCGCCGGAGAAGCATAGAGCATCGACGGATCCATGTTGCCCTGCAGCGCCACTTTATCGCCCACGCGCCGACGCGCGTCGGCGATGTCGGTGGTCCAATCCAGCCCCAGCGCATCGCAGCCGGTGGCGGCCATCGCCTCCAGCCACTGCCCGCCGCCTTTGGTGAACAGCGTCACCGGCACGCGGCGGCCGTCATTTTCACGCAGCAGCCCGTCGACGATCTTGTGCATGTAGTGCAACGAGAACTCGCGGTAATCGCGCCCGGTCAACACGCCGCCCCAGGTGTCGAACACCATCACCGACTGCGCGCCGGCCTTGATCTGGGCGTTGAGGTACAGGATCACGCTGTCCGCCAGCTTGTCCAGCAACAGGTGCAGCGTGGCCGGTTCGGCATACATCATCTTCTTCAGCTTGGTGAAGGCCTTGCTGCTGCCGCCCTCAACCATATAGGTAGCCAACGTCCACGGGCTGCCGGAGAAGCCGATCAGCGGCACTTCGCCCTTCAGCTCGCGGCGGATGGTACGCACCGCGTTCATCACATAGCCCAACTCCACTTCTGGATCGAACACCGGCAGTTTGTCGACGTCAGCACGGCAGGTGATGGGTGAGCTGAAACGCGGGCCTTCGCCGGCTTCAAAGTACAGGCCAAGCCCCATGGCGTCGGGAATGGTGAGAATGTCGGAGAACAGAATGGCGGCGTCCAGCGCATAGCGGCGCAGCGGCTGCAGCGTAACCTCACAGGCCAGCTCCGCGTTCTTGCACAGCGACATGAAATCACCGGCCTGGGCGCGGGTCGCCTTGTACTCCGGTAAATAACGACCGGCCTGGCGCATCATCCATACGGGGGTCACATCCACCGGCTGGCGCAACAGCGCGCGCAGGTAGCGATCGTTCTTCAACTCAGTCATTTATGGGGCTCCCTTAATAATCTGCCGGCCATTGTACATTATTCTGCCCGGCACAGCGCCACGGTGTCCTCAATCAACCGGCGCGCCACGGTGCCGGGCGGCGGCAACAGTGGCAGTTGGTCGTAGCGATACCAGCCGGCGTTGAGCAGCTCCTTGGGGTCGTGTCGAAGGTCACCCTGATGGTAATCGGCCATAAAGGCCATCATCAGCGAGTGCGGGAACGGCCAGGGTTGTGAGGTGACGTAACGCAGGTTCTTGATTTCGATATTGCTCTCTTCCATCACTTCGCGCGCTACCGCCTGTTCCAGCGTTTCGCCCACCTCGACGAAGCCGGCCAGCACCGTATGGATGCCGCCGCGATGGCGCACGTGTTGCGCCAGCAGGATCTGATCGTCGCGCCGAATGGCAACGATCACGCAGGGCGCAATCTGCGGGTAGTACCGCTCTTTGCAGTGGCCGCACAGGCAGGCGCTTTCGGAGCGGCTGAGGTGCATCTCATGGCCGCAGTAGCCGCAATAGCGATGAGAGCGGTAGAAATCCGCCAACTGAACGCCGCGCCCGGCAAGCTGGAACAGACCGCGATCCTGATCCAACAGCTGACGCACCGATCCCATCTCCCGCGGCATCGCCTGGCGTACCAGCCAGACCGGCGCGCCCTCCCATTCACCGATGGTGCGCGCCATGTGGCCCTGCAGCCCGAGGGCGGCGGCCGTCCCCGACGGTAATTCACCGTTCGGTAACCAAAGTTTGCTTTCATGGCTGACGATCCACCAGCCGTTTTCATTGCCCGTTAATGCAAGTTCCATATCGTTGTTGCACAACCTCAGCTTCACTGGCACTCTACAAATCGGCTTTGTTACATTTTAATAACTTACCGGTTACTTTTGTTACTTACACGGAGTCAAACATGCTCAACCGTTTGGAAAGGCTGACTCAGCGCGTTGGCGGTAGTAATGAATTAGTTGATCAATGGCTTCAGGCCCGCAAACAGTTGCTGGTCGCCTACTGCACGCTGGTAGGCCTCAAACCGAATAAAGAAAAGCATACGCCGCTGAATGAAAAAGCGCTGGAGAACTTTTGCCACAACCTGGTGGATTACCTCTCCGCAGGGCATTTTCATATCTATGACAGAATTATCAAACAAGTGGAAGGCGCAGCCAGTCCGAAAATGTCGCTGGCGGTGAACATCTATCCCAAGCTGTGGGCCAATACTGAACAGATCATGGCGTTCCACGATCGCTATACCGAAGTGGATATCGATCAGGAGGTTTGTCTGGAATTCCACCAGGCCTTGTCGGATATCGGCGAAACGCTGGCGGCGCGCTTTGCGCTGGAAGATAAGCTGATCCAGTTGGAAGCAGAAGCCGCGCAGCAACCGCTGCCGGACCAGACGCTGGATCCGGCGCGTTAAAATTTTATAGTTTTTTTTCATATCCCTCCTATACTGGGGGGCATCTTGTCGGAGTGCCTAGCGCCTGATTTGTTCATCGAATCAGCCAGGCTGAGACCGTTAATTCGGGATCCGCGGAACCTGATCGGGTTAATACCCGCGAAGGGAACAAGAGTAATCTATCGCCACAGGCACGGCCTCCCCCTTGCGGGCGCCCTGCCTTATCGGCCACCATCATTACTCCCTCCGAGCTCCAGACAAGCAACTTTCCCAACCCAACACACTGGTAGGAACTTGCTATGTCTAACATTAATCCACCGCGCGCCCGTAAAGCGCAACGCGAAGCCGCCCAGCAGTTTATCGACACGCTGCAAGGCATGGCTTTCCCAAACTCACGCCGCATCTACCTACAGGGCTCGCGCCGCGATATCCAGGTGCCGATGCGCGAAATTGAGCTCAGTCCGACCCTGGTCGGCGGCAGCAAAGATAGCCCGCAGTATGAACAGAACGAGGCGATCCCGGTATATGACACCGCGGGCCCCTACGGCGATCCGCAGGCCGAGCTCGATGTGCACGCCGGCCTGGCCAAGCTGCGCGCCGGCTGGATCGACGCGCGCGGCGATACTGCGACCCTGAGCGGCGCCAGTTCCGGCTTCACCCAACAGCGTCTGGCGGACGAGGGGCTGGATCACCTGCGCTTCGAACATCTGCCGCTGCCGCGCAAAGCGCTGCCGGGCAAGTGCGTGACCCAGCTGCACTATGCCCGCGCCGGCATCGTCACCCCGGAGATGGAGTTTATCGCCATCCGTGAAAACATGGGGCGCGAACGCATTCGCGGCGAGGTGCTACGCCACCAGCATCCGGGTCAGGGCTGGGGCGCCAACCTGCCGGACAACATCACGCCGGAGTTCGTGCGCCAGGAAGTGGCCGCCGGCCGCGCCATCATTCCTGCCAACATCAATCACCCGGAGGCGGAGCCGATGATCATCGGCCGCAATTTCCTGGTGAAGGTGAACGCCAATATCGGCAACTCGGCGGTCACGTCGTCGATCGAAGAAGAGGTGGAGAAGCTGGTGTGGGCCACCCGCTGGGGCGCAGACACCGTGATGGATCTCTCCACCGGCCGCTATATTCACGAAACCCGCGAGTGGATCCTGCGCAACAGCCCGGTGCCCATCGGCACCGTGCCTATCTACCAGGCGCTGGAGAAGGTCAACGGCGTGGCGGAAAACCTCACCTGGGCGATGTTCCGCGATACGCTGCTGGAACAGGCGGAACAAGGGGTCGATTACTTCACCATCCACGCCGGCGTGCTGCTGCGCTATGTGCCGATGACCGCCAAACGCCTGACCGGCATCGTGTCGCGCGGTGGCTCGATCATGGCCAAATGGTGCCTGTCGCACCATCAGGAAAACTTCCTCTATCAGCACTTCCGTGAAATCTGCGAGATCTGCGCCGCCTACGACGTTTCGCTGTCGCTCGGCGACGGCCTGCGCCCCGGCTCGATTCAGGACGCCAACGACGAAGCCCAGTTCGCCGAGCTGCATACGCTGGGCGAGCTGACCAAAATCGCCTGGGAATACGACGTGCAGGTGATGATCGAAGGCCCGGGCCATGTGCCGATGCAGATGATCCGCCGCAATATGACCGAAGAGCTGGAACACTGCCACGAAGCGCCGTTCTACACCCTCGGCCCGCTGACCACCGATATCGCCCCGGGCTATGACCATTTCACCTCCGGCATCGGCGCGGCGATGATCGGCTGGTTCGGCTGCGCCATGCTGTGTTACGTCACGCCGAAAGAGCACCTCGGCCTGCCGAACAAAGAAGACGTCAAACAGGGCCTGATCACCTACAAGATCGCCGCCCACGCCGCCGATCTGGCCAAGGGCCATCCGGGCGCGCAGATCCGCGATAACGCCATGTCCAAGGCGCGTTTCGAATTTCGCTGGGAAGATCAGTTCAATCTGGCGCTCGATCCGGCCACCGCGCGCGCCTATCACGACGAAACCCTGCCGCAGGAATCCGGCAAGGTCGCCCACTTCTGCTCAATGTGCGGGCCGAAATTCTGCTCGATGAAGATTTCGCAGGAGGTACGCGACTACGCCGCCGCCCAGGAGGCCGCCAAGCCGATCGAGGTGCAGCTGACCGGCATGGAGAAAATGTCCGCCGAATTCCGTGCCCGCGGCAGCGAGCTGTATCACAGCGCCGGCACCCTGCAAGAGGAGACAAACAATGACTGATATCACGACCCCCTTCCCGGCAACGCCCCACAAGCTGGGACTCTACCCGGTCGTCGACAACGTGGAATGGATCGCTCGCCTGCTGGAGGCCGGCGTTACCACGATCCAGCTGCGCATCAAGGATTTGCCTGACGAGCAGGTCGAAGAGGATATCGCCGCCGCCATCGCGCTGGGCCAGCGTTATCAGGCACGGCTGTTCATCAACGACTACTGGCGGCTGGCGATCAAGCATGGCGCCTACGGCGTGCATCTGGGCCAGGAAGATCTCGATACCACCGATCTGGCTGCCATTCACCGCGCCGGGTTGCGGCTCGGCGTGTCCACCCATGACGACGCCGAACTGGCGCGCGCGCTGGCGGTGAAACCGTCCTACATCGCGCTGGGGCACATCTTCCCCACCCAAACCAAAGACATGCCTTCGGCGCCGCAGGGGCTGACGGAGTTGAAACGCCACATCGCCGGCCTGGCGGATTACCCGACGGTGGCGATCGGCGGGATCAGTATCGATCGCGTACCGGCAGTGCTGGCGTGCGGCGTCGGCAGCGTGGCGGTGGTCAGCGCCATCACCCAGGCGCCGGATTGGCGCGCGGCGACGGCCG
Organism: Serratia sp. CY47280; assembly: GCF_052168655.1. Lineage (NCBI taxonomy): Bacteria > Pseudomonadati > Pseudomonadota > Gammaproteobacteria > Enterobacterales > Yersiniaceae > Serratia > Serratia sp. CY47280. Next base: position 19,517 of record NZ_JBJNMG010000011.1, on the reverse strand, counting down.
AGCTGCTGCGGCTGATCGAAGGCGAGGGGTCGAGCGATGCTTAACGATCAGGAATTCCTGCGCTACAGCCGCCAGCTGCTGCTGGAGGACGTCGGCCCGGAAGGCCAGGAGAAACTCAAGCGCGCCACGGTGTTGATCGTCGGTTTGGGCGGGCTCGGTTCCCCGGCTTCGTTGTACCTGGCCGCCGCCGGCGTCGGCACGCTGCTGCTGGCCGACGACGACCAGCTGCACGTCACCAACCTGCAGCGGCAAATCCTCTACCGCAGCGCCGATACCGCCACCGGTAAGGCGGCGCTGGCGCAACGCCACCTGCAGGCGCTGAACCCGTTGGTGGAATCCATCCCGCTGGCGCAACGGCTACAGGGGCAAGCGCTGCGCGACGCGGTCGCCCGCGCCGATCTGGTGCTGGACTGCTGCGACAATATGGCGACCCGTCATGAGGTCAATGCCGCCTGCATCGCCGCCGCCAAGCCGCTGATCAGCGGCAGCGCGGTCGGTTTCAGCGGCCAGCTGCTGGTGCTCGAGCCGCCCTATGCGCACGGCTGCTACGCCTGCCTGTATCCGGAGCAGGAAGAACCGCAGCGCAACTGCCGCACTGCCGGGGTACTCGGCCCGGTGGTCGGCGTAATCGGCACCCTGCAAGCGCTGGAGGCCATCAAGATGCTGGCCGGCATGCCTTCCTCCCTCAGCGGGAAACTGCGGCTGTTCGACGGTAAGCAGCAGAGCTGGAGCACGCTGCAACTGAGCCAGGCCCGCGCCTGCCCGGTATGCGGAGGCGCAGCATGAAAATCCGGCTGAACGACCAACCGCTTGAGCTGGCGCAGCCGCTCAGCGTCGCCGCCCTGCTGACCCAGTTGGAACGCCACCAGCCGGGCACCGCGCTGGCGATCAACCAAACCATCATTCCACGCGCCGACTGGGCCGATCATCAGGTGCAGGACGGTGACGACATTTTGCTGTTTCAAGCGATCGCCGGAGGCTGACATGCTGAAAATCGCCGATACCACTTTTACCTCGCGCCTGTTCACCGGCACCGGCAAGTTCGCCACCCCGGCGTTGATGCTAGAGGCACTGGCGGCCTCCGGCTCTCAGCTGGTGACCATGGCCATGAAGCGCGTCGATCTGCGCGGCGGCAACGACGCCATTTTGGCACCGCTGCAGCAGTTGGGCGTCAGGCTGTTGCCCAACACCTCCGGCGCCAAAACGGCCGCCGAGGCGGTGTTCGCCGCCCGGCTGGCGCGTGAAGCGCTCGGCACCCACTGGGTGAAGCTGGAGATCCATCCCGATGTGAAATACCTGCTGCCTGATCCGATAGAAACGCTGAAAGCGGCGGAAACGCTGGTGAAAGACGGTTTTGTGGTGCTGCCCTACTGCGGCGCCGATCCGGTGCTGTGCAAACGGCTGGAAGAGGTAGGCTGTGCGGCGGTGATGCCGCTCGGTGCGCCTATTGGCTCCAACCGCGGTCTGCGCACCCGTGACTTCCTCGAAATCATCATCGAGCAAGCCAAGGTGCCGGTGGTGGTAGACGCCGGCATCGGCGCGCCAAGCCACGCGCTGGCGGCGATGGAGCTGGGTGCCGACGCGGTGCTGGTGAATACCGCCATTGCCGTGGCGCGCGATCCGGTGCAGATGGCACGGGCGTTTCGCCTGGCGCTGGAGGCCGGCGAGCTGGCACGCAGCGCCGGATTAGGCTCCAGCCAGCGCGGCGCGGTCGCGTCCAGCCCGCTGACCGCTTTTCTCAGCCAGCCAGAGGAGGCGCAATGATGGCCGACGATTTCAGTAGCCGCTGGCAACAGCTGGATTGGGACGACATTACGCTGCGCATCAACGGCAAAACTACGCGCGACGTAGAGCACGCGTTGAACGCCGACAAGCTGACGCGCGACGACTTTATGGCGCTGATCTCCCCCGCCGCCGCGCCGTATCTGGAACCGCTGGCGCAGCGCGCACAGCAGCTGACCCGCCAGCGGTTCGGTAACGTCGTCGGCTTCTATGTGCCGCTGTATCTCTCTAACCTGTGCGCCAACGACTGCACCTACTGCGGCTTTTCGATGAGCAACCGCATCAAGCGCAAAACGCTGGATGCGGCGGAGATCGCACGCGAGTGCGAAGCCATCAAGGCGCTGGGGTTCGAACATCTGTTGCTGGTCACCGGCGAACATCAGACCAAGGTTGGCATGGACTATTTCCGCCAGCACATCCCGACGATCCGCCGGCACTTCAGCTCGCTGATGATGGAAGTGCAGCCGCTGGCGCAGGAGGAATACGCCGAACTGAAAACGCTGGGCCTGGACGGCGTGCTGGTGTACCAGGAAACCTACCATCCGGCCACCTATCTGCAGCACCACCTGCGCGGCCAGAAGCAGGATTTCCATTGGCGCCTGGCCACGCCGGATCGCCTGGGGCGCGCCGGGATCGACAAGATCGGCCTCGGCGCATTGATCGGTCTGTCCAACAGTTGGCGCACCGACTGCTACCTGCTGGCGGAACATCTGTTCTACCTGCAGCAAACCTACTGGCAGAGCCGCTACTCGATCTCGTTCCCGCGTCTGCGCCCCTGCGCCGGTGGCATTGAACCGGCGTCGATCATGAGCGAGCCTCAGCTGGTGCAGCTGATCTGCGCCTTCCGGCTGTTCGCGCCAGACGTTGAGCTGTCGCTGTCTACCCGGGAGTCGCCTTACTTCCGCGATCATATGATCCCGGTGGCGATCAACAGCGTCAGCGCCGGATCCAAGACGCAGCCCGGCGGCTATGCCGATGACGTACCGCCGGAGCTGGAACAGTTCGAACCGCACGACGGCCGCACGCCGCAGCAGGTCGCCGAGGCCATCAGCCACGCCGGGCTGCAGCCGGTGTGGAAAGACTGGGACGGTTATCTGGGACGCGGCGCGCAATAAACAGCAACGTTTGCCGCCGTGTGAAGAAAACGCTGGAGCGGCCGCGCAATGCCGAACGGCAGCGCTGGCGCCGGCAAACGCGCCGACTATAGTGGCCTTGCCGACCGCCAAACCCGGCGTCGGCCGGGGCCGTCACCCTCTCGATGGCCCCGCCTTATCCCATCCCGGATCGCGCCGGAGATCCTCGTGCGCGACTCCGGCCCTCGTCCGCGGCAACGCGCATATGCCGTATCGCGGCCTGTAAGGGCGTACGGGTAGGTTGTCTTGTCGGTTAATGGGCTGTCAGAAAGATGCGATATCTGCGTTCGGTATTCACTTAGGAGTGATATTCATAGGGCGCTATTGCGGCAGAACAGTGAGGAACGAGGAAAAAAGAAGATACAGCGACGAAGAGAGGTTCGAATGGTCATCCCCGATGCAGCCAATAGCCCTGGTGTTGACCGCAGATCTTTTTTGCCGCCTGCTCCCTGCTTACGGACAAGAGCAGGCGGTTTATTTTGTGAGACTGGCACCCCCCCAGGACGCGAATCACACAGTATGTGCGCTAATTAACCACATAAACGATTAAATGTGAATGTCTTTTGAGTGTTTTTTTATTTAGTATCGAGTATGTTTTGAGTTTGCCAAAGGAAATCAAACTGATATCACCGCAACCACCGGGGCATCATCTATAATCCAGCACGGGTTCTCGCGCAGGTTTTTCAGCGCTCGCGGTCAACATCAAAAAAGCCAAGGTTGTCATGAAGAAAACGCCAAATTATATCGATGCAATCAGCGCGTTGCTCACTCTGAAAGGAGTTGGCGACAGAAAACATGCCTCCACGATGGCCAACATACTGAACCTTCAGTACAACAGCGCCAAACAAAAACTGGATGGCAAAAGGGGCATCACCCTCGATGAAATCAAAAAGGTTTTTCAGTATTTCAACGAACCGTTTGCCGGCCAAAGGACGCATAACGGCGTCTTTATCATGAACAGCATTCACAAGCGCTGCAACATTGAGGTCGACGAGCGCCCGGCCACGCAAGCAGACAGCGACGAAACCTACGCCTACAAAAAAGACGATCTTTTCATCATCAACACCAACCGGGAACATGCCGCCGATGCCCCACTGTACAAAGTCAACAAGATAGACTTTCTGCCGGCTCCGCGTATCGCGATCCTGGACAATGACAGTGATATTCTCGAATTGTTGAAGAAGATCGCCTGCCGCTACGGCATCGAGACCGAGACCTTTCAGACGGCGGACGCCATGCTGGCCGCGCTGGAGCACCAGTCTTTTGAGGCGTTTATTTTGGACTGGCTGTTGGACTTCGGCGAGACTTCCGAACGCGTCGTGAAGAAAATAAAGGACACCCTCGATCCGCATGCCCGCATCATCATTTTGACCGGCCAGCTGAATCACTACGAGAAAAACATCGGCGATATGATCCTGCACTATGACGTGCATCTGGTGGAAAAACCGACCAAACCGCTGATTATCTCTTCGCTGCTGCTGTCGAACTTATTCTTTAATTAGTTTGACCGGGATGCGGATCAAAAACGACGAGCCAACCCCTTCGACGGATTTGACCTTGATGGCGCCTTTCATCGTCGTGACGTAATTTTTGATAATGGTCAGCCCTAGCCCCAATCCCTGTCGCGTTTCCCTTTCCACCCCCTGATTGAACGCCTTATATAATCGTTCCAGATTATCGACGTTAAACCCGATGCCGGTGTCTTTTACCCATAAATACAGATTGCCGTGGCACACCTTCACATTGAGGATAATCGCACCGTGGTGAGTAAATTTGTCCGCGTTGCTGAGCAGATTGGCCAATATTCGGTAGAGCTTATATTTGTCGGAGCAAATCAAACCAACATAGGATGAACGACGCACCACGATGCGATTACCGCGCCCGGCGCTGATACTGGTCATGGCATCGTCCACCACCTCATTCAGACGGAAGGTGGATATATTCATTTTGACCTCCCCCATCTCTAGCCGCGAATAATCCATCACTTCGCGCGTTTGTTCGGTGATCTTATTGCCGTGATAGGAGATCAGGCGAGCTTCTTTTTTCAACTCTTCCTGCGCTAGCTCGTGCTCCATGATATCCGCAGCAATGACGATGGCCTGAGTCGAGCCGGCGATCTCGTGGTAGATGGAAGAGATAAAGATGTTCTTATTCTTGATGATCTCTTTTAACGAGAAGGCATTTCTCAGCACCAGGAACATCATCAGGAACACCAACATCAGCGAAAAGAGGGCAAACATCTCGGCTTTACTCGAGTTGTCCTGGATGATGCCTTTCACTTCGGTAAAGTTTTTAATCTGTATCCGATAAATAATTTCCTGGATATCGACCAGCGTGCCCTCGATATCATCCATATAAGAGAGAATATCCGCCTTGTTTTTCTGCCCCACCAGCAAGCCGGCGGAGAGATCGTCCAACGTGCGGTACTGCTGCTTCAGCAGCGCAACATTCTTGATGAACTCGTCGTCGTAATAAAAAGAGTCGCTGAAGGTCGAACGGCTCTCCAGGATCTGAATCTTCGAGTAAAAGATTTTCTTCTTGATCAGGAAAGCGTCGTAGTCGTTATTTTCACTGAGCAGCAGCGCGGTTTTGGTCCTTTCAAACGCCAGAAAGAGGATCTCGGCCACCGAGTAGTTGTCCAGATTGGGCTCGATCTGCTTATAGCGCTCTTTTACGCCACCGAAGTTAATAGCAATCAACAAAATCAATAAAGAGAAGATGGCAACCAACGCGATAAGAGTACCGATCAGTTTTTTGCTCATCTTATTTCATCTCCAACCGTTTAACTTGCCAGACGGTTTTCGCATTCACATCCAGGTTATTCAGCTCAGCGTAGCCATCGCGCGGATAAATAATGGCGAATGGCCCCAGCTCCCCCACGTCGATCGGCTTACCGCCGCGCAGATAGGCGACAATCACGCGGTATTTAATCATCTCGTCAATCGGCATCGAGTAGGAGTAATCGTCCCAGGCGAAAGCGCGCACCGACTGGCCTTTCAGATGATAGGCTTTCACCAGCTCGGCAAACTCAACGCCGGTAAACGTATCTTCCGGGGTGAAATTGGTCGAGGTTTTAATCGTGTGCGGCGGCATCGCCTCCAGCATCTGCCGGGTGATTTTGATCTTCTCGCCGTCGAGCGGTTTCAGATAAAAATAGTCAACGGCCGCATACAGCGGCGCGCTAAACAGCGAAAGCAGCAGTAACGTCATCAATCCTTTGATTTTCATCATTCACCCTCTTTGCGTTTCACCAATTCGGCCTGGCCAAATTCATCCTGCCCGACCACGACCCAGCCGTGACGTTGATAAAAGCCTTCGGCCTTGGAGCCGAGATCGGTGGTTAAGTGGATCGCTTCGGCGCCGTGCTCAAACATCCAGTGAGTGACCCGTGCCAGTAAGGCAGAGCCGATCCCCTTAGACTGGTATTCCGGCTTCACGAACAGGCCGCCGATCAGCGGTTCAGGGATGAATAACCCGAAGCCAACGCCGGCATAGTCGTCGCCATACTTGCAGATCCAACCGCCGCCCTGGTTGATGTCCTCCAGCGCCTGTTTGCGCTGCAGATACTGGACCTGATGCGGATGCAGCAGGTTTTCTTCAACGGAAAAGCGGATCTCATACAGGTATGGCAGGTGTTGCGCCGTCAATTTTTCGAAGGTAATGAGGCTGTCCATGTTTCGCACTGTCCTTAATTGTCAGATAAAAAGCGCCGGTCAATTTCTGCTGGAACCATAGTAGCAAAGTTTGTCTTAACCCGGCACGAGGCGAAAAAAAACCGCCCCCGAAGGGGCGGTTTATCTGGCGATGGGCCCGGCGTACCGGGCCCGCGGCGCGGATGACGATTACTCGTCGTCGCTGCCGCCCAGGCCTGCGTTGAGCAGCTCGGCCAGGTTAGCCGTCGCTTCTTCCGCGCTGACTTGCGGAACAACCGGCGCTTCACCCTGAGCACGGCGACGCATACGATCCTGATGATAAGCGTAACCGGTACCGGCTGGGATCAGACGGCCCACGATAACGTTCTCTTTCAGGCCACGCAGTTCATCACGCTTGCCGGCTACGGCAGCTTCGGTCAGAACGCGCGTCGTTTCCTGGAACGATGCAGCGGAGATGAAGGACTCGGTCGCCAAGGAAGCCTTGGTGATACCCAGCAGATCGCGCGAGAAGGTTGCCGCGATTTTACCTTCAGCTTCCAGCTGACGGTTGGCAATCTTGACGCGAGACACTTCAGCCTGCTCGCCTTCCAGGAACTCGGAGCCACCAGCGCTAACGATGGTGCCTTTACGCAGCATCTGACGAACGATAACTTCGATGTGCTTATCGTTAATCTTAACGCCTTGCAGACGGTAAACTTCCTGCACTTCGTTGGTGATGTAGCGGGTAACCGCATGCACGCCACGCAGACGCAGAATGTCGTGCGGAGACTCTGGGCCGTCGGAAACGACGTCACCACGTTCCACCACTTCGCCTTCGAACACGTTGAGCTGACGCCATTTCGGGATCATCTCTTCGTAAGCGTCGCTGCCGTCCAGCGGAGAGATCACCAGGCGACGTTTGCCTTTGGTCTCTTTACCGAACGAGATAATCCCGCTGATTTCAGCCAGGATTGCCGGCTCTTTCGGACGACGTGCTTCGAACAGGTCGGCAACGCGCGGCAGACCACCGGTAATATCCTTGGTACCGCCGGATTCCTGAGGAATACGCGCCAGGGTATCACCCGCACCGATCTGAATGCCGTCTTCCAGCTGAACGATCGCTTTGCCCGGCAGGAAGTATTGAGCAGGCATATCAGTACCTGGGATCAATACGTCTTCGCCCTGAGCGTCAACGATTTTCAGTGCCGGACGCAGGTCTTTACCGCTACCGGTACGCTCTGCGCTGTCCAGTACGACCAGAGAAGACAAACCGGTCAGTTCGTCGGTCTGGCGAGTAATGGTCTGGCCGTCAACCATATCCGCGAAGCGAATGAAGCCGCTGACTTCACTGATGACCGGCATGGTGTGCGGATCCCAGTTAGCAACGGTTTCGCCGCCGTTAACTTCTTCACCGTCGCCTTTGCCCATCACGGCACCGTAAGGCACCTTGTAGCTTTCTTTGGTACGGCCGAATTCGTCGATCAGTTTCAGTTCGGTGTTACGCGAGGTGATCACCAGCTTGCCCGCGGCGTTCATAACGAACTTCACGTTGCTCAGCTTGAGGCTACCCTTGTTTTTCACCTGGATGCTGGATTCAGCAGCCGCACGAGATGCCGCACCACCGATGTGGAACGTACGCATCGTCAGCTGTGTACCCGGCTCACCGATGGACTGTGCCGCGATAACGCCGATGGCTTCACCTTTGTTGATGATGTGGCCACGTGCCAGGTCGCGACCGTAGCAGTTTGCACACACACCAAAGTCGGTTTCACAGCTCACTACGGAACGGACTTTAACGCTGTCGACAGAATTCTCTTCCAACAGGTCACACGCCTTCTCGTTCAGCAGGGTGTTGCGTGGCACCAGAATGTCCGCCGTACCCGGCTTGAGGACGTCTTCTGCCGTCACACGGCCCAGAACGCGTTCACGCAGCGGCTCTTTCACGTCGCCACCTTCGATAACCGGAGTCATCAGGATGCCGTCGTGGGTGCCACAGTCGTCTTCGGTCACAACCAGATCCTGCGCCACGTCAACCAGACGACGGGTCAGATAACCGGAGTTCGCGGTTTTCAGTGCGGTATCCGCCAGACCTTTACGAGCACCGTGGGTGGAGATGAAGTACTGGAGTACGTTCAGACCTTCACGGAAGTTCGCGGTGATTGGCGTTTCGATGATGGAGCCGTCCGGCTTCGCCATCAGGCCACGCATACCGGCCAGCTGACGAATCTGAGCGGCGGAACCACGCGCACCGGAGTCGGCCATCATAAAGATGCTGTTGAAGGAAACTTGCTGTTCCACTTCGCCGTCACGGTTAACCACGTCTTCTACCGACAGGTTTTCCATCATCGCTTTCGCAACGCGTTCGTTCGCTGCAGCCCAGATATCGATCACTTTGTTGTAGCGTTCGCCGGCGGTAACCAGACCAGACTGGAACTGCTCCTGGATCTCGGCAACTTCGGTTTCCGCTTCTTCGATGATCTCCGCTTTCTTGGCCGGGATAACCATGTCGTCGATACCTACGGAAGCGCCTGAACGGGCTGCGTAAGCAAAACCGGTGTACATGATCTGGTCAGCAAAGATAACGGTCGGCTTCAGGCCCAGGATGCGGTAACAGGTGTTCAGCATCTTGGAGATCGCTTTCTTGCCCAAAGGCTGGTTAACGATCGAGTACGGCAGACCTTTCGGTACGATCATCCACAGGATGGCGCGGCCGATGGTGGTGTCGATGATGCTGGTCTGAGAAGTCCATTCGCCTTCGGCGTTTTTGACGTCTTCGGTGATACGCACTTTAACGCGCGCATGCAGAGACGCCAGGCCGGCGCGGTAAACACGCTCAGCTTCTTTGGAACCGTTCAGCACCATGCCTTCGCCCTTGGCGTTAACACAGTCGCGGGTCATGTAGTACAGACCCAGTACAACGTCCTGAGAAGGAACGATGATTGGCTCGCCGTTCGCTGGGGACAGGATGTTGTTGGTAGACATCATCAGCGCACGCGCTTCCAGCTGGGCTTCCAGCGTCAGCGGTACGTGAACAGCCATCTGGTCACCATCGAAGTCGGCGTTATAGGCCGCACAAACCAGTGGGTGCAGCTGGATCGCTTTACCTTCGATCAGAACCGGTTCAAACGCCTGGATACCCAAACGGTGCAGGGTTGGTGCACGGTTCAGCAGTACCGGGTGTTCGCGGATCACTTCGTCCAGGATATCCCAAACGACGGCTTCTTCACGCTCAACCATTTTCTTGGCGGCTTTGATGGTGGTGGCCAGGCCACGCAGCTCCAACTTGCCGTAGATGAACGGTTTGAACAGCTCCAGCGCCATCTTTTTAGGCAGACCGCACTGATGCAGACGCAGGTATGGACCTACGGTGATTACGGAACGGCCGGAGTAGTCAACGCGTTTACCGAGCAGGTTCTGACGGAAACGACCCTGCTTACCTTTGATCATGTCGGCCAAAGATTTCAGAGGACGTTTGTTGGAACCGGTGATGGCACGACCGCGACGGCCGTTATCCAGCAGGGCGTCTACCGCTTCTTGCAGCATACGCTTTTCGTTGCGCACGATGATGTCAGGCGCAGCCAGATCCAGCAGGCGTTTCAGACGGTTGTTACGGTTGATCACGCGGCGATACAGATCGTTCAGATCCGAGGTCGCGAAACGACCGCCATCCAGCGGAACCAGCGGGCGCAGATCCGGCGGCAGTACCGGCAGCACGGTCAGGATCATCCACTCCGGCTTGTTACCGGACTGTACGAACGCTTCCAGCAGCTTGATACGCTTGGTCAACTTCTTGCGCTTGGTTTCGGAGTTGGTTTCGTTCAGCTCTTCACGCAGCTGCTCGCACTCGGCTTCCAGATCCATGTTTTTCAACAGGGCCTGAATAGCTTCCGCACCCATCTTGGCGTCGAATTCGTCACCGAACTCTTCCAGCGCGTCCAGATACTGCTCTTCGGTCAGGATCTGACGACGCTCGAGGTTGGTCATACCGCCTTCGACCACCACATAGGATTCGAAGTACAGTACGCGTTCGATGTCACGCAGCGGCATATCCAGCAGCAAACCGATGCGGGATGGCAGCGATTTCAGGAACCAGATGTGCGCGGTCGGCGAAGCCAGCTCGATGTGGCCCATGCGCTCACGACGCACTTTGGTCTGGGTCACTTCAACGCCGCACTTCTCACAGATCACGCCGCGGTGTTTCAAGCGCTTGTACTTACCGCACAGGCACTCGTAATCTTTTACCGGCCCGAAGATACGGGCGCAGAAAAGGCCGTCACGTTCTGGTTTGAACGTACGGTAGTTAATGGTTTCCGGCTTCTTAACTTCACCGAACGACCACGAACGGATCATGTCTGGCGAGGCCAGAGCAATCTTGATCGCATCAAACTCTTCGGTCTTAGTTTGCGCTTTCAGAAACTTCAATAAGTCTTTCACGGATTGGCTCCTGTCGGAGTTAAACCTGTTGGGTACCCACAACCGCAGTAGGTACCCGTGTGACCTGAACAACCACCCTCAGGCTCCCTTAGGCGGGGAGCCTGAGCCGGAATGACGATTACTCGTCTTCCAGTTCGATGTTGATGCCGAGCGAGCGGATTTCTTTCAACAGTACGTTGAAGGATTCCGGCATGCCTGGCTCCATCCGGTGGTCGCCATCCACGATGTTTTTGTACATCTTGGTACGGCCGTTAACGTCATCCGACTTAACGGTGAGCATTTCCTGCAGGGTATAAGCCGCGCCGTATGCTTCCAGTGCCCACACTTCCATCTCACCGAAGCGTTGACCACCGAACTGCGCTTTACCACCCAGAGGTTGCTGAGTAACCAAGCTGTAAGAACCGGTTGAACGGGCGTGCATTTTATCGTCAACCAAGTGGTTCAGTTTCAGCATGTACATATAGCCAACAGTAACCTGGCGCTCGAATTGCTCACCGGTACGGCCATCGAACAGCGTGATCTGACCGGAGGTCGGGATACCACCCATTTCCAGCAGCTTCTTGATTTCAGTCTCTTTCGCACCGTCAAACACCGGTGTTGCGATCGGCATACCTTTTTTCAGGTTCTCTGCCAGACGCAGCACTTCGTCGTCGCTGAAGGTGTTCAGGTCAACTTTCTGGCAAACGTCGTCGCCCAGATCGTAGGCCTTCTGGATGAACTCACGCAGCTTGGCCACTTCCTGCTGCTGCTTCAGCATCTGGTTGATCTTCTCACCGATGCCTTTCGCAGCCATACCCAGGTGGGTTTCCAGGATCTGACCGATGTTCATACGTGATGGTACGCCCAGCGGGTTCAGTACGATGTCTACCGGCGTGCCGTTTTCATCGTAAGGCATATCTTCGATCGGGTTGATCTTGGAGATAACACCCTTGTTACCGTGGCGGCCCGCCATCTTGTCACCCGGTTGGATCTGACGTTTAACGGCCAGATAAACCTTGACGATTTTCAGCACGCCCGGCGCCAGATCGTCGCCCTGAGTGATCTTACGACGCTTGGCTTCCAGCTTCTTCTCGAAGTCGGATTTCAGTTCGTCGTACTGCTCGGCCAGCTGTTCCAGCTGGTTTTGCTTCTCTTCGTCGGTCAGGCCCAGTTCCAGCCAGCGATCGCGCGGCAGCTTGCTCAGCTTGTCGGCTTCGATGCCACCGGCAACCAGCACCGCGTGGATACGTGCAAACAGGCCGGCTTCCAGGATCTGCAGTTCTTCCGTCAGGTCTTTCTTCGCCTGCTTCAGCTGCATCTCTTCGATTTCCAACGCGCGCTTGTCTTTTTCCACGCCATCACGGGTGAAGACCTGCACGTCGATAACCGTACCGGAAACGCCGTTCGGCACACGCAGAGAAGAGTCTTTAACGTCAGACGCTTTCTCACCGAAGATCGCACGCAGCAGTTTCTCTTCCGGCGTCAGCTGGGTTTCGCCTTTAGGCGTTACCTTACCGACCAGGATGTCACCGCCGGTCACTTCAGCACCGATATACACGATACCGGATTCATCCAGCTTGGAGAGCGCAGCTTCACCCACGTTAGGGATGTCGGCGGTGATCTCTTCAGGCCCCAGCTTAGTGTCGCGAGACACGCACGCCAGTTCCTGGATGTGGATGGTGGTGAAGCGATCTTCCTGCACCACGCGCTCGGAGACCAAGATGGAGTCTTCGAAGTTGTAGCCGTTCCAAGGCATGAACGCTACGCGCATGTTCTGGCCCAGTGCCAGTTCGCCCAGGTCTGTCGATGGGCCATCCGCCAGCACGTCACCGCGCTCGATTGGCTCACCCAGACTCACACACGGCATCTGGTTGATGCAGGTGTTCTGGTTAGAACGGGTGTACTTGGTCAGGTTGTAAATATCGATACCTGCTTCGCCCGGGTACATCTCGTCTTCGTTAACTTTGATAACGATACGGGAAGCATCCACGTACTGGATCACACCGCCGCGTTTGGCAACGGCGGTTACGCCGGAGTCAACCGCTACAGCACGTTCCATACCGGTACCGACCAGCGGCTTGTCAGCGCGCAGGGTTGGTACGGCCTGACGTTGCATGTTCGCACCCATCAATGCACGGTTGGCGTCATCGTGTTCCAGGAATGGAATCAGTGAGGCACCAACGGAAACAACCTGCTGGGTGGATACGTCCATGTAGTCAACCTGATCGCGGCTGAACAGGCTTGATTCGCCTTTGCTGCGGCAGGTGACCAGGTCTTCTACGAAGCGGCCTTCTTCATCCAGGTTGGAGTTCGCCTGGGCGATAACGAAGTTGCCTTCTTCAATAGCAGACAGGTAGTTGATTTCATCGGTCACCACGCCGTCACGCACGCGGCGGTACGGGGTTTCCAGGAAGCCATACTCGTTAGTCTGTGCGTACACGGACAGGGAGTTGATCAGACCGATGTTTGGACCTTCCGGCGTTTCGATTGGGCACACGCGGCCGTAGTGGGTCGGGTGTACGTCTCGAACTTCAAAGCCGGCGCGCTCACGGGTCAGACCGCCCGGGCCCAGTGCGGAGATACGACGCTTGTGCGTGATCTCGGACAGCGGGTTGTTCTGGTCCATGAACTGGGACAGCTGGCTGGAACCGAAGAACTCTTTCACCGCCGCCGAAATCGGCTTGGCGTTGATCATGTCCTGAGGCATCAGGGTATCCAGATCGCCCAGAGACAGACGCTCTTTCACCGCACGCTCAACACGCACCAGACCTACGCGGAACTGGTTCTCGGCCATTTCGCCGACAGAGCGGATACGACGGTTGCCCAAGTGGTCGATGTCGTCCACTTCGCCCTTGCCGTTACGGATATCGATGAGCTTCTTCATCACTTCGATGATGTCGTCTTTGCTCAGGATGCCCGAACCTTCGATCTCGTCGCGCAGCAGAGAACGGTTGAACTTCATGCGACCCACCGCGGATAGATCGTAGCGGTCTTCGGAGAAGAACAGATTCTCGAACAGGCTTTCGGCAGCTTCGCGCGTTGGCGGCTCACCAGGGCGCATCATGCGGTAGATTTCTACCAGCGAGCTCAGACGATCGTTGGTCGGATCGACACGCAGCGTTTCAGAGATGTACGCGCCGTGATCCAGATCGTTGGTGAACAGCGTTTCGATGCGCTTGTGGCCAGACTGGCTCAGTTTGGCCAGCAGATCCAGCGACAGCTCCATGTTGGCTGCGCAGATCAGTTCGCCGGTATTGGTATCGATATAGTCTTTCGCGACCACTTTGCCCGCGATGTACTCTACCGGTACTTCAATGCTCTGAATGTCGTCTTTTTCCAGCTGACGGATATGACGGGCGGTGATACGACGGCCTTTCTCTACGTAGATCTTGCCGTTGGCTTCGATATCGAACGAAGCGGTCTCACCACGCAGGCGCTCTGGCACCAGCTCCATCTGCAGCTTATTGTCGCGGATTTCGAAGACGATCTTGTCAAAGAACAGGTCGAGGATCTGTTCAGTGGTGTAGTTCAGCGCGCGCAGAATGATGGTCGCAGGCAGTTTGCGGCGACGGTCAATACGCACGAACAGGTTGTCTTTCGGATCGAACTCGAAGTCCAACCATGAACCGCGGTAAGGGATGATGCGTGCGTTGTACAGCACTTTACCCGAAGAGTGGGTTTTACCCTTATCGCTGTCGAAGAATACGCCAGGACTACGGTGCAACTGAGATACGATAACCCTCTCAGTACCGTTGATCACAAAGGTGCCGTTTTCGGTCATGAGCGGAATTTCGCCCATGTAGACTTCTTGTTCCTTGATGTCTTTGACCGTACCTTCAGGCGCTTCGCGCTCATAGATAACCAGGCGCAGTTTTACGCGCAGCGGTGCAGAGAACGTCACACCACGGATCTGGCACTCTTTGACGTCGAAGACCGGCTCACCAAGACGGTAGCTAACGTATTGCAGCTCCGAATTGCCACTGTAGCTCTGGATAGGGAAAACAGAACGGAATGCGGCTTCAAGGCCGTACTGCCCTTCTGGATCTTGCTCGATAAACTTCTGGAACGAGTCAAGCTGGATAGAAAGGAGATATGGTATGTCCAGCACTTGTGGACGTTTACCAAAATCCTTACGAATACGTTTTTTCTCGGTATAGGAGTAAACCATAGGGTTCCTCAGCTCGCTGATCAGTGACCCAATCTGTCCGTCCGATTAGGGACAGTTCATGCAACACCGTTTTGTCGACCGGAAAGCGGGAACACTTTCCGCAATGTCTCTTGCTATCACGCTTAAACCATTTCATCGCGTCTTCCCCCAGAACTCCTGGTAGTGCAAAGACCGCGGTATATTAAGTCGTCAACAGAAACAAACATTGGGAGGCGAAACCAGCAGCCAAACAGTGTGAAACGCTACTGGCGCCCTACAGCGCAAAAAGGCTGGTGACTAAAAAGTCACCAGCCATCAGCCTAAAAGACTAGGCTGCAACCGGAAAGGTTGGCTTATTTAACTTCAACTTCTGCGCCAGCTTCTTCCAGAGATTTTTTCAGAGCTTCTGCGTCATCTTTGCTCACGCCTTCTTTCAGAGCGGCTGGAGCAGATTCAACCAGGTCTTTAGCTTCTTTCAGACCCAGGCCGGTAGCGCCACGTACTGCTTTGATAACAGCAACTTTGTTAGCGCCTGCAGCTTTCAGGATAACGTCGAATTCAGTTTTCTCTTCAGCAGCTTCAGCTGGGCCAGCAGCTACAGCTACAGCAGCAGCAGCAGAAACGCCGAATTTTTCTTCCATAGCGGAAACCAGTTCAACAACGTCCATTACGGACATAGCGGCAACTGCTTCCAGGATTTGGTCTTTAGTGATAGACATAACAATTGTTCCTAAAATTCAGAAATAGTTTAAATACGTTAGCAAAGGCTAAGAAAGAGTGGCTTACGCCGCTTCTTTCTGATCGCGTACTGCAGCCAGAGTGCGAACCAGTTTGCCGGCAGCGGCTTCTTTCATGGTTGCCATCAGGCGTGCGATCGCTTCTTCGTAAGTTGGCAGCGTCGCCAGGCGGTCGATTTGCGCCGCTGGGATCAGCTCACCTTCAAAGGCCGCAGCTTTAACCTCGAATTTTGCATTCGCTTTCGCGAACTCTTTGAACAGACGAGCAGCAGCGCCCGGGTGTTCGTGAGAGAATGCAATCAAGGTTGGACCGACAAACGTGTCTTTCAGGCATTCGAATGGAGTGCCTTCAACTACGCGACGCATCAGGGTGTTGCGAACAACACGCATGTAAACGCCAGCTTCACGACCTGCTTTACGCAGTTCAGTCATTTTATCTACGGTAACGCCGCGGGAATCCGCAACAACCGCAGACAGCGCGCCTTTGGCTACTTCGCTGACTTCAGCAACAATCGCTTGTTTGTCTTGAAGATTTAATGCCATTAGCTTTTTGCTCCTGGATTAGCCGGGGAAAATCCCCCGGAACTCACTTCACTCGGCGCTTTGTAAAACGCCACGCCGAGCGGCTTAACACGGTGAGCAGAATCCAGCAAAGACATTCTTTTATAAAAAAGAAAAATTTTCTTAGGCTCTGTCACCGTCTACGCAGGAAGGATTAAGTATCTTGCGATACACCTGCGGTCTTGGACGGAGGCCTGGATAGGCCAGGCTCCAACCGAAAAATCTTTGTTTTGCCTACGGCATAGCCAGTAGCAAAACCTTGGGGCATAAGATTCTAGACAAATCTCGGCCCCAAGTCAAAGCGATAATCGCAAGTGCGATTAGTTCGCTGCAGCAGACAGACCGCTCTGATCGATAGCAACGCCAGCACCCATGGTGGTGGAGAGGCTAACTTTCTTGATGTACATGCCTTTCGCCTGAGAAGGTTTTGCTTTTTTCAGCGCAACCAGCAGGGCTTCCAGGTTTTCTTTCAGCTTGTCTGCGTCGAAATCAACCTTACCGATAGTGGTATGGATGATGCCGTTTTTGTCGTTACGGTAGCGAACCTGACCAGCTTTAGCGTTTTTCACTGCTTCAGCAACGTTCGGAGTAACGGTACCCACTTTCGGGTTTGGCATCAGGCCGCGTGGACCCAGGATCTGGCCCAGTTGACCTACAACGCGCATTGCATCCGGGGAAGCAATAACAACGTCGAAGTTCATTTCGCCTTTCTTGATCTGGTCAGCCAGATCGTCCATACCTACCAGCTCTGCGCCGGCAGCTTTCGCTGCTTCAGCGTTAGCGCCTTGGGCAAATACGGCAACGCGAACGGAACGACCGGTGCCGTGTGGCAGAACGGTAGCGCCACGAACGTTTTGGTCAGATTTACGAGCGTCGATGCCGAGGTTAACGGCAACGTCAACGCTTTCTACGAATTTAGCGGTGGCCAGCTCTTTCAGCAGAGCAACAGCTTCGGTGATGTCATACTGTTTAGTAGCATCAACTTTGTCACGGATCACGCGCATGCGCTTGGTCAGCTTAGCCATCTCTTAATCCTCCACTACCAGGCCCATGGAACGAGCGGTACCTTCGATGGAGCGAGTCATCGCTTCAACGTCAGAACCAGTCATGTCCGCAGCTTTGGTTTCTGCGATTTCACGTACCTGAGCACGGGTCACTTTACCTACTTTGTCTTTGTTCGGCTTACCGGAACCAGACTTGATACCAGCCGCTTTTTTCAGCAGAACTGCTGCTGGCGGGGTTTTGGTAACGAAAGTGAAGGAGCGATCAGAATAAACGGTAATAACAACCGGAATCGGCAGACCTTTCTCAACGCTGTCAGTTTTAGCGTTGAATGCCTTACAGAATTCCATGATGTTAACGCCTTGCTGACCCAGAGCTGGACCAACTGGCGGGCTCGGGTTAGCCATACCAGCTGCAACTTGCAGCTTAACGTAGGCTTGTACTTTCTTGGCCATTTAAATTTCCTCGGTTTGGGTAGTATCGCCTCGTGAGAGGCTCCCCGTGTTTAACCTCGCCAGACAGGCATCAGGCAAGGCATCTAAAAACAAAAGGCGCGAAATTGTAGTTCAATTTCGCGCCTTTGACAAGCGGCAACGGACCGCTTATTGATGATTATTCGATCAGCCTTTTTCAACCTGGCTGAAGTCCAGTTCCACCGGCGTTGCACGGCCGAAGATGGAAACGGAAACTTTCAGGCGGCTCTTTTCGTAATCGACTTCTTCGACCACGCCGTTGAAATCGGCAAACGGGCCATCGTTGACGCGCACCAGCTCGCCCGGCTCGAACAGCGTCTTCGGACGCGGTTTGTCACCAACCTGCTGCAGGCGGTTCATGATCGCATCAACTTCTTTATCGCTGATAGGCGCAGGACGGTCAGACGTGCCGCCGATGAACCCCATGACACGCGGTACGCTGCGCACCAGGTGCCAGCTGGCGTCATTCATCACCATCTGCACCAGCACGTAGCCAGGGAAGAATTTACGCTCGCTCTTGCGACGCTGGCCACCACGGATTTCAACCACTTCTTCCGTAGGCACCATCACTTCGCCGAACAGCTCTTCCATATCGTGCAGTTTGATGTGTTCACGCAGCGATTGCGCTACGCGACCTTCAAAACCGGAAAACGCCTGAACGACGTACCAACGTTTTTTTGGAGCTTCAGACATTTTAGAACCTCAGGCCAGTAATAAACGACACCAGACGGACCAGAATACCATCCAGTCCCCACAGAATCAGTGACATCACGGCGGTTACCGCGGCAACGATCAACGTGGTGTGTAGCGTTTCCTGACGAGTTGGCCAAATCACTTTACGTACTTCGGTACGCGCTTCGCGGGCAAACGCAACGGTGGCTTTGCCTTTGGTGGTCATCAGAGCCACTGCACCTGCAACGGCGATGATCAGCACAACTGCCAGCGCGCGCAATGGCAGGCTTAAATCACGGTAGTAATAGTTACCGACAATAGCCACAACCAACAGAACGGCGACGATCAGCCACTTTGCCGCTTCCAGGCCGCGTCCGCTCCCTTGAGCCTCGGTATTCGCACTCATAAACCAACCTGTCACAATGATGATTCAGAACAAACAACTTTGCCTCGCATTGCGAGGCAAACCAAACCGATCGGATACCGCAATAGCAATATCCCGGTGTTTTACGCCATGACGTATTCAGTCAATACGGTTTAAGAGCCCATCTCACCAATGATTATGACTGCAAAATCGCTGATGAGATAGGTTCTAGTTCACAGCGTAGAAAAAGGGCATCAAATGATGCCCTTTTACCGCGTGTCGCGTCAAACTTTATCAGCGATTAAGCGATAACTTTAGCAACAACGCCTGCGCCAACGGTACGGCCGCCTTCACGGATTGCGAAACGCAGACCGTCGTCCATCGCGATTGGGTGAATCAGGGTGACAACCATGTTCACGTTGTCGCCTGGCATTACCATCTCTACGCCTTCTGGCAGTTCGATGGTACCGGTCACGTCAGTGGTACGGAAGTAGAACTGTGGACGGTAGCCTTTGAAGAATGGCGTGTGACGACCACCTTCATCTTTGCTCAGGATGTACACTTCAGATTCGAACTGGGTGTGCGGCTTGATGGAGCCTGG
>NZ_JBJNMG010000010.1:0-120198 GCF_052168655.1 Serratia sp. CY47280 | reverse complement strand
TGTGGAGTGCCCACACAGATTGTCTGATAAATTGTTAAAGAGCAGTGCCGAGAAACTCATCGGCGCGGGCTGCGTATATTACGCTTTTCGCCCTGAGAGTCAAGCGTTTATTTCGCTTTCTTCTCGCTGACCCGGCGGCTTGTCAGTCGTTGTTCCCGGTCAGTGGAGGCGCATTATAGGGAGTTCTCGGCAGGCCGCAACCCCTATTTTCAATATTTTTTCCGACCGTTGAATGTTTAACCAAAACACCGTTAAAGCGGCAGTTTTTTCAACGATTTAAAGCCATAACCCTGCAAAACGGGCAATAAAGCGTCAGTATCTTCATTTAACGCCATGCAATACGCCAGATTCTCTTCCTGGCTCGAGACCAGATTTTCCTGCGTTGAGATGAGCCAGGCGGTGCGGCGGGCAATCGCCGCGCCGGAATCCACCAGCCGGGTGCCTTCCGGCAACACCTGCATCAACTCTTCAGCTAATAGAGGGAAATGGGTGCAGCCCAGCACGACAGTATCCGGCGGCTCGCGCATGCTCAGCCACGGATGCAGGATCTTCTTCAGCACCGGCAGCGGCACGGCTTCGCCGTGCAGCTTGGCTTCCGCCAGCTCCACCAGCTCTGAAGAGCCCAGCAGTTCAATCTTACAGTCGGTAGCAAAACGGGAAATCAGTTCATGGGTGTAGCTGCGCTGTACGGTACCGCGGGTCGCCAACAGGCCGACAATGCCATTAACGGTAAGACGGGCCGCCGGTTTGATGGCGGGCACCACGCCCACGACAGGGAAACTGAAACGCTCGCGCAAGGCCGGCAAGGAAACGGTGCTGGCGGTGTTGCAGGCAATGACGACAATCGCCAGAGGATGACGTTGCTGTACCGCGCCGACAATTTCCAGCACGCGCTCAACGATAAACTCTTCGGACTTCTCGCCGTAGGGGAACGCCACGTTGTCGAAAGCGTATATATAGTGGAGATCCGGCAGCAACTGCCGAATCTCCTGATACACCGACAGCCCGCCGACGCCGGAATCGAAAACCAGCACCGTCGGGCGAGGTGTGGCGGTGCTGTTAGAAGGTATAGCTTCCAGTGAGGTAGTATTCTCTTCCTGGAGTAGCGTAGCCATAGGCCGTCTCATAATCTTTATCAAACAGGTTGGCAATTCTACCACGAACTGTCAGATGAGATGTGACCGGATACGAAACTGCGAGATCCCACAGGCTCACGCCGCCGAGTTTAACCGTCGGGCTAGGATAAACGCCATAATCCTTGTCGTAGCGCTCACCCAGGTATTGATAGGTCACTGCCCAATCAAAGTCGTACAGTTGCCAATCCAGCTCGTATTTCACCTGCTGTTTAGCGCGGCGCAGCAGCACTTCGTTGGTTTTAGCATTGCGCGGGTCGACATAATCGTAACCAATCTGATGCGTCAGCGGGCCGGTTTCAAAAGAAGCCGTGGCCTCTACACCTTTAATGGTCGCCTTACCGATATTATAATAGCGGTAACTCACCGGATCGCTGTCGATAAGATTATCAATGTCATTGCGATAACCGGAAATACGCCAGGTCACAGGCCCGGTCAAGCCTTCAAAACCGCCTTCCCATTGCTTGCTTTCTTCCGGTTTCAAATTATTGTTGCCGTAAGTGGTACTAAACAACTGGTTCATGTTTGGCGCTTTGAACGCGGTACCGTAAGAGGCAATGAAACGATACCCCTCGATGAATTCCCAGGCTGCACTGGTTTGCCAGGTGCCGTGCCAACCGAACTCCGAGTTGTCGTCGCCACGCGCAGCAGCCTCCAGCATCACCGGTCCCACCAACTGTTGCCCAGTCAGATAGATGCCAGTATTGCGCTGGCTTCTCTCGCTGCTGACGGACGCGGTACCCGGTTTGATTTGTTGATCCTGCCAATCTGCGCCCGCACTAATGGTGCCTTGGGCAACCTTAAACGTGTTGCCCCACTGCAGATTGTACTGTTCCGAATCATCCAAACTGGAGGAGATCGCATACTGGCCTTTGCGCGGATCGTAATTGTAGTCTTTGCTGTGGCTGTAACTCCCCACTAGCTGCGTGGCGTAAATCCCTTCCTGATAGCGCAACCCCGTGTCCCATGTTTGGCTGTACAGCTTACGGGTATCGGGCAGACCGGTAATATTGAAGTCTTTATCGTAAGAATAGAATCCATCGTAGCCTGTACGATTATCGTAACCATAACCACGCACAAAACCGCTGATTTGCTCGTTAAATTGGTGCTGCAATGCGCCGTAGAGCAATTTGCTCATAAAGCCGTCGCGATCGGGCTGAGGAATACTGGTATTACCTTCAGCCACCACGTCATACCCTTTGGTATAGGTGTAATTCCCCGCCACCGTCGCCACGGTGCTGTCACCCAGTTGTTGTTGGGTCGACGCGTCATAGGATTGATAGCCGTTGGAGCCGACGCCGGCTGAGAGCGTCGTGCCGTTCTTTTCGCGGGTGGTAATAATGTTGACCACGCCGCCGATGGCATCGGAGCCGTACACCGCCGAGCGCGGGCCGCGAATGTATTCGACTTTCTGCACCAGCGAAATCGGGATTTGGCTGAGATCGGAAGAACCGCTGACGCCCGCCTGATTAAGGCGAATGCCGTCAATTAGCACCAGCACATGGCTGGAGTTGGTGCCGCGAATAAACAGCGAGCTCTTTTGTCCCAATCCACCGTTTTGGCCAACGTCCACGCCTGGCAAGCGGCGCATCACGTCGGTCAGGCTCTTGGCCTGCCAGCGATCGATATCGTTACGGGTGACGATGGAAGTCGGTGCCAGCACAGAAGAAACCGGCTGCGGGAAACGGTTGGCGGTCACCACCAGGTTATCGCCATTCTTGGCTGTGGTGTTGTCTTGCGCCCATCCAGAAAAAGCCGTGACGGAGGAGGCCACCGCCAGCAGCGTATTTTTTGTAATTGTCATGAGAAAAGCATCCAAACTTAATTGGCGGATGCCGCAGGATCATGGCCGGTAGTTCGCGACGGCCACGGACATTGCGACGTAACACCGGCAGGTCTTCGGGCTTGGGATTTGCGGGCCGCGGGGCGCGACCAGCAACGGGCGATGACTTCCCATCCTGCAGTGGACAGTGTCTGCGTCGAAACGCTATCGCCGTGACTTCCCCTTACCGCTGCGCGTCAGCTCCGGATTCACACCGGATTCCCTTTTCACTCGCTGCTTGAGGCCGGACGGCAATGCTACGATCAATGAAAATAGATGTCTAGACTGCTACTAATGTTACAAATAATAAACGCGACAAAACTGGACTTCACGGGCTGATTCCCTACAATCCCCGCTGATCAAATTTGCCTGACGAGAAGACACACATGACGCCCGAGAATTTGCCTATTGAACGTTACGATGACCAACTGGCGGAGAAAGTCGCCCGCCTGAAGACGTTGATGTCACCGTTCGCGGCGCCCGAGCCGGAAGTGTTCCGCTCGCCAGTCGACCACTACCGCATGCGCGCCGAATTCCGCATCTGGCACGACGCGGACGACATGTATCACATCATGTTCGATCAGCAGACCAAGCAGCGTATTCGCGTCGACCAGTTCCCGGCGGCCAGCGAGCTGATCAACCGCCTGATGACCGCCCTGATCGCCGCGCTGAAACCGGAACCGATCCTGCGTCACAAGCTGTTCCAGATCGATTATCTGTCGACGCAAAGCGGCAAAATCATCGCCTCGCTGCTGTACCACCGCAAGCTGGATGACGTTTGGCAACGGCGCGCCGAGCAGTTGCGTGACGATCTGCGCGCTCAGGGTTTCGACCTGCAGCTGATCGGCCGGGCGTCGAAGACCAAGATCATGCTCGACCAGGATTATGTTGACGAAGTGCTGCCGGTCGCCGGCCGCGACATGATCTATCGTCAGGTGGAAAACAGCTTCACTCAGCCCAATGCGGCCATGAACGTGCAGATGCTGGAGTGGGCGTTGGCGGTCACCGCCGGTTCCAAAGGCGATTTGCTGGAGCTGTACTGTGGCAATGGCAACTTCTCGCTGGCGCTGGCGCGCAATTTCGAGCGCGTGCTGGCGACCGAGATCGCCAAGCCGTCGGTGGCGGCGGCGCAGTACAACATCGCCGCCAACCATATCGACAATGTGCAAATCATCCGCATGGCGGCAGAAGACTTCACTCAGGCGATGAACGGAGTACGCGAATTCAACCGGTTGAAAGGCATCGATCTGAGTGGTTACAACTGCGAGACGATTTTCGTCGATCCGCCGCGCAGCGGGCTGGACGAGGAAACGGTGAAGATGGTGCAGGCCTACCCGCGCATTCTCTATATCTCATGCAACCCGGAAACGCTGTGCGCCAACTTGGAAACGCTGCAGGCCACCCACCGGGTCAGCCGCCTGGCGCTGTTCGATCAGTTCCCGTATACCCATCACATGGAATGCGGTGTGTTGCTGGAAAAGCATCGCTGATACGACAGGGGCGCCATGATGGCGCCCCGTTTCATTACGATTCTTGAGTCGGCGCATCCGGCGCCTTGCGCGCCTTCAGTTTCATCCCGATCCACAGCACCAGCGCCACGCAGATCACCGACGGCAGGAAGTTGGAGCCGATCTGCGGATATTCGGCGCGCACGATGGCGCTGTACAGCAGCAGCCCCAGCAGGAAACAGGCCGCCGCCAGCTTCGGCATGCCATCCGGCATGGCGCGGTTCAGGTAACGCTGATGCAGGCAGTACACCGCCAGCACCAACGCGATCAGCGGGAAGATCGAAAACGGCACCACCGAGCTGAACAGCGCAGCAAAGGAACCGTTGATCGAAAGGCCGGCAATTAACGCCAGCAGTAAGGTGCCATTTTCACGGCCTGGTTTTTCCATCATTTTTTACCTTTTTTATACGTGGGACACAGAAGCTTTTTCTTGTTCGCGACGATACCAGTAATACGCCCCTTTGGAGATCATCCGTAGCTGCAGCACCAGCCGTTCTTCCAGCTGCTGCCGCTGCTCGACGTCGATATCCAGCGCTTCCGCGCCGGCGCTGAACACGATGGTGACCATCGCTTCCGCCTGCGCTTCGGTAAAACTGCGCGGCATGTGGTTTTCCAATTCGAGGTAGTCCGCCAGTTCAGCGATGAAATGCTGGATCTCGCGCGCCACTGCCGCACGGAATGCCGCCGACGTGCCAGAGCGCTCACGCAGCAGCAGGCGGAAGGCGTTCGGGTTGTTGCCGATAAATTCCATAAAGGTGGATACCGAGGTGCGGATCACGCTGCCGCCCTTGGCGATGCGTTGGCGCGCCTGGCGCATCAACTGACGCAGCATCAGGCCGCTTTCGTCCACCATGGTCAGCCCCAGCTCGTCCACATCGCGGAA
The DNA here is from genome assembly GCF_052168655.1 of Serratia sp. CY47280. Classification (NCBI taxonomy): domain Bacteria; kingdom Pseudomonadati; phylum Pseudomonadota; class Gammaproteobacteria; order Enterobacterales; family Yersiniaceae; genus Serratia; species Serratia sp. CY47280. The sequence continues at coordinate 114,852 of NZ_JBJNMG010000010.1, read as the reverse complement.
ATGGCGATAAAACGACGTGGGCGCAATGCCCGCCTCGCGTGAAACTTCCCGCAGGCTCAGGCTGGCGAAGCTGCGTTCGGCGCTCAGCTGGCTGAAAGCGGCTTCGATCAGGGAACGACGAGTCCGTTCTTTTTGTTGTGCTCTGACGCCCATATGCATATCCGGATAGGTTCCATTTTCTCAGTCTAACGCCCTAGACTCGGCAATATAGCAAATTTTATTGCAACAGCATTTATACTAACGCGCTCTATCACACTTCCGCCCTGAGCCGATTGTGCTTTGACTCAAAAAGCCTAATGGTGATTGGGTGAGCAGCGCTATGATGTTAAGATACCGTTGTAATCTTGTATAAAAAAACAGGTCTCTCCTACATGCAACAGCACTATCAATTTGATGCCATTGTGATTGGCTCGGGCCCTGGTGGTGAAGGTGCCGCCATGGGGCTGGTGAAACAAGGCGCCCGCGTGGCCGTTATCGAACGGTACAACAACGTAGGCGGCGGATGTACCCACTGGGGCACCATCCCTTCCAAAGCCCTCCGCCACGCCGTCAGCCGCATTATCGAATTCAACCAGAACCCGCTTTACAACAACTCGCGCACGCTCAGCGCGACCTTCCCTGACATTTTACGCCACGCCGATAACGTCATCAGCCAGCAGACCCGCATGCGCCAAGGGTTCTATGAGCGGAACCAGTGCAAACTGTTCGCCGGCGACGCGCGCTTCATCGACGCCAACACCGTCAGCGTCAGCTACATGGACGGCACCCAGGACACCATCCGCGCCGATCACATCGTGATCGCCTGCGGCTCGCGCCCTTACCATCCGGCCAGCGTCGATTTCAATCACCCGCGCATCTACGACAGCGATTCCATTCTCGAGCTGAGCCATGAACCGCGCCACGTGATCATTTACGGCGCCGGGGTGATCGGCTGCGAATATGCGTCTATCTTCCGCGGCCTGAACGTCAAGGTGGATCTGATCAACACCCGCGACCGTCTGCTGGCGTTCCTCGATCAGGAGATGTCGGATTCGCTCTCTTACCACTTCTGGAACAACGGGGTGGTGATCCGCCACAACGAAGAGTTCGAGAAGATCGAAGGCACCGAAGACGGCGTGATCGTGCACCTGAAGTCCGGCAAGAAGGTGAAAGCGGACTGCCTGCTGTACGCCAACGGCCGTACCGGTAACACCGATTCGTTAGGGTTGGAGAACGTCGGCCTGGAGTCGGACAGCCGCGGGCTGCTGAAAGTGAACAGCATGTATCAAACCGCGCTGTCGCACATTTATGCGGTCGGTGACGTCATCGGCTATCCGAGTCTGGCTTCCGCCGCCTACGATCAGGGCCGCATCGCCGCGCAGGCGATCGCCTCCGGTGAAGCCAGCGGTCACTTAATCGAAGATATCCCGACCGGCATCTACACCATTCCGGAAATCAGCTCCGTCGGCAAAACCGAGCAGGAACTGACGGCGATGAAGGTGCCGTATGAAGTGGGCCGCGCCCAGTTCAAACATCTGGCGCGTGCGCAGATCGCCGGGATGAACGTCGGCAGCCTGAAGATCCTATTCCATCGCGACACCCTGCAGATCCTCGGGATCCACTGCTTCGGCGAACGTGCGGCGGAGATCATCCACATCGGTCAGGCGATCATGGAACAGAAAGGTGAAGGCAATACTATCGAGTATTTCGTTAATACGACCTTCAACTATCCGACCATGGCCGAAGCCTACCGGGTGGCAGCGCTTAACGGCTTAAACCGCCTGTTTTAACGCGTTGTCGATGTAGCCCTGCATGTGCTCGCGGATCGCTTCGGCCAACTGCTCATAACGGCTGCGCAGTGGGGAACCGGGGCGATACACCAACGCGATGGTGCGCTTCGGCTCCGGCTTGTAGCAATCCAGATAGCAGACGCCATCGCGCTCGCGCTGCGGCGGCACCGCCAGGGACGGCAGCAGGGTAATGCCGCTGCCGGCCGCGACCATATTGCGCAGCGTTTCCAGACTGGTGGCGCGGAAGTGGGTATCCTCGTCCGCGCCCGCCTGGAAGCAGAAGCCCATCGCCTGATCGCGCAGGCAGTGGCCATCTTCCAGCATCAGCAGCTTTTCTCCCGCCAAATCCGGCATCGCCACGCGCTCGCGCTGCGCCCACGGGTGATCGGAATACACCGCCAGCTTCATCGGTTCATCGAACAGAGGCACTTCGATAAACGCCTCGGTTTCCTTCACCAGCGCCAGAATGGCGCAGTCCAGCTTGCCGCTGTCGAGTTGCGCCAGCAGTTGGTGGGTTTGCGCTTCGTGCAGGTACATTTCCAGTTTCGGGAAGGTTTTGTGCAGCGTCGGGATGATCTGCGGCAGCAGATAAGGCCCCACGGTCGGGATCAGACCGATGTGCAGCGGCCCGGACATGGCCTCGCCCTGCTGGCTGGCCATCTCCTTCAATACTTTCACTTCTCGCAGCACGGTGCGCGCCTGCTCCACCAGCAACAGACCCGCCTGGGTGAACAGCACCTTGCGGCTGGTGCGTTCGAGCAGCATGACGCCCAACTCGTCTTCCAGCTTGCGGATCTGCCCGCTCAGCGTGGGTTGGCTTACATGGCATGAATCGGCCGCGCGGCGGAAGTGCCGGTGCTCGGCCAAGGCGACCAGATACTCTAAATCACGAATATTCATTGTTTCCCTCCATTCCATGATAGCTCATGGCGATAGATAAGATAGCAATGAGCGATTAGATCTATCAAGTCCCAGCGACAATAATGTGTCCCAACGAAGCGATATCGCGCTAAATGCTAAAAATTACTTTTCCTAATTAAGGGGTTAATCAATGTTTACCAGTCAAGAAGGCAAGAAAGTTCCTCAGGTTACTTTCCACACCCGTCAGGGCGACCAATGGATTGATGTGACCACTGATGACCTATTCAAAAACAAAACCGTCATTGTTTTCTCGCTGCCGGGCGCGTTCACGCCGACCTGTTCTTCGAGCCACCTGCCGCGCTACAACGAACTGTCCAGCGTATTCAAGCAGCACGGCGTCGACAGCATTCTTTGCGTCTCCGTGAACGACACCTTCGTGATGAACGCCTGGAAAGCCGACCAACATGCGGAAAACATCACCTTCGTGCCGGACGGCAACGGTGAATTCACCAAAGGCATGAACATGCTGGTCGAGAAAGCGGACCTGGGCTTTGGCCCTCGTTCATGGCGCTACTCGATGCTGGTGCGCAACGGCGTGGTCGAGAAAATGTTCGTCGAGCCGAACAAGCCGGGCGACCCGTTTGAAGTGTCCGACGCCGACACCATGCTGAAATACCTGGCGCCGGAATTCAAAGTGCAGGAATCGGTCTCCCTGTTCACCAAACCGGGTTGCCCATTCTGCGCCAAAGCCAAACAGATGCTGCAAGAGCGCGGCATTCAGTATGAAGAGATCGTCCTGGGCAAAGACGCCACCACCGTTAGCCTGCGCGCCGTCAGCGGCCGCGCCACGGTGCCGCAGGTGTTCATCGGCGGCCGTCACATTGGCGGCAGCGACGATCTGGAAACTTTCCTGTCAGCTTAATAAGTAATAACAAAGCCAACGTGAACTTTGGCGGGCTACGGCCCGCCCTTTTTTTACCTTTCAGGAGCGGATATGAAACTGTTGAACGTTGATGTTGCGGTCATCGGCGGCGGCACCGCAGGGCTCGGCGCCTATCGCGCGGCCAAACTGTCTACCCCCAGCGTGGTGATGATTGAAGGCGGGCCTTACGGCACCACCTGTGCGCGCGTTGGCTGCATGCCATCCAAATTATTGATCGCCGCCGCCGAAGCGGTGCATCAAATCGAACGCGCGCCGGGCTTTGGCGTGCACCCAACCGGCAAAACGCGTATCGACGGACGCGAGGTGATGGCGCGCGTCAAACGCGAACGCGATCGTTTCGTCGGCTTCGTGCTAGAAGGCGTGGACGAGATCCCGGCCGCCGACAAAATTCAGGGCTATGCCCGCTTTATCGACGACAACACGCTGCAGGTCGATGACCATACGCGCATCGTGGCGCAGCGCATCGTGATCGCCACCGGCTCTCGCCCCAGCTGGCCGGCGCCGTGGAACGAACTGGGCGATCGCCTGATCGTCAACGACGATCTGTTCAACTGGGATGACTTGCCGCAGTCCGTGGCGGTATTCGGCCCCGGCGTCATCGGGCTGGAGCTGGGGCAAGCGCTGCACCGCCTCGGCGTCGACACCAAGGTCTTCGGCATCGGCGGCGCCGTCGGGCCGCTGACCGACAGCGCCGTGCGCGATTACGCTGCGAAGGCGTTGGGAGAAGAGTTCTACCTCGACGCCGACGTGAAAGTGGAGATGATGCAGCGCGAAGGCGACCGCGTATTTATCCGCTATCAGGATCTGCAGGGCCAGTCGCAGGAGATCCTGGTGGACTACGTGCTGGCCGCCACCGGCCGCCGCCCCAACGTCGATCGGCTGGGTCTCGAAAACACCGACCTGCAGCTCGACGCTCGAGGCGTGCCGCTGGCCGACCGCCTGACGATGCAAACCAGCGTGCCGCATATCTTTATCGCCGGCGACGCCAGCAACCAGCTGCCGCTGTTGCACGAGGCCAGCGATCAGGCGCGCATCGCCGGCGCCAACGCCGGCAGCTTCCCGGAGATCAATCCAGGTCTGCGCCGCAGCGCGATTTCGGTGGTGTTCTCCGATCCGCAGATCGCCATGGTCGGCTCGACTTTCCGCGAGCTGAGCGAGAAGTTCAGCGCCTGCGGCTGCTTTGAAGTGGGCAAAGTCTCGTTTGAGAATCAGGGCCGCTCGCGGGTGATGCTGCGCAATAAGGGCATTTTGCACGTCTACGGCGAGCAAGGCACCGGCCGTTTCCTCGGCGCGGAAATGATCGGCCCCGACGCCGAACACATTGCGCACCTGTTAGCCTGGGCGCACCAACAGCAGATGACCGTCGATCAGATGCTGGACATGCCGTTCTATCATCCGGTGATCGAAGAAGGCTTGCGCACCGCGCTGCGCGATCTGCAGGCGAAGCTCAAACTCGGCACGGCCGAAATCGAGCGCTGCCAGCGCTGTCCGGGTGAGTAACCTCTTATTCTCCGTTTATATCCACCGGGCCTTCAGGCCCGGTTTTTTTGCGCAGCACTTTCCACAATTTCCTCCCTCCGCTTGCCTCACGGCCCGCCCGCGCTCATTTTTTATGCTTTGGCATTGAATTGATACCAATAACGATACTAAAATGGAGGCGGCATGAACGAGATCAGGGATGACATCGCTGATTTGCAACAGCGGCAGAACAGCATCAAATTCGCCGAGTTAGCGAAAGTCTGCGTGCGATGGTTTGGGCCGCCGCGCATAAACGGTAGCAGCCATCACGTTTATCGCATGCCCTGGCCAGGCGATCCGCGCATCAATATCCAACGCGGCAACAACGGCGCGGCCAAGGCATATCAGGTTAAGCAGGTCATCGCCGCACTGGCCAGAATGGAGGAAGAACATGGAAAAGCATGAACACTATACCTATCGCATCACCTGGTCAGCGGAAGATCGTGAATATGTCGGGCTGTGCGCCGAATTCCCCTCGCTGTCCTGGCTAGCCGCCACGCGTACCGGCGCACTGGAGGGTATCGAAAAAGTCGTGAGCGAAACGATCGCCGACATGCTGGCGCAAGGTGAAACGCCGCCGCAGGCGCTGGCGGAAAAGAACTTCAGCGGAAAACTGGTGTTACGCATGACGCCGGAACAGCATCGCCGGCTGGCGATCGGCGCGATGGAGGAAGGCGTGAGCCTGAACCGTTATCTGTGCGCACGCCTGGCGGGGTAGAGGTGCAAGGGCGGCACCAGGCCGCCCTTATCGTCCTCAAGCTAAACGCTGTTTCGCTGCGGCGATTGCCGCGGCCACCTGCTGCGGCGCGACGCCGCCTTTGGCCGCACGTTTGTCCAGGCAAGATTGCAACGCCAGGATCGGATAGACGTCGTCGCCAATCGTCGCGCTAAACTGCTGCAAATCCGCCAGCGGCAGCGCTTCCAGCGGTTTGCCCTGGCGAATCGCCTCTACCACCACCTCACCGACGATATGGTGCGCTTCGCGGAACGGCACGCCCTTGGCGACCAGGTAATCCGCCAGCTCGGTGGCGTTGGCATAGCCCTGCTCCGCCGCTTCCTGACAGCGCGGGCGCTTCACCTGAATGCCGTCCAGCACCAGCGCCGCCATCTGCAGGCAGTCCATCCAGGTGTCGAGCGCGTCGAACAGCCCTTCTTTGTCTTCCTGCATGTCTTTGTTGTACGCCAGCGGAAGGCCTTTCAGCGTCATCATCATGCCGGTCAGCGCGCCCTGTACGCGGCCGCACTTGCCGCGGATCAGCTCCAGCGCGTCCGGGTTTTTCTTCTGCGGCATCAGCGAAGAGCCGGAGGTCACGCGGTCAGACAGCTCGACAAACGCCGCCTCGCCGCTGTTGAAGAAGATCAGATCTTCGGCGAAGCGCGACAGGTGCACCATGCTGATGGCGGCGTTGGACAGCAGCTCCAGCACGTGATCGCGATCGGATACGCTGTCCAGGCTGTTGCGGGTCGCCGAGGCGAAGCCCAGCCAGCCGGCCAGTTGCTCGCGATCGATAGGATACGCAGTGCCGGCCAGCGCGCCGCTGCCCAGCGGGCTGACGTCCAGCCGTTTCAGGGTATCCTGCAGTCGGCTCTCATCGCGCGCCAGCATCTCGACATAGGCCAGGCACCAGTGCGCGAAAGTCACCGGCTGCGCGCGTTGCAGGTGGGTATACCCCGGCATCACCGCATCCTGATTGGCTTCGGCGGTCTCCACCAGCGCCTGCTGCAGCTGGACGATCGCCTGATGCAGATCGCCGATCTGCTGTTTGCACCACAGCTTCAGATCGGTCGCGACCTGATCGTTGCGGCTGCGGCCGGTGTGCAGCTTCTTGCCCAAATCGCCGACCTTCTCGATCAGCTTCTGCTCCACCCAGCTGTGGATGTCTTCGGCATCGCTTTGGACTATCGCCAAAGGATCGGCCTGGACTTCCGTCAGTAGTGCATTCAGCGCCTGCTCCAGCTGCTGTTGCTCCGTTGCCGTCAACACGTTAACGGTCACCAGCGCCTTCGACCAGGCCACCGAGCCCACGATATCCTGCTCCGCCAGGCGATAATCGAACCGCAGCGAATCATTGAGTTGCTTGAACCGCTGATCCGCTGCCTGAGTGAACCGTCCGCCCCAAAGTGCCATACCTTTACTCCTGAATTTTTATGCGAAAGGGCGCAGCATGCTGCGCCCTTGCAGAGTCACGCCAATCGGTTATTTATTCTTTTTCTCGTTCAACGCGCGGATGCGTGAAGACAGAGAGAACAGGCGGATAAAGCCGCCCGCGTGGCTGTGATCGTAAACTTCGTCTTCGCCGAAGGTGGCGAACTCTTCGGAGTACAGGCTGTTGGCGGATTTCTTCTGAGTCGCCGTCACCTGACCTTTGTACAGCTGCAGCACGACTTCGCCGTTCACCTCTTCAGCCAATGCTTCGGCAGAGGCCTGCAGCGAGCGGCGCAGCGGCGCGAACCAACGGCCGTCGTACACCACATAGGACATCTCCAGGCCCAGCTGCTCGCGCCATTTGAAGCTGTCGCGATCCAGCACCAGCTGCTCGACGGCGCGCAGCGCCGCCACCATGATGGTGCCCCCTGGGGTTTCATAACAGCCGCGGGATTTGATGCCCACCAGGCGGTTTTCCACGATGTCGATCCGGCCGACGCCGTGCTTGGCGCCCAGCGCGTTCAGGGTTTCCAGGCACTGGTACGGCGACAGCGCTTTACCGTTAACCGCCACGACGCGGCCTTTCTCAACGGTAACGGTCACCTGCTCAGGCTGATCCGGCGCTTCCTGCGGATCGACGGTCCATACCCAACAATCTTTGTTCGGCGCGTTCCACGGGCTTTCCAGCACGCCGCCTTCGGTGGAGATGTGCCAGGCGTTCTCATCGCGGCTATAGATTTTTTCCAGCGACGCGGTGGTCGGGATGTTGCGCTCTTTCAGGTAATCCAGCAGCGCTTCACGGGAACGCAGGTTCCACTCGCGCCACGGCGCCACCACTTTCAGCTGCGGCGCCAGCGCGGTGTAGGTGGTCTCGAAACGCACCTGGTCGTTGCCTTTGCCGGTCGCGCCGTGGCACAGCGCATCGGCGCCCACTTTCAACGCCAGCTCGACCTGCGCCTTGGCGATGATCGGCCGCGCCATCGAGGTACCCAGCAGGTAGCTGCCCTCGTACAGGGCGCCGGTCTGCAGCACCGGATAAACGTAATCGCGGATAAATTCTTCACGCAGATCGACCACGTGACATTCAGAGGCACCGGACTGCAGGGCTTTTTGCTCCACGCCTTCCAGATCGCTGCGCTCCTGGCCGATGTCCGCCACGAACGCCACCACTTCACAGCCGCCGTAGTTCTCTTTCAGCCATGGAATGATGGCCGAGGTATCCAGGCCGCCGGAGTACGCCAGAACGATTTTTTTGATGCCTTGGTTTTGCATGATCTATTCCTTTCTAATTCTAAAATTAAGCGAGGATCCGGGTGCCAATCGACACGCCGTTAAACAAAGCAGGAAGCTGATCGGCATGGCGCCAGCTGGCGATATCCACCGGGCGGCCGAGGGTGCGGGCGGCGTCGAGCGCCGCATTCACCTTCACCACCATACCATCGGTGATGATGCCTTGCGCGATCAGTTGTTCCGCTTTTTGCGCCGTCATTTCCGCAATGCGTTGCCCCTTGCCGTCGAGGATGCCGCTGACGTCCGACAGCAGGATCAGGTCCGCCCCCAGCGTCGCCGCCAGCGCCGTCGCCGCCTGATCGGCGTTCACGTTCATTAACTGCCCTTCGGCGGTGATGCCGATGGAGCTGATAACCGGCAGGTAGCCGGCGCCCAGCAGGGTATTGAGCAGCGCGGGCGAACCGGGCTGCGCGTTGCCGACGTGGCCCAATGCCGGATCGAGCGGGGTCACGACCGCGCTGCCGCCGTCCGCCAGGCTCAGGCCGACGGCGTTGATTTGATGTTTAATCGCCCACGCCAGCAGCGTTTTGTTGGCGGTGCCGGCCAGCGCGCCGGTGATGATGTCGATCTGATCGGCCGGCGTAACCCGCAGTCCGTTCTTTTTCACCACCGGCAAAGCGAGCTGCTTCATCAGTTCGTCCACCACGCAGCCGCCGCCGTGCACGATCACCAGCGGACGCTGATGCTGCTGGCGGTAGCTGTCCAGCGCGGTAAACAGACGCTCCAGCGCTTCTTCACTGTCTAATAACACGCCACCTAACTTGATAATTAACGGGTTCATTGCTGTTTACTCACGCTGGTTTAAAGGAGTGACTGGGTTTCCGGGAAGCCGAAACGGATATTCAGGCATTGCACCGCCTGCGCCGCCGCGCCTTTCAGCAGGTTGTCTTCCACCGCGACGGCGATCAGATGCTCGCCCTGCACCGCAAAACCGATATCGCAGAACGGCAACCCCACCACCGCTTTCAGCGCCGGCACGCCCTGGTCGTACAACCGCACCAGCGGCTTGTCGTCATAGGCGGCATGATAGGCGGCCGCGACGTCCTGCGCGGTCACGCCGGCTTTCAGGCGGCAGGTGATGGTTTCAAGGATGCCGCGCGGGAAGTTGCCCAGGTGCGGCGTAAAGATAACCGGCACGCCCAGGTGCGCGGCGATCTCCGGCTGGTGCCGGTGAGTGAAAATACCGTACGGCTGCAGGCTCACTTCGCAGAAGCTGGTGGTCATGCTGGCCTTGCGACCGGCGCCGCTAACGCCGCTGGTGGCGTTGATCACCGGCCACTGGTCGAGGTTCAGCAGCTGTTTTTCGATTAACGGTTTCAGCGCCAGCTGCGCCGCCGTCGGGTAACAGCCCGGCACGGCAATCAGCTGCGCCTGTTTGATCTTGTCGCTCTGCCACTCCGCCAGGCCGTACACCGCCTGCTCCAGCAGGGCGCCATGCTGATGCTCGAAACCGTAGTACTGGCTATAAAAACCGGCGTCCTGCACGCGAAAGGCGCCGGACAGATCGAACACCACGCAGCCCGCCGCCAGGAAGGCCGGTGCGATATCGTGGCTGACTTCATGGGCGGTGGCGAGGAACACCACGTCGATGCCCTGCGCCGCCTTGGCAACGTCGGTCAACGGTTGCAGCGGCAGATCGACGATGCCTTTCAACTGGGGATGGAGATCGGAAAGCAACTTTCCTGCATCTGCACTTTGCGCTGAAACCGCTAAAGCGGTTATGTTCATGTGTGGGTGGCGATTCAGGTAAGCCGTGAGCTCCGCTCCGGCGTAACCGCTGGCACCAACGATCAGCGTATTCAACATGTGGCCTTTCACCTTCTAAACTGACGTGCGGTCGCTTGCGACCCAGGTAACAGGGCTAGCCAGCGTTGTTGCGCCGTTCACCCACGGAGCCAGGCGTTGATGCTTTTATAAACATCCGGGTATCGGGTTCCCTTACGCGTCGGCTTACTGTATTTTTATTCAAAATAAATGCATGAATATTGATACTATCCTAACCAAAGGCTGTCAACAGTGAAGATGAAATTACCTCCATTTATTGAGCTGTACCGGGCGTTGATCGCCACTCCGTCAATCAGCGCCACCGATGCCGGCCTCGATCAGAGCAATGAGGCGTTAATCAACTTGCTGGCCGGATGGTTTGCCGACCTGGGCTTTCGCGTCGACGTACAGCCGGTGCCGGAGTCGCGCCACAAATTCAACCTGCTGGCCAGCATCGGCGAAGGCAGCGGTGGCCTGTTGCTGGCCGGCCACACCGATACGGTGCCTTACGACGAAGGCCGCTGGACGCGCGATCCCTTCACCCTGACCGAGCACGACAACAAGCTCTACGGGCTAGGCACCGCCGACATGAAAGGCTTCTTCGCCTTTATTCTGGATGCGGTGCGCGATATCGACGCGAGCAAATTGACCAAGCCGCTGTACATTTTAGCCACCGCAGATGAAGAAACGACGATGGCCGGCGCGCGTTACTTCGCCGCCTCTACCGCCATTCGTCCAGATTTCGCCATCATCGGTGAGCCGACCTCGCTGCAGCCGGTGCGCGCACACAAGGGCCACATGGCCAACGCCATTCGCATCGTCGGCCAGTCCGGCCACTCCAGCGATCCGGCACGCGGCGTCAACGCCATCGATCTGATGCACGAGTCCATCGGCCGCCTGATGGAGCTGCGCAAAACCCTGCAGGAGCGCTACAACAACCCGGCGTTCGCCGTGCCTTATCCCACCATGAACTTCGGCCATATCAGCGGCGGCGACGCGGCCAACCGCATCTGCGCCTGCTGCGAGCTGCACCTGGATATCCGCCCGCTGCCCGGCATGACGCTCGACAACATCAACGAACTGATGCATCAGGCATTGGAGCCGGTGAGCCAACGCTGGCCGGGCCGCCTGAGCATCGAAGAGCTGCACGCGTCGGTACCGGGCTACGAATGCCCGACCGACCACCGCATGGTGGCAGTGATCGAGGAACTGCTGGGCACCCGCACGCAGGTGGTCAACTACTGCACCGAAGCGCCGTTCGTTCAGCAGGTCTGCCCGACGTTGGTGCTCGGCCCCGGTTCCATCGATCAGGCCCACCAGCCGGACGAATACATCGACACCGCGTTTATCGAACCGACGCGCAAACTGTTGGGCCAGCTGATCAATCACTTTTGCCAGCAATAAACCAGACATTTAGCAGGGGAAATGCTTTATGCTTCCCCTAACTCAAAATAAGTAGAATGCAGCGAAATAAGCCACGCTGATAACCCACGCGGCGTAATTAAATTTCAGAAAATGCGCCGATTTTGATGTTTTTTTGCTAAAAATAGTGTCAATTGACGATTGGACAGGAACGCGATGTGATCAGGCAGGCGGTCTGCGCCTGACGCGTGAAATTTATTTACAAGATAAAAATCATACAGAACTGGGTCAGGGGTTATATGAACGAACAATATTCGGCAATGCGCAGTAATGTCAGTATGCTCGGCAAATTGCTCGGCGATACCATCAAAGAAGCGCTGGGCGAGCATATTCTCGATCGCGTTGAGACCATCCGTAAGCTTTCCAAATCCTCACGCGCCGGCAACGAAGCGCATCGCCAGGAGCTGCTCTCCACCCTGCAGAACCTGTCCAACGACGAGCTGCTGCCGGTGGCGCGCGCCTTCAGCCAGTTCCTCAACCTGACCAACGTCGCCGAGCAGTACCACAGCATTTCGCCCAACGGCGAAGCCGCCAGCAATCCGGAAGCGCTGGCTCAACTGTTCAGCCGCCTCAAAGACAAAAAGCTCAGCGACAAAGAGCTGCAGCACGCGGTGTCGCAACTCTCCATCGAGCTGGTGCTGACGGCGCACCCGACGGAGATCACCCGCCGCACCCTGATCCACAAGCTGGTGGAGGTCAACACCTGCCTCAGCCAGCTCGATCACAACGATCTGGCCGACTACGAGCGCAACAAGATCATGCGCCGCCTGCGTCAGCTGGTAGCCCAGTCGTGGCACACCGATGAAATTCGCAAACACCGCCCTTCTCCGATCGACGAAGCCAAATGGGGTTTTGCCGTCGTGGAAAACAGCCTGTGGGAAGGCGTGCCGGCGTTCCTGCGCGAATTCAACGAACAGCTGGAAAACTCCATCGATTACAGCCTGCCGGTAGAAGCGGTGCCGGTGCGCTTCACTTCCTGGATGGGCGGCGATCGCGACGGCAACCCGAACGTCACCGCCGAAATTACCCGCCATGTGCTGCTGCTCAGCCGCTGGAAAGCCTGCGACCTGTTCACCCGCGATATTCAGGTACTGGTCTCCGAGCTGTCGATGACCGAGTGCACCCCGGAGCTGCGCGCCCGCGCCGGCGGTGACGAAGTGCAGGAACCGTACCGCGAAATCATGAAGCAGCTGCGCAGCCAGCTGATGAGCTCCCAGGCCTATCTGGAAGGTCGCCTGAAGGGCGAGCGCGTGCTGAAACCGCACGACCTGCTGGTGAACAACGAGCAGCTGTGGGAGCCGCTGTATGCCTGCTACCAGTCGCTGCAGGCCTGCGGCATGGGCATCATCGCCAATGGTCAACTGCTGGATACCCTGCGCCGCGTGCGCTGCTTCGGCGTGCCGCTGGTGCGTATCGACGTGCGCCAGGAAAGCACCCGCCATACCGAAGCCATCGCCGAGCTGACCCGCTATCTGGGGCTGGGCGATTATGAAAGCTGGTCGGAAGCCGATAAGCAGGCGTTCCTGATCCGCGAACTGAACTCCAAACGCCCGCTGGTGCCGCTGAAATGGCAACCGAGCGCCGATACGCAGGAAGTGCTGGAAACCTGCCGGGTGATCGCCGAAGCGCCGCAGGGTTCGATCGCCGCCTACGTGATTTCGATGGCGCGCACGCCTTCCGACGTGTTGGCGGTGCACCTGCTGCTGAAAGAGGCCGGCTGCCCGTTCGCGCTGCCGGTCGCCCCGCTGTTCGAAACCCTCGACGACCTGAACAACGCCGACGACGTGATGACCCAGTTGCTGAACATCGACTGGTATCGCGGCTTCATCCAGGGCAAACAGATGGTGATGATCGGCTATTCCGACTCGGCGAAAGACGCCGGTGTGATGGCCGCTTCCTGGGCGCAGTACCGCGCGCAGGACGCGCTGATCAAAACCTGTGAAAAGGCTGGCGTAGCGCTGACGCTGTTCCACGGCCGCGGCGGCTCCATCGGCCGCGGCGGCGCACCAGCGCATGCGGCGCTGCTGTCTCAGCCGCCGGGCAGCTTGAAGGGCGGCCTGCGCGTCACCGAACAGGGCGAGATGATCCGCTTCAAGTTCGGCCTGCCGGAAGTCACCATCAGCAGCCTGGCGCTGTATGCCGGCGCGATCCTCGAGGCCAACCTGCTGCCGCCGCCGGAACCGAAGAAAGAATGGCGGGCGCTGATGGACGATCTGTCCGAGACCTCTTGCCGGATGTATCGCGGCTACGTGCGTGAAAACCCGGACTTTGTGCCTTACTTCCGCGCGGCCACGCCGGAGCTGGAGCTGGGCAAACTGCCGCTGGGTTCACGCCCGGCCAAGCGCAAGCCGAACGGCGGCGTAGAGAGCCTGCGCGCCATTCCGTGGATCTTCGCCTGGACGCAGAACCGCCTGATGCTGCCGGCCTGGCTCGGCGCCGGCGCCGGATTGCAGGAAGCGGTGAAAGCCGGCAAACAGGCGGAGCTGGAAGCGATGTGTCGCGACTGGCCGTTCTTCTCCACCCGTATCGCCATGCTGGAAATGGTGTTCGCCAAAGCCGACCTGTGGCTGGCGGAATACTACGATCAGCGCCTGGTGGATAAAGCACTGTGGCCGCTGGGTCAACAGCTGCGCGATCAGCTGGAAAGCGACATCAAGGTGGTGCTGACCATCGCCAACGATGCGCACCTGATGGAAGACCTGCCGTGGATCGCTGAATCCATCGCGCTGCGCAACGTTTACACCGACCCGCTGAACGTCTTGCAGGCCGAATTGCTGCACCGCTCGCGCCAGCAGGAACAGCCGGACGCCCGCGTCGAGCAGGCGCTGATGGTTACCATCGCCGGCGTCGCCGCCGGGATGCGCAACACCGGCTAGTGAGCCTCATCGCGGCCCCGTTTATCGGGGCCGTTTTTTTATGCCTTTCCCCCACAAAAAAAGGGCGCCGCGGTAAAGCGACGCCCTTTTCAATGGAACAAGCCTGTCAGGCGGCGGCCACCGGGCGCACGCCCAGCGTGTGGCAGATCGCGTAGCTCATCTCTGCACGGTTCAGCGTATAGAAGTGGAAATCTTTCACCCCTTCGCGGCTCAGGATCTTCACCATGTCCATGGCGATGTTGGCGCCGACCATTTTGCGGGTCTCCGCATCGTCGTCCAGCCCTTCGAACATGCTGGTCATCCAGCTTGGCACCCGCACGTTGGTCATGGTGGCGAAGCGCTGCAGCTGCTTGAAGTTGGACACCGGCAGAATGCCCGGCACGATTTCCACGTCGATGCCGGCGGCAACGCAGCGGTCGCGAAAGCGCAGGTAGCTCTCAACGTCGAAGAAGAACTGGGTAATGGCGCGACTGGCGCCGGCATCGATCTTGCGTTTCAGGTTAATCAAATCGGCCTGGGCGCTTTTCGCCTCCGGGTGCACTTCCGGGTAGGCGGCGACGGAAATGTCGAAGTCACCCACGTCTTTCAGCAACGCCACCAGATCGGTCGCGTACATGTCCGGCTTGCCGCCGCCCGGCGGCAGATCGCCGCGCAGCGCCACGATATGGCGGATGCCGCTGTTCCAGTAATCGGTCGCAATGTCGCGCAGCTGCGCCGGGCTGGCGTCGATGCAGGTCAGGTGCGGCGCCGCCTCCAGGCCGGTGCGCTCCTTGATCCCCTTGATGATGCTGTGGGTGCGATCGCGCTCGCCGGAATTGGCGCCGTAGGTGACGGAAACGAATTTAGGTTTGAGGATGCTCAGACGATCGATCGACTGCCACAGGGTCTCTTCCATCTCGCTGGTGCGTGGCGGGAAGAACTCGAATGATACGTTAATCTGGCCGTTCAACTCCGCCAGACTCTGATTCAGCGCTTCCCGCTGGTTTGCGTGGAAAAAACTCATACCCTGCTCACCTCTTTATCGATCACTGTTTTTATTTCATCTTGATGAGCGTCTATACGTTTAGACGTCTAGATAGAAAATGCCGCATGTTGGCTAAAGAGTCAACAGGAAAATGAGGGGAATAAGATGATTAATCCTCACCCGCTCAACGAGGGAATTTCATGATCGCGGCAAAGATAAGTATGGCAGGAAAAGCAAAGGGGCGCGTTGAGCCCGCGCCCGCAGAGGATTAAAGCAGCTGCGCCAAACGGTTAAGGTCTGACTGGATAGCGCCGGCGGTCACATCGCGGCCGGCGCCCGGCCCGCGGATCACCAGCGGATTATCGCGATACCAGCGGCTTTCGATGGCAAACACGTTGTCGCACGGCAGCAGCGAGGCCAGCGGGTGCTCAGGGCGCACCGCCTCCACGCCGACCCGCGCCTTGCCGTTGGCGTCGAAACGCGCCACGTGGCGCAGCACCAGGCCCATTTCGCTGGCGGCCTCAAAGCGCTGCTGCATCTGCTGATTCAGCGCCTCACCGTTCTCGAAGAACTGATCGACGGAGCCCAGCTCGCAGCCCGCCGGCACCAGCGACTCGACCCGCACCTGGTTCGGTTCGATGTCGTAGCCCGCCTCGCGCGCCAGGATCACCAGCTTGCGCATCACGTCCTGGCCGGAGAGATCGACCCGCGGATCCGGTTCGGTCAGCCCCTGCTGCCAGGCCTGATCCACCAGCTCGGTGAACGGCACCGTGCCGTCATATTGCAGGAACAGCCAGGAAAGCGTGCCGGAGAAGATGCCGCTGATCGCCAGAATGCTGTCGCCGCTGTCGCGCAGATCGCGCACCGTATGGTTGACCGGCAGCCCGGCGCCGACGGTGGCGTTATACAGCCAGTGGCGGCCGGTTTTGGCGAAGGCGTCGCGTATTTGGCGATAGCTGTCGCTGCACGAGGCCCCCGCCAACTTGTTGGCGCTGATCACGTGAAAACCGTAGCTGGCGAAATCCAGATACTGCCCGGCCAGCTCTTCACTGGCGGTCACGTCGAGCACCACCAGATCGTCGAACGGGTGCGCGCGCATCCACAGGAACAGCGATTCTTCATCCAGCTCCTGCGCTTCGTCCTCAAAGAATGCCAGCGCGCGGCTGGCGTCCAGCCCGTCATAGTTCAGCAGGCTGCGGCGGCTGTCCACCACCCCCGCCAGGATAAATTCGAAGCCGCTGCGCGCGGAGATATTGGTCTGTTCACGGGCGAACAGCTCCAGCCAGCGCGACCCGATGTTGCCCTTGCCGAACAGCACCAGACCGATGCGCTTCTCGGCGCGGAACAGGCTTTGGTGCAGCCCCTGAATCAGCAGCGCGGTCGGCCCCTGGCGCAATACCGCCACCAGGCTGATGCCATCTTCCGCCTGCCAGATAAATTCGACCGGCTGATCTTTCAGTTGCTGATAGAAACGGTGGCTGTGCAGCGGGTTCTTGCATACCCCGGCGCCGACCATCGCCACCAGCGCCAACCCTTCACGCAGATGCAGTTCACCCGGCAGCGCCGAGGCCTGCAGGATCGCCAGTGCGCTGTTGACCACCTCGGAGGTGTAGCACAGCTGCACCCGATTGCGGTCAGGATGGATGCCCACCGCCAGCGGTTTGATCTGCGCGCGTTTGAGCACCAGATCCAACTCTTTCTGCGCCAGTTTGAAGTCATGCTGAGCGGCGACGTGCAGCTCAATCAGGCACACGTCATCGTGGCTGGTGACAATCTTGGCGCCGGTGCCGGACGCCAATACGCGCTCGATGCGCGTCGAGCCCTGCTCCGGCTGGTAGCTGCAGCGCAGCTGAAGATCGATATCGCTGCCGGAGACCGGCTGCAGGGTACGGGTGTGCAACACCGGCGCAGCCAGACGCGCCAGCTCGCTGGCTTCGTCCAGGCGCAGCAGCGGCAGCAGGCAGGCGTCTTTCACCTTGCGCGGATCGGCGCTGTAAACCCCGGCCACGTCGCTCCAGATGGTGACGCGCGCAGCGCCGGCCAACGCGCCGACCTGAGTGGCAGAGTAATCACTGCCATTGCGCCCCAACAGCACGGTTTCCCCGGCGTCGTTGCGCGAAATGAAGCCGGTCACCACCAGGCGCTTGCCCGGATGTTGAGCCAACAATTGCTGCAGCAGCGGATAAGAACGGCCTTCATCCACCTGCGGCTGCGCGGCGCGTTCGGCGCGCAGGAAATCACGCGCATCCAGCCAGGCCGCCTGCATATCCAGGTGGTTGAGCACCGCCGCCATCAGGCGCGCCGACCAGATCTCGCCGTGCCCGACCACTTCGGCATAGCACACCTCGTCAGCTTTACCGTCCAGCAGCACCGCCAGACGTTCCAGATCCTGAATGAACTCGGCGATCAGCGGCTCGGCGCTTTCCGGCGGCAACAGGCCGCTGATAAGATCGCTGTGATAACGACGCAACGTCTGCTGCACCTGGTGCGCAGACAGGCGATCGCTCTGGCTGAGCTTCAGCCAGTTGATCAACTGGTTGGTGGTACTGCCGGCGGCCGATACCACCATCATGTCGCCCGGCTGGCTGTATTCCGCCATAATCCCGGCCACACGCAGATAACACTTCACATCCGCCAGACTGCTGCCGCCAAACTTGTGCAGTTGACGCCCGCTCACCGGCCCTGCTACAGCAATTGCATTCATGCTTACCTCGTTGCCGCCGCCTGGAAAGCGCGTTCCAGATCGGCAATCAAATCTTCACTGTCTTCAATACCCACGGAAATGCGCAGCAGGCTCTCGGAGATGCCGGCCGCTGCCCGCGCCTCCGCCGCCATGCCGGCGTGGGTCATGGTCGCTGCATGCGAGATCAGGCTTTCTACGCCGCCCAGCGATTCTGCCAGAGTAAACAGCTCAAGGGCAGAGAGAAAACGGCGCAGCACCGCTTCATCGCCGTCCAGTTCAAAACTCAGCATCGCGCCGAAACCACGCTGCTGCCGGCGGGCGATCTCATGCCCCGGATTTTCCGGCAGGGAGGGATGATACAGCTTTTTCACCAGCGGTTGCTGCTGTAAATAACCGACAATCGCTTCGGCGTTTTGCTGCGCCGCCTTGATGCGCGGCGACAGCGTGCGCATGCCGCGCAGCAGCAGATAGCTGTCGAACGCACCGCCGGTTACACCGATATTGTTCGCCCACCAAGCCAATTCGACCGCCAGCTCGGGATCTTTGGCAATCACCGCGCCGGCCACCACGTCCGAATGCCCATTCAGGTATTTGGTGCAAGAATGGACCACCAGATCGGCACCGAGTTCGATCGGCTGTTGCAGGGCCGGGCTGAGGAAGGTGTTGTCCACCACCGTCAACGCGCCCGCCGCGTGCGCGGCCGCGCAGATCGCCGCGATATCCACCACCCGCAGCAGCGGATTGCTGGGGCTTTCAATCAGCACCAGCTTCGGCTTTTGTGCCAGCGCCTGCTGCAAGGCTTCTTCATTACCCTGATCGACGAACAGCACGCGATAGGCGCCGCGCTTGCTCAGGCTGTCGAACAACCGATAGCTGCCGCCGTAGCAGTCGTGCGGCGCCACCAGCAGATCGCCGGGCTTCAGCAGCACAGTGGTCACCAGATGGATCGCCGACATCCCGCTGCCGGTCATCACCGCGCCGGCGCCGCCTTCCAGCTCCGCCAACGCACGTTGCACCACGTCGCGCGTCGGGTTGCCGCGGCGCGAGTAGTCATGGGCTCGGGGTTGGTTGAAGTCGGTAAAGTTATAGGTGCTGGACAGATGAATCGGCGGGACGACGCAGCCGTACTGTTCGTCATCGTTCAGGCCGCTGCGTACGGCAATCGTGGCTGGTTTACGCGTCATGGTCTCGCTCGGCTCTCGGTTCGGTGAATGAGGCCTAAAGAGTAATCGCAGGATTGATAGACGTCAATACATCTGGACATCTAAACTTCTTTGCGTATAGATTGAGCAATGACACAATACCCGCTAAAATTATGCCGATATGACATGACGATAAGATGTTAAACGGCAATGCCTGACCGAAGCGGGGCATTCAGTGACCCTGGTCGCGTAAAATTGACATTTATTTAGTGAGAACAGTGAAGATCGGGCATAATTGGCCGGTTTTTAGAATTTTGTAATTTTTCTGACAAAGTTAAGGTGTCCCATGGCTGAGTGGAACGGCGAGTATGTCAGCCCTTACGCTGAACACGGTAAAAAAAGCGAGCAAGTCAAAAAGATCACGGTATCCATTCCGCTGAAGGTCCTGAAAATCCTCACCGACGAACGGACCCGTCGCCAGGTGAACAACCTGCGCCACGCCACCAACAGCGAACTGCTGTGCGAAGCGTTTCTGCATGCCTTTACCGGCCAGCCGCTGCCGAACGATGAAGACCTGCGCAAAGAGCGCAGCGATGAAATCCCGGAAGCCGCAAAAGTGTTGATGCGCGAACTGGGTGTCGATCCCGATACCTGGGAATATTGAGAACCGCCCGGCGAACGCCGGCGGCAGAAACGAAAAAAGGCGCCCAAGGCGCCTTTTTCATCGGACGATAAGAAATCTTATTTCTTAGCGCCTGGTACGCTGAAACGCTTGTTGAAGCGGTCAACGCGGCCACCGGTAGCAACGTCACGCTGCTTGCCAGTGTAGAACGGGTGGCATGCGCCACAAACGTCCAGGTTCAGATCGTGGCCCACGGTGGAGCGGATCTTCATCACGTTACCGCAAGAGCAGTTAGCAGTAACTTCTTCGTATTTTGGGTGGATACCTTGTTTCATGGGAAACCTCAGTTAAGGCCGTGTCGCTATCCAGCCCTATTTCGCCAGACACCACACGTGGTTGATAATAGAATTTTGGTATCGAATTATACCAAAGGCGGCAAATTATACAGCATTAGCCGAGGCGCGCAATCGGAACCGTACATTTGCCGATGCGCCGTGTAAACTGATGCCCACTTTTTTTCAATTTGGATGAGATCATGCCCGTCGTACACGTTGCCTTGCCGGTCCCCCTCGCCCGCACCTTCGACTATCTGCTGCCGCCCGGCATGCAGCCGGTGGCCGGCGCGCGCGTGGGCGTGCCCTGGGGCAGGCAGCATGCGATCGGCATCGTCACCGGCTGCAGCGACACCAGCGAACTGCCGCTGGACAAGCTCAAACCGATCGACAGCGTGATAGACGCCGAGTCGCTGTTCTCCCCCAGCCTGTGGCGCATCCTGCGCTGGGCCAGCGATTACTATCACTACCCCATCGGCGAGGTGCTGTTCCATGCGCTGCCGATCCTGCTGCGGCAAGGCAAACCGGCCGAGGCCGCACCGCTGTGGCAATGGTTCGCCACCGAAGAGGGGCGTGCCACCCCGCCCGAAAGCCTGAAACGCGCGCCGAAACAGCAGCAGGCGCTGGCGGCGCTGCTGCAACGCCCGGTCTATCGCCACCAGGTCAGCCAGCTGGAGCTGACGGAAAGCGCCCTGCAGGCACTGCGCGCCAAAGGGCTGATCGATCTGCGCGCTCAGGTCGCGGATACGCACGACTGGCGCCCCAACTTCGCGGTGCTCGGCGAGCGGCTGCGGCTGAACACCGAACAGGCTACCGCCGTCGGGGCGATCAGAAGCGAGGATGAGCAGTTCGCCGCCTGGCTGCTGGCCGGGGTGACCGGCTCCGGCAAGACCGAGGTGTACCTCAGCGTGCTGGAAAACGTACTGGCCAAAGGCCGACAGGCGCTGGTGCTGGTGCCGGAAATCGGCCTGACGCCGCAAACCATCGCCCGCTTTCGCGAGCGCTTCAACGCGCCGGTGGACGTGCTGCACTCCGGGTTGAACGACAGCGAGCGGCTGGCGGTTTGGCTGCGCGCGCGCAGCGGCGAAGCCGCCATCGTCATCGGTACCCGTTCGGCGCTGTTCACGCCATTCCGGCAGCTGGGCGTGATCATCATCGACGAAGAGCACGACAGCTCTTATAAACAGCAGGAAGGCTGGCGCTACCACGCCCGCGATCTGGCGGTGTTCCGCGCCCGGGAAGAAGACATCCCGATGGTGATGGGCTCCGCCACGCCGGCACTGGAAACGCTGCACAACGTGCAACTGGGCAAATATCGCCAGTTGAAGCTCACCCAGCGCGCGGGCAACGCCAAACCGGCGGCGCAGCACCTGATCGATCTGAAAGGGCTGCCGCTGAAGGTCGGCCTGTCGCAACCGCTTTTGAAAAGCATGCAGCACCATTTAAAAGCCGGCAACCAGGTGATGCTGTTCCTCAACCGCCGCGGTTACGCCCCGGCGCTGCTGTGCCACGAGTGCGGTTGGATCGCCGAGTGCCAGCGCTGCGATCACTACTACACCTTCCACCAGCATCAGCGTCAGCTGCGCTGCCACCACTGCGACAGCCAGCGACCGGTGCCGCACCAGTGCCCACAGTGCGGCTCCACCCATCTGGTGTCGGTCGGCGTCGGCACCGAACAGCTGGAGCATGAGCTGGCGCCGCTGTTCCCCGACACGCCGATCACCCGCATCGATCGTGACACCACCAGCCGCAAAGGATCGCTGGAGCAACACCTGGCGGATATTCATCGCGGCGAAGCGCGCATTCTGATCGGCACACAGATGCTCGCCAAAGGCCACCATTTTCCCGACGTCACGCTGGTGGCGTTGCTGGACGTGGACGGCGCGCTGTTCTCCGCCGACTTCCGCTCCGCCGAGCGTTTCGCTCAGCTGTATACCCAGGTCTCCGGGCGTGCCGGCCGCGCGGGCAAACAGGGTGAAGTGCTGCTGCAAACCCACCATCCGGAGCACCCGCTGCTGCAGGTGCTGCTGCAACAGGGTTACGACGCCTTCGCCAAACAGACGCTGGCGGAGCGCAACAGCGTGTTTCTGCCGCCTTACACCAGCCACATCATCGTGCGCGCCGAAGATCACGACAACCAGCAGGCCCCGTTGTTCTTGCAGCAGCTGCGCAATCTGTTGGAAGCCAGCCCGCTGAAGGACGACTCGCTGTGGGTGATGGGCCCGGTGCCGGCGCTGCAGTCGAAACGCGGCGGCCGTTTCCGCTGGCAGCTGTTGCTGCAACATCCGACGCGGCGCGTCCTGCAACAGCTGATGAAAAGCTCGCTGCCGCTGATCGGCACTCTGCCGCAAACGCGCAAGGTGAAATGGACGCTGGATGTCGATCCGATCGACAGCTGATCCCGGAAAAGTCCGATTTAGCTGCGGCAGTGCAAACGTTTACCCTTGAAATTGCGAGCGAACGCTAAAAAACCTTCTCAGGTCACATTTTTTATGCAAATTAGGTAACAAAGGCGGGGCGTATTCTGTTTAGAATGTCTGCGAGGGCAAATTTTGTCGCCACATCGCAGCGCGACGGAGTGCCCGAACGCGAGTGGCGCTCAATGACAACAATCCCGCCACCGCATGCCGGACATTGTGAGCAAACAGCAGTAGTGGCGTCGGCATGGGGCTGACGCAAGGAGAAAGGCGTTGGAACACAAGAAAGAGTTATCCATGGCGACCATGAAAGACGTCGCCGAAATGGCGGGCGTTTCAACGGCTACCGTATCGCGTGCGCTGATGAACCCGGAAAAGGTGTCGACGCCAACGCGCCAGAAAGTAGAACAGGCCGTGCTGGCCGTGGGTTATTCTCCTCATGCTCTGTCACGCAATATCAAACGCAACGAATCTCGCACTATCCTGGTGATCGTGCCCGACATCTGCGATCCGTTTTTCGCCGATGTGATCCAGGGGATCGAACAGACCGCCGCCCAACAAGGCTATCTGGTGCTGATCGGCGACTGCGCGCAGCAAAACCAGCAAGAACGCACCTTCGTCAATCTGATCATCACCAAACAGATCGACGGCATGCTGCTGCTGGGCTCTAACCTGCCGTTCGACGCCAGCAAGGAAGAGCAGCGCAACCTGCCGCCGATGGTGATGGCCAACGAGTTCGCGCCCGAGCTGGAACTGCCGACGGTGCATATCGACAACCTGACCGCCGCCTTTGAAGCCGTGCATTATTTGCATCAACTGGGCCACCGGCAGATCGCCTGCGTCGCCGGGCCGGAACAGATGCCGCTGAGCCATTATCGGCTACAGGGTTACGTTCAAGCGCTACGTCGTAATGGCATTACCGTCGAAAGCAGCTATATTACCCGGGGTGATTTTACCTACGAAGCCGGCGCGCAAGCGCTGACCCAGCTGATGGCTCAGCCGAAACCGCCGACGGCGGTGTTCTGCCACAGCGATGTCATGGCAATCGGCGTGCTGTCCCAGGCGAAGAAAATGGGGCTGCGGGTACCGCAGGATCTGTCGATCGTCGGCTTTGACGACCTCAAGCTGGCGCAGTATTGCGATCCGCCGCTGACCACGGTGGCGCAGCCGCGCTTCCAGATCGGCCAGCAGGCGATGTTGTTACTGTTGGAGCAGTTGAACGGCCAGACGGTGGCCAGCGGCTCCCGACTGTTGGACAGTGAATTGATTATCAGAGGCAGCACCGCTGCCCCGAAACGCTAGTCAAATATTTTAGGGTTCAGTAACATGACGGACTTATCCTCTCATCAGGACACAGCGGAATAATAGTGGCACAAAAAGACTATGTAAGCCGTGGGCGCGCAGCAGGAGCTAAGCGTAAAACCCCCAGCCGTAAAAAACGCAGTTCTCCGAAGGTTTCCAAAACCGTGCTGGCGTTAGCCGCCGCGTTGCTGGTTGTCTTTGTCGGTGGCCTCTATTTCATTACGCACAACAAGCCGGAAGACGCGCCGTTGTTGCCTGCGCACACCACGCGCCCCGGCAACGGCCTGCCGCCGAAGCCGGAAGAGCGCTGGCGCTACATCAAAGAGCTGGAAAATCGGCAGATCGGCGTGCAAACCCCGACCGAACCGACGGCCGGCGGCGAGCTCAATTCCAAAACTCAGCTGACCGCCGAACAGCGGCAGCTGCTGGAGCAGATGCAGGCCGATATGCAGCAGCGCCCGACGCAGCTGAACGAAGTGCCGTATAACGATCCGGGCCAGGCCAACGCGCGCAGCACCCGCCAGCAGCAGCAGATGCAACAACAGCAAATGCAGCAGCAGCCGGTACAGCAACAGCAGCAGGTCAGCCAACCGCCGCGTAACCCGTTCAACAACGGGGCCACCACCGCGCCGGTGCAGCAGCACCAGCAGCCGAAGCCGGTCACCCCACCGCCGGTGCAGGTGAAACAGCCTGAGCCGAAGCCGCAACCGAAGCCGGAGCCCAAACCGGAAGTGAAACAGGAAACGGCCAAGCAGGAAACCAAACCGGAATCGAAACAGAAGTGGATGGTGCAATGCGGTTCGTTCCGCGCCACCGATCAGGCTGAATCCGTACGTGCGCGCCTGGCGTTCGAAGGCATCGAGAGCCGCATCACCGCCGGTGGCGGTTGGAATCGCGTGGTGCTCGGCCCGTACAGCAGCCGCGCCGCCGCGGACAAAACCCTTTCACGCCTGAAGGGCGTCGGCATGTCGAGTTGCATTCCCCTCTCCGTTGGGGGTTGAAAAGCGTCAATCCCCCCCCATCTATACTCTCAATATGCCTCGTAGCGTCTGCGAAAGCAGGCGCTACGGGGACTTCTTTCCGTTTTTAACGAGGGTCTGCTCGTGACAACAATTGTAAGCGTACGCCGCAACGGCCAGGTCGTCATCGGTGGTGATGGCCAGGCAACCCTGGGTAATACGGTGATGAAGGGTAACGTCAAGAAAGTGCGTCGCCTGTATAACGACAAAGTGATCGCCGGTTTCGCCGGTGGCACCGCTGACGCCTTCACGCTGTTTGAACTGTTTGAACGCAAACTGGAAATGCATCAGGGCCACCTGGTGAAAGCCGCCGTCGAGCTGGCGAAAGACTGGCGCACCGACCGCATGCTGCGCAAGCTCGAAGCGCTGCTGGCGGTCGCCGATGAAACCGCCTCGCTGATCATCACCGGCAACGGCGATGTGGTGCAGCCGGAAAACGATCTGATCGCCATCGGCTCCGGCGGCCCGTACGCCCAGGCCGCAGCCCGCGCCATGTTGGAAAATACCGAGCTGAGCGCCCGCGACATCGTTGAGAAATCCCTCAACATCGCCGGCGACATCTGTATTTACACCAACCATTTCCACACCATTGAAGAATTGCCTTCCAAAGCGTAAGGATCGAATACCATGTCTGAAATGACCCCGCGCGAGATCGTCAGCGAACTGGACAGCTATATCATTGGCCAAAACAAGGCCAAACGCGCTGTCGCCATTGCCCTGCGCAACCGCTGGCGCCGGATGCAGCTCAACGAGATGCTGCGTCACGAAGTGACCCCGAAAAACATTCTGATGATCGGCCCGACCGGCGTCGGTAAAACCGAAATCGCCCGTCGTCTGGCGAAGCTGGCCAACGCGCCGTTCATCAAGGTTGAAGCCACCAAGTTCACCGAAGTGGGCTATGTGGGCAAAGAAGTGGATTCCATCATCCGCGATCTGACCGATGCCGCCATCAAAATGGTGCGCATGCAGTCGATCGAGAAAAACCGCACCCGTGCCGAAGAGTTGGCCGAAGAGCGTATCCTCGACGTGCTGATCCCGCCGGCAAAGAACAACTGGGGCCAGCCGGAAGAGCATCAGGAGCCGTCTGCCGCTCGCCAGGCATTCCGCAAGAAACTGCGCGAAGGCCAGCTGGACGACAAAGAGATCGAAATCGATCTGGCCGCGGCGCCGATGGGCGTGGAAATCATGGCGCCTCCGGGCATGGAAGAGATGACCAACCAGCTGCAGTCGATGTTCCAGAACCTCGGCGGCCAGAAGCAAAAGCCGCGCAAGGTGAAGATCAAAGAAGCCTTCAAGCTGCTGGTGGAAGAAGAAGCCGCCAAGCTGGTGAACCCGGAAGAGCTGAAAGAGCAGGCGATCGAAGCGGTTGAACAGCACGGCATCGTGTTTATCGACGAGATCGACAAAATCTGTAAGCGCGGCGGCCAGAGCTCCGGCCCGGACGTCTCGCGCGAAGGGGTGCAGCGCGATCTGCTGCCGCTGGTGGAAGGCTGCACCGTGTCGACCAAGCACGGTATGGTGAAGACCGACCACATCCTGTTCATCGCTTCCGGCGCGTTCCAGACCGCCAATCCGTCGGATCTGATCCCGGAACTGCAGGGCCGTCTGCCGATCCGCGTTGAGCTGCAGGCGCTGACTACCGAAGACTTCGAGCGCATCCTGACCGAGCCGAGCGCGTCGCTGACCGAGCAGTACAAAGCGCTGATGGGCACCGAAGGCGTCAATATCGAGTTCACCGCCGACGGCATCCGCCGCATTGCCGAAGCCGCGTGGCAGGTCAACGAAAGCACCGAGAACATCGGCGCGCGTCGTCTGCACACCGTGCTGGAACGTCTGATGGAAGATATTTCCTACGATGCGAGTGAAATTAATGGCCAATCCATTACAATTGATGCGGATTACGTGCGCAGTCATCTGGATGAACTGGTGGCGGATGAAGATTTGAGTCGTTTTATCCTATAATCGCTCAATCATTGTCTTGTCAGTCATCTGTGTGGGAGGCATTGCCTCCCACAATTATTTCTAACGGACACCGCAACTTACTGACAGAAGCGAAACATGAGCTCATCAACCTCCACCACCCCGATCTCCGCCTGGCTGGAAAGTCTACGCCCCCGCACCCTGCCGTTGGCTTTTGCCTCCATCGTGGTCGGCTCGGCCATCGCCGCCTGGCACGGCAGCCTGAAACCTGAAGTGGCGCTGCTGGCGCTGTTGACCGCCGGCCTGCTGCAGATCCTCTCCAACCTGGCGAACGACTACGGCGATGCGGTCAAAGGCAGCGACAAAGAAGATCGCATCGGGCCGTTGCGCGGCATGCAAAAAGGCATGATCACCCAGGCGCAGATGAAACGGGCGCTGGTGGTGACGGTGGTGCTGATTGCCCTCGCCGGCTGTTCGCTGATCGCCGTCGCCTGCGAGCAACCCAGCGACGTGGTGGGCTTCCTGGTGCTGGGCGGGCTGTCTATCGTGGCGGCCATCACCTATACCGTCGGCAATAAGCCCTACGGGTATTTGGGGCTGGGCGACATCTCGGTGCTGGTGTTCTTCGGCTGGCTGAGCGTGGCCGGCACCTACTATTTGCAAACGCACACCTTCGACAGCGTCGTGATGCTGCCGGCCACCGCCTGTGGCCTGCTGGCGACGGCAGTGCTCAACATCAACAATCTGCGCGATATCGAGAGCGATCGCGAAAACGGCAAGAACACGCTGGCGGTGCGCCTCGGCCCGCACAAGGCGCGCATTTACCATGCCCTGCTGCTCGGCGGCGCGGTGCTGTGTTTCGCGCTGTTTACGCTGTTCAATCTCCACAGCCCGTGGGGCTGGCTGTTCGTGCTGGCGATCCCGCTGCTGGTGCGCCACGGCCTGCGCGTGCTGCGCGATCCGACGCCGGTCGGCATGCGGCCGATGCTGGAGCACATGGTCAAGGCGGCGTTGCTGGCCAACCTGCTGTTCGCCATCGGCGTGGCACTCAGTTAAAAACTGATGATTTTGCCAACAGGGCGAATAAAGGGATATACTGAACATTCCAGCGGCAAACAGACGTAAAATCCTATGAAATACGATACTTCCGAACTTTGCGACATCTATCATGAAGAGGTGAACGTTGTTGAACCTCTGTTCTCCAATTTTGGCGGGCGTACTTCATTTGGCGGGCAGATCACCACGGTGAAATGCTTTGAGGATAACGGCCTGTTATTCGATCTGCTTGAAGAAAACGGCCGCGGCCGCGTGCTGTTGGTCGACGGCGGCGGTTCGGTTCGCCGGGCGCTGATCAACGCCGAACTGGCGCGCCTGGCCGCCCAGAACGAATGGGAAGGCATCGTGGTGTACGGCGCGGTGCGCCAGGTGGACGATCTGGAAGAACTCGACATCGGCATTCAGGCGATGGCGGCGATCCCGGCGGGTGCCGTAAGCGAAGGCGTGGGCGAAAGCGATATCCGCGTCAACTTCGGTGGCGTCACCTTCTTCTCCGGCGATCACCTGTATGCCGACAACACCGGCATCATCCTCTCCGAAGACCCGCTCGACATCGAGTGATTTTCGGACATGAAAAAGGGCGCCTGAGGCGCCCTTTTCGTTGCTGCATGGCGTGAGGAATCAGACCTCTTCCATTTTGCCCAGCAGCGCGCGCAGGCGATCTTGCCATACGTGCTGTTCTTCTTTCAGCTGTTGGTTTTCGCGCACCAGCGCTTCGTGGTTGCCGGAGGCAGCCTGAACTTCCTGCGACAGAGAGTTGTTTTTGTCTTTCAGCTCTTCAATTTCCATCTGCAACAAGGTGATGGTATCAATCGCCTGCTGTACTTTTGCTTCCAGTTTCTCAAATACTTCAAATGACATGCTTCAGTCCCCTCATGATAGCAAGGCGTACATCTATAAGTAGCGGCCGCAACGTCGGCTGCAGCTACTGCGAATATTGCATCGCGCTCAGTGACGCGCGCCGTTACGGAAGGCGCGCCAGTCTCGATTCGTTAAAAACGATTGTAAGTAGCCAGTCTCCGCCTGTCTAGCAACATACCGGATCATCGCGCAGTCTGTTGCAATTTTCCTGCCCTCACCATCAGTAAAAACTGAAAATCCCCACCATCATCGCCGCGAGTTGTTAACAGCCCTCACCAAACCACTGGTCAGATCACACTTTTATGGCTCAGAAAGAACACTAAACGACGCGAAATCGCTCAATTTTATGACGCGCCACACACATTTTGATTTCGCTATTTCTCGTTTATGTTCGTTAACGATAAATTTACATCACGTCCTCATTCAATAATTGGACGAGATGAAAAAAACTGTGCCCATAGGCCGGATCTCTACCCAACTGAGCCTATAAACCAACAACCGCCGTTTTGCAGGACACCAACATTATGAGCCAAACCACCAGTCCGACATTAAAAGGCCAGTGCATCGCCGAGTTCCTCGGCACGGCGCTGCTGATCTTCTTTGGCGTAGGCTGCGTTGCCGCACTGAAACTGGCGGGCGCCAGCTTCGGCCAGTGGGAAATCAGCATCATTTGGGGCCTCGGCGTCGCCATGGCCATCTATCTGACCGCCGCCATTTCCGGCGCGCATCTCAACCCGGCGGTCACCCTCGCCCTGTGGCTGTTCGCCTGCTTCGACGGGCGCAAAGTGGTGCCTTACATCATTGCGCAGATCGCCGGCGCCTTCTGCGCCGCCGCCCTGGTTTACGGGCTGTACTACAACCTGTTCTTCGACTTCGAAGCGGCGCACCACATGGTGCGCGGCAGCAACGAAAGCCTCGAACTGGCCGGCATCTTCTCGACTTACCCTAACGCGCACATCTCCGTCGGCCAGGCCTTCCTGGTAGAAATGGTGATCGCGGCAATCCTGATGTGCCTGATCCTGGCGCTGACCGACGACGGCAACGGCATTCCGCGCGGCCCGCTGGCACCGCTGCTGATCGGTATTCTGATTGCCGTGATCGGCGCCTCCATGGGACCATTGACCGGCTTTGCGTTGAACCCGGCGCGTGACTTCGGCCCGAAACTGTTCGCCTACCTGGCCGGCTGGGGCAAAGTCGCCTTCACCGGCGCACGCGACATCCCATACTTCCTGGTGCCGATCTTCGCTCCTATCGTCGGCTGTGGCCTGGGCGCTTTCGGTTACCGCGCGCTGATTGGCCGCCACCTGCCGTGCGACGTCTGCGTGACGGAAGAAGAGCCCGACGCCAAGACCCAGCAGCGCAAAGCGTGATGGGTGCAGTTTTACACGGTTAACAACAGCAGGATAATTACCATGACTGTAGAAAAAAAATACATTGTCGCACTCGACCAAGGGACCACCAGCTCACGCGCCGTCGTGCTCGATCACGACGCCAACATCGTTGCGGTATCACAGCGCGAATTCCCGCAGATCTATCCAAAGGCCGGCTGGGTTGAGCACGACCCGATGGAAATCTGGGCGTCGCAAAGCTCGACGTTGGTAGAAGTGCTGGCGAAAGCCGACATCAATTCCGATCAGATCGCCGGCATCGGCATCACCAACCAGCGCGAAACCACCATCGTCTGGGAAAAAGAGACCGGCAAGCCGGTCTACAACGCCATCGTCTGGCAGTGCCGCCGCACCGCCGACATCTGTGAGAAGCTCAAACGCGACGGCCTGGAAGAGTACATCCGTCACAACACCGGCCTGGTGGTTGACCCGTACTTCTCCGGCACCAAGGTGAAGTGGATCCTGGACAACGTCGAAGGCGCCCGCGAGCGCGCCAAACGCGGCGAACTGCTGTTCGGCACCGTCGATACCTGGCTGGTGTGGAAGATGACCCAGGGGCGCGTACACGTCACCGATTACACCAACGCCTCACGTACCATGATGTTCAACATCCACGAGCTGGACTGGGACGAGCGCATGCTGGAAGTGCTGGATATCCCGCGCGCCATGCTGCCGAAAGTCCGTCCTTCCTCCGAGGTGTACGGCCAGACCAACATCGGCGGTAAGGGCGGCACGCGTATTCCTATCGCCGGTATCGCCGGTGACCAGCAAGCGGCATTGTACGGCCAGCTGTGCGTTCAACCGGGCATGGCGAAGAACACCTACGGCACCGGCTGCTTCCTGCTGATGAACACCGGCAAAGAAGCGGTGCGTTCGAAAAACGGCCTGCTGACCACCATCGCCTGCGGCCCACGCGGCGAAGTGAACTATGCGCTGGAAGGCGCGGTGTTCATCGGCGGTGCGTCTATCCAGTGGCTGCGCGACGAGCTGAAACTGATCAGCGACGCCGCCGACTCCGAATATTTCGCCACCAAAGTGAAAGACAGCAACGGCGTCTACGTGGTGCCGGCCTTCACCGGCCTGGGCGCGCCCTACTGGGATCCGTATGCCCGCGGCGCCATCTTTGGCCTGACCCGCGGCGCCAACAGCAACCACATCATCCGCGCCACGCTGGAATCCATCGCCTTCCAGACTCGCGACGTGCTGGACGCCATGCAGGCCGACGCCAACACCCGCCTGCAATCGCTGCGCGTGGACGGCGGCGCGGTCGCCAACAACTTCCTGATGCAGTTCCAGTCCGATATCCTCGGCACCCGCGTAGAGCGCCCTGAAGTGCGTGAATCGACGGCGTTGGGCGCCGCGTTCCTGGCGGGCCTGGCCATCGGCTACTGGAACGATCTGGATGAGGTGAAGAGCAAAGCGGTGATTGAGCGTGAATTCCGCCCAAGCATCGAAACCACCGAACGCAACTACCGCTACAGCGGCTGGAAAAAAGCGGTGGCACGCGCGCAGGCGTGGGAAGATCACGACTAAACCCAGCCTTGCCGTTACCCCCCCAAATTGCGCTGCCTGCGGGCAGCGCTTTTTTTTGCCCCGCCCCGCCGGCGCCGCGCTGTGATAGACTTTGCCGATATTTTCTTCCCTTTCTCACAGACAGGTTTGCCATGAAACGTGAATTAGCCATCGAATTTTCCCGCGTTACCGAAGCCGCTGCGCTGGCGGGCTACAAATGGCTGGGACGCGGCGACAAGAACGCCGCCGACGGCGCGGCGGTCCACGCCATGCGCATCATGCTCAACAAAGTGGACATCGATGGGCGCATCGTGATCGGCGAAGGCGAGATCGACGAAGCGCCGATGCTGTATATCGGCGAACAGGTCGGCAGCGGCCAGGGCGACGCGGTCGACATCGCTGTCGATCCGATCGAAGGCACCCGCATGACCGCCATGGGCCAATCCAACGCGCTGGCGGTCTTGGCGGTGGGCGATCGCGGCACCTTCCTGCACGCGCCGGACATGTACATGGAGAAGCTGGTGGTCGGCCCGGCGGCGCGCGGCGCCATCGATCTCAATCTGCCACTGGCGGAGAACCTGCGGAACGTCGCCGCGCGGCTGAGCAAACCGCTGTCACAGCTGACGGTCATCGTGTTGGCCAAACCGCGCCACGACGGCGTCATCGCGCAGATGCAGCAGTTGGGCGTGCGGGTATTCGCCATTCCTGACGGCGACGTGGCGGCCTCCATTCTCACCTGCATGCCGGAAAGCGAGGTCGATGTGATGTACGGCATCGGCGGCGCGCCGGAAGGGGTGATCTCAGCCGCAGTGATCCGCGCGCTGGACGGCGACATGCAGGCGCGTTTGCTGCCGCGCTATAAGGTGAAAGGCGACAGCGCCGAAAACCGCCGCATCGGCGAACAGGAGCTGGCGCGCTGCCGGGAAATGGGTATCGAAGCCGGTCAGGCGCTGCGTCTGGATCAGATGGCGCGCAACGACAACGTGATCTTCTCCGCCACCGGCATCACCAAGGGCGATCTGCTGGAGGGCATCAGCCGCCAGGGCAACATGGCCACAACCGAAACCCTGCTGATCCGCGGCAAGTCGCGCACCATCCGCCGCATCCGTTCAACCCACTATCTGGATCGCAAAGACCCGGCGCTGCACGAGTTTCTGCTGTAACGAAACAGGGCGCCGAATGGCGCCCTGATGATTGATGGCAAACCTCATGCCCTTGCCGGGTTGGCAGAGAGCAGCGAATAGAAAACAAGGAAAATCAATTTATTGATTTTCGGCTAATAACCACAAAGGGGAGAAAAACCACGCTTTTTCTCCCTTTTGTCAACGGTATGAGGGCGCCGAATGGCGCCCTGTCGTTATGCGGTGTGTCCCTGATGCTGCATCCGGTTGGACAGCGGCCACCAGCACAGCAGGATCAACAGCGCCATCGCGAACATCAGCAATCCGAGGCTGAACTGCCCGGTTTGCGGCAGCATGGCGGAAAGCCAGGTCGCCAGACCGGACCCCATGTTCTGCATACCGCCCACCAACGCGCCCGCCGCGCCGGCCAGGTAAGGGAACGGCTCCATCGCCCCGGTGGTCGCCAGCGGGAACAGCATGCCGGCGCCGAAGAAGAACAATGCAGCCGGCACGATCAGCGTCCAGATATTCATCACGCCGAACCAGCCCGGGATCCACATCATCGCTCCCGCCAATAGACAGCTCAGCACCGAATGCCACATCAGGGTGTGGAAGGTTTTGCCGTCGCGCCCGGCGTACCAGGCACCGAAAAACGCCGCCGGGATCGGCAGAATGAACAGGATGCTGACGGTCAGGCCGCTCAGCCCCAACACGCCACCCATCAACACGCCGCAGCTGGCTTCAAATACCGCAATCCCCGCCAGCGCGCCGATCAGCATCACCAGATAGCAACTGAAGGTGCTGTCGCTCAGCAGCTGGCGGAAACTGGCCAGCATGCGGCGTTTTTCAGTTTGCACCGGGCGGGTTTCCGGCAACCATCGGAACATCGCGAAGGCGACGCAGGCGCACAGCGCCAGCAGGAAGGCGTAACAGGCGCGCCAGCCGAACACCATCGCCAGCGCGCCGCCGATCACCGGCGCCAGCAGCGGGCTGACCAAAATCCCCATGTTCAGCAGGCTGTTGGCATAGCGCAGCGCGGTGCCGGCATACAGATCGCGCGGCATGGTGCGCGCCATCACGCCCGCCACGCCGGTGCCCATCCCCTGGATGGCGCTGGCGGCGACCAGCATCGTCAGGTTGGTGGACAGCAACGCGCCCAGCGCGCCAACCAGGAAGATCATCATACCCGTCAGGATCACCGGACGACGCCCAATACGATCCGATATTGGCCCGTAAATCAGCTGGGAGAAACCGTAGGTTAGCAGATACGCCGCCATCACCCGTTGCACGGCGCCGGTACGAACCGACAGATCGTGGGCGATATCAGCAATCACGGGAACATAAATGGTTTGCGCCATCTGGCCGACGGCAACCAACAGGATAAGCATCACCAGCAGGTGAAAATTCTCTAGTTTTCTCATTATCTTCGTTAACGTTTCAACTCGTCACAGCGTCCCGGTATGGCCGTTGCAGCAGCCAGAACGGCGAGCAGCCCTCTATGGCGGCATAAACTAATCAAATCTGATTTTTTTAGCGAGTTTCAGGCAGATATTGATCCAGGTCACACTGGCAGCAAACCCGACCAGGCTCGTAAATTAAACTGTACGTCTAACGCTTTGGAGTTAAAAATAGCGCCCTTGCAGTAGCCGGGCTTTAGCATTTAATCGATAATTATTTTCATCAACTTGAAATAAAATAACACCATAGGGATTTGGTTCATGAAAACACCTGAGCTGATTTTATTGCAGTTAAAGGCTCTCGGCCCGCACTCGGCCAAAATGCTGGCGGAGCGTCTGGACATCACGCCGATGGGCATCCGACAACATCTGCAATCCCTGGAAAAACGTGAGTTGGTTTGTTACGAAGAAGCGCGCAGCAAGGTCGGCCGCCCGACGCGCTACTGGTCGCTGACCGAACGGGGGCACGCCTATGTGGCCGCCGATCAGGAGCGGCTGCGGGCATCCGCGCTGCAGCTGTTTGGCGGCGCCGGCGTGGAACCGTTGCTCAGCGCGCGCGAAGAGCAGCTTTATCTGCGTTACACCGAAGAGCTGTCCGCCGAACGCAGCCATCAGGACCGGTTAACCCGCCTAGTGCGTCTGCGGCAACACGACGGTTACATGGCAGAATTGCTCGACCATCCGCACGGTGCGCTACTGGTGGAAAACCACTGTCCGATCGGCGTGGCCGGTTCCAACTGCAGCAGCCTGTGCAATTCCGAACTGCAGCTGTTTCATCGCCTGTTCGGCAACAACTACCGGGTAGAGCGCACCGCGCACGCCATTTCCGGCTCACGACATTGTGCTTATTTGATTCGACCACGGGAGCTTTAGAGTATGGCTGAATGGGTAAACGGCAAAGTTACGCAGGTAAAACAATGGACCGACGGGCTGTTCAGCCTGGTGGTCAATGCCCCCATCGATCCTTTCACCGCCGGGCAATTCGCCAAACTGGCGCTGGAGATCGACGGCGAACGGGTGCAACGCGCCTACTCCTACGTCAATGCCCCCGACGACGCCAACCTGGAGTTCTATCTGGTGACGGTGCCGGAAGGCAAACTAAGCCCGCGCCTCAATCAGCTACGGCCGGGGTCGGATGTAATGGTGACCAAAGAAGCGGCCGGCTTCTTCGTGCTGGACGAAGTGCCCGATTGCGACACGCTGTGGATGCTGGCGACCGGCACCGCCATCGGCCCCTATTTATCGATTCTGCAGCAGGGCGTCGGCCTGGAACGCTTTAACAACCTGGTGCTGGTGCACGCCGCGCGTTTCGCGCGCGATCTGAGCTACCTGCCGCTGATGCAACAACTGCAGCAACGCTACAACGGCAAGCTGCGTATCCAGACCGTCGTCAGCCGCGAAGAAACGCCCGGTTCACTGACCGGCCGCGTGCCGGCGCTGATCGAGGACGGCCGGCTGGAAGCGGCGATCGGCTTGACCATCGACACCGAAACCAGCCACGTGATGCTGTGCGGCAACCCGCAGATGGTGCGGGACACCCAGCAAACGCTGAAAGACCATCGCCAGATGCGCAAACACCTGCGCCGTAAACCGGGCCACATCACCAGCGAACACTACTGGTAACCCAAAGGGGATCAGCGAAACTTCACCGGTTCGGCTTCCGGGCCGAACCGATTGTCTCCCGGCGTGCCGACGAAGGCGCCCAGATCGATCATCATCATCACGATAATCAGCGTCGGGATGAAACGCCCGACGCCCCATTGCCAGATCGGCGCCAGCATCTGCCAGTTCCCTGCCGCCAGCATCCACGCCAGGATCAGCAGCAGCGCCCACCAGCCGGCCTTGTTGCGATCGTGCAGGCGTTTGACCAGCACCGCCGCCGTCGGCCACAGCAGCGCCACGATAAAGAAGGCGATGGATTGGATGGCGATCAGCTGATAATTGGCCAGCGTAAACGCCGCCGCCATCAGCACCAACCACAGCCCCATCCAGATCCAGAAGTCGCGCCGCCCAATGCGACCCTTAAAAGAAAAACACCACTGTTGTAACGTCATCGATTCCTGCGCTCTAAGCCTGCCCATATTCTGCGCCGCAGTGTAACATAGGCGCTGCCGGGCCGAGTTTTCCGCCTCGCATAACGCGGTGCGCCGCACAGCTTTCTCGTCAGCGAACCGATAATGGCGTGGGATCTTTGACAAGGCCCGCGAGTTATCGCTTTAATCGGAGCCATCTTTGTCCTTGATGCCATACGCCATGCTGAGAAAAACCCTCGTCATCGCCTGCCTGTTGCAGGCCGCCGCCAGCGCCTGGGCCGATCCGCCGCCCGCCGATGCAGCACCCGCCGCACCTTACCTGCTGGCCGGGGCGCCGACGTTCGATCTGACGGTGGTCAAATTCCGCGAAAAATACAATCGCGACAACCCGAAGCTGCCGATTGGCGAATTCCGCGCCATTCCGGCCACCGAAGACGATTCGCCGCTGCTGACGCGCGCCGCCAGCAAACTCAACGAAAACCTGTATGCCTCCACCGCGCTGGAGAAAGGCACCGGTAAAATCAAAACGTTGCAGATCACTCATCTGCCGCTGCAGCAGGCCAATGAAGAAAAAGCCGCGCGCGCCATCGCCATCAACTACATGGCGGCGCTGATGCGCCAGTTCGAACCGGCGTTGACGGTGGAGCAGAGCCAGAACAAGGTGAACAGCCTGCTGGAAAAAGGCAAAGGATCGCGCTTTTACCAACAGCAGGTCGGCGCCATTCGTTATGTCGTCTCGGACAACGGCGATAAAGGCGTAACCTTCGCGGTTGAACCGATTAAGCTAGCGCTTTCCGAGCCGTAACGGCGCGGCATTTAATGACGAAAAGCAAAGCCTTCGCGCTTAATGATCTCTATACTGTTGGGCAGGTAAACTGCCGGTCCGGCAGTTGTCATTTCGACTCTCGCGTTCCCTAGTTGGAGGAAAAAACATGCGTCATCCATTAGTTATGGGTAACTGGAAGCTTAACGGCAGCACTCACATGGTCAACGAACTGATCGCCGGTCTGCGCAATGAGCTGAGCAGCGTTGACGGCTGTGGCGTCGCCATCGCCCCGCCGGTGATGTATCTGGATCAGGCCAAGCACGCGCTGGCCGGCAGCCGCATCGCGCTGGGCGCGCAGAACGTGGACGTTAACCTGTCCGGCGCCTTCACCGGTGAAGTTTCCGCCAACATGCTGAAAGACGTCGGTGCCCAGTACATCATCATCGGCCACTCCGAGCGTCGTACCTACCACAAAGAAAGCGACGAAGTGATCGCCGAGAAATTCGCCGTGCTGAAAGAAGCCGGCCTGATCCCGGTACTGTGCATCGGTGAAACCGAAGCGGAAAACGCGGCGGGCAAAACTGAAGAAGTGTGCGCGCGCCAGATCGACGCCGTGCTGAAAACCCTGGGCGCACCGGCGATGAAAGGCACCGTGATCGCCTATGAGCCGGTCTGGGCCATCGGTACCGGCAAATCCGCGACCCCTGCACAGGCACAGGCCGTGCACAAATTTATCCGCGATCACATCGCCAAACACGATGCCACGGTTGCCGCTGAAATCATCATCCAGTACGGCGGTTCGGTGAACGACAAGAACGCCGCAGAGCTGTTCTCTCAGCCGGACATCGACGGCGCGCTGGTGGGCGGCGCCTCGCTGAAAGCCGACGCTTTCGCCGTGATCGTCAAAGCCGCTGCCGCAGCAAAAAAAGCCTGATTGCCCTAGGCTTGCCATAAAAAAACCCCGGCTTGCCGGGGTTTTTTATTGCCGCTCAAACGGCATCAGCGTTTGCTTATTTCGTCGAACACGCCGCCGGTAGCGAAGTGCACCTTCTGCGCTTCGGTCCAGCCGCCGAAAGTGTCATCCACGGTGAACAACTTCAGCTGCGGGAACTGCCCGGCGAACTTGGCCGCCACCGCCGCATCGCGCGGGCGATAATAGTTCTGCGCCGCAATAGTCTGCCCTTCCGGTGAATACAGATACTTCAGGTAGGCGGTCGCCACGTCGCGGGTACCACGTTTATCGACGACCTTATCCACCACCGACACCGTCGGTTCGGCCAGGATCGATTCGCTCGGCGTAATAATCTCGAACTTGTCTTTGCCCAGCTCTTTCTCCGCCAGCAACGCTTCGTTTTCCCAAGCGATCAGCACGTCGCCGATGCCGCGCTCAACGAAGGTGTTGGTCGAGCCACGCGCGCCGGAATCCAGCACTTCGACGTTCTTGTACAGGTTTTTGACGAAGTCCTGCGCCTTGGCCTTATCGTTGTTGTTGTGGTGCAACGCGTAGCCCCAGGCGGCCAGGTAATTCCAGCGGGCGCCACCGGAGGTTTTCGGATTCGGGGTGATCACCGACACGCCCGGCTTAATCAAGTCAGGCCAGTCATGAATTTGCTTCGGGTTGCCTTTGCGCACCAGGAAGACGATGGTCGACGTGTAAGGCGCCGAGTTGTCCGGCAAGCGTTTTATCCAGTCTTTCTCAATGCGCCCGCGTTCGGCGATGGCGTCAACGTCATAGGCCAGCGCCAGCGTCACCACGTCGGCCTCGATGCCGTTGATCACCGAGGTCGCCTGTTTGCCGGAACCGCCGTGCGACTGTCGCACCGTCACCTTGTCGCCGGTTTCCGCCTGATAGTGCTTGCTGAATGCCGTGTTGTAAGCCTGATAGAACTCACGCGTCGGATCGTATGACACGTTCAGCAACTGAATATCCTTCGCCATGGCGCCGGACGCCAACAGCACCAATGTCAGACCTACACCCCATTTACGCATCGACAGGCTCTCCCAGAAAATTAACGCAACCTCAATCGGTTGATTTAGCATCAGAGCCTGCCAGAAACTTTCCCGGCAATTAAAGAATAAAAAATTTTGGGATAGATGATTCTGGAATATGTCGCCGACAAGCATAAAAAAGCCCCCGCAAGCGGAGGCTTTCAGCGCGCGGAGAGCGGCGAATCAGTACAGCTTTTTCGCCGTTTCCAGCCAGTCGCCCTTGAACGGACGCTTCATGTTTTCGATCGCGTCGATGATGTCGTGATGCACCATTTTTTCGTTCTGGATACCGACGCAGCGGCCGCCGTAGCCCTGCAGCAGCAGTTCGATGGCGTAGGCGCCCATGCGCGAGGCCAGGATACGGTCGTAGGCGACCGGTGAACCACCGCGTTGAATGTGGCCCAGCACGGTGGCGCGGGTTTCACGCTTGGTTTCCTGCTCAATGTGGCGCGCCAGCTCATCGATGTCGCAGATGTGCTCGGTGATCGCTACGATGGCGTGTTTTTTACCCTTAGCGATACCGGCCTTGATTTCGCACACCAGATCTTCACGATTGAATTCGATTTCAGGCAGCACGATGAATTCGCAACCGCCGGCAATCGCCGCCGCCAGCGTCAGATCGCCGCAGTAACGGCCCATCACTTCCACGATGGAGATACGCTGGTGTGACGAGGAGGTATCGCGCAGGCGGTCGATCGCTTCCACCACGGTTTCCAGCGCGGTGAAGTAACCGATGGTGTAGTCGGTACCGGCAACATCGTTATCGATGGTGCCTGGCAGGCCGATGCACGGGAAGCCTTCTTCCGTCAGGCGTTTGGCGCCCATGTAGGAACCATCGCCGCCGATCACCACCAGCGCGTCGATGCCGCGATTCTTCAGGTTTTCAATCGCCTTGGCGCGCACGTTTTCATCCCTGAACTCCGGGAAGCGGGCCGAGCCGAGGAAGGTGCCGCCGCGGTTGATCATGTCGGACACGCTATAGCGGTCCAGCTGCTCCATGCGATCTTCGTACAAGCCAAGGTAGCCATCGTAAATACCAAAAACTTCCAGACCTTCTGAAAGCGCAGAACGCACAACGCCGCGGATTGCAGCGTTCATACCCGGCGAATCACCGCCGCTCGTCAGTACACCGATTTTCTTGATCATGACTACCTCTGAACTGTGTAGATGCAATTTCTTAAGAATTCTGTCTCCGCCGATCGTCTTGAAACCTCTCCGGCTGCAGAAAACCAGCTTTACGGCTTATTGCTGGATATTATATCAAAAACACCCAGCTGAATTGATTCAAGTCACGCAATATAACGGTAAAAACACCGCATGGCACGCTGAGCTAACTCAGATATTCATGATAATACTTCGGGCTATGCCTCTATCTGATTATAGCTCCCAATGCCCCTGCCTACCCGGCGGCACCACGGAGCACGGATCCAGGTGAATGATGACGTCCGCCCCCGCAAAACGGTGTCGCAACGCCTGTTCCACCTGATCGGCCAACCGATGCGCCTCACGCAGCGGCAGCGTGTCTTCCATCTCCAGATGCAGCTGGATGAAACGCGTCGGCCCCGACTGACGCGTGCGCAGATCGTGCGCGCCTTTCACCCCGGGCCAGGAGGAAACCACGGCGATAATCGCCTGGCGCTCGTCATCCGGCAACGCCCGATCCAACAGCGACTGCACCGCTTCGTAGCCCATGCGCAGCGCGCTATAGAGGATGTATACGCCGATGCCCAGCGCGAACAGCGCATCTGCCCGGTGGAAACCGTACCAGCTTAGCCCAAGAGCGATAAGAATAGCACCATTCATCATGACATCTGACTGATAATGCAGCATATCTGCACGCACCGCCTGGCTACGGGTTTTTCTGACCACCCAACGTTGATAGGTGACCAGAATCAGGGTGCTGATTAACGCGATTACCGTCACGACGACCCCAACGCCGGGATCGCGCAGCGTTTGCGGCGCATACAGGTGCTGGAAGCCGGTGAGGAACAGAAACAGGGCGGAGCCGGAAATAAACATGCTTTGCGCCAGCGCCGCCAGCGACTCCGCTTTGCCGTGGCCGAAGGTGTGCTCGGCATCGGCCGGCTGCAGCGAATAGCGCACCACCAGAAGGTTGGTCAGCGAGGCGGCGATATCGACCAACGAATCCACCAGCGCCGCCAACAGGCTGACCGAACCGGTGTGGTACCAGGCGACGATTTTGATCAACAGCAGCGACGACGCCAACGCAGTTGCGGCCAACGCAGCGGACTTTACCAGGCGAGCATAACGCTGTTCCATTAAGGGATCCCGGTCAAAAGGTGTGGCGCTCAATATAGCGAAATGTCGGATAAAAAAAACCCCGCCATCATGGCGGGGAAGACAGGGATGGTGTCTATGGCAAGGAAAAACAGGGGACTACTCAGTCGTACTTCACTTCTGGGCAGAAGCTTGCTGCAAACCAGAAATTTGTTGCTCCATCTGCTGCATACGCTGCTGATGTTTCTGGTCTAAAACACTTTTTTGCTCTGGCGTCAGCAGGTTATACATTTGGTTGCGCACCCGGGCCATTTCGACCTGGCGCTTGACCTGCTGTTGGGCCATCTTCTCCGCCTGGGCGTACACGGCGGCTTCGTCAAATTTCTCTGCGGTCACCAGTTTATGCATGGCTTCCATTTCAGCTACATTGACACCAGGCAGATCGTGCCGGGCCTGGCGCATCAAATCGCGCATTTGCTGGCGCTGCTGTTCGCTGAGGCTGACACCGTCGAACATATGGTGCTGGCCGGGTATTCGGGTCATCGCGTCGTTGCCGGGAGGTTGGGCTGTGTCCGGTATAGTGTCGGCAGCGAAGGCAGCGGTCGAACCAATTGCCAGCAGTGATGCCATAACTAATGCGGTCACCTTACGCATTTCAACTCCTCAAGCTTTCTCACTTTGCGAATCAACGAGGAGCAGTGTACCGCTACACCTGAAAACCTGCGTCAGTGCATGTAAAACTACGTAAAGTCATGGAATGGCAACAGTTGATGACGTATTTTGCGTCTGGAGGTAAATCATAATGAACAAGATTCTGTTAGTTGACGACGACCGCGAGTTGACCTCGCTGTTAAAAGAACTGCTTGAAATGGAAGGTTTTAATATCGTCGTCGCGCACGATGGCGAGCAGGCGTTGTCGCTGCTGGACAGCTCCATCGATCTGCTGCTGCTCGACATCATGATGCCGAAGAAAAACGGCATCGATACGCTGAAAGAACTGCGCCAACATCACCAGACACCGGTCATCATGCTGACCGCGCGCGGCAGCGAACTGGACCGCGTGCTGGGCCTGGAGCTGGGCGCCGATGATTACCTGCCGAAACCCTTCAACGATCGCGAGCTAGTCGCGCGTATTCGCGCCATTCTGCGCCGTTCCAACTGGAGCGAACAGCAGCAGCAGGTCGACAGCGGCGCCCCGACGCTGGATGTCGATGGCCTGCAGCTGAATCCCGGCCGCCAGGAGGCCAGCTTCGACGGCCAGGTGCTGGATCTGACCGGCACCGAGTTCACCCTGCTTTACCTGCTGGCGCAGCACCTCGGGCAGGTGGTATCGCGCGAACTGCTGAGCCAGGAAGTGCTGGGCAAACGCCTGACTCCGTTCGATCGCGCTATCGACATGCACATCTCCAACCTGCGGCGTAAGCTGCCGGATCGCAAAGACGGGCATCCGTGGTTCAAAACCCTGCGCGGGCGTGGTTATTTGATGGTATCTGCAACATGATCAACAGTTTGACGGCACGCATCTTCGCCATTTTCTGGTTTACGTTAGCCCTGGTGCTAATGCTGGTGCTGATGGTGCCCAAGCTCGACTCCCGCCAAATGACCTCGCTGCTCGACAGCGAGCAGCGGCAGGGGTTGATGCTGGAACAGCACGTCGAGGCCGAGTTGCAAAACGATCCGGCCAACGATCTGATGTGGTGGCGCCGCCTGTTCCGCGCCATCGACAAATGGGCGCCGCCGGGCCAACGCCTGTTGCTGGTCACCAGCGAAGGCCGGGTGATCGGCGCGCAGCGCAACGAAATGCAGATCGTCCGCAACTTCATCGGCCAATCCGATAATTCGGATCATCCCAAGAAGAAAAAGTACGGCCGCGTCGAGCTGGTCGGGCCGTTCGCGGTGCGCGACGGCGAAGACAACTACCAGCTGTACCTGATCCGTCCCGCCAACAGCCCGCAATCCGATTTCATCAACCTGATGTTCGACCGGCCGCTGCTGCTGCTGATCGTCACCATGCTGATCAGCGCCCCGCTGCTGCTGTGGCTGGCCTGGAGCCTGGCGAAACCAGCACGCAAGCTGAAGAACGCCGCCGATGACGTGGCGCGCGGCAACCTGAAGCAGCATCCGGAACTGGAGGCCGGCCCGCAGGAGTTCCTGGCCACCGGCGCCAGCTTCAACCAGATGGTCAGCGCGCTGGAACGCATGATGAACGCCCAGCAACGGCTGATCTCGGACATCTCGCACGAGCTACGCACGCCGCTGACGCGCCTGCAGCTGGCCACCGCGCTGATGCGCCGCCGCCACGGCGAAGGGCACGAACTGGCGCGCATCGAAACCGAAGCGCAGCGGCTGGATTCGATGATCAACGATCTGCTGGCGCTGTCGCGCGGGCAGCAAAAGGGCGAGCTGGCGCGCGAGCAGTTGAAGGCCAACGAACTGTGGGCCGACGTGCTGGACAACGCCCGTTTCGAAGCGGAACAGATGGGCAAGCAGTTGGAGATCGCTGCGCCGCCAGGTCCGTGGACGCTGTTCGGCAACGCGAGCGCGCTGGACAGCGCGTTGGAAAACATCGTGCGCAACGCCCTGCGGTATTCACACACCCGCATTGCCGTGGCGTTCAGCGCCGACAATCAGGGCGTGACCATCCAGGTTGACGACGACGGCCCCGGCGTCAGCGCCGAA
This sequence comes from Serratia sp. CY47280, assembly GCF_052168655.1. Classification (NCBI taxonomy): domain Bacteria; kingdom Pseudomonadati; phylum Pseudomonadota; class Gammaproteobacteria; order Enterobacterales; family Yersiniaceae; genus Serratia; species Serratia sp. CY47280. The sequence goes on along the minus strand of NZ_JBJNMG010000010.1, from coordinate 70,762 downwards.
GACCGCGAGCAGATCTTCCGTCCGTTCTACCGCACCGATGAAGCGCGCGACCGTGAGTCCGGCGGCACCGGCCTCGGCCTGGCGATCGTCGAGGCGGCGGTCAACCAGCATCGCGGCTGGGTGAAGGCCGAAGACAGCCCGCTTGGCGGCCTGCGGCTGGTGCTGTGGCTGCCGCTGCATCATCAACGCCTATCGTCTAAGACAGAACAGTAAGAGTTTGCTATCCTGCGCCCCTCGTTCACGAGGGGCCTGCAACATGCTGAACATCGTTTTATTTGAACCCGAAATTCCACCCAATACCGGCAATATCATCCGCCTGTGCGCCAATACCGGCTTTAATCTGCATCTGATCGAACCGCTGGGTTTTCCGTGGGACGACAAACGCCTGCGCCGCGCCGGGCTGGATTACCATGAGTTCACCCGCGTCCACCGTCATGCCGACTACGCCGCTTTTCTCGCCGCCGAAAACCCGCAGCGGCTGTTTGCCCTCACCACCAAGGGCACGCCGGCGCACAGCGCCGTCAGCTACCAGGCCGGCGACTACCTGCTGTTCGGTCCGGAAACGCGTGGATTGCCTGCCGACATCCTCGATGCGCTGCCCGCGCAGCAAAAAATCCGCATCCCAATGCAGGCGCAAAGCCGCAGCATGAACCTGTCGAATGCCGTATCGGTGGTGGTGTATGAAGCCTGGCGGCAGTTGGACTATGCCGGCGCGCTGATCAAAGCGTAATCCGCGACAACGCGCCATACTGGAAGGGTTAACCTCTCCAGATACGGCACATGGCTTTCATCGCAGATATTGTTACCCAGCTTCGCCGGCTCGAATCGGCGCTGAACGAGGCGCTGTTGCGGCTGCAACAGGCGCAAGACACCGAGGCGCTACACGACTTGCGCGTCTGCCTGCGCCGCATTCGCAGCCTGCTGCGTCCGTTGCGCGGCTTCCCCGGCGCAACGCGGCTCGATCGGGCCGCCGCCGAGTTGGGCAAGCTCACGACGCCGCTGCGCGATCTCGAGGTGCTGATCGTCGAATTGGCGCACCATCGCCTCGATTGGCAGGCCAACGTGCGCCAAAGCGATTTTCAGGCCCGCTGCCGCCAACTGCTCGCCAACCCGCTGCTCATCAGCTTCCCTTCGCTATTGCACGCCTGGCCGCACCGCTTTCGCCGCATCGCGCAGCGCCCCGCCAAACACCGTGTGAACCGACGCCTGCAGCGCCAGCAGCGGCAATTGCGCAGGGCGTTGGCTGATACCGGCTACGATCGCCACCGTCTGCGGCTGCTGGTCAAACGCCTGCGCTACGCGGCCGAAGCCTACCCGCAACGCCTCCCCCTCTCTCCCGCCGCAATGGCGGGCCTGAAAGCGGTGCAAAACGCCCTCGGCGATTGGCACGACCGGGAGGTCTGGTGCCTGCAGGCAGAACATCAGGCGGATCTCTGGCCCTTGTTGCCCCGATGGCAAGCAGAGCAACACCAGGCGCTGGCCAGAGCGGACATCTTGCTCGTTGCCTTATCACCCGCACTGGTGGCGAAAACCGGCGGCGCATCACGATCCTGAAAAAAGGCCGCAGCAGGGCACGCCCGGCCCCGAAAATGCCCGATGAGGCGCAGATAATGCGCTATGTTTTGTAAGGGTAATCACCACTCATCATAGGAAACCACATGAAAAAACAACGCTTGAGCGTTGCCATGGCCGTTCTGGCAGCGGGCCTGTTGCTGGCGGGCTGTTCGTCCAAAGTCACCCAAACGTCGCAATATTCGGGCTTTTTGTCCGATTACAGCAAACTGCAGGAAACCACCTCGCCAAGCGGTCATAAAACGCTGCGCTGGGTAGATCCGAGCTACAAGGAATCCAACTATCGCGGTATCTATTTCCAACCGGTGGTCTATTTCCCGGCGGAGAAACCCACGGCGCGCGTCAGCCAGGACACGCTGAACAAGATTAAGGCCTACGCGACCCAGCGAATCAAAACCGCGCTGCAGAACCGCTTTACCATTCTGCCAAGCCCGACGGGCTCGCGCGTTCTGGTGGCCAAACTCGCCATCACCGCCGTTTCGGCCGAAAACGAAGACATGAAGTTCTATGAAGTGGTGCCGGTCGCTGCAGTGGTTGCCAGCACCATGGCGGCTACCGGGCACCGGACGCAAAATACCGCGCTGTATATTGAAGGCGAGTTGATCGACCAGGATACCGGTAAAACGGTGATGGAAGTGGTACGCAAGGCCTACGGTAAAACCGTCAACAACGACAGCACGCCGGTCACGGCGGATGACGTCAAGGCGGCGATCGACGACATCGTTACCGATATCACCCAGTTCCCGAAACAGGGCTGACCGCCGCCTGAAAAACACAGGGGGAGCCAAAGCTCCCCCTGAATGGATACGCAAACGGCGTTCAAATGCCGTCGCCGTACTCGAAACCGTGGTTGGTACCGTTGAAGTATTGGTCCATATCCATCGACGGCGTATCGCTCTCCGGCCGCCCGACGATGCGCGCCGGCACCCCGGCGGCGGTGGTATGCGGCGGCACCGCCTGCAAAACCACCGAACCCGCGCCGATCTTCGCGCCCTTGCCCACTTCGATATTGCCGAGAATTTTGGCGCCGGCGCCAATCATCACCCCTTCGCGGATTTTCGGGTGACGGTCGCCGCTGGTTTTACCGGTACCGCCGAGCGTGACCGACTGCAGGATAGAAACGTTGTTCTCCACCACCGCCGTTTCACCGATCACGATGCCGGTAGCGTGGTCAAGCATGATGCCGCAGCCGATGGTCGCCGCCGGGTGGATGTCCACGCCGAAGGCGACGGAAATTTGATTTTGCAGGTAGATAGCCAGCGCTTGCCGCCCTTGCTGCCACAGCCAATGGCCGATGCGGTAAGCCTGCAGCGCATGGAACCCTTTGAGGTAAAGCAGCGGCGTGGAGTATTTATCGACCGCCGGGTCGCGCAGCCGCACCGCGAGGATATCGCGCGCCGCCGAAACGATCATCTGATTGTCGGACTTGTAGGCCTCTTCCACCACCTCGCGCACCGCGATGGCGGGCATGATCGGCGTTGCCAGCTTGTTGGCCAGCATATAGCTGAGCGCGCTGCCCAGATTCTCGTGCTTGAGCAACGTCGCATGGAAAAAGCTGGCCAGCATCGGTTCACAATCAGCCAGTGCTCGCGCTTCTGATTTAATGCTGTTCCAGACCTGTTCCAACTCTTCTGACGACATCACATACCCCTTTGCCTTGCCAAACGGGCCGCTTCACACGGTAGCGCGGAGCGGCCCAGGTCATTTGCGGGGTCAGCATTCCGCTGCCCCGACATATCGTTTTATGTCACGCGCTGGGTTTTTCGTCCTTTCGGGCTCGCCCCAGCAGGCTCAGCGCCGCTTCGCGGGCGTCTTTATGGCAGTAAAGCACCTGATAAATCTGTTCGGTGATCGGCATTTCCACGCCGTGCCGCTGCGCCAGCGCCAACACCTCTTTGGTATTACGATAGCCCTCGACCACCTGACCGATGCTGTCCTGCGCTTCCTGCACGCCTTTACCTTGCCCCAGCATAATGCCGAAGCGGCGGTTGCGCGATTGGTTGTCCGTGCAGGTTAGCACCAGATCCCCCAGCCCCGCCATGCCCATGAACGTCGAAGGATCGGCGCCCAGCGCAGAACCCAGACGGCTCATTTCCGCCAGCCCGCGCGTAATCAACGCGGTGCGGGCGTTGGCGCCGAAACCGATGCCGTCGGACATGCCAGCGCCGATGGCGATCACATTCTTCACCGCGCCGCCAAGCTGCACGCCGATAAAGTCGGGATTGCTGTAGACGCGGAAGCTCTTGCCGCAGTGCAACAGCTGTTGCAGATCGTCGGCGAACTGCGCATCGGTCGCCGCCAGCGCGATCGCCGTCGGCAGGCCGGCGGCCAGCTCTTTGGCGAACGTCGGCCCGGAGAGCACCGCCAGCGGGATCGTCTCGCCCAGCGCCTCACGCGCCACGTCCTGCAGCAATCGCCCGGTTTCCGCTTCCAACCCCTTGGTGGCCCACACGATGCGGGCGTCCGGGCGCAGATGCGGCTTCAGCTGACGCAGCACGTCGCCAAACACGTGGCTTGGCACCACCACCAGCACGTCGCGGCTGGCCGCCAGCGCACGCGCCAAATCGGCCTCAAGCAGCAGGGTATCGGGGAAAGGAACGTCGGGCAGAAACGCCTGATTGCAGCGATCTTGCTGCAACGTTTGAATTTGCGCGGGGTTGTGCCCCCACAGCACCACGGCATGGCCGTTACGCGCCAGCGTAATGGCCAATGCGGTGCCGTACGAGCCGGCACCGATAACAGTCATTGAAGCATTGACGGTGTTCATCAGGCATCCTGATGTGGTGCGGCACCTTCGCCTTCCGCCTGCTGCTGCAGATAGTTCATGAACAGCGCGTCAAAGTTGACCGGTGCCAAGTTCAGCTGCGGGAATGTACCGCGGGAAACCAGGCTGGTGATGCACTCGCGCGCATACGGGAACAGGATGTTCGGGCAGTATGCACCCAGGCAATGCGCCAGCTGCGTGCCTTCGATACCTGCTACCGAGAAGATGCCCGCCTGTTGCACTTCGCACAGGAACGCGGTCTCTTCGCCCAGGCTCGCCGTCACGGTTACGCGCAGTACCACTTCATACACTTCGTCAGCCAGCTGGCTGGACGCGGTATCCAGATCAAGTTTAACTTCCGGCTGCCATTCCTGCTGGAAAACCTGCGGCGCGTTCGGCGCTTCGAAGGAGATATCCTTGGTATAGATACGTTGGATCTGGAAAGCCATTTCGGTGCTGTTTTGTTCTGACATGTGAGTAATACCCTTGGTTAAACGTCCTTATTGACACTCGGTGAGCCGGCAAGCTGCTTAAAGCAGCGGATCCAGGCCGCCGCGAGCATCGAGTTCATATAAATCATCACAGCCGCCGATATGCCGGCCATCGATGAAAATCTGCGGCACGGTGGTGCGCCCGCTGCGCTCGATCATCACTTCGCGCTTGGCGCTATCGCCGTCGATGGCGATCTCGTTAAACGCCGCGCCCTTGCTGTTCAACAGCGCCTTGGCGCGATGGCAGAACGGACAGGTCGCTTTGGTGTAGATATCAATGTTAGCCATGGATTGCCACCTCAAATAGGTTAAACGGTTACTTACCGCGCACCAGCGGCAGGTTTTCTCCGCTCCAGCCGGCGATGCCGTCTTTCAGCATCGTCACCTTTTCAAAACCGGCCTTGCTCAGGTTCTCCGCCGGCTCGCGGGAGGCGGTGCCGTTGGCGCACACGACGATGATCGGCTGCGCTTTGTGTTTTTCCAGCTCGCCCAGGCTGCCGCTTTTGATTTCGCTGGCGGTCAGGTTGATGGCGCTGGCCAGGTGGCCACGGCGGAAATCGTCGCGGCTGCGGGTGTCGACCACCACGGCTTCTTCTTTGTTGATCAGGCGGATAGCTTCACCGCGAGCGATCTCTTTGACCTTGGAGAAACGGCTTTTGAAGGTCATGACGATCACGGCGACCAGCAGAGCGATCCAAGCCAGGCTCAGAATCGGGTGTCTGCTTACGAATGGCATAATTTCTTGCAGCATGGGGTGTAACAACTCCCGTCAGTTAAGGGATAAATAAGTCAAGGTTCCAGAGTATACCTGCCGAGTGCGGCAAATACAGCCAATAAGCAAGCGCGATTGTAGAAACTGCGGGCTGCGCTGAGAAATTCCCGAGGTCAGAGCATAAAAGCCCGCGCGATTCGCCGCAACCTTGATCTCTTTGGGCTATTTCTCGCCGGCGGCGATGTAAAATCAGCCGGTTTTTCGAGGGCGAACAGCCATGCTTGCGGCGGGCGCATGGCTATTCGCAGCTTAAAAAGTTCATAAGAGGTCAATGCAATGTCGAGCAACAAAAAACCGATGGTACTGGTGATCCTGGACGGTTACGGCCACCGTGAGGAGCGGCAGGACAACGCGATCCTGAACGCCGGCACCCCGGTGATGGACCGTCTGTGGCGGGAGCAGCCGCATACGCTGATCGCCGCCTCCGGGCTAGATGTCGGCCTGCCCGACGGCCAAATGGGCAACTCCGAAGTCGGCCACGTCAACCTGGGCGCCGGGCGCATCGTCTACCAGGATCTGACCCGGCTGGACAAAGCGATCGCCGACGGCGACTTCTTCGCCAACCCGGTGCTGACCGCCGCGGTCGATAAAGCCGTAGCGGCCGGCAAGGCGGTGCATATCATGGGCCTGCTGTCGCCGGGCGGCGTGCACAGCCACGACGAGCACATTCTGGCCATGATCAAGCTGGCCGCCCAACGCGGCGCCAAAGCCGTTTATCTGCATGCCTTCCTCGACGGGCGCGACACGCCGCCGCGCAGCGCCGAAGCCCCGCTGCAACGCTGCCGCGACGCCTTCGCCGCGCTGGGCGTCGGGCGCATCGCCTCGCTGATCGGCCGCTACTACGCGATGGACCGCGACAACCGCTGGGATCGCGTGCAGCTGGCCTATGACCTGCTGACCGCGGCCAAAGGCGACTACGTGGCCGACGATGCGATCGCCGGCCTGCAGGCCGCCTACCAGCGCGGTGAAAACGACGAGTTCGTCAAACCGACCGTCATTCGCGCCGCCGGTGAGGCCGATGCCGCGATGCAGGACGGCGATGCGTTGATCTTCATGAACTTCCGCGCCGACCGCGCGCGCCAGATCACCCGCGCTTTCGTGAACGCGGATTTCGACGGTTTCCCGCGCGCCAAGCGGGTGCAGTTCGGCGATTTCGTGATGCTGACCGAGTACGCCGCCGACATCGCGACCGCCTGCGCCTATCCGCCGGCGTCGCTGGCCAACACCTTCGGCGAATGGCTGATGAAGCACGACAAAACCCAGCTGCGCATCTCGGAAACCGAAAAATACGCCCACGTCACCTTCTTCTATAACGGCGGCGTGGAAGCGCCGTTCAAAGGGGAAGACCGCGTGCTGGTCAATTCGCCGAAGGTCGCCACCTACGATCTGCAGCCGGAGATGAGCGCCGCCGAGCTGACCGACAAACTGCTGAGCGCCATCCGCAGCGGCAAATACGACGCCATTATCTGCAACTACCCGAACGGCGACATGGTGGGGCATACCGGCGTGTATGAAGCAGCGGTCAAAGCGGTGGAGACGCTGGATGCCTGCATCGCCCAGGTGGTTGACGCGGTGCGCGACGTCGACGGCCAACTGCTGATCACCGCCGATCACGGCAACGCCGAGCAGATGCGCGATCCGGCCACCGGCCAGGCGCATACCGCCCACACCAGCCTGCCGGTACCGCTGGTTTACGTCGGCAAACCGGCACGGGCGATCGAAGGCGGCAAGCTTTCGGACATCGCGCCAACCCTGTTAACGCTGATGGGAATGGAAATCCCGCAAGAGATGACTGGTAAGCCGCTGTTCATCGTGGAATAATCCTTCTCCATGAGGGAGAAGGCGTTTTTTGCACTATCAAGGGTAACCCGAAGCGCAAACGCAGGCAGCCGGCCGCTGCCTGAACGCACCGCGCCAAGGACGTTCACCGCCATGTGCGCCAGCGTATTTTGCGCTGGCGTCTTGCTGTTGCCGCTCGCCGGCCAGGCGGCGGAAGACAATAAATCCCAGCTGAAAGACATCCAGCAGAGCATCGCCGAGAAAGAAAAAGCGGTGAAGCAGCAGCAGCAGCAGCGCAGCTCGCTGCAGGATCAGCTGCGTCAGCAGGAAAAAACCATCGCCCAGGCCAGCCGCCAGTTGCGCGACACCCAGGGCACGCTCACCCAGTTGAGCAAGGATATTTCCGGCCTGAACGCCTCGATAGCCAAACTGCAAAAGCAGCAATCGACCCAACAAAACCTCCTCGCCAAACAGCTCGACGCCGCCTTCCGGCAAGGGCAGCACAGCGCCGTGCAGCTGATCCTCAGCGGTGAAGAAAGCCAGCGCAGCGAACGTATTCTGGCCTATTTCGGCTATCTGAACGAAGCGCGCCAGAAAACCATCGAAGAGCTGAAACAGACCCGCGCCGAGCTGGCGAAGCAAAAAACCACGCTGGTGGCCAAACAGGGCCAGCAAAAGTCCTTACTGAGCGAACAACAAACACAGCAGCAGAAGCTGGAGCAGGCGCGCGGCGCCCGCAAGAAAACGCTGACCGCGCTGGAAGCCTCGCTAGAAAAAGACCAACAACGCCTGGTGGAACTGCGCCAAAACGAAGCCCGCATGCGCGACAAGATCGCCCGGGCGGAGCGCGAAGCCCGTGCGCGCGCCGAACGCGAAGCGCGTGAAGCGGCCAAAGTGCGCGAACAGGTGCGCATCAAGGAACAGCAGGCGAAGAAAACCGGCACCACCTACAAACCTAGCGAAGCCGATCGCTCGCTGATGGCGCGCACCGGCGGTCTCGGTCGTCCGGCCGGCCAGCTGATGTGGCCGGTACGCGGCCGCACGCTGCACGGCTTTGGCGAACAGCAGCAGGGCGAGCTACGCTGGAAAGGCATGGTGATTGAGGCCCGCGAAGGTAGCGAAGTGAAAGCCGTCGCCGATGGCCGCGTGCTGCTGGCCGACTGGCTGCAAGGCTATGGCCTGATGGTGGTGGTCGAACACGGTAAAGGCGACATGAGCGTGTACGGCTACAACCAAAGCGCGTTGGTCAACGTCGGGGCGCAGGTGCGCGCCGGCCAGCCGATCGCGCTGGTCGGCACCAGCGGCGGCCAGGGAACGCCGTCGCTCTATTTCGAAATCCGTCGTCAGGGACAGGCGGTTAACCCACTGCCGTGGTTGGGAAGATAGATTTGCACTATGTCAAAACCCGTACAGCTCTGTTAATAGGCTGTCTGCTGCAGGTTTACGCTGCGCAGGCAGGAAAACTCTCCATCGTCATCGATGACGTGGGCTACCGCCCTCACGAAGAAAACGCAGTGCTGCAAATGCCGACGGCGATCTCGGTTGCGGTATTGCCCAACGCGCCGCATGCCCGCCTGATGGCCACTCGCGCCCACAGCCAGGGCCGCGAAGTCTTGATCCACATGCCAATGGCGCCGCTCAGCAAGCAGCCGCTGGAGCGCGATACCCTGCAGCCAGCCATGAGCAGCGACGAGATCCAGCGCATCATCCGCAACGCGGTGAACAATGTGCCTTACGCGGTCGGCATGAACAACCACATGGGCAGCGCCATGACCTCCAGCCTGCCGGGCATGCAGAAAGTGATGCAGGCGCTCGAAAGCTACCGCCTGTACTTCCTCGACAGCATGACCATCGGCAACAGCCAGGCGACCCGCGCCGCGGCCGGCACCGGCGTGAAAGTGATCAAACGCAAGGTGTTCCTCGACGATACCGCGAACGAAGCCGACATCCGCCGCCAGTTCAATCGCGCGGTTGAATTGGCGCGGCGCAACGGTTCCGCCATCGCCATCGGGCATCCACGTCCGGCGACGGTGAAAGTGCTGCAGCAGATGCTGCCGTCGCTGCCCGCCGATATCGTGCTGGTCAAACCGAGCGCGCTGCTGAACGAACCGCAGGGCAACGGCGGCGGCAGCTACGTTCCACCGCCGGTCAAACCGCAAAAACCGCAGCCGAAAAATCCGTTCAGCGGTGGCATCAAACAGTGCAAGGTCAAACCGCCGAAGGAAAAAGCCAACGCCGGCACCGCGCTGGGCGTCATCGCCGACAGCATAGCCACCTCGCCGCCGGTGACCTTCATCAAGCGTCATTGGCAACACTGGACGCAAGCCAAACCGCAAGCATAAAAAAAGGCCGGAATTCCGGCCTTTTTCACGTCTGCCGAGATTAATCCCAGCTCAGCACCACTTTACCCGACTTGCCGGAGCGCATGGCGTCGAAGCCCTGCTGGAACTCGTCGATCGAGAAACGGTGGGTGATGATTGGGGTCAAATCCAGGCCGGACTGGATCAGCGCCGCCATCTTGTACCAGGTTTCGAACATTTCGCGGCCGTAAATCCCTTTGATAAACAGCCCTTTGAAGATGACCTGGTTCCAGTCGATCGACATATCCGAAGGCGGAATGCCCAGCATGGCGATGCGTCCGCCGTGGTTCATGGCATTGAGCAGCGTGCGGAACGCCGGCGGCGCGCCGGACATTTCCAGACCGACGTCGAATCCTTCGGTCATACCCAGCTCGGCCATCACGTCGTTGAGGTTTTCCTTACTGACGTTCACCGCGCGGGTCACGCCCATCTTGCGCGCCAGTTCCAGACGGTATTCGTTAACGTCGGTGATCACCACATGGCGGGCGCCGACGTGTTTGCACACCGCCGCCGCCATGATGCCGATCGGGCCGGCGCCGGACACCAGCACGTCTTCCCCGACCAGATCGAACGACAGCGCAGTGTGTACCGCGTTACCGAACGGATCGAAGATCGAAGCCAGTTCGTCGGAGATGTTATCCGGGATCTTGAAGGCGTTGAACGCCGGGATCACCAGGTATTCCGCGAAGCTGCCCGGACGGTTCACGCCCACGCCGACGGTGTTGCGGCACAGGTGCGTGCGGCCGCCGCGGCAGTTGCGGCAGTGGCCGCAGGTGATGTGACCTTCACCGGACACGCGATCGCCCATGCTGAAGCCTTTGACTTCCTGACCGATCGCCACCACTTCGCCCACGTATTCATGGCCGACCACCATCGGAACCGGAATGGTTTTTTGCGACCATTCGTCCCAGTTGTAGATATGCACATCGGTGCCGCAGATCGCGGTTTTGCGGATTTTGATCATGATGTCGTTGTGGCCCAGCTCCGGCTGAGGCACGTCGGTCATCCAAATCCCTTCTTCCGCTTTCAGTTTTGACAGTGCTTTCATGGTTTTACCTTATGCAATAACGCCAAGATCCTTACCGATACGTGTAAACGCCGCCACTGCGCGTTCGATTTGCTCCGGGGTGTGGTCGGCGGACATCTGGGTACGGATGCGCGCCTGGCCTTTCGGCACCACCGGATAGAAGAAACCGGTCACATAGATGCCTTCCTTGAGCAACGCATTGGCGAATTCCTGCGCCAGCTTCGCCTCACCCAGCATGACCGGGATGATGGCGTGATCGGCGCCGGCCAGGGTGAAGCCGGCGGCGGTCATTTTTTCGCGGAACAGACGCGCGTTGGCCCACAGGCGATCGCGCAGGGCGTCGCCCTCTTCCAGCAGTTCCAGCACTTTGATCGACGCGGCGACGATCGCCGGCGCCAGCGAGTTGGAGAACAGGTACGGACGCGAGCGCTGGCGCAGCCACTCCACCACTTCTTTCTTGGCGGCGGTGTAGCCGCCGGACGCGCCGCCCAGCGCTTTGCCTAACGTACCGGTAATGATATCGACGCGGCCCATCACTTCGCAGTATTCATGGGTGCCGCGCCCGTTGGCGCCGACAAAGCCCACCGCATGGGAGTCATCCACCATCACCAGCGCCTGATACTCGTCCGCCAGATCGCAAACCCCTTTCAGGTTGGCGATTACGCCGTCCATCGAGAATACGCCGTCGGTGGCGATCAGAATGTGCCGCGCGCCGTCGGCTTTGGCCTGTTTCAGCTGCGCGGCCAGCTCGGTCATGTCGTTATTGGCGTAGCGATAGCGCTTGGCCTTACACAGGCGCACGCCGTCGATGATCGACGCGTGGTTCAGCGCATCGGAGATAATCGCGTCTTCCGGGCCGAGCAGGGTTTCGAACAGCCCGCCGTTGGCGTCGAAGCAAGAGGAGTACAGGATCGCGTCTTCCATGCCCAAAAAGGCCGCCAGTTTCTGTTCCAGCTGCTTGTGGCTGTCCTGGGTGCCGCAGATGAAGCGCACCGACGCCATGCCGAAACCGTGGCTGTCCATCCCCGACTTGGCGGCGGCGATGAGCGTCGGATGGTTGGCCAGGCCCAGGTAGTTATTGGCGCAGAAGTTGATCACATGGCTGCCGTCGGCAACGGCGATATCCGCCTGCTGCGCGGAGGTGATGATGCGTTCTTCCTTGAACAGCCCTTCACTGCGAGTGGCGGCAAGCTGTTGTTCCAACTGCTGATAAAAAGACGCTGACATTCGGTTATCTCCAGGATTGGGCTATTTACGGCATATTTTACTGATTTGTAACCAAACTGACGAGAATGCGCGGGAGAGAATATTAAAATTGCAGCAGATATCACGGCAAAAAGCGGACTTCAATGGCAATGCGGGATATTCGGAGCCCTTCCGCTGTTTGCCGCGGCATGAAATGCTATGATAACCGCCATTGAGCGTGGGGCATTGTGCCCCGCCAGCAGCTTAGCAGGGGTAACCCAATGATTATCGTCACAGGCGGCGCCGGCATGATCGGCAGCAACATCATTAAGGCACTGAACGACAAGGGATATCGCGATATCCTGGTGGTGGATAACCTGAAAGACGGCACCAAATTCGTCAACCTGGTCGATCTGGATATCGCCGATTATATCGATAAAGAAGACTTTATCGCCAGCATCGTGGCCGGCGACGATCTGGGCGAAATCGAAGCGGTGTTCCACGAAGGCGCCTGCTCCGCGACCACCGAGTGGGACGGCAAGTACATGATGGACAACAACTATCAGTACTCCAAAGATCTGCTGCACTACTGCCTGGATCGCGAAATCCCGTTCCTCTACGCCTCCTCCGCCGCCACTTACGGCGGCCGCGAAGAGTTTATCGAAGAGCGCCAGTATGAAGCTCCGCTCAACGTGTACGGCTACTCCAAATTCCTGTTCGATCAGTACGTGCGTGAGATCCTGCCGGAAGCGGACTCGCAGATCTGCGGCTTCCGCTACTTCAACGTTTACGGCCCGCGCGAAGGCCACAAAGGCAGCATGGCCAGCGTCGCCTTCCACCTGAACACCCAGATCAACCGCGGCGAAAACCCGAAACTGTTCGCCGGCAGCGAAAACTTCAAGCGTGACTTCATCTACGTCGGCGACGTGGCGGCGGTTAACCTGTGGTTCTGGGAAACCGGCAAATCCGGCATCTTCAACTGCGGCACCGGCCGGGCGGAAACCTTCCAGGCGGTGGCCGACGCGGTGGTGGACTTCCATCAGAAAGGCGCGGTGGAATACATCGAGTTCCCGGAAAAGCTGAAGGGCCGCTATCAGGCGTACACCCAGGCCGATCTGACCAAGCTGCGCGCCGCCGGCTACGACGCACCGTTCAAAACGGTCGCCGAAGGCGTGAAAGAGTATATGGCCTGGTTGAACCGCACCGCATAAGCTGAAGGAATTAACGCTGGGTATGAAAATACTGGTTATCGGCCCTTCTTGGGTTGGCGACATGATGATGTCGCAAAGTCTCTATCGCACCCTGAAGGCCGAATACCCGTCGGCGGAGATCGATGTGATGGCGCCGGCCTGGTGCCGTCCGCTGCTGGCGCGCATGCCGGAAGTCAATCAGGCGCTGGCGATGCCGCTGGGCCACGGCGCGCTGGGGCTCGGCGAACGCCGCCGCCTGGGGCGCGCCCTGCGCGCCAACCGTTACGATCGCGCTTACGTTCTGCCCAACTCGTTCAAATCCGCGTTGGTGCCTTTCTTCGCCGATATCCCGCAGCGCACCGGCTGGCGGGGCGAAATGCGCTACGGCCTGCTGAACGACGTCCGCGTGCTCGACAAGGCCGCTTTCCCGCTGATGGTGCAGCGCTATGTGGCGCTGGCCTATGACAAAGGCCGCGTTCAGCGCGCCGACGATCTGCCGCAGCCGCTGCTGTGGCCGCAGCTGCGGGTGAGCGACGAAGAGATCGCCGAAACTACTTCGGCCTTCAACCTGACCGACAGCCGCCCGATCGTCGGCTTCTGCCCAGGCGCGGAGTTCGGCCCCGCCAAGCGCTGGCCGCACTATCACTACGCAGCGCTGGCTCAACGGCTGATCGAGAGCGGCTATCAAATCGCGCTGTTCGGTTCGGCAAAAGACCACGAGGCCGGCGAACAGATCCGCGCCGCGTTGCAGGAAGACGCGCGCGATTTCTGCCTTAACCTGGCCGGAAAAACCCAGCTGGAGCAGGCGGTGATCCTGATCGCGGCCTGCCGGGCGGTAGTCAGCAACGACTCCGGTTTAATGCACGTTGCCGCAGCGTTGAACAAACCGCTGATAGCCTTGTACGGCCCAAGCAGCCCCGACTTCACGCCGCCGCTCTCCGACAAGGCGCGGGTTATCCGCTTGATCAGCGGTTATCACAAGGTGCGTAAAGGAGATGCCGAGCAGGGATACCACCAAAGTTTGATCGATATTCAGCCGCAGCAAGTGTTGGATGCGCTGACGCCGTTACTTGTCGCCAGCGAGGAATAGTCATGCAGGTGTTAATCGTAAAAACGTCCTCGATGGGCGATGTGCTGCATACGCTGCCCGCCCTGACCGACGCGCTGCAGGCCATTCCCGATATCCGCTTCGACTGGGTGGTGGAAGAAGGTTTCAGCCAAATCCCCACCTGGCATCCGGCAGTGGATCGCGTGATCCCGGTGGCCATTCGCCGCTGGCGTAAAAATTGGTTCGGCAGCGACACCCGACAGCAGCGCTGCGACTTCAAGCGCGCGCTGCAAGAACGCCATTACGACGTGGTGATCGACGCGCAGGGCCTGATCAAAAGCGCCGCGCTGATCACCCGCGTCGCCAAAGGCAACAAACATGGCCCGGACTGCAAGAGCGCGCGCGAGCCGTTCGCCAGCTGGTTCTACAACGTGCGTCATGAGATAGACAAACAGCAGCACGCGGTGGAACGCACGCGCGAGCTGTTCGCCAAAAGCCTCGGCTACGATAAACCGGGCAGCTACGGCGATTACGCCATCGCCGCGCGTTTTCTCAGCCAGCCGCCGGTCGATGCCGGTCAATATCTGGTGTTTCTGCACGCGACAACCCGTGACGATAAGCATTGGCCGGAGCAGAACTGGCGCGAGCTGATCGCGCTGACGGCCGACAGCGGGCTGAAGATCAAACTGCCGTGGGGCGCAGAGCATGAACATCAGCGCGCGCTACGCTTGGCGGAAGGTTTTCCACATGTCGAAGTGCTGCCGAAGCTCAGCCTGCAGCAGGTGGCCGACGTGCTGGCCGGCGCCAAGGGCGTGGTCTCGGTCGACACCGGACTCAGTCATCTGACCGCCGCGCTCGACAAACCGAACATCACGCTGTTCGGGCCAACCGATCCCGGCCTGATCGGCGGCTACGGGCAAAATCAGCACTCGCTGATTTCGCCGGAAAAAAGCATGGCGACAATTGACGCCGATACGGCATGGCAGGCGTTGCAAAAGGTTATAGCATGAAAAAACTGCACATTATCAACCTGGGTAAAATGGGCGGCGTCGAGCGCCTGTTCCTGCAGTACATCAACGATACCACCGACGACAGCAACCAGGTCCTGTGCATCAGCGGCGACATTGGCGAAGAGATCCGCCGCCAGTTGCCTGCGCATCAGCCCGTCACCTTCGCCAACCGCCTGATCAATGCGCTGCCGCTGCGCTGCCCGCAGTTCCTGCGCAAATTTTTGCTGAAGTGGAAAATCGAGCGGGCCAACGCCGACGTGGTGATCGTCTGGGACCTGGTGCCGGGGCTGGCGGCCAAACCCAAGCGCGGCAAGCTGGTTTACTACGATCATGGCTGCTCCTGGCGTTACCCCAAGAATAAAAAGACGCTGCGTTTCTTCGCCATGCTGGACGGCGTCATTTCCGCCTCACACGCGTCGAAGCGAGTGATGGAGCTGCGCTTTAATCTGCCTTGCCCCAATCACGTGGTGATCAACCGCATCAAGACGCCGGCAGGGATCGACAACACACCGAAAACGCTGTCGCAGCCGGTCCGGATCGGCACGGCCTCACGCCTGGTCAGCCTGAAAGGCATCAGCGTTTCCTTATTGATGATGCAGGAGCTGCTGCGGCGCGGGCATGACGTCACGCTGGAAGTGGCCGGCAAAGGGCCGGATCGCGCGGCGTTCGAGGCGCTGGCGGATCGGCTTCAGCTCGGCGACCGCATCACTTTCAGCGGTTATCAGGATGACGTCGCCGGTTTCTTCAATCGCACGCACATCTACATGAGCACGCCGATCACCGAGCCGTTCGGCTTGTCCTGCATGGAATCGCTCTATTTCGGCGTGCCGGTCATCTTCCCGCAGGTCGACGGCCAGCCGGAAGCGGTGAAAGACGGGGTCTGCGGCATTGGCCTGACGCCGTCGGTCACCATCGAACAGCACCGGCAGCTCACCGATATCGAGGTCGACTTCCCGCATGAGGTCTACGATCCGTTGACCGACAGCCTGGTAGCGCCCAAGCTGCTGTCGCATATCGACTGTGCGGATGCCGTTGAGAAATTGCTGGAGCGAGAAACCTACCAGACTCTGAGCCGAAATGCGCAGCGCTATCCTGCGGAACATTTCAACTATGCTCAGTTCAAAGTTGAATTCGACGACACGCTGCGATCCTTTATCGTTTAATCAACACGTGAGCCGGAAAACACGCCCGATGCTAAAATACAGAACGCCGCACCCTGCCTTCAGCTATCTGATCTATCTGGGGTGCGCCATCGCTTTTTGCACCATCCCTTTCGGTTCCGCGACCGGACGCAATCTGTTTTACGTTTCCAGCTACATCGCCTTTATCGCCGTTTGCCTGTATCCGCGCTACTACTTCAGCAACGTTAGAAATCTGCTGCTGCCCGCGTTGATGTTCAGCGTCGGTATGGGAACCATCCTCTGGATGCATCACTTCAAACAGCCGGGTGACTACATCAATATCTATCGCTCTTATATGTCGACCGGCAAACTGCAGCTCGCGACCGCTTTCATCTTGCTGATTGCGCTCAATGAGCGGTTGTGCGTGCAGCGCCTGTTGATCGTTGTGGCTCTCGTCACCGGTCTGGCGATCAACGGTTATTCGCTCTATCAAGGGCTGCGTCTGGATATCCCGCGCGTAGAGCTCAACTTCGATCGCGCCACGGTCGCCGCCTACCTGATGACCGCCATCGATCTGGTCATGATGCAAGCCATCCTGATGCTGCGCACCCGCTACCGTCTGGTGTTGTACATTGCGGCATTCCTGCTGTCCTTCTCTGCGCTGGTGCTCACCGGCACCCGCGCGGCGATGCTGGTCTACCCGGTGGCGATTTGTCTGTCGCTGCTGGCCACCAAGCAACTGGTTTCCAGAAAACACAAGCTCGCGTTGATGGCCTCGGTACCGCTGCTGCTCGTAGCCTGCGGCCTGGTGTTTAAACCCCAGATAGAAGAACGCATTCAGGCCTTTGAGACCGATATGCGTCTGATGGATCAGCCACAGACTGAAAACTCGATCATTTCACGGCTGTCGATGCAAACGCTGGCATGGCGTACCGGCTCACAAGCCCCCTGGGGCCAATCCGCCGAACAGCGCGGCGAAGAGATCCGTGCGATGGTCGCACAGCAACCTCGCCTGTCTGGCGTTATGCCCTATATCAACGTCCACCTGCACAACGAGCTGCTGGAAACCTATTCGCTCAAGGGTGTCTGGGGCGTACTGCTGCTGCTGGCACTCTATGTCTGCCTGTTCTTCTCTTCGTTCCGGCCGCAGCGCAACGCGCTGTTGCTGAGCGTGAGCGCCAGCCTGTTCGTTTACGGGCTGAGCGACGTCATCTTCTTCAGCACGGAAGGCACCGCCATGTTCTGTCTGGCGCTGATCGCTGGAGTGCTCTCCGTGGCGAGACAGACTTCCACACAGGAGCAGGCCGCGTGAACATTCAGCCACCGCTGCTCAGCGTTATCGTGCCGTTTTATAATAACGAAGCGTTCATCATCGCTGCGCTGGATTCGTTATTTACGCAGATTTCTGATGATATTGAGGTGGTGATCATCGACGATGGCTCTACCGATGCGTCGGGGGCGCTGGTCAGCCGGTATCTGGCGCAGCGGCAGCATCCGCAGGTGGCTTTTATTTCTCAGGCCAACGGCGGTATTGCGCACGCCCGCAATGTCGGCCTGCAGCAAGCCACCGGGCGCTACGTCACCTTTCTCGACGGCGACGATCTGCTAAGCGACGACTATCTGGCGATCCTGAATCCCCTGCTGATCGCCGGTGAGTATGACCTGATCGATTTTAATTATCAGAAGTTCACCGAACAACCGCCGAAATCCGAGAACCGCGCGACGCAGCCCGTAGCCTACGACTTTTCATCGTTGGGGCTGAGCTGCCTGCAACCGCTGTTCGCGCGCTCAATGTGGCATCTCTGGAGCCGGGTATATAAACGCACGCTGCTGGCAGGGGAAGCGTTCGAAGACGGCAGGCGCTATGAAGACGTGATTTTCACGCCTTTTCAGTATTTCAAAACTCGCCGCATCGCCCATCTTGACTGCGAGCTCTACTTCTATCGGGACAACAGCCAGGGCATCACCCGCAATATCAAATCCAAAGATATTGAAGATCTGCTGTTCGCCATGGAGAAGATGCTGCGTTTTGTGGCGCAGCATCCCGGGGATGAGCCGCTGCGCCGGTTGGCCGCCCTGATGCTGGCTAACTGCTTTTCCGAGGTGAAAAGCATGTCGAAGGCGGTGTACGGCTATTACCATTACGCGCCGGCAACGCTGCATATCCTGCGCCGCGCCGCCGATATCTGCCGCAACAGCGACGTGCCGGGCAAAAAAGTCCGTCAGATGCGCTATGCGCGAGTGGATACCTTTCTTTCGAAGCTGCGCGGGCGCAGGCCGCACTAACCGCATCGGCCGGGCGGCCGATGCGTCGTCTCGCCTTTAGCGCGCTAAAGGCACGTGCGCGACCAACTCGTCATAAATCCGCTGCGGCTGGATAACCCCCATCGGGCTTTCCGCCTCCAACGGCATCGTATAGCCGGTGCGCGACACCTGAATGATGCGGTGCAGTTCAGGATCCTGAATCGGCCCGGTGGAGCGTGAATCGGCGGTCACGAACAGGCTGATGGT
This sequence comes from Serratia sp. CY47280, assembly GCF_052168655.1. NCBI lineage: Bacteria > Pseudomonadati > Pseudomonadota > Gammaproteobacteria > Enterobacterales > Yersiniaceae > Serratia > Serratia sp. CY47280. The sequence continues at coordinate 51,932 of NZ_JBJNMG010000010.1, read as the reverse complement.
TTTCACCTTCAACGCCACCGCCAGATGCAGCGGCCCGGTGTCGCCGGTGACAAGAACATGGAAACTGTCGAGCAACGTCAGCAAGCCTTGCAGCCCCGTTTTGCCGATCTGGTTATCCACGCAGGCCTGCGTTTGCGGGCCGATCAAGCTCATAAACTGTTTGGCCTTGCCGTCGTCAAACGGTGCGCCAATCAGCACGATGCGTACATTGGGGTGCTTCGCCACCAGCTCATCGGCCAGCCGCGCATAGTGTGAAACCGGCCAGCAACGCGACTCCGTAGATGCCCCCAATTGAAACCCGATGGTGGGGTGGTCGCTGCTTTTGACGCCGCGCTGATAATCCACGGGAATTTCCATCGTCGGATCGTCGCTGCGGCAACCCAAAATGGAAATCAGCTCCAGCTTGCGGCGCACGAAGTGGCCGTAATAATGGAAGACATAGTTGGTCAGCCAAGGCTCCAGCCCGCAAATGCCCGAGCTGTAGTTATCGCGGATAATGTACTTCGCCCCGGCCAGTACGGCGCTGATGATGTCATAAGGCAGATGGGAGTGCAGGATCAGCGCCAAATCCGGCTGATGTTCACGCAGCGATTTCAGCAACGGGCGTATCGTCTTGATCTTGCTGTCCCAATACACCACGCGATCGTAATAGCGGCCGTTTTCCACCAGCTCGCGGTTTTTCTTGTGCACCACCAGCGTGATGTGCGCGTTGGGGTAGCGTTCCCGCATCGCCCTCAATGCCGGCGTGTTGAACATGAAGTCGCCCAACGCCGTGGTGGAATAGATGACGATATTGTCAAACTGCTGGGCGCCGTCGAACGTCGCCTTGTCCTGAAAACGGCCGTACTTCGCCGTATAGCGCCGCAAGAACCAGTCGGCAACCTTGATTTTCCATTTCTTCGACATGTGCGTGCTTAGTTCGCTTTAAGTTGATAATACTCGGCCAGCGTCATGCCCACCGTGCGCTGCTGCAGCCAGTCAAACAGCTGCTCCAGATCGCGGTACAGCACTTCGATATCCTGTTCAGTTTTGAACGTCGGGCTGCCGCCCGGCATAAACTCGGAGGAGTGCAGCATAAACTCGACGTAGTCATGCCCCTGCGCCAGCGACGTCTCGGCCACGCTGATCATCTTGGCCACGTTGCCGCCACTCGGCCGCAGCCAGTTGACGGACGGCGAACGGCGCTTGCCGCGCAGCCGATCATAGCCCTGCTTGAACGCATTCATCAGCGCCGAATGCTTGTACTGGATGCTCATCGGCACTTCCAGCAGCGCCGAAGCGCCCGGCTTGGCGATGTTCTGCGGATCGATGAAATAGGCCTGCGACGGGAACCGGCTGTAATCGGTACCACCGTTGCCCTGCGGGTTACCCGGCGAAAACTGCCAGTTGACCCGCGGCGTCACAGAACAGTCCACCTGATAGCCGTATTCCAGCAGCAGTGAGGCATAGTATTCGTTGAACGCCCAACGGCCGGCGCGATGGCTAAGCATTTTGGTCTGGAAGGCATCTTCCAGCAGCTTGGTCATGTGATCGACCTTGGCGCGGATCTGATCGGCGGGATACTCGATCAAATAAGGCTTGTGGCGCCAGTCATCGTCGGTCAGCGGCGTCAACGGCGGGCTGTTCCAGGCGTGCAGGTGCATGCCGACCTCGCCGGCGTCGCGGGCGATCACGTCGCGCGCGAACTCGACGTAGGCCGGGTCCATCGCCATTTCATAGTTGGTGAGATAAACCGGCTTGAAGGCGTATTTCTCGCACAGCGCCTGAAAGCGCGGCAAGAAACGTGTGTTTTCGGTCGCGATGCGATCGTGGTTTTGCCACAGATTATCGCCTTCGGTATCAATGGTGATGAGAAACGCCGGTTTAGTCATGAATATCGAGCCTGATATCAACAGAATGCACTATGTTACGCAGGCCGTTTCGCCAGGGCAAACGACTTTGCTGCCTGGTTTGGACAACGTTGAAGCGCATTCGTCCCCGGCTCGGCGATTTTTTTGCGGCCTGGCAAGAAAACCGTGCAACAGTAGCCACATGCGATCGGGTCATTTAGAATCAAAGATTGGTTTCCCAGAAAGCGACTCATGATGAACGACGCGCCAGCACTAACTTCCGCCCCATCCGTACAGCGTATTTTGATCATAAAACTGCGCCATCACGGCGATATGCTGCTGGTCACGCCGGTCATCAGCAGCCTGCGGCAAAACTACCCGCAGGCGCAGATCGATGTGCTGCTGTATCAGGAAACGCAGGAGATGCTGGCCAGTAATCCGGAATTGTCGACGCTGTTCGCCATCGACCGCCAATGGAAGAAACAGGGCGTCCGCGCGCATCTGGGGCACGAGCTGGCGCTGCTGCGCCGCCTGAAGGCGCAGCGCTACGATCTGGTGGTCAATCTGGCCGATCAGTGGCGCAGCGCCATCATCACGCGCCTGACCGGCGCGCGCATCCGTTTGGGCTTCGATTTCCCCAAACGCCGCGGCTTCCTGTGGCGCCACTGTCACACGCAGCTGGTGCCGGTGGACAATCACGCCCACCTGCATACCGTCGAACAAAATCTCTCGTTGCTGGCGCCGCTGAACCTGCCCACGCTCAATGAGCATGTCACCATGAGTTACGATCCGCAGGATTGGCAGACCTGTGAGCAACGGTTGCAGAAACAGGGCGTCGCCGGCAGTTATATTGTGGTGCAGCCCACCTCGCGCTGGTTCTTCAAATGCTGGAGCGAAGAGAAAATGGCCGCCACCCTCACCGCCTTGCAGGCCGACGGACACCAGTTGGTGATCACCTCCGGCCCCGACGCCAGAGAACAAGCCATGGTAGAGCGCATTTTGGCGCTCTGCCCGCCGCAGGGCGTAATCTCGTTGGCCGGCCAGCTGACGCTGCGCCAACTGGCCGCCCTGATTGATCACGCCAAGCTGTTTATCGGCGTGGATTCAGTGCCGATGCACATGGCCGCCGCGCTGCAAACGCCGTGCGTGGCGCTGTTCGGCCCTTCCAAGCTGACTTTCTGGCGGCCGTGGCAGGCTACCGGCGCCGTGATCTGGGCCGGCGACTTCGGCGAACTGCCCGATCCGGACGCCATTGATACCGGCACCGACGAACGGTATCTCGACCTTATTCCTACAGACGCGGTGATTGCAGCCGCGCGGAGCACGCTGGCATGAAAGCATTTCGTTTGGCGATCGTTCGCCAAAAATACCGCCCGGACGGCGGAGCCGAACGTTTCGTTTCCCGCGCCCTGGAAGCGCTGGAACAACAGGATCTCGATCTGAACGTCATCACCCGCGAATGGCAAGGTGACGCCAATCCCAACTGGCACATTCACCTGTGCAATCCGTTAAAGCTCGGCCGCATCAGCCGCGAACGGGGCTTCGCCGTGGCGGCCAGGGCGCTGTGGCAGAAAGAGCGCTTCGATCTGGTGCAAAGCCACGAACGCATTCCCGGCTGCGACATCTACCGCGCCGGCGACGGCGTACACCGCCGCTGGCTGCTGCAACGCGCGCGTCTGCTGCCGGAGTGGCGCCGCAAGTGGCTGTTCTCCAACCGCTATCACCGCTATGTGATGTGCGCCGAACGCGCCATGTACGCCGCGCCGGAGCTGAAAGCCGTCATCTGCAACGCCGAGATGATCAAGCAGGAAATCATCGCCGACTTTGGCGTGCCCGCCGACAAAATCACGGTGATCTATAACGCCATCGACAACCAAAAGTTCCCGCCCGCCGACGAGGCCCAGCGCCGGCGTCTGCGCGAGCAATATCAGATCCCGCAACAGGCGCACTGCCTGGTCTTCGTCGGCTCCGGTTTCGAGCGCAAAGGGCTGGCCGCCGCCATCCGCGCCGTGGCGGTGACCGACAGCCACCTCCTGGTGGTCGGCAAAGACAAGGCCGAAAAACGCTACCGGGCGCTGGCGCAGTCGCTGGGCTGCGGCGATCGCATTCACTTTATGGGCGTGCAGAAACAGACCTTGCCGTTCTATCAGGCCGCGGATGCGCTGCTGCTGCCGACGCTGTACGATCCGTTCCCGAATGTGATTCTGGAAGCCATGTCCTGCGGCCTGCCGGTTGTCACCAGCACCACCTGCGGCGGCGCCGAGTTTATCACCCCTGGCCAGAACGGCTTTGTGACGGACGCGCTCGACGTACCGGCCATCACGGAGGCCATTCGGGCGCTGCCGCGCCAGGCACTGGGATCATCCATGGGCGAAGCGGCGAGATTGCGCATTATGACGGCCACGCCGGCGCATCTGTCCGAACAGCTCATTTCCCTCTATAACCGGTTACTGGATTAGCTATGCGTATTCTGATGATCATCGATGGCCTGCCGGGAGGCGGCGCGGAAAAAGTGGTGTTGACCCTGTGCCAGGGCATGCAGCAACAGGGGCATAAAGTTAGTCTGATCTCGCTGCGCGACGTCTGCAATTACCCTATCCCGCCGGGCATTGATTATCAGGTGGTGGCCGATCGCAGCCGTGCCCCCTGGCGCAAGCTGACCGAGCTCTCACGCCGCGCCGCCGCGCTGGATCGGGCGATAGCCGAACACGAGCGCCAACACGGCGCGTTCGATCTGGTGTTCTCCAACCTGCACAAAACCGATCGCATCGTCAGCCGCAGCAAGCGGCTGGCTTCGGATCGCCTGTGGTTCTGCATTCACGGCATTCTCTCCACTTCCTACCTCGGCCATCGCAAGGGCCTGGATCGCTGGCTCAAGCAACGTAAAATCGCCAACGTTTACCAGGGGAGAAATATCGTCGCCGTTTCACAGGCGGTCGGCGACGATCTGCATCGGAACTTGCCGATCCGCCCGCGCCGCCTGGCGGTCATCAACAATCCGTTCGATATCGACGCCATCCGGCAACAGGCGGCGGCGCCTTGCGAACTGGCCGGCCAGGAGTATCTGGTGCACGTCGGCCGCTTTCACGCCACCAAGCGGCATGACCGCCTGCTGAAAGCCTATGCGCTCTCCGGCATTCAGGCGCCGCTGGCTTTGATCGGCACCGGGGATGACACCCGCGTCGCCGAGGTCAAACGTCTGGCGGCAGACTTGGGCATCGCAGAGCGCGTGCTATTCCTCGGTTTCCAGGCCAATCCCTACCCATTTATTCGCCATGCCTCGCTGCTGGTGCTCAGCTCCGACAGTGAAGGGTTTGGCAACGTGCTGGTAGAATCGCTGTTGTGCGGCACGCCGGTGGTCAGCACCCGCTGTCCGGGCGGCCCTGCGGAAATTCTGGAAAAAGCCGGCATGGCTAACGCGTTGGCGGAATTAAACGAAGCGTCGCTGGCAGAAAAAATGGCGGAAATTTACGCCAATCCGCCACAGATAAATCAACAGCAATTGCTGAGCTATGGGCTGGACCCTATTTGCCGTCAATATATTGAGCTGAAAGAAAAATAATAAAAAAATAAATAAGGCAGGTGATACCTGCCTTATTTTCTTCGTTAGCTGAGTGCCTGCATTTTCTGCCAAACCTCATCGACAGAAACATCTTCACAGTGCCCCGACTCACTCTGCAAAATATGATGGCGGCCAGTCCATGGATGCCAGGACGTTTTATCGGTATCGCCAAAGAACACCACCATGTCCTTATTCAACGCGGCGGCAAGATGCATCTGCCCGCCGTCGCTGCACAGCACCCGGTCGCATAAATCAAACCCGCCCAACAGCTCGCGCACTGACGCCGTCGGATAAAGCGCGACGCGTTCGTTTTGGCACAGCGCCAGCAGCTGTTCGGCGCGCTGCCGATCGCCGATGTCGTCCGGCGCCAGCGTGCCCTGCGGCGACCAGAAGATCAGCACGCCGGTGTGGGGATCGGCGGTCAGACGGTTGATGATTTCGGCATAGCGTTCAACCGGCCAGCGTCTTTTCGGGCTGCGGCTGCTGATATGCACGGCGCATACCCGTTCGACCGACGGTAGACGCTCCTGCAGCCGCTGCACCGCCAATTGCCGCTCTTCCGGCGTCAGGAATACCCGCACCGGCGGGATCGGAATGGCTTGATCGGTGATCGCCGATAAATAGCTGTAGGTGTGTTCGACCTGATGGAGGCCGCGGAAATCGTCCTTGCGGAACGGGCGCTGAATCTCTTTCGTGCCCAGATCGGCACCGATGATATGGGTGGCGCCGGCCATTTTTGCTAAACGCAGGCTGTATTTGCAAGGCACCGGGTTGGCCAGAATGACCGCATCGAACTTTATTTTGCGCAGCTTCAGGAAGATCATCAGACGTTCGAAATAAACGCCCAACGTCGTTTCATTTTTCGCCTTGTGCTTGGCCTTTTTATAGACAAAGACTTTCTCGAGATGAGGGTTGTTTTTAACAACGTCCTGGCTGACTTTATTGATCAGCAGATAAACTTTTGCGTCTGGATAGGCAATTTTCACCCCTTCAATCAAGGGCGTAGTGCAAACAAGATCGCCGATGTTGTCGCGGCGAATAATTAAAATATTCTTCATTCCGAGCCTATCGGCGAAATCGCTCGCCGGTTGTCTGAAACTGACACCCAAGGTTACCAAATTAGCGCCTTTCCCTTCCAGTTATGGTACTATTCCGAATAACCCATATAAATGAAATTGATAGAATGTTGCTGCGTTTATATCAGGTACTACTCTACCTCATCCAACCCCTGATCTGGCTCCGCTTACTGCTGCGCAGCCGCAAAGCTCCAGCCTACCGTAAACGCTGGGCGGAACGCTATGGCTTCTGCGCCGGGAAAGTCGTGCCGGGCGGCATTATGCTGCATTCCGTCTCCGTCGGCGAAACGCTGGCGGCCATCCCGCTGGTGCGGGCGCTGCGCCATCGTTACCCCGCTTTGCCGATAACTGTGACCACAATGACCCCGACAGGTTCAGAACGCGTCCAGTCCGCTTTCGGCAAAGACGTGCATCATGTCTATCTGCCCTACGATCTGCCCGGTTCCATGAACCGCTTCCTCGACCAGGTGAATCCCAAGCTGGTGATCATCATGGAAACCGAGCTATGGCCTAACCTGATCAACGCACTGCATCAGCGGCAAATCCCCCTGGTGATCGCCAATGCGCGCCTGTCGGCTCGCTCCGCCGCTGGCTACAAGAAAATTGGCGGATTCATGCGCGATATGCTGCGCCGCATTACGCTGATCGCCGCACAGAACCAGGAAGACGGCGATCGGTTTATCGAACTGGGCCTGAAACGCTCGCAGCTGGCCGTAACCGGCAGCCTGAAATTCGATATCTCCGTCACCCCAGAGCTGGCCGCCCGCGCCGTTACATTGCGCCGCCAATGGGCGCCGCGCCGCCCGGTGTGGATCGCCACCAGCACCCATGACGGTGAAGAAACCATCCTGCTGGAAGCGCACCGCAAACTGCTGGAAAAACACCCCGACCTGCTGCTGATCCTGGTGCCGCGTCACCCGGAGCGCTTCCCGACCGCCAAAGAGCTGGTGCAGAAGGCCGGCTTCAGCTACACCCTGCGCAGCAGCGGCGAAATCCCGTCCGGCAGCACCCAGGTGGTGATCGGCGATACCATGGGCGAACTGATGCTGCTGTACGGCATCGCCGATCTGGCCTTTGTCGGCGGCAGCCTGGTGGAACGCGGCGGGCACAACCCGCTGGAAGCCGCCGCGCACGCCATCCCGGTGCTGATGGGCCCACATACCTTCAACTTTAAAGACATCTGCGCCAAGCTCTCGCAGGCCGAAGGCCTGATCACCGTGACCGACGTGGATTCGCTGGTGAAGGAAGTGGAAACCCTGTTGACCGACGAAGATTACCGTCGCTACTACGGCCGCCATGCGGTGGAAGTGCTGTATCAGAATCAGGGAGCGTTGCAGCGCCTGCTGCAGCTGCTGGAACCGCACCTGCCGCCCCGGAGTCACTGAATGAGCAGCCGCAAAAGCCTGTCGGTGGTGATGATCGCCAAAAACGAAGCCGGGCTGTTGCCGGACTGCCTGCGCTCTGTCGCCTGGGCCGATGAAATCATCGTGCTGGACTCCGGCAGCGAGGACGACAGCGTCGCCGTCGCCGAAAGTCTGGGCGCCAAAGTCTTCACGCACACCGACTGGCAAGGATTCGGCAAGCAGCGTCAGCTGGCGCAAAGCTACGCCAGTCATGACTACGTTTTGATGATCGACGCCGACGAACGCGTCACCCCCGAGCTGCGGCAATCCATCGAGCGGGTGTTGAACGCACCGGACGACGGCGCCGTCTACAGCTGTGCGCGGCGCAACCTGTTCCTTGGCCGTTTCATGCGCCACAGCGGCTGGTATCCCGACCGCGTCAACCGCCTGTACGCCAACCAACGCTATCGCTATAACGACGATCTGGTGCACGAATCGCTGAACATCGGCGACGCCAAAGTGATCCCCCTCAGCGGCGATATGCTGCACCTGACCTGCCGCGACTTCTTCGCCTTCCAGCGCAAACAGCTGCGCTATGCCGAAGAGTGGGCCACGCAACGCCACCGGGCCGGCAAGCGTTGCGGCTATCTGTCCATCCTGACCCACACGCTCGGTGCCTTCGTCAAAACCTGGCTGCTGCGGGCCGGTTTCCTTGACGGTAAACAGGGGTTGCTGTTAGCGGTGGTCAACGCGCAATATACCTTCAATAAATATGCCGCATTATGGGCATTGGGCCGCAACTACTCAGAGAAGTGAATCATGACCAGCAAAGCCATCTATCCCGGGACCTTCGATCCCATGACCAACGGCCACCTGGATTTAGTGACGCGCGCGTCGCTGATGTTCGATCACGTGATTCTGGCCATCGCCGCCAGCCCGAGCAAAAAGCCGCTGTTCAGCCTGGATGAGCGCGTGGCGCTGGCGACGCAGGTCACCTCGCATCTGGACAATGTGGAAGTGCTGGGTTTCAGCGAGCTGATGGCGCACTTTGCCGCTCACCAGAATGCCAATATCCTGGTGCGCGGCCTGCGGGCGGTGTCTGACTTTGAGTACGAATTGCAGCTGGCGAACATGAACCGCCATTTGATGCCGACGCTGGAAAGCGTGTTCCTGATGCCTTCCGAAGAGTGGTCGTTCATCTCCTCTTCACTGGTGAAAGAGGTCGCGCGTCACGGCGGCGATATCGCGCCTTTCCTGCCTGACGTGGTTACGCAGGCGCTGATGGCGAAGCTCGCCGCCGAGTGATGCTCAGCGCTGGCAGCGCCGGCAAAAGAAGGTGCTGCGCTGCCCGTGCTTGGCGGATTCGATCGGCGTGCCGCACGCGCGGCAAGGTTCTCCCGCCCGCCCGTAAACCTGCAACTCCTGCGCGAAATACCCCGGTTTGCCGTCCGACTGCAAAAAGTCGCGCAATGTCGTACCGCCCTGCTCGATGGAGCGCTGCAACACCGCCTTGATGGTCTTCACCAGCCGTTCCGCTTCGGCTTTGCTCAACGATCCCGCCGGACGATCGGGCAGGATCCCGGCGCTGAACAGCGATTCACTGGCGTAAATGTTACCGACGCCGACCACCAGCTTGTTATCCATCAGCCACGGTTTGATCAGCGTGCGCTTATTGCGTGATTTTTCATACAGGTAGTCGCCGTTGAACGCTTCACTCAGCGGTTCCGGCCCCAGATGCGCCAACACGCTGCTGGTCGCCAGGTCTTCGCACCACAGCCAGGCGCCGAAACGGCGCGGATCGGTATAGCGCAGGATCATGCCGTTGCTGATCACCAAATCGACGTGGTCGTGTTTGCCCGCTTCATCTTCGTTCTCCTCGCGCAGCATGCGCAGGCTGCCCGACATGCCCAGGTGCACGATAATCCAACCGTTCTCCAGCTCGATCAGCAGGTATTTGGCACGGCGCTGCACGCTGAGCACCGGCCTATCGCTCAGCGTCAGGATCTGCTCGGAAACCGGCCAGCGCAGGCGCGCGTTGCGCACCACCGCATACTGAATGCTGTGGCCGACAAGATAAGGCTCTATACCGCGTCTGCTCGTCTCAACTTCCGGTAATTCAGGCATCTGGCTTCCCCTCCGACGTTTTCTACCCTTTATAAAACAAAAAACCCGGCCAAGGCCGGGTTTTTCATTAATCCACTAAAATTATTTAATTTTAGCTTCTTTGTATACTACGTGCTGACGGACAACTGGATCGAATTTCTTCAGTTCCAATTTTTCCGGCTTAGTACGCTTGTTCTTCGTGGTGGTATAGAAGTGACCAGTACCAGCAGAAGAAACCAGCTTGATCTTCTCGCGAACACCTTTAGCCATGATTCAGTTCCTTAATACTTCTCACCACGGGCACGCAGATCGGCCAGAACCGTCTCAATACCCTTCTTATCGATAACACGCATACCTTTAGCAGATACACGCAGAGTTACAAAGCGCTTCTCAGCCTCAACCCAAAAACGGTGTGAGTGCAGGTTAGGCAGAAAACGGCGTTTGGTCGCGTTCATTGCGTGGGAACGGTTGTTACCGCTCACCGGGCGCTTGCCAGTAACTTGGCAGACTCGGGACATGTCTATTCTCCAAAAATCAAATCAGCTCGAGCTTCGTATAGGGTATGGCCGCCTCGTCAGGCTTTTAGAGCCCATCTCAGCAAACTTCATACTGAGGAGACTCTCGTCATCAGGTAGAAACCACACATCAGGTCAGAAACCTGCTGAGATAGGCTCTTGCGCCAAACCCAAGATTCTCAAAGGTGGCGTAGTATACGCTCTGAAGCGTAAGTGCTCAAGTCCCGAACAGCTAAAGATCCCACAAGGATCGCGAAAAAATCGCTTAAAGCCATCCGCGCTCGGCAAAAGAGACGCATTCACCCCGACCGATCACCAAATGATCGAGCACTCGGATCTCCAATAACTGGCAGGCTTTCACCACCTGTTCCGTTATCAAACGGTCGGCATGACTGGGTTCAGCCTTACCCGAGGGGTGATTATGCGCGAGAATCAGCGCGGCGGCATTAGCCTTCAACGCTTCACGCACAATTTCTCTCGGGTAGACGACGACGCTGCTGATGGTACCAGCAAACATCTCCTGATGGCGAATAACCCGGTGCTGATTGTCTAAAAACAATACCAAAAAGACCTCTCGCTCACGATGGGCCAGCAGGCTTTGCAGATAATGCTGGGTGACGCGCGGATTGAGCATGGCGTTTTCCTGCGACAAATGGCTGGAAAAGAAGCGCAGCGCCAGCTCGGCAATCGCCTGCAGCTGCGTATAGCTGGCATCCCCCAGGCCTTTTTGGCTACAAAAAGCCTGATGATCGGCCGACATCAGGTGATAAAGCGAGCCGAACCGGCGCAGCAGCTGCTCCGCCAGCTGCATCACGTGCACGCCGGGCAATCCGGTGCGCAAGAAAATGGCCAACAGCTCTGCGTCGGACAGCGCCGCCGCCCCCTGCATCAACAGCTTTTCACGCGGCGCCAGCGCGCCCGGCCAGCACGCCACAATCGGGTTGCTCATCGTGTTCCTCCCTGAAAGGGCTACAGCATGCCATGTGCTGCCCGGCGCGTTCGACAGGTGTTTGATAACATTGCGAAGTGTTTCGCAAAGCACAATGTAACGCCCTGCAGCCATTGCGGAATCACTCACCTGAACGGCGGATATGCTAAAATGGCGCATCTTTCGGCTTTCAATCGGACAATGATGATGACGGGACTTTCCGGCAAACATATTGTGCTTGGCATCAGCGGCGGCATCGCCGCCTACAAATGCCCAGAGCTGGTGCGCCGCCTGCGCGACAGGGGTGCAGAAGTGCGCGTGGTGATGACCCACGCCGCCAAGGCGTTCATTACGCCACTGACGCTGCAGGCCGTTTCCGGCTACCCGGTGTCCGACGATCTGTTGGATCCCGCCGCCGAAGCCGCCATGGGCCACATCGAACTGGGCAAGTGGGCGGATCTGGTGATTCTGGCGCCGGCGACCGCCGATCTGCTGGCGCGCGTCGCCGCCGGCATGGCCAACGATCTGCTGACTACCGTCTGCCTGGCGACCGACGCCCCTATCGCCGCCTCCCCCGCCATGAACCAGCAGATGTATCGCGCCGCCGCCACGCAGGCCAACCTGCAAACGCTGCAGACGCGCGGCATGCTGCTCTGGGGGCCGGACAGCGGCAGCCAGGCCTGCGGCGACGTCGGCCCGGGCCGCATGCTGGATCCGCTGGACATCGTCGACCTGGCGAACGCGCATTTCTCCGCCCCGCAGGATCTGCAACATTTGCAGGTTATGATCACCGCCGGCCCAACGCGTGAAGCGCTGGATCCGGTACGTTTCATCAGCAATCACAGCTCCGGCAAAATGGGCTTCGCCATCGCCCGCGCCGCCGCCGCCCGCGGCGCGCAGGTGACGCTGATCGCCGGGCCGGTCAGCCTGCCGACGCCGCCATCGGTCACCCGAGTGGACGTCACCAGCGCGCTGGAGATGGAGCAGGCGGTGCAACAGCGCGCGGCGCAGCAGCAGATTTTCATCTCCTGCGCCGCCGTGGCCGACTACCGCCCCGAGCAGATCGCCGATGAAAAAATAAAAAAACAGGGTGATGAAATCGTCCTCAAGATGGTAAAAAACCCCGATATCGTCGCCGGCGTGGCCGCGATGACCAAAAATCGACCGTTTGTCGTGGGGTTTGCCGCCGAAACCCAGAATGTGGAAGAATACGCGCGGCAAAAACTGGCGCGTAAGAAGCTGGATTTGATTTGCGCTAACGATGTATCGCTTGCAGAGCACGGGTTCAACAGCGACACCAATGCCCTGCACCTTTTTTGGCAGGATGGAGAAAAGCGCCTGGCGCTGAGCGACAAGGCACTCCTTGGCCAACGTTTAATAGACGAGATAGTCAGCCGTTATGATGAAAAAAATCGACGTTAAGATCCTCGACCCGCGTATCGGTCAGGATTTCCCGCTACCGACCTACGCCACGCCGGGCTCCGCCGGTCTCGACCTGCGCGCCTGCCTGGACAGCGCGGTAGAGCTGGCGCCGGGTGAAACCACGCTGCTGCCCACCGGCCTCGCGATCCACATCGCCGACGCCGGCCTGGCGGCAGTGATCCTGCCGCGCTCCGGCCTGGGCCATAAGCACGGCGTCGTGCTGGGCAACCTGGTCGGCCTGATCGACTCCGATTACCAGGGCCAGCTGATGGTGTCCGTTTGGAACCGCGGCCAGAAGCACTTCACCATCGAGCCGGGCGAACGCATCGCGCAGATGGTCTTCGTGCCGGTGGTGCAGGCCGAATTCAACCTGGTGGAAGAGTTCGACAGTAGCGAGCGCGGCGAAGGCGGCTTCGGCCACTCGGGGCGCCACTAAGCGCCACCCAATGCACGATGGCCGGCAGGGAAACGTCGCCTGAACCTTGCCTTTCCGGGGAGAAGGATGTCTCTGCGGCAAGGTTTTACCGCGACAATTGCAGCGCACACCAGGCAGCGCGGAAAAAGGCCGTTAAGGCCGCTGACCCCAGTATCGTAAAAAAGCTATCACATAAGCCGCACAGAGCCTGCTCTGCAGCGGCCGGTGCCCGGGTTTCCGTCAGTTAAGTTTTAGCAAGGGTCTAATCAGACATGGCAGAAAAAGAAAATACGAAAAGGAATCGGCGCGAGGAAATATTGCAGGCGTTAGCCCAGATGCTGGAATCCAGCGACGGCAGCCAGCGCATTACCACCGCCAAGCTCGCCGCAAACGTGGGTGTTTCTGAAGCTGCGCTGTACCGGCATTTCCCCAGCAAGACACGGATGTTCGACAGTCTGATCGAGTTTATCGAAGACAGCCTGATCACCCGCATCAACCTGATCTTGCAGGACGAGAAAGAGACGTTTAATCGTCTGCGCCTGATTTTACTGCTGATTCTGGGCTTTGCGGAACGTAACCCAGGGCTGACGCGCATCATGACCGGCCACGCGCTGATGTTTGAACAGGATCGCCTGCAGGGCCGCATCAACCAGCTGTTCGAACGTATCGAGGCGCAGCTGCGTCAGGTGCTGAAAGAGCGCAAATTGCGCGAAGGCAAAGGCTTCATCGTCGATGAAACGCTGTTGGCCAGCCAACTGCTGGCCTTCTGCGAAGGCATGTTGTCGCGCTATGTGCGTTCGGAATTCCGCTATCGTCCAACGCAGGAATTCGACGCCCGCTGGCCGCTATTGGCGGCACAGCTGCAATAACGAAAACGCCGGGCATGCCCGGCGTTTTTATTTATACCCCGTACTGCTCGCGGTAAGCGCGCACCGCCGCCAGGTGGTCCGCCATTTCCGGTTTCTCTTCCAGATAAGCGATCAGGTCCTTCAGCGTCACGATCGAAATCACCTTGCAGTGATAGTCGCGTTCCACTTCCTGAATGGCGGAGATATCCGCGCGGCCGCGTTCCTGACGGTCGAGGGAGATCAGCACCCCCGCCAGCGAAGCGCCGCTGGCGCCGATGATTTCCATCGACTCGCGGATCGCGGTGCCGGCGGTGATCACATCATCCACCAGCATCACACGCCCCTGCAGCGGGCTGCCGACCAGCGAACCACCCTCGCCGTGGGTCTTGGCTTCCTTGCGGTTAAAGCAGTAAGGCACGTCGCGCTCATGGTGTTCCGCCAGCGCAACCGCCGTGGTGGTGGCGATAGGAATGCCTTTATAGGCCGGGCCAAACAGCAGATCGAAATCGATGCCGGAGTCCATCAGGGCTTCGGCGTAGAAGCGCCCCAACAGCGCAAGATCGCGCCCGGTATTAAACAGGCCGGCGTTGAAGAAATACGGGCTGGTGCGGCCGGATTTCAGGGTGAACTCGCCGAATTTCAATACCTGCTTGTTAAGCGCGAACTCGATAAACTGGCGCTGATAGGCTTTCATTACTGCTTCTCCTCGTCTGAATCTGCTTGGGTCTTGTCATTACTGCCGCCCGATCGTCGGGCATAAAAAAGGCGACTTCTCAGTCGCCTTAAAAAATCAGTCCGCCAGCGCCGCTTTCTGCGCCTGGAAGATGGTTTCGATGCCCCCTCGGGCCAGCGCCAATAGCGCCAACAGCTCATCGTGGCTGAACGGCTCGCCTTCGGCGGTGCCCTGCACTTCAATCATGCGGCCGTCTTCCATCATCACCACGTTCATGTCGGTTTCCGCCGCGGAATCTTCCACATACTCCAGATCGCACAGCGCTTCGCCGTTGACGATGCCGACGGAAACCGCCGCTACCATGCCCTTCATCGGGTTGGCTTTCAGCTTGCCGTTGGCCACCAGGGTGTTCAGCGCATCGGCCAGCGCCACGCAGGCGCCGGAGATGGAGGCGGTGCGGGTACCGCCGTCGGCCTGCAGTACGTCGCAGTCGAGGGTGATGGTGAATTCACCGAGCTTTTTCAGATCCACCGCGGCGCGCAGCGAGCGCGCGATCAGGCGCTGGATCTCCAGCGTGCGGCCACCTTGTTTGCCTTTGGCGGCTTCACGTGCGTTGCGGCTGTGGGTGGAGCGCGGCAGCATGCCGTACTCGGCGGTGATCCAACCTTGCCCCTGGCCTTTCAGGAAGCGCGGAACGCCCTCTTCTACCGTGGCGGTGCACAAGACTTTGGTATCGCCAAACTCAACCAGCACTGAGCCTTCAGCGTGTTTGGTATAGTGACGGGTCAGTGTCAGGGGGCGAACTTGCTGTGGTGCTCTGCCTGCAGGACGCATGGGCTCTCTCCGGCTTCAAATCAACTATTGGCTGCGCATTATACGGGCTTCGTGACGTAATGCCTATCCTGCCCGCAGTCGCGACGCTATAATCGCCCCATCTTTTCCTATTACGGGTACGCATCAATGATCCGCAGCATGACCGCCTACGCCCGGCGTGAAATCAAGGGTGAATGGGGCAGCGCAGCCTGGGAGCTGCGTTCCGTTAACCAGCGCTACTTAGAAACCTACATCCGTCTGCCGGAGCAATTCCGCAGCCTGGAGCCGGTGATCCGTGAACGTATCCGTGGCCGCCTGACCCGCGGCAAAGTCGAATGCAACCTGCGTTTCGAACTGGATCCAAGCGCGCAAAGCTCGCTGATCCTGAACGAAAAACTGGCCAAACAGCTGGTCGAAGCCGCCAACTGGGTGAAAATGCAGAGCGACGAAGGGGAAATCAACCCGATCGACGTGCTGCGCTGGCCGGGCGTGATGTCCGCGCAGGAGCAGGATCTGGACGCCATCAGCGTCGAGCTGATGCAGGCGCTGGACGGCGCGCTGGATGACTTTATCGTCGCACGCGAGAGCGAAGGCGCCGCGCTGAAGACGCTGATCGAACAACGCCTCGACGGCGTCAGCGCCGAAGTGGTCAAAGTGCGCGCCCAGATGCCGAACATCCTGCAATGGCAGCGCGAGCGCCTGGTCAGCAAGCTGGAAGAGGCGCAGGTACAGCTGGAAAACACCCGCCTGGAGCAAGAGCTGGTGCTGATGGCGCAGCGTATCGACGTCGCCGAAGAGCTGGACCGTCTGGAAGCGCACGTGAAAGAGACGCACAACATCCTGAAAAAGAAAGAAGCCGTCGGCCGCCGCCTCGACTTTATGATGCAGGAGTTCAACCGCGAATCGAACACCCTGGCCTCCAAGTCGATCAATGCCGACGTCACTGCTTCCGCCATCGAGCTGAAAGTGCTGATCGAGCAAATGCGCGAGCAGATCCAGAATATCGAGTGATCCTGCCCCTTATGTCATCAAGCCCGCGCCACGCGGGCTTTTTTATGGCTGCAAATCAGCGATAGGCGGCCGCCTGCTCCTCACCGATCAACCCCATTTTCTGCAGCTGCACCGCAATGCTCCAGGTTGAGCGCTCGAACTCATCGCTCAGCGCTTCCAGCGTCGCCCCGGCCGCATGGCTCTCGCGCAGCCGCAGTTTTTCCTCTTCCGGCCAGGGGAAGTAGGCATTGGCAGGTCGGCCCTCGACCAGATTCTTCTGCCGTTTCTCCCCCGGCGTCAGCCTGGCTTTTTTCTGCCGTTCGGATTCACCGTCAAACTCGTTGGCTAACGCGAACAGCAGCCGGATAGCCTCCGGTGCGCAGGCCGCTGAAGCCGGTTTCAACAGCTCGCCGGTGTCGGGATTAACGCCGTTGGCCAGCGCCCTGAGCAAAGTGCCGGTATTCATCGTTCGCCTCCTTGTCCGAGAAAATGCGCGCCGGTCACGGCGCCTGTTCCAAACATGTTTCTCTTCCTCAGCCAAGAAAACCACGCTTTACGTCGGGAAAAATCGCCGATTGCGAACCAGATTCCAGGCGTTTGCACATAAGTAACGGGGATTACATCAAGTTGCGAGCCGGCAGGCCTCTGGGGAGACGGCTCACCGGGGGCTTATGAAAAACTGCCGAGCAGCGCGTGCGGATGACAATCGGCAAGATATCCCGCATGCCATAAGTATTTTGTTCTAATTATCACGCAAGGTAATGAAAGGATGGCGATGCTGTGGCTAAATGTGTTTTTTTCCTGCCCGTGAACCGTACGGACCGTTTATGCCACAAATTCTGCAATTTATTATGGCCCTGGTGGTGATCATCGCCCTGGCGCTGCTGGTCAGCAATAATCGCAAGAAAATCCGCCTGCGCTATATCATCCAGCTGTTGGTGATCGAAGGCGCGCTGGCCTATTTCTTCCTGCACTCCGCCAGCGGGCTCAGCGTGATCAAACACGTCGCCGGCTTCTTCGACACCCTGCTCGCCTACGCAGCCCAAGGATCGGAGTTCGTGTTCGGCGGCATGAGCAAGGATGGTCTGGCGTTCATCTTCCTCGGCGTTTTGTGCCCTATCATCTTTATTTCCGCCCTGATCGGCATTTTGCAGCATTTCCGCATCCTGCCGCTGATCATCCGCCTGGTCGGCACCCTGCTGTCCAAGGTCAACGGCATGGGCAAGCTGGAATCGTTCAACGCCGTCAGCACGCTGGTGCTGGGGCAGTCGGAGAACTTTATCGCCTATAAAGGCATCATCGGCGATATCTCGCCGCGCCGCATGTACACCATGGCCGCGACCGCCATGTCGACGGTTTCGCTCTCCATCGTCGGCGCCTACATGTCGATGATCGACGCGCAGTACGTGGTGGCGGCGTTGATCCTTAATATGTTCAGCACCTTCATCATCCTGTCGATCATCAACCCGTATCAGGTTGAAGACGAGCCGGAGCTGAAGCTGAACAAACTGCATGAAGATCAGAGCTTCTTCGAAATGTTGGGCGAGTACATTCTGGCCGGCTTCAAGATTGCGATGATCATCGCGGCGATGCTGATCGGCTTTATCGCGCTGATCTCCGCCGTCAATGCGCTGTTCTCTGCGGTGCTCGGCATCAGCTTCCAGCAGATCCTCGGCTACGTGTTCTATCCGTTGGCCTGGCTGATCGGCATCCCGGCGGAAGAAGCCCTGAAGGCGGGCAGCATCATGGCGACCAAACTGGTAGCCAACGAATTCGTGGCGATGATTGAACTGAAGAAGATCGCGGCGGAGCTGTCGCCGCGCGGGCTGGGCATTCTGTCGGTGTTCCTGGTGTCGTTCGCCAACTTCGCCTCCATCGGCATCGTCGCCGGCGCCATCAAAGGACTGAACGAGCAGCAAGGCAACGTGGTGTCCCGTTTTGGCCTGAAGCTGGTTTACGGCTCGACGCTGGTGAGCCTGTTGTCGGCGGCCATCGCGGGCCTGGTGCTGTAATCCCCACTCCCGGCCGCAGGGCCGGGAGTTCGCTTTAAAACGCCACGCACACCGGCGCATCCACCCGCATCACCGAATCCTGCGCAAACTGCTGCTTATAGCCGCTGCGCAGCGCCTCGATATTCGCCTCGCTCTCTTTGTCCGGCGCATGGATCAGCAGCAGCGCCTTGCTGTTCTCGCGCGCCAGTTTGCCGTCGTGGCCCAGCCACTGCCCTTTGGCATCAAAGACCGTCAGCCCGTCTTTAAAGCGCGGCGTTACCTGGCTATCGACGAAGGTTTGCCACTCGGCGGCGGTGATCGCCGGCCCCGCAGGGCGGTTCAGGCCGAAGTAGAGCGTTGTCTGCACCAGCGGATCACCGGTGCGGCAAACCGGGGCGGGTGACGTTGCCTGGTGGCCTGGCGCCACGCAGCCGCTCAGCAGCAGGGCGGCCATCACGGCGCCGGCGGCCAGTTTCGAGGAGTTTTTCATCAGCAGTCTCGGTTTCTCGGTTGAAGAATTCGCTGCAAAAAGCATAGTCAGCGATGGAAATCAGCGCTAAATTTCTAATGCTTTTATTAACATCAAGATGTTAATAAAAGCTGTTTATCGGCAATAAAAACGGATTTTGGATTAGCTATATTAATCCGAAACACCATCGGTGAAAAAAACTCAGTGGCGCGCGTCCTCGGCGGCGATTACCCTGCCGGCCATCATTCTGAGGCAAGTACGCTGTGAACCCCTTATGTTACTGAGCATCCTTTATATCATCGGCATCACCGCCGAAGCCATGACCGGCGCGCTGGCGGCCGGCCGCCGCCAAATGGACATGTTCGGCGTGATCATCATCGCCTCTGTCACCGCAATTGGCGGCGGGTCGGTGCGCGATATGTTGCTCGGGCATTTTCCATTGGGCTGGGTCAAACATCCAGAATACATCGTCATCGTCGCGATAGCGGCGATCGTCACCACCTGGGTGGCTCCCCTGATGCGCCATCTGCGCCGCCTGTTCCTGGTGCTCGACGCCGTCGGCCTGATCGTCTTCTCCATCATCGGCGCACAGGTGGCCCTGGATATGGGGCACAGCGCCATTATCGCCGCCATCGCCGCGGTGATCACCGGCGTCTTCGGCGGGGTGCTGCGCGATATGTTCTGCAACCGCATCCCGCTGGTTTTCCAGAAAGAGATCTACGCCGGCATCTCCTTCAGCGCCGCCTGGCTGTATATCGGCCTGCAGCACCTCAGCCTGCCGCACAATCTGGTGGTGATCCTCACGTTGGTCGCCGGCCTGAGCGCACGTCTGATCGCCCTGCGCTTCCGCCTCGGCCTGCCGGTGTTCAACTACCAGCATCCGGATCACTGATCTCGGGGCGGCAACGCGCCGCCGCCGAGGCCAAAACTGCAAAAATGTCGCCCTTCGGCGCGCAAATTCACCCTTTCGACGCTTTTTCCACGCAAAGCCGCGGGCAAAATGCGAGCTAACGCTGCACCCGGCGCGTTAGCCGTGTATACTGTGCGGAGAAAATACACATCCGCTGTTATTGGCATATCAACCGTTATCAACGAACATCATCATGGCTCAAGGCACGCTTTATATTGTCTCTGCTCCCAGTGGCGCAGGTAAATCAAGTCTGATTCAGGCTTTGTTAAAGACGCAACCGCTGTACGACACGCAGGTTTCGGTTTCGCACACCACGCGCGACAGTCGCCCGGGTGAAAATCACGGCGAGCATTATTTCTTCGTCTCGAAAGACGAATTCCGCCGGATGATCGAGCAGGACGCGTTTCTTGAGCACGCCGAAGTGTTCGGCAACTATTACGGCACTTCGCGCGCCGCCATCGAACAAGTCTTGTCGACCGGCGTGGATGTGTTTCTGGATATCGACTGGCAGGGCGCACAGCAAATCCGCGCCAAAATGCCGCAGGCGCGCAGCATCTTCATTCTGCCGCCGTCGAAGGAAGAACTGGGCCGCCGCCTGCGCGGGCGCGGGCAGGATTCCGAAGAGGTGATCGCCAAACGCATGGCCCAGGCCGTGGCGGAAATGACGCATTACGCGGAGTACGATTACCTGATCGTGAACGATGATTTCGATCTGGCGCTGTCCGATCTGAAGACCATCATTCGCGCCGAACGCCTGCGTTTGGGCCGCCAGTTGCTGCGGCATGACGCTTTAATCAGCAAACTATTGGCAGACTGAAGGCAGTTTCAGTATCATGCCCAGTCTTTTCGTCACCTGTGGAGTAGCACAAATATGGCACGCGTAACTGTTCAAGACGCTGTAGAGAAAATTGGTAACCGTTTTGACCTGGTGTTGGTCGCTGCTCGTCGGGCGCGTCAGATCCAGACCGGCGGCAAAGATGCACTGGTTCCGGAAGAGAACGACAAGTACACCGTTATCGCCCTGCGCGAAATCGAAGAAGGCCTGATCACCAGCCAGATCCTCGACGTGCGTGAGCGCCAGGAACAGCAAGAGCAGGAAGCCGCAGAGATTCAAGCGGTTACCGCGATTGCTGAAGGTCGTCGTTAATTAGACTGCGAGTCCGCCTTGTACCTGTTTGAAAGCCTGAATCTGCTGATTCAACGTTACCTGCCCGAGGAGCAGATTAAGCGCCTCAAACAGGCATACCTCGTCGCGCGCGACGCGCACGAGGGCCAGACACGCTCCAGCGGTGAGCCCTACATTACTCACCCGGTCGCCGTGGCCTGCATCCTGGCGGAAATGCGTCTCGATCACGAGACGCTGATGGCGGCGTTGCTGCACGACGTCATCGAAGACACCCCAGCCACCTATCAAGATATGGAACAGCTGTTCGGCAAGAGCGTCGCCGAACTGGTTGAGGGCGTCTCCAAGCTCGACAAGCTGAAGTTCCAGGACAAGAAAGAAGCGCAGGCGGAAAACTTCCGCAAGATGATCATGGCGATGGTGCAGGATATCCGCGTCGTGCTGATCAAGCTGGCCGACCGTACGCACAACATGCGCACCCTCGGTTCGCTGCGCCCCGACAAACGCCGGCGCATCGCGCGTGAAACCCTGGAAATCTACAGCCCCCTCGCCCACCGTCTGGGTATTCATCACCTGAAAACCGAGCTGGAAGAGCTGGGCTTCGAGGCGCTGTACCCAAACCGTTATCGCGTGATCAAGGAAGTGGTGAAAGCCGCGCGCGGCAACCGCAAAGAGATGATTCAAAAAATCCTCTCCGAGATCGAAGGGCGGCTGACCGAGGCCGGCATCGCCTGCCGCGTCAGCGGAAGGGAAAAACACCTCTACTCCATCTACCTCAAGATGCACCTGAAAGAACAGCGTTTCCATTCCATCATGGATATCTACGCGTTCCGGGTGATCGTGAAAGAGGTCGATACCTGCTACCGCGTACTCGGCCAGGTGCACAGCCTGTATAAACCGCGCCCGGGGCGGGTGAAAGATTACATCGCCATTCCCAAGGCCAACGGCTATCAATCGCTCCATACCTCGCTGATCGGCCCGCACGGCGTACCGGTCGAAGTGCAGATCCGCACCGAAGACATGGACCAGATGGCTGAGATGGGGGTGGCCGCGCACTGGGCTTACAAGGAAAGAGAACAGGGCGAAACCGGCACCACGGCGCAGATCCGCGCCCAACGCTGGATGCAAAGCCTGCTGGAGCTGCAGCAAAGCGCTGGCAGTTCGTTTGAATTTATCGAGAGCGTCAAATCCGATCTGTTCCCGGATGAGATTTACGTTTTCACCCCGGAAGGCCGCATCGTCGAGCTGCCCGCCGGCGCCACGCCGGTCGACTTCGCCTATGCGGTGCATACCGATATCGGCCATGCCTGCGTCGGCGCGCGCGTCGATCGTCAGCCATACCCGCTGTCACAGTCGCTGACCAGCGGCCAGACCGTCGAGATCATCACCGCACCGGGCGCGCGGCCCAACGCCGCCTGGCTGAACTTCGTGGTCAGCTCGAAAGCACGTGCCAAAATTCGCCAGATGTTGAAGAACCTCAAGCGCGACGACTCCGTCGGCCTCGGCCGCCGCCTGCTCAACCATGCGTTGGGCGGTAGCCGCAAGCTGGCCGAAATCCCGCAGGAAAACATTCAGCACGAGCTGGACCGCATGAAGCTGGCGACGCTGGACGATCTGCTGGCGGAAATCGGCCTCGGCAACGCCATGAGCGTGGTGGTGGCGAAGAATCTGCAGGGCGATCAGTCCAGCCTGGGCACCACCTCCGGCGTGCGTAACCTGGCCATCAAGGGCGCCGACGGCGTGTTGATCACCTTCGCCAAGTGCTGCCGTCCGATTCCGGGCGACCCGATTATCGCTCACGTCAGCCCGGGCAAAGGGCTGGTGATCCACCATGAATCTTGCCGCAATATTCGCGGCTATCAGAAAGAGCCTGAGAAGTTCATGGCGGTCGAGTGGGATAAAGAGACCGAGCAGGAGTTCATCGCCGAGATCAAGGTGGATATGTTTAACCACCAGGGCGCGCTGGCCAACCTGACGGCAGCGATCAACGCGGCCGAGTCCAATATTCAGAGCCTGAACACCGAAGAGAAAGACGGTCGGGTTTATAGCGCCTTTATCCGCTTGACCACCCGCGATCGCATCCATTTGGCAAACATTATGCGTAAAATCCGTATTATGCCGGATGTGATCAAAGTTAACCGCAACCGAAACTAGCGCTTATGAGTCCTGAACGCTATGCGCGGATTTGTGAAATGCTCGCGACCCGGCAGCCGGATTTGACGGTCTGCCTGGAGCAAGTGCACAAGCCGCATAACGTCTCCGCCATTATCCGCACCGCCGACGCCGTCGGCGTGCATCAGGTCCACGCCGTGTGGCCCACCACCCGCATGCGCACCCTGGTTTCCTCCGCCGCCGGCAGCAACAGCTGGGTCAGCGTTAAAACCCATCCCACCATCGGCGACGCGGTCGGCCACCTGAAAGCGCAGGGCATGCAAATTCTGGCCACCAACCTGTCTGCGCGCGCGGTCGATTTCCGCGAGGTGGACTACACCCGGCCAACCTGCGTGCTGCTCGGCCAGGAAAAAACCGGCATCACCGAAGAAGCGCTGGCGCTCGCCGATCAAGACATCGTCATTCCGATGATCGGCATGGTGCAATCGCTCAACGTCTCCGTGGCTTCGGCGCTGATCCTGTATGAGGCGCAGCGCCAGCGGCAAAACGCCGGCCTGTACCGCCGCGACAACAGCATGCTGGACGAAGAAGAGCAGCAGCGTCTGCTGTTCGAAGGCGGCTATCCGGTGCTGGCCAACGTGGCCAAACGCAAGGGGCTGCCGCGTCCGCAGATCGACGAACAGGGTCAGGTGGTCGCCAGCGCCGAATGGTGGGCGGCCATGCAGGCGACGGTGCGCAAATGAAAGGCCGCCTGCTGGATGCTGTCCCACTCACCACGCTTTCCGGGGTTGGCGCCAGCCAGGCGGGCAAACTGGCCAAGCTTGGCCTCGAGACCATTCAGGATCTGCTGCTGCACCTGCCGCTGCGCTACGAAGACCGCACCCGCCTCTATCCGATCAACGATCTGCTGCCGGGCATCTACGCCACGGTAGAAGGGGAAGTGCTGCGCAGCGACATCAGCTTCGGCCGCCGCCGCATGCTGACCTGCCAGATCAGCGACGGCACCGGCATCCTCACCATGCGCTTCTTCAACTTCAACGCCGCAATGAAGAACAGCCTGGCCACCGGCCGCCGCGTGACCGCCTACGGCGAGATCAAACGCGGCAACCACGGCGCGGAGATCATTCATCCGGAATACCGTATTCAGGGCGAAGCCAGCGAGGTCGAGCTGCAGGAGTCGCTGACGCCGGTCTACCCCACCACCGAGGGGGTGCGGCAGGCCACGCTGCGCAAGCTGACCGACCAGGCGCTGGCGCTGCTGGATACCTGCGCCATCGCCGAACTGCTGCCGCCGGAGCTGAGCGGCGGCCTGATGAGCCTGCCGCAGGCGCTGCACACCCTGCATCGCCCGCCGCCGGACATTCAGCTGGCGGATCTGGAACTGGGCAAACACCCGGCGCAAAAACGCCTGATCCTCGAAGAGCTGCTGGCGCATAACCTCAGCATGCTGGCGGTGCGCGCCGGCGCGCAGAGTTATCAGGCGCAACCGCTGCTGCCGGACGATCGGCTGAAAAACCGTTTTCTCGCACAGCTGCCGTTCTCGCCGACCGGCGCGCAAACGCGCGTGGTGGCCGACATCGAAGCCGACATGCAAAAAGACTTCCCGATGATGCGGCTGGTGCAGGGCGACGTCGGTTCCGGCAAAACGCTGGTGGCGGCGCTGGCGGCGCTGCGCGCCATCGCGCACGGCAAGCA
The DNA here is from genome assembly GCF_052168655.1 of Serratia sp. CY47280. Lineage (NCBI taxonomy): Bacteria > Pseudomonadati > Pseudomonadota > Gammaproteobacteria > Enterobacterales > Yersiniaceae > Serratia > Serratia sp. CY47280. The sequence continues at coordinate 27,115 of NZ_JBJNMG010000010.1, read as the reverse complement.
GGTGGCGCTGATGGCGCCGACTGAGCTGCTGGCCGAACAGCATGCCAACAACTTCCGCCAGTGGTTCGAACCGCTGGGGCTGCAGGTCGGCTGGCTGGCGGGCAAACAGAAAGGCAAGGCGCGCATCGCGCAGCAGGAAGCCATCGCCAGCGGCCAGGTATCGATGGTGGTCGGTACCCACGCCATCTTCCAGGAGCAGGTGCAGTTCAACGGCCTGGCGCTGGTGATTATCGATGAGCAGCACCGCTTCGGGGTGCATCAGCGGCTGGCGCTGTGGGAGAAAGGCGAAGAACAGGGCTTCCACGCCCATCAGCTGATCATGACCGCCACGCCGATCCCGCGCACGCTGGCGATGACCGCCTATGCCGATCTCGATACCTCGGTCATCGACGAGCTGCCGCCAGGCCGCACGCCGGTGACCACCGTCGCCATTCCCGATACCCGCCGCGCCGACATCATTCAACGGGTGAAAAGCGCCTGTCTGGAAGAAGGACGGCAGGCTTACTGGGTATGTACGCTGATCGAAGAGTCCGAGCTGCTGGAAGCGCAGGCGGCGGAAGCCACCTGGGAAGAATTGAAAGCCGCGCTGCCGGAGCTGAAGGTGGCGCTGGTGCACGGCCGCATGAAAGCGCAGGAAAAGCAGGCGGTGATGCAGGCGTTTAAACAGGGCGAGCTGCAGCTGTTGGTCGCCACCACGGTGATCGAGGTCGGCGTCGACGTGCCCAACGCCAGCCTGATGATCATCGAAAACCCGGAACGGCTGGGCCTGGCGCAGCTGCACCAGCTGCGCGGCCGCGTAGGGCGCGGCGCGGTGGCTTCACACTGCGTGCTGCTGTACAAAACGCCGCTGAGCAAAACCGCGCAAACGCGCCTGCAAGTGCTGCGCGACAGCAACGACGGCTTTGTCATCGCCCAGCGCGATCTGGAGATCCGCGGCCCGGGCGAGCTGCTGGGCACCCGCCAGACCGGCAGCGCCGAATTCAAGGTGGCGGACCTGTTGCGCGACCAGGCGATGATCCCCGAAGTGCAACGCGTCGCCCGCCATCTCCATCAGCACTACCCGGAACACGCCCAGGCGCTGATCGAACGCTGGCTGCCGGAGAAGGCGCGCTACTCCAACGCATAAAAAAGGGCGCCGCAGGCGCCCTTCTCATGATGACTCGCGATATTACCCCACCGCCGGGAACACCGGCAGCAGCAGATACAGCTTGATAACGATGGCGTTGGCGATATCGATAAAGAACGCTCCCACCATCGGCACCACCAGAAACGCCAGATGCGACGGGCCGAAGCGATCGGTGATCGCCTGCATGTTGGCGATCGCCGTCGGCGTGGCGCCCATGCCGAAACCACAGTGGCCGGCGGCCAGCACCGCCGCGTCGTAGTTCTTGCCCATCACCCGGTAGGTAACAAAGATCGCGTACAGCGCCATCACCAGCGTCTGCACCGCCAGGATCGCCAGCATCGGTAACGCCAGCGAAGCCAGCTCCCACAGGCGCAGGCTCATCAACGCCATCGCCAGGAACAGCGACAGGCTGACATTACCCAGCACCGATACCGCCCGTTCGAACACGGTATAGAAACCGGTGAAGGCCAGCGTGTTGCTGAGGATCACCCCGACGAACAGCACGCAAACGAAGTTAGGCAGCTCAAACACCGTACCGTTCAGCAAGCCGGCAATCAGCTGCCCCAGGCTCAGACAGATAGCGATCATGGCGATGGTTTCGATCATCACCAGCGAGGTGATCAGGCGGCCGCTTTCCGGCTTCTCGAAACCGCTCGGCTGCACGCTGTCTTCCGGCGTACCTTCCGGCGTAGAGGAATGTTTGACCAGATAGCGCGCCACCGGACCGCCGATCAGGCCGCCCAGCACCAGGCCGAAGGTGGCACAGGCCATGGCGACTTCCGTCGCGTTTTCAAAGCCGTAGCGCTCGATGAACAGCTTGCTCCAGGCCGCCCCGGTGCCGTGGCCGCCCGACAGGGTGATCGACCCGGCGATCAGGCCCATCAACGGATCCAACCCCAGCATTTTCGCCATGCCGATGCCGATGGCGTTCTGCACCAACAGCAGCCCCAGCACCACGAACAGGAATACCATCAGCGCCTTGCCGCCGGCGCGCAACCGCGCCAGGTTGGCGTTCAGCCCGATAGTGGCGAAGAAGGCCAGCATCAGCGGATCCTTCAGCGACATGTCAAAGCTGATTTCCCAGTTGGCGAACTTTTTCAGGGCTAACAACAGAAGGGCCACCAGCAAACCGCCGGCGACGGGGGCAGGAATGGTATATTTTCGCAGCAGAGGAATGCTTCTGACGCACTTGCCCCCGAGGAGCAAAACCAGCGTCGCGGCGACTAACGTGCCATAAGTATCAAGATGAAACATCCAGGTACTCCATGTAAGGGAAAAGATCCAAATAAAAATAATAAGTTATAGAAAACCACTGAGTTTTTAAACTTGATGAGTCCAGGATTAGAAGTAAAAAACGCTAAGATGACAAGAAAAAATGAATGAAAATGCGACATAAACAGGAAAGTTGACAATATAATATTTAGGCGCAACCGTTTGCTTTTGCGGGGCGGCGCATTAAAATGCCTGCTTTGCCGTATCTGGAAACGCCACACCATGAGCATGTCATCCTCCGAGCTTGATGCCACACGCCAAGCCGCCTCAGAATCCCGCGCCAGCGAACTGATTTATCGCCTCGAAGACCGCCCGCCGCTGCCGCAAACGCTGTTTGCCGCCGGCCAGCATCTGTTGGCGATGTTCGTTGCGGTGATCACTCCGGCGCTGCTGATCTGCCAGGCGCTGGGCCTGCCGGCGCAGGATACCCAGCACATCATCAGCATGTCGCTGTTCGCCTCCGGCCTGGCTTCCATTCTGCAAATCAAAACCTGGGGGCCGGTGGGTTCCGGTCTACTGTCGATTCAGGGCACCAGCTTCAACTTCGTTTCGCCGCTGATCATGGGCGGTCTGGCGCTGAAAAACGGCGGCGCCGACGTGCCGACCATGATGGCCGCGCTGTTCGGCACCCTGATGGTCGCTTCTTGCACCGAAATTTTGCTGTCGCGCGTGCTGCATCTGGCACGCCGCATCATCACCCCGCTGGTTTCCGGCATCGTGGTGATGATCATTGGCCTGTCGCTGATTCAGGTCGGTTTGACCTCGATCGGCGGCGGTTATGCCGCGATGAACGATCACAGCTTCGGCTCACCGAAAAACCTGCTGCTGGCCGGCGCGGTGCTGGCGGTCATCATCCTGCTGAACCGCCAGCGCAACCCTTACCTGCGCGTCGCTTCATTGGTGATCGCCATGGCGGTCGGCTATCTGTTGGCCTGGGCGATGGACATGCTGCCCGCCGACGCTCCGGCGGCACCCACGGCGGCGATCACTATTCCCACGCCGCTCTATTACGGCCTGGGCTTCGACTGGAACTTGCTGCTGCCGCTGATGCTGATCTTTATGGTCACCTCGCTGGAAACCATCGGCGACATCACCGCCACCTCTGATGTCTCCGAACAGCCGGTCAGCGGGCCGCTGTACATGAAGCGTCTAAAAGGGGGCGTACTGGCCAACGGCCTGAACTCGATGCTGTCGGCGGTGTTCAATACCTTCCCCAACTCCTGCTTCGGCCAGAACAACGGCGTGATCCAGCTGACCGGCGTCGCCAGCCGCTATGTCGGCTTTGTGGTGGCGCTGATGCTGATCGCGCTGGGGCTGTTCCCGGCGGTAGCCGGCTTCGTGCAGCACATCCCCGAGCCGGTACTGGGCGGTGCGACCATCGTGATGTTCGGCACCATCGCCGCCTCCGGCGTGCGCATCGTGTCACGCGAGCGCCTGAACCGCCGCGCCATCATGATCATGGCGCTGTCGCTGGCCGTCGGCATGGGCGTCTCCCAGCAGCCGCTGATCCTGCAGTTCGCGCCGGACTGGCTGAAAACCCTGCTCTCTTCCGGTATCGCCGCCGGCGGCATTACCGCCATCGTGCTGAACCTGGTGTTCCCGCAGGAACACGAGAAAAAGTAACCCGCCCATTGGCGTTCAAACGGCCGCTTGCGGCCGTTTTTTATTGTCTATCAGACCATTGCCCTTGAGATGCCCGGCCAATTGCGGCATAAACAGGGTATCTTTTTTGACCGATGCGGATGTAGACGATGAAATTTATCGGAAAGCTGTTGCTGACGTTGCTAGTGCTGATCGTGCTGGCGGCGGTGGTGCTGTACCTGGTCGGGCAAACCCGCTGGGCGGCAGGCCGCTTGAGTGCCTGGATCAGCGACAACAGCGAATACCGCCTGTCGATAGGAAAAATCACCCATTCGTGGAGCCAATCGGACCAGATCGGTCTGGAAGACGTGCAGCTGGCGCGCAGCGGCCAGCTGCAGGCGCTGGTTGCCAAACGCGTCGATCTCGGCCTCAGCCTGCGCCAAATCACCGAGCCGCGCTATTTTCACAGCGTCACGCTGCGCGACGGCACGCTGAACGTGCAGCCACAGGCGGCGGCGTTGCCTGTACAGGCCGACGTGCTGCAGTTGAGCAACATGGCGCTGCAGTCCAACGATAACGAGTGGCAGCTCAACGCGCAGCAGGTCACTGCCGGCATCACGCCGTGGCGCCCGCTGGCCGGCCATCTGCTGGGGGACAACAACCAGTTTCAGTTCAGCGCCGGTTCGATGACGCTGAACGGCATCCCCGCCTCGAAGGTGTTGGTGCAGGGGGAGCAAAAGCAGGGCCAACTGCTGTTGAACAACTTCGGCGCCGATCTGGCGCAGGGCGACCTGACCGGCGTGGCCAGCCGCGCCGCCGACGGCAGCTGGCGGGTGGATCGCCTGCGGCTGAGCGGCGTGCGCCTGCAGACCCCGTTGACGCTGGCGGAATTCATGCAGCGCTTTACCACTCTGCCGCCGGTCACCCTCAAGCGTTTCGATCTTATCGACGCGCGCCTGGAAGGCAAGGCATGGGCGGTTAACGATCTCGATTTGTCGCTGCAAAACGTCAGCGTCGAAAAAGGCGACTGGCGCAGCGAAGACGGCTCGCTCAACTTCAACGCCAGCGACGTAATCAACGGCGGTTTCCACCTGATCGATCCGATCGCCACCCTACGGCTCTCTTCCGCCGGCATCGCCATTCAGCAATTCACCACCCGCTGGGAAGGCGGGCTGCTGCGCACCTCCGGCAACTGGCTGCGCGCCGGCAAACGCCTGCAGCTGGATGAAGTGGCCATGGCGGCGCTAGAGTACACCCTGCCGATCGACTGGCGCGAGCTGTGGCTGAAACCGCTGCCGGGCTGGCTGGCGGAGGTGTACGTCACCAAGCTGACCACCAACCGCAATCTGATCATCGATATCAACCCGGCATTCCCGTTCCAGATCACTGCGCTGGACGGTTACGGCAGCAACCTGCTGCTGGCGCGCGACCACCAGTGGGGCATTTGGTTCGGTTCGCTAAACCTGAACGGCAGCGAGGCCACCTTCAACAAAATCGACGTGCGGCGCCCTTCGCTGGCGCTGAACGCCGACGCCAACCAGATCACCGTCACCGAGCTCAGCGCCTTTATGCCCAATGGGTTGCTGGAGGCCAAAGCGACCGTCGATCAGCTGCCGGGCAAGCCGTTCCAACTGATGCTGCACGGCCGTTCGGTACCGATCAATACCTTGCAGCAATGGGGATGGCAGCCGGTGCCGCTGACGGGCGACGGCAACCTTGAGCTGCAGTTGAAAGGGCTGCTGAACAGCGACGGGCCGTTCAAGGCCTCATTGAAAGGCAATCTACAGGCCACCGCCGGCGACGGCCAAGCGGTGAACCAACAGCTGCCGTAATGCGCTGCGCGGCCCGCTCTCAGGGCAGGGCCGCCACCCTACTCTTCCAGCGCTTCAGAGCCGCCCTGATCCAGCGGCACATCCGGCTCGGCCGGCAACACCATGTAGGTGCCTTCGAATACCGCGCCCTTATCCTCGTCGCCGAACAGATGCACTTCGGCGTGCACGCGCGCGCGGCGGCCGCGCGCCAGACGCGCCAAATCGCCGCTCAGCGAGCCCAGATCCGCCACCGCACGCGGCCTGCCGGTAATCGGTTTGCTGTAGCGAATGTGCGCGTCCGCCAGAATGATGGTGCCGCCGAGATGGCGCTCGCGCAGCAGCAGCCAAATCAGCCCCCAGGCGGTCAGCGTCGCCAGCGAGAACAGGCTGCCGGCGAACAGCGTGTGGTGCGGATTCTGGTTGCCGATCTCCGGCATGGTGGTGACGAAGCGCTGGCCGGTGTATTGGCTGATGCGCACGCCCATCTTTTCGCTCAGCGGAATGTGTTCATACCAGGCCTGCTGCAATTGGCCGCACCAATCAGGGCGATGCAGGATATCGTCCAGCGTCGCCACCGGTTTGATCATTAAAAAGTGACGGATCGGGGTGGTCTGCGGCGCGGTGATCTCGCCCTGATTGACGAAGCCCAGCTTGGCGAAGAAATCCACCGCGTCTTCACGGGCGCTGCACACCACCCGCTTCACGCCTTCCTGCCGTGCGACGGACTCCAGCGTTATCGCCACCAGCGTTCCCAACCCTTTATCCTGCAACGTCGGGTCTACCGCTAGAAAACGGATCGCCGCCTCGTTGTCGGCATTGATATACAGCCGCCCGATGGCGACAATTTTACCGGCCTCGTCCACCACCATTTGGTGATGGGCCATGGCGTCATAGGCATCCTTTTCCGAACCCACCGGCTGGTGCAGCGGCTTGCGCAGCATTTCCCAGCGAAACTGGTAATACTCCTTCAGTTCTTGCTCTGTTACGGGTACTCGTAGGTGATACATAGACGCCTGTTCTCCGAATGCTTAGACCTGTAGCCAGAATGTCACCGGACCATCGTTGACCAGCGCCACCTGCATGTCGGCGGCGAACTCGCCGGTCTGGGTCTCTACGCCGCGTTCACGGCATTGGCCTACAAAATATTGATACAACCGATCGGCTTCCTGCGGCGCGGCGCCGCGCGAAAAGCTGGGCCGCATGCCCTTCTGGGTGTCCGCCGCCAGGGTGAACTGCGAAACGACCAGCACGCTGCCCCCGGCCTGCTGGACGTTGAGATTCATCTTGTCGTTTTCGTCGCCGAAAATGCGGTATCCCAACACGCGTTCGCACAGGCGCTGCGCTTTTTGCTCGTTATCGCCCTGCTCCACGCCCAATAACACTAACAAACCGGGGCCAATCTTGCCTACTGTCTCGCCACCCACCGTGACGCTGGCGTTTAACACCCGTTGAATCAACGCAATCATTCCTGCTGCCCTTCTGGTTTTTGTTCCTGTTGCTCCGCCTTCTGCCGACGGTAGTCGCGGTATTCGCCGATGGTCACGGTGATTTCCGCACCGAGTAACACGATACACCAGCTCCAGTAGACCCACAGGAATAAAATCGGGATCACCGCCAGCACGCCGTAAATCAGCTGATAGGAGGGGAACATGGTGACGTACAGCGCGAATCCCTTCTTGCCCAGTTCGAACAGCAATCCGGCCACCACCGCGCCAATCAGTGCATCTTTGGGCGGCACGCGCACCGTCGGCACGATGCAATACAGCAGCCAGAAGGAGATGCACGACAAAATCAGCGGGAAGATGCGCAGCACCTGATCCACCAGGCCATTGACGCCGGTCTGCGCCAACCAGTTGAGCGACAGCAGGTAAGAACTGATGGCCATGCTGGCGCCCACCAGCAGCGGCCCCAGCGTCAGCACCATCCAGTACACGGCAAAGGAGAAGACGATCGGCCGCTTGTTCTTGCTGCGCCAGATGGTGTTCAGCACGCTGTCCACCGAGGAAATCAACAGCAGCGCGGTAACGATCAGCCCGCAGGTGCCGACGGCGGTCATCTTGTTGGAATTGGCGACGAACTGTTCCAAGTAGTTCTGGATCACATTGCCGGCGGCCGGCACGAAATTGGAAAAGATAAAGCTCTTCAGCTGTTCGCTGATGTCGGAAAACATCGGGAAAGCGGCGAACAGGGCGAAGACCACGGTGACCAGCGGCACCAGCGACAGCAGGGAAACGTAGGCGAGATGGCCCGCCAACATCGTCAGGCCATCGTGGTCGATGCGTTGGTACAGCAGCCGTCCGAAGGTGACGCTTGGCTTAATCGCAGAGGGTAGCTTCTTGCGGCGGAAAAACGACATGGTCACTCCTTGATGTCCGTTGATACGCCTTAAGCTTAACGCGCCCTGTGCTCATTGAGCAAAATAGGCCGGCACCACGTCGCGATCGGTGACGTGCACCGTCTTGATCCCCAGCGCCTGCGCGGCGAGGACGTTCGCCGGGTGATCGTCAAAGAACACCGCGTCGGCGGCAGCGGTGTTTTCCGCGGCCAGCACATGCTGGTAGATGTTGGCTTCCGGTTTGCGCATGCCGAGATCTTGCGACAAATAGAGATGATCGGCGGCGGCGGCCACTTCAGGGTAATGCTGCGTCCAGTAGTTGCAGTGCAAACGGTTGGTGTTCGACAGCACCACCACCCGGTGACCTTCGTTGCGCAGGCGCTGCATGATGTCGATCACCTCCGGGCGCAGCGCGACGAATACCGCCTGCCAACCGGTGGCGAACTGCTCAAAGCTGAGCGCGATGCCCATTTCATCGCACAGTTTGCCGGCGAAGTCTTCATCGCTGATTTCACCGCGTTCATGCTTCTGGAACACCTCACCCATGGTGAAACGATCGGACAGCACCGCCAACGGCGTGCCGCTCAAATTGCTCCACACGCCCAGCACACGCTTGAAATCGATATCGACGATCACATTACCTAAATCAAAGATATACAGCATAGTCCTCTCCTATGGGCCGGTGAGATTTCACTGTAGCGGGAAAAGGAACAGCTGAACAGGGAGCGAACGGAAAAGCGCATAGCGCGCCGCACAAACGGGGAACAACAGAGGAAAAAACTCAGGGCGCGAGAACCGCGCCCTAAGCATGAGACACTCAATCAGCGATTAAGCGTCTTTAGGACCGCGGCTGGCACGCTTACGATCGTTTTCCGTCAGGTGACGCTTACGGATACGGATCGAGGTTGGCGTCACTTCTACCAGTTCGTCGTCATCGATGAACTCCAGAGCTTGTTCCAGGGTCATTTTGATCGCCGGAACCAGGGTAGTCGCTTCGTCAGTACCGGAAGCACGCATGTTGGTCAGCTTCTTACCGGTCAGGCAGTTTACGGTCAGGTCGTTGGAACGTGAGTGAATACCGATGATCTGGCCTTCATACACTTCCGCACCGTGGCCCAGGAACAGCTTGCCGCGATCCTGCAGGCCGAACAGCGCGAACGCGACCGCTTTGCCCTGGCCGTTGGAAATCAGCACGCCGTTCTGACGCTGGCCCACTTCGCCCGGACGCACGTCGTCGTAGTGGCTGAAGGTGGAGTACAGCAGACCGGTACCCGAAGTCATGGTCATGAATTCGTTACGGAAGCCGATCAGACCGCGGCTTGGGATCACGTAGTCGAGACGCACGCGGCCCTTACCGTCCGGATCCATGTTTTTCAGGTCAGCTTTACGCTCGCCCATCGCCTGCATCACGGAACCCTGATGCTGCTCTTCGATATCCAGCGTCACGTTCTCGAATGGCTCCTGCTTGCGGCCATCGATTTCGCGGAAGATAACTTTCGGACGGGAAACCGCCAGCTCGAAACCTTCACGGCGCATGTTTTCGATCAGCACCGACAGGTGCAGCTCGCCACGGCCGGAGACGCGGAAGGCGTCCGCATCGTCGGTTTCTTCAACGCGCAGCGCCACGTTGTGCACCAGCTCTTTGTTCAGACGGTCAAGGATCTGACGCGACGTCACGTACTTACCTTCTTTACCGCAGAACGGCGAGGTGTTGACGTTGAAGAACATGGTGACGGTCGGTTCGTCGACGGACAGCGCCGGCAGCGCTTCTACGGCATTGGTGTCGCAGATGGTGTCGGAGATGTTCAGCTCGCCCAGGCCGGTGATGGCGATGATATCGCCCGCTTCCGCCAGGGTGCTGTCGATACGCTCCAGACCCAGGTGACCCAGCACTTTACCCACTTTACCGTTGCGAGTTTTACCTTCGCTGTCGATGATGGTGACCTGCTGGTTCGGCTTCACTTTACCGCGCTTGATGCGGCCGATGCCGATAACGCCCAGGTAGTTGTTGTAGTCCAACTGGGAGATCTGCATCTGGAATGGCGCTTCCAGCTCAACCTGCGGCGCAGACACATGGTCGACGATCGCCTGATACAGCGGGGTCATGTCTTCCGCCATGTCGGTGTGGTCGACGCCGGCGATGCCGTTCAGCGCAGAAGCGTAGATGATCGGGAAGTCGAGCTGCTCGTCAGTCGCGTCGAGGTTCACGAACAGGTCGAACACCTGATCCACAACCCAGTCAGGGCGCGCGCCAGGGCGGTCAACCTTGTTGATGACCACGATCGGCTTCAGACCGTTGGCGAAGGCCTTCTTGGTCACGAAGCGGGTTTGCGGCATAGGGCCATCCATTGCATCCACAACCAGCAGCACCGAGTCAACCATCGACATCACGCGCTCTACCTCACCGCCGAAGTCGGCGTGTCCTGGGGTATCCACGATGTTGATACGGTAACCATTCCAATTAATGGCGGTGTTTTTTGCGAGGATGGTAATCCCACGCTCTTTCTCCAAATCGTTGGAGTCCATTACGCGTTCGGTGGCTTCCGCACGCTCTCCGAAAGTACCGGATTGTTGCAGCAGCTTGTCAACCAGGGTGGTTTTACCATGGTCAACGTGGGCAATAATGGCGATGTTACGCAAATTTTCGATCACAGCTTTGCCTCGGGCATTAGAAATAGCGCGCTATTGTACACGTATTAAGCGAGGGACTAAACAAGATCACAACCATCTCTTATAAACAACCGCGTACCGGTCAGTTTGTGATCCCTTTCACGGTGCAAAAAGCCGCAATCGTTGCACTTTTGCACCATTTCGGTGCCCACGCTCACCCCAATTGCACCATGACGGTGCAATTTATCGCTGATGGTGCATACTGTGGCTGGGTAAAACCCGCGCAGAAAGGCGATGAAAGCCTTTTTAAAAAGTTGGCACGCTTTTCGCTTTAGTCTTTTCAAGGCGAAAAAAAGCCAGTTCCACAGATTCGTTCCACGACGACGACAATGATAAACCGGGAGAGTTAAGTATGTCCGCTGAACACGTTTTGACGATGCTGAATGAGCATGAAGTGAAATTCGTAGACCTGCGTTTCACTGACACCAAGGGTAAGGAACAGCACGTGACTATCCCGGCTCATCAGGTAAACGCCGACTTCTTCGAAGAAGGCAAAATGTTTGACGGCTCCTCTATCGGTGGTTGGAAGGGCATCAACGAATCTGACATGGTACTGATGCCGGATGCCAGCACGGCGGTTCTGGATCCGTTCTTCGAAGAACCAACGCTGATCATTCGCTGCGACATTCTCGAGCCGGGCACCATGCAAGGCTACGATCGCGACCCGCGTTCCATCTCCAAACGCGCCGAAGATTTCCTGCGCTCCTCCGGCATCGCGGACACCGTCCTGTTCGGGCCAGAGCCTGAATTCTTCCTGTTCGACGACATTCGCTTCGGCAGCAGCATCCGCGGTTCCCACGTGGCCATCGACGACATCGAAGGCGCCTGGAACTCCGGCACAAAATACGACGGCGGCAACAAAGGCCACCGTCCGGCGGTGAAAGGCGGTTACTTCCCGGTTCCACCGGTCGACTCTTCGCAGGATCTGCGTTCCACCATGTGTTTGACCATGGAAGAGATGGGCCTGGTGGTTGAAGCGCACCACCACGAAGTGGCGACAGCCGGTCAGAACGAAGTGGCAACCCGCTTCAACACCATGACCAAGAAAGCCGACGAAATTCAGATCTACAAATACGTGGTGCATAACGTGGCGCACGCCTTCGGTAAAACCGCGACCTTCATGCCGAAGCCTATGTTCGGTGACAACGGTTCCGGCATGCACTGCCACATGTCGCTGTCCAAGAACGGCACCAACCTGTTCGCCGGCGACAAATACGGCGGCCTGTCTGAAACCGCGCTGTTCTACATCGGCGGCATCATCAAGCACGCCAAGGCGATCAATGCCCTGGCCAACCCGACCACCAACTCGTACAAACGTCTGGTGCCGGGCTACGAAGCGCCGGTGATGCTGGCTTACTCCGCCCGTAACCGCTCCGCATCCATCCGTATTCCGGTGGTCGCCAGCCCGAAAGCGCGCCGCATCGAAGCCCGCTTCCCGGATCCGGCGGCTAACCCATACCTGTGCTTCGCCGCGCTGCTGATGGCCGGCCTGGACGGCATCATCAACAAGATCCACCCTGGCGACGCCATGGACAAAAACCTGTACGACCTGCCGCCGGAAGAAGAAGCCGAGATCCCAAAAGTGGCCGGCTCGCTGGACGAGGCGATGGCCGCACTGAACGAAGACCGCGAGTTCCTGACCCGCGGCGGCGTGTTCACCGACGATGCGATCGATGCCTACATCGAACTGCGCAAAGAAGAGATGGACCGCGTTCGTATGACGCCACACCCGGTTGAGTTCGAACTGTACTACAGCGTCTAAGCCCTACCCGCGCCGTCTGCGCAGGCGGACGGCGCCCATATTTTTGTTATCGCTTTTTTGTTGCCGTGGAAACTTTCAGCCCATCTTCGGATGGGTTTTTTTCTCCACCGTATTTTCTGCAAAACTATTCCATACCGCGCCGATCCCGGATGGAGTAGGATAGATGCACTAAAAAGGTGCAGGAGTCTGCTGTATGGCAACTGGCAAGCTGCCCGATGCTGGGCAGATCCTCAATTCACTCATCAACAGCATCCTGCTGTTGGATGACTCTCTGGCGGTTCACTACGCCAACCCGGCGGCACAGCAGCTGCTGGCGCAAAGCTCCCGCAAGCTGTTCGGCACGCCGCTGCCCGATTTGCTCGGTTATTTTTCGCTGAACGTCTCTCTGATGCGTGAAAGCCTGCGCGCCGGGCAGGGCTTCACGGACAACGAAGTGACCCTGGTGGTCGACGGCCGCGCGCATATCCTTTCCCTGACCGCTCAGGCGCTGCCGGAAGGCTATATCCTGGTCGAGCTGGCGCCGATGGACAATCAGCGCCGCCTGAGCCAGGAACAGCTGCAACATGCCCAACAGGTGGCAGCCCGCGATCTGGTGCGCGGTTTGGCGCACGAAATTAAAAACCCGCTGGGCGGCCTGCGCGGCGCAGCGCAGCTGCTGGCCAAAGCGCTGCCCGATCCGGCGCTGACCGAATACACCAAGGTGATCATTGAGCAGGCCGATCGGCTGCGTAATCTGGTGGATCGTCTGCTCGGGCCGCAGCGGCCCGGCCAGCATATTACCCAGAGCATTCATCAGGTCGCGGAGCGCGTCTGCCAACTGGTGTCCCTGGAAATGCCGGATAACGTCACGCTGGTGCGCGACTACGATCCGAGTCTGCCGGAAATGGCTCATGACCCGGATCAGATAGAACAGGTGCTGCTGAACATCACCCGCAATGCGCTGCAGGCGCTGGGCGAGGCGGGCGGCACCATCACGCTGCGCACCCGCACCGCGTTTCAGATTACGTTGCACGGTACCCGCTACCGCCTGGCGGCACGTATCGACGTCGAAGACGACGGCCCCGGCGTGCCGGCGCAGCTGCAGGACACGCTGTTCTACCCGATGGTCAGCGGCCGTGAAGGCGGTACCGGCCTGGGATTATCCATCGCCCGCAATCTGATCGATCAGCATTGCGGAAAAATTGAATTCAACAGTTGGCCAGGTCATACCGAATTCTCGGTCTACCTGCCCATTCGTCAGTGAGGTTTGCTATGCAACGAGGGATAGTCTGGATCGTCGATGACGATAGCTCCATCCGCTGGGTGCTTGAGCGCGCGCTCACCGGCGCGGGCCTGAGCTGCGCCACCTTCGAAGGCGGCAATGACGTGCTGGAAGCCTTGGCCACGCAAACCCCCGACGTGCTGCTATCCGATATCCGCATGCCGGGTATAGACGGTCTGGCGCTGCTCAAACAGATCAAACAGCGCCATCCAATGCTGCCGGTGATCATCATGACCGCGCATTCGGATTTGGACGCCGCCGTCAGCGCCTATCAGCAAGGGGCCTTCGACTACCTGCCGAAGCCGTTCGACATCGACGAAGCAGTGGCGCTGGTCGAGCGCGCCATCAGCCATTATCAGGAGCAGCAGCAGCCGGTGCGCAGCCAGCCGGCCAGCGATCCGGCGGCGGACATCATCGGCGAAGCGCCGGCGATGCAGGACGTATTTCGCATCATCGGCCGGCTCTCGCGTTCGTCGATCAGCGTGCTGATCAACGGCGAATCCGGCACCGGCAAAGAGCTGGTGGCGCATGCGCTGCACCGCCACAGCCCGCGCGCCAAGTCGCCGTTCATCGCCCTGAACATGGCAGCCATCCCCAAAGACCTGATCGAGTCGGAGCTGTTTGGCCACGAGAAAGGCGCCTTCACCGGTGCGAACCAAATCCGTCAGGGACGCTTTGAACAGGCCGACGGCGGCACGCTGTTCCTCGACGAGATCGGCGATATGCCGCTCGACGTGCAAACGCGCCTGCTGCGGGTGCTGGCGGACGGCCAGTTCTACCGGGTCGGCGGCTATGCGCCGGTGAAGGTCGACGTGCGCATCATCGCCGCCACGCACCAAAACCTGGAGCTGCGGGTACAGGAAGGCAAGTTCCGCGAAGACCTGTTCCATCGCCTGAACGTGATCCGCGTACACCTGCCGCCGCTGCGCGAGCGCCGGGAAGACATCCCGCGGCTGGCGCGCCACTTCCTGCAGATCGCCGCCAAAGAGTTAGGCGTCGAGGCCAAGAACCTGCATCCGGAAACCGAAACCGCGCTGACCCGCCTGCCCTGGCCGGGCAACGTGCGCCAGCTGGAGAATACCTGCCGCTGGCTGACGGTGATGGCCGCCGGGCAAGAGGTGCTGATTCAGGATCTGCCGAGCGAACTGTTCGAAACCGCCGCGCCGGAGAGCCCCAGCCACAGCCTGCCGGACAGCTGGGCCACGCTGCTGGCTCAGTGGGCCGATCGCGCGCTGCGTTCCGGTCATCAAAACCTGCTGTCGGAAGCGCAGCCGGAGATGGAGCGTACGCTGCTCACCACCGCCCTACGCCACACCCAGGGGCACAAACAGGAAGCCGCACGCCTGCTGGGCTGGGGGCGCAATACCCTGACCCGCAAGCTCAAAGAGCTGGGCATGGAATAGGAGCGTGGGTGGATGATGAAAAACGCAGTCCGGCGCACAAAAAAACGCCAACCTCAGGCTTTACAGCCGGAGCGGGCGCAGTATGATCGTGTCGCACACTCTGGAGGTTGACGATGCTGGACTCATTCATCGTGTTCATTTCTCAGGGCGCGGAGCTGGGCTCCGCCGCCAGCCACACCCCGCAGGCGGCGGTCGCCGCGGTGTTGTGCGCCGCGCTGATTAACTTCTTCAGTTAAAAAAACAGCCGCATCAGCGGCTGTTTTTTCATCCTCAGATCACCCGAGAGAACTGCTGGCTGCGCGCCTGTTGCCGCAGATAGCGGTCGAAGCACATGCAGATATTGCGGATCAGCAAGCGCCCGCGCGGCGTGACGCGAATGCCTTGCTCGTCGCGCTCCACCAGCCCATCGCGTTCAAACGGCGCCAGCAGCTGCAGGTCTTCGGCGAAGTAAGCGGTGAAATCGATGCCGTATTGCCGTTCAAGCGGCTGATACGCCAATCGGAAGTTACAGATCAGCGTTTTGATCAGATCGCGCCGCAGGCAATCGTCGTCCGTCAGCGCCAGCCCGCGCCACAGCGCGTTGCCCTGCGCCTGCACGCTGTCATAGTAACGCTTCAGCTCTTTCTGGTTCTGCGCATAGCTGTCGCCGAGCATGCTGATGGCCGACACGCCCAGCCCCAGCAGATCGCTGTCGCCCTGAGTGGTGTAGCCCTGGAAATTGCGGTGCAGCTTGCCTTCGCGCTGCGCGATCGCCAGCTCGTCGTCCGGGCGGGCAAAGTGATCCATGCCGATGAACTGATAGCCGGCGTCGGTCAGGAACGCGATGCTCTGCTGGAGGATATCCAGCTTCTGCTGCGCGCCCGGCAGATCGGCGTCTTTGATTTTGCGCTGGGCGGCGAACAAGTTCGGCATATGCGCGTAGTTGAACACGCTGAGGCGATCGGGATTCAGTTCAGCCACCCGCTGCAGCGTGAAAGCGAAGCTTTCCGGCGTCTGTTTCGGCAGGCCGTAGATCAGATCGATATTGGTCGAGCGGAAGCCCAGCGCTTTGGCCCGCTCAATCAGGGCGAAAATAAAGGCTTCGTCCTGCTCGCGATTGACCAGCTGCTGCACCTGCTTGTTGAAATCCTGCACCCCCATGCTCAGACGGTTAAAGCCTTCTGCACGTAAATGATCGAGCACATCCAGCTCTATCTCGCGCGGATCGACCTCGATCGACATCTCCGCATCGGGCAGGAAATCAAAGTGTTCGCGCAGCAACGCCACCAGCCGGCTGATTTGCGCTTTATCCAGGTAGGTCGGCGTACCGCCGCCCCAGTGCATCTGGCCGACTTTACGGCCGGCGAACAGCGGCGCACGGCTGGCGATCTCTTGCGCCAAAACGTTCAGGTATTCGTCGGCCTTGTGCGTCTGGCGCGTCACCAGCTTGTTGCAGCCGCAGAAGTAGCACAGCTTATGGCAGAAGGGGATATGCACGTACAGCGACAGCGGTCGCTCAGGATAGCGCGCAGCGGCGCGTTGAAACGCCGCTTCGTCGTAGCACTGGTTAAACTCCAGCGCCGTGGGGTATGAGGTATAACGCGGCCCTGAGTAGTTATATTTTTGGATCAGGGCCAAATCCCAGACAATCGTCTGCTCTGACATGCTCACTCCTTCCGATATCTTTTTCTACCGGGCCGGGAGAGAGGCGGTTGTCTGCGCTGTCTGGCCACGGAAGCACTGCGAAAACGCGCTTTGCGCTTAGACAGCCGCCATAGTTTACCGAATAACCACAGCAGATAACACATCAAGAGTAGGGCTATTATCGGGATTAGCCACATGGCGCGTTAAAAGGCGTCTTTCGGATTGCCGCCTTTCAGCAGCTTCAGAATATCTTCCTGCTTCTCTTCTTCTTCGTCGTCGTCTTCACCCAGTTCGATACCCAACACGTCCATCAGCACATCGATGCGATCCAGCGTTTTGTCGACATAGGTCTGCTCTTCCGCGTTCAGCGTTTCGCCGTCGTCGATGCGATCCAGCAGCGCGTTCAGGCGCTCGTCATTTTCCAGCTTCGCCAACTCTTCTTCCGGCGACAGGCGTGGTTTCGCTTCGGCCTTCGGCTTCGGCTGCGGTTTGGCCTTCACTTTAGTTTCGTCGACCACCAGCGCAACCGGCACTTTACTGCCGATACGTGGATCTTTGGCTTCTGCCGCCGATTTGTTCTTCTGACTGCCGGACTCGACCTGGGTGCGCGAACCGGAAGCGAGGCCGCGGCGCTTTTTCAAGCGTTTGCGCTCACGCGCTTCCTGATCGAGCTCCATACGGCTTTTCTTTTTCGTTTTTGACTTCGCCGCGCTGCCGCGAGGTGCTTTTGATGGCTGGTTCATAGCGTGTGCTCTTAGGTATGTAGATTCAGTATAGAATTGCGGCGGAATCTAGCAGAAAGCGGACAAAGAAAAAAGGCGGCAGGTTAAACCTGCCGCCTATTTCGCACCTTCTTGCGAAGGGTATTCCTGTTACGCGCTCCTTGCGTACATGCAACATCCCGGTTTTTCCTTCTGCTATAACCGCATTCCCTGCCACTACGTCCTTCATCCTGAAAGGAAAATCGTCCATGGCGCAATCCATTCGCATCCGCTCTTCCCGAGCGCGCTTCCTGCGGGCATCCAAACTGCCGATACTTCACCATCCGATGTGCCTGCCGCCTGTTCCGGTGCGAAAGGGTCACTTCCTTTTGCGTTCATCCTGGCACTCATTGCACGCCCTGTGCATTCCCTGAGATTTGTCATCCTTCCCGGATGTTCCCTAATCCTGCGCAACCCTGCGTTAACGACTACTTTACGTTATTGTTGCGAAGGCTCAAGGCACCTGACGCCAATTTGAACGACATTTCCCTACAACGAAAAAACAACGCTTTGTTTTTAAAACAAAAACAAAAATATCACTTTCGAATAAAGCGACATTACCCGCGATTCGAATGGCAAATGTCTCACAACGCACACGCGGCATAACTGCCGTTTTATCGCGTCCCGCCGCTTAAAAACGGAGAAACACGCCATTTTTACCGCTGATGCAGTTATAATCGCCAACCAGTTAGCCATCCTCACGGAGACGAAAAATTTTGACCAGCAAGAACTACAACTATCATGTGACCCATTTCGTCACCAGCGCACCCGATATTCGCCATCTGCCGGGGGATGCAGGAATTGAAGTCGCCTTTGCCGGCCGTTCCAACGCCGGTAAATCCAGCGCGCTGAATACGCTGACCAACCAAAAAAGCCTGGCGCGCACCAGTAAAACGCCGGGGCGCACCCAGCTGATCAACCTGTTCGAAGTGGAAGACGGCATCCGCCTGGTCGACCTGCCGGGCTATGGCTACGCCGAAGTGCCGGAAGAGATGAAGCGCAAATGGCAGCGCGCGCTGGGCGAATATCTGCAGATGCGCAACAGCCTGAAAGGCCTGGTGGTGCTGATGGATATTCGCCATCCGCTGAAAGATCTCGACCAGCAGATGATCCAGTGGGCGGTCGACGTCGGCACGCCGGTGCTGGTGCTGCTGACCAAGGCCGACAAGCTGGCCTCCGGCGCACGCAAGGCGCAGCTCAACATGGTGCGTGAAGCGGTGCTGCCGTTTATGGGGGATATCCAGGTCGAAGCCTTCTCATCGCTGAAAAAGATCGGCGTCGACAAACTGCGCCAGAAGCTGGACACCTGGTTTAACGAGATCCCGCCGGAAGTGCTGCCGGAAGACGAAGCCGGCGAATAAGCCCAGGCCTAACGCCAGAGCCGATGCCTCACCGCATCGGCTTTTTTATCCCCGTCGAACGGCCGCAGACGAAATTTTTTGTTATCTAATTACAGTTTTGAAATAAAGCCATCATAAAAACTTATCGCCAGGGCTGGCTTATCTCGCCGGATTACGCGAGTCGAAAGGATGGAAGCAGGAACGAAAAGCGGTGCGGAGCGATAGGAAAAACGTATGGTTTGCTGCTGTTTTTACAATAAAAAACGCCCCAGTCAATACTGACTGGGGCGGCTAAATATTCAGCCAAATCCGATTACGTGAAGTAAAAGGTCTGAAAGATAGAACATCTTACCTCTGTACCCTACGCCTGTAACTCTACATCATTTTTTCGCAGGGCAAAAGAATTTTTTGTAGTTTACTTACACAATTTGCGGCGCAAGAACGGCGAAGTTGGGGAAACTATCGCCGAATCTTGTAGCTTAATTACGAAAAGTGCTTAGGTTATCGCCAGTTAGCGCATCCGGCGATAACCCGACGATCAGTGCGCCTCATCCCAGTTCATACCGACGCCCACGTCAACCTTCAGCGGCACCGCCAGGGTCATGCTGCCTTCCATCAATTGGCGGATACGTTGGCTGGCTTCTTCGAGCACCGACTCGTGCACCTCAAACACCAATTCATCGTGCACCTGCATGATTGCGCGCACCAACGGCTTCTCCTGCCCTTGCAGCCAGGCGTCGACCTCAATCATCGCACGCTTGATGATATCAGCTGCCGTGCCCTGCATCGGGGCGTTGATAGCGGCGCGCTCGGCCGCCTTGCGGCGCATGCCATTGCTGGAGCGGACGTCCGGCAGGTACAGACGGCGACCATCCAACGTGCTGACATAGCCCTGTTCTGAGGCCTGCTGGCGGGTACGCTCCATGTAGTCCAGCACGCCTGGGTAACGCTCGAAGTAGAGATCCATATAGCGCTGAGCTTCCCCACGCGGGATCCCCAGCTGACGCGCCAGGCCGAAGGCGCTCATGCCGTAAATCAGGCCGAAGTTAATCGCCTTGGCGCTGCGGCGCTGCTCGCCGGTCACTTTATCCAACGGCACGCCGAAAACTTCCGACGCCGTGGCGCGGTGAATGTCTTTCCCTTCGGCGAAGGCCTTCAGCAGCCCTTCATCCTGTGACAAATGCGCCATGATGCGCAGCTCGATTTGCGAGTAGTCGGCCGCGACGATGCGGTAGCCTTCCGGCGCGATAAAGGCCTGGCGAATGCGTCGCCCTTCATCGTTGCGCACCGGGATGTTCTGCAGGTTCGGATCGCTCGAGGAGAGACGGCCGGTAGCGGTCACCGCCTGATGGTACGAGGTATGCACCCGGCCGCTGACCGGATTGATCATCAGCGGCAGCTTGTCGGTATAGGTGGTCTTCAGCTTCGCCAGGCCGCGGTATTCCAGGATCACCTTCGGCAGCGGGTAGTCGAGCGCCAGCTCGGCCAGCACCTCTTCGTTGGTGGACGGCGCCCCGCCCGGGGTTTTCTTCAGCACCGGCAGCTTTTGTTTTTCGTACAAGATAGCCTGCAGCTGCTTGGTCGACGCCAGGTTGAACGGCTCTTCCGCCAGCTCATGGGCCTGCACCTCCAGTTCCGCCAAACGCTTGGCCAGCTCCTGAGAGTGGGCCGACAAAATGGCCGGATCGATCAGCACCCCGGTGCGTTCGATATGCGACAGCACCGGCAGCAGCGGCATTTCAATCTCATTGAATACCGTCAGCAGCTCCGCGCTCTGTTTCAGCTGCGGCCACATCGCCAGGTGCAGCTGCAGCGTGACATCCGCGTCTTCGGCGGCGTAAGGCGCCGCCTGCTCCAGCGCGATCTGGTTGAACGTCAGCTGGTTTTTACCCTTGCCGGCGATCTCTTCGAAGGTGATGGTTTTGTGGCCCAGATAACGATCGGCCAGGCTGTCCATATCATGACGGCCACCGACGCTGTCCAGCACATAGGACTCCAACATGGTGTCATAGGCGATACCGCGCATCTCGATGCCGTAGCGCGCCAGCAGGCTCATGTCGAACTTCAGGTTTTGCCCGACCTTGAGCGCCTTCTCGTCCTCCAGCAGCGGCTTGAGCGCTTCCAGCACGTAGGTGCGATCCAGCTGTGGCGGTGCATCCAGATAATCGTGTGCCACCGGCAAATAAGCCGCTTCACCCGGCGCGATCGCGAAGGACAGGCCGATCAGGTTGGCGGTCAGCGTATCCAGGCCATCGGTTTCGGTATCGAAGGCAAATACGTCGGCCTTTTTCAGCCGCGCCAGCCAGTCGGTAAAGGTCGTTTCGTCCAGGATGGTGACATAACCGTCCTGAGACAGCTTGGCCTCCGCCAGCGCTTTCGGCGTTTCCGCAGCGATGGCCGATTTGGCGGCGCCGGCAGCTTTCGCGCCCGCGCCTTTCTTGTTTTCCAGCCAGACGCCGGCCTCCACGTCCGCCAGCCAGCGTTTGAACTCGTACTGTTTGAACAGCTGTTGCAACGTGTCGACATCCGGCGCGGAGACCGTCAGGTCCGCACAGGTCAGATCCAACTCGACGTCGGTTTTGATCGTCGCCAGCTTATAGGAGAGATACGCGACCTCTTTGTTCTGTTCCAGCTTGGCCGCCATGGTTTTGGCGCCGCGGAAGCTCAGCGTGGCGATATTCTCCAGATTGCCGTACAGCGCATCCAGCCCACCGATCCCCTGCAGCAACGCCTGGGCGGTTTTCTCGCCCACGCCCGGCACGCCGGGAATGTTGTCCGATGAATCGCCCATCAACGCCAGGAAGTCGATGATCAGCTCCGGCGGAATACCATATTTATCGCACACTTCCTGCGGGCCGAGGATCGTGTTGTTCATGGTATTGATCAGGGTGACGTTCGGCGTCACCAACTGCGCCATGTCTTTGTCGCCGGTGCTGATCAGCACCGCGTGGCCGGCCTTTTCGGCCTCCAGCGCCAGCGTACCGATGACGTCGTCCGCCTCAACGCCGGGCGTCACCAGCAGCGGCAGGCCCATCGCCTTGACCATGCTGTGCAGCGGCTCGATCTGCGCACGCAAATCGTCCGGCATCGGTGGCCGGTGTGACTTGTATTCAGCGAACAGATCGTCGCGGAAGGTCTTCCCTTTAGCATCAAACACCACGGCAACGTGGCTCGGTTGATACTGCAGCAGCAGGCTGCGCAGCATATTCAGCACGCCATACATCGCGCCGGTTGGCTCGCCCGCCGAGTTGGTCAGCGGCGGGAAGGCGTGATAAGCGCGGTAGAGGTAGGAGGAACCGTCAACCAGGATTAGTGGATTTTCTGCAATCTGGGCCATAGCGTTTCTTTATCGTGATCGGACATAGGGGTAAGCATGCCATAGCTGGCCGCCGGAGACGAACCTTAGCGTGCATTGCGGACGAAAATGATGTGATGGTGCGCGAGGATCCGCAAGATCTTACCTGTGGATAACTTTGTGCATAGAAAAGAGACCGAATTATAACGCTGTGATTATCGTTATAACGGCGAATAAAATTCCTATTTAAATCACCGCGTTAAAAGAACGAATTCCGGCGACGCTTTATTACTGGCTTTTATTGAATTTGTGGATATAACTTTCGCCGGATTTTAATCGCACTATTAATCAAATTCGGCGCCTCAATTACCCTAGCACAAGCTGGGAAAGTTGCACGAAAACTCAGCAAATGGTTATCCGATGAGACGAAAAACAGTGATTTTTAGCGGCGCTTTACCCCGACGATCTCTGTTAAAATAGGCTTTTGTTCATGCGCTTTGGCATGCAACGATGTTCCCAACAACCGTCAGCCCATAACCATGCCAAGATTGTTAACGCCTGTTATCTTTATCATTTCCGTCATACTCACCATTCTGGTGACGGTGTTGTGTTCCATCCCCATCACGTTGGCCGGCATCGTGAAACTCCTGGTGCCCATTCCCGCCGTCTGGCGATATATCTCGGCTTTCGCCGATTTCATGATGTGGTGTTGGTGTCAGGGGCTGGCGCTGTTATTGCGTATTAACGGGCAATTGCGTTGGGATATTGAAGGGCTGGAAGGGCTGGATCGTAAAAACTGGTATCTGCTGATCAGCAATCACGAAAGTTGGTCAGACATTGTCGTGTTGTGCGTGCTGTTCAGAAATCATATTCCAATGAATAAGTATTTCCTCAAGCAACAGCTCGCCTGGGTACCTTTCGTCGGCCTGGCCTGCTGGGCGCTGGATATGCCATTCATGAAACGTTACTCCCGTGCCTATTTGCTCAAGCACCCGGAGAAACGCGGCAAGGATATCGAAACGACGCGCCGTTCCTGCGAAAAATTCCGCCAGCGCCCAACCACCATCGTCAATTTCGTCGAAGGTTCGCGCTTCACCGAAGCCAAGAAAATTAAAAGCAATTCACCCTACCGCAATTTGCTGGCGCCCAAAGCCGCCGGCATCGCGTTTACCCTTAGCGCGCTGGGCAATCAGTTCGACAAAGTGTTGAACGTTACCCTGCTCTATCCGGAAAATAACCAACGGCCTTTTCTGGACATGCTGTGCGGTCGTCTGACGCGTATAGTGGTAAGAATTGAGACGTTGCCGATCGATGAAACCCTGCACGGGGACTACTTCAACGACAAGCTGTTCAAGCGGCGCTTCCAGCTATGGCTGAATACGCTGTGGCAGGAAAAAGACCGGTTACTGGATAAATTGAAGCGGCAATATGGATAAAAAAAACGCCGGCAATGCCGGCGTTTTTCATGTTGAATCAGGCTTATTTCTGCTGGCTGAGGAATTTAACCACGTCGGCGAACTGCTTCACGTAAGCGTCCATCGAGCTGGTATCCAGGCCATCGTTTTTAACCATGTATTTGCCGTTCACAAATACCGCCGGCACGCCGCGCAGCTGCAGATCTTCCGCGGCTTTCTCCTGTTGAACCACCAGAGATTTCACCACGAAGCTGTTCCAAGCTGCGTCATAATCTGCGGCGGTCACGCCCGCTTTTACGAAGACGTTACGGATATCGTCCGGCGTTTGCACGGTCTGGGTTTTCTGCACCGCTTCAAACATCAGCGGGCTTACTTTATCTTCCACGCCCAGCGCCATCGCCACCGCCCACGCCTGAGTCAGCTGTTTGCCCAGTGGCCCCAGGAACTCCACGTGGTACTTGGTCATTTTGGTGCCGGCAGGCAGCGCCTTTTTCACGTTTTCGGACACGTGATAGACCTGCTCAAATTGGTAGCAGTGCGGGCAGTAGAAGGAGAAGAACTCCAGTACCTGCGGCTCGCCGGTCACCGGCTTGTCCAAGGTCACATACTGAGTGCCATCGCTAAACTGTGCCGCCGAGGCACTGAATGCCATCACCATGCCAACGAGCGCCAACCATATTTTTTTCATAAGACTAAACTCTCCATTGTGTTAAAGCTTCAATACATTGGCGTCAGCTGCAGAGGAGGCTCCTGCAACAGCTTAACCTGTTCGGTGAAGGCCGCAGTCTGAGACAACCAGAAATCAGACTCCGCCATCCACGGAAAACTCTTAGGGAAGGCCGGATCCTGCCAACGGCGAGCGACCCAGGCCAGGTAATACACCATGCGCATCGCCCGCAGGGGTTCAATCAACGCCAGCTCGCGCTGATCGAACTCGGCAAATTCGCCGTACGCCTCCAGCAAGACATCCAGCTGCATCAGTTGATCGCGACGTTCACCGTGCAGCAGCATCCACAAATCCTGCACCGCCGGGCCGTTGCGCGCGTCATCAAGATCGACAAACAGCGGGCCGTCGCGCCACAGAATATTGCCCGGATGGCAATCGCCGTGCAAACGACGCGGCTGCCAGTTCAGATGCCAGTGCGGCTTGATCGCCGCAATCAGGTTATCCGTCGCCTGCAGGAACGCTTCACGCTGCGCTGCCGGCAACAGCTCGCAATCGGCCAGCGCCTGACGCGGGGCAATAAGATACTCTTCAATCCCCATGGTCGGCCGCTCAGCAAACAAACGCTCACCGCCGACCTGATGGATACGCCCCAGAAAACGGCCTACCCATTCCAACTGATCCAGATTGTCTATCTCATATTGCCGGCCCCCCACGCTGGGGAACAGCGTAAAGAAAAAACCGCCGTGCATATGCAGCGTAGTGCCTTGCAGCGCCAGCGGCGCCACCGCCGGGATCTCCGCGCCGGCCAGATCCAGAGCGAACTGATGTTCCTCACCGATTTGTGCGGCACTCCAGCGCTCCGGACGGTAAAACTTCACCACGTAGCGTCGGCGATCTTCGTCCATAAACTGATAGACGCGGTTCTCATAGCTGTTCAGCGCCGTCAGGCCGGAATCAACGCGCAGGCCAATCCCTTCTAGCGCGTCCATAATCAAATCGGGCGACAGGGTGTCGAAATTAAAAGCAGAGTTATTCATAACGTTCGTTTGATCGCTGACAGCATGGTGCCGGGAATGAGAAATAGTAGCATTAATGGCGCATTTCACGCGCTATGCTTTCTCGCACCGCACGAGGATCAGTCCTTGATAACGCCGCGAGCGCGCAACAGCGCCGTTTTAAAATCTTCTTCGTAATCTTTCTTCAGACCCGGGATCTGATCCGTGCCGGCGCTACCGCGCATTTTCAGGTGGTAAATAAGAATATCATCGCTCAATTCGGACAACTCGCCCTGGAAGCCCGCTTCCTTCGCCAGCTTTTGCAAAAACTGCATCAAATTGAGATCGGGATCTTCCTGCCAGGCCGGGTGCAACAGCTCGATCAACTCGTTTACGCGATGCGTTTTCATCTCAATATCGTCCAATAGCATGAATAAACTCACAAAGTAACAGGCTTACCCACGCAGTGAAAGAACCGGCTTGTCAATAAAGGTAAATCCTGATGTCGCACGGGCTTTAGCGCTACAATCAGCGCATCGACAAGGCGGGATAAACGAGATGCATAAAGAAATCAGCGGCGTCATTTTGGCCGGCGGACGGGCCACGCGCATGGGCGGTGAAGACAAAGGCCTAGTGTCGATTGGCGGGATCGCACTCTATCAACACGTATTGGCTCGGTTACGCCCGCAGGTGGCCTCCGTCGCCATCAGCGCCAATCGCAATCAGGCACGTTACCAGGCGAGCGGTTTGCCGGTGATTGGCGATCTGACGCCCGACTTCGCCGGACCGTTGGCCGGGATGCTCGCCGGGCTCACACAGGCTCACAGCGAATGGGTGGTCTTTGTCCCCTGTGATGTCCCCGACTTTCCCGCCGACTTAGTCGCACAACTCTGGCGGCAAAAAGGCGCGGCGCAGGCGGCCTTTGCCAGCGATGGTGAACGAGATCACCCTACGCTGGCGTTATTGCATAGCCAAATAGCACCGCAGCTGGCTGACTATCTGGCCCGAGGTGAACGCAAGCTGATGCTGTTCCTGCATCAAATTGGGGCACAACGCGTGGCGTTCTGCGGACAACAAGCGGCATTTCATAACCTGAATACGCCGGAAGACTGCCGGAATTGGCAGCAAGCACGAGAGCTAAAGTAATGAATCGTTCATTGCCCCCTTTGCTGGCCATCGGTGCCTATAGCGGAACGGGAAAAACCACCTTGCTCAAACAGCTGATCCCGCTGCTGAAACAGCGCCAGGTGCGGGTTGGGCTGATAAAGCATACGCACCACGATATGGATGTGGATACACCGGGTAAAGACAGCTATGAGCTGCGCAAAGCGGGTGCCGACCAAACGTTGGTCGCCAGCGATCGCCGCTGGGCATTGATGACCGAAACGCCGGAGCAACAACCTTTGGATCTACGCTACCTGGCAGAGCGTTTTGATGCCGATAAGGTCGACTTGATTCTGGTGGAAGGGTTCAAACATGAGCCGGTCAGCAAGATCCTGCTTTATCGGGCCGAGATCGGTAGGCCGCTAGAAGACATGCTGGATCAGTTTGTCGTGGCGGTAGCCAGCGACCGACCGCTATCCATCACGGCTAAGCCGTTGGATCTCAATCAGCCGGAAAGCATCGCCGATTTTATTGTCGAGTGGTTGAAAGGCGCAGCGTAGCTGCGCTTTTTTACGTTTTACGCATAGCAAAAAGCCCTGAACGTCAGTTCAGGGCTTTCGGCTTTATTTGATGCCTGGCAGTGTCCTACTCTCGCATGGGGAGACCCCACACTACCATCGGCGCTACGGCGTTT
>NZ_JBJNMG010000009.1:0-193869 GCF_052168655.1 Serratia sp. CY47280 | reverse complement strand
AGGATAAGAAGGACCAAGAGATCGAACAGCAGATGGAGTTGTTGCAGGATTAACTCGAAAATTGCCCCCTTTTAGGGGGCGTCATGTAAAGCCACCTCCTCAGGAGGTGGTCTTTTACTTTTGGTACGGCAGCCGGACTTAGTCGTCCAGGAAGCTGCGCAGCACTTCGGAACGGCTCGGGTGACGCAGCTTGCGCAGCGCCTTGGCTTCGATCTGACGAATACGCTCACGGGTAACGTCAAACTGCTTGCCTACCTCTTCCAGCGTGTGGTCGGTGTTCATGTCGATACCGAAACGCATGCGCAGCACTTTCGCTTCGCGCGCGGTCAGGCCGGCCAGCACATCGTGGGTAGCGGAACGCAGGCTCTCTGAGGTCGCGGAATCCAGCGGCAGCTCGAGGGTGGTATCCTCGATGAAGTCGCCCAGATGCGAATCTTCGTCGTCGCCGATCGGCGTTTCCATCGAGATTGGCTCTTTGGCGATCTTCAGCACCTTGCGGATCTTGTCTTCCGGCATCAGCATGCGCTCGGCCAGCTCTTCCGGCGTCGGCTCGCGGCCCATCTCTTGCAGCATCTGGCGCGAAATACGGTTGAGCTTGTTGATGGTCTCAATCATATGCACCGGAATACGGATGGTGCGCGCCTGATCGGCGATGGAGCGGGTGATAGCCTGGCGGATCCACCAGGTGGCGTACGTCGAGAACTTGTAGCCGCGGCGATATTCGAACTTGTCTACCGCTTTCATCAGGCCGATGTTGCCTTCCTGGATCAGATCCAGGAACTGCAGGCCGCGGTTGGTGTATTTCTTGGCGATGGAAATAACCAGACGCAGGTTGGCCTCAACCATCTCTTTCTTCGCGCGGCGGGCTTTCGCTTCACCGATCGACATGCGACGGTTGATGTCTTTGACCTGCTCGATGGTCAGGCCGGTTTCTTCTTCGATCTGACGCAGTTTCTGCAGGCTGCGCTGCACGTCTTCGGCAACGTCTTTCAGCTTTTCCGACCATGGCTTGGCCATCGCCACTGCGGCTTCGAACCAGGAATCGCTGGTTTCGTTGCCGGCGAACAGGGTGACGAAGTTTTTCTTCGGCATTTTGCACTGTTCAACGCACAGCTTCATGATGATGCGTTCCTGGGTGCGAACGCGGTCCATCATAGTGCGCATGCTGTTGACCAGGAAGTCGAACTGTTTCGGCACCAGGCGGAACTGCTTGAACACTTCAGACAGCTTCAGGATCTCGTCCGCTGCGCTGGCGTGGCTGCGGCCGTTCTTCTTGATCACCAGACGTGTCGCTTCATACTGATCGCGCAGCTCGGCGAACTTCTGACGCGCCAGCTCCGGATCGATGCTGTTGTCGTCTTCGGTGTCGTCGTCTTCGGCGTCCTCATCTTCTTCGTCGTCGTCTTGCTCTTCGCTCGACAGTTCAGAACCGATGTGGGTCGCGGTTGGGGCGATGTCCTCTTCCGCGTTAGGATCGACGAAGCCGGTGATCAGATCGGACAGGCGCGCTTCGCCCGCTTCGACGCGATCGTACTGCTCAAGCAGGTAGGTGATGGCTTCCGGGTATTCGGCAACCGAGCACTGCACCTGGTTGATGCCGTCTTCGATGCGCTTGGCGATGTCGATTTCGCCTTCGCGCGTCAGCAGTTCGACGGTACCCATTTCGCGCATGTACATGCGCACCGGGTCGGTGGTGCGGCCGATTTCGGATTCCACGCTGGACAGAACCTGTGCGGCGGCTTCTTCCGCATCTTCGTCCGTGCTGTTCGAGTTTTCGGCGAGCAGCAGGTCATCGGCGTCCGGTGCTTCTTCCATCACCTGGATGCCCATGTCGTTAATCATCTGGATGATGTCTTCGATCTGATCGGAGTCGACGATATCTTCCGGCAGATGGTCATTGACCTCAGCATAGGTCAGATAGCCTTGCTCCTTACCACGGGTGACAAGTAGCTTCAGCTGTGACTGCGGGTTTTGCTCCATAAGACGGTATCCACACTTCAGAGTATTTAGGTTGGTGTCGGTCGGCGAAACCGCCAACAATAGCATTTGGGGCGTTTTCGTTATCGCCGCGGCCCACTATGGCGGCACTGTGCAGGGCTCTGCCCTCGCAATTATCGGCACTTAAGCCGTTTGGTATTCAGTTTTTCTTCGCTAAAACCTGGTTGAGAGAACGGACTTCCTCACGTTCCTCCGGGCTCAGGCCGCGCGTTCTGGCCTGGGCGATCAGCGTTTCCAGCCGTTGCTCGAGCACCGAGTCGTACAGGCTGGCCAACGTATCCAAAAAGGTCTGTTCGACCATGTCCTCAACGATCATATGGTTCCATGTCGCCAAGGTTTCAAGCTGCTGGCTGAATTTGTTGTCGCGATACAGCTCCAGCAATTGCCCGGTCGTCAGGCCCGGCTGCGCCAAACAGGTCTGCACCAGTTCGACGAACAGCGGCAATCCCGCCTGTTTGGTCTGCTCCAACCCTTCAAGCGAAGGGATAAGTGTAGCCAACTGCGGATTTTGCACCAGTAACCCTATCAGTATACGCATGGTTGTGCGTTTTAGCTGGGGCGCCTGATAAGGATTCGCATTTTCCGCCTGCTTGGGCATCAGCTTGTCGAGCTGGCTGTCGTCCAGCAGCCCCAGCTTGTTGCCGAGCTCCTGACGCAGGTACAAGCGCAACGTTTCGCCCGGCACCTGAGTAATCAGCGGCAGCGCCAGCGTGCTCAGCTTGGCGCGCCCGTCCGGGCTGCTCAAATCCACCTGCGGCAGCAGGCTTTCGAACAGGAACGTGGACAGCGGCTGCGCCTGCTCCATTCGCTGTTCGAAGGCTTCTTTGCCTTCTTTGCGCACCAGGGTATCCGGGTCTTCACCGTCGGGCAAAAACATGAACCGCAGCTGGCGCCCATCGTTCAGGTACGGCAGCGCGGTTTCCAGCGCCCGCCAGGCCGCTTCGCGGCCGGCGCGGTCGCCGTCGTAGCAGCAAACGACGTTGTCGGTAGCGCGGAACAGCAGCTGAATGTGTTCAGCCGTCGTCGAGGTCCCGAGCGAGGCGACGGCATAATCGATGCCGAATTGCGCCAACGCCACCACGTCCATATACCCTTCCACCACCAGCAGTCGCTGGAGGGTAGGGTGGTTCTGCTGTGCTTCATACAGGCCGTACAGCTGGCGGCCCTTATGGAAAACTTCGGTTTCCGGCGAGTTCAGGTACTTCGGCATACCGTCGCCCAGCACGCGGCCGCCGAAGGCGATCACGCGCCCGCGCTTGTCGCGGATGGGGAACATCACCCGTTCGCGGAAGCGGTCGTACGAACGCCCCTGATCGTTAGTCACCAGCATGCCGGCATCGTTCAATGCGCGGCGCGAGTCGGCATCGCGGCCGAAACGCTTCAGGGCGTTGTCCCATCCCGCCGGCGCGAAGCCGATGGCGAAATGGCGAATAACGTCGTCACTTAATCCGCGCTGCTGCAAATAGCTGCGCGCCGGTGCCCCGGAGGACTGCTGCAGTGACTGTTGATAGAACGCGCTGAGCTGCTCCATCAGTTGGTACAGGCTCTGGCGCTGATGGCGTTCGATCTGGGTCGGCCCGGTGCCCGCTTCGTAAGGCACTTCCAGCCCGTGCATGGTCGCCAGCTCTTCGATGGTTTCGACAAACTCGAGTCGGTCGTAATTCATCAAAAAGTCGACGGCGTTGCCGTGCGCACCACACCCAAAACAGTGATAAAACTGCTTTTCGCCATTAACGGTAAAGGAAGGCGTCTTTTCGTGGTGGAACGGACAGCACGCGTGGTAGTTCTTGCCTTGCTTCTTGAGCTTCACGCGGGCGTCGATCAAATCGACGATGTCGGTGCGAGCCAGCAAGTCATTGATAAATACGCGCGGAATTCGTCCAGCCATAAGCCCTTACTTCATTAGCCTATAAACGAGAACAAGCCGCGCATTCCTTTCGGAAAGCACGGCCTTCGTATGCAACTACTCGGTCTGCGCGATTTTGAAAATCAGAAATTCACGCGGTGGGGTTGCCCCCGAAGAATTAATACAGACGAGTGCGGCGTGCGTTTTCGCGAGCCAGTTTCTTCGCGTGACGTTTCACAGCAGAAGCTTTAGCGCGTTTACGTTCGGTAGTTGGTTTTTCATAAAACTCACGACGACGAACTTCAGCTAAAACACCCGCTTTTTCGCAAGAGCGTTTGAAACGACGCAGAGCAACGTCAAATGGCTCGTTTTCACGTACTTTAATTACCGGCATGTGCCTCTCACCTCAATAAAATTCGGTTTGCTGCTGGCCAAGCGCCAGCCTTTTCAAAATGGTGCGGAATTTTACTCCAATGGATGCTGCTTTGTAAAGCATCACAGCAAATTGAAACCCGCGTCGCTCTGCCGCAACGTGCGCAATTTTGCACCGGGCGCTGATTATAGACTAATCAGAAAAAAATGCTCGTATTTAATCGCTCGGGCATTTTCTGGATGAATCATCGACATAGGCGCAAGCCGGTGACAAGATGCGCCGCATCGGCGGTAAATGCGGCGGAATGTGGTAGACTGGCGGCCGCACGTGAATGATGGGAAATGTAATGC
Organism: Serratia sp. CY47280; assembly: GCF_052168655.1. NCBI lineage: Bacteria > Pseudomonadati > Pseudomonadota > Gammaproteobacteria > Enterobacterales > Yersiniaceae > Serratia > Serratia sp. CY47280. The sequence continues at coordinate 189,302 of NZ_JBJNMG010000009.1, read as the reverse complement.
GAGTACTGGGTATAGAAACGTCCTGCGATGAAACCGGAATTGCAGTGTATGACGATCAAACCGGTTTGTTGGCCAACCAATTATACAGCCAGGTGAAGCTGCACGCCGACTACGGCGGCGTGGTGCCGGAACTGGCCTCCCGCGATCACGTGCGCAAAACCGTGCCGCTGATTCAGGCGGCGCTGAAAGAGGCCAACCTGACTCCGGCCGATATCGACGGCGTGGCTTATACCGCCGGGCCGGGCCTGGTAGGCGCGCTGCTGGTCGGCGCTACCGTCGGGCGTGCGCTGGCGTTCGCCTGGAACGTGCCGGCGGTGCCGGTACACCATATGGAAGGCCACCTGCTGGCGCCGATGCTGGAAGATAACCCGCCGGCGTTCCCGTTCGTCGCGCTGCTGGTCTCCGGTGGCCACACTCAGTTGATCAGCGTCACCGGCATCGGTGAGTATGCACTGCTGGGCGAGTCGATCGACGATGCCGCCGGCGAAGCGTTCGACAAAACCGCCAAGCTGCTCGGCCTGGATTATCCCGGCGGGCCGATGCTGTCGAAGATGGCGCAGCAGGGCACGGCGGGGCGTTTCACCTTCCCGCGGCCGATGACCGATCGTCCGGGGCTGGACTTCAGCTTCTCCGGGCTGAAAACCTTCGCCGCCAACACCATTCGCTCCAACGGCAACGACGATCAGACGCGTGCCGACATCGCCCGCGCCTTCGAGGATGCGGTGGTGGATACGCTGGCGATCAAATGCAAACGTGCCCTCGAGCAAACCGGCTTCAAACGCCTGGTGATGGCCGGCGGCGTGAGCGCCAACCGCACATTGCGTGCCAAGCTGGCGGAGATGATGCAGAAACGCGGCGGGGAAGTGTTCTATGCCCGCCCGGAATTTTGCACCGACAACGGCGCGATGATCGCCTATGCCGGCATGGTGCGGCTGAAGAGCGGCGCCAACCCGGAGCTGAGCGTGTCGGTGCGGCCGCGCTGGCCGCTGGCGGAACTGCCTGCGGTATAAAGCAAAGGGCCGGATAATCCGGCCCTTCTGTTATTCGTCTTTCGGCTGGTCGCCGTTATCCTCATCCGCGTCGTTTTTCTTCTTGCGGAACTTGCCCCAAATCTTGCCTTCCTGGCCGCGCCACAGGCGCTGGATATTGTCGTGATGCCGCATCAGGATCAGGCAGGAGAGCATCGCTACCGGGAAGGTGAACTGCGGTTTGAACCACCAGACGTAGAACGGGGCGATCAGCGCGCTGACGATGGCGCCGAGCGAAGAGTAGCCGCTGAGCAGCACCGTCAACAGCCAGGTGCCGGTCATCAGGCCGGTCAGATCCCAGCCGATAGGCGCGATGGCGCCAAACGCCGTCGCCACGCCTTTACCGCCGCGGAAGTGGAAGAACACCGGATAGATGTGCCCCAGACAGGCGGCGATCGCCGTCAGGCCGAGGTACAGCGGCGGTACATCGAGTTTGTAGGCCAGCCAGACCGGCAACATCCCTTTCAGAATATCGAACACCAGCACCGCCGCTGCCGCCAGCCGGCCGCCGATGCGCAGGACGTTGGTCGCCCCGGGATTTCCTGAGCCATGCTCACGCGGGTCCGGCAGCCTGGCGATCCGGCAAACCAGGATCGCGCTCGAAATCGAGCCGCACAGATACGCGAAGATAATCATGCCAAGCGCGGTAGCACTCATAACGCGGTTCCGTTTAATAATGGTCGTTTTACTCGCAACATCTATGGATAATACGCACATTCCGCTGGAAGTGGTATCCGGCAAGGCCAAAAACAGAGAATGACGTGATGGATATCGTATTTATTGAAGAGCTTACCGTAATTACCACCATTGGCGTTTATGAGTGGGAACAGGGCATTCGTCAGAAGCTGGTGTTCGATATCGAAATGGGCTGGGATAACCGGCCGGCCGCCGCCAGCGACGACGTAACTGACTGTCTGAGCTATGCCGACGTCAGCGATGCCGTGATCCAACACGTGGAGTCGAACCGCTTCGCCCTGGTGGAACGCGTGGCGGAGGAAATATCTGAAATTTTGCTTCAGCGCTTCAATTCCCCGTGGGTCCGTATTAAGGTCAGCAAACCGGGCGCTGTAGCACATGCCAATCGGGTCGGCGTGATCATTGAGCGCGGCACTCGTCCCGCATGATTTTATGTCATCTGCTTGCAACGAAAGACCGTTAAGCTGGTCTTAATCCTGAGAATTGTTTTAGCGGCATTGTCTTTAAGCACTGCCGCTTTTTTATGTGATAGCCGTTATTTTATAGGGTGAGCGAAGCACATGGCTGACATGCATTCACTGTTTATTGCGTTTGTTCTTGGGGTTGTCGAGGGGTTAACCGAATTTCTGCCGGTGTCTTCCACCGGGCATATGATTATCGTTGGCGAGTGGCTGGGCTTTACCGGCGACAAAGCCAAAACCTTTGAAGTCATCATCCAGCTGGGGTCGATCCTGGCCGTCGTCGTGATGTTCTGGCGCAGGTTGTTCGGCCTGATCGGCATCCATTTCGGCGGCAAGCCGGTGGAGCACGAGGGCAAAACCAGCGGTCAGCTGAAGCTGGGGCACATCCTGCTGGCGATGATCCCGGCGGTGGTGCTGGGCCTGGCCTTCCATGATTTCATCAAGTCGCTGTTCGCGCCGAAAAACGTGATGTATGCGTTGGTGGTCGGCGGTCTGCTGCTGCTGGCGGCGGAATGGCTGAAGCCGAAGAAACCGAGCGCGGAAGGGCTGGATGACATCACCTACCGCCAGGCGTTCATGATCGGCTGCTTCCAGTGCCTGGCGCTGTGGCCGGGCTTCTCCCGTTCGGGTTCCACTATCGCCGGCGGTATGCTGGTTGGCGTGAACCGCTATGCGGCGTCCGAGTTCTCCTTCATTTTGGCGGTGCCGATGATGATTGGCGCCAGCGGCCTGGATCTGTACAAGAGCCTGCACTTCCTGACCTGGGGCGATCTGCCGATGTTCGCCGTCGGCTTCGTTACTGCCTTCGTGGTGGCGCTGATTGCGATCAAGACCTTCCTGTCGCTGATCAAACGCATCTCGTTCGTGCCGTTCGCCATCTACCGCTTTATCGTGGCGGCCGTGGTTTACATGGTGTTCCTGTAAGCCCGATACCAAGAAAAAACCCCGCTCTGCGGGGTTTTTTTATGCCTGATCGTTGATAATCGTTTGGGAGAGCTTCCACTCGGCCAGCGCCTGCTGGCGGCGGCGTTTGAGCTCGTCGCGGATCGCGGTGCCCTGCAGCCCGCTGGCTACCACCTCTTTAATCGATACCGCGTTCGCCACCTGATACGCCTGGCGCAGATAGTCGCCCTGCGGATAGGGATTCTTCTCAAAGCCGGTGCGTCCGCGCGCGTCCGCTTCGCTGGTCAGGATCATCTGCTCCAGCCTCTGGGGCTTGCGCCAGACGTCGATGGCGTCGAACAGCTTCAATAGGGTCTCCGGCCGCAGCTTGTTCACGGTGTGGATCAGATCATGGTACTCGGCCACCAGCTTGCTCAGATCGCGCACCGGGTTAGGCACCCGCAGCCGCTGGCACAGCGCCTCGACCAGCCGTACGCCCGCCGGGCCGTGGCCGTGGTGATGCGGCCAGAACTCTTTTGGCGTCAACCCTTTGCCGAGGTCATGGCACAGGGTGGCGAAGCGCACGTCCACCTCCGGCGTGAGGCGGGCGGCAATCGCCAGCGCCATCAGCGTGTGCACGCCGGTGTCGATCTCCGGGTGCCACTTGGCGGGGGCCGGCACGCCGAACAGCGCGTCGATTTCCGGGAACAGCACCGCCAGCGCATCGCAATCGCGCAGCACCTGAAAATAGACCTGCGGGCTCTGGCTTTGCAGCGCCTTTTCGGTTTCCTTCCAGACGCGTTCGGCGGTCAGCGCAGCCAGTTCACCGCCGTGCGCCATTTGGCGCATCAGGGCCAGCGTTTCGTCGGCGATGCGAAAACCCAGGTGGGCGAAGCGGGCATTGAAACGCGCCACGCGCAGTACTCGCAGCGGATCTTCGCCGAACGCGTCGGAAACGTGGCGCAGCACGCGCGCCTGCAGATCGGCCACGCCGCCGTAAGGGTCAATCAGCTCCCCTTCGGCGGAACGGGCGATGGCGTTGATGGTCAGATCGCGCCGCAGCAGATCTTCCTCCAGCGTGACGTCCGGCGCGGCATAGCAGGTAAAACCGGTGTACCCTTGGCCGGATTTGCGCTCGGTGCGCGCCAGCGCGTATTCCTCATGAGAATCGGGGTTGAGGAACACCGGGAAATCTTTGCCGACCTGTTGGTAACCCAATGCCAGCAGCTCTGCCGGCGTGGCGCCCACTACCACCCAATCATGATCGACCACCGGAATATTGAGCAGGCTGTCGCGAACGGCGCCGCCGACCAGATAAATCTGCACTGTTGACTCCTGAATATCGTGTAAGGCTCTGTCTATCAGATTACATGAATTGCCCGCGGGATGTCGGCACCAATGAAAAGGGCGCCCGCAGGCGCCCATACTCAAACTGAACGATACTGAGATCAGTTCATCCAGCGATTGTTGTTCTTGCGGCGCGGGATCAGGTGCGGCAACAGCAGGCCCAACAGCAAACCGACGCCAGCAACGCCGCCGCCGTACATGAACCACTGCAGGATAATGGTGCGCTGCTTGTCGTCGAGCTGCAGGTTAACGGCGTTGACCTTCTTCTGCGCGACCACCAGCTGGTTTTTCAGATCCTGGTTTTCCTTCTGCAGGCTGCTGATGGTGCTGTCGCTGCCCGCGACTTTCTCCTGCATTTCCGAGGTGCGCTGGTTCCAGGTGTTATCGATGTTGGCCAGTTTGTCGGTCAGGGTTTTCACCTGCTGTTCCAGCTCGGGCACGCGGGTGCGCAGGCTTGGCGTCTGGCTGAGCTGATCGAGCGGGATCCAGGTGGTGCGGCCTTTGGGATCGCGGATCTGGCCGTAATTGGTGCTGTCGTTGACGCTCAGCAGGGTCACTTCTTCACCGGCGTTCAGAGTGCCGACAATACGGTACTGATTACCTGGGCCGCTATGGACGTAAGTGCTTAACTCATCGGAGATATAGCGTTTATCTTCGGCATGTGCGGCCCAAGTGATGCTGAAGCTCAGCGCGGCAAGGAAAATCAGGCGTAATTTCTGCATTAGTTCATCGTTTCTGGGTGAATTTATGGAACGATAGTAGAGGGTTCAGTCTGACGACGCAACGCCAAAACCGGAATGAGAACTATCTTACTGTGGCTGATTCTGTGAGTTGCGCAGCGTTTTATAACGTAACAGGTTTTTTCTACAGTTAGCAGGGTTAAGGCGCCGGGAATCGCGGTAAGATAACGGCAACTGTGCGTCAGTGGGCAGCATACGGCAGGCCGAGCGCGCCGCGCTGAAACCGACGCGAATGCGTAACTTATTGGTGTTAAAGAATTATGACCGTTGAAATTGAACTGAAATTCATCGCCGCGCCGCAAGCGGTGGCCGCTCTGCCACACTGGCTCGCCGCCTGGCCGCATCAGCATTCCGCGCCGCAAAAGCTGACCAACATTTACTTCGAAACGGCCGACAACTTCCTGCGCCGTCACGACATGGGGCTGCGCATTCGCGGTTTCGACGATCGCTATGAGATGACCATCAAAACCGCCGGTAAAGTGGTGGCCGGCCTGCACCAGCGCCCGGAATACAATGTCGCCATCGCCGAACCGCAGCTGGCGCTGGCGCAGTTTCCTGCCGACATCTGGCCGCAGGATTGCGATATCGCGGCGCTGCAGCAGGCGTTGCAACCGCTGTTCCGTACCGATTTTGTGCGTGAGAAGTGGGTGGTTACTTACGGCCAAAGTGAGATAGAGATTGGCCTGGATCAGGGTGAGGTGCGCGCCGGTGATCTCAGCGAAGCCCTGAGCGAGATAGAACTGGAGTTGCTGAAAGGCAACACCGCCGATCTGCTGGCATTGGCCGGTGAGCTGGCGGCGCACGATGGGCTGCGTCAGGGCAGCCTGAGCAAGGCGGCGCGTGGTTACCACCTGGCGCAGGGCAATCCGCCGCGCGAGGTGCGCTCGCTGCAGGTGCTGAAGCCGGCGGCGAAGGCGACCGTGGAGCAGGGGATGATCGCCGCCTTCGAACTGGCGCTGAACCACTGGCAGTACCATGAAGAGCTGTGGCTGCGAGGCGACGCGCAGGCGCGCGGGGCGGTCATCGAAGCGGTCGGCACGATCCGCCAGGCGCTGGTGATCTTCGGCGGCCTGGTGCCGCGCAAGGCCAGCGCCGATCTGCGCGCCCGTCTGAGCGAACTCGAACCATTGTTGGCGGATAAAGCCGCGCAACCAGAGACCCTGTGCTACAGCACAGCTTACCTGCAATGTAAGTTGGCGCTCACATCATGGCTGGTGAGCGGCGCCTGGAGGCCGTTTATCGATGCCAAAGGGCAGACCAAGCTGGACGGTTCTTTCAAACGCTTTAGCGACATCATGCTGGGGCGCAGCGGCGCGGAGCTGAAAGAAGCCTTCAGCCGTACCCTGAACGAAGATGAATATCAGGAACAATTGCCGCGCCTGACGCGTCAGATTTCGGCGCTGATCCTGCTGTCGGGCGCTTACCCCGACGAGCAGACCGGGCCTTATATCGACGCCTGGCGCGAGTTGCAGGCGGCGCTGAGCGAGCGCCGCCAGGGCTGGTATGAAGCCAGCCGCAAACAGGCCTTATCGCATGCGCCATTCTGGTTAAACGGCGCGCTTCGTTAATCCAGTCGGCCCGCCAGCCGTGGGCCGCAGAACGGGTCATACACTATGTCGCCACTTTCAGCCGCGTTACAGGCTCAGGCACAGCAGGTTGTGCAGCGTTTTCAGGAAGTTCACGGCGCGGACAGCGCCTTTAGCGAGCAGGAGCAGTGGGTGCTGGCGTCGAGCGACTTCGTCAGCGACGCGCTGCTCGCCCAGCCGGCCTGGCTCGCGACGCTGCGCGAGCAGCCGCCGGCGCCCGGCGAGTGGCAACACTATGCCGCCTGGCTGCAGGACGAGCTGGAAGAGGTGCGTGACGAAGCGCAGTTGATGCGCACGCTGCGCCTGTTTCGCCGCGAGACGCTGGTGCGTATCGCCTGGGCGCAGGCGCAGGGGCTGTGTTCGACCGAAGAAACGCTGCTGCAGCTGAGCGGGCTGGCGGAGACGCTGATCGTCAGCGCCCGCGACTGGCTGTACCAAACCTGCTGCCGCGAGTGGGGCACGCCGTGCAATGCCGCCGGCGAACCGCAGCCGCTGCTGATCCTCGGCATGGGCAAGCTGGGCGGCGGCGAGCTGAATTTCTCGTCGGATATCGATCTGATCTTCGCCTACCCGGAAAACGGCCAGACCCAGGGCGGAAGGCGCGAGTTGGACAATGCCCAGTTCTTCACCCGCCTCGGCCAGCGGCTGATCAAGGCGCTGGATCAACAGACCATCGACGGCTTCGTCTATCGCGTCGACATGCGGCTGCGGCCGTTCGGCGACAGCGGCCCGTTGGTGATGAGCTTCGCGGCGCTGGAAGATTATTATCAGGAGCAGGGGCGCGACTGGGAGCGCTATGCGATGGTGAAGGCGCGCCTGATGGGCGGGGCGGAAGACGCCTACAGCCAGGAGCTGCGCAAAACCCTGCGGCCGTTCGTGTTCCGCCGCTATATCGATTTCAGCGTCATCCAGTCGCTGCGCAACATGAAGGGCATGATCGCCCGTGAAGTACGGCGTCGCGGCCTGAAGGACAACATCAAGCTGGGCGCCGGCGGCATTCGCGAAATCGAATTCATTACCCAGGTATTCCAGCTGATCCGCGGCGGCCGCGAGCCGGCGCTGCAGGGGCGTTCGCTGCTGCCGACGCTGCAGGCGGTGGGTGAGCTGGGGCTGCTGGAGGCCGAGCAGGTACGGGCGCTGAGCGCCGCCTACCTGTTCCTGCGGCGGTTGGAGAACTTGCTGCAGGCGATCGGCGATCAGCAAACCCAGACGCTGCCGCAGGAGGTACTCGATCAGGCGCGGTTGGCCTACGGTATGGGATTGGCGGATTGGCCGGCGCTGATGGCGGCGCTGGACGCGCACATGCAGGCGGTGCGCGCGGTGTTCGACGACCTGATCGGCGACGATAGCCCGGATGTCGGCGAAGATCCCGATTACCAGCACTACCACAGCCTGTGGCAGGACGCGCTGGAGGAGAACGAGCTGGCGCCGCTGACGCCACACCTCGATGAAGAAGGCCGTCGACAGATGCTGCGCACCATCGCCGATTTCCGCCACGACGTCGACAAGCGCACCATTGGCCCGCGCGGCCGCGACGTGCTCGATCAACTGATGCCGCGCCTGCTGGCGGAGGTGTGCCCGCGCCAGGACGCGCCGACCGCGCTGGTGCGGCTGGCGCAGCTGCTGCTCAGCATCGTCACCCGCACCACCTACCTCGAATTGTTGGTGGAGTACCACGCGGCGCTCAGCCATCTGATCCGCCTGTGCGCCGCGTCGCCGATGGTCGCCAACCAGCTGTCGCGTTACCCGCTGTTGCTGGACGAACTGCTGGATCCGGCCACGCTGTATCAGCCGGTGGCGCTGGACGCCTACCGCAGCGAGCTGCGCCAGTATCTGCTGCGGGTGCCGGAAGACGACGAAGAGCAAAAGCTGGAGGCGCTGCGCCAGTTCAAACAGGCGCAGCAGCTGCGCATCGCCGCGGCGGATATCGCCGGCGCGCTGCCGGTGATGAAAGTGAGCGACCATCTGACTTATTTGGCGGAGGCGATCATCGACGCGGTGGTGCAACAGGCCTGGAGCGACATGGTGGCGCGTTACGGCCAGCCGACCCATCTGCAGGAACGCGAAGGGCGCGGCTTTGCGGTGATCGGCTACGGCAAGCTGGGCGGTTGGGAGCTGGGGTACAGTTCCGACCTCGATCTGGTGTTCCTGTTGGATTGCCCGCCGGAAGTGATGACCGACGGCGATCGCTGCATCGACGGCCGTCAGTTCTACCTGCGGCTGGCACAGCGGGTGATGCATCTGTTCAGCACCCGCACCTCCTCCGGCATTCTGTATGAGGTTGACGCGCGTCTGCGGCCTTCCGGTGCGGCGGGGATGCTGGTCAGCACCGTCGAAGCGTTCGCCGACTACCAGCAAAACGAAGCCTGGACCTGGGAGCATCAGGCCCTGGTGCGCGCGCGCATCGTGCATGGCGATCCGGCGCTGCATCAGCAGTTTGACGCAATCCGGCGCGAGATCCTGTGCAAAACGCGCGATGCGCAGACCCTGAAGCGCGAAGTGCGCGAGATGCGCGAAAAGATGCGCAACCATCTCGGCAGCAAGCAGCGCGATCTGTTTGATATCAAAACCGATGAGGGCGGCATAACCGACATCGAATTTATCGCCCAATATCTGGTCTTACGCTATGCGCCGGGTGAACCGCGCCTGACGCGTTGGTCGGACAACGTGCGCATCTTCGAGCTGATGGCCAATTACGACATCATGCCGGAAGAGGAAGCGCGCGCGCTGACCCAGGCCTATGTCACCATGCGCGACGAGATCCACCACCTGGCGCTGCAGGAGCATTCCGGCAAGGTCGGCAGCGGGCTGTTTGCCGCCGAGCGCGAACAGGTACGCGCCAGCTGGGCCAAATGGCTGGATTAATACCTTTTTGCGGGTATTCCGGCGGTCTGTGGTAATATCTGCGCCACTAAAATTTTGTTCTTTTTTGGAGTTATCGGATGAAAGTTACGCTGCCTGATTTTCGCCGCGCCGGTGTGCTGGTGGTCGGTGACGTCATGTTGGATCGCTATTGGTATGGGCCGACCAGCCGCATTTCACCGGAAGCCCCGGTGCCGGTGGTCAAGGTCGATACCATCGAAGAGCGTCCCGGCGGCGCGGCTAACGTGGCGATGAACATCGCTTCGCTGGGCGCCACTTCCCGCCTGGTGGGCCTGACCGGCATCGACGATGCGGCGCGGGCGCTGAGCGCCAAGCTGAATGAAGTCAACGTGCGCTGCGACTTCGTCTCGGTGCCGACCCATCCGACCATCACCAAGCTGCGCGTGCTGTCCCGCAACCAGCAACTGATCCGTCTCGACTTCGAAGAAGGCTTCTCCAACGTTGATCCACAGCCGATGCTGGAGCGTATTCAGCAGGCGCTGCCGCAGATCGGCGCGCTGGTGCTGTCCGATTACGCCAAGGGCGCGCTCAGCCAGGTGCAGGGCATGATCCAACTGGCGCGCGCCGCCAAGGTGCCGGTGCTGATCGATCCGAAAGGGTCCGATTTCGAGCGCTATCGCGGCGCGACGCTGCTGACGCCGAACCTGTCCGAGTTCGAAGCGGTGGTGGGCCACTGCAAGGATGAAGCGGAATTGGTGGAACGCGGCATGAAGCTGGTGGCGGATTTCGAGCTGTCGGCGCTGCTGGTTACCCGTTCAGAACACGGCATGACGCTGTTGCAGCCGGGCGTTGAACCGCTGCACTTGCCGACCCAGGCGCAGGAAGTGTTTGATGTGACCGGCGCCGGCGACACCGTGATCGGCGTGCTGGCCGCCTCGCTGGCCGCCGGTAACTCGCTGGAAGAGTCCTGTTTCCTGGCCAACGCTGCCGCCGGCGTGGTGGTGGGCAAGCTCGGTACCTCCACCGTGTCACCGATCGAGCTGGAAAACGCGGTGCGTGGCCGCGCCGAAACCGGTTTTGGCGTGATGACCGAAGCGCAGTTGAAGCATGCCGTCGCGCAGGCGCGTCAGCGCGGCGAAAAAGTGGTGATGACCAACGGCATCTTCGACATTTTGCATGCCGGCCACGTCTCTTATCTGGCCAACGCCCGCAAGCTGGGCGATCGCCTGATCGTGGCGGTGAACAGCGATGCGTCGACCAAGCGCCTGAAAGGGGAAACACGCCCGGTCAACGCGCTGGAGAACCGCATGATTGTACTGGGCGCGCTGGAAGCGGTGGATTGGGTGGTGCCGTTCGAAGAGGACACGCCGCAGCGCTTGATCGCCGACATTCTGCCGGATCTGCTGGTGAAAGGCGGCGATTACAAACCGGAAGAGATTGCCGGCAGTGCGGAAGTGTGGGCCAACGGCGGCGATGTCAAAGTGTTGAACTTTGAAGACGGCCTGTCGACCACCAACATCATCAAAGCGATTAAAGACGGGCGCGGCTAACGCCGGGTAATCTAAAGAACAAGGGCGCGCGGTTCATACAGGTGCGCGCCCTTGGCGGAAATTATTCGTCTTCCTGCTTGGCTGCCGGCGCCGTGCTCAGTTTGCTTTCCAGCTCGGCCATGCGCTGTTCCAACAGCGCCAGCTTCTCGCGGGTGCGCAACAGCACCTGAGTCTGCACGTCGAACTCTTCGCGGTTAACCAAATCCAGGCGGGTCAACTGCGATTGCAGGACCTGACGGATTTTTTTCTCAACGTCTTCCCCGAATTCACGAACGCCTTTAGGCATGGACTCATGAACCTGGCGTGCGATTTGTTCGATTTTTTTCGGGTCAATCATGGCGTATCCCTTTCAGAGTTTAATAGCTGCCGCTTAGTGTAATGCGAGTTGCCCGCCGGATAAACACCATTAAGCGCATTCGCCGCGCGTGGCCGAATTGTGCTTTTGCCAATTGCCCTGTCTATCCATTAGCGTTATAGTCATCTTGCTTATTCTCAGGGCGGGGTGAAAGTCCCCACCGGCGGTAAATCACCTTCTACGGTGAAAGCCCGCGAGCGCTCAGCCAGCCTGTAAAGGCCGGTTAGAGGTCAGCAGATCCGGTGTAATTCCGGGGCCGACGGTTATAGTCCGGATGGGAGAGAGTAACGGTATCTGCCGGGCATGCGCCCGCTTGCGTTATTTTTTTAGCTATTGCTAGCTACTCCTCAAGATCGCCCTGGTTCTGGTAATCCATAATTTTTAATGAGGTTTTTTACCATGAATCAGACGCTACTTTCAGACTTCGGCACGCCGACAGAACGCGTTGAACGCGCGATCGACGCACTGCGCAACGGGCGCGGCGTAATGGTGCTCGATGATGAAAATCGTGAAAACGAAGGTGACATGATCTTCGCCGCGGAAACCATGACCGTTGAGCAGATGGCGCTGACCATCCGCCACGGCAGCGGTATCGTGTGCCTGTGCATCACCGAAGAACGCCGTCAGCAGCTTGAGCTGCCGATGATGGTGACCAACAACTCCAGCCAGTTCCAGACCGCCTTCACCGTGACCATCGAAGCGGCGCAGGGCGTGACCACCGGGGTTTCCGCTTCCGATCGCCTGACCACCATCCGCGCGGCGGTGGCAGACAGCGCCAAGCCGAGCGACCTGAACCGTCCGGGCCACGTGTTCCCGCTGCGTGCGCAGCCGGGCGGCGTGCTGAGCCGTCGCGGCCACACCGAAGCAACCATCGATCTGGTCTCCATGGCCGGTTTCAAACCTGCCGGCGTGCTGTGTGAACTGACCAACGACGATGGCAGCATGGCGCATGCGCCGGAAGTGATTACCTTCGCCAAACAGCACGACATGGTAGTGCTGACCATCGAAGATCTGGTGGCCTACCGCCAGGCGCACGAGAAAAAAGCCAGCTGATAGCCGGCCGCTTTCAACGATAAAAAAGCCGCGTAACGCGGCTTTTTTTGTGGCTACCGCTCTGACAGGCGTTCGCCGATGCGGCTGGCGTAATTCATCACGTGGAAGGTGTAGTTCTCCTCAACCGTACCCTGGAACAGATGCGCCCAGGGGCCGATGGCGTAGATGCCGAGATCTTCCCCGCCGTGCGTCTCGCTTTTCAGCGGCACCAGCGCCGGCTGAATAAAGTCGGGCGCGGTGGTTTGCTCCATGGTCAATGCCGGGCGCTCGGTCAGCGGGATCGCGCCGCCGGGGCCGTTGGCGAAACCGAGGGTGGTATAGGGCTTGCCGTCGCTGCCCAGCCGAGGTTTATCGTCGACGCCGACGGAAATGCCGAGGATAGGATTGCCGCGCTTGGCATAGCCGGCGATGGTCAGCGTGTGGCTGTGATCGCCGGTCACGATCACCAGCGTTTCGTCCAGGTTGACCTTGCCGACGATGGTTTTCACCGCCTCGTTCAGGGCGACCGCGTCGCTCAGCGTGCGGTAGGCGTTGCCGTTATGGCTGCCGTGATCGACGCGCCCGCCTTCTACCAGCAACAGATAGCCTTCGGGATTCCTGGCCAGAATATCGATGGCCTTGCCGGTCATCTCTGCCAGTGAAGGTTCTCCCGCCGCGTCTTGCCGTCGATCGTGCTCGAAGTTCATGTGTGATGGCTCGAACAGGGCTAACAGGTGGTCGACCTTACCCGGCTCGATTTTATCGAACTGTGCCTGATTCCATACGTATTGCCCACGCTCGCCGTAGCGCTGCAGCCAGGCCTGCGTCAGGTCGCGGCCATCCTTTCTGGCGCCTGTTTTGCCGGGATATTCCGGATCGCTCACGCTGTCGGGCAGGAAGTTGGCGCGCCCACCGCCCATCGCCACGTTCAGGCCGTTGCCGTATTTCATTTCCACCAGCTGGCGCGCGATGTCGCGGCAGCCTGCGGCCAGGGCGTCCGCCGGCATTTTGGCGTCAGACTCCCAGTCGCGGTTGGCGATATGGGCATAGGTGGCGCCCGGCGTGGCGTGGGTAATGGTCGCGGTTGTCACGGCGCCGGTGGCCATGCCGAGCGTTGCGGCCATCTCCCAGAGCGTGGTGACGGCCTTGGTTTGCTGATCCTCGCAATTGTTGAGGGTGGCCGTATGGTTGAGGCCCATCAGATCGTTGATGGTTTTGACGCCGGTGGTCATTGCCACCGCGCTGGGCGCGGAGTCGGTGATTTGGGCGTCGGCGGAATAGGTTTTGGCCGCCGCCAAATAGGGGAAGGCTTCCCAGGCCAGCACGTTGGACTCGCCATCCACGCCGCGCTGCTGCCCTTCAAAAATGCGGGCGGCGGTCACGGTGGAAAATCCCATGCCGTCACCGACCACCAGAATGACGTTTTTGGCGCGGTTGGTGTTTGGCGCCTGTTTCAGTCGCTGTTGCAGCTGAGCTTGCGCCTGAAGGAAGTAAGGATCTTCGCGCTGCGTCAGCGGCGCGTTGTCCACCGCGCCGGCGGCGACTGCCCCCGTGGCGAACAAGGTCATGGAAAGCGCCAGGCGGGTTGCCAGTGTGAGTCTGAACATGAATTCCTCCTTGGTGAGACGTGATTCCCGTAGCGCCGACGGGCTGCCAACACCCTGTCGACTGAAGGAGGAGTGTATAGATCGCGTTAACAAAGAGTACATAAATTGTTCACAAATTAGATCTGTGTGGCAGTAATGCCATGGTATTCACGTTGATTATTAATTATTTGAAAAATATGCATTTTTTAACTTTTTGTTTGCCAGTCTATTTTTCCGGCTTTTATTTCAAATTTATTGAATATCTTCATCACGGTTATCCGGCTGTGTTGCTGCGTCAAAGCGCGTAATGTAGCGGCATAGCACAATTTGAACTGAGGATCCCACTATGAACACCTCTCGTATGCCGGCACTGTTTCTTGGCCACGGTAGCCCGATGAACGTGCTGGAAGACAACCGTTACACCCGGGCATGGCGTGCGTTGGGTGAGTCATTGCCGCGGCCGAAGGCGATCGTGGCGGTTTCTGCGCATTGGTATACCCGTGGCACTGCGGTCACTGCGATGGAAAAGCCCAAAACCATTCACGACTTCGGCGGGTTCCCGCAGGCGCTGTTTGATACCCGTTATCCGGCGCCGGGCTCTCCCGCGCTGGCCACGCAGCTGCAGCACATTCTGGCGCCGGTGCCGGTGACGGCCGATCTCGGTGAGTGGGGGTTGGATCACGGTACTTGGGGCGTATTGATCAAGATGTATCCCAATGCCGATATCCCGGTGGTGCAGCTCAGCGTCGACGGCACGCAGCCGGCAGCCTATCACTATGAGCTGGGTCGTAAACTGGCGGCGCTGCGGGATGAGGGTGTGATGATCGTCGCCAGCGGCAACGTGGTACACAACCTGCGCATGGTGAAATGGCAGGGCGATACCAGCGCCTACCCGTGGGCGGAATCGTTCAATAACTTTGTCCGGGATAACCTGCGCTATCGGGGCGACAACCACCCGCTGGTGGATTTCATGCGCCATGAGGGCGCGGCGTTGTCAAACCCGACGCCGGAACACTATCTGCCGTTGCTGTACGTGCTCGGCGGCTGGGATGGAAAAGAGGCCATCAGCGTGCCGATCGACGGTATCGAAATGGGGGCGCTGAGCATGCTGTCGGTGCAGGTGGGGTAAAGAAAAAACGCCAGTCAGAGACTGGCGTTTTTGTCTTCAGCGGGGCGATCAGCCGAGGATGGTGTGCGGATAGAAGCGCGACAGATCCTGCGTGATCAGCTCGCGATCTTCGCGCAGGCCGATGCCGCAGGGTTGATCGTTCACCAGCCAGCTGCCGATCAGCGTGTAGCTGTCTTCGAACTTTGGCAGCGGATGGAACTGCTGCACGATCATGCCTTCTTCACCGTACGGCCCATCGACGCGCGCCACTTCCTGACCGTTTTCGACGATCTGAATATTGGCGCCTTCGCGTGAGAACAGCGGTTTGGTGACGTAATGATCCATCGGCGGATGATCGTCTTGCGCGAAATAAGCCGGCAACAGGTTAGGGTGGTTAGGGAACATTTCCCACAGCAGCGGCAGCAGCGCCTTGTTGGAGATGATGCTCTTCCAGGCCGGCTCCAGCCAACGCACGCCGGCGTCTTCCAGCTTGGTGGAGAACATCTCGCGCAGCATGAATTCCCACGGGTAGAGCTTGAACAGGTTGCCGATCACCTGATCCTGCAGATCGGTAAACTGGCCTTTCTCGCCAAGACCAATCTCTTCCATGAACAGGAACTCGGTCGGCAGACCGGCTTCCTGCGCGCAGTCCTGCAGATATTGCACCGTGCCGCGATCTTCTTCGCTGTCCTGGCAGCAGGCCAGGTGCAACAGGCCGAAGCCGTGATGCGCTTTCAGCTCGGCGAAACGCTCGATCAGCTTCTCCTGCAGGCTGTTGTACTGATCCGATTCCGGATCCAGCTTGCCGGCGTTGATCTGGTCTTCCAGCCACAGCCACTGGAAGAAGGCCGCCTCATACAGCGAGGTTGGCGTATCGGCGTTGTTCTCCAGCAGCTTCGGCGGGTTGACGCCGTCGTAGGCCAGATCGAGACGCGAATACAGCGACGGCTGGTTGGTGCGCCAGGAACTGCGCACGAACTCCCAGGTGTGTTTCGGAATGCAGAACTTGGCCATCAGCTCATCGCTGCCGACCACCTTTTCCACCACCTGCAGGCACATCTGGTGCAGCTCGGCGGTGGCGTTTTCGATCTCTTCAATCTGCGCCAGCGTGAACTGGTAATAGGCGTCTTCACACCAGTACGGCTCGCCGTACATGGTGTGGAAACGGAAACCGAACTCGGTCGCTTTTTCACGCCAGTCCGGGCGCTCGGTAATAGCAATACGTTTCATGCATCAACCGCCCATGCTGCGAGAGCCGGAGTTGGAAGTGGCGCTGCTGCGCTGCATGCTGGTCTGCTTGGCCACGGTCTCGCCGAAACCACCGCGGGTCACGGTGTTGGTGACCGCAGGCTTTGGCGCCATGGCGGTTTTCGGCACCGTCATGGTGCGGCCGCCGGCGGTGGCCGGGCCGTAGCTCTTGCCGCTGGCGTCGACAAACTTGCCGTTCGCCGGGCTGGCGGCGTTCTTGGAAGTGAACAGTGGCTGCTGCGCGAAGCCGGAACCGCCCATCAGGCGGCCCATCATGTAGCCCGCCATCAGCGGCATCCAGAAGCTGCCGCTGCTTTGCGATTCCGCCGCCATGCCGGCCTGTGCCGGCGCCTGGGTGCACTGCGCTTCGCCGAACTCGGCGACGCAGTCTTCGCGGGTGGCGTATTTCGGCGCGGTTTTCGCCGCTTCTTGCAGGGCGTTGTTGTAGGAGGTGGTGCACTGCTCGCTCATCGAAGGATTGGCGCGCGAACAGTCATCGGCATTCTGATACAGGGAGACCGTTTCATCGCTCTTCTCGCAGCCGGCCAGCATAAAGACGGCGCTGATCGCCAAGGCCACGGGCGCGACACGGTAGCTGCGCCAGGATTTGCGGAACGTCTCTTGGTTGATGTTTTTTGTCCGTTTCATCGTTATCAATCCCATCATGCGGGCTGTTTTCGCCCTTTCCCAGTAGTGGCGCTAAGGATAGGGGAAACATGGTCAAAATTAAAGCTGAAACGCCCGTAGAATCCACTCTTTACGCAGTTATACGTTGGGGTGTGCGCCAGTTCGCTTTTGCGGCGAAAAAACGCGCGTTGGCGTTTCATCATGAAACGTTATCGCTATGATGATGTTCCATAATGGAACAAAAATCGCGAAGCTCGCCAGGCGGGTGGCAGGCGCTCATAGTCGAAGCACAACAACAAGCCGACGGCGAAGTCGGCGCGTCATCACCTGATATCTGAACGTTACCATCGCCAACTCCCTACAAGGATCCGGTTATGTTGAGAATCATCCAGTCACCAGGTAAATACATTCAGGGCGCCAATGCGCTAGCCGTCGTCGGCGAATACGCCAAATCCCTCGCCGATCATTACCTGGTGATCGCCGACGACTTCGTGATGCAGCTGGCGGGCGACACCCTAATGGGCAGCCTGCAGCAGCACGGCGTGAAACATCACGCGGCCCGCTTCAACGGCGAGTGCTGCCGCAAAGAGATAGACCGGCTCGGCCGCGAGCTGCAGGCCCACGGTTGCCGCGGAGTGATCGGCGTCGGCGGTGGTAAGACGCTCGACACCGCCAAGGCCGTCGCCCACTACCAACAGCTGCCGGTGGTGCTCATTCCCACCATTGCTTCCACCGATGCGCCGACCAGCGCGCTGTCGGTTCTCTACACCGAACAGGGCGAATTCGCCGAATACCTGATCTACCCGCGCAACCCAGATATGGTGGTGATGGACAGTTCCATCATCGCCAACGCGCCGGTGCGCCTGCTGGTGGCCGGCATGGGCGACGCGCTTTCCACCTATTTCGAGGCGCAGGCCTGCTTCGACGCTCAGGCCACCAGCATGGCCGGCGGCAAATCGACGCTGGCGGCGCTCAGTCTGGCGCGGCTGTGCTATGACACGCTGCTGGCCGAAGGGGTGAAGGCCAAGCTGGCGGTCGAGGCCGGCGTGGTAACGGAAGCGGTGGAGCGCATTATTGAGGCCAATACGTATTTGAGCGGCATCGGCTTCGAGAGTAGCGGGCTGGCGGCGGCGCACGCCATTCACAACGGTTTCACCGTGCTGGAAGAGTGCCACCACCTGTATCACGGCGAAAAAGTGGCGTTCGGCACCTTGGCGCAGCTGGTATTGCAGAACAGCCCGATGGCGCAGATTGAAACCGTGTTGGCGTTTTGCCATGACATCGGCCTGCCGATCACGCTGGCGCAGATGGGCGTCACCGGCGACGCGACGGCGAAGATGATGGCGGTGGCCGAGGCCAGTTGCGCTGCCGGCGAAACCATTCACAACATGCCGTTCAAGGTCACCCCTGCGGGCGTGCAGGCGGCGATCCTGACGGCGGACAGGCTGGGCGCCGCCTGGCTGCAGCGTCATTGATACCGTTGGGGCGCGGTGCGCCGCGCCCCTGGGCTTACAGAGGAAATCATCGTGAAAAAACTGATTAATCAGGTCGAGTCGGTGTTGGAAGAGCAGTTGCAGGGGCTGGCGGAGGCCCATCCCGAGTTGCTGGTGCACGCGGATCCGGTGTTCGTGACCCGCGCCGACGCGCCGGTGGCGAGCAAGGTGGCGATCCTGTCCGGCGGCGGTAGCGGCCACGAGCCGATGCACTGCGGTTTCGTCGGCGAAGGGATGCTCGACGGCGCCTGTCCGGGCGAGATTTTCACCTCGCCGACGCCGGATAAAATGTACGAGTGCGGTCAGGCGATCGACGGCGGCGCCGGCGTGTTGCTGCTGATTAAGAACTACACCGGCGACGTGCTCAACTTCGAAACCGCCACCGAACTGCTGCACGACAGCGGCGTCGCGGTGGCGACGGTGCTGGTGGATGACGACGTGGCGGTCAAAGACAGCCTGTTCACTGCTGGGCGACGCGGGGTGGCCAACACCGTTCTGATGGAGAAACTGCTGGGCGCCGCCGCAGCGCGCGGCGACGATCTGGACAGCGTGGTGACGCTGGGGCATCGCATCAACAACCACGGGCATTCGATTGGCATTGCGCTGGGTGCCTGTACCGTCCCCGCCGCCGGCAAACCGTCGTTCACCCTGGCGGAGAACGAGATGGAGTTCGGCGTCGGCATTCACGGCGAGCCGGGCATTGCGCGCCGCACGTTCACCACGCTCAACGCGGCGGTGGACGACATGTTCCATACGTTGATCGACCACGGCCACTATCAGCGCACGATCCGCGTCTGGGATCGTCAGCAGGGCGAGTGGCGCGACGAGATGCAGACCAAGCAGCCGCTGACGCGCGGCGATCGGGTGATCGCGTTGGTCAATAACCTGGGTGCCACGCCGCTGTCCGAGCTGTATGGCGTCTACCATCGATTGGCGGAGCGTTGCGCCGAGGCGGGCATCATTATCGAACGCAACCTGGTGGGTTCTTATTGCACCTCGCTTGATATGCAGGGTGTGTCCATCACGTTGTTGAACGTGGACGACGAGCTGTTGTCCTTGTGGGATGCGCCGGTGAAAACGCCTGCGCTGCGTTGGGGTTGCTGAGGAGGAATTATGGCGTTGACCAAACAACAGGTCGTCGATTGGCTGATGCGTTGCGGCGAAGTATTCAGCCGGGAGCGCGATTTTCTCACCCAACTGGACACCGAGATCGGCGATGCCGACCACGGTCTGAACATGAATCGCGGTTTCAATAAGGTGGTGGAAAAGCTGCCGTCGGTGGCGGACAAGGATATCGGCTTTATCCTGAAAAACACCGGTATGACGCTGCTGTCGAGCGTGGGCGGCGCCAGCGGTCCGCTGTTCGGCACCTTCTTCATCCGCGCGGCGCAAGCGGCGAACGCCAAGCAAAGCCTGGATCTGGTGGAGCTGCATCAGGTGATGCAGGAAGGGGTGGAAGGCGTGGTGATGCGCGGTAAGGCGGAGCCGGGCGACAAGACCATGTGCGACGTCTGGTGGCCGGTGGTGGAAAGCCTCGGCCAGTCCGCGCAGCAGAACCTGAGCGTGGCGGAGGCGCTGCAGCGCGCCGCCGACAGTGCCGAGCGGGCGGTGGAGAGCACCATTACCATGCAGGCGCGTAAAGGGCGGGCCAGTTACCTGGGCGAGCGTAGCATCGGCCACCAGGATCCCGGCGCCACTTCGGTGATGTTGATGATGAAAACGCTGGCCGAGGTCGCCGGCAGTTAGCAGGAGGCGAGATGATTAATATCGTGGTGGTTTCGCACAGCGCGTTGCTGGCGCGCGGCGTTGAGCAGTTGGCGCGGCAGATGATGCGCGGTGACGGCTGCAAACTGGCGCTGGCGGCGGGCGTGGATGACGAGCAGCACCCGATCGGTACCGACGCGGTCAAAGTGATGGAGGCGATCGAAGCGGTCGCCGACGGCGACGGCGTTCTGGTGCTGATGGATCTGGGCAGCGCGCTGCTCAGTGCCGAAACCGCGCTCGATCTGCTGGACCCGGACCTGGCCGCCAAAGTGCGGCTGTGCGCGGCGCCGCTGGTTGAAGGCACCTTGGCGGCGGTGGTGGCCGCCAACTCTGGTGCTTCGCTGGAACAGGTGGTGGCGGAGGCGCAGGGGGCGCTGCAGGCCAAGCAGGCACAGCTGGGTGAGGCTTCACCGACGGCGAAAAGCGTGGCCTTGCCGCTGGCGCAGGGCAAAAGCGTAACCTGGACGGTGCAGAACCCGCACGGGCTGCATGCGCGCCCGGCGGCGCGGCTGGTTGAGACGCTGGCGCCGTTCAAGGCCGAGCTGGTGCTGGAGAAGCAGGGGCAGTGCGTCGATCCGCGCAGCCTCAATCAGCTGGCGCTGTTGCAGGTGCGTCACGGCGACACCGTTCGCCTGATCGCCGACGGTGCGCAGGCGGACGAGGCGCTGGCGGCGTTCAAAGCGCTGGCGGAACAACATTTCGGCGAGACGGTCTCCGAGCGGCAGCAGCCTTCGCTGCACGGTATCCCGGTGGCGGAAAGCGTCACCAGCGGACCCGTGTTCCAGGCCCACAGCGTCTGGCCGCCAACCGTCGATCGACGGATTGGTGCGGACGAGGTGTTGGGCGAACAGCAACGCCTGCGGGAGGCGCTACAGCACACGCTGAGCGATCTGAACCGGCTGGCGGAGCGTACCGGCACGCTGATCGGCAAGCCGCAGGCGGCGATCTTCGGCGCCCACAGCATGCTGCTGGACGATCCGGATCTGCAGCAGGCGGCTTACACCCGCATCGCGCAGCAGCTGTGCAGCGCCGAGCAGGCCTGGCGGCAGGTGCTGGGGGCGATCGCCGAAGAGTACCGTGAGTTGGATGACGACTACATGCGGGCGCGCGAATTGGACGTGCGCGACATGCTGCGCCGCACGCTGTGCCATCTGCAGGGGCTGCCGCTGCCGGCCATGGCGCTCGCAGAACCGTCAATCTTGGTGATGGACGAGCTGATGCCCTCGGAGGTGGTGATGCTCGACAGGCGGCTGGTGCTCGGCATCTGCCTGAGCGGCGGCAATGCCCTGTCGCACAGCGCCATTCTGGCGAAGGCGATGGGCATTCCGATGGTGGTCGGCATGCAGGATTGCCTGAGCAAAACCCGCAGCGGGCAGAAGGCGATGCTGGACGCCGCGCGCGGGGTATTGCAGCTCAGCCACTAGGCACGCAGCTTGAACTGGCGGATGTCGATCCCGTGCTGTTTGATCTTCCGCCACAGCGTGGTGCGGCCGATGCCCAGCAGCTGCGCCATCTCCGTCACCTGGCCACGGCTGACGGTCGCCGCGCGCAGGATCGCCTGGCGTTCCATGTCCGTCAGCGTCAACAGCGGTGCGCCGGGCTGCGGGTCGCTTTCCAGCAGCGACGGCTGGCCGAGCAGGTGCGCCGGCAGATCCGCCAACTGGATGTGGTGGCCGTGGCAAATCATTGCCGCGCGCTCCACCACCCCTTTCAGTTCCAAATCGTTGCCCGGCCACAGATAAAGCGCCAACTGGGCCATCACCTCGTCATCGACCCGGAAGCGACACTGAAAATGCTGCTCCAGCGTGCGCAAATGGTGTTTGACCAGCAGCGGAATATCGCTCAGCCGCTGGCGCAGCGGCGGGATCAGGATTTCGAACGCCTGCAGGCTGTAAAATAGCTGGCGGCGGAAACGGTTTTGCTGCACCAGCAGCGGCAGATCGGCGGCGCTGCCGGCGATCACACGCACATCGACCGGGATCACCCGGCTGGAATTGAGGCGGATCACCACGCCGGTTTTCAACACCTGCAGTAGCGCCGACTGCATCTCCGCCGGCAGGTATTCGATCTGTTCGAGGTACAGCGTGCCGCCGTTGGCCAATTCGAATTTACTGAGCTGGCCCGCCTCTTCTTCGCTGGCGTCGTTGCCCAGCAGCTCACGTAGCCCCTGCGCCTGCGTCAGCAGCTGGCAGTTGAGGGCGATATACGGCCCGGCGGCGCGTTCGCCGGCGTTGTGGATAGCCTGGCTGAGCAGCTCTTTGCCAACGCCTTCTTCTCCGCGCAACAGGATCGGATGCTGGCCTTTGGCCGCCTGCTGCCCGTAACGGATCAGTCGCCGCATTTCCAGCGAGGTGGAGGGCATCTGTTCGAAGCTGTGGCTGACGCGCCCCAGCTGGCTGCTGACATACTGGCGCAGCCGTTCGAGCGGGTGCAGCAGGGCGATGAAACTGCAGCGATCGCCGTCGAAAATCGGCTTGAGCGTCAGCAATGCGGCGATAAATTGTCGCTGACTTTCGAAGGTGACTTCGACGTGTTGCAGCGGTTGGCGATCGGCGATGGCGCGCTTGAGCAGCGCGGGCAGCGTCAACAGCTGCGTCAGCGGCTTGCCCTGGCTCTGCTGTTCGTCCAGCTTCAGCAGGCCGGCGGCGCGCTGGTTGATGTATTGCAGGTAGCCGCGGTGATCCCAGGCCATGACGCCGTCGTCCACGCCGTCCAGCAGGCCGTAAAGCTGATTCAGATGGCGGTTGGATTCCGCCAGCAGGCCGTCGGCGTTCAGCGAGTTACCGATTTCGCGGGCGATGGCCAGCGTCAGCGACAGATCGCCGGCGGCGCAATCGGGCAGCAGGCAACCCAGGGCGATCGAGCCGCGTTGGCGGCCGCTGTTGTCGTAGACCGGCGTGGCGCAGAACGACCAGCCGTGCAGCGCCTGGCGCACATGCTCTTCACCGCTCACCCGTACCGGGTGGCCTTCCGCCGCCGCCAGCGCCGGAGCATTGGTGCCGATCTGTCCCTCGGCCCAGTAAGCGCCGGGGGCGAATCCCAGTTGCTGCAAATGCTCCCAGGTTTGGGCGTCGCCGCAATGCCACAGCGTGCAGCCGCTCTCGTCGAGGATCAGCAACAGACAACGTCGCGGCTCCATGTATTCGCAGGCGTCTTCCAGCGCCGCCTGGCCAAGCGTCAGCAGATCGTTCTTGCGGCGGCAAATCGATTCGAAGGTGGCGCCCTGAGCGCGGTGCGGTGCCTGCCAAACGTCTGGCTGCATCAGGCTGCGGCAGCGCAGCCAGGAGGCGTAAACGGCTTGTGTCGGGCGCAGCGGCGGCGGCAGTTCACCGTCGTTAATCAGCCGCTGCCAGCGTGAATCGTTGTCCATCGAACCTCATCCAGACTGCGAAAACGAGAGTGAAGATGATACCACCTGGTGTAGCGGCGGCTGTGAGGCGGTGGGCAGAAGCGGGGAAATCGGGGCAAAAAAAACGGGGCGCGGCGCAGGCCGGACCCCGTGTTTATCAACGTGCGCGCATCAGTTACGGAATGGGTTGCCGCTGTGGCGAGCCGGTTGGCTGGTGGTAACGGCCGGCGCGGATACGCGAGTGGCCGCCGGTGCCGGCGCCGCGGTTTGTTGCATCGGCGCATTGTCCTGATAACCGTCCGCATAGGCGTCCTGCGCGCGGTTTTGCGGTGCGACGGCGTCAGGCGCGGTCGACACCGGTTTGCCCAACGCGCCATTCAGCAGCAGCAGATCGTTCTGGTTCAGCGTGCCGAGCGCCGACTTGATGTTCAGCTGGTTGATCAGATAGGTATAACGCGCGTCGGACAGTTGACGTTTGGCGTTATACAGGGTGGTGGTGGCGTCCAGCACATCGACGATGGTGCGGGTACCGACCTGATAACCGGCTTCCATCGCGTCCAGGGAGCTCTGCGCGGAGATCACCGCCTGTTTGTAGGCGTTAATGCTGCTGATCGAGGCGTTAACGTTGTTGAACGACGAACGCACGGTCTGCACCACGCTGCGGTGGGAGCTTTCCAACTGCTCACTGGCGCCGACGAAGCCGTACTGCGCTTGTTTGACCTGCGAGTTGGTCGCGCCGCCGCTGTATAGCGGCAGGTTGAAGCTGATGCCGACCTTATTTTGGCCCGCATCGGAGTCGCTGTAGCGTGCGGCATTCGCGCCGCCGGTGTTGGAGCCGTTGTATTTGGTATTGCTGATGCCGGTCGACGCGCTGACGTCAATCGTCGGCATATAGCCAGTTTGGGCTGCGCGGATTTGCTCACGCGCCAGATCCTGGCTCAGACGGGCGGACAGCAGGCTCAGGTTGCGCGCTTCCGCTTCTTTCAGCAGGTTGTTCACCGCTTCCGGGCGCTGGGTACTGAAGCGATCGGTATTCAACGAGGCCAGCTCCGGGTAGAAGGCCCCGGTCACCTGGCGCAGCGTTTCCAGCGCGTTATCCAGATCGTTGCGGGCGGAGACTTCGGCCGCCAGCACGGTGTCATAGTTCGAACGGGCGTTCTGCACGTCGGTGATCGCCACCAGGCCCACGTTGAAGCGTTGGGTGGTTTGATCCAGCGTGCGGTAGACCGCGTCTTTCTGCGCCTGGGTATAGGACAGCGTGTCGATCGCTTTCAGCACGTTGAAGTAAGCGGTGGCGGTGTTGAGAATCAGCGACTGCTCTGCGGTCTGGAAGGTGACGTCGGAGATGCCGGCGGTCTTTTCCTGCAGCGTCAGCTGGCGCCATTTCGACATGTCGAAGAGGGTTTGCGTCAATGCCAGCGAACCGCTGGTCACGTTGCTGTTAACGCCATTGCTGTCACGATAACCGTTGGTGTAATCGTAACCTGCGGTTAAACCGAGCTGCGGCAACAGCGGGCTGCGCGCTTCATTGATCTTTTCGAATGCGGCGTCGCGGTCAGCAGCACTTTTGCGCAGATCCGGGTTACTTTCCCTGGCCTGTTTGTAGACCTGCAGCAGGTTCTCTGCCTGGCTCATTGCACTGAAGCCGCCCAGGCTCAGTCCGATAAGAAGGGGGAGCAGTTTCTTCATTTGCATTCCTTGTTGTGCAGCAATATTGCTATGTTAGCGCTGACGATAGACGAAATAGTTGCCGATTCTAGCAGAGTCTGCGGTACGCATCAGGTGGCTGAATGTGCCATCTCACGTAACTTTTACCTTTCAGACCGCCCATTTACCTTGGCGTACTGCCCCGGTCGACTGCAGCTGATATTATGGCTGACAATCCGGATTGTTTCCCGCTATTACCTGCGAGCGCACAAACGTGCCGCATCCGGCGGCGAGAAACAGCCTAACATAAAGCCGCGGCGGAGAGTCCCGCTGTTTCTGTCATCAAAACCGTTTATTTTATCGGCATACTCAAGCAGGAGAATTCGCGCATGAACCGTTCGCAGCCGTCGCCCGTTACTTTCGATAAAAAAGATGTAGAAATTATTGCACGCGAGACGCTGTACCGTGGTTTTTTTTCACTCAATTTATACCGGTTTCGCCATCGGTTGTTCAATGGCGAAATGAGCCCTGAAATCACGCGTGAAATTTTCGAGCGCGGCCATGCGGCGGTGCTGCTGCCCTATGATCCGGTGCGCGATGAAGTGGTGCTGATTGAACAACTGCGCATCGCCGCGGTCGATACCCGTAATTCGCCCTGGCTGCTGGAAATGGTGGCGGGTATGATCGAAACCGGCGAAAGCGTCGAAGACGTGTGCCGCCGCGAAGCGCAGGAAGAGGCCGGCGTGGTGGTCGGGCGCTGTAAGCCGGTGCTGAGCTACCTGGCCAGCCCCGGCGGTACCAGCGAACGTTTGTCGATCATGGTCGGCGAAGTGGACGCCCGCACCGCCGAGGGCATCCACGGTCTGGCGGAAGAGCATGAAGATATCCGCGTCCACGTGGTCAGCCGCGAGCAGGCTTACCGCTGGGTAGAGGAGGGCGCGATCGATAACGCCGCATCAGTGATTGCATTGCAATGGCTGGCGTTGCACCATGAATCGTTGAGAAAAGAGTGGGCCAACTAATGAAACAGCGCTATACCCCTGATTTCCCCGAAATGATGAGATTGTGCGAAACCAACTTCGCGCAATTGCGCCGCTTGCTGCCGCGCAACGATGAAGCGGGCGAAACGGTGACTTATCAGGTGAACGGCGCCGGCTATCGTTTGACCATCGTTGAGTCCACGCGTTACACGTCGCTGGTGGAGATCGAGCAGATCTTTCCGGCGGTCAGCTACTGGAGCCTGCCCGCGATGACGGTGCGGTTGTACCATGACGCCATGGTTGCGGAAGTGTGTTCCAGTCAGCAGATCTACCGCTTTAAAGCGCGTTATGATTATCCTAATAAAAAGTTGCATCAACGCGACGAAAAGCATCAAATTAACCAGTTTCTTGCTGATTGGCTGCGCTACTGTTTGGCGCATGGAGCGATGGCGGTTCCGGTTTGTTAGACAGACTGAAATAACAAAGGACACCATTTGGAAAGCCTGTTTAAACTGCCCGTGGCGAGTGGGGCCGCGGTCAGGATTCTACAAATAACAGATACCCACCTTTTTGCCGGCGAACACGAGACGTTGCTCGGCATCAATACCTATCGCAGCTATCACGCGGTGCTGGACGCCATCCAGGCGCAGCGCCGCGACGTTGATTTGATCGTCGCCACGGGAGATTTGGCGCAGGATCATTCGCAAGAGGCGTACCGCCACTTCGCCGCCGGCATCGCGCAATTGCCGGCCCCCTGCGTGTGGCTGCCGGGTAACCACGATTTCCAACCGGCGATGGTCGACGCGTTGGCCGCCGCCGGCATTGCCCCTTCCAAACAGGTGTTGCTGGGCGACGACTGGCAGGTGCTGATGCTGGACAGCCAGGTGTTCGGCGTGCCGCACGGCGAATTGAGCGAGTATCAGCTCGAGTGGATGGAGCGCTGCCTGCAGGCTCACCCCGAGCGCTATACGCTGTTGCTGCTGCACCATCATCCGCTGCCGTCCGGTTGCACCTGGCTCGATCAGCACAGCCTGCGCAACCCGCATATGCTGGGCGCGATCCTGCTGCGTTATCCGAAAGTGAATACCGTAGTGTGCGGGCACATTCATCAGGATCTGGATCTGGAATGGCAGGGCCGGCGCCTGTTGGCGACGCCGTCCACCTGCGTGCAATTCAAGCCGCACTGCACTAACTTTACCATCGACGACGTCTCCCCCGGCTGGCGTTACCTCGATCTGCTGCCGGACGGCCGCGTCGAGACGCAGGTGTTCCGCCTGGAAAACGACGATTTCCGCCCCGATATGGACTCGGATGGATACTGATGCCTTCGACGCTGCTCTACCTGCACGGTTTCAATAGTTCGCCGCAGTCGGCCAAGGCGGTGGCCTTCAAGGCCTGGCTGGCCGAGCACCATCCCGACATCGAGATGCTGGTGCCGCAGCTGCCGGCCTTTCCGGCGGAGGCCGCCGAGATGCTGGAAAATATGGTGCTGGAACGCGCCGGGCAAACGCTCGGGCTGGTCGGCTCATCGCTGGGCGGCTATTATGCCACCTGGCTGTCGCAGTGTTTTTCCCTGCCGGCGGTGGTGGTCAACCCGGCGGTCAAGCCGTTTGAGCTGCTGGTGGACTATCTCGGCGCCAACGAGAACCCCTACACCGGCCAGCAATATGTGTTAGAGTCTCGGCACGTTTACGATCTGAAAGTGATGCAGATCGATCCCTTGGAGTCGCCGGATTTAATCTGGCTGCTGCAGCAAACGGGCGATGAAATTCTCGATTACGGCCAGGCAGTGGCGTATTACACCGCGTGTCGGCAAACGGTGGAGTCGGGTGGAAACCACGCCTTCGTCGGTTTCGAGCACTACTTCCCCCAGATTGTGGATTTTTTAGGGCTAAACGCGGTCTGACGGACCGTTCCGGCACCTCCCTTTAACCACGAAAAAATAATCAACGATGACTCAATCCAGCTATAACGCTGATGCCATTGAAGTACTCAGCGGTCTAGAACCAGTGCGCCGTCGTCCCGGCATGTATACCGACACGACGCGCCCAAACCACCTCGGCCAAGAGGTGATCGATAACAGCGTCGACGAAGCGTTGGCTGGTCACGCCAAGCGTATCGACGTGATCCTGCACGCCGATCAGTCGCTGGAAGTGATCGACGACGGCCGCGGCATGCCGGTGGACATCCACCCGGAAGAGGGCGTGCCGGCGGTTGAGTTGATCCTGTGCCGGCTGCACGCCGGCGGTAAATTCTCGAATAAAAACTACCAGTTCTCCGGCGGCCTGCACGGCGTTGGGATCTCGGTGGTCAACGCCCTGTCGAAGCGGGTAGAAGTCAACGTGCGCCGCGACGGCAACGTCTATGGCATCGCCTTCGAAAACGGCGACAAAGTGCAAGACCTGACGGTGACCGGCACCTGCGGCAAACGCAACACCGGCACCAGCGTGCACTTCTGGCCGGACGAACAGTTCTTCGACAGCCCGCGTTTCTCGGTATCGCGCCTCACTCACCTGCTGAAGGCCAAAGCGGTGCTGTGCCCCGGCGTCGAGATCTATTTCATCGACAAGGTGAACAACACCGAGCAGCGCTGGTGCTACCAGGACGGCCTGACCGACTACCTGATGGAAGCGGTTAACGGCCTGATCACCCTGCCGGAAGCGCCGTTCGTCGGCAATTTCGCCGGTGATACCGAAGCGGTGGACTGGGCGCTGCTGTGGCTGCCGGAAGGCGGCGAGCTGCTGACCGAAAGCTACGTCAACCTGATCCCGACCATGCAGGGCGGCACCCACGTCAACGGCCTGCGTCAGGGGCTGCTGGACGCGATGCGCGAGTTCTGCGAATTCCGCAACATCCTGCCGCGCGGCGTGAAGCTGTCGGCGGAGGATATCTGGGATCGCTGCGCCTACGTGTTGTCGGTGAAGATGCAGGATCCGCAGTTCGCCGGGCAGACCAAAGAACGTCTCTCTTCGCGTCAGTGTGCGGCCTTCGTTTCCGGCGTGGTGAAAGACGCCTTCAGCCTGTGGCTGAACCAGAACGTTCAGGCGGCGGAACAGCTGGCCGAGCTGGCGATTTCCAGCGCCCAGCGCCGCCTGCGCGCGGCCAAGAAAGTGGTGCGCAAGAAGCTGACCAGCGGGCCGGCGCTGCCGGGCAAGCTGGCGGACTGCACCTCGCAGGATCTGGCCATGACCGAACTGTTCCTGGTGGAAGGGGACTCGGCGGGCGGATCGGCCAAGCAGGCGCGCGATCGCGAATATCAGGCGATCATGCCGCTGAAGGGCAAGATCCTGAATACCTGGGAAGTGTCCTCGGACGAAGTGCTGGCCTCGCAGGAAGTGCACGACATTTCCGTGGCGATCGGCATCGATCCGGACAGCGAAGATCTCAGCCAGCTGCGCTACGGCAAAATCTGCATCCTGGCGGATGCGGACTCCGACGGCCTGCACATCGCCACGCTGCTGTGCGCGCTGTTCGTGCGCCACTTCCGTTCGCTGGTGAAAGGCGGCCACGTTTATGTCGCCATGCCGCCGCTGTACCGCATCGATCTCGGTAAAGAAGTGTTCTACGCGCTGGATGAAGAAGAGAAGGCCGGCGTGCTGGAACAGCTGAAGCGCAAGAAGGGCAAGCCGAACGTCCAGCGCTTTAAAGGGCTGGGTGAGATGAACCCGCTGCAGCTGCGCGAAACCACCCTCGATCCGAATACCCGCCGGCTGGTGCAACTGACGGTAGCGGAAGATGATGTCGATCAGACGCTGGCGGTGATGGACATGCTGTTGGCCAAGAAGCGTTCGGAAGATCGCCGTAACTGGCTGCAAGACAAGGGCGACATGGCCGAATTGGCGGTCTGAGCCTGACCCTGGCCCGGTGAACGCCGGGCCTGCTTTCCCGCAGGGCGTTCATGCGGCGCCCGATAACCTGGGCCGAAATGCATGAAGATCACGCTCGAAGAATTGCTGGCGTTCACCTCGGTGGTCGACAGCGGTTCCATCACCTCCGCTGCCGATCGGCTCGGCCAGACGACATCCGGCATCAGCCGCGCGCTCAGCCGCCTGGAGAACAAACTCGATACCACCCTGATGCGCCGCACTACGCGTCGCCTGGAGCTGACCGAAGAGGGGGAAAGCTTCCTGAGCCATGCGCGTACGATCATCAACTCGGTGGAAAATGCCGAAGAACAAATGGCGGTGCGTCGGCAGATGCCGGCCGGGCGGTTGCGGATAAATGCGGCTGCGCCTTTTATGGAGCACGTCATCGTGCCGCTGGTAGCGGGGTTCAGGGAACGTTATCCGCAAATTTCGCTCGAGCTGAACACCGACAACCTGGTTATCGATCTGCTGGAAAAACGCACGGATATCGCTATTCGCATCGGTGCGTTGCGCGATTCGACCATTCATGCGCGCGCGCTGGGCGCCAGCCGGCTGCGCATCCTCGCCAGCCCGGCTTATCTGCAGCAGCACGGCACGCCGCAGAGTGTGGAGGCGTTGCATCGGCATTGTCTGCTCGGTTTTACCCAGCCGGAATCACTGAACCAGTGGCCGTTGCGCTATCGCCAGGCGCCGCATTTCACCATCACGCCAACGATCTCGGCGTCCAGCGGTGAAACGCTGCGTCAATTGGCGCTACGGGGCGAGGGGATCGTACAGCTGGCAGACTTTATGACCCGTCGCGATCGGGAAGCCGGCAGGTTGGTGACATTGCTGGAGCAGGAGACGCTGGACGTGCGCCAGCCAATCAATGCGGTGTATTACCGCAATACGCAATTAGCGGCGCGCATCACCTGTTTTCTTGACTACGTCAGCGCGCACATCGACGCGCAGACGTTATAAGGCGGAGCTTACAGGGCGTTTTCCAGGATGTAGATCTCGGTGTCCAGCACGCTGTCTTTGAGGGTGTCGCGGTGTTTGAGCATGTGTTCAATGGCCAGATGTTTTTCCAGATGCGCCATGCTTTCCCATTTCTCCAGCATGAACACCGAATCCGGCGACCGCTTCTGCCACGGCGCCTGGGTATTGCTGTCGACCATCGGCGTGTATTCGCCGCAGCCGTCTTCCGCCAGCACCAGCGGCACTAGTTTTTCAATGGCTTGCAGTACGGTGGCGCGGTGGCCGGGTTTCACTTTGATTTCTGCGATTACGGTGATCATGCTTACCTCGTTGATGAGAATGTTCTGCGCCAGTTAAGCAAAAATTTTCGCCAGATGCTCGCGATAACGCGTGATGTCGTCCGCGATATTCGGCTCTTTGATCACATTGTTGCAGATGAAGGTCGGCAGCGCTTCCATCCCCAGGAACTGGTTGGCCTTGTGGAAGTGCAGGTAAACGCCGTCGACGCCGACGCCGTGGAAGAACTGATCGGGATCGGTGAAGGCCTCCAGCGGGGCGTTCCAGGTCAGGCTCAGCAGGTATTTTTTGCCCTGGATCAGGCCGCCGGAGCCATATTTTTTGCTTTCGTCAGAACGAGAGCGGCCGTCGTTGGCATACAGGCTACCGTGGCCGGCGGTGAACACTTCATCGATGTATTTTTTCAGGATCCAGGGTTCGCCCATCCACCAGCCCGGCATCTGATAGATGACCGCGTCGGCCCACAGGTATTTCTGTACTTCGGCTTCGATGTCATAGCCGTCGTCGACCACGGTGACCTGCACATCGTGCTGCAGATCGCGCAGGAAGCTTTCCGCCACGTCGCTCAGGGTTTGGTTGAGTTCGCCGTTGGAATGGCCGAATTGTTTTTTAGCGTTGATAATCAGGATATTGCTCATCTTTCGCGGCTCCCGTCAGAGTTAAGATATGGCATGCTTCCCGCCGAAAAGGCGGAAACCATCTCGCTGGTGACGAGTGTAATCGTTAGTCAGGCAAGTAAAAATGCGATCCGGCGCACAACAGTGTTGACTGGCAGTCAATAAAGAAGCCGCCAGGTAGCGAAATTTTGCATAAACCGCATCGCGGAATTGGCCGTCGCCGGCGATCCTTGCGCCAACTGTGACAGCTACCCCGCAGATGGGTTACTATCGCGGGCAGAATCGACAAGCGATGCCTTTTGTCGTCCAAGGGATTGCCAAGCCACGGTCTGAGGATAATTGAGTAATGAGTGATCTGACTCATGACGGTGTAGAGCGTTTACCGCTGCACACATTCACTGAAAACGCCTATCTGAACTATTCCATGTACGTCATCATGGATCGGGCGTTGCCGTACATTGGCGACGGTTTGAAGCCGGTACAACGCCGTATCATCTACGCCATGTCTGAGCTGGGGCTGACCAACAGCGCCAAATTCAAGAAATCCGCCCGTACCGTGGGCGACGTGCTGGGTAAATACCACCCGCACGGCGACAGCGCGTGTTATGAAGCCATGGTGCTGATGGCGCAGCCGTTCTCGTATCGCTATCCGCTGGTGGACGGCCAGGGGAACTGGGGCGCGCCGGACGATCCCAAGTCGTTCGCGGCGATGCGCTATACCGAATCGCGCCTGTCCAAATACGCCGAAGTCTTGCTGGCCGAACTGGGCCAGGGCACGGTCGACTGGATCCCGAACTTTGACGGCACGCTGCAAGAGCCGAAGATGCTGCCGGCGCGTCTGCCAAACATCCTGCTGAACGGCACCACCGGCATCGCGGTCGGCATGGCGACCGACATTCCGCCGCACAACGTGCGTGAAGTCGCCGCGGCGGCGGTGGCGCTGCTCGACAAACCGGGCGCCTCGCTCGATGATCTGCTCGAGTTCGTGCAGGGGCCGGACTTCCCGACCGAAGCCGAGATCATCACTCCGCGCGATGAGATTCGCAAAATTTACCAGAGTGGCCGCGGCTCGGTGCGCATGCGCGCCGTGTGGAAGAAAGAGGATGGCAGCGCGGTGATCACCGCCTTGCCGCATCAGGTTTCCGGCGCCAAGGTGCTGGAGCAGATCGCCAGCCAGATGCGCGCCAAGAAGCTGCCGATGGTCGAGGATCTGCGCGATGAATCCGACCACGAAAACCCGACGCGTCTGGTGATCGTGCCGCGTTCCAACCGCATCGATCTGGAGCAGGTGATGAATCACCTGTTCGCTACCACCGATCTGGAACGCAGCTACCGCATCAACATGAACATGATCGGTCTGGACAACCGCCCGCAGGTGAAAGGGCTGGTGGAGATCCTCACCGAATGGCTGGCCTACCGTCGCGATACGGTGCGCCGCCGCCTGAACTACCGCCTCGAGAAAGTGCTCAAGCGTCTGCATATCCTCGAAGGTTTGCTGGTGGCGTTCCTCAACATCGACGAGGTGATCCACATCATCCGCAGCGAGGATGAGCCGAAGCCGGTGCTGATGCAGCGTTTCGGCATCTCCGATACCCAGGCGGAAGCGATCCTCGAGCTGAAACTGCGTCACCTGGCCAAACTGGAAGAGGTCAAGATCCGCGGTGAGCAGGATGAGTTGGCGAAAGAGCGCGATCAGCTGCAGGCGCTGCTGGCGTCCGAGCGCAAGCTGAATACGCTGATCAAGAAAGAGATCCAGGCCGATGCGCAAACCTATGGCGACGATCGCCGTTCACCGCTGACCGAGCGTGCGGAAGCCAAGGCGATGAGCGAGCATGACTTCGTGCCGTCCGAGCCGGTGACCATTGTGCTGTCGGAAATGGGCTGGGTGCGCAGCGCCAAGGGCCACGATATCGATCCTGCCGGGTTGAGCTACAAGGCCGGCGACAGTTTCCGTGGTGCGGCACGCGGCAAGAGCAACCAGCCGGTGGTGTTCATCGATTCTACCGGGCGCAGCTATGCGCTCGATCCGATGACGCTGCCGTCGGCACGCGGGCAGGGCGAGCCGTTGACCGGCAAGCTGACACCGCCGCCGGGCGCCACCATTGAGCAGGTGCTGATGGCGGCCGACGATCAGAAGCTGCTGATGGCGTCCGACGCCGGTTACGGCTTCGTCTGTACCTTCAACGATCTGGTGGCGCGCAACCGCGCCGGCAAGGTGATGATCACGCTGCCGGACAACGCCAGAGCGCTGCCGCCGATGGAAATTCACGGCGCAGACGATATGCTGCTGTCGATCACCGCCGCCGGGCGCATGCTGATGTTCCCGGTCGCCGATCTGCCGCAGCTGTCGAAGGGCAAGGGCAACAAGATCGTCTCCATTCCGGCGGCGCAGGCCGCAGCCGGTGAAGACAAGCTGGCCTGGCTGTTCGTGCTGCCGCCGCAGGCGTCCGTCACGTTGCACGTTGGCAAACGCAAGCTGACGCTGCGCCCGGAAGATCTGCAGAAGTTCCGCGCGGAGCGCGGCCGCAAGGGGACCCAGCTGCCGCGTGGCCTGCAGCGCATCGATCGCGTCGAAGTGGATGCGCCGGTGCGGGCGTCGGGCGGCGACAGCGAAGAGTAAGCGTTGGCGCTAGCGTTAACGGGCGGTCGCAGCATGCTGTGGCCGCCTTATTTATTTTTGCTGGCGTTTATTTTCCAAATAGTTAACATTTCTGCGCATAAAATTATTGTGCGTACTGCCGCCTGGCAGGAAAATAGCGAGAAATGCGGGCGACATGGGCGTGCTTATCGCCCGGCCGGCAAATAATGAGTAAAGGAATCTGCGCAGCGAAGTAAACTGCGTTGGCAGTGTGCTAATGAGGTTGTTATGTTATTGATTTTGCGTGCCGTTCTCGCCACTCTCTTCTGTATTCTGGTGTGTATTTTCGGTTCTATTTATTGCTTGTTCAGCCCGCGCAACCCCCGCCATGTGGCGACCTTCGGCCATCTTTTCGGCCGCCTGTCGACGCTGTTCGGCATCAAGGTTGAAACCCGCGTGCCGGCCGATGCGGCCAACAACGGCAAGTGCATCTATATCGCCAACCACCAAAATAACTACGACATGGTGACGGCTTCTAATATTGTGCAGCCGCGCACCGTGACCGTCGGTAAAAAAAGTCTGGTATGGATCCCGTTTTTCGGCCCGCTGTATTGGCTGACCGGTAATCTGCTGATAGATCGTGATAATCGCGCCAAGGCGCACGGCACCATCGCCCAGGTGGCGGAGCAGTTCAAAAAGAAAGACATTTCTATCTGGATGTTCCCGGAAGGAACCCGCAGCCGTGGCCGTGGGCTGATGCCGTTTAAAACCGGCGCGTTCCACGCGGCCATCGCCGCCGGCGTGCCGATTGTACCGATCTGTGTATCCACCACCAGCGGTAATATAAATCTTAATCGCTGGAATAACGGGCATGTGATCGTCGAGATGTTGGCGCCGGTGGATACCAGCAAATACGGCAAAGAAAACGTGCGCGAGCTGGCGGCCCATTGCCGCGAGCTGATGGAGGCGAAAATCGCCGAATTGGACGCTGAAGTCGCCCAGCGCAACGCCGCCAAAAAATAAGAGTCTACCGGCTTCAAAGAATAAGGTTTTAATTGGCGTTCAGCGCCGTTAACGCCTGAACGCCTGCTAATCTTGATTGGCGGGCGTTTGGGTTTTGCACACGGTTTAGTTATTGCTTTTCATGGAGAAGATATGTCACTCAGTCGACGTCAGTTTTTACAGGCATCGGGCCTGGCGCTGTGCGCGGGCGCCGTGCCGCTGAGGGCTGAAGCGAGCGGAACGCAGACCCCGTTACCCATTCCTCCGCTGCTGGAGTCTCGCCGCGGTCAGCCGCTGTTCCTGACCTTGCAGCGCGCCCACTGGGCGTTTATGGATAACCGCAAAGCGGCGGTGTGGGGCATCAACGGCATGTACCTGGGGCCGACGGTGCGGGTTTACAGCGGTGACGACGTCAAACTGATTTACAGCAACCGTCTGCAGGAGCCGGTGGCGATGACCATCAGCGGTCTGCAGGTGCCGGGCACCCTGATGGGCGGCGCGCCGCGCATGATGTCACCCAACGTTGACTGGTCGCCGGTGCTGCCCATCCGTCAGGCGGCGGCTACCTGCTGGTACCACGCCAACACCCCAAACCGTATGGCGCCGCACGTTTACAACGGGTTGGCCGGGCTGTGGCTGGTGGAGGATGCCGTCAGCAAAGCGCTGCCGCTGCCCAACCACTATGGCGTCGACGATTTCCCGTTGATCATTCAAGACAAACGCTTCGATAACTTCGGCACGCCACAATACGACGCGCCGTCGCAGGGCGGCTTCGTCGGCGATACGCTGTTGGTTAACGGCGTGCAAAACCCGTATGTCGACGTATCGCGCGGCTGGGTGCGTTTGCGCCTTCTAAATGCCTCCAACGCGCGGCGTTATACCCTGCAGCTCAGCGACGGGCGGCCGTTCAACGTGATCGCCAGCGATCAGGGCTTCTTGCCTGCGCCGGTCGCGGTGCAACAGCTTTCGCTGGCGCCGGGCGAACGCCGGGAAGTGCTGATCGACATGTCGAAGGGCGAGGAGGTGACCATCACCGCCGGTGAAGCGGCGGGCATCATGGATCGCCTGCGCGGCCTGTTCGAGCCGTCGAGCATTCTGGTGTCCACCCAGGTGCTGACGCTGCGCCCGACCGGCCTGCTGCCGCTGGTGACCGACAACCTGCCGATGCGCCTGCTGGCGGATCAGCTGTTGGACGGCAGCGCCAGCCGCACCCGCGATTTCCGCCTGGGCGACGGCGGCGCCGGCATCAACGGCGCGATTTGGGACATGAACCGCATCGACGTACAGGCACAGCAAGGCACCTGGGAACGTTGGAACATTCATGCGGATACGCCGCAGTCGTTCCATATTCAGGGCGTGCAGTTCCTGATCAAACGCGTCAACGGCGCGCAGCCGATGGCGGAAGATCGCGGCTGGAAGGACACCGTCTGGGTCGATGGCGACGTCGAGCTGTTGGTGTATTTCAACCAACCTACCTCCGAACACTTCCCGTTCCTGTATTACAGCCAGACGCTGGAGATGGCCGATCGCGGCACCGCCGGCCAGCTGATGGTACAGCCGACAATGTAACCCGCTCTGCGGGCCGCTTAGGGCGCCCGCAGCATCTCCAGGAAGGCCTGCACCACCGGCGTGACGCTGTCTGCGCGGTAAACCGCGTACAGATCCGCCGGCGGCGCCTGTTGCAGCGAGCAAAAGCGTACGCCGGGCCACGGAATGCGGCCGTAGCTGTCCGGCAGCAGCGTAATGCCGCAGCCTTCCGCCACCAGCGCCAGCAGGGTTTGCGGCTCGTTAACCTGATAAGCGACGTCCGGCAAAAATCCCTGCTGCAGGCACAGATTGTGCAGATACAGCCCCAGGCTGGCCTCATGCGGCGGCAGCACGATGAAGCTATCGTTCTGCAGCGCCGCCAGCGGAATGTTTTCCTGCTGCGCCAGCGGATGATCAAGCGGCAGCACGACGGCGATGCTTTCGCTTGCCAACCGTTGGCAGGTCAACCCCGGCAGCGTCTGTTGCTGTGCCTCTCGCCAGACCCCGATGTCGATATGCCGCTTTTGCAGCGCGATGATTTGCTGGCTGGGCGTCAGCTCGTTCAACGACCAGGTGACGCCGGCGCTCCGCTCGCTGAATCGCCGCAGCGCCGCGATCAGGCCGCCCCAGGCCGAGGTGCCGACCATACCGACCACCATATGGCCGCCTTCGCCACGCCCCATCTGTTGCACCTGATGCAGCGCGCTGTCGGCCTGATCCAGCAGTCGCTCGACGTTGCGCAGCAGCGTGCGGCCGGCCGGCGTCAGCGTCATGGAGCGGGTGGTGCGTTTGAACAGCACCACCCCGAGCTGGCTTTCCAGATCCTTGATGTGCTTGCTGAGCGGCGGCTGTGACATATTCAGCCGTCGCGCCGCTTGGGTGAAGTTCATCTCTTCCGCCACCACGCGGAAATAGTGCAGCAGGCGGAAGTTAATCCGGCCGGGATCGGGCAGGGCTTGGGGCGGGTTCATCCGGGGTAAGGCCTCCTGTGACGCAGCTCAACTTATAGGTAAATGGAATAAATCGGCCGCCAAGAATGTATTGGTCTCGGCCGCGCCTCGCTCTCTACTATGGGGATTATTATCCCCCGCTGAAAGAGAGAATACGATGTTTAATCAAGAAGATGCTTTTACCTGCGCCGATGTCGTCCGCACCCGTTTGCCGGGCTTCCAGCCGAAAGCGGCCTTGATTCTCGGCTCCGGGCTCGGCGCTTTGGCGGAGGTGATGACCGAAACCGTCACCCTCGACTACGCGGAGCTGCCGGGTTTCCCGGTGAGCGGCGTCGCCGGCCACGCTGGGCAACTGGTCGCCGGCAAGCTGGAGGGCGTGCCGGTCCTGTGCATGAAAGGGCGTGGTCATTTCTATGAAGGACGCGGCATGCAGGTGATGACCACCGCAGTGCGCACCTTCAAACTGCTGGGCTGCGAATTCCTGCTGGCGACCAACGCCGCCGGTTCGCTGCGCCGCTCGGTGGCGCCGGGCAGCCTGGTGGCCATTACCGATCACATCAACTTCATGCCGGAATCGCCGCTGGTCGGCGCCAACGACGAGCGCTTCGGGCCGCGCTTCTTCAGCCTGGCGAACGCCTACGATCGCGATCTGCGCGCCCAACTGGCGGCGGTGGCCGAAAGCGCGGGCATCCCGCTGGCGGAAGGGGTATTCGCCGCCTACACCGGGCCGAATTTCGAAACGCCGGCGGAGATCCGCATGATGCAGACCCTGGGCTGCGACGTGGTGGGCATGTCGATCGTGCCGGAAGTCCTGACGGCGCGCCACTGCGGTCTCAAGGTGTTGGTGGTGTCCGCGATGACCAACTACGCCGAAGGGTTGTCGGACACGCCGCTCTCCCATGAACAAACGCTCAGCTGCGCGGCGCTGGCGGCGGACGATTTCATGCGCCTTATCCGCGAGCTGTTCAAAACGCTGTAAGACCGCAAGCAAACCGGCGGCGGGCTGCAGGGGGCCTGCTGCACCAATCATCGTTGAAAGCATAATAACAAGGTGATGGCGATGGCGATAAAAACACGATTAAAAGTCATGATTTTCCTGCAGTTCTTTATTTGGGGCGCCTGGCTGGTGACGCTGGGCTCCTACATGATCAACACGCTGCATTTCAGCGGTATGCAGGTGGGAATGGTTTACAGCGCCAAGGGTATCGCCGCGCTGATCATGCCGGGGCTAGCGGGCATCATCGCCGATCGATGGATGAAGGCCAACTACCTGTATGCGCTTTGCCACCTGTTCGGGGCGCTGGCGCTGTACTGCGCGGCGCAGGTCGAGCAACCGATGCTGATGTTCTGGGTGATGCTGTTCAACGCCATGGTTTATATGCCGACCATCGCGCTCTCCAACGCCATTTCCTATTTTTGCCTGGAGAAGCACGGCTTTGACACGGTGAAGGACTTTCCGCCGGTGCGGGTGTACGGCACGGTGGGATTCATTCTGGCAATGTGGCTGGTCGGTTTCAGCCAAATCGAGCTCAGCAATCTGCAGCTGTATCTGGCTTCTGCGGCGTCGCTGCTGCTGTCCGCCTATTCGCTGACGCTGCCGCGCTGCCCGACCAACCGCGCGGCCGAGTCGAAGAGCTGGGTGAGCGTGCTGGGGCTAGATGCGCTGGTGTTGTTCCGCCAGCGGCGCATGGCGCTGTTTTTCCTGTTCGCCATGTTGCTTGGCGCGGCGCTGCAGATAACCAATACTTTCGGTAACCCGTTTCTGCACGATCTGTCGCTCAATCCGCTGTATCAGGACAGCCTCAGCGTCCGGTATCCGGCGGTGCTGCTGTCGCTGTCGCAGATCTCCGAAGTGTTCTTTATCCTTACCATTCCCTTCTTCCTGCGCCGTTACGGCATCAAGCAGGTGATGTTGATCAGCATGGCGGCCTGGACGCTGCGTTTCCTGTTTCTGGCTTACGGCACGCCGGTCGGCTTTGGTTTCGTGCTGCTGCTGTTGTCGATGATCGTCTACGGCTGCGCCTTCGACTTCTTTAATATCTCCGGCGCCATCTTCGTCGAGAAGGAGGCCGACCACCGCAT
The DNA here is from genome assembly GCF_052168655.1 of Serratia sp. CY47280. Classification (NCBI taxonomy): domain Bacteria; kingdom Pseudomonadati; phylum Pseudomonadota; class Gammaproteobacteria; order Enterobacterales; family Yersiniaceae; genus Serratia; species Serratia sp. CY47280. Next base: position 149,124 of record NZ_JBJNMG010000009.1, on the reverse strand, counting down.
CCGCGCCAGTGCGCAGGGGCTGTTCATGACCATGGTCAATGGTCTGGGCGCCTATGTGGGTGCGCTCGCCAGCGGCGAAGTGGTGGATTTCTTCAGCCATGACGGCGTGAAAGACTGGCAGAGCATCTGGCTGGTGTTTGCGTTGTATACGCTGGTGCTGGGGATTGTGTTCGCGTTGAGCTTCAACTACCGCCACTCGCCGCAGGAGAGTGCGGCGGCGGCGGCGCAGCAAGGCTGAGGGCGCCGAGTGACGGCGCCTTGAAACGTCAGGCCTGCGAGAAGCGCTGTTGCAGTTGGTGCCGGTCCGGCGGATTGGCGGCGCCGAGGCTGGCCACCACGCAGGCGGCGACCCGGTTGGCCAGATCGACCGCCCGCGGCAGCGGCCAGCCGGCGGACAGCCCCGCCAGCAAACCGGCGCAGTGGGCATCGCCCGCGCCGATGGTATCGACCACGTCCACCGGATAGGCGAGAACGTGCAGCGGCGGCGTGCGGCCGTCGCAGATCCAGGCGCCGTCGCGATCTAGGCGGCAGATCAGCGTCAGGTTACGGGCGGCGGCATAGCGCTGCGCGGCATCCACGGCGTCACCCGCGCCGCACAGCGCGGCCACTTCGTCGCGGTTGAGCGTCAGCAGGGTGTGGCTGTCGCTGAGCATGGCGAAGAAATCTTCGCTGAGTTGGGCGATGCGCGGGCCGGGATCGATCAGACGCGGTTGGTCGAACGGCATGCGCGTCAGCCACTCGCGCAGCGCTTCGCCGTTTTCGCCCGCCAGCTCATAGCCGCTGGCGTAGATCAGGGTGTGTTCCGTCAGCGGCAGCGTGGCCAGCTGCGCTTTATTCCATTGGCTTTCGCAACCGGAAACCGTGATGAAGGTGCGTTCGCCGTTCGGCTCCACCAGCGCCAGGCACCAGCCGTTGTCCATCTGGCCGTGGCGCAACAGCACCTCCAGCCCCAGTTCGCCCATGGCGGCTTCGACAGCCGCGCCCCATTCGCCGTTGCCAACCGGCATGCCGTTGATCACCGGCACTTCAAGGCGCGTCAGCGCGCGCGCCACGTTGAACGCGCAACCGCCGATTTGCCGCGCCTGCGGCTGGGCTTCGATATCTTCGCCGCTGGTCGGCAGGCGGGGCAGCGTCATCACCAGATCGCCGACCGCGCCCCCAATCACCAGGACAGGTGTTACAGCTTCCCACTCACTCATTGATGTTCTCTGCGTTGGGTCAGGTACAGACCGTAAGCGATCAGACTCACCGCAAACGACACAAACAGCCCCAGGCTGGAATCGGCAAACAAGCCTTTGGCCAGCGGGCCGTCGATAAAACCAGTTTTAGTGACCAGCAGGCCGCACAGGGCGCCGAGGAACCAGCAAAACAGCGGGGCTTTGCGCACGCCGCGGTTCTGGCCATGCAGGCCGTACAAAGCGTTGCCATCATACCCGTGGCGACGGCGCAGGCACAGGTAATCGAGCAGGAAAATCGCCTCCCAGGCCGCCAGGAACACCCCGCAGAACACCAGGAAGGAGATGAACGGCCCCATAAAGTCGCCGGAGATGAACAGCACATACAGGGCGATGCCCAGCACCACGACCGCGTCGATCGATACCGCCAACCACTGTTTGACCTGTACGCCGATGGTCAGCAGATTAAGGCTGGCGGAATACAGGCTGAGCACCGCGATGGTGACGATGCCGGCGGTGGCGGCCAGCAGATAAGGGATCGCCATCCAGGCGGGCAGCACCGAGCCAATCAGCGCGATGGGGTTGGCGGCGCTGGCCAGATCGGGCAGCTGCACGGAAAGCAGAATACCGGCCAGCATCAGCAGCATTAGCGGCAAACAGGCACCGCCCATCACCGCGGCGAAAATGCCTTTGCTCGACGAGCTCGGGCTTTGATAGCGGCTGTAATCGGCGCCGGCGATTGCCCAGCTGATGCCGGTGCCGGCGGCGATCACCGATACCGCCGGCAGGAAGCCGGTCAACCAGCTGCCGGAAGGCAGCGCCAACACCTGGCTCCACTCGGTGTTGAACAGGATATAGAGCACCACGATCAGCGTCATGGTGCCGAAGATGCGGCTGAACCAGCTTTGCATCCAGACCACGGTATTTTGCCCCAGCAGGCTGACGACGACAGTGAGCCCGCCGAACAACAATAGGCTGAGCGCGGTCAGCAGGTGGCTGGCCCCCAACCCGAAGGCCTCGAACAGCGCCGCCAGCGTCAGGGTGCCGGTGATCACGTTGACCGCTTCCCAGCCCATCAGGTTGATCCAACTGAACAGGGTGGGCGCCACGTTGCCCTTCAGCCCGAAAATCACCCGCGACAGCGTCAGCGTAGAGGTGCGCCCGCGCTTGCCGGCGAAGCTGGTGAGGCCGACCAGCACGAAGCTGGCGACGCCGACCAGCGCGGCGAGCACCGATTGCAGAAAAGATAAGCCGAAGCCGACGATGATGGCACCGTACACTACGCCGAGGATGCCGATATTGGCCGCCGACCAGATCCAAAACAGCTCGATGGGCTTGCCGGTCTGCTCCGCGTCCGGCACCCGGTCGATACCGGTGCTTTCTACCTTCCATGCTTCATTGCGATTGATATCGGTCATAGCAAATGATCCCTGTTGCGCAGGGCCGCGAGGGCCGCCGCAGTTGACTGAAAATCGATTCCGTTGGCGCGGTTGAGGCCGGCTATCCCGTGGTCGGGGGACGACGCCGATTCCGCGCAGTGTGTAGCGGCTGAGACCGCCAGGTCTGTCAAAATGAGGGCGGTATCCGCCTTATCGGGTGAGGCACGTCGGCCGCACGGCGCCAATGAGTGTAGCCAAAGAGTGGGTCTGCAGCGGGGGTTGGCGAAGCGGGTACGTTTCTATTTGCCGACATCAGTCCGGTTCGCTCACGCGATAGGATCCTGTGACGCGGCTATGAGCCGTGAGCAAGCTATCCATTAGCTCCGTTGCTTATTATCGGCCGTTTGTGCTGGCAGTATATGCCCGCTGCCGGCCATCAAGGGTATCCTTTAGGGCTGGCAGCGGGTTTTTTATTGTTTTTAAAGTGGGTCCCTGGTGTTGGTGCTATTGATGTATCAACATCAATAAGCACAGATTACGCGCGATCTAGATCCAATGAAAGTCCATTAGGCAAAAATTGTGATGCCACTCTGAAAACATTAGCGATATTTTAGTTAAGGTGAGGGGCTTATCGCCGGACAGGCGATAGGATAAAAATGAAATTCAGACAAATGGCATAAGCAGGAGGGCGGGCGAATGACGGATTTTATGGCCTGGCTGCGTGGCCATCTGGCGCAGGGGGCGGTAGCGCCGCGTTATATTCAGCTGGCGACGGCGATAGAAACTGCAATCAGGCAGCAGGTGTTGGCGGCGGAGGCGTTTTTGCCGCCGGAACGGCAGATGGCGGAAGGCCTGGCGCTGTCGCGCGTCACCGTCAGCAAGGCGATGAAGCTGCTGGAGGAGAAGGGGCTGATTTCGCGGCAGCAGGGCGTTGGTACCCGCGTGGCGATGCACATTGGTTATTCCCTCGATAAGGACAGCGGTTTCACCGCTCAGGCGCTGCGTCACGGCAGCCGCGTCAGCAATCGATGGCTGCTGCGCACCCGGGTCGGCGCACCGGCCAAGGCCGCGGCGGCGCTGGGGCTGGCGGAGGGAGACGAGGTGATTAAACTGCGGCGGTTGCGCTTGCTGAACGGCAGCCCGGTCTCGCTGGAAACTACCTATATACCGCCGCGCTTCCTGCCAGAACCGGGGCAGCTGGAACATTCGCTGTATGCGCTATGGCAATCGCGCGGCATCGTGCCTGAAGATAAACACTTTCTGTTGAAGGCGGTATCCTGCAGCGACGAGGTCGCCGAACTGCTCAACGTACCGTGCGGCGCGCCGTTGTTGCACATCATCCAGACCAGCCGCAACGCCCGGGGCGAGGCATTGGAGTACAGTGATATCTTGTGCCGCAGCGATGTTTATGAATTCGAGGTGAATGGTTAGCGAAATAACCATGCTCTTTTTGTCACTAGTGCGTATAATCGCCGCCCGGCGATTAATTAACCTGTAAAAAGAGCGGCAGAATGAGCACCACCAGCCTGATCCAACCCGATCGTGAACTGTTTTCCTATAAGCCTTATTGGGCGGAATGTTATGGCACCGCGCCGTTTTTACCGATGTCGCGAGCCGAGATGGATCAACTGGGCTGGGACAGCTGCGACGTGATCATCATCAGCGGCGACGCCTATGTCGACCACCCGAGCTTCGGCATGGCGATCATCGGCCGCATGCTGGAAGCGCAGGGCTTCCGCGTCGGCATCATCGCGCAGCCGGACTGGAGCAACAAAGAAGATTTCATGCGGTTGGGGAAACCGAACCTGTTCTTCGGCATCACCGCCGGCAACATGGACTCGATGATCAACCGCTATACCGCCGATCGCAAACTGCGCCACGACGATGCTTACACCGCCGGCAACGTCGGCGGCAAACGCCCGGATCGCGCTACCCTGGTCTACAGCCAGCGCTGCAAAGAAGCCTATAAAGACGTGCCGATCGTGTTGGGCGGCATTGAAGCCAGCCTGCGCCGCATCGCCCACTACGATTATTGGTCGGATACCGTGCGCCGTTCGGTGCTGGTGGACTCCAAAGCCGACATGCTGATCTACGGCAACGGCGAACGCCCGCTGGTGGAAGTGGCGCACCGTCTGGCCGCCGGCGAGAAAATCGGCGATATCCACGATATTCGCAATACCGCGGTGATGCGCAAAGAAGCGCTTCCGGGCTGGAGCGGCGTGGATTCCACCCGCCTCGACAAGCCGGGCCGCATCGAACCTATCCCGAACCCGTACGGCGAGGATCTGCCGTGCGCCGACGGCGCCAAGCCGAAAGAGCCGGAAGCCAAGCCTGTCACGGTGCGCGCCGCCAAGCCGAAGCCGTGGGAGAAGACCTACGTGCTGCTGCCGTCCTTCGAGAAAGTGAAGGGCGACAAGGTGCTGTATGCGCACACCTCGCGCATTTTGCACCATGAAACCAACCCAGGCTGCGCCCGCGCGCTGATGCAGAAACACGGTGACCGCTACGTGTGGATCAACCCGCCGGCGATCCCGCTGACCACGCCGGAGATGGACAGCGTCTTTGCCCTGCCTTATCAGCGTGTGCCGCACCCGTCCTATGGCCAGGATCGCATTCCGGCCTATGACATGATCCGTTTCTCGGTGAACATCATGCGCGGTTGCTACGGCGGCTGTTCGTTCTGTTCGATCACCGAGCATGAAGGGCGCATCATCCAGAGCCGTTCGGAAGATTCGATCGTTCGCGAAATCGAAGAGATCCGCGACAAGGTGCCGGGCTTTACCGGCGTGATCTCCGATCTGGGCGGCCCGACCGCCAACATGTACATGCTGCGCTGCACTAACCCGCGCGCCGAGCAGACCTGCCGCCGCGCCTCGTGCGTGTATCCGGAGATCTGCACTTATATGGACACTAACCACGAGCCGACCATCAAGCTTTACCGCCGCGCGCGTTCGCTGGAGGGCATCAAGAAGATCCTGATCGCCTCCGGGGTACGTTACGATCTGGCGGTGGAAGATCCGCGCTATATCAAGGAACTGGCGACCCACCACGTCGGCGGCTACCTGAAGATCGCGCCGGAGCACACCGAAGAAGGCCCGCTGTCGAAAATGATGAAACCGGGCATGGGCAGCTACGATCGCTTCAAACAGCTGTTTGATCACTATTCGAAGCAGGCGGGCAAAGAGCAGTACCTGATCCCGTACTTCATCTCGTCGCACCCGGGCACCCGCGATGAAGACATGGTGAACCTGGCGCTGTGGCTGAAGAAGAACCGTTTCCGCCTCGATCAGGTGCAGAACTTCTATCCTTCGCCGATGGCCAACTCCACCACCATGTATTACAGCGGCAAAAACCCGCTGAGCAAGGTGGGGTACAAGAGCGAAGACGTGGTGGTGCCGCGCGGCGAGCGCCAGCGTCGCCTGCATAAGGCGCTGCTGCGTTACCACGATCCGGCCAACTGGGCGCTGATCCGCACCGCGCTGGAAGAGATGGGGCTGAAGCACCTGATCGGCAGCCGCCGCGAGTGTCTGGTGCCGGCGCCGAGCATCGACGAGCAGCGCGAGGCGAAACGGCTGCAGCGCCACACCCGGCCGGCGCTGACCAAACATACCGATATTAATCGGCAGCGCACGCCGTCCAACCGGCCGCCGCGCAAGCCGATTCGCAAGGCCAAGCCGTAACGACCACGCCGCGTGCGCAAACAAAAAGGAGAACCCCCGGGTTCTCCTTTTTACTTTAGCTAATTACAACCGTTCGTAAGCGGCTTCCACTTTCATCAAATGGCGCGGCGCCTGCGGTGCGGGATGGTATTTGCGCACGTGCCAGTTAAAGGCTTCTGGCGACAGGTTGTTGATCATCGCGATCGCCTGCTGGCGATTACTGGAGAAGGTGCGCAGCAGCGCGCCGGTGCCGTTGACGTAGGCGATGATGGTGGCGTAGCGCAGCGTGACGGGATTGGCGATCCCTTTAAGCTGTTGTTTTTGCAAGGTGGCCAGATAGGCGGCGCCGAGATCGATATTGGTGTCGGGATCCCGCAGGTCATCGTCGTCCGGGCAGCCGCGTTTGCCTTTGTAGCGGTAGGCATCGCAGCCGGCGGTATCGGCTTTCAGCTGCATCAGGCCGATCGCATTGGATCTGCTCACAGCGGAAGGGTTGAAGCCGGACTCCACCTGGATCATGGCGGTGATCAGCTTGGCGTCCACGCCGTATTCGCTGGCGGCGTCTTTGATGGCGCTATCGAAGGCGTGGCGATCGTAGCTGACGCGCTGTTTCTTGCCGGCGCAACCCGCCAGCACCAGCATGATGCAAAGCATGCCCAGCCGTGACCCGTGTGAGAAAGAGAATTTCATGGTGCTCCGTGCTTGTCTGTTTTTTAACGGCGTTAACCGGTGGCCGGAGCCTCCGGCGTCGTCATCATAACGTCAGGCGGCGCAAAGGAGCAATGTGTGGGAAGGAAAAGCCCCCTCCGGCGGGAGAGGGCTTGAGCGTGGGTTTACAGGGTATCCGGATCCGGCCCCAGGCGGTTGCCGACGTCCAGCTTGGCGATCTCGCCCAGTTCGTCCTTATCGAGTTTGAAATCAAATACCTCGAAGTTTTCGCGAATGCGCGACGGCGTGACGGATTTCGGGATCACGATAAGACCGCTGTCCAGGTGCCAGCGCACCACGATTTGCGCCGGGGTTTTCTCGTATTTCTCGGCCAGGGCCTTGATCAGCGGCTGGTCGAATACCCCTTCACCGCCCTGCGCCAGCGGGCTCCAGGATTCGGTGGCGATATGGTGCGTAGCGTTCCAGGCGCGCAGTTGGCGCTGTTGCAGCAGCGGGTGCAGCTCGATCTGGTTGACGACCGGCGCCACGTTGGTTTCATCCAACAGACGCTGCAGGTGCGGCGTATGGAAGTTGCACACGCCGATGCTTTTCACCAGGCCTTGTTCGCGCAGTTTGATCAGCTCGCGCCAGGCGGAGACGTATTGATCCTGCTGTGGGCGCGGCCAGTGGATCAGATACAGATCCACATAGTCCAGCTTGAGCTTTTCCAGACTGGTTTCCAGCGCCGCCAGCGGATCGCCCTGATCGTCGTTCCACAGCTTGGTGGTGATGAACAGGTCGCTGCGCGGCAGCGCGCTGGACTGCAGCGCGGCGCCGACGCCTTCCTCGTTCTTGTAGATCGCGGCGGTGTCGATGGAGCGGTAACCGATCTCCAGCGCTTTGCTGACCGCGCGGGTGGTCTCTTCAATACTCGCCTGCCAAACGCCGAGACCCAACTGCGGCATCAGATTACCATCGTGGAGTTTGATGATGGGTTGTTGCGTTGTCATGCGCATCTCCTTGTGTACGGATTGCGGCGCCTGCGGCACCGAAACGGCTATAGATAAATTCTAGTTGGCAAAGTGGGCGGTTGCCGGGTTTGCCAGCCTAATTTCAGCGGTGGCGGGAGGGCGATTCTCTCCCCGCTCTCCCTGCGAATGAGCGGTAAGACGAAGGGTGCGAAACGATCGGCGGCGCGCTGAGGCGCCCGACGACGCCCGGCGATCGGCCGGGCGCCGGATGCGGCGAAAAATGGCTGACGGAGACTAAAGCCTAGCAAAAAATCGCCGTTTTGCGATTAACGCGCCGCTTCATAAATGCGGCGGCTGACGTCCAGGGTGATGTCTTGATGCTCGCCCAGGGCGGTCATGCCGTGCTGATGCAGCTTGTCGAGCAGCGCCGGAATGCTGCTGCCGTCGAGCTGATAATCCGCCATGCGGGTCGGTACGCCCATCTGTTCGAAGAAGGCGCGGGTGGCGGCGATGGCGCCGTCGATGCGGCTGTCTTCGCTGCCTTCGCGCAGGTCCCAGATGCGGTCAGCGTACTGCAGCAGTTTTTCGCGCTTCTGCGCTTTCTTCTCGTGCAGCAGCGCCGGCAGCACGATGGCCAGCGTTTGTGCGTGGTCGAGATCGTGCATGGCGGTCAGTTCATGGCCCAGCATGTGGGTCGCCCAGTCCTGCGGCACCCCGGCGCCGATCAGGCCGTTCAGCGCCATGGTAGCGCTCCACATCACGTTGGCGCGCACCGCATAGTTTTCCGGCTCGGCCAGCGCGCGCGGGCCGTCTTCCAGCAGGGTCAGCAGCAGGCCTTCGGCGAAGCGATCCTGCACCTTGGCGTCGACCGGGTAGGTCAGATACTGCTCCAGGGTGTGTACGAAGGCGTCGACCACGCCGTTGGCTACCTGGCGCGGCGGCAGCGAGTAGGTCACGACCGGATCCAGCACGGCGAAGCGCGGCTGCACCAGCGGCGAGAAGAAGTGCTGCTTGTCGCCGCTGCTTTTACGGGTGATCACCGCGCCGCTGTTGGACTCGGAACCGGTGGCCGGCAGCGTCAGCACGCAGCCCATCGGCACCGCGTCGGCGATGTGGCTGCCGACGGTCTGCAGGATATGCCAGGCGTCGCCGTTGGCGGTATAACGGGCCGCGGCGGCGATGAATTTGGTGCCGTCAACCACCGAACCGCCGCCGACCGCCAGCAGGAAATCGATGTTTTCCGCCTTCACCACCTCGACCGCTTTCATCAGCGTTTCGTAGGTCGGGTTCGGCTCAATGCCGGAGAACTCCCGCACGTCGCGGCCGGCCAGCGCGCTATACACCTGATCCAGCACGCCGTTTTTCTTCACGCTGCCGCCACCGTAGGTGATCAGGATGCGTGCGTCCGCTGGGATCTGGCCGGCCACGTCGGCAATTTGGTCCTTGCCGAACAGGATTTTGGTTGGGGTATGCAGAATGAAGTTTTGCATGGTTGATTTCTCTCTTTCTGTCAGGCGGGCGCCAACGCGGCGCAAAGGTGTCTGGCCCGTATTGTCAGGAACCTGGCGGCAACGCACAATGCACATTCCTGTTTGGTTCTTGCCTATTTCTACAACTGCCTGTAGAAATGGAGAGCTTTAAATTATGATTTATGCCGAATCGTTCTGACTGTAAGAGGGTGTTTCCGTGACTGAAATCGATGCGCTGCGCAGCCGCATGGCGCGCCAGGCGATGGCTATCGCCACCGGCAATGGCTACACGTCCTCACCGGTGCCGCGGGTGAAGATCCTGTATGTCGATCGCCACTGCCCGCGCCAACCGGTGATGTACGAACCGGGGATCGTCATCATCTTTCAGGGGCACAAGGTCGGCTATTGCGGCAACAAGGTGTTCCAATACGATCCGCGCAACTACCTGCTGATGACGGTGCCGCTGCCGTTCGAGTGCGAAACCTTCGCCAGCCCGGAGTTGCCGCTGGTGGGGTTGGCGGTCAATATCGATACCCAAATGCTGCAGGATTTGCTGATCGACATCGGCGACGACGACTACCTGATGCAGCCGCGGGCGGAGAGCAACGGGGTAAATCTGGCCGAGCTGACGGAAGCGCTGCTGTGTGCCACTGAACGCCTGCTGGACGTGATGGCCAAGCCGCTCGACGCCCGGGTGCTGGGGCCGCAGATCGTGCGCGAGATCCTCTACTATGTGCTGCGCGGCACCTGCGGTGCGTCGCTGCAGGAGCTGGTTAATCGGCATACCCACTTCAGCCAGATCGCCAAGGCGCTGCGGCGCATAGAAAATCAGTATGCCGACAATCTCAACGTCGAGCAGTTGGCCAGCGAGGTCAACATGAGCGTGTCGGCGTTTCACCATAACTTCAAGGCGGTGACCAACACCTCTCCGCTGCAGTACGTGAAATCGTACCGGCTGCATAAGGCGCGCCTGTTGATGGTGCATGACGGTCTGAAGGCCAGCACGGCGGCGATCCGCGTCGGTTACGAGAGCGCGTCGCAGTTCAGTCGTGAATTCAAACGGCTGTTCGGCATGACGCCGAGCGATGAAGTCGCCCGGCTGCGCGATGCCAATCCGCTGCTGCTGGAGGGCTGAGCCGCGTTTACGGGGTCAGAACGATCTTGCCGAACGGCCCGCGATCGAGATGATCCAACGCCTGCGGCAGCTGGTCGAAGCGGTATACCTGATCGATCACCGGCTGCAGGTTGACGGCGTCCACGGCGCGCACCAGATCTTCCAGCGCGCGGCGATGGCCGACGCCGATGCCCTGGATCTGCGCCGATTTCAGCAGCAGCAGGCCGGCGGGCGCGGAAATCTCGGCGCCCGCCAGCACGCCGATCACCGAGATGCGGCCGCCCACCGCCACGGCGCGTACTGAGTTGCCGAGATTCGGGCCGCCGACGGTGTCGATCACATGGTTGATGCCGCGATCCTGCGTCAGCGCATAAACCGCCTCCACCCAATCGCCGTTCAGCCGGTTGATGCCGTGACTGGCGCCCAGTGCCCGGGCGCGCGCCAGCTTTTCATCGCTGCCGGAGGTCACGTACACCTCGGCGCCGTGCGCTTTGGCGATCTGCAGCGCGAACAGCGCCACGCCACCGGTGCCTTGCACCAGCACCGTCTCGCCGGCATGCAGTTTGCCTTGCTCTACCAGCGCGAACCAGGCGGTCAGCCCGGCGCACGGCAGGGTGCTGGCCTGCGCGTCGTCCAGCGACGTCGGCGCCGCCACCAGCCAGTCTTCATGCAAAATCACGTATTCCGCCAGTACGCCCTGATAGAAGCCGCCAAGGGTGTGGTAAGGCACCTGGCGCGCATCGCCGTACGGTTTTTGCCGGCCGTCGAGCCAGCCGGGGCTGAAGGTGGAGATGACCCGGGCGCCGGGTTGGAACCGGCTGACGCCGGGGCCGATAGCGTCGACCTCGCCGGCCATGTCAGAGGCGGGGGTGAACGACTGCGGCAGCGTCAGCCCCATGCCGCTTTCAATCATCATTTTGTCGCGGTAGTTGAGCGCTACCGCCTTCACTTTCACTCTGATTTCGTGTGGCCCCGGCTGCGGGATCGCGTCGGTGGTCAGCTGCAGGTGTTCACGCCCCAGGGCGTCCATCGTCCAGCGTTGCATCGTGTCGGTCATGATGTTCTCCAAAGTCAGCGATTAACGACCTGTCGATAATATCGTTGATAGAGGTTCGCCAGTGGCGATAAGATTTCCGCAGATTGTTTCTTTCAGAGCGACAAATCATGAGCGATCGATTGAGCGGCATTTCGGTATTCGTCACCGCCGTGGAGGCGGGCAGTTTTGCGTTGGCGGCCAGTCGGTTGCACCTGTCGCGTTCGGCGGTAGGGAAAACCATCGCCCGGCTGGAACAGCGGCTGGGCGTGCGGCTGTTTCATCGCACCACCCGCAGCCAGAGCCTGACCGACGACGGTGCGTTGTTCTATGAGCGCTGCCTGCGGGCATTGGAGGAGATCCGCAGCGCGGAAACGTTGCTGGAGTCGGGCAAGCGGCAGGTCAGCGGCCGGCTGCGGGTGTCGATGCCGGTGCTGTTTGGCCGCATGTGTATTGCGCCGTTGCTGACCGATCTGACGCGTGAGCACCCTGGCCTGGAGCTGGAGCTGTCGTTCAGCGATCGGGTGGTGGATCTGATTGAGGACGGTTTCGATATGGCGATCCGTAACGGCACGCTGGCCAACAGCAGCGGGCTGGTGGCGCGTCGTATCGGCGATCACCGCATGACGCTGTGCGCCTCGCCGGCGTATCTGCAGCGGTGCGGCGAACCGCACAGCATCGAGCAATTGGCCCAGCATGAGGCGGTGACCTATATGCGCGCCGGCGCGCGGCGCAGCTGGCGGGTGCTGGACGAGAACGACAAACCGCAGGACGTGATGCCGAATAACCGGTTGCAGATGGACGATTTGCAGGCGATTGCGGATGCAGCGACGGCGGGTTTCGGCATCGCCTGGCTGCCGTGCTGGCTGGTGCGTGAGCAGCTGTTGAGCGGGGCGCTGGTGCGCTTACTGCGCGATCGGCCGGGCGCCGCCTTTGATGCGCATGCGGTATGGCCACACACGCCCCACCTGCCGCTGAAGGTGCGGCTGGCGGTGGATACGCTGGTGAGCAAGTTGCCCGCCAGTCTGGCGTTGGTCGAGAAGGCGCTGTAGTGCGCCTGGATCAGGAGGAGGAGGCGCGCTTTTTACGCCAGATCACCAGCATGGCGCCCAGCAGGCCGACGAACAGCAGCAACAGCGGCAGCAGCATCAGGCCGGTCATCACCTGGCTTTCGTAGCGTTTCACCAGAGGGATTTGGCTGAACGCGTAGCCGAGGCCGACCAGCGCGCAGACCCAGATCGCCGCACTCAGCCAGTTGAACACCTGGAAGCGCGAACTGTTGAGCCCGGAAATGCCGGCCATGGTCGGCAGCAGCGTGCGCACGAAGCCGAGGAAACGGCCGATCAGCAGCGCCGTCAGCCCGTGGCGGTTGAACAGGTTATGAGCGCGCTGGTGATATTGCGCCGGCAATTGCAGCAGCCAGCCTTTCACCAGGCCGGTGTGGCCCAGCCAGCGGCCCTGGATATAGCTCAGCCAACAGCCGAGGCCGGCGGCGGCGGTCAGAATCAACAGGGTGGGGGCAAAGCCCATCACGCCTTTGGCGATCAGCGCACCCGACAGCAGCAGCAGGCTGTCGCCGGGGAGGAAGGAGGCGGGCAGCAGTCCGTTTTCCAAAAACAGGGTGGTGAAAAGCACGGCATAAACCACCCAAATCACGCTAGGATCGGCGAGGGCGATAAAGTCCTGCTGCCAAAGCGCATGAATAATCTCTCGTAATACATCCATTTTATGTCCTGTTGCATGCCGGTTGCGCCCGGGGTCACGTTCTCCAGGATGCGGCGGTTACCGTATCTGACAGTTATCCGGTTAGTGTACCGCTAATAGCTTAAGCCGACATTAAACGAGACGAAGAAAATTACCGGAATCCGCCTTAGCGCACGCCGTTGAGGCGATCGAAACCGGCCGCCAGATCGGCGATCAGGTCTTCGACGTTCTCCAGGCCGATGTGTATGCGCACCAGCGTGCCGGAGAAATCGACGCCGCCCGCCGGCCGGATGGCTTCCAGCTCTTCCGGCTGGTTGGCCAGGATCAGCGACTCGAAGCCGCCCCAGGAGTAGGCCATGCTGAAGTGGCTGAAGTTGTCCAGGTAAGCGGCCAGCTGGGCATCATCCAGCCGCTCTTTCAGCACGAAAGAGAACAGCCCGTTGCAGCCGCTGAAGTCGCGGCGGTAGAACTCGTGGCCCTTGCAGCTGGGCAGGGCTGGGTGATTGACCGTCGCCACCTCCGGCCGTTCGGCCAGCCAGTTGGCGACCTCAATGCTGCTGCGCTCGTGCTGCTTCAGGCGCACGCTCAGGGTACGCAGGCCGCGGCTCGCCATGTAGGCGGTGTCGGCATCCACCATCTGCCCCATCAGATAGGAGTACTCGCGCAGTTGCTCCCAACAGCGCGCGTTGGCGACGGCGGTGCCGAGCATGTAATCGGAATGGCCGATCAGGTATTTGGTGCCGGCCTGAATGGAGATATCGATGTCGAAATCCAGCGCCTTGAACAGCACGCCTGCCGCCCAGGTGTTGTCGATCATGATCACCACCTCCGGCGCCACGGCACGAATGGCCTGCACCATGGCCGGGATATCCTGCACTTCCAGAGTGATGGAGCCGGGGGATTCCAGGAACACCACGCGGGTATTGGGTTGGATCAACGTGGCGATATCGGCGCCGATCAACGGATCGAAATAGGTGGTGCTGACGTTCATGCGACCGAGGATGTGGGTGCAGAAATCCTGGGTCGGTTCGTACGCCGAACCGGTGACCAGCAGGTGATCGCCGGCGCCGACGAACGACAGGATCGCATTGGCCACCGCCGCCGCGCCGCAGGGGTACAGCACGCAGCCGGCGCCGCCCTCCAGCTCGACCATCGCATCTTGCAGGGCGAAGTGGGTCAGCGTGCCGCGTCGGCCGTAAAACAGCTCGCCGTGGGCGCGTTGCGCGGTGGCGTGCTTTTTGGCGGCGACGGAGTCGAAGACCAAAGAAGAGGCGCGTTGCGTGACGGGATTGACGGAGCCCTGGGTGTAGCGTTTGCCGCGGCCGGCGCCGATCAGCGTGGTTTCGATGTGTTTTGACGTCATGGTACCTGGCTCACCTCTGGTTGCTCTGCACGTGCCCGTTTACGATAGCCCTTACGTTAGCATGAGTTGATATAGCCATCCAGACGTTTTAACTTCTGGATATAGAAACGGCTATAATTGGCTGTCAGCGGCGCATTTCTCGCCTCATCCTTCTGCCGAGCGGCGAGAGAGAAGCCCATTCATCGGTCGAGACGTCGTTCGGCAGGGTGGTCTTGTTACACCGTTGTGGGAGAAAAGTAACGAAATAACCCCATAAAAGGAGCGTTTGGCGGTGAACGGGCGCGGATTGGCGCTTTGCCGCGGGGCTGGCTAAAATTTTCGCGTTTATTTGGTAAATAATAATGAGAACTACTATCAATCCCCGGTTGGTTTGATATGATCGCACGCTGAATTATTCCTTAATTTTGATCGGTAATGGGTGGAGGCACAGCGTGAAAACGGCTGGCAAGAATTTAAATCAAGGATCGTTCGGTCAGGGCCGGGCGCAGTGGGGCAAGGCCTTTGGCCGCAGCCTGATGGCTTCTATGGTGCTGGTTGTGGGGCTGGCCGGCAGCGCGCAGGCAGCGCCGGCGGCCAATCCGGCCGTTACCGAAAGCGTTGCGCCGACCACCGCGCCTGCACCTGCAGCCGCTGCGCCGGAAAGCATCACGCCGGTGAACCCGGCACCGACGATCCAGCCACCGGAAACCCGCGGCATGGACCTGTCCATTTGGGGCATGTACCAGCACGCCGACGCGGTGGTGAAAGCGGTGATGATCGGCCTGGTGCTGGCGTCTATCGTGACCTGGACCATTTTGTTCGCTAAAGGCAGTGAACTGCTGCGCGCCAAGCGCCGTCTGCGTCGCGAGCAGTTGGCACTGGCCGAAGCGCGCTCGCTGGATGAAGCTTCCGAGCTGGCGCAAAACTTCTCCCCGGAGAGCGTCAGTGCGGTACTGCTGAACGATGCGCAAAATGAGCTGGAGCTGTCTGCGGAATCCAACGACAACAACGGCATCAAAGAACGCACCGGTTTCCGTCTCGAGCGCCGCGTGGCGGCCTACAGCCGTAACATGGGCCGCGGCAACGGCTTCCTCGCCACCATTGGTGCCATCTCGCCGTTCGTCGGCCTGTTCGGTACCGTCTGGGGCATCATGAACAGCTTTATCGGCATCGCCCATTCGCAGACCACCAACCTGGCGGTCGTGGCGCCGGGCATCGCAGAGGCGCTGCTGGCGACTGCGATGGGCCTGGTAGCGGCGATCCCTGCGGTCGTTATCTACAACATCTTCGCCCGCGTCATCAGCGGCCATCGCGCCCAGGTAGGCGACGTGGCGGCGCAGGTCTTGCTGCTGCAGGGCCGCGATCTGGATCTGGCCGCAACGGCGGAAGCCAAGCGCTCACAGCACGCACACCAACTGCGGGCGGGGTGAGTCATGGCGATGCGCTTAAATGAAGATCTGGACGACAGCGGCGAACTGCATGAAATCAACGTGACGCCGTTTATCGACGTCATGTTGGTGCTGTTGATCATCTTTATGGTGGCCGCGCCGCTGGCAACGGTAGATATTCGCGTCGATCTGCCGGCCTCCTCCGCCAAACCGCAGCCGCGGCCGGAGAAACCGGTCTTCCTGTCGGTGAAGGCTGACAAGCAGCTCTACGTTGGCGATCAGCCGGTGAATGCCGATCAGCTGACTTCGGTGCTGGATCAACGCACTCAGGCGAACAAAGAAACCACCATCTTCTTCCAGGCAGACAAGAGCGTGGACTATGAAACGCTGATGAGCGTGATGGACACCCTGCGTAAAGCCGGCTACCTGAAAGTGGGGCTGGTGGGCATGGAAGGTGCCGCCAAATAGCGGTAGCAAAACGATAAAGGGCGCTCAGGCGCCCTTTTTTATTGATTCAGAAATATCACTCCCCGGCCAACAACGCCCGGGAACCGGCATGACGCCAGTGGATACGGCCCGGCAGATAAAGCGCGCTCTGTTCCAGCGGCCGTTCGTCGATAAGCGCGGTGACTTTGTCGAAGCTATGCTGCGCCAGTGCCAGGCAGTCTTGCGCGACCGTATCTATCTTCAGCGTCATGCAATCGAACAGGTAGTGATCGTCGAAGCTGCACAGGTGAATGTCGCTCTCCATCAACTGATGCTGCGTCAGATAACGCAATACGCCTTCCAGCAGGCCGCAGGCGGCGGTAAACAGCGCTTTGGGCGGACGCCCCAGCTGTGCGCACAGCTGAGCGAACATCTCGTAACCTGAGCTGGGGTGATAGTTGCCGTTGATGATCCATTCCGGTTTGCACGTGATGCCGGCGCGCTCCAGGCCAAGTTGGAAGCCGGCGAGGCGATCGCGGGTCGGCGAAATGCGCGGCTGCCCGCCGAGAAAATAGATCTCATTCGGATGTTGGCGCGCGACCTTTTCCACCAGGTCGGCGGTCGCATTAACCGAGTCGGTGATCACCAGCGGCAGTTCGGAGCCGGCGATCAGACGGTCCATCTGCACCACCGGTAGCCCGGCGTTGATCTTCTGGTATTCTGCATCGTTCAACTGGCTGGAGGCGACGATCAAGCCATCCACCTGCCGCTGTACCAGACTGTTCACCGCCATCATCTCCTGCGCCGGGTTTTCATCGGTGCAGGCGATCAGCAGCTGCAGACCGGCTTCGCGGCACAGCGTTTCCAGCTCGCGCGAAATCACCGCAAAGCCGTAGTTGGTCATCTCCGGCACCACCAGCCCCAGCGTGTGGCTGCGGTTGGAGCGCAAAGAGCGGGCGTGGATGCTGGGCTGATAATGGTGTTCGTGCGCCAGCGCCAGAACGCGGTCGCGGGTGTCGTCGGACACCCGATATTCCTTGCTGCGGCCGTTCAGCACCAGGCTGGCGGTCGATTTCGACACCCCGGCCAGCGTGGCGATGTCACTGATGGTAATGCGTTTATTTTTTTTCACTGACGCCATCTGAAGTCATCGGAGGATGCGTCATTCTAGCATGCATGGCGTCAGCGGCCAGTATTCCAACGCCAGCGGCGCGCTTCCGGACAGCCGCAGTTGCGGCTCGCTGGCCGGGAAGTAGCGCGCGCTCATCACCGCCTCGCCGCGGTTGATGAAGATCTCCACGCTGGAACGATCGAACAGCAACTGCAGATGCGTGACCGGGCCGCGCCAGTAACGGTGCTCCGGCTGGCCGTCGGCCAGGGAAGTGCGCGTCAGCTGCAGCCTTTCGCCGTCCCAGTTCAGCGTCATTGCCTCGCCAAACGCGGCGCTGAACGCGCCCTGCGGCGTTAGCTGCAGCTCCGCAGTCCCCAGCGCATAGGCGGGGGCATCATCGGCACGGCCTTGCCAGCCTGCTCGCTCGCCGCGCAGCTGTTGCAGCTCGCGCGCCGGGCGCTGGTGGAGGCGGCCATGCCGCAGCGACAGCTCGCGCGGGCAGGTCATGGTGTGGATCCAGCCGTAACGGCGCGTCGGATGGGCTTCTTCATCTTGCTCGGGCACGCCCATCCAGCCGAACAGCAGGCGGCGGCCATCTTCCGCCAGCGTCGTCTGCGGTGCATAGAACTCGAAGCCGGCGTCCAGCTCGCGAAATTCGCCGTGGCTGAAGGCCGGCTGCAGGTAATCCAGCTTGCCGAGCAGATAGCCGGCCTGATAACGGTTGAGATAGCGTTCCGGCTGCGGCGCCAGCCCCTGCGGGCAGCAGATCAACACGTCGGCGTCGTCCAGCGAGAACAGGTCTGGGCACTCCCACATGTAGCCGAATTCACCCAGGTCGTGCAGGCCGGAACCGGCGATCTCGCCCAGCGGTTGCCAGGCGCGCAGATCGCTGGAACGAAGCAGCAGCACCTTGCCGCGATCCTGCAAGTCACGCGCGCCGAGCACCATGTACCACGCATTCTGATGACGCCACACTTTGGGATCGCGTACGTGCCCGCTGTAGCCGTCCGGCAGCGGCAGCACCGGCCCGAGCTTGCGGTATTCGCCCCGATCGCTTTCCTGAGCCAGGCATTGATAGGCAGTGCGTGAGCCGTCGGGGAATTTCACATTGCCGGTGTAGATCAGCGTGATTTTATCTTCTGCCACCACCGCCGAGCCGGAATAACAGCCGTGGCTGTCGTAACAGGCACCTGGTGCCAGGGCGAGCGGCTGATGCGCCCAACGCAGCAAGTCGGTCGACTGCCAGTGTCCCCAGCACTTGTTGCGATGATCGCAGCCCAGCGGATTCCACTGATAGAACAGGTGATAAACGCCGTTGTGCTGGATGAAGCCGTTGGGATCGTTCAGCAGGCCAACGCTGGGCGCCAGATGCCAGGCCGGGCGGTGCGGATCGCGCAGCGCGCGTGGCTGGCCGTTCATGACCGCCTGCATCGCCTGTTTGATTAAGCTGAGTTCTTCCATCATTGCGCGTCCGTTTTATATTTCAACAGGAGGGAGAGTATGAAGGCGGTGCCAAACGCGATCGCCAGGCCGATGATATAGCTGACCAGCGAACTGGCCTGCACAATCGCCATGCCAGGGATCGCCGTCAGCCCGACCGCGTTCATGCCGACGTGGTTGGCCACCACCCAGGCGCCGCCGAGCGCGCCGCCCGCCAGCGCTGCCAGGAAGGGTTTCACGAAGCGCAGGTTGATACCAAACAGCGCCGCCTCGGTGATGCCGAGCATGGCGGAAAAGGCGGAAGGCACCGCGATGGCTTTGATTTTGGCGTCGCGGGTTTTGAAATACACCGCCAGGCAGGCGCCGCCCTGAGCGATGTTGGCCATCGACCAGATCGGCAGCAGGAAGTTGACGCCGATAGTGGGGTTGCCGAGCAGCCCGGCCTCTACCGCGTGGAAACTGTGGTGAATACCGGTGATGACGATAGCGGAATAGAGGCCGCCGAACAGCAGCCCGGCGAACCACCCCGCATGGGCAATCAGCGTGCTGAGCACGAAGGAGATGCCGTCACCCAGCGCGCGGCCGGCGGGGCCGATAAACAGCAGGGCGACAAAGCCTGAGATGACCACCGTCAGGAACGGCGTCAGGATCAGATCGAGCGCGTTGGGGATCACTTTACGCAGCCGTTTCTCCAGCAGGCTCATGAACCACACCGTCAGCAGCACCGGGAATACGGTGCCCTGATAGCCGATCATGGCGATGTCCAGCCCGAAGAAGTTCATGGTGTGGAACCCTCCGGCGACGCCCCAGGCGTTGGTCAGCGCCGGATGGGTCAAAATGCCGCCGAGCGTGGCGCCCAGGTAGGGATTGCCGCCGAATTCGCGTGCGGCGGTGAAGCCGATCAGAATCGGCAGGATAATGAACGCCGCCGAGCTGAACATATCCAGCATGATGAACAGCGCGCTGTTGGCATCGGCCCAGCCGTAGGTTTTCACCATGCCGAGCAACCCCATCAACAGGCCGGAAGCGACGATCGCCGGGATGATCGGCACGAAGATGTTCGACAGCAGGCGGGCGATGCGCTGCAGCGGGTTGAGCTTTTTCGCCGCGATATCGGCGGCTTCGGCCTTGCTGGATTCGCTGACGCCCGCCGCCTTGATGAATTCCGCATGCACCTTGTTGACCAGCCCGGTGCCGAAGATTACCTGGATTTGACCGGCGTTGCTGAAGCAGCCTTTGACGCCGTCCAGTTTGCCGATGGCCTCTTTGTCCACCTTGCTGTCGTCCACCAGCACCAGACGCAGGCGCGTGGCGCAGTGGGCGGCGCTGGCGATGTTCTCTTTACCGCCGAGCAGCGGCAACAGCGCGTTGGCGGTTGCGGTAATGTCCATGTTGTCCCCTTGCTAAATAAAAATGCCGCCGCGCAGTTTGCGACGCAGCGTCGTGAATCGATGTCAGAAGAAATACTTGAATCTGGCGCGCATGCCGTAACGTTGATCGTTGTCGCCGTTGGCGATCTTGTTGTCGGCGTTGGCTTCCAGCAGCGACACATAGGCGCCTAAATACAGATTGAAATTCTTCATATTCATAATGTTAGGTATCTGATACGACGCGTGAACGGTATGGATGTCGTAGTTGCCCGGTTCGCTGAGCGGGTTGTGGATATCGGCGGCGATCCCGGCGGTATTGAACTCTTTGATATTGTTATGGGCATAGATATAACCCAGTTCGAAGCGCCGCCACAGCACGTTCACGCCGGCGGTGAAGTCTTGCTCGCCTGAGGCATCCAGATAGGCGGTGCTCAGGTTGGCCACCACGCCGTTATCCGGGTTGGCGGCGCTGTTGTTCCAGCTCATCGTCATGCCGTAACCGTTGCGCTTGGACTGATCGACGAAGCGGCCCTGGCTGTCCTGATACCCGTAGGCGTTATTTACCACGTTGCTTTCCATTGCCGCCGCGATGCTGAAGGCGTCTTTTTTCCAGGCGATCACCGGGCGCAAATAGGCGACGTTTTTCTTATTGTCCAGGGCGTTGCCGTGATAGCGGCTGTCCTGGAACAGCGAAGTGCCGTCCTCCACCAGCGTGTTCAGCTCGAAATAGACATCACCGGCGTATTTGCTCAACATCAGGTTGCCGCCGCTGCTGCTGCGGCCGCGGCCTTCTTTCATCATGTAGATATAGCCAAAGCCGTCGGCGTACAGATCGTTGGCGGTATTGCCGGAGTATTGAATGAAAGTGTCCTGATTCAGCGGGAACATGTCGTAGGCTTCGAAGCGGCCGATTTTGGTTTGCCAGTTCTTTTCATTGCCGAAGAAGAAGGCGGCGTCATCCAGGTTCATTTTGCCGCTCATGTCTGCCAGCGGTTGCACGCTGAAGCCGGAGAAGTTGCCGTCCGGATTGCGGCGGTAGCCGTCCAGCCCGACCAGAATGCGGCCGTTGATATCCCAGCGTTCTTTGTTGCCAGGCTTCCAGTCTTTGTGGTCGCTGCCTTTCAGCGACGTCAGCTGGCCGCTGCGGCTGGCGCCGTCCAGATTGAACTCCACGTCGCCGTACAGTTTCAGATCATTGAATCCATTCAGTTTCAGTGCGCTGATCGGGGCAATTGGCGTTTGCGGCGCGGCGGTATGCTGCGCAATCTGCGCGGTTTGCCGTTCCGTGTTGGCGGTGCGCTGCTCCAGCTGTTGCGCCCGGCGTTCCGCCGCCGTCGCGCGGGTTTCAGCCTGTGCGGCGCGCCGTTCCGCCTGCGCCAGGCGCTGTTCCAGCGCGTTGAGGCGCGCCTCGATGCTGCCGCTGCCCGAGGCCGCTGCATTGGAAGCAGAGAGGAAAAGCCCTGTTGTTATCGCCAAATAGCTGAGTTTTTTCATCATCGTCTATCATCCGGGTAAGGGTTGTTATTATTTTTTGCTAAATTGCTAAACCGGTTTTTCATGGCGAAAGATAACGATCAAGAAGCGGGCTGGCAATCAAGTTTGCTAACCCGATTCAGCTATTGTGATCGAGTGCGCAAATCGTGGGGAGTAAAAGACCACGGCGCCCAGGGGATCGCCGTGGATGCAGGGGATCAGCGCAGAAAAGCGGTGAGCTCTTCGGCGCGGGGCAGGGCGGTCATGGCGCCTTTGGCGGTGGTGGCCAGCGCGCCGCAGGCCTGAGCCTGGGCGATAACCGCCGGCCACTGCGTTTCCTGCGGCAATTCGTGAAGGCGTGCCAGCGCCGCTAACAGACCGGCGACAAACGCGTCGCCGGCGCCGGTGGTATCGACCGGCACGATCGACGGCGCGCGGAAATGGCGCAGGCGATGCCCATCGTGTACGCAGACGCCGTCGCCGCCCAGCGTCACCAGCAGCAGGCGTGTCGGGTAGGTTTGCATCATCCAGCGGATGCCGTTCTCTACATCGTCAAGGTGGCTGATGAAAGCCAGCTCTTCGCGCGACAGTTTCACCACGTCCGCCAGCAACAGCGCCTTTTGCAGGCAGGGGCGCAGCGCTTCCGGCTGGCGCCAGACCTCTTCGCGGATGTTGGGATCGAAACTGACCCGGCCACCGGCCGCCCGAATGCGTTCCATCGCCGCAAAGGCCGCGCTGCGGCTGGGTTCTTGCGAAAGCGCGATGGAGCAGAGGTGCAGCCATTCGCCCCGTTGGAAAGCCGGCAGATCGTCGGGCTGCAAAAACAGATCGGCGCTGGGCTGCACCATAAACGTGAATGAGCGCTCACCCTGCAGATCGAGATCCACCACCACCGTGGAAGTGTGGTGGTCGGGATCCGGTCGCATATGACCGATATCCACCCCTTCATCGCTCAGTACCTGCTGCAGAAAGGCGCCGAAGCCGTCTTGCCCCACACGCCCGATAAAAGCGCTGTCGCCACCGAGCCGGGCGATACCCACCGCCACGTTCGCCGGCGCGCCGCCGGGGCATTTGAGATAACCGTTGGCATTTTCCGGCACCAGGTCGATCACGGCGTCGCCCAGTACCCATACGCGATTCATCATGCTTAATCCCTATTTTTGTCGTTGTCAGATGGTTAGCTAAAATAGAAGAACCGATTTAGCAAGGCAATGAAATAATCCTCAGAGCCGCTTGGGCAGTGAGGAAGATCAATCTTTCTGCTGGGCTTGGGGGGAGGGAATCTGCCCCGCGAACCAGCGCGGGGCGAGATAGCAGGGCATTTAGCCCAGCTTCGGATAGACGCCGGGACCGATTGGCAAGCCTAGCGCATACCAGACCAGCAGCAGCAAAATCCACACGCTGAAGAACACCAAAGGATAGGGCAGGATCAGCACGTAATAGGTGCCGAGCTGCGCGTCTTTGCGGTAGCGCTGCAGGAAGCCGAGGAACAGCGGCAGGAACGGCGACATCGGCGCCAGCGGCAGCACCGCAGAGTCGGCGATGCGAAAGATCATCTGGGCGAACGCCGGGTGGAAACCGAGCAGCATAAACATCGGCACGAAGATCGGCGCTAAAATTGACCAGATCGCCGAGCCGCTGGCGATGAACATGCACAGGAAGGCGGAGAGGAACATCAGGCCGAGAAATGCCGGTGCGCCACTCATGCCGGCGGCTTCCAGCATATCGGTCAGGCCGACGGCCATAAACTTGCCCATGTTGCTCCAGTTAAAGAACGCCACGAACTGCGACAGCGGAAATACCATCACGATAAAACCCGCCATGCTTTTCATCGGATCGAGCAAGTGGTGGGGAATATCGTCCGGCCGACGGATCTGTTTGGTGACTACGCCATAGGTAATGGCGACGGTGAAGAAGAACAGGATGATGATCGGCACGATACCCTTGATGAACGGGGAAGGGATCACCGAACCGGTGTTTGGGTCACGCAGCGGCGCGGCCTCCGGCACCACCAGAGCGGCGATGATGGCGATAAACACCAGCGCGGCGATACCGCTCATCATCAGCCCCCGGTTTTGCAGCGGGGTCAGCGCTGCGATTTTGTCTTCGGCGCTGCCTTGCCACTTCGGCAGACGGGGCTCGATAAATTTGTCGGTGAGCAGCGCGCCTGCGATGGTCAGCACGACCACTGAGGTGGCCATAAAGTACCAGTTGTCGATCACGCTGACGTGAACCGCGCCATCCACCGCTTTGGTGGCTTCGGTACTGATACCGGAAAGCAATACGTCGGTGGTGACGATCAACAGGTTGGCGGTAAAGCCGGAGGCGACGCCGGCGATCGCCGCCAGCAGTCCGGCTATTGGGTGGCGGCCCACCGCCACGAACATCAGTGCGCCAAGGGGCGGCATCACCACCAGCGCGGCGTCCGACGATATATGACTGAAGAAGGCGATAAACAGCACCATATAACTGGCGTAGCGGGCGCTGACGCGCGAGGCCATTTTGTACATCAGCGCCTGCAGCAGGCCGACCTTTTCCGCCAGGCCGGCGCCTATCACCAGCGCCAAAATAGCCCCCAGCGGCGCAAAGCTGCTGAAGTTATGGATGATGTTGGGAAATATCCACTGCATGCCCGCCACGCTCATCAGATTATTCACCTTGATGAGCTCGCCGGTGGCCGGATTTTTCACCGCCACGTCGAGCCAGGAAAATAGCGCGGTGGCCAGCATAAGCACCAGGATCAAATAGACGAACAGTAAAAACGGATTAGGGATCTTATTGCCGATGCGTTCCACCCAGTAAAAAACGCGTCCGGGGCTTTTATTGATTGGCGTTGTGGCCTCACTCATGATTTTACCCTCTGTGTTTGCTCTGTTGTGTGATTGTTATTATTTGATTTATTTATAATTATGCTTAGTGGCCCGGTGAACCGGGCCCTGTCTGTTCATGCTATTTCAATGGGGAGGGTTTTACCCCCTGTGGGATAGGGCATCGATACGGCTGTTCGGCGCGTTGGTGCTCAAACTCGCTGCGGCAGCTCGCCAGCAGGGCGCTGTCGCTCAGCAGATCGATGGCGGTCGCCGCCATCACCTTGCCGGCCAGGCACATGCCCTTATGGGCGATAGCGGTGCGGCCCTGCGCCACCAGTTGCCAGGTGTGCAGAGGAGTGCCGAGTGCGAAACAGGGGCTAAAGCATTGGGCGGTTGGCGCCACCCAGCTCACGTCGCCAACGTCGGTAGAACCGTACAGCAGGTCGTCGGACTCCACATAAGGAGCGACCTCGTCCATCAGCACCTTATCTCCCAGCAGTTGTACCCACTCGCGCCCGGCTGCGCCGCCGGTGCGGGCTATGTTGAGTTTGGCGTTGCGCAGATCGTCGCGGCTCAGCGTCTGGCGGATTTCCTCGGCGAAGCGGCGTTCGGCGTCGCTGTACTCGGGCAGACCGAAATCACACAGGTTTTGATACATCGCGCGTTCAAGACTGCGGTTCGGCACATAGTTGGAGCAGGCCTTGTCGAAGCGCACGTCCATCTGAGTGTCAGTCATCAGCGCTGCGCCCTTGGCGATGTTAATCACCCGTTGGTAAATGTCCTGCGCCTGGTCGAGCTGCGGCGCGCGGATCAGGTACAACACCTCGGCGTCGGCCTGCACCACGTTGGGGGAGCTGCCGCCGGTGTGGGTGACCGCGTAGTGCAGTCGCGCTTCTTGCACGATATGTTCGCGCAGGAAGTTGGCGCCGGTATTCATCAGCGTCACCGCGTCCAGCGCGCTGCGCCCCAGGTGTGGCGAGTTGGCGGCATGGGCGGCGACGCCCTTGAAGTGAAACGCCGCCTGAATGTTGGCCAGCGTGCTGGTGTTGAACATGCCGCTGAAGCCTTCCGGGTGCCAGGTGAGGGCGGCGTCGACGTCGTCGAACAGGCCTTCGCGCACCATAAAGGTTTTGCCGGAGCCGCCTTCTTCGCCCGGGCAGCCGTAGAAGCGCAGGGTGCCGGTCAGCCGGTTCTGCTGCATCCACGCCTTGGCGGCGAAGGCGCCCGCCAGCGCCGCGGTGCCCAGCAGATTGTGGCCGCAGCCATGGCCGTTGCCGTTTTCCACCAGCGGCTGCGGCGTGGCGCAACCGGACCGCTGGCTCAGCCCGGCCAGCGCGTCGTACTCGCCCAGCAGCGCAATGACCGGGTGGCCGCTGCCGTAGCTGGCGATAAACGCCGTCTCGATGTCGCCCACGCCGCGTTCGACCGAGAAGCCTTCCTGTTCCAGCGCATCGGCCAGCAACGTGGCGGAATAGGTCTCGTTGAAGCGCGTTTCCGGGTGATCCCAAATCGCGTCGCTCAGCGTGCTGAAGCGGGGTTGACGTTGGTCAATGTAGTCGTCGATAAATGCCTGCAGTTCTGAGTTGCTCATGCTCCGCTCCCGAATGTCGGCAGGTTCAGCGCCAGCGACGCCAGCGTTTTCACCGCCACCGCCATCACCTGTTCGTTGAAGTCGAATTTCTCGTTATGGTGCCCGGCGCTCAGCTCGGTGCCGAAAATGACGTATGAGGCCTGGCCGCCGCGGGATTTCACCCGTTCCATCATGTAGGTGGCGTCTTCTGAACCCGCCGCCTGTTCGCGGCGATCGACCACCGAGGTCAGCTCGGTTATCTGCTGCGCCTGGCGGCGGATATAATCCACCCACGGTTGGGTCGGTTTGCTGCTCTGCGCCGCGCCCATCAGCGCGATGTCGCAGGCGACGCCGTGCATTTTGGCGGCGCCTTCGATGGCGTTCAGGGCCTGCTGATAGACGAACGTATTGATCTCATTGGTGGCGCCGCGCGTCTCCACCTTCATAAACGCCCGATCGGCGATCACGTTGCGGCCGGTGCCGGCCTGCAGCACGCCGACATTGATGCGTGAGCTGCCTTCGCTGTGGCGCGGGATGGCGTAAAGCCCTAGCGCAGCCTGCGCCGCCGCCAGCAGTGCGTTGCGACCGTCTTCCGGCTTGGCGCCGGCGTGGGAGGCGACGCCGCGGAAGGTAACGTCCAGCTTGCTGGTGGCCATAAAGCTGTCGCTGCCACATACCAGCTCACCGGCCGGCACGCCGGTGCCGATATGCACCGCGGTGAAGAAATCGACGTCGTCCACCACGCCGGCCTCCACCATCGATTTTGCGCCGCGTGTGCCTTCCTCCGCCGGCTGGAAGATCAGTTTGACGGTGCCGCTAAGCTGGGACTCCAGGCTTTTGAACACGTGCGCCAGCCCCAGGCCGATGGTGGTATGGCCGTCATGACCGCATGCATGCATCATGCCGCTGTTGCAAGAGGCGAAGCCTTCACGGAACGGCAGGTGTTCGGGTTCCAGCAATTCGTTGAGATCGAGGGCGTCCATATCCACGCGGTAGGCGATAGTCGGGCCGGGGCGGCCGGTATCGAGCGTTGCGACGATGCCGGCGAAGCCGCCGGAAAAATGCGGCAACCATTTTTCCAACGCGCCCTGATTGCGGGCGCGCAGTTCCTGCGCCTCCAGCTCATCGGACGAGGGCAGTCCCATGCGCGCCTCGGCCTTGATGACCTCGCGGCCTAGCTGCAGGCGGTAACCCAGCCGATCGAGTTCTTCCGCCACCAGGGTGGCGGTGCGGAACTCAAACCAGCCGGATTCGGCATAGCGGTGGAAGTCGCGGCGCCAGGCCTGCAATTGCGGGTACAGATCGGCCACCAACATCGAAAGCGAATTAGTCATAGTGATATCTCATAAGTTATCGCGCGCTGGATCGCTCCAGGCAGCAGTTATGCTCTGAACTGAAATCAGACGGTGATGCTCTTGCAAATAAAAAGGTGTATTTGGTTACTAACTGCCGTGAATGGCGCTTATTGGCGCAGAAAATGCGCTTAATTAAGCGAAATAAGAATTTGGTTATTTATTATGTTTTTTCCGAATGTACACAATGGAATCTGGCTAAATAAGATGCCAATATCTTGCTATTGATAAATAACGGTTATCGCCTTTCGCCTATGCCAGCCTCGATAAAATTGCACCAATTACGTGCATTTGTGGACGTTAGCCGCCAGGGCAGCATCCGCGCCGCTAGCCGTACCTCACGCCTTTCCCAGCCTGCACTGACCAAAGCCATTCAGGAGCTGGAAGAGGTGCTGGGCGCCAAGTTGTTTATTCGCCGTAGCCAGGGTGTGGTATTGACCGACTGTGGCGATAACTTTTTCCAGCATGCCAGCCTGATCCTTGAGGAGCTGCGGGTGGCGCAGGAAGATATTCAGCAGCGGCTGGGGTTGGCGGGCGGCACGGTGAATATCGGCGTTGGTGGCAGCATTGCGCGTACTGTGATGCCGCAGGTGGTCACTCAGTTTCATCGTGAGTATCCCAACGTGAAGGTGCGCATCGTCGAGGGGCAGCTGGTGTCGATGATCCCTGAACTGCGTCAGGGCGAGCTGGATTTTACCGTCAATACCTACTACCCCAGCAGCCTCGACAACGAGTTGCAGTACGAACGGCTGATGGAAAAAGAGTATCGGGTGGTGGTACGTAAAGGGCATCCGATGGAAGGGGCAACCTCGCTGAAACAGCTGCAGCACTGCGACTGGACCATGCCGACGCCGAAAGGCAGTTATTACCGGCTATTGCACGATCTGTTCGGGGACTTGGGCATGGCGCCGTCGATCAGCGTGACCTGCGAGACCTTTATGGCCTGTACCAGCCTGGTGGCGCAGAGCGATTTTGTCAGCATTCTGTCGGTGGACGTGATTTCGGATCCGATTCTGGGCAAGCATTTGGTGCCGCTTGAGCTGGAAGAGAGTCTGCCGAAAGCGACGTTTTATCTTATCCAACGCAAGGACACCACCCTGACGCCGATGGGCGCGCACTTGGCGCGCCTGTTTCGTCTTTATTGTCGGTGATACCGAGGCCCCATCGGGGGCCTGGGTATCAGAAGGCGATCGACCCCTGCACGAAGAAGGTGCGTGGTTCGCCGACGTACTTGCCGAAGTTATTGTCGTTGGAGCGGGTAAAGTAGCGCTGATCGAACAGGTTTTTTACCCCGGCGCCCAGCGTCAGGTTCGACAGCTGCGGCCCGAAGTTATATTCCCCGCGCATATTCCACACCATGTAACCGGCGATGTTGCCGAACTGGCCATCGGCGCTTTCCTGCGTGATGTACTCCGGCCCGGTGCCCGGCGAATGCTGTTTCGACTGCGCATAACCGTCCAGATTCCATACCCAGCTGCCGGTGGCGTAACGCGTGCCGACGGTATAGACCTGGCGCGAGTAGAACGGCAGATCTTTACCGGCGAAGTCGCCCTTGTCGGTGCTGGCTTTGGTGTAGGTATAGCTGGTGTAGACGCTGGCGCCGTCGAGCGCCCGATTCAGCTCGCTGAGATCGTAGCTGAGCGCCAGCTCGATGCCTTTGTGCTTGGTGGCGCCCATGTTGGTCCAGCCCACGTCGTTGCTGATGTACTGCAGCTGGTTATCGAAGTCGATGTAGAACAGCGTGGCCTCGGCCTTGACCACGGTGTCGTCGTAGCGGGTGCCGAACTCATAGGTGCGCGCTTTTTCCGCCGTCAGCCCCGGCGCCGGCTGGTTGCCGTTGCCGCCTTTGGTCAGTTGGAAATACTGCATGCTGCCGAACGAGGTGTTGGCGTTGGCGAACAGTTTCCAGGCGTCGGACAGGTGGTACATCACGTTCAATGACGGCAGCGGCTCGCTGTAGCTTTTCTCGCGGCTGATGTTGTTGAACGAATCGTCCACGTGGGTGCGAATGCTTTCATAACGCAGGCCCGGCGTGACCGTCCAGTTGCCGACGTTAATGGTGTCGTCGATATAGAACGCGTTGGCTGCGGTACCGCCGGAGGTATGCTGGTAATAGTCCGGGGTATCCGGCGTCGAGCCGATATTCGCCGGATTATACCAGGCGGAACGCGATGCTTTTTCGTCCATGGTTTCATTCAGGTAGCGGTAACCGAGGGTGATCTCGTGCGCCATATTCCAGAAGCGAAACAGCTGCGAATAGCTTGGTTCGATCGCCCAGGTTGAATAGTGGCGCGGATAGGAGACCATGCGCCGCTGGCCCGCGTTTTTGCCGGTGCCTTCCGATTCGATGTTGCTGCCGCGGTAGCTGTCGGTGAAGTAGGTCAACACTTCGAACTGCTTGTCGTCTTCCTGATGTTTGTATTTGAACGACATATCCTTGCGGCGGCCTTCGAACTGATCCCACGGCCGCGTGGACTGGAACGGGTTCTGCGCGTATTGCGCGCTGCTCAGCCCGCCCGGCATGCCGGCTTTGGCGTCGTAGTAGTGGAAATTGGCCAGCAGTTCGTCGCGATCGGTGAACGCATAACGCGTTTTCAGCATGAAATCGTCGATGTCGGTGTTGTCGTTGTTGTCGCGGTAGCCCTGGCCGTGCAGGCCGGAATAGAGCAGCTCGGCGCCGAGGCCGTTGTCTGCGGTGCCGCCCACGGAGGCGCTGGTCAGGGTCTTCAGGCCGCCGTGGCTGGCGCCCTGGGTTTGTACGCTGGCGGTGCCGCCAAACGTTTTGGGAATGTCGCGGGTAACGAAGTTGATCACGCCGCCGACGTTTTGCGGCCCGTAGCGCACCGCACCGCCGCCGCGCACCACGTCCACCGATTGCAGGTTACCGATCGATAGCGGCGCCATCGACAGCTGCGGCTGGCCGTAAGGCGCAACCGCCAGCGGGACGCCATCCATCAGAATGGTGGAGCGCGGAGAAAGACGCGATGTCAGGCCGCGCACGCCGACGTTGAGCGAAATATCGCTGCCGCCGGTGCCGTTGCTGTCGCGCACCTGCACGCCGGGCACACCGCGCAGGCTGTCGGCGATGGTTTGGTCGCCTTGCTCATGCATCTGCTGCTGGGTGACGATGGAACGCGCGCCCGGATGGTTGAGCAGCACCGAACTGGTATCAGGGTTGTCCAGCCAGTTGCCGACGACGGTCACGGTGTCGGTATCGTTCTGAGATGAGTTATCAGTAGCAAGGACAGGGAATGCGACGGCGATGGAAGCCGTCAGCAGGGAAAGCCGAAAAAGAGGTGACATAATAATGCCTTAAGAGTTTCAGACCCGGATGTGTTTTTTTAGAAAAGACAATCTTAATGATAATTATTGGCAAGTAAATAGAATTGTTACGGGATAGTTAAGTGGGTAACTAAATAATGAATGCGGGAAACAGGACCCGACTGGCGGGCCCTGCGGGAGGTTATTGTGGCGTAAGCCAGAAGACGCCGCTGTAATCCAGCGCGGTGAATTTCTGGTGCACCATTTCGATATCCGCTTGCGGATCAATATCTTTAAACAGCGCCGGGTGCAGGAATTTGGCGATCGCTTCAACCGCGATAAAGTTGAGCGGTGTGTCGTAAAATTGATGATAAATCGCCATCACGCGTTTTTCTTTCACCGCTTTCAGCACGTTAATACCGGTACGATCCAGCAGATGCGCCAGTTTCTTTTGGCTGGTGGCCATATCGGTGGTGTAACCCAGCGGTACCGCCAGCGTGCCGCGATGGCCACGGCTCCAGTCGGCGCCGGTCAGCAGATAGAAATCCGGGTTGCTGCTGATCACCTGCTCGACGTTCACTTCTCCGCCCATGTCTGAAAACAGCTTGCTGCCGATATTGTTGCCGCCGGCGGTATCGATGAACTGGCCGAAGCTGCCTTTGCCGAAGGTGTTGCAGCACTGTTCGCCTTTGATGCCGGCGCTGCGCTCGATGAAGACGCTGGGGCGCTGCTCCGGTTTCAGCGTGGCGACCCGCTGGCGCACCAGTTCGAGGCGTTGCTGATAGAGGCGGATAAAAGCATCGGCGTTGGGCTGCTCGTCAAACACTTTTCCCAACAGCGCCATGCTGGCGACGGTGTTGGTCAGCGGCTGCTGGCGAAAATCGATGATCAGCACCGGGATGCCGACTTTTTCCAGCTGGGTCAGCACGCCGCTGTCTTTCAATTTGCTCAGCAGGCCGATGTCGAAAATGATCAGATCCGGTTGGCGCACCACCGCGCTTTCCACGCTGAAATCACTGGTGTAGGGGTTGTCGAAGGTGGGGATCTGCATGACCTGCGGGAATTTTTTCGCGTAGGCCTCCACCAGATCCGGCGCTTTGACCTTCAGCGAGTTGTCCCAGGCGATGATGTTTTTCAGCGGCTCCTGCGGATGCAGAATATTCAGCGCCAGCAGCGCACGGGCATCGGCCAGGATAACGCGTTTGGCCGGTTGCGGCAGGGTGACCTGGCGGCCGGCGACATCGGTGACGACGATCGGCGCGGCTTGAGCGGTGCCGGCCAACAGCAACACACAGGCGGCCAACCAGCGGCCGGCTTTAGCGATAAGAACAGCGGGCATGAAGATCCTTGGGTAATCGGCGAAGAACGAGAACGCAATGATAAGCGATATCCTTTCGCTTTTTGAACTCCCTTGATGCCGATAGATCATCCCTGGCCCATCAGCGGGTCGCTGACGCTGTGCTCACCGTCCTCCAGCCGCCCCGCCAGGCGTCGCAGCCAGCCGGGGCCTCGCAGCGTAAGATCATACCAGCCGCCGCTGGTGCGGGCGTCAAACGTTTGCTGGTGGCTGCCGCCCGCAGGCAGCGTAATAGGCCACGGGCCTTGCTGAGTGTAAGGGCAGCGTTCGAGGGTGACCGCTATCGCTTCGGTGCCCGGATTATTCAACTGCAGCTGCAGGCTGCGGCCCGTTGGGCGCAAACGCACTTCCGGCTGCGGCCGACTCAGGACGCCGCGCAGCTCGCGATGAAAGCCGTTGGGGCCGAGCAGCCATAGATGGTACTCATTGTCCGCCTGCCAGTCGTCGCTGACCGCCTTGCCGGCCTCGACGGTATAGCGGCGCGGGATTTGCGTCAGGTCTCGCCGGTCGTAGACGTGAAATACCGCTCCCTGCTCGCCGGTATTGAACAGGTTCAACGTCACGCGGCGCTGCTCGGTCGCGACGGTGGCCTCGACGTGCAGCTGGTAGGGCAGTGCGCGGGAAGGGCGCGCCAGGCGGCGTTGGTGCGGCAAACGCTGGTGGGCGGGCGATGGCAGCGGCACCTGCGGCAGCTGTTCCTGGCGCTGGCGCAGGCCATCGGCGGCGTGGCGGCCGGTGGCGGGCAGGCTTGGCAGCGCTTCGCCGTTAGGGTCGACAAAATTGAACGCTGAGGTGAGATCGCCACACACCGCGCGGCGCCAGGCGCTGATGTTGGGTTCATGCACCTGAAAGCGCTTTTCCAGGAATTGCAGCACCGAGGTGTGATCGAAGACCTGCGAATTGACCCAGCCGCCGCGGCTCCAGGGCGATAGCACCAGCATCGGCACCCGCGGGCCGGGGCCGTAGATGCGGCCGTCCGGCGGCGGCTGATCCTGCGAGCCGGGCGGCGCCACGTGCTGGAAGATCTCGGTATCGAACGGCACCGTCGATTTACCGGCGAAGCTGCCGTCTTCGCGCAGCGACGGCGCGGAAGGTGAGGGCATATGATCGAAAAAGCCGTCGTTTTCGTCGTAGTTGACCAGCAGGACGGTTTTGCTCCACACCTCCGGGTTATCGGTCAGCGCGTTGAGGATCTCTTGCGTGAACCAACTGCCCTGCACCGGGCTGGAGGGATCGGGATGTTCCGAATAGGCCGCCGGCGCGATGATCCAACTGACCTGCGGCAGTTTGCCCTGCTGCACGTCGGCACGGAATCCGGCCAGCATGGCGTCCAGATCGTTGCCGTCGGCGGCCGGCAGGGTGTTGCCGTTGCCCTTGTACAGCGGCGCGGTCGCGTTGAGCTCGTCGCGATAAGGTACGAAGGCGTTGAAGCCTTTCGGCGGCCGCGCCGGGTTGCCCACCTGAATGCTGGCGGCGCGGTATTGGCGGAAGCCCGCCAGCGGGTTGTCGGTAAAGTTGTCCGGCAGGAATTGGTACACCTTCCAGCTGACGCCGCTCGCCTCCAGCCGTTCCGGATAGGTTGTCCACTGGTAGCCGATCTCCGCCGGGCCGGGGCTGTCCCACTCGTTGACCACCACCGCCACGTCGGCGGCGGACGGGCCGTTGGTGCCGGTCCAGTGGAACAGCCGGTTGGTGTTGGTGCCGGCGTGGATAGCGCAGTGATAGGCGTCGCACAGGGTAAAGGCGTTGGCCAGTGCGAACTGGAACGGCAGCTCCTGCTGGCGGTAGTAGCCCATCGAGGCCGGCGTTTTGTAGGTGGGCCAGGCGCTCATGCGGCCGTGATCCCAGGCGGCTTGCTCATCCACCCACGAGTGCGGCGTGCCAGTGACGCGCTGTGCGTTGCCGCGTTTGCTGTCCAGATGGTAGGGCAGCACCAGCCGCTCGGCGCCCTGCTGCTGCCAGACGAGGCGATCGCCGGGCAATGGGATGGTAAAGCGATCGCTGAAGCCGCGTACACCCGGCAGGGTGCCGAAGTAGTGGTCGAAAGAGCGATTCTCCTGCATCAGGATCACCACGTGTTCGACGTCGCGCAGGGTGCCGGTGCGGTTATTGGCGGGAATGGCCAGCGCTTTGCGAATCGAGGCGGGCAACAGCGTGAAAGCCGATCCAATGGCGGCGGCCCGCAGTAGGTCTCTGCGAGAAAGGTCAGGCATGCGTCGTTAATCTCCGTCAGTGTGCTTTGAAGATAGCCGCTGACGACGATAATGGCGAAAAATAACAGGGAGATGAAAGCGAGGAAACAATGCTCCCTGGCGGGAGCATTGGGGGGTAACGCTTACTGCCTGATCAGGCGGCCGAGCGCTGGCGCCGTTTCGAAATCGCTGCGGAAGGGGTTGATGTCCAGGCCGCCACGGCGGGTGTAGCGCGCGAACACGCTGAGTTTTTCCGGGCGGCAGCTCTGCTTGATGTCGTTGAAAATGCGCTCGACGCACTGCTCGTGGAATTCGTTGTGCTGGCGGAAGGAGATCAGGTAGCGCAGCAGGCTTTCGCGATCGATTTTGCGGCCTTCATAGTGGATCACCACGCTGCCCCAGTCCGGCTGGTTGGTGACCAGGCAGTTGGATTTCAGCAGATTGGAAGACAGCGTCTCCGCTACGTGCTCCCCTTGATCGGCCGCGCCGCTCAGGTATTCCGGTTTGAAGGCGAAGTCGTCGACCGCGATATCCAGAGCGTCGATGTTGATGCCCGGCAGACGATCGATCTGCGCCGGATAACCTTCCAAACCCGGATAGAGCTTGACGGTGACCTGGCCATTGGCCGCCTGCGACAGATCCTTCTGCATGGCGGCGCTCACCTGTTCCACGCTGTCGAAGCGCGTTTGGTTGAAGCTGTTGAGATACAGCTTGAACGATTTGGATTCGATCAGGTTGGAAGAAGAGTGCGGGAAGGTAAATTCGCCGATGCCCACCACCGGTTTGCCCTTGCCGTTGAGCCACGACAACTCGAAGGCGGTCCACAGATCGAAGCCGCTGAATGGCAGCTGCTGCTCGTCCACGCCGATCAGATCGCGGCCGCGCGCGCGCGGCAGGGCTTCGAGCAATGCGGGAGCATATTGATCCGGATAATCGGAGTTCGCGCCAAGATGGGTGATCTTATCTTGCTTTTGGATATGCATATTCATTGCCCTTTGCTTGTTCGGTATTGATGTAGCGGTTAAACAGACTGCGGGTGGCGTAGATCGGCCCGACGCCCAGCAGGGCGTAAACCACCTTGATCAGGAACTGCGACAGGATCATGGTTTTGATGATGTCCCAGCTCAGCACGTTGTAGAACGCCAGCGTACAGAACACCACGCTGTCGATGGCCGACGCCACTACGGTACTGGTGATCACGCGCACAAACAGGTAGCGGGAGTTGGTCAACTCTTTGATTTTGCAGAGCAGGTAGGAGTTGACGTTCTCGGAGATCAGATAGGCCGCCGACGAGGCCACCAGCACCGCCATGATGCTGTGCACGATACCGTTGTAGGTCTCGCTGTACTCCCACTGCGGAATACTCGGCACCAGCGTTGTTACCCAGACCCCCAGGACGAAGGTCAGATTGGCGATAAACGAGATGATAATCGTGCGCCGTGCCAGCCGCAACCCGTAGAATTCGTTGAGGATATCCACCAGAATGAACGTGAGCGGGTAGATGAAGATCGCCGGCGGCGTGATGAGATTCAGCACCGGGATTTGGATCGGCTTGACGCCGCACAGCGTTGAGAAAATATAAATCACGCTGAGCGCCACGGTAATAATCAGGTAGGCGTACCAGGAGCGTTCGTGGCGATCGCTGAGCTCGTAGGCGGTTTTTTGTTGGTTGTCGCCATAGAGTTTGCGGTACAGCGCCTGCAGCTCGTGCCGGCTCAGATCTTCTGATATTTCGCTGTCGGCCAGCTCATTCAGCCCCATGGTAATGGTTTTGCCGGTGGCCAATACCATGACATTGGCCGCGATGGTGCCATGCCGGGTGAAGCCCAACAGCTTGAACTTCTGATTCGGTTCCATTTATAACCTTTCTCCAACGATGTAACCCAGGAATTGCACGGTGTCCTGAGGGCGTTTGTCCATGCTTTCGCTGTCTTTGTCGTCAACCACAAAGAAGCCGCGTTTTCCCGAGTGATACAGCAAAGGTGAATCGCAAATCAGTACCGGCGGCCTTTTGATGATGATGACCTCGCCGGGAATAAATGACCCTTTAATTTCGGTCTCTATTTTCATTGCCAACATGTTCGACTCATCGCCGAAGAAATAAGTCAGAGGAAACTCGGTGACCAGCTGCCCGATCTTGCG
This sequence comes from Serratia sp. CY47280, assembly GCF_052168655.1. Classification (NCBI taxonomy): domain Bacteria; kingdom Pseudomonadati; phylum Pseudomonadota; class Gammaproteobacteria; order Enterobacterales; family Yersiniaceae; genus Serratia; species Serratia sp. CY47280. Next base: position 112,738 of record NZ_JBJNMG010000009.1, on the reverse strand, counting down.
CTGCGAGACGGCCAGATAGCGCGACTGGGGGATCACCGGAATGGCGGAAGGGTTCTTGTTGCCTTCGGTGGACAGCGTTTCGTTGAGCAGCTCCAGTTTTTCCAGATCGTAGTCTTCGATCTCTTCACAGGAGACACCGAAGAAGTCGGAGATCCGATTCACGGTGGATTGCTGAACGTTGTTCACTCTTCCGTCAAGAATTTTGTAGAGGGTAGTGCGCGTCAGGCCGCTGCGATTGGAAAAGGAAGCCTTGGTTTCACCGCGGGTACGCATCAGATATTCAATATTTTTAATGATGTTGATTTTGCGCTGTGCGTTGGTGGTTTTCATTGGCTGTCCTTACAAACATTACGCAGGCTTCACTATATCTTACGCATTGGCGTTGTCCAGATAAAAAGGCGCAGACGAGCGGGTAACGAACTGATTATTAGCGGTAATTATTGTTTACCGTCAGCCGTTTAGCGCAGTGATGTCAGCGGGGGTAGCCTGCTTCCTCTGCGAAAAAGATAAAGCCGTGCAAATCAATTGATTAGGTTTTACTTATAGAAAAGTGAACACAAAAGCCGGTTTTATGTTTACTTTTATGTTGACCAAAGCCGATTTCATGGGCTACTGTTCATGCAAGCTGAAGTTTTTCTTTACGATCAAAATACGGAAGCCGACAGTTTTTATAATAAAAAGCTCAGAGGGGGCATTGCCACACTCTGAGCATAAATGGATAGCTTGCTACCGACACCAGGGACCCTAAACACCACGGCCGTTTGTCTGCGCGATCGGCCCCATCTTTTGCATTGAATCCCCTTTTCGAGCGTCAAACACTCCCCCGATACCGGAGGAGTGCATTACCGCGTGCGCGAAAATCAGAGAGACTTCTGCGAGGCCAGCGGTTTTTGCGCCCGACTGAAGGCCAGTTTAAGCACCCAATACAGCAGGCTGGCCGCTACCAGGGAATTGATGGTCGGTACGCCCCATTCGGTCGCCAGGCCAACGGCGCCGCCGGCGATGCTGGCGACGATCGCCGCCCAGCCGATGGTTGGCGTTTCGTTCGGCAACTGGCCCGTGCGGCGGCTCTCGTCCAGGATCTTGCGGTGGCTGCGCAGCAGGTAATAGTCCACCAACATGATGCCGATAATCGGCGGGAAGACCACGCCAAGCACCGTCAGGAAGTCGACGAAGCGGTCGAGAATGCCCAGCACCGACAGCGTAGTGCCCAGAATCCCGATCACCAACGTGGTGTAGGTGTACTTCAGCTTTTTGCCGGTGATGCCTTCCACCGCGTTGACGATGCCCAGCGAAGAGGAATACAGGTTGAGATCGTTGACGCGCAGGGTGGAGAACACCACTACCAGCAAACCGGCGCCGCCGGCCGCTTGTGACATGATGGTGACTACATCCGCGGTGCCCAGGGTTTTGGCGATCAGGATCGCCAGGCCGTTTACCACGAACTCGCCGGCGATGATGGTGAAGAGCGTGACGCCGAGCACGTGCTTGCCGTTTTTGGAGTAACGGGTCAGATCGGGGGTCATCAGGCTGGCCACGATGGCGCCGCCGACGACGATGGTGATGCCGGCGCTGATGGTCAGCGGTTCACCCGGCGGCGCCAGCTGGATGATCTCCTGCAGGTTATGCCCGGAAAGCGCGGTCACTGAAATAAAGGCCACCAGCATGATGAACATCGGCACCGCGATACGTGCGGCGATGCGCAGCGCCTTGAAACCGAATGCCACCAGGATAGTCAACAGCGTGCCCGAGAGCCCGGCGGCCAAGCCAAAGCCCAGCTTATTGCCGAGCGCGAAGTCGAGCGACTTGGCGAAAATGGCGTTCTGAATGCCGAACCATCCCAGCAGGCTGACGGCCACCACCACGCCGATCAGCACCGAGCCCAGACGGCCGAAGCCGCACCAGCGCGCCAGCAGGCTGCCGGAAATGCCTTCACGCATGCCCGCCAGCCCCAGGCCGTAGGTCACCACGCCGAAGATCAGGCTGCCGACGAAAATGGCGGTGAAAGCGTCAATCAGCGTCATGGAGTTGCCGAGTACGGCGCCGAGCATGAACTGGTCCAGCGCGGTCAACATGCCCATATGCACGATGGCCACGCTTAAAAACGAGACTCTTTTATCCTGCGGCACCCGGGTGAGCGGATAATCTTCGATCTTTATCACGGTGAGATCTTCCTTGCGGTTCAAATAAACTGAATGCCTTTGGTTATCAGGCGATCGGGAATGTAGTTATCCAGATTGGCGTATTTGCAGTATTCCTCAAATTGTTGCTGAGTATGCACGTTGGCCTTCTGGTAAATGTTATAAATGCGGTTTTCGATGGTCTTATTGCTGACGTTATAGATTTTTGCGATCTCTTTTACCGTAAATCGTTGCAGCATAAGAAAAATGACATCGAGTTCGGCACGGGTGAACAGCTCGTTATTGACTTCGGTGGTCAACACGCTGGGTTTTTGCTGATTGATGTATTTCAGCGGTGACAGGCTGTTCATCGGCTTGGCGTTCCAGATCACGCCAATCACCTGTTTGTCATCGTTGTACACCGGTAGCTTTTCGCTGATAAACGGCGTCAGGCTGTCTTTGCCGTACCAGTAGTGGGTTTCTATGACCGTGACCCGATCGCGCGCTGCTTCGGTCATCTTGTCATGCTCGATAAAGTCGGCGGCGGAGTCGGCCCAGTCGGCGGGGAATTCGTGGTCATATTTGCCGGCGACGTCGAAATTCAGCGGCGTATTGGTATAGAGATAAGCGGCACGGTTCATATAGAGGTGGCGGGACAGCTGGTCTTTGATGCCCCAGGGCTCGCTCAGGTGCTCCATCATGGTGATGAGGCCCTTAAAATAAGATTCATTATTTTTATGCGATGAATCCATACCTACCTCTGCGCCGCTCAGGCCGCGTTACAGGCTTTTAGCCAGGTAATGGCGGGTGTGGCGATGCGCGTAGTCGCCCAGCTCGCCGTAGACCCGGTAGCCCAGTTTTTCGTAGAAGCCTCGGGCCTGGAAATCGAAAGTATCGACATAGGCCATATGGCAACCGCGCTTGCGGGCTTCTTCTTCGGCCAGTTGCATCAGCTGGCGGCCGTAACCGCTTTTGCGACATTGATCGCCGACCCACAGATACTGCACTTCCAGGCCGCCCCACCAGGTGCGTGCGACCAGGCCACCGACGATCTGCTGGTTGTCGTCAGTGACGGTCAGGAACAGTGGGTGAATGTCTACGGGCTGGGTTTTATGGTTGTGAGCCCAGAGGCTGTCGATAACGAACTCTTCATCCTGCGGGTTGGGTTTGTCGGTGATATTAATATTCATTTTTAATATAATTCCCTGATTTAATTATTCAAAACTGAACTAGGCGCTTTCGCCCTAACCGCTTCTAATATCACTTTCATTAATGTATTTCAAGGGTGGTTTTCACCCTTTTCCGCCAGGTGAGAGGCCGCTTATAGTAGGTGCCACAGGGAGAAGAAAATAGTGAAACAGGCGGTATTAAAACGCTGAAATGCCCTGCTAACACCATCTTTTCCTACTTGCGCCTCACCAGGGCCCCACCGGGAAAACTGCAGTACTGTATGGCTCCACCGGATAGAGCAAGCTCACTTGCCGACGGGGGAGCCACTTTGTTTTTTGACGCCCCCACCCGCCATTCTCTGTCTCAGATAGTAAACACTCTTCTTATCAGAAGATATGCGCCGCAGATGAAAATATGGCCGATAGCTTCTGATCCGCTGATTTAGTCCTCTGCAATGACGCTGCCCAGCGCCGGCTCGATGGCCGCACCCAGCATGGCGCCGTGTCCCAGGGCAGGCCATTCGCGATAGCCGACGGTGAGACCGTCGAGCTGTGCCAGGTGTTCGGCCAATAAACGCGTTGCGTCCGCCGGCAGAGCGGGGCTCTTCACGCCGGGCGGGGCAGCCCGATCGCGTTCTGCCAGGCCAACCCACAGTTGCAACCTGGCCGCCGGCGCCGCGCGCCGTTCTGTCATCTGCTGTGCTTCTTGCAGGATCATGCCGTCGCCCCACCACAGCGAGGGTTCCACGGCGATGTAGCGCTGAAAGGCGGTGGGATGGGTGAACAACGTATGCAGAACGAAGAGCCCGCCGTAGGAGTGCCCCCACAGCGTTTGCCGCTGAGGATCGACCGCCAGTTTGGCGGCGATCGCCGGTTTGATCTGGGTCTCAATCAATTGCAGGAACGCATCCGCGCCCCCGACGGCCCGCGGCGGTTTCTTCATGCCTGCCGGCAGAGGGAGCGTATAGTCGTAGGTGCGGCCGGCGGCATCGATGCGCAGATCGTTGTCATAGCCGATCATCACCAGCACCGGTGGCCGCTTCGTTGCTGCCAATTTGGCCAGTAAGGCGGCGTTCAACTCCATCAGCACCGCATTGCCGTCGAGGAAATAAACCGTTGGATAGCCGTCTGGCACAGGCGCCTGACGCGGTTGGGCGATGCGAACACGATAATGCCGTTGGCCATCGGCGGAGGTGAATCGCAGATCGCTGAAGCGGTAATCCGCAGTATCGCTATCGGCTACGGTAGTGCCGATCTTGCGTTCCAAATCGGGCCTGGCCATCACGGAGCCCGGCAGCCAAAGGCCGATGGCGAGCGCCAGAAGCGCGGAGATAAAATGCCGGTTGGACAATAACATGCGGATCAACATCCTCGAAAAAGGCCGATAGTAGCATCCGTTCGCGCCCGGTAAAAACCTACCTTTAGGGCGGGCATTCCGGTCGCGAAGCGCTGCCAGCCGTTGCTTTGCCAGGTTAATAGCAACTCATTGTTATTATTGGTAAGTCAGGAATAAGAGGGATTACAATTAATTAGAAATGGTTATGGTTTTTATGGAGGGGGAAATGGTGAAGGTAGGTAAAAACACACGGTTATCAACGATTTTTAGCGAAAAAAGCCCTATAAAATAGGGCAAAGACACACAACAACACCAGGGAAACTTTCCTGTATCTTATATTATAGCTTCCTATACATATAGAACATTTTATTATAAATATGTAAGTGATTCTTATTAATCATTTAATACCATTGTTTTTCAAATGGTTATGTGATCTGACTGGCGTATTGCACTTGGGTCGGGTGTGGGCTGCCAGGGATAGGCAGCAGAGATTTTGCTGTAACGGTGGCATGAACAGGCGAGGTCATCGGCCCGATATCCCTCAGGGCAATACCGGCCCGCGGGCTGCAAAAAGGCCGGCCGGTATTTATCCTCAGGCGCAGCCGATCTTCACTGTGGGATGTGGGACCAGGTGAAAATCAGTGCTGTTGCAACGTCAACATCTCGCCAAGCAAAACATCGGTTGGCGGCAGAATATCCGTATCCAGCCCGGCGGATGGGGTAAAGGTCAATTCGCCGAAAATGATCTGGCCTTTGGAGATGTAGAAATCAACGCGAACAAACTCGAAGGGCGCGGACAAGCGTGAGGCGTACTCAAACAGCTCATCGTAGCCTTCTGGCTTCACGAAGGCGTCTATTTCTTCCTGGCTCAAGGCCATGCAGTCATCGCTGTAGCACAGAAACTTGAAATCTTTGTCAAAGAAGTAATACTTCGGCGACCCGGTTTCTCTGCCGACACACAGCAACGTGCAGTAAGGTACACCGCGGAAACAATAGATTTTATAGTCTTCAGGTCCGTGACCATTGGCCGATTCGATATATTTCTCCCCAATGATCTTTTTTTGTATCCCTTTGTAGTTGAGCTCTACATAAGTTTTCCAATAATCGTCTTTCATCCAACCGTCGATCAATTTTTTTGCGCTCTTGATATTCAGCAATTTTTTATTCTGGCAAATCAGGTTATACCCGGAACCGTGATTCCCTTTGATCACAAACTTATCCGGCAATGCGTCCCACGGAATATCGTTTACTGAATCACAGGCAAAGTACAATTCATTAAGGATCTCTTCGCACCCTTGATCTTTGATGTACTGTCTTACCGCATATTTATCTGCACACTGCTTCACCAACGCATTGTGACTATAGCCATTCAATTTCAGGTGATTGATCTTTTCATTCCAGGTGGACGGCGCCTGCAAGTTTAACGGTTTGCCAAATGCTTTTTTGTAGAGCAATCTGGCCTTGAATTCGGGGGCCAATACGGCCAGCTGCTTCGTAATAAATTTAATGACTTGTCTTTTCATATACGTAATTCCATCAAAGCGTAGTGACAATGATTAAGTCGTTCTTGTATTTAAAACGCGGGTGGTGCGCTTTCACTGCGCCATTGAATGGCTGTCGGCGTTGTTCCCAGATCAAATGGCTTGTGGTCTAACGCCCGATTAAGAATGCGAGCCGACCGCCATGCCATCAGGCTCAACTGCGGATCGGCAATGCCGTGATTGTGCATACTGGCGTTCATGGCGAATAAGCAGTTCTCCGCCGGGCCTTCCCACTCAAAGGTAAAGTCTGGGGCGATGCGGTATTCGCCCTCCGCAGTGGTTAGTAAGCGGTGGGCCAAAGGTTCAAGGAACTCTGGCGTGGCCGATTGATAACCGGTGGCAAAGATCACCACGTCCGCCTTGAAGGCTTCTTCGCCGTGATCGAGATGATGACGCGTTTCGAGTTGGTAGGCGTTATCCAGCGTGTGTTTCACGGCCGTCAGCGAACGGCTGGGCAGCAGGCGCACCCATAATTTCTCGCGCAGGACGTCGAAGCGGTGGTACATGGCGCGATAAATCGCTAGCAGCGACTCACTGGTGATGCCGTCTGAGGTCATTTTCTGTTCGGCCAGCATATGCCGTTTGGCCGCGCTATCCAGTGAGTAAAAGCTCTCGACGTAATCGGGCGTGAAGTATTCGTTGGCAAAGGCCGCTTCATCGAGCGCATTATAGTTGTTGCGGCGCGATATCCAGTCGAGCTGCTCCGGTTGCCCCCATTCCCCTTTAAAAATATTGAGGAACAGGTCTGCGCCGCTCTGGCCGCCACCGACGATCGCCACGCGTTTGCCGGTCAGATCGGGGTTGCGCAGCATCATTTCGCTGGCGTGGAAACAGCGATCGCTTTGCGTCGTCACGCAATCAGGCAGCTTTATTTTCTTGCCAATACCGATACTTACGTGCCTGGCGTGGAAGACCTTATTCGAGGTGGTCACCACGAACTGGCGCTGCCGATCGTCAAATTCGACCCGCTGAACGTCTTGATTGAATGCCAATGATCCCATCCCGGCGGCGGCCCAGGTGAGGTAATCGGCGAACTCTTCGCGCGATGCGGTGCGCTGCTCCGTCGTCAGGAAACGATAAAATTTTCTGTTTTTTACCAGATAGTTGAGAAAGCTGTAGCGATTGGTTGGGGCAACCGCGCTCACTAAATCTTTTAAAAAGTTGGTCTGCATACTGCAGTCCGCCAGGATCATCCCTGGGTGCCAGGAGAAATGAGGTTTGCGTTCAAGGAATTGTCCCGTAAATCCCTCTATTTCACTTCCTAAGGCTGCCAGGCTAAGATTCGACGGGCCAAGGCCAATACCGATGATATCCAAATGCTGATTCATTAATAAGCTCCAGTATAATGAGAATAATACCCAGAAATACGGCCGCAGATAGGGTGGCTTATAGCAACCAGGCTGCCTTTTTCTTATAAGTAAGCTTCACGAATTAAATGTAATTAAACGGTGTGCAGGCCAAAAATACCGCACTTTTAAATGCCCGTTTAGAATTCGGTAGCGCATTAGGTAAAGGCTACGGGTGTATTTCTTTCCATGAAAATTCCTATGAAGGTTTTGCGCGTGTATTTAATGAATATTCCTAAGTAAAAATCCGATCTCTCCCTGATTCATCAAGCCATGAAAACGGCCACCAGGGAGGATGCCCACCGTATGAGTTCTTATCTGCTTATCTGGTGTCTATGCCATTGCATTGCCGGGATCGGTGTATTCGTTGCTTAGAATAGCCTTAAAATAGGCACGGGGAAGGTGAAATAACGTGATATTAGAGGCAGGATGCTTTTTGCAAAGATGAAATCGGAAGTGAAATTATGAAATCTGCGCGTTGTGATTTAGTTTTTATCATTAAATTCAATGTGTTATTTTGTTTTTTGCGGCAGGGTATCACACTCTTTCACTAAGGTGATACGCACACTTCTGTACCTTTATCTCTTCTTGTTGCCCCCCGAACGGCAATATTTTACCCCGAGTTGCATCACCCTATGGGCGCGGATGGTTCGCGTTAACTACCGGTGTTAGGGTTCGTTTAATTAATGCCGGGCAAAGGCTGGCCGGAGAGGACGCTTGCTCGAGGCGAGTGTGAAAAACCTGGCCACGCTGGCGCAACGGTTGAATCCGATCCGGCAATCTGCCTTGTCATCATCATTGACCATTCTTACCGACAATAAAAATCTTTTGGTCAGCTCGAGGCATTTTTGCCCCCTGGACTGAATGGCTACCGTTGCGCCACAAGCGTGAAGACCTGCCAGGTTGATCAATCACGGGAGCTTCAAATTGCTGAGATAGTCATACTGGGCTTTCGAAATGTCCAGTTCCCCATCGCTGAAAAAAACTTTTATAAACATATCGCCCTGGCCGACGATATCTACACGCTCGTAGGTTCCCGTTACAAAACGGCGCACGATGGCCTGAATGGCCTCGGCATAGTTAGCAGGAACTGCATTATTATCCGTGACTTTTTGTTCAAATGTAATAGGGTACTCTGCTTGAGGATCGGGGCTGTATTGTGCGCGTTTGGCTGCGCTTTCAAACTTGAAATCATTAAAGGCATTGTGGGTAGAGTTAAACATATCGGCAAGGTTTTTGATATGCGCCGCCATCTGATTCACGACCATGGTTTTATTGGTCACGAAGCGTTTACCCAAATAAGTGCCTGTCACTACAGCGAGCTGGGCGGCATTTCGGCCTAAAATGCTGCCAACGCCAGAACCGGCTCCCGTCCATAATCCCGCGATCAAAACCAGACCGGCCCCGCCTACGGTACTCGATGCGATATTCTCAAAATGCTGAACACGGGCTCCCATTTGCCATGAGGTTCCGGGAAAAGAGACATTAATTCGGTTATCCAGGTGATTAATTCTTCCGCCTGGTCGTTGTCCTGACTCAATAGTATTGGCTGTCAACCGGCGGTTGTTTTCATCTTTGAGTTCACCCAGCGTAAACGCGATCTGGCCGGTCTCCGTTTTTGTTAATCGAAAGACTTCTTCTGGTGACAGAGACCTGACGAGGATCAGCGCCTCATTTAAAATCTCGCGGGTCAAAAAGTTGGCCGACACCCGATTATTCGATTCGTGTTGCGATGTCAGAGCTAAAATTTCATGTGACTTAGGAAATGCCATAATGCCCCCGTCATTACGATATGCACCGTAATGTGATTAGCTTTCTTTATTTTGCTTAATATCCCAGCCCATCTGCACCGAAGCCCCTTTATTACCTTGCTTCGCTTGCTCCCAGTATTCCATCGACACTTTACCGGCCTGAAAAGAGTACTCAATGCCTAGCGTGGAACCGTGCTCGACACCGATGAAGTCGGTATGAGTCACCAATACATCTTCCAGGGTAATGCGGGTATATTCCACTTCCTGCCCACCGGCTTTGCAAAGAGACAACTGCACCTTGGCGAGATGTTTACCGGCCGAGCAGTATTTCAATAAGGCAGGTGTTGCTTTATCTATCAGAGCCTGTACGGTCAGATCGCGAAAGTTCACTTTACCCGCACCGCCGCCGCCGCCAACGGCCATATTGCCAGGCTGTCGCGCGCCCCAGTTAAAGGAAAAGACATCGATCCATTGCTTGTGATTCGCATTTTTCGATTCACCATTAATGCCTTCAACTTTTAAAAACATATCCATTGCCATGATTTTATCACCCGATCATTAACGTATTGTTAGGTGCCAGAATGCGCTTAGCTCTCTTTATTCTGCTTGATATCCCAACCAGATTTGCTTTCCGCGCCTTTAGTGCCGCTGCTGCCTTGTTCCCAGTAACTCATGGTGACTTTTGACGCCTGGAAGGCGTAATCAACCACGATCGCATCATTTTGGCCTACACCGTTAAAAACGGTTTGCGTCACCAGAACGTCTTCGAGAACGATTTTGGAATACTCCACCTGGTTGCCGCCCGCTTTGCATACGGAAAGCTCGATTTTCGCGACATGTTTTCCACTGGAACAATATTTGAGAATAGCGGGCGTAGATTTGTCGATAAGGGCTTGAATACGGAGGTCTTGATAATTCACTTTTCCGGAGCCACCCCCGCCGCCAACAGCCATATTTCCTGGCTGTGAAGCGCCCCAGTTAAACGAAAGTACGTCGGTCCATCCTTTATGATTGCTGTCTTGGGACTCGCCCGTCACTCCTTCAACTTTCATATACATATCAATGGCCATTGTCGCCGGATCCTCCATTATTTCGTGTTGGCAGCGGAATAGGTTAAAAATGCCTTATCAATGGGTAAAATTCAGCATAGCCCTATATGAATGAATTGACAGTAATGTCGTTTTTATTCGGAATGTTCCTAGTTTTTGTGCAATATATTATTATTTAACAATGGGGTGCGGTTATATGTTCGTAACTGTCTCCCATCACCGTTCGACAATAAAACACTCAATAAACACGGAATATGAGCGCGTTCGTTTGACGTTCGGATAGTCGGGGATTAGGGGCGCTCTTTCGAGAGAGTCCACCTGTAATGCGAAGTTACACCCCATCGGATGAAGCGATGGGGAATCCGTACCCCAGAAAGCGAAAAACCCGCCATAGGCGGGTTCTTCTGAATAGGGCGACCGGACTCGGACAACCGGCGCTGGCGCCGTGTTGAACAGCGCTTTAGCGCTGGCCCGCAGGGTGAGGTCTCAGACCGAATAATCGAACGCAGTTCGATGGAGAGTCCGTACCCCAGAAAGCGAAAAACCCGCCATAGGCGGGTTCTTCTGAATAGGGCGACCGGACTCGGACAACCGGCGCTGGCGCCGTGTTGAACAGCGCTTCGGCGCTGGCCCGCAGGGTGAGGCCTTTAGGCCGAATAATCGAACGCAGTTCGATGGAGAGTCCGTACTCCAGAAAGCGAAAAACCCGCCATAGGCGGGTTCTTCTGAATAGGGCGACCGGACTCGGACAACCGGCGCTGGCGCCGTGTTGAACAGCGCTTCAGCGCTGGCCCGCAGGGTGAGGCCTTTAGGCCGAATAATCGAACGCAGTTCGATGGAGAGTCCGTACTCCAGAAAGCGAAAAACCCGCCATAGGCGGGTTCTTCTGAATATGGTGCCCGGACTCGGAATCGAACCAAGGACACGGGGATTTTCAATCCCCTGCTCTACCGACTGAGCTATCCGGGCAACGGGGCGCATTAAACCGTATTGGCCGGATGGCGTCAATCGCTTTCTGTCACAAAACCGATCGGTTGCTCTATTTTCAGGCAGATAACCAAAAGGGGAGTGGCGCTGGGAGCCAACGCCACTCAATAAATATGCATATAAAACGTGTATTTATACCACTTTAAAATGCGTGATTTCTTGTTTTTAAATTAAATAACAATTAGTTATGCTTGGTTCAATAGGCGTTCAATCAAGACGATTCTTGCTTGAACCCCGCAACGAATCATGCAATCATTGCGCAAATTTTAGCACTCTCCGTTCCCTGACGGTGTTCCCGCTTCTTATAAGCCAGAGGGTTATTGGCATGACTGGTTTTGTTGCTCAAGCGCTGCTGCGCACCAGACATCTGACGCCGTCACCGTTCCGTCGTTGTTTCCTCCGCACGTCCTCCGCCCGAATACGCCTGCCGGCCATGCGGTAAGGCCGCCTGATGCTCGCTGTTAGGCATGCGTAAAGCCAGCGCTTCTGCCCTGATTTTACTGATGCCTGTCGGATGCTGCCAAGACCAGTTCCCCCGATAGCCGCCTGATGATCCCCCGATCATGAGCCGGTCACGCACGCCGCTTATGCTGCCGTGCCCGGGTATCGCTTTTACCGGGATAACCGCGTTATCTCATTACCGTGCCGGTGGCACACCCTCATCCTTCACCGTTTGAGAGTCAGCATGATGAAAGAATTGAAAATCGCGACCAGCGCCAGCCTGGTCGCCACCATTGAGACGCTGCGCCAGATCGTGCGCGTAGAGCAGACGGACTACACCGACGTGGCGGCGGTGGTGGTGTCGGTCGCCGACGTGGACGCCGGCATTCTGGCGCGCTTGCAGGCGACGGGGTTCGATATTCCGACCTTCGTGGCGGTGGAAGGGGACGAGCATCTTTCCCCGGATTATCTGCCGTTTGTCAGCGGGGTCTTCGCGCTGCTGGCCGGCGCCAGCAAGCCATTCTACATGGCGCAGCTGGAGGCCGCCGCCGACGCCTACGAGCAGGCGCTGCTGCCGCCGTTCTTCAAAACGCTGAAGACCTACGTCGAGATGGAAAACTCGACCTTTGCGTGCCCGGGGCATCAGGGCGGAGAGTTCTTCCGCAAACACCCGGCCGGCCGGCAGTTCTTCGATTTCTACGGTGAAACCCTGTTCCGTTCCGATATGTGCAACGCCGACGTCAAGCTGGGCGATCTGCTGATCCACGAAGGATCGGCCAAGGATGCGCAAAAGCACGCGGCGCGGGTGTTCAACGCCGATAAAACCTACTTCGTGCTCAACGGCACCTCGGCGGCCAACAAGGTGGTGACCAACGCGCTGCTGACCCGTGGCGATCTGGTGCTGTTCGATCGCAACAACCATAAATCCAACCACCACGGGGCGCTGATCCAGGCCGGCGCTACGCCGGTCTATCTGGAAACCGCCCGCAACCCGTTCGGCTTTATCGGCGGTATCGATGCGCACTGCTTCGACGAACGCTACCTGCGCGAGCAGATCCGCGAAGTGGCGCCGGAGAAAGCCGCAGCGGCACGGCCGTTCCGGCTGGCGATCATTCAGCTCGGTACCTACGACGGCACGATTTACAACGCTCGCCAGGTGATCGACACCATCGGCCACCTGTGCGATTACATCCTGTTCGACTCCGCCTGGGTGGGCTACGAAGGCTTTATTCCGATGCTGAAAGAGTGCTCGCCGCTGCTGCTGGAGCTGGACGAGCACGATCCGGGCATTTTTGTCACCCAGTCGGTGCATAAACAGCAGGCGGGGTTCTCGCAGACCTCGCAGATCCACAAGAAAGACGACCATATCAAAGGGCAGAAGCGCCACTGCAACCATAAGCATCTGAACAATGCGTTCATGCTGCATGCGTCGACCAGCCCGTTCTATCCGCTGTTCGCCGCGCTGGACGTCAACGCCAAGATGCATGCCGGCGCCGCCGGACGTCGCATGTGGATGGACTGCGTCAAGCTGGGCATCGAGACGCGTAAACAGCTGCTCACGCGCTGCTCGCAGCTGAAGCCGTTTATTCCGCTGCAGGTGGCGGGCAAGGACTGGCAGGATTACGATACCGATCTGATTGCCAACGACGCGCGTTTCTTCACCTTCGTACCGGGGGAAACGTGGCACGGCTTCGAAGGCTATGCCCAGGATCAGTATCTGGTGGATCCGTGCAAGTTGCTGCTGACCACGCCGGGGATTGACGCCGCGACTGGCCAATACACCGAGTTCGGCGTGCCGGCCACCATTCTGGCCAACTTCCTGCGCGAGAACGGCATCGTGCCGGAGAAGTGCGATCTCAACTCGATCCTGTTCCTGCTGACTCCGGCGGAAAACCCGGCCAAGATGGAACAGCTGGTGGAGATGCTGGCGCAGTTCGAGCGCTATGTTGCAGAAGACGCGCCGCTGAGCGTGGTGCTGCCAACGGTGTACCGCAAGAACGAGCAGCGCTACCGTGGCTACAGCATTCGCCGGCTGTGCCAGGAGATGCACGATCTGTACGTCAGCTTCGACGTCAAGCAGCTGCAAAAAGAGATGTTCCGCCAGGATCATTTCCCGCCGGTGGTGATGAACCCGCAGGACGCCAACGTGGAGTTTATCCGCGACAACGTCGAGCTGGTGCCGATCGGCCAGGCGGAAGGGCGCATCGCGGCGGAGGGGGCCTTGCCGTACCCGCCGGGCGTGCTGTGCGTGGTGCCGGGCGAAGTGTGGGGCGGCGCGGTGCAGCGCTATTTCCTGGCGCTGGAAGAGGGCATCAACCGCCTGCCGGGCTTCTCGCCGGAGCTGCAGGGGGTCTACATCGAGAAAAAAGATCACGGCTGGAAGCGCATCTTCGGCTATATGATCAAGCCATAGAAAAAGGGCCGGTTCGCACCGGCCCTTCTCATTTATCCATGCGGGAAGCGTTACTTTCTGCGGTAGCTCTTCTGCGCGGTATTTACTTTCACCAGATAGCGGCGCGACTCGGCGGCCGGGTGCTTGGTGGTCAGCGTTTGGTACACGTCGCCCGGCTGCATGCCGTTGATGATGCCCACCGCACGCGTTCTGTCGCTGGAGAACACCCGCAGCACGCTGCCTGCGCCGCCGTTGTAAGCGGTGATCACCGCATAGCGGCGCGAGGTCGGGTTCTGAATGCCGCCCAGGTAGTTGTTCTGCAGGATAGCCAGATAGGCGGTACCGGTGTCGATGTTGTTCTCCGGATCGAACAGGTAGCTGCGGCTCGGGGTGCCCCACTTGCCGCGCATCTGGAACACATCCTTACCGGCGGTGTGCTGCACCACCTGCATCAGGCCCAGTGCGTCCGAACCGCTCACCGCATACGGGTTGAAGCTCGATTCGGTCTGCATGATAGCCAGGATCAGCGACTCGTCCACGCCGTATTTTTCCGACGCCTTGCGCACCATCGGCAGGTATTTGTGCGCACGTTTGTCCAAGTGGTTCGGCACCAGCTGGATGGTGACCGAGTAGATCACGTGCAGGCCGGAGGTGCGTTTTTGCAGCTTGGTCTGCAGCAGGTAATCGGCGAAGTGCGCCGCGCGCCATTCCCAGCGGATCGGCGCGCCCTTGTTATCCAGCACCTGGCCGTACAGGAACGGCTCTTTGCTGATCTGGATATCGTTGGCGTCGGAATAGAGGTCGATCGAACCCGGATCGTCACCCATCAGCAGCGTGCTGATGATCGCCTGGCGCAGGTGCGCAGCCGGATCGGTGGTGGCGATGGTCTCGATGGTAATGGCGCCGGTGTCGAAGTTGATGTGGCTGCGGGTTTGGTATTGGTCGGTATATTTAACGTAGTCTTTCGGCCCGGCGATCAGAACTTCATTCAGACCCCAGATGTTCTCGATGTTGTGGGCAAATTGGCCCATCAGAATGTCGAAGCCGTTGGTATCTTTGATCCAGGCTTCGTTGATTTCTTCACTTTTTTTGCCGGAACAGGAGATCAGCAAAGGCGCTATTACGAGCAAAGCTAAAATTTTCTTCATCTTAAAGCCGTTTGGAAGAAGTATAAGAGGATTGAAGCGGGCCAGCGCCTGGCCCCAACAGCATTATTCGCTCGGCGGCGTATAGCCTTCGATGTGTACGTCGTGCCCCTCGAACAGGAACTTGATCATTTCCTCTTCCAGCAGCTTGCGGTCATCCACGTTCATCATGTTCAGCTTCTTCTCGTTGATCAGCATGGTCTGCTTCTTCATCCACTCGCCCCAGGCTTCCTTGGAGATCTCGTTGTAGATGCGCTTGCCGACGTCGCCGGGATAAAGCTGGAAGTCCTGGCCTTCGGCGTCGCGCTGCAGGAAAGTACAAAAAATGGTGCGGCTCATGCTAATTCCTCATCGATGGCGCTATCGCCATATAAGTTTTGTTGGATCGGGGGCTGCTTCGCCAGCTGTTGCAACAGGCGATCTACCGGCGCTGCCAGCCCGACCGACGGCGGCTGCGCTAAGTTATACCAGAGACCCGCGCCCTCATCCATGCCGCTGCCCGCCGCGTCGAGCGACAGCCACATCGGCACAATATCGAGATGGAAATGGCTGAACGTGTGGCGAAACGCGGTCAGCTGTTCCAGGCGCTTGCCTTTCAGACCGCGCTGCTGCAGCCAGAGTTCCAAATCCACGCGCGCGCTGAACTGCGGGAAGCAGAACAGGCCGCCCCACAGGCCCACCGCCGGGCGCTGCTCCAGCCACACGCGGTTGCCGTGCTGCAGCAATAAGAAGTAGGCGGTTTTTTCCGGCAGGGTCTGCTTGGGTTTCTTGCCGGGATAGTTGGCCCAGCTGTGATTGGCGTAAGACAGGCAGCCGACGTTGAGCGGGCAGAGTTCACACTTGGGCTTGGAGCGGGTGCAGACCATGGCACCCAGATCCATCATCGCCTGGTTGAACTGGCCGACGCCCTGGGCCGGGGTGACTTCTTCGCTGATTTTCCACAGCCGGTTTTCGACCTCTTTCTTGCCCGGCCAGCCTTCCACCGCGTAGCAGCGGGCCAGCACGCGCTTCACGTTGCCGTCGAGGATCGGATAGTGTTGGCCCAGCGCCAACGACAGCACCGCGCCGGCGGTAGAGCGGCCAACGCCCGGCAAATCGGCGATTTCTGCGAAGGTTGTCGGGAACTCGCCGCCGTGCTGTGAGACAATGGTCTGCGCCGCCTTGTGCAGGTTACGGGCGCGGGCGTAATAGCCGAGACCGGTCCACAGATGCAGCACTTCGTCCAGCGGGGCCTCCGCCAGCGCGCGCACGTTAGGAAAACGGGCCATAAAGCGCTGAAAATAAGGAATGACGGTGGCAACCTGGGTCTGTTGCAACATCACCTCGGAGAGCCATACTTGATAGGCGGTTTTCTCCAGCTGCCATGGCAGGGTCTTGCGGCCGTAGCGCTGGTACCAGTCAAGCACCACCTGTGCGAATTGTTGTGCTTGCATCATGAGCAGCGTCGTTATCCGGCAGAAAATGAAGCGAGATTGCAGCATAGAGTCATGATGCTGTAAACCGGAACTTTCCGACGCCGCACGGCGGGTACAGAAGATGAACACTTGCTAAACCAATGTATCTTTGCATAATGCGCGTTTCCCTAATTGGCAGCCAAACAGACAGAAAGCACTATGATTAATGACGTCATCTCCCCGGAATTTGATGAGAACGGCCGCGCGATGCGCCGTATCCGCAGTTTTGTCCGCCGCCAGGGGCGGCTGACCAAAGGCCAGCAGCACGCGCTGGAGAACTATTGGCCGGTGATGGGCGTGGAGTATCAGACTGACGCTGTCGATCTCGCTGCGCTGTTTGGCCGCGAAGCGCCGACGGTGCTGGAGATCGGTTTTGGCATGGGTGCCTCGCTGGTGACCATGGCGGGCAACAACCCGCAGCAGAACTTTTTAGGGATCGAAGTGCACTCGCCGGGCGTGGGTGCCTGCCTGGCCGACGCCCACGAGGCGAAGTTGAGCAACCTGCGCGTGATGTGCCACGATGCGGTTGAAGTGCTGGAAAACATGATCCCGGACGGCTCGCTGGACATGGTGCAGCTTTTCTTCCCCGATCCGTGGCACAAGGCGCGCCACAACAAGCGCCGCATCGTGCAAACGCCGTTTGTCGAACTGGTGCTGCGCAAGCTGAAGACCGGCGGGGTCTTCCACATGGCCACCGATTGGCAACCTTATGCGGAACATATGTTAGAGGTTATGAACGGGGTCGCAGGCTACCGTAATCTTTCCAGCGATAATGATTATGTGCCGCGTCCGGATTCGCGCCCACTGACGAAATTTGAATTACGCGGCCAGCGCCTGGGACATGGCGTTTGGGACTTGATGTTTGAGAGGAAAGAATAATGGCTAAGAACCGCAGTCGTCGTTTACGTAAAAAGTTGCACATTGAAGAATTTCAGGAGCTGGGTTTCTCCGTAGCCTGGCGCTTCGCCGAAGGCACGTCGGTGGAAGATATCGACAGCACGCTCGATACCTTCATCGATGAAGTGATCGAGCCGAACGGTCTGGCGTTTGACGGCAGCGGCTACCTGCAGTGGGAAGGTCTGATCTGCCTGCAGAAGATCGGCCACTGCACCGACGAGCATCGCGAACTGGTGAAAAACTGGCTGGAAGCGCGCAAACTGACCGACGTGAAGGTCAGCGATCTGTTCGATATCTGGTGGGATTGATCGCGTTTGCCCGATGAGCGCGGCTTCGCGCCGCTTATTTCCCCCTAAATAATTGGATTTGCATCACGGCGGCAAGAGTGTGAGTCCCCAGGAGCTTACTTCAGTAAGTGACTGGGGTGAGCGCTCGCAGCCAACACAGATGCGGATTCAAGTATGACGGGGATGGATTTAAGGTGCCTTAACGGCGCCTTTGTTTTGCCCGGAGTGTGACCGAGGTGGTAACAACATTGGATAACGCGTTGCTGGAGGAGATCCTGCAACAGGTGCGCCCGTTGATTGGCCAGGGGAAAGTGGCCGACTACATCCCGGCGTTGGCAGAAGTGCCTGCCGATCGGCTGGCGATCGCCGTCTGCACGGTGGACGGCGAACTGTTCCAGGCCGGCGACGCCGCGGAGCGCTTCTCCATCCAGTCGATTTCCAAAGTACTGAGCCTGACGCTGGCGCTGACGCGCTATCAGGAGCCTGAGATCTGGCGGCGCGTCGGCAAAGAGCCTTCTGGCCTGCCGTTCAACTCGCTGCTGCAGCTGGAGATGGAGCAGGGCAAACCGCGCAATCCGTTTATCAACCCCGGCGCGCTGGTGGTGTGCGACATGCTGCAAACCCGGCTCAGCGCCCCCAAACAGCGCATGCTGGAGGTGGTGCGTCAGTTGGCCGGTGAAGACGACCTGGCCTATGACCTGCGGGTGGCGCGCTCCGAGTTCGAACACTCCGATCGCAATGCGGCCATCGCCTATCTGATGAAGTCGTTCGGCAACTTCGAGAACGATGTGATTACCGTGCTGCAAACCTATTTCCACTACTGCGCGCTGCGCATGAGCTGCGTGGAGCTGGCGCGCAGCTTCGTCTATCTGGCCAATCACGGCCGCGATCTCAGCGGCGAGGCGGTGATCAGCCCGCTGCAGGCCCGGCAGATCAACGCCCTGATGATGACCAGCGGCATGTACGACGGCGCCGGCGAATTCGCCTATCGGGTGGGGATGCCGGGCAAGTCCGGCGTGGGCGGCGGCATCGTGGCCATCGTGCCGGGCGAGCTGTCGATCGTCGTCTGGTCGCCGGAGCTGGATGCCTCCGGCAACTCACTGGCGGGAACTGCGGCGCTGGAACTGTTGTCTCAACGTATCGGTCGTTCGATTTTTTAATCCCAATCTGGATGGGAGTCAGGAGAAGCTATGTTGAAGAAAACCGGGTTAGCCTTACTGCTGCTGGCGGCGACTGCCGCACAGGCCCACGCTGAGTACCAATGCAGCGTTAAACCCCAGGATGATGTGATCATCAGCCCGCAGAGCGTGCAGGTGAAAGGCGCCAGTGGCGACCTGCAAATATCGCCGGATGGCGACGTGATCCGCAACGGCCAGGCGCTAAGCTTGAACGACAGCCAGCGGCAGAAAGCCTTCAGTTACCAGAGCGCCTTGCGCAAGCAGCTGCCGTGGATCGACGACGGCGCGCAGAAACACCTGGAGAAAGCCCGCTCGGCGCTGGATAAGGTGATCGTTAAAGAGCTGGGCAGCAACAGTAACGTGCGCAACCGGCTGACCACCCTGAATGGCCAACTGAAACAGCAGATGAACCGCATCATCGAACACCGCAGCGACGGTCTGACCTTCCACCACCAGGCGATTGACCAGGTGGAACAGGACGGCCGCAACATCGTGCAGCAGAGCATGGGCGGGGTGCTGCAGGACAGCCTGAACGAGATGGGCGTCAAACAGGCCGCCAACAGCGGCGGCAACCCGCTGCAGGCGATCATGGGCAACCTGGGCGGCTTGCAGAAGGCGATCCAGAACGAATGGAACAACCAGGAGCAGGACTTCCAGAACTTCGGTCATGACGTGTGCAACCGCGTCACCGCACTGGAAACCCAGCGCAAGGATCTGCTGAAGGCGTTGAAGTAACGGATAGGCATAGCCGCCGTGCGTTCTTTGACCTCACGACGGCTATCTGAGAAACTGGCTAAACTATAATCAATGGGCAAAAGGATTTTGCATTGATGCCAGTGATATTCCGTTATAAAGGCTATAGGTTCTTTTTTTATTCAAATGAGGGTGACCCGCTTGAGCCGCCGCATGTTCATATCAGAGACGCTGAGGCTGAAGCGAAATTTTGGTTGGTTCCTGGCGTGCAGTTGGCGCGTAATGATGGCTTTAACGCCAGAACGCTAAAAGAGTTGGCTGGTCTGGTTGATACCTATCAGGCATTGTTTTTGGAGGCTTGGCATGAGTATTTCGGCTAAACGCGTCAGCTTTGACGATACGACGATGTGGGTCGAACTAAGTGACGCCAGAATTATTGGCGTGCCGCTGGCCTGGTTTCCCCGTTTGTTGAACGCGACGGAAGAACAGCGGGCGGGGTATGAGCTCAGCGCTCGCGGCATCCATTGGGACGCGTTGGACGAGGATGTTTCCGTTGAGGGATTGCTGAAGGGGCGTGGCGACGTGACGCACCGCCCTCATAATGCCGCCTGAACATGAAAAAAAGCGCTGATCATTCAGCGCTTTTTTTTTACTCGTCGTCCGCCAGGAACAGTTCCAGCAGCGAGTTGAGGAACAGCTTGCCCTTCTCGGTAATTTGCCAATGCTCCGCGGTTTCTTCCAAATAGCCTTTGGCCAGCGCTTCGTCCAGCTGCGGGCGAATAACGCTTTCCGCCAGCCCGGTGTAGTTGACGAAGTCGGCGCGCGGCGCGGCTTCCAGCAGGCGGAAGCGGTTCATGAAGAACTCGAACGGCCGATCCGCCGCCGCCACCTCATGCTGCTTGTCCATGTAGTCGCCGCGCATAAAGCCGCGCGGGTGCTTGGTCTTGGCGGTGCGCAGGATGCGTCCGTCGCTGAAGGTCACCTTGCCGTGCGCGCCGCAGCCGATCCCCAGATAGTCGCCGAAGCGCCAGTAGTTGAGATTGTGCTGGCATTGGTAGCCCGGCTTGGCGTAGGCCGAGGTTTCATACTGCTGGTATCCGGCGGCGCTCAGCAGCTGGTGGCCGCGCTCGAAGATGTCCCACAGCGCGTCGTCGTCCGGCAAGACCGGCGGGCGTGAGCTGAACAGGGTGTTCGGCTCGATGGTCAGCTGATACCACGACAGGTGCGGCGGATTGAGGGCGATCGCCTGGCGCAGATCGTCCAGCGCCTCTTCCAGCGACTGATCCGGCAGGCCGTGCATCAGATCGAGGTTGAAGCTGCGCAGGCCAAGGCCGGTCGCCAGCGTCGCCGCGCGTTTGGCTTCTTCCGGGCCGTGGATGCGCCCCAGGCGGGTCAGCTTCTCGGCGCTGAAGCTTTGCACCCCAATGGAGATGCGGTTGACGCCGGCGCGCTGGTAGCCGCTGAAGCGATCGGCTTCCACGGTGCCGGGGTTGGCCTCCATGGTGATTTCGGCGTCGTCGGCGACGTGAATGCGCGCCCGCACGCCGTCCAGTAAGGCTTGCATCGCCTCGGCGCTCAGCAGGCTGGGGGTGCCGCCGCCGATGAAGATGGTGCTTATCTCCCGGCCGCCTGCCAGCGGCAGGTCGGCATCCAGATCCGCCAACAGATGATCGACGTACTCCTGATGCGGCACGTCACCCTTCAGCGCATGGGAGTTGAAGTCGCAGTACGGGCATTTCTGCACGCACCACGGGATGTGGATGTAGAGACTCAGCGGGGGCAGCTTAAGCATTGCGCATGGCTTCCAACATCAGCTTCAGCGCCTTGCCGCGGTGCGAAATCGCCCGCTTCTCGTCGCGGCTCAGCTCGGCGGCGGTGCGGCCCAGCTCCGGTACGTAGAAGACAGGATCGTAACCGAAGCCACCTTCACCGGCGGCCTGTTCGGTGATTTCGCCGGCCCAACTGCCGTGGAACACCAGCGGCGTCGGGTCTGCCGCATGGCGCAGATAGACCAGCACGCAATGGAATTGCGCGCCGCGCTTGCCCGGCGCCACGTCTTCCAACGCCGCCAGCAGCTTATCGAGGTTCTGCCGATCGTCGGCGTCTTCACCGGCATAGCGTGCAGAGTAGATGCCCGGCGCGCCGCCCAGCGCGTCGACCGCCAGGCCGGAGTCGTCGGCGATCGCCGGCAGGCCGGTGACCTGTGCCGCATGGCGCGCTTTGAGAATGGCGTTTTCAATAAACGTCAGTCCGGTTTCTTCGGCGGATTCCACGCCCAGATCGGTTTGCGCGACCACGTCCAGGCCGAAATCGGCCAATAGGTCGGCAAGTTCGCGCACTTTGCCCGGGTTACCGGTGGCAAGAACGACTTTTTGCATAATGACTACCTTGAAAATTATTCGATGAGCGCCGCGACCACGGCGGGGATCTGTTGCGGATTCACGATGCGTAACTGTTTATGCCGCCCCAGTTCGCCTTTCTCGATGGTGACGTTGCTTTTCGCCACTTTGAACTGCTTGGCGATAAACTTGATCAAATGGGCGTTGGCTTGGCCGTCGACCGGCGGGGCGGTGATGGCGACTTTTAGTTCGTCGCCATGCAAGCCGATAATTTGGTCGCGGCTGGCTTTCGGCTGAATATATAGCCTGATCGCCAGCCCGTCCAGCACTGGAGTGACGGCACTCACAGCAGGAACCAGATCTCGCCGAACAGATCCATGCCCAGGTAGTTGATCAGATAGAGGATCAGGATCACCACCATGGCGGAAAAGTCGATACCGCCCATCGCCGGAATGATGCGACGGATCGGCGCCATCAACGGTTCGGTCAGCTGGTACATCACGTAGTCGATCGGGCTGCGGCCCTGGCTTACCCAGCTCATCAGCGCACGAATGATCATCACCCAGAAGATCAGGTAGCCGGCGGACTTGACCAGCGAGATCAGACCGAACAGCAGGTTATACGGGCTGAGCGATATCGCGCCGCCCTGGATCAGCAGCAGCAGCGGGTACTTGATGGTCATCAACAGGAACGCCAGCAGCAGAGAAGCGCTGTCGATAGGCCCCAGCGATGGGATGATGCGGCGCAGCGGGCCGACCACCGGTTGGGTGATCTTCACCACAAACTGCGAGAACGGGTTATAAAAATCGGTGCGCGTCCATTGCATCCAAATGCGCAGCAACAGCACCATCACGTACAGATCAATAACGGTCTTGACCAGGAAAGTCAGCGTTAGCATGAAGTGGTCCTTCTCCTTAACTCATGGTTATTTAAAATAATTTTTCCATTTCTTGCGCACGAGAAACGGCGGCCTGCATTGCTTGCGCCACGGTTTCCGGCAGTTGGCGTTCGTTGAACACCCGCAGCGCTTCGGCGGTGGTGCCGCCTTTGGAAGTCACCTGCTCGCGCAGCGTGCCCAGCGGCGTATCCGGGTTGGCTTCCACCAAGGCGGCAGCACCGGAAGCGGCCTGCTGCACCAGATCGCGTGCGGTCTGGCTGTCGAAGCCCATGCGTTCGGCCTCTTTTTGCATCGCTTCCATAAACAGGAAGAAATAAGCCGGGGCGCTGCCCGCTGCGGCGATCACGCCGTTGATGCCATTTTCGTCATCTACCCAGCAAACTTTACCGACCGACGCCATTAAATCGCCGGTGTAGTCGCGATCCCGCTGGCTGACCTGCGCCGGCGCGTACAGCCCGCTCATGCCCTTGCCGACCAGCGACGGGGTGTTGGGCATGATGCGCACGATGTCCAGTTGGTCGCCGAGCAGCTGATAGAAACGGCTGACCTGAATACCGGCGGCGATCGACAGCACCAGTTTGCCGCCGAAATCGACCTGTTCGCGCAGCGGCTGACACACGTCGGCCATCATCTGCGGTTTGACCGCCAGCACCACCACCTCGGCTTCACGCGCGCAGGCGACGTTGTCGCCGCTGCTGACGATGCCGTAGTCCGCCGCCAGCGCGTCACGGTTTTTCGGCGAAGGGGCGCAGACGCTGATGGATTTGGCCGGATAGCCGCCCGCCACCAGGCCGGCGATGATTGCACGCGCCATGTTGCCGGCGCCGATAAAGGTAATCTTGCGATGTTGCATCAAATCCCTCGTCTGTTTGTCAGGCCTGCGAGTAGTCGCGGGCGCCAAAAATTGCGGTGCCGATGCGCACCAGGGTGCTGCCTGCGGCGATCGCCGCCGCCATATCGTCCGTCATGCCCATCGACAGCGTATCGGCCTGCGGATAACGCTGACGCAGGGCGAGAAAGGCGTCGTTCATCCGGCTGAATACCGCCAGCTGCCGCTGATAATCCGTTTCCGGCGCCGGGATGGCCATCAGGCCGCGCAGCGTCAGGTTCGGCAGCGCAGCGATCGCCTCGGCCAGCGCCGGCAGTTCGCTTAATGCAATGCCGGATTTGCTCTGCTCATCGCTGATGTTGATTTGAATCAGCACGTTGAGCGGCGGCAGGTCGGCCGGGCGCTGATCGCTCAGGCGCTGGGCGATGCGCAGCCGATCCACGGTATGGCACCAGGCGAAGTGTTCCGCCACCAGCCGACTCTTATTGGATTGCAGCGGGCCGATAAAGTGCCACACCAACTCACCGCCCTGAGGCGACTCGGCGAAATGCCGGATCTTGTCTACCCCTTCCTGCACGTAGTTCTCGCCGAAGGCGCGCTGGCCGGCGGCGATGGCTTCTTCGATCGCCGCCACAGGTTTGGTTTTGCTGACTGCAAGCAGAGCAACTTCTTCCGGCGCCCGTGCGCAGTTTTGCGCGGCGGCCGCGATGCGGTTTCTGACATCCTGCAGGTTCTGTTGGATAGTGCTCATTATTGACCCGGGAGAGTGATATGGATATCGATGAATTCGTGGCCCTTAGTGTAAAGCATAATGCTTCCGATCTGCACCTTTGTGCCGGTCATCCGCCGATGTTGCGCATCGACGGTGAACTGCAGCCGCTGGCGGCGGCGCAAACGCTGACGGCGCAAGGCGCGCAGGCCCTCTGCGATGGATTGCTGAATGCGCAGCAGCGCGAGAGCCTGCGGCGGCTGGGGCAGGTCGATCTGGCGTTGCACAGGCCGGGCGGGGAGCGGTTGCGCGCCAACATTTTTCAACAAAGCGCGGGGATGTCTCTCGCGTTGCGGCGTATTGCCAGGCAATCGCCTTCGCTTGCCGAGCTGGCAGCGCCGGCCATCGTGCCGGCGCTGCTGCGGCGCGACGATGGGCTTCTCCTGGTCACCGGCGCCACCGGCAGCGGCAAGTCCACCACGCTGGCAGCGATGATCGACGAGATCAACCGGCACCAGCAGCGGCACATTTTGACGCTGGAGGATCCGATTGAATTCCTGCACCGCAGCCGGCGATCGCTGATCCAGCAGCGGGAGATCGGCCGCGACAGCCACAGCTTTGATGCGGCGTTGCGCGCCGCGCTGCGCGAAGATCCTGATGTGATCCTGCTGGGCGAGCTGCGCGATACCACCACCATCCGGCTGGCGCTCACCGCGGCGGAGACCGGCCACCTGGTGCTGGCGACGCTGCACACCCGCAGCGCGTCGCAGGCAGTGGAACGGTTAGTGGACGTGTTTCCGGCGGAAGAAAAACCCTATGTGCGCGCCCAGCTGGCCGGCAGTCTGCAGGCGGTGATCGCGCAAAAGCTGATGAGGCGGCCCGGCGGCGGACGCGTGGCGATCTTCGAAGTGCTGACGGCGACGGCGGCGGTCAGCAACCTGATCCGCGAAGGGAAAACGCATCAGTTGGCGAGCGTGTTGCAAACCGGCGCACAGTCCGGCATGCAAACCTTTGAGCAAGGTTTGCAGCAGCGGATTGACGCCGGTGTGTTGGGGGACTGTGCGGGGGAGGGAACGGGTGTTTAGCCCAGCTGCCGTTCGAACCAGCTCTCGAGGATCACTACCGCGGAGGCGGAATCCACGCTGCCTTTATCAAGGGCGCGGAAGCCGCCGCGGTCGAACAGGTTGGCGCGCGCTTCCACGGTGCTCAGGCGCTCGTCATGCAGATCGATCTGGATGCCGAAGCGGCCGTGCAGGCGGTTGGCGAACTTGCGCGCCTGGGCGGTAACGGGTTGTTCGGTGCCGTCCATGTTCAGCGGCAGGCCGACCACCACCAAATCCGGCTGCCACTCCTTTAGCAGTTTTTCAATTTTCAGCCAGTCCGGCGAGCCGTCCTGCGCTTTGAAGGCCGGCAGGGCGCGGGCGCTGCCGGTCAACTCCTGGCCGATGGCCGCGCCAATGCTTTTGGTGCCGAAGTCGAAGGCGATAATGGTGCGGTTGCTCATCAGGCGTGTCCTGCGTGGTTGGCGATGCTGCGAATGTCGATACCCAATAGGTTCCCCGCCTCGCGCCAGCGGCTGGCGATCGGCGTGCGGAACAAAATGTCGGTGTTGGCTTCGATGGTCAGCCAGGCGTTTTCCAATACTTCCTGCTCCAACTGGCCCTTTTCCCAGCCCGCATAACCCAGCGCCACCAGCACGTCGTCCGGTTGCTCTGGCGTGCCGAGCGTTTCCAGCACGTCTTTCGAGGTGGTGATCATGGTGTTGGGCGAAATTTGAATGCTGGCGCCGAAGCCGTGGCGCGGCGTATGCAGGATAAACCCGCGATCGTCCGCCAGGGGGCCGCCGGCGAACACCGGCTTGTCCAGGCTGATGGCCGGATCGCGCGCAGGCGGCATGATCTTCAGCTTGCTCAGCACCGTGGCTACCGTGAACTGCTCCACCGGTTTATTGATCACCAAACCCATGGCGCCTTCTTCATTGTGCTCGCAAATGTAAATCACCGAGCGCTTGAAGCGAGGATCCTGCAGCGTTGGCATGGCGATCAGAAAATGGTGCTGTAAATTCATGGCGTTAGTATAAGGTAATCAATGGGTGAGAAAATAAACAGCCGCCAGTATGCGGCTATACCCGCCGCCTTTCAAGCCGCTGCCGGAAAGGCGGGCTTTGGCGGGCGCGATACAGGATAGCGGGCGGCATGCCGCCCGCATGACGCATTACTTCGCCGCCAGGCGCTTTTCAATCGCGTCCATCAGCATGCCGGTAATCGAGATAGGGAATGCCGCCTCGATCTCGCGTGCGCAGGTTGGGCTGGTCACGTTGATCTCGGTCAGGCGATCGCCGATCACGTCCAGACCAACGAAGATCAGCCCTTTCTCTTTCAGCGTCGGGGCGACGGTACGGGCGATTTTCCAGTCGCTCTCGCTCAGTGGACGCGCTTCGCCGCGGCCGCCGGCCGCCAGGTTGCCGCGGGTCTCGCCCTGCGCCGGAATGCGCGCCAGGCAGTAAGGCACCGGCTCGCCGTCCACCACCAGGATGCGCTTGTCGCCGTCCTTGATCGCCGGCAGGAAGTTCTGCGCCATGCAGAAACGGCTGCCGTGTTCGGTCAGGGTTTCGATGATCACCGACAGGTTAGGATCGTCCTGCTTCACGCGGAAGATAGACGCGCCGCCCATGCCGTCCAGCGGTTTCAGGATGATGTCGCCGTGCTGTTGGTGGAATTTGCGGATGTGTGCGGCGCTGCGGCTGACCAGCGTATCCGGCGTCAGTTCCGAGAACCAGGCGGTGAACAGCTTCTCATTGCAGTCGCGCAGGCTTTGCGGCTTGTTGACCACCAGCGTGCCTTTGACTTCGGCGCGTTCCAGAATGTAGGTCGCGTAGATGTATTCGGTATCGAACGGCGGATCCTTGCGCATCAGGATCACGTCCAGATCGTGCAGCGCCAGATCCTGCTCGGCGCCGAAGCTGAACCAGCTCTCCTTGTCTTCCTTCACGCTCAGCAGGCGGGTACGGGCGCGCCCGTCGCCGGCGTGCAGATAGAGATCGTTCATCTCCATGTAGTGCAATTCGTAACCGCGGCGCTGCGCTTCGAGCAGCATGGCGAAGCTGGTGTCTTTCTTGATGTTGATGGAATCGATAGGATCCATCACGATGCCGAGCTTAATCATCTTTTCTCCTTTAACCCAGGTCGCCGAAGCGGACCTGCAGAGCGGTAATGGCGGTGAGCGCTGTGGTTTCGGTACGCAGAACGCGTGGTCCCAGCAGAATATCAGTAAATCCGTGGTCGGTGGTCATGGCGATTTCGTCGGCGGACAAACCGCCTTCCGGGCCGATCAGCAGGCGGACGCGGTCTACCGGCTGCGGCAGCGTGTTGATGCTGTGGCTGGCGCGCGGATGCAGGTTGAGCTTCAGGCTGCCGTCCTGCTCGGCGCACCAGGCCTCCAGCGACATCGCCTCGCGGATTTCGGGAATGCGGTTGCGGCCGCACTGCTCGCAGGCGGCGATGGCGATTTTTTGCCATTGTTGGATTTTCTTCGCCAGACGCTCGCCGTCCAACTTGACGCCGCAGCGCTCGGAAAACAGCGGGGTGATGACGTTGACGCCCAGCTCGATGGATTTCTGGATGGTGAACTCCATCTTCTCGCCGCGCGAGATCACCTGGCCCAGATGCAGGTTGAGCGGCGATTCGATGTCCTCCACGCGGCCGTCGCCGAGGCGCACCAGCACGCTCTTTTTGTCCACCCGGACTATCTCGGCGTCGAACACCTGGTTACTGCCGTCGAACAGCTGCAGCGCCTGGCCGGCGCTCATGCGCAGCACGCGCCCGACGTGGTTGGCGGCGTCCTCGCTGAGGGCGATCTCCGCCCGATCGGTCAACGGCTGCGGATGGTAAATGCGGGGTATGCGCATGGGTAGTCTGATCCTGACGAAACGGCGCCGCGGGTTGGCGGCGCCATGAAAGATAAAGGCTATAGTAGGTTAGCTTTTCCGCTGCTGACAAGCCTGTTGAATATAGGGGTTGTGGTTGCCCTGCACCTTGGCGATACGTGCTTCACGCTGACATTCCCATTGGCTCACCGGATATTGCCGGTTCCACACCTCGAACAACTGGGTTTGCTGGCGTGACAGCCGCAGCTGGTAGCGATCGCGCATGTAGAAGTAGGTGCGGGCAATGGCGCCGCGGGCGCGGGCGGGCGGCTCCGCCTGTTTATTCTTGAAGTCCACCTTCATTGGGCATTGCCCGTACTGGCCTGCGCCGCCGTTCCATTGGCTGTACATGAAGTTGTTGCGGTCGCCGTTCACTTCGCCGATCGCCGGCTGCAGGTTGTGCAGATCGGTTTCTATCTGGCGATAGGTGGCGTCCTTGTTGCAATTTTTGCGCCCGCCGTCCTGCCAGCACTGCAGCTGGTGACCGAACTGCCAGGCCGGCACTACGTGTTCCCATTCGATGCGCTGTGCGCGCTGGACGTTTTTACGCACCTGATAGCCGCAGCCGGCGAGATCCGGGATACCCTTCTTGCCTTGCCAGTCGATGCGGCAGCCGCAGTAAAAGCTGCCCGGCGCATCCTGATTAATCTTGGCCGCCGCCGCTTTGGCCTGAGAGAAGTTATTGATGCCGTGCGCCTGTACGGCGCCTGCGGCGAAAACCGCCATAAACAAAATTCTGCGAAGCATATTCCAAAACAGCTCAAAATTGGAAAAGCAGGCAGGGTAACGGAACTTGCCGGCAGTGGCAAATGGCGATATTTGCTTGTTTTAACGTATAAATCGTTTAACTAAAGGTTCTCGCTAGCAAGAAATTTCAGTTTTTCGCCGCACCGGCGGCAGCGGTATTCGCTTTCGCCGCGCAGCACGCGGTTATGGCGGCGAATGGTGAGCTGGTGCTGCCCGCAGCCGCAGCGGTAGGGGAAGGTTTTGCTTTGCACCGAGGCGGTTTCGAAACGGTGAGTGCGGCTGGCGGGGGTCAGTAGCACGCTTTCCATCATCCAGCGCCATTCGCGGCCGTGCGGCGCCACCCGGCCGAATTGGCGAAACACCAGCAGGTGCGCCAACTCATGCGGCACCACCTCATCGATAAACGGCTGTTGGTTTTCCAGCAGCAGCACCGGGTTCAGACGGATTTCCCAGCTTTGCAGCCAGGCGGTGCCCGCGCTGGTGCCGCGTTGCTGATAGACGATGCTGGGTTCGGGGAACTCGACGGCAAAATGCTGGCGTGCCAACTGCAGCTTTTCTCGCAGGCAGCGCATCACCGCTTGTTGCAGCGCGATGGGGATTCTTGGTTTGTTCATTGCGGCTAGCTTAAGCAATGGCACGGCGGCTGACAATATGCTCCGACGCAAATCCGCATCCGCGTTTTTTCGCCACATTGATAAAGCGATCGCCGTCGATGGATTGTAATCAATGTGTTAACTGCGGGATAATAAAGCGTGCATGATGAGCCTGTACCCGCAGTTCTCACCGAGCAAGGTTGAAACGCCGCCTGTGGTAATCCCTTACGCAAAGAGCGGTTATTTTGCGATTTGGCGCAATAACTGACTGATTAAAAATACGTAAGGTGGAGGCAGTTTTTTGATAAGGCGCCGCCTCGCGCGCCACCACAAGTGTGAATTTAACGCAGCTGATGTTGCAAGTGAGAGATCAATGTCGAATAAACCGTTCCACTATCAAGATCCGTTCCCGCTGAAGAAAGACGATACCGAATATTATCTGCTGAGCCGCGACCACGTTTCCGTGAGCGAGTTTGAAGGCCAGGAAATACTGAAAGTTGCCCCTGAAGCGTTAACCCTGCTTGCCCAGCATGCGTTCCACGACGCCTCGTTCATGCTGCGCCCGGCGCATCAACAGCAGGTGGCCGATATCCTCGACGATCCGGACGCCAGCGAAAACGACAAATACGTTGCGCTGCAATTTCTGCGTAACTCAGAAATCGCCGCCAAGGGTATTTTACCGACCTGCCAGGATACCGGTACGGCGATCATCGTCGGCAAAAAGGGCCAGCGCGTCTGGACCGGCGGCGGCGATGAAGAAGCGCTGTCGCGCGGGGTGTACAACACCTACATCGAAGAGAACCTGCGCTATTCGCAGAACGCCGCGCTGGATATGTACAAAGAGGTCAATACCGGCAGCAACCTGCCGGCGCAGATCGATCTCTACAGCGTGGACGGCGAAGAATACAAATTCCTGTGCATCGCCAAGGGCGGTGGTTCTGCCAACAAAACCTATCTGTATCAGGAAACCAAGGCGCTGCTGTCGCCGGGCAAGCTGAAAAACTACCTGGTCGACAAGATGCGCACGCTGGGCACTGCGGCCTGCCCGCCGTACCACGTGGCGTTCGTCATCGGCGGCACCTCGGCGGAAGCGACGCTGAAAACCGTCAAACTGGCCTCGACCAAGTATTACGATGGCCTGCCGACCGAAGGCAACGAGCATGGTCAGGCGTTCCGCGATCTGGAACTCGAAGCGGAACTGCTGCAAGAAGCGCAGAACTTGGGGCTGGGCGCGCAGTTCGGCGGCAAATACTTCGCGCACGATATCCGCGTGGTGCGCCTGCCGCGCCACGGCGCGTCCTGCCCGGTCGGCATGGGCGTTTCCTGCTCGGCAGACCGCAACATCAAAGGCAAGATTAACCGCGACGGCATCTGGCTGGAAAAACTGGAGCACAATCCGGGTAAATTCATTCCTCAGGAGCTGCGCCAGGCCGGGGAAGGCGAGGCGATCAAAGTCGATCTCAACCGTCCAATGGCCGAGATCCTCAAACAGCTGTCGCAGTACCCGGTTTCCACCCGCCTGTCGCTGAGCGGCACCATCATCGTCGGCCGCGATATCGCGCACGCCAAGCTGAAAGAGCGCCTGGATCGCGGTGAAGGCTTGCCGCAGTACGTCAAGGATCACCCGATCTACTACGCCGGCCCGGCCAAAACGCCGGAAGGCTACGCGTCCGGTTCCTTGGGGCCAACCACCGCTGGGCGTATGGACTCCTACGTCGATCTGCTGCAATCCCACGGCGGCAGCATGATCATGCTGGCGAAAGGCAACCGCAGCCAGCAGGTGACGGATGCCTGCCACAAGCACGGCGGCTTTTACCTCGGCAGCATCGGCGGCCCGGCGGCGGTGCTGGCGCAGCAGAGCATCAAGAGCCTGGAGTGCGTGGAGTACCCTGAGCTGGGCATGGAAGCGATCTGGAAAATCGAAGTGGAAGATTTCCCGGCGTTTATCCTGGTGGATGACAAAGGCAATGACTTCTTCCAGAAGATCCAGGCCGGTCAGTGCTCCAGCTGCCTGAAATAATCGCGGCCCCCTTCGCCGCCTGCCGGCGGTGAAGGGGAGTGTGTAAAGTCCTGTAGCTTGCTGGACGTCGAGTTTTAACCTGTATACCCTACGCGGATAGCACTAAAATTCGACTAATGGAATATCGGCAACAGAAGGTTCGGCAAGCACATGGGAACGCAGGAAAGTCACATCAAGGAATTGCTGGTCTGGATTGAAGATAACCTGACCAATCCGCTGTCGTTGGATATCGTTTCTGCCAAGTCAGGCTACACGAAATGGTACCTGCAGCGCATGTTCAAAAAGCAGACTGGATTATCGTTAGCCTCGTATATCCGCGCTCGCCGCCTCTACCTCGCCGCCTTCGCCTTGCGCTTCACGCAGAAGAGCATTTTAGACATTTCGGTTGAATATCAATTCGATAATCAGCAGACATTCTCGCGCTGTTTCAAAAAGCACTTCGCCGAATCGCCCAGCGTGTATCGTCATGCCCGCAAGCAGGACTTCAGCAATCTGGTGCGTTCGCTGGCGGCCAGCCAGCCCGGCGATATTCAGGTCGAACGCGTCAGCATCGCCAGAGGGCAGTACGCTTTTCACGGCAAACATTACGCGTACCATCTGGATATCGAGAAGCTGGACAAGTCGCACCTGCCGCAGCGCAGCGCGCTGCGAGGGCAGTTCTATACCTTGCTGGGTGAGCGCCCGGCACAAACCTATTCGTTTACCCAGCTGGTGCCGGACGGCGAGCGGGTCAGGGTCGATTATACCCTGGGCGTGACGACGGACTACCCGCTGCGCGAAGGCGTGGCGCTGGAGCCGCTGCCGGAGATCCACGGCGAGTTTTGCCGTTTTCGCTATTCCGGCAAGCCGGTGGCGCTCAATGATCACATCATTAAAATTTACACGCAGGTACTGCCCGAAATGGGGCTGGCCCGCGGTGACGGGCCGGACATGACGGTATTCAGCTATTCGCTGAGCGGGAAAGAGGAGCTGTATCTGGAGCTGCAGCATCTGGTGCCGGTGGTGCCGTTGCACTGATCCCGTCGGCGGCCGGCCGCCGGTTTTTCTGCTGCACGATCGCCGCCATCACTGCCAGGGCGATCTCCGCCGGCGTTTTGCTGCCCAGCGGCAGGCCGATCGGCGCATGAATGCGTTTCAACTCCTGCGGCGTGAATTCGGCAATCTGCTGCAACCGCTGGCGCCGCCGCGCGCTGTTTCTCAGCGAGCCCATGGCGCCGATGTAAAACGCCGGAGTGTGGATCGCTTCCATCAGCGTCAGGTCATCCATACGCGGATCGTGGGTCAGCGCCACGACGGCGGTATTGGCGTGGCAACCGCCGTCCTCAATGAACTTGGCCGGAAACTGGCGCAGCAGCGTCACGCCCGGTTTCAGCTCGGCGGCGAAGTTATCCAGCGCCTCCGGGCGGCTCTCGCACACCAGCACCTCAAACCCCAGCGCCACGGCGAAGTCGGCGCAGTACAGCGCCACGCTGGACAACCCGGCGATCAGCAGGCGCGGCGCGGCCGCGATGTGCAGGGTGATCTGCTCGAGCCGGCGTTCGACCTGGGTGGCGCTGGTGAAGTGGCTCTGCTCAAGGCTGTGGCAGGCGTGGGGCAGCGTCAGGTGTTTGATCAACGCGTGATGCCCTTCCAGCGCGCCGGCGATGCGTTGCATATAAGCGACGCTGGCTTCTCCCGCCGGCAGATACTCGATCAGCACGTCCAGCACGCCGCCGCAGGGCAGCGCCACGTTGGGCGTCATGCCGCCTTCGCCATAACGGATCACCTGGCTGGCCGCCTGATACTCCCCGGCGGCTACGCGCCGTAGAAAGTCCTCCTCCACGCACCCGCCCGACAATGAACCGCTGTAGCGGCCGTCTCGGGTCGCGGCCATCAACGCGCCCGGCGACCGCGGCGAAGAGCCGTAGGTACTGAGCACGGTGCATAACCAGACCGGCTGTTGCTGCAGCCAGCTTATCGCCTGGCTGACCACGGTGACATCAAGATGTTGCATAGGTGAATTTACTCGCTGGCCGGGAGTTGCGATGGAAGATCAATATCCTGCACGACGCCGGGGTGCTCAAGCGGCAGCAGGTGCACTGCCGCGCCTTGCAGCAGTTCACGCGCGCCATTATCGCCGCGCAGTTGGCAAAGCGGTTTGCGCAATCGGGCGGAAAAGCCGACCGGGTGACCGGGCTGTTGCGCATAGCAGGGGCGCACGATCGCGTGTTGCCGTAAGGCATCCGCCACCTGTCGGAAAACGTCGGCGCCGACGAACGGCATATCGGCCAGGTGGATCAGCCAGCCCTGCCAGTGCGGCGTGGCCGCAACGCCCGCGGCGATCGAGTCGCCGAGGCCCGCGCTGGCGAGCAGGGTGACCGGCACTTGCTTGGCGGCGCAGGCTGCCAGCACCGGCAGATTATCCGGCCGGGTTACCACCTGTACCGGCAGGCCGGAAGCCAGCGCCTGGCGCAGAGTGTGTTCGAACAGCGATCGCTGCTCGCCCGCTGCATCGGCGAATCCGGCGTTCAATTTGTTGCCCTGGCCGCCGGCCTGGATAAAGCGCTCCCCGCGTCCGGCGGCGGTAATGACAATGCCCGTGGTCATGCTTGAAGTCCGCGTTTGCGCAAATTATTTATTAGCCTACAAACTACCTGTGTTTTGCAAATGTTTTTTTGTTGAAAACAGCCTGTTAATCATCACATAATTTTAGTTATAAGCATATGCTTATGACGTCTACGGCAAGGTCGTCAGCGTTTGCGCAACAACACCGCGAACAAAAACCAATTACAAGAAAGACGTGAAGGACTTATTTATGAGCAATTTCAACCCGTCGCGGCGCCGCTTTATCAAAAGCGCCGTGATTGCGGGGGTGTCTGTGTATCTCGCCCCCCTGTACAGCCGCGCCTACGCCGCGCTGTTCGAGCAAAAAATCCTCCAGTCGCCCAACTGGGATCCGCAGACCAAACGCGTCCGTTTCCGCATCGATGGCCGCGCCAAGGTCATGGGGCAGAAGGTGTTCGCGCGCGATATCCGCGCGGTGGACATGCCGCACTGGCCGCAGAAACAGGCGCACGCCTTCATTCTGCGCGTCACCAAAGCCGACCGGCTGTTCGAAGGGGTCGATCTGTCGCTGTTGGGGGACGACCTGCAGCCGGATCGCCTGGTGACGGCGGAAGATCTGGCGCGCGATGGCCTGGCCTTCCCGGCGTTCTACGGTGACGACATGCTGCTGCCGAGCGGCAAAACCCCGGCCTACCTCGGCCAGGCGGTGGCGATCCTGATCTATCACGACTTCGCCCGATTCCGCTTTGCCAAGGACAAGCTGAAATTCCGTGAAGAGACCATCAAATTCGGCGCGGTCACCGGCCCGCTGGAGCGCGATCCCTGGGGCAGCTTCCGCTATGTGCGGGTGGGGGGCGATCAACCGTTCGACGACGATCGCTTCTCCAGCCTGAAGGACACGCCAATCTTCCCGGTATCGATGAAAAAGCACCTGCCGGTGTGGCCGGAAGGGCGCGAGGGCGGCAAGCTGGATCAGGAAGGCATGCGCTATGCGGGCCAGATCGCCGACGAGATGGCCAACCCGCCGGCCGACTGGCTGGTGATGTCACGCCGCTACACCACGCAGTCGATCGATACCTCGGCGCTGGAGCCGGACAACGCCAACGGCTGGTTCGACGCGCAGACGCAAACCCTGCATCTGGTGGTGCCGACCCAGTCGCCGCAGGAAGTGGCCGACGAGATGCCGCGCATGCTGGCCAAGCGCAACCCGCCGGTGAAACAGCTAATCCTGCACCCGTGCTACACCGTGGGCTACGGCTCGAAAGATCACTACAACTTCCCCTATTACGGCGCAGTGGCGGCGATGTACGGCGACGGCCACCCGGTGCGCCTGGCCAATGACCGCTTCGAGCAGTTCCAGACGGCGCTGAAGCGCCACGCGTTCGACATGAACTATCGCATCGCGGTGAATCGCCAGACCGGCGTTATGCAGTCGTTCCTCGGTGACATGACGGCGGACGGCGGCGGCCGCAGCAACTTTACCCCTTCGGTGGTGATGGTCGGCGCGACCGCCGCCCAGTCGATTTACTACTTCCCAAAAAGCGATCTGTCGTCGGTCGGGCTGGCCTCACGCGCCATCGACGCCGGTTCGGCGCGCGGTTACGGCACGCTGCAGAGCATGGCCGCCACCGAGATGATGGTGGATGAGCTGGCCGCCGAGCTGAAGATCGACCCGATCGAGTTCCGCCTGCGCAACGTGCTGAAATCCGGCATGAAAAACACCCAAGGGGCGATCCCGGCCGGTGCGATCCGCGCCGATGAAGTGCTGGAGAAGGCGGCGAAGCATGAGATGTGGCTCAAGCGCGCCGAACGCAAGGCCGAGTTTGAGAGTCGCTATCCCGGCAAGCGCTATGGCGTTGGCTTCGGCTGCGTGCAGAAAGACTTCGGCACCGGGGCGGAAACCTCGTTCGCCCGGGTGGAGCTGAGCGAAGACGGGCGCATCACCCTACATCACAGCGGCGCGGAGATGGGCACCGGCATGTCGACCTCGCAGTCGGTACTGTGCGCGCAGTGGCTGGGCAAACCGGCCGACGAAGCGCACTTCTCGGTCACCGACTGGTCGGTACTGCCGATGGTCACCAGCGGCGATCCTTACCTGATGTCGCAAGAAGAGCAGGACAAGCTGCAAACCAACCCCAACTGGACGCCGAGCTACTGTTCGCCGTCGAGCGCCAGCAATTCGGCCTATTACTTCTCGCACAGCACCCGCGAAGCGGCGCGCCTGATCTTCGATCACGGCCTGTGGCCGGCGGCGATGGCGCTGTGGCAGGCCGGTATCGGCGGCGGCCAGGCGGCGCCGCTGGTGGTGCGGCGCGAAGATGCGCGTTGGGTCGAAGGCGGCCTGACGGCGGCGGGCATGTCGGTGCTGAGCCTCGAGCTGCTGGCCAAGACGGCTTATCAGATGGGCGGCGTCACCGGCGCGGCGGTGCACGTGTTTAACCGCTGGCAGTGGGCGGAGGCCGATTTCACGTTGAACGGCAAAAGCGAGCGCCTGCCGGTCGACGGCATGGCGCTGCGCAACGCCGGCGGCGAATTCAAACCGCTGGCGCGCGGGCAGGTCTATTATCCGCCGACCCAGCGCAACAATGCGGCGGTGACCTACTACAGCGCCGTTGGCACGCTGGCGGAAGTGGCGGTGGATATCGCCACCGGCCAGGTGGAATTGCTGAATCACCATTCGATCATGGAATGTGGCAACCTGATCGTGCCGGAACTGGTTTCCGGCCAACTGCAGGGCGGGCTGGCGATGGGGATCGGCCATGCGCTGCACGAATATTTACCGCTGTACGAAGACGGCCCGGGCAACGGCACCTGGAACTTCAACCGTTACCACCTGCCGCGCGCCAGCGACGTGGCGGTGTGGAAACAGAGCGGCGACATCCTGCCGGCGCTGTCGGAAACCGATCCGCCGAAAGGCATGGCGGAGGTGGTGATGATCCCGATCGTGGCCGCGCTGGTCAACGCCATCGCCGACGCCACCGGCCACCGTTTCCGTGATTTGCCCGTTCGTGCAGAAAATATTCGTGAGGTATTACAATGAGCATTAAAACCCAGCCGATCTCCCTGACCATCAACGAGAAGCAATACGGCCCGATCGAGGTGCCGGAAGGCTTGATGATGATCGATTTCCTGCACGAGTACCTTGATCTGACCGGTTCGCGCCTCGGCTGCGGGCAGGGCATTTGCCACGCCTGCGTGGCGATCGTCGATCACTCGAGCGGCACCAGCGAAGAGGTGCGCACCTGCATCACCGGCGCGCATTTCTTCAACGGCAAGAAAGTGCGTACCGTCGAAGGCCACGCCAAGGTGGACGAGCAGGGCGAGGTGGTTGAACTGTCGCCGATCCAGCAGGCGTTTCTGGAGCACTACAGCTTCCAGTGCGGCTACTGCACGCCGGGCTTCGTCAACGCCGCCACCATTTTCGTGGAAAAGCTCAAGCGTGAGCCGATCGCCCGCGAACAGCTGGAAAACGCCATCGAGCAGGCGCTGGACAGCCACATCTGCCGCTGCACCGGCTACGTGCGCTACTACGAAGCGGTGCGCGACGTGGTGCTGAAAACGCCGGGCCTGCTGAAGGAGACGGCGCAATGAAAAAACGTCTCGCAGTGTTGATTGTGCTGGTGGCGATCGTGGTGATTGCGCTGCTGTGGTGGCGGGAAAACCGCCGTTACGACGGCCCGGTGCAGCAGGTGACCGCCAGCGCCGAACAGATCGCGCGCGGCCGCTATCTGGCGCAGGCCGCCGACTGCGCCGCCTGCCATACCGCCAGCGGCGGGGCGCCGTTGGCCGGCGGCTATCCGCTGGACACGCCGTTCGGCACGATTTACGGCAGCAACCTGACGCCATCGGGCGACCACGGCATCGGGCGCTGGACCAAGGACGACTTCTTCCTGGCGCTGACGCAGGGCGTGGCGCCGGGCGGGCGACACCTGTACCCGGCGATGCCTTACACCTCGTACAAGGGCATATCGCGTCAGGATGCCGACGACATCTACGCTTACCTGATGACGCGCCCGGCGGTGGACGTCGCCATTCCGGCCAATGAGATGCCGTTCCCGTTCAACCAGCGCATGGCGCTGATCGGCTGGAACCTGCTGTTCCGTAGCCAGGATCCGCTGCCGGCCAGTTCGCAGGGCAATTCGCCGCAATGGCAGCGCGGCCGCTATCTGGCCGACGTGCTGGGCCACTGTGGCGAATGCCACACGCCGCGCGGCGCACTGGGGCAGATGGATCTCGCTAAGCCGATGCAGGGCGGCGATCTCGGCCGCTTCATGGCGCCGGACATTACGCCGCACGGCCTGGCGCAGCGCGGCTGGACGCCGCAGGACGTCAGCCGCTTCCTTGGCACCGGCCTCGCGCCGCAGGGTTCGGCCTTCAGTGAGATGCATATGGTGGTGGATCTCAGCACCCGTCATTTGACGCCAGAAGACCATCAGGCGCTGGCGCTCTATCTGATGGGCGAGCAGCCGCCAGCGGCGGTGCCGGTGAAAATGGGGCAGGGCAGCGATGCCGGGCGCATGACCTATCTGGATCAGTGTGCCGGCTGTCATGCGCGCGAAGGCGAAGGCAAACCGCACGTCGCACCGGCGATGCGCGATAACGCCACGCTGCGCCAGGCGGACGGCCAGAACCTGATCGTGTCGGTGCTGGACGGCTTGCCGGCCCAGCAGTTCCCGAACGGTGAAAGCATGCAGAGCATGCCGGGCTTCGGCGAGCGTCTGAGCGATGCCGACGTGGCGGAACTGGTAAATTACCTGCGGGTGACCTGGGGCGGTTTGCCGGCGGACGTCACCGCCGAGCAGGTGAAAGCGCTGCGCAAGTAAGCGGCGTTCAGACGAAAAAAATGGCCCGCATCTGCGGGCCATTTTATTGCGCGGTCACGGGATTCAACGGCTGGTGACGCCGTCGACGCGTTGGCTGCGCTGTTTGATGGCGTAACCGACGGCCAGGATCGCCACCCATACCGGGATCAGCAGCACCGAGATTTGAATGCCCGGCGTCAGGTACATGATCACCAGGATGCCGGCCATGAACAGCAGGCACAGGTAGTTGCTGAACGGGTACCAGAACGCTTTGAACTTCGGCACCACGCCTTCGCGGTTTTTAGCGGCGCGGAACTTCAGGTGCGCCAGGCTGATCATCGCCCAGTTGATCACCAGCGCCGACACCACCAACGCCATCAGCAGTTCGAAGGCACGGCCCGGGATCAGGTAGTTAATCAGCACGCACAGCGCGGTGGCGAGGGCGGAGATGCCGATGGCCACCACCGGCACGCCGCGGCCGTCGACCTTCAGCAGGCTTTTCGGGCCGTTGCCCTGCTGCGCCAGACCGTACAGCATGCGGCTGTTGCAGTAGACGCAGCTGTTGTACACCGACAGCGCGGCGGTGAGCACCACGACGTTTAGCACGGTCGCCACCAGGTTGCTGTTCAGCGCGTGGAAGATCAGTACGAACGGGCTGCCGCCTTCGACCACTTTGCCCCACGGGTACAGCGACAGCAGAATAGCCAGCGAACCGATATAGAAGATCAGGATGCGGTAGATCACCTGATTGGTGGCTTTCGGAATGCTCTTTTGCGGGTTGTCGGCTTCGGCGGCGGTGATGCCAACCAGTTCGAGGCCGCCGAAGGAGAACATGATCACCGCCATCGCCATCACCAGGCCCATGACGCCGTTCGGGAAGAACCCG
Organism: Serratia sp. CY47280; assembly: GCF_052168655.1. Lineage (NCBI taxonomy): Bacteria > Pseudomonadati > Pseudomonadota > Gammaproteobacteria > Enterobacterales > Yersiniaceae > Serratia > Serratia sp. CY47280. The sequence continues at coordinate 72,660 of NZ_JBJNMG010000009.1, read as the reverse complement.
CCCTGCGCCCACAGGTTGGTGACGGTGGCTTCCGGGCCGCCCATGCCGCTGAACAGCAGGTAGGCGCCGAACACGATCATGCCGATAATCGCCACCACCTTGATGATGGCGAACCAGAACTCCATCTCGCCGTAAACTTTAACGTTGGCGAGGTTGATGGCGTTGATCGCCAGGAAGAATACCGCGGCGGAGACCCAGGTCGGGATCTCCGGCCACCAGTACTGCACGTAGATGCCGACCGCGGTCAGCTCCGCCATCGCCACCAGGACATACAGCACCCAGTAGTTCCAGCCGGAGGCGAAGCCGGCGAAGTTGCCCCAGTATTTGTAGGCGAAGTGGCTGAAGGAACCGGCGACCGGCTCTTCCACCACCATTTCCCCCAGCTGGCGCATGATCAGAAACGCGATGAAGCCGCCGATGGCGTAGCCGAGAAGCACTGACGGGCCGGCCATTTTTATTGTTTGAGCGATACCGAGAAATAACCCGGTACCGATTGCGCCACCTAAGGCGATGAGCTGAATATGGCGGTTTTTCAGGCCGCGTTTCAGCTGGTCACCCTGCTGTTGACCATCCATCAATCTAACCCTCTGTCGTTGTGAATGCCCACCTGCCTGTAAAGCAGTGGTTACGATGTGTGTTTTGTTTTATTTACGGCGTTATAGCTATTAATTCCACGGCGCCGCTACCGTTTGGCAGAGAATAATGTTATGCGCGTCGGTTTGCACCTGCTTTGTCGTGTGAGTGATTAAGATTGCAGCAGTTTAGGAAACAAAATGCGGGTTGTGTGACGGCGGGGGGGATTCAGTGCATGAAATAAGCAACAAATCACATAATGCGCAAAAATAACGTAGATCTGAACGGTGGGGTGCGTTCAAATAATGAACGAACCGCCGTTGCGCTGCTCGCCAAATAGCCATTCATTAAAGCGTCATAACCATGCAATAAAACTCGGGCAAAAAGTTTGCACTCTGCCTTGCGTAAGGTTTGGTAAAAGTTAAATCCCCAACCCGCCGCGTAAATGGTAATACCATCACGGCGTTACCGGTTTGCAGCGGGGTTTTCAGCGGGGTGTTAAAATGTGCGGGTAACCTGATTTCGATCAAGGCCCGTATGGACAGGAGGTGAATACTTTGTTACTTTACCGTCACGTTTTTGAAATTGGTATTACCAATTGACTCCGCGCCATTCGCAGAGAAGAATTCACTCATGGCCTACAGCAAAATCCGCCAACCCAAGTTGTCAGATGTTATCGAGCAACAGCTCGAATACCTGATCCTCGAGGGGACACTGCGCCCAGGCGAAAAACTGCCTCCGGAGCGCGAGCTGGCGAAACAATTTGATGTCTCCCGTCCTTCTCTGAGAGAGGCCATTCAGCGCCTTGAAGCGAAAGGGCTGCTCCTGCGCCGTCAGGGCGGCGGCACCTTCGTGCAAACTAATCTGTGGCAGAGCTTCAGCGATCCGCTGGCCGAGCTGCTGGCCGACCATCCCGAATCACAGTTCGATCTGCTGGAAACCCGTCACGCGCTGGAAGGCATTGCCGCCTATTACGCGGCGCTGCGCGGCACCGATGAAGATCTGGCGCGCATCCGCGATTGCCACATCGTGATTCAACAGGCTCAAGACAGCGGCGATCTCGACGCCGAGGCCGATGCGGTCATGCAGTATCAAATCGCCGTGACTGAAGCCGCTCACAACGTTGTGTTACTTCACCTGCTACGCTGCATGGGGCCGATGCTGGAACAGAACGTGCGTCAGAACTTTGAATTGCTCTACTCGCGCCGTGAGATGTTGGCAAAAGTGAGCAGCCACCGCGCCGGAATTTTTGAGGCGATTGTGGCACGCGAGCCGGAAAAGGCCCGTGAAGCCTCGCATCGCCACTTGGCGTTTATCGAGGAAATCTTGCTGGATCTCAGCCGGGAGCATACTCGGCGCGAGAGATCGCTACGGCGTCTCCAGCAACGCAAGGATTAAGAGCTGTCCTCTTCAGGGTACACCAGCCTGCGGGGGTTAAGTTCGAGGTACTTAGTTAAGTACTTAAGCGGCAACTAAACTGATGGGCCTGTCTTCGTGTGTTTTTGCACAGAGCACAGGAAGACAGGCTCCAAACAAACCATTAGACAGATAAGGAATACCACCATGTCAGAACGTTTAAACAATGACGTGGATCCGATCGAAACCCGCGACTGGCTGCAGGCGATCGAATCGGTCATCCGTGAAGAGGGTGTTGAGCGAGCTCAGTTTCTGATTGATCAGGTATTGGGAGAAGCCCGCAAAGGCGGCGTTAACGTTGCGGCCGGTGCTGCAGCGCACAACTACGTCAACACCATCGCGGTAGAAGACGAACCGGCCTACCCAGGCAACCTGGATCTGGAACGCCGCATTCGCTCTGCGATCCGTTGGAACGCGATCATGACCGTTCTGCGCGCATCCAAAAAAGACCTGGAGCTGGGCGGCCACATGGCTTCCTTCCAGTCTTCCGCGACCTTCTATGAAGTCTGCTTTAACCACTTCTTCCGCGCACGCAACGAGAAAGACGGCGGCGACCTGGTGTACTTCCAGGGCCACATCTCTCCGGGCGTTTACGCGCGTGCCTTCCTTGAAGGCCGCCTGACCGAAGAACAGATGAACAACTTCCGTCAGGAAGTGCACGGCAACGGCCTGTCCTCTTACCCGCATCCTAAGCTGATGCCGGAATTCTGGCAGTTCCCGACCGTATCCATGGGCCTGGGCCCAATCAGCGCCATCTATCAGGCGAAGTTCCTGAAATACCTGGAACACCGCGGCCTGAAAGACACCTCTGAGCAGACCGTTTACGCCTTCCTGGGCGACGGTGAGATGGATGAGCCGGAATCCAAAGGCGCCATCACCATCGCGACTCGCGAGAAGCTGGACAACCTGGTGTTCGTCATCAACTGCAACCTGCAGCGCCTGGACGGCCCGGTCACCGGTAACGGCAAGATCATCAACGAACTGGAAGGCATCTTCTCCGGCGCAGGCTGGCAGGTGCTGAAAGTGATCTGGGGCGGCCGTTGGGACGAGCTGCTGCGCAAAGACACCAGCGGTAAACTGGTTCAGCTGATGAACGAGACCCTGGACGGCGACTACCAGACCTTCAAATCCAAAGACGGCGCTTACGTGCGCGAGCACTTCTTCGGCCGTTACCCGGAAACCGCGGCGCTGGTCAAAGACATGACCGACGACGAAATCTGGGCGCTGAACCGTGGTGGTCACGATCCGAAGAAAATCTTCGCTGCACTGAAAAAAGCGCAGGACACCAAAGGCAAACCGACCGTTATCCTGGCCCACACCATCAAAGGTTACGGCATGGGTGAAACCGCGGAAGGTAAAAACATCGCTCACCAGGTGAAGAAAATGAACATGGAAGGGGTTCACCACTTCCGCGATCGTTTCAATGTGCCGGTTGCCGATGCTGACATCGAAAAACTGCCGTACATCACCTTCGAGAAAGAGTCCGAAGAATACAAATACCTGCACGAACGTCGCCAGGCGCTGAAAGGCTACGTGCCAACCCGTCTGCCGGAGTTCACCCAGAAGCTGGAAATGCCGGCGCTGGAAGATTTCAGCTCGCTGCTGGAAGAGCAGAACAAAGAGATCTCCACCACTATCGCCTTCGTGCGTGCCCTGAACGTGATGCTGAAGAACAAGTCGATCAAAGATCGCCTGGTGCCAATCATCGCCGACGAAGCGCGTACTTTCGGTATGGAAGGTCTGTTCCGTCAGATCGGTATCTACAGCCCGAACGGCCAGCAGTACACCCCGCAGGACCGTGAGCAGGTTGCTTACTACAAAGAAGACGAGAAAGGTCAAATCCTGCAGGAAGGCATCAACGAACTGGGCGCAGCCTCTTCCTGGCTGGCCGCAGCGACTTCCTACAGCACCAACGATCTGCCGATGATTCCGTTCTACATCTACTACTCGATGTTCGGTTTCCAACGTATCGGCGACCTGTGCTGGGCAGCGGGCGACCAACAGGCGCGTGGCTTCCTGATCGGCGGGACCTCGGGCCGTACTACCCTGAACGGCGAAGGTCTGCAGCACGAAGATGGCCACAGCCACATTCAGTCTCTGACCATCCCTAACTGCATCTCTTACGATCCGGCTTACGCGTACGAAGTGGCGGTGATCATGCACGACGGTCTGGTGCGCATGTATGGCGACAACCCAGAAAACGTGTACTACTACCTGACCACGCTGAACGAAAACTACCACATGCCTGCGATGCCGCAGGGTGCGGAAGAAGGTATCCGCAAGGGTATCTACAAGCTGGAAACGCTGGAAGGCAGCAAAGGCAAGGTACAGCTGCTGGGCTCCGGCGCTATCCTGCGCCACGTGCGCGAAGCTGCGCAGATCCTGGCGAAGGACTACGGCGTGGGTTCCGACACCTACAGCGTGACCTCGTTCACCGAACTGGCGCGCGACGGCCAGGATTGCGAGCGTTGGAACATGCTGCACCCAACCGAAACGCCACGCGTGCCTTACATCGCTCAGGTGATGAGCGACGCGCCAGCGGTAGCGTCTACCGACTACATGAAACTGTTCGCTGAACAGGTTCGTACTTATGTGCCGGCCAGCGATTATCGCGTACTGGGCACCGACGGCTTCGGTCGTTCGGACAGCCGCGAAAACCTGCGTCACCACTTCGAAGTCGATGCATCTTACGTGGTGGTTGCTGCTCTGGGTGAACTGGCTAAACGCGGTGAGATCGAAGCTTCTGTGGTTGCTGATGCAATCAAGAAATTCGACATCAACCCGGAAAAAGTTAACCCGCGTCTGGCCTAAGAGGTACTGAATAATGTCTATCGAAATCAACGTACCGGACATCGGTGCAGATGAAGTCGAAATCACCGAGATTCTGGTGAAGGTCGGCGATAAAGTTGAAGCGGAACAATCGCTGATCACCGTGGAAGGCGACAAGGCTTCCATGGAAGTGCCATCCCCTCAGGCGGGCGTGGTGAAAGAGATTAAAGTGGCGGTCGGCGATAAAACCGAAACCGGCAAACTGATCATGATCTTCGAAGCGGCAGGCGCAGCGGAAGCTGCACCGGCGGCGAAAGCGGAAGAAAAACCGGCGGCAGCAGCAGCTGCTCCGGCTGCCGCTGCGGCCAAAGACGTTGCCGTGCCGGACATCGGCGCCGACGAAGTCGAAGTGACCGAGATCCTGGTGAAAGTGGGCGACAAGGTGGAAGCCGAGCAGTCCCTGATCACTGTGGAAGGCGACAAGGCTTCCATGGAAGTCCCTGCGCCGTTCGCGGGCACCGTGAAAGAGATCAAGATCGCGACCGGCGACAAAGTGAAAACCGGTTCCCTGATCATGGTGTTCGAAGTGGCTGGCGCCGCTTCCGCTGCCGCCCCGGCTGCGGCTGAAGCTCCTGCCGCCGCTGCAGCGCCTGCGGCCTCTGCGGCCAAAGACGTCGCCGTGCCGGATATCGGCGGTGACGAAGTCGAAGTGACCGAGGTGATGGTTAAGGTGGGCGACAAGGTTGCCGCCGAGCAGTCTCTGATCACCGTGGAAGGCGACAAGGCCTCCATGGAAGTGCCAGCGCCGTTCGCGGGTACCGTGAAAGAGATCAAGATCGCGACCGGCGACAAAGTGAAAACCGGCTCCCTGATCATGGTGTTCGAAGTGGAAGGCGCTGCGCCTGCCGCTGCCGCCGCTCCAGCCGCTAAAGCGGACGCTGCGCCGGCGCCGGCCGCCGCTAAAGCCGCCGCTCCGGCTGCGAAAGCTGACGACAAAGGCGAGTTCGCCGAGAACGCGGCATACGTGCACGCGACCCCGGTCATTCGTCGTCTGGCGCGTGAATTCGGCGTTAACCTGGCGAAAGTGAAAGGCACCGGTCGTAAAGGCCGCATCCTGCGCGAAGACGTTCAGACTTACGTGAAAGACGCGGTGAAACGCGCTGAAGCAGCTCCGGCTGCTGCTGGCGGCGGTCTGCCAGGCATGTTGCCATGGCCGAAAGTGGACTTCAGCAAGTTCGGCGAGATCGAAGAAGTCGAAATGGGCCGCATCCAGAAGATCTCTGGCGCGAACCTGAGCCGCAACTGGGTGATGATCCCGCACGTGACTCACTTCGACAAAACCGACATCACCGATCTGGAAGCGTTCCGCAAGCAACAGAACGAAGAAGCGGCCAAGCGCAAGCTGGACGTGAAGTTCACGCCTGTCGTGTTCATCATGAAAGCCGTTGCTGCCGCTCTGGAGCAGATGCCGCGCTTCAACAGCTCGCTGTCCGAAGATGGCCAGAAGCTGACGCTGAAGAAATACATCAATATCGGCGTGGCGGTAGATACCCCGAACGGCCTGGTGGTTCCGGTGTTCAAGGACGTGAACAAGAAGAGCATCACCGAGCTGTCTCGCGAACTGATGGCCATCTCCAAGAAAGCGCGCGACGGCAAGCTGACCGCGGGCGAGATGCAGGGCGGCTGCTTCACCATCTCCAGCCTGGGTGGCATCGGGACGACTCACTTCGCGCCGATCGTCAACGCGCCGGAAGTGGCTATCCTGGGCGTCTCCAAGTCTGCGATGGAGCCGGTCTGGAACGGTAAAGAGTTCATGCCGCGCCTGATGATGCCGATGTCGCTGTCCTTCGACCACCGCGTTATCGACGGTGCCGATGGTGCGCGCTTCATCACCATCATCAACAACATGTTGTCCGACATTCGCCGTCTGGTGATGTAATGCAAAAGGGGCGCAGCATGCTGCGCCCCTGATGATTCTGTAGCAGTTTTGTCGGATTTTGCACAACTCGACAAAATTGTTGAGACACGGGTCACTCGAACACGCTTTGCAGATTATTAACAATTCTGTAAACTGCTCGCGGTGTAAGCGTCCCGGTGGATGAAGGGCGTTATGAGATCGATTAGCAATAAAAATGACGTCTGACCCGCCGGACAATCAATTAAGAGGTCATGATGAGTACTGAAATTAAAACTCAGGTCGTGGTACTTGGGGCGGGCCCGGCAGGTTACTCTGCAGCCTTTCGTTGCGCTGACTTAGGTCTTGAAACCGTTCTGGTTGAACGTTATTCCACTCTGGGCGGGGTTTGCCTGAACGTGGGATGTATCCCTTCCAAAGCACTGCTGCACGTTGCCAAAGTGATCGAAGAAGCCAAAGCGCTGGCCGAACACGGCATCGTTTTCGGCGAGCCGAAAACCGACATCGACAAAGTGCGCGTCTGGAAAGAAAAAGTCATCACTCAGCTGACCGGCGGTCTGGCTGGCATGGCGAAAGGCCGTAAAGTGAAAGTGGTCAACGGCTTGGGCAAGTTCACCGGCGCTAACACCCTGGTTGTGGAAGGCGAAAACGGCCCAACCACCATCAACTTCGACAACGCCATCATCGCTGCAGGTTCTCGTCCGATCCAATTGCCATTCATTCCTCATGAAGATCCACGCGTGTGGGATTCCACCGATGCGCTGGAGCTGAAAACCGTCCCAGAGCGTCTGCTGGTTATGGGCGGCGGCATCATCGGCCTGGAAATGGGCACCGTATACCATGCACTGGGTTCACAGATCGACGTCGTTGAAATGTTCGATCAGGTTATCCCGGCGGCAGATAAAGACGTGGTGAAAGTCTTCACCAAGCGTATCAGCAAGCAGTTCAACCTGATGCTGGAAACCAAAGTGACCGCGGTAGAAGCCAAAGAAGACGGCATCTACGTCACGATGGAAGGTAAAAAAGCGCCAGCAGAACCACAGCGTTACGACGCGGTGCTGGTGGCGATCGGCCGCGTGCCGAACGGCAAACTGCTGGATGCTGGCAAAGCCGGTGTTGAAGTTGACGAGCGTGGCTTCATCAACGTCGACAAACAGCTGCGTACCAACGTGCCGCACATCTTCGCTATCGGCGACATCGTCGGTCAGCCGATGCTGGCGCACAAAGGCGTGCACGAAGGCCACGTTGCCGCAGAAGTTATCGCCGGCATGAAGCACTACTTCGATCCGAAAGTGATCCCATCCATCGCTTACACCGAGCCGGAAGTGGCATGGGTGGGTCTGACCGAGAAAGAAGCGAAAGAGAAAGGCATCAGCTACGAAACCTCCACCTTCCCGTGGGCGGCTTCCGGCCGTGCGATCGCTTCCGACTGTGCAGACGGCATGACCAAACTGATCTTCGACAAAGAAACTCACCGCATCATCGGTGGCGCGATTGTCGGCACCAACGGCGGTGAACTGCTGGGTGAAATCGGTCTGGCTATCGAGATGGGCTGCGACGCGGAAGACATCGCGCTGACCATCCACGCTCACCCGACCCTGCACGAATCCGTGGGCCTGGCGGCGGAAATCTACGAAGGCAGCATCACCGACCTGCCTAACCCGAAAGCCAAGAAGAAGTAATTCTGCTGGTTTGACCGGTTAACAAGCGGCTCCTGAGAAGGGGCCGTTTTTTTTTTGCTCAGATGCAGAACGCGGTTTTTTGTGGCCGCTGCGCCAAATTCCGATCCTCATGCTTATATCCGTTTTAATTATGTGGATATAATGCCCTGTTTGTCCGGCAGCCGATTACGCTGCGCTCAACGATTCAGCAAAGATTTAATGTTGCTTTTATGTGAACGAATTAACAACCGTTTCAAATCCTGATATGCTGGCTGAGCGGAACCGGGCACTGTACCTTACAGTCCAGGACATCGACAGCAGTGCCCCGTCAGGATAGATGGCATCAATATCGCCGTGCGCTCTACCCATCAGTCTTTCATGCTGTAACGCTGTTTGACCGTGCTTGTTTGCCCCAATCACCGTTTCGGGGCCTTTACGGGCCGATCGCCTAGCCACAGAGTGAAACCCCAAGGGTATAAACCCGGTTTGCATATACGCCAGGCACAATAAATGACAATGAGAGCGAGGAGAACGTCGTGCTAGAAGAATACCGTAAGCACGTAGCCGAGCGTGCTGCTGAGGGCATCGCCCCTAAGCCGCTAGACGCCACCCAAATGGCCGCGCTGGTCGAACTACTGAAGAATCCGCCAAAAGGCGAAGAAGAATTCCTGTTAGACCTGCTGATTAACCGTGTTCCACCGGGCGTCGACGAAGCCGCCTACGTCAAAGCAGGTTTCCTGGCGGCCATCGCCAAAGGTGAAGCGACATCCCCCCTGGTTACCCCCGAGAAAGCCATTGAACTGTTAGGCACCATGCAGGGCGGCTATAACATTCATCCGCTGATCGAAGCCCTGGACAACGAAAAGCTGGCGCCGATCGCCGCTAAAGCGCTGTCCCACACGCTGCTGATGTTCGACAACTTCTACGATGTGGAAGAGAAGGCGAAAGCCGGCAACGCGCACGCCAAGCAGATCATGCAGTCCTGGGCCGATGCCGAATGGTACCTGTCGCGCCCGGAGCTGGCGGAAAAGATCACCGTCACCGTGTTCAAAGTGACCGGCGAAACCAATACCGATGACCTGTCCCCGGCGCCGGACGCCTGGTCGCGCCCGGATATCCCGCTGCACGCGCTGGCGATGCTGAAAAACGAACGTGAAGGCATCGTGCCGGATCAGCCGGGCAGCGTCGGCCCGATCAAACAGATCGAGCTGCTGAACAAGAAAGGCTTCCCGCTGGCCTACGTCGGCGACGTGGTCGGCACCGGATCCTCCCGTAAATCCGCCACCAACTCGGTGCTGTGGTTCATGGGTGACGACATCCCGCACGTGCCGAACAAGCGCGGCGGCGGCGTGGTGCTGGGCGGCAAGATTGCGCCTATCTTCTTCAACACGATGGAAGATGCCGGCGCCTTGCCGATCGAAGTGGACGTGTCCGAGCTGAACATGGGCGACGTGATCGACGTTTACCCGTACAAAGGTGAAGTGCGCAACCACGAAACCGGCGCGCTGATCGCCAACTTCGAGCTGAAAACCGACGTGCTGCTGGATGAAGTGCGCGCCGGCGGCCGTATCCCACTGATCATCGGCCGCGGCCTGACCACCAAGGCGCGCGAAGCGCTGGGCCTGCCGCACAGCGACGTGTTCCGTATCGCCAAACCGGTTGCCGCGAGCAGCAAAGGCTTCTCGCTGGCGCAGAAAATGGTCGGCCGCGCCTGCGGCGTCGCCGGTATTCGCCCTGGCGAATACTGCGAACCGAAGATGACCTCCGTCGGTTCTCAGGACACCACCGGCCCGATGACCCGTGATGAGCTGAAAGACCTGGCCTGCCTCGGCTTCTCCGCCGACCTGGTCATGCAGTCGTTCTGCCACACCGCCGCGTACCCGAAACCGGTCGACGTGACCACGCACCACACGCTGCCTGACTTCATCATGAACCGCGGCGGCGTCTCGCTGCGTCCGGGCGACGGCGTGATCCACTCCTGGCTGAACCGTATGCTGCTGCCTGACACCGTCGGCACCGGCGGCGATTCCCACACCCGCTTCCCGATCGGCATCTCCTTCCCGGCCGGTTCCGGCCTGGTGGCGTTTGCCGCCGCGACCGGCGTGATGCCGCTGGATATGCCTGAGTCGGTGCTGGTGCGCTTCAAAGGCAAAATGCAGCCGGGCATCACCCTGCGCGATCTGGTGCACGCCATCCCTTACTACGCGATCCAGCAGGGTCTGCTGACCGTCGAGAAGAAGGGCAAGAAAAACATCTTCTCCGGCCGCATTCTGGAGATCGAAGGCCTGCCGGATCTGAAGGTCGAGCAGGCGTTTGAGCTGACCGATGCGTCCGCCGAACGTTCCGCCGCCGGTTGTACCATCAAGCTGGATAAGGCGCCGATTGAAGAGTACCTGAACTCCAACATCGTGCTGCTGAAGTGGATGATCTCCGAAGGCTACGGCGATCGCCGTACGCTGGAGCGCCGTATTCAGGGCATGGAAAAATGGCTGGCGGATCCGCAACTGCTGGAAGGCGATGCGGATGCGGAATACGCAGCGGTGATCGACATCGATCTGAACGAGATCAAAGAGCCGATCCTGTGCGCGCCGAACGATCCTGACGACGCACGCCTGCTGTCCGACGTGGCCAACAGCAAAATCGATGAAGTGTTCATCGGTTCTTGCATGACCAACATCGGCCACTTCCGCGCGGCCGGCAAGCTGCTGGATCAGCACAAGGGCCAGCTGCCGACCCGTCTGTGGGTGGCGCCGCCAACCAAGATGGATGCGGCTCAGCTGACCGAAGAAGGCTACTACAGCGTCTTCGGCAAGAGCGGTGCGCGTATCGAGATCCCGGGCTGCTCGCTGTGCATGGGCAACCAGGCGCGCGTGGCGGACGGCGCGACGGTGGTCTCCACCTCGACCCGTAACTTCCCGAACCGTCTGGGCACCGGTGCCAACGTCTATCTGGCGTCTGCCGAACTGGCCGCGGTAGCGTCCCTGTTGGGTCGCCTGCCGACGCCGGACGAGTACCAGACCTATATGGCGCAGGTCGACAAGACGGCGGCGGATACCTACCGCTACCTGAACTTTGACCAGCTGGGGCAGTACACCGAAAAAGCCGACGGCGTGATCTTCCAAACCGCCGTGTAAGCCGCTATATTGCGCAACTGTTTAACGGGAGGCCTTGGCCTCCCGTTTTATTTTGCTCAGTTGCCAACTTTGCGAGCGCTCACTGAGTTAGTCCGCCATTTATGTTTACACTAAGAAAAAGGGCTCAGGAGGGCATGCTATGGATTACGAATTTCTGCGTGACGTCACCGGTCAGGTGATCGTCAGATTTTCGATGGGGCATGAAGCGATTGGCCACTGGATCAACGAAGAAGTTAAAGGCGATTTCAACCTGCTGGACCGGATTGAAGCCGGTGCGGCCGAGGTCAAAGGCAGCGAGCGTCAATGGCAGCTGGAAGGCCATGAATATACGCTGCTGATGGATGGTGAAGAAGTGATGATCCGCGCCAATCAGCTGGAGTTTGAGGGCGATGAAATGGAAGAGGGGATGAACTACTACGACGAAGAAAGCCTCTCATTCTGCGGCGTTGAGGACTTCCTGCTGGTGTTGAAGGCCTATCGTTCTTTCATGCTGAAGTACTAAGCATCAGGGCGCGGCGTGCCGCGCCCTTTCCATCACAGATGCGGAATATTGCGGCCGTAATAGATTTCCTGCATCTCTTTCCATAACAGATCGGTGATCTGCTTGCGTTCGGCTGCGCTCAACGCCTCCGGCTCCGCGTTAAACAGGTAGTGCTTCAGATCGAAATCTTTCAGCAACATCTTGGTATGGAAGATATTTTCCTGGTAAACGTTCACGTCCATCATGTGGTACAGCGCCTTGATGTCTTCCGACATAAAGTTCTGGATCGAATTGATCTCGTGATCGATGTAATGTTTCACGCCGTTCACGTCGCGGGTAAAACCGCGCACGCGATAGTCCATGGTGACGATGTCGGATTCCAGCTGGTGAATTAAGTAGTTCAGCGCCTTGAGGGGCGAAATGACGCCGCAGGTCGAGACCTCGATATCGGCGCGAAAGGTGCATAGCCCGCCTTCCGGATGGCTTTCCGGGTAGGTATGTACGCAGATATGGCTTTTGTCCAGGTGCGCGACGACCGTATTCGGCAACGGGCCTGGGTGTTCCGACGTATCGACGTCTTTCGGATCGATGGGCTCTTCGCTGACCAGGATGGTGACGCTGGCGCCCTGCGGCTCGTAGTCCTGACGCGCGATGTTCAGAATATTGGCGCCGATGATCGAGCAGGTCTCGCTCAGGATCTCGGTCAGCCGGTTGGCGTTATATTGTTCGTCTATGTAGGCGATATAGCCGTCGCGATCGTCCGCGGTTTTGGCATAACAAATATCGTAAATACAAAAACTCAGGCTCTTGGTCAGGTTGTTGAAGCCGTGCAGTTTTAGCTTATGCAATTTAGGCCACCTCCTTTATCTTCTCGCTTAACGTGTTACGTTCAGGGCATTGAGCAAATATTGCGGCAGGGCAAAGCTGCCGACGTGAATTGCCGGGTTGTAATAACGGCAGTGTAGGCCGCTTTGGTTAAAGCGTTGTTGCAGAGTCGGCAGATCGATCTGGCGCAGTGCCGGGTTCTGGCTCGCCCAGGCAAAGGTCATGATGCCGCCGTAATAGGTCGGGATCGCCGCCTGATAGAAGCTGACGTCGCTAAAGTAGCGGCTCAGTTTGGCGTGGCTGTTGATTGCCTCGTCCTGTTGCAGGAAGCAGACGCCGTTCTGCGCAACGAAAATGCCGCCCTCATTCAGGCAGCGGGCGCAGCCTTCATAAAACGCCGAGGTGAACAGGCTTTCGCCGGGGCCGATCGGATCGGTGCAGTCGGAGATGATCACATCGAACGTTTCGTCGGTTTGATTCACGAAGTTGACGCCGTCGTCGATCACCAACTTGAAGCGCGGATCGTCATAGGCGCCGGCGCTGTGGTTGGGCAGGTATTGGCGGCAGAACTCGACGACACCGGCGTCGATCTCGACCATGGTGATCTGCTCCACGCCAGGATGCCGGCTGACTTCGCGCAGCATGCCGCCGTCGCCGCCGCCGATGATCAGCACTTTCTTCGCCTGGCCATGCGCCAGCAGCGGCACGTGGGTCAGCATTTCGTGATAGATGAACTCGTCACGCTCGGTGGTTTGCACCACGCCGTCGAGCGCCATCACGCGCCCCAGGACCGGGTTCTCGAAGATCACCAGATCCTGATGATCGGTCTTCTCGCGGTACAGCACCTTCTCTACCGAGAAATACTGGCCGAAGCCCGTATGCAGCGTTTCGTACCAAATTTCTTTCTGGGTCATGTGCGGGAAACTCCGTAATAACAGCCATGAAAAATCGGCGCAACATCATAGCTAACTCTGTCTGGCGATGCACGGTTGAATTTCAGACAGAGAGAGCGAAAGGCGGGTGGGGGAGAGGGGCGGAATTAGTTGGCGTAGGCCAGCAGGCTCAAAGAGTCGCGCGCCAGCGATTTGCACTTCTTAGGCGTTGGAATGGCGATGCCGCTGAGATCGCGATAGCTGTCTTCGCCCAGCGCCTTCATGTTAAAGCTGTTGTAGTTGCTCAAATCCCAGCGGTTTTGTTGCGCGAAATAGACAATGGCGCGTTTGATTTGCGCATTTGGCAAATCGTTGTAGCCGCAATCATTTTTCAAATAAATAAATACCGCCGTCAGATCGGCCAGATCTTCCGCCTCGGATTCATTCAGCGCCAGACTGGCGTTGGAGAAGCCCAGCATCGCCAGCAACAGCATCGATAACGTTGTTTTTTTCATCATGAAATAGGCCTGTTTGTCGTCTGCTGACGTTACCACACTTGCCTGTAAAGGCACCAAATTTTATTGCTGCCGGGCCGGCGTCGCGCGTGCCGGTCCTACTCTCTTGATTGTGAGGCATAGCTTAAAATACCGCCAGGAAAGGCTTGACCTTCCGCCTGGGGGAAGGTTTAGGCTGACGGCATTGAGTTATGTCACTGAGAAAAGGGAGTCAGCGATGTTACGCCGTGATTTTATTAAATTAACCGCTGCGCTGGGCGCGGCGAGCGCATTGCCGTTATGGAGCCGGGCCGCCTGGGCGGCCGATCGGCCGGCCTTGCCGGTACCGCCGCTGTTGATGCCGGACGCGCAGGGAAAGATTGCGCTGGCGCTGCAGGCGGGTGAAACCCGCTGGTTGCCCGGTGCCGCCACCAAAACCTGGGGATTCAACGGCGCGCTGCTCGGGCCGGCGGTGAAGCTGCAGCGTGGCCAGCCGGTGACGGTCGATATCAAAAACAGCCTGGCGGAGGCCAGTACCGTCCACTGGCACGGGCTGGAAATTCCCGGCGACGTCGATGGCGGCCCGCAGGCGCTGATCCACCCCGGCGCGACGCGCACGGTGAATTTCACCGTCGAACAACCGGCCGCTACCTGCTGGTTCCACCCGCACACGCACGGTAAAACCGGCAGCCAGGTGATGATGGGGCTGGCGGGGTTGGTGCTGCTGGAAGACGATGAAAGCGCCAAACTGCCGCTGCCGAAAACCTGGGGGCAGGATGATATTCCGGTGATCCTGCAGGATAAGCGGCTGGGCAAAGACGCGCAGATCGAATACCGCCTGGACGTGATGAGCGCGGCGGTGGGCTGGTTTGGCGATCGCATGTTCACCAACGGCGCGCAGTATCCGCAACATCTGGCGCCACGCGGCTGGCTGCGTCTGCGTTTTCTCAACGGTTGCAACGCCCGCTCGTTGAATCTGGCGGCCAGTGACAACCGTCCGCTGTATGTTATCGCCAGCGACGGCGGTTTCCTGGCTGAGCCGGTGAAGCTGACCGAGCTGCCGATGCTGATGGGCGAACGCTTTGAAGTGCTGGTGGATGCCTCCGACGGGAAAGCGTTCGATATCGTGACGCTGCCGGTGAAACAGATGGGCATGACGCTGGCTCCGTTCGATCAGCCGCTGCCGGTGTTGCGCATTCAGCCGTCGTTGGCACAGGGTATCAAAACCATGCCGGACAGCCTGGTGAAGCTGCCGACATTGCCTGCCACCACTGGTATCCAGGAGCGTTGGCTGCAGCTGATGATGGATCCGCAGCTGGATATGCTCGGCATGCAGGCGCTGATGGATCGTTATGGTCACCAGGCGATGGCCGGCATGAGCATGAATCATGGCGCGACGGGCGCTGGAGACATGAAAGGCATGGAGAAGGGCGGCATGCAGGGCATGGACCACGGCAACATGAAGGGCATGGGTCATGGCAAGATGGCCGGGATGGATCACGGCGGCGCGCAGAGCAAAGCCAAACCGTTCGATTTCAGCCACGGCAACATGATCAACGGCAAGGCCTTCGACATGAACAAACCGATGTTTGCCGCCAAACGGGGTCAGTATGAAAAATGGACCATTTCCGGTGAGGGCGACATGATGCTGCACCCGTTCCACATTCACGGCACCCAGTTCCGTATCCTGTCGGAAAACGGCAAACCGCCGGCGGCGCATCGCAGCGGCTGGAAGGACACGGTGCGCGTCGAAGGTTGGCGCAGCGAAGTGCTGGTGCGTTTCGATCATCCGGCAAGCAGCGAACATGCGTATATGGCCCACTGCCACCTGTTGGAGCATGAAGATACCGGCATGATGATGGGCTTTACCGTCGCCGATTGATCGCGGCCTATCGCTCAGGTGGCGGTGCGCTCGCGTCGCCACCGCTTGGTTCAATGAAAGGAAGCCGTTATACTGATTAAAATATCAGCTGTTGAGGAGCGCGTCATGCCGACAAAATTGGATCCCATCGTCTCTGAGTTTGAGACTCAAGAACAGGCTGATAGCTACGATCGTTGGTTCAGAAGCACCGTGGAATCTTCCGTCAATAGCGACACCCCCCGTATCCCCCATGATGAAGTCATGGCTGGTGCTCGTCACATTATCGAGCAGGCGAAAGCCAAAAGAAAATCGGCCTGACCCTTATGTTAACCGTTAAATGGACTGACGAAGCAAAAACGGGTTTATATACGCTGCTGGCTTTTATCGCTGAGCGAAATCCACTTGCCGCTGAGGCTTTGTTGCAACGTATCGAAGAGTCGGTTATCCCGTTAGCGGAACATCCTTATCTGTTCCGGCCTGGCAGGGTGAACGGGACTCGTGAAATGGTTGTTCATCCTAATTACATTGTGGTTTACCGCGTGCTGGCTGCACATATTGAAATAGTGAGTGTCCTGCACGCTCGTCAGGAATACCCTTAATAAAGAAAACTCCCCTGTCCGGGAGAGAGGCAAGTCGTAACGGCCTATGCTAAACTCTGCGCCTTTCTTCCGGCAACTGACCTGAATACTATGAAACACACTGTAGACGTAATGATTTCCGAGCAGGAAGTTAAGACCCGTATCGCCGAACTTGGCCGCCAGATCACCGAACATTACCGCGACAGCGGCAGCGACATGGTGCTGGTCGGGCTGCTGCGCGGCTCCTTCATGTTCATGGCCGATCTCTGCCGCGCGATCGACGTGCCGCACGAAGTCGACTTTATGACCGCCTCCAGCTACGGCAGCGGTATGTCCACCACCCGCGACGTGAAGATCCTCAAGGATCTGGACGAAGACATTCGCGGCAAAGACGTGCTGATCGTGGAAGACATCATCGATTCCGGCAACACGCTGAACAAAGTGCGCGAGATTTTGGCGCTGCGCGGGCCGAAATCGCTGGCGATTTGCACCTTGCTGGACAAACCTGAGCGCCGTGAAGTGCAGGTGCCGGTCGAATATGTCGGCTTCTCGATCCCGGATGAGTTCGTGGTGGGGTATGGCATCGACTACGCTCAGCGCTACCGTCACCTGCCGTACGTCGGCAAAGTGGTGCTGCTGGACGAGTAATTGGATGTGGGGCGCGGCAAGCCGCGCCCGCGGCGGGGTTATACGCCTTTATCCTGCTTCAGTTTGGCTATCGCTTTGCGGTAGCCCATCTCCAGGCTCTCGCGGCTGGTCGCCAGCACTTCCATATCGCGCAGACGGCCGTCCTGAATGCCGTACACCCAACCGTGGATCATCACCTTCTGGCCGCGCTTCCAGGCGGACTGCATGATGGTGGAGTGGCCCAGGTTGTACACTTGCTCAATGACGTTGATCTCGCACAGCATGTTGAAACGCTGTTCCGGCGGCAGCTCGCCCAGCAGCGAGCTGTGCTTGTACCACAGATCGCGAATGTGCAGCAGCCAGTTGTCGATCAACCCCAGTTCCGGGTTTTCCACCGCCGCCTGCACGCCGCCGCAGCCCAGGTGGCCGCAGATGATGATGTGTTCGACTTCCAGCACATCTACCGCATACTGCACCACCGACAGGCAGTTAAGATCGGTATGGATAACGAGGTTCGCCACGTTGCGATGGACGAACAGTTCACCCGGCTCGAGGCCGGTCAGGCGTTCTGCGGGAACGCGGCTGTCAGAGCAACCAATCCATAAGAAGCGGGGCTTTTGCGCCTGGGCTAAACGTTCAAAAAATTCCGGGTCTTCCTGACTGATATTGGCCGACCAGGCCTGGTTGTTGGCGATAAGCTCTTCGATTTCTTTCATGAAGGTGATTGACCCGTAACGAACAGATTGCGTTGGAGTAATATAGGGTAAGCGTCACAATTTGGAAATCGGAACAGTGGTGCAACCTCATTTACCGCACGGATTCGACGCAGTGAAAACGCCGTCGATGCTAGGATTATTGTTAGTGTTTCAAGCCTCGCAAACAGGGGCGCGGCGGCATACTCATCGTCATAAGGTACTATTTTACATATGAATTATGCACTGGAATTAGCGCAGCTGACCAAGACTTACGCCGGTGGCGTCAAGGCGCTGCGCGGCATCGACCTGAGCGTCGAGGCGGGGGATTTTTATGCTCTGCTGGGGCCAAACGGCGCCGGAAAGTCCACCACCATCGGCATCATCAGCTCGCTGGTGAACAAAACCGCCGGCAGCGTGCGGGTGTTCGGTTATGACATCGATAAAGACATCGTCAACGCCAAGCGCCAGCTCGGCCTGGTGCCGCAGGAGTTCAACTTCAACCCGTTCGAGACCGTGTTGCAGATCGTGGTGAACCAGGCGGGTTACTACGGCGTCACGCGGCGTGAAGCGATGGCGCGCGCCGAGAAATACCTCAATCAGCTGGATCTGTGGGGCAAGCGCAACGAGCGCGCCCGTATGCTGTCCGGCGGCATGAAGCGCCGTCTGATGATCGCCCGCGCGTTGATGCACCAACCGAAGCTGCTGATCCTCGATGAGCCGACCGCCGGGGTGGATATCGAACTGCGTCGCTCGATGTGGGGCTTCCTGAAAGAGCTGAACGCCCAAGGCACCACCATCATCCTCACCACCCACTATCTGGAAGAGGCGGAAATGCTGTGCCGCAACATCGGCATCATCCAGAACGGGGAACTGGTGGAAAACACCTCGATGAAAGGGCTGCTGGCCAAGCTGAAGTCGGAAACTTTCATCCTCGATCTGGCGGCGAAGAGCCCGCTGCCTAAGCTGGACGGTTACCACAGCCGCCTGACGGATACCTCGACGCTGGAAGTGGAGGTGATGCGCGAGCAGGGGCTGAACGGCCTGTTCGCCCAGTTGAGCGCGCAGGGCGTGCAGGTACTGAGCATGCGCAACAAGGCGAACCGCCTGGAAGAGCTGTTTGTCACCCTGGTTAACGGCAATGGAGAAAAAGCATGACGCGTTTGTATTGGGTGGCCTTACAAAGCATCTGGGCCAAAGAGGTAAACCGGTTCGCGCGCATCTGGATCCAGACCCTGGTGCCGCCGGTGATCACCATGACGCTGTACTTCATCATCTTCGGTAACCTGATCGGCTCGCGCATCGGCGATATGCACGGCTTCAGCTACATGCAGTTCATCGTGCCCGGCCTTATCATGATGGCGGTGATCACCAACTCCTATGCCAACGTCGCCTCGTCGTTCTTCAGCGCCAAGTTTCAGCGCAACATTGAGGAACTGCTGGTGGCGCCGGTGCCGACCCACGTGGTGATCGCCGGCTATGTCGGCGGCGGCGTGGCGCGCGGCATCTGCGTCGGCGTGCTGGTGACCATCATCTCGCTGTTCTTCGTGCCGCTGCAGGTACATGCCTGGTGGGTGATTGCGCTGACGCTGCTGCTGACGGCGATCCTGTTCTCGCTGGCGGGGCTGATCAATGCGGTGTTCGCCACCACTTTCGACGACATCAGCCTGATCCCGACCTTCGTGCTGACGCCGCTGACTTACCTGGGCGGGGTGTTCTACTCGCTGTCGCTGCTGCCGCCATTCTGGCAGGCGGTGTCCAAGCTGAACCCCATCGTTTATATGATCAGCGGCTTCCGCTACGGTTTCCTCGGCATCAACGATGTGCCGCTGGCGTTCACCATGGCGGTGCTGGTGGCGTTTATCGCGGTGTTTTACCTGCTGTCCTGGTACCTGATCGAGCGCGGCCGCGGCCTGCGCAGCTGATCGTATCGCGCCCTCGCTTTCCCGGCGGGGGCGCTTTTCTTGATTTGGCGCAGGCGGCGCGTAAATCAATAGAATTGCTCAAATAACCGCTAGTTCCCCGCTGTTCAAATCGTGCTATGCTGGCGCTCCACATTTCCTCCACTTTTGTCATTACGCACTCGTAAGCAGAACATCATCATGCGGTCTCAATACACGTTAACGGCTGGGTTGCTCGGCATTCTGATGTCGTTGGTTTCCCCTGTGAGCCTGGCTAGTTTGCTGTCGGAAGACAGCGCGGTTAAATCTGAATACATGGAAGCGCAGCGCGACAGCGAAGTCTATGCGTTGGTGGGCGAGCATGTGATCCCGGTAGGGGAAGTGAAGCGCGGGCAACTGATCCAAGTCTTCCCGGCGGATGCGGAATACTACGAATTCAAATTCGGGCACGGTACCGGCTTTATCGATAAAGACGACGTGCGTGAATTGAAGAAGTCGCGCAAGGTGCAAGACGATTTGGGCGAACTGAACAAACCGCTGACCAACCAGAATCTGATCACGCAAAAAACGATAGACGTATACACCGCAGCGGACAAGGACAGCGAAGTCTTGGGCACGCTGGAAGGCAACCTGCGCTATCCTATCATCGGCAAGCTGAAGGATCGCCTGAACAACACCTGGTACGAGGTCAACATCGGCGAGCGGCTGGGGTTCATTAATGAGTTGGACTGCGAGATCGATAACGGCATACCGGTGCTGACTTACCACCACCTGCTGAAAAACGAAGAGAACAAACGCTTCCGCCACACCTCGACCACCACCTCAGACGTGGCGTTCAGCAACCAAATGACCTATCTGAAGCAGGCGGGCTACGACACCATTTCGCTGTATCAGCTGGAAGCCTACCTGAAAAATCAGATCAACCTGCCGGGCAAGGCGATCGTGCTGACCTTCGACGACGGGCTGAAGTCGGTTTATCGCTACGCTTACCCGGTGCTGAAGGATTACGGTTTCCGCGCCACGGCGTTCATCATCTCTTCGCGCATCAAACGCCACCCGCAGAAATGGAACCCGGACTCGCTGCAGTTTATGAGCGTTTCGGAGCTCAAGCAGATTCAGGACGTGTTCGACGTGCAGTCGCATACCCATTTTCTGCACCGCACCGATGGCAACCGCCAGCCGATTTTGCTGAGCCGTTCGTTGCACAATATCGAGTTCGATTTTGAGCGCTCGCGCCGCGCGCTGTCGCAGTTCAACCCGCACGTGCTGTATCTGTCTTATCCGTTCGGCGGTTATAACCAACGGGCGATTCAGGCGGCGCAGGACGCCGGGTTCCATCTGGCGGTGACCACGGTGCAGGGCAAGGTGAAGCCGGGGGATAACCCCTATACGCTGAAGCGGCTGTATATTCTGCGCACCGACTCGATCCAGACCATGGCGGATCGGATAGCCAACAAGCCGGGTACGGTGGTGGTGCAGTAGGGAAGAACGGGCGCGTAAGGCGCCCGTTTTATTGTCAGGCGACCTGAACCGGCACGGCTTTCGCCTTGCGCTGCAGGTTGTTGTCACCTTCGAAATAGGCGACTTTCGGGTGGTGCTGGCGGGCGTCGGCGTCGGTCATTTGCACATAGGAGCAGATGATCAGTTTGTCGCCCACGCAGGCGCAGCGCGCGGCGGCGCCGTTGACAGAAATGATGCGCGAACCGCGCTCGGCGGCAATAGCGTAGGTGGAGAAGCGCTGGCCGTTATCCACGTTGTAAATATCGATCGCTTCATATTCCAGAATGCCGGCGGCTTCCAGAAAATCCTGGTCGATGGCGCAGGATCCTTCATAGTGCAAGTCAGCCTGAGTGACTTTGACGCGATGCAGCTTGCCTTGCAGCATAGTACGTATCATAGCTTTACCTAACTGAATATCGGCCTTCACAGGCGCTGGGGTTGAACATCTCTCCTGCATCCCTGCAATCTCTATCGTCACCGATTGCTCCGCCATTGTCTACCAATGGCCAAGGCTTCAGGGTGACGATAGTATAAAAAACGGCTTATAGCGTCAGGTCAACCTGCTGGTTGTCGATAAGACGCGCCTTGCCCAGCCAGGCGGCCATCAGCACCACCGCCCGCTGGCTATCTACCGTCAGCGGCTGCAGGCTGTCGGCGTCGCGAATAAACAGCTCATCCGGCGTAAAGCCGGCGGCGCGCAGTTGCTCGGCGGTCTGCTCCAACAGCGTTTCGACCTGGCGCTCGCCATTGGCCAGCTGCTGCGCCAGCGCGTTCATGATTTTGCTCAGCTGCGGCGCGATCTTGCGCTCTTCGGCGGTCAGGTAGCCATTACGCGAACTGAGGGCCAGGCCGTCTTTGGCGCGCACGGTCGGCACGCCGACGATATCGATGTCGTAACCCATGTCCGCCACCATTTTGCGGATCAGCGCCAGCTGTTGGTAATCCTTCTCGCCGAAACAGGCCAAATCAGGCTGCACCAGGTTGAACAGCTTGCTGACGATGGTGGAAACACCGCGGAAGTGGCCCGGCCGGCTTGCGCCTTCCAGGATGGTGGAGATGCCCGGCACGTCGACGTAGGTCTGCTGCTCCAGGCCCTGCGGATAAACCGCGGCCGGGGCCGGGGCGAACACCAGATCGACGCCGCGGCGGGTCAGCTTCTCGCTGTCTTCCTGCAGCGTGCGCGGGTAGCGTGCCAGATCGTCTGGGCGATCGAACTGCATCGGGTTGACGAAGACGCTCACCACCACCACGTCGGCGCGGGCGCGCGCTTCATCGACCAGCGTCATGTGGCCGTCGTGCAGGTTGCCCATGGTCGGCACCAGCGCGATGCGTTTGCCTTCCTGGCGCCAGCGGCGGATCTGCTGACGCAGCATCGGCAGGGTTTCGATAATAATCATTGGGTGACTCCTGGAACCATCGCTTAGTTAAAAGAGTGTTCAGCCGCCGGGTAGAGGCCTTGCTCCACTTCCTGAATGTAGTGCTGCACCGCCGTGCGGATATCGCCGCTCTGCGCCAGGAAGTTCTTGGCGAACTTCGGCGTGTGGCCGCCGGTAATGCCGAAGGCGTCGTGCATCACCAGGATCTGGCCGTCGGTGCCGCTGCCGGCGCCGATGCCGATGACCGGAATGGACAACGCTTCGGTGATCTGGCGCGCCAGCTCGGTCGGCACGCATTCCAGCACCAGCAGCTGAATGCCGGCCAGTTCCAGATTCTGCGCGTCCTGCAGCAGCTGTTTGGCGGCCAGTTCGTCGCGCCCTTGCACCTTATAGCCACCGAACACGTTGACCGACTGCGGCGTCAGGCCCAGGTGGCCGCACACCGGCACGGCGCGCTCGGCGAGCATTTTCACCGTGTCGCACAGCCAGCTGCCACCTTCCAGTTTCACCATGTTGGCGCCGGCGCGCATCAGCTCGGCGGCGTTGGCGAAGGTCTGTTCCGGGGTGGCGTAACTCATGAACGGCAGATCGGCCAGCAGCAGGCAGGCCGG
The DNA here is from genome assembly GCF_052168655.1 of Serratia sp. CY47280. Classification (NCBI taxonomy): domain Bacteria; kingdom Pseudomonadati; phylum Pseudomonadota; class Gammaproteobacteria; order Enterobacterales; family Yersiniaceae; genus Serratia; species Serratia sp. CY47280. Next base: position 49,374 of record NZ_JBJNMG010000009.1, on the reverse strand, counting down.
CGCGCCGCGGCGCACGGCGCGCGTGTGGTAGGCCACGTCGGCGACGGTGACCGGCAGCGTGGAGTCGTGGCCCTGCAGCGTCATGCCCAGCGAATCGCCCACCAACAGGACTTTGATGCCTTGCTCTTCAAACAGTTTGGCAAAGCTGGCATCGTAGGCGGTAAGGGTAGCAAACTTGCGCTGCTCCTGTTTCCACTGGCGCAAATGGGTCACGGTGGTGGGTTTCATCACAACGTCTCCTGAAACGGGCCGTGCGGCTTACGCAGGCCCAGGCTGCAAAAAAGTGCAGCCATTCTACTGTAACCCGATCGGGGTGGGTAGCGCGGATCGCCATGCTTAAGCGGTTCTTAAGAACCTTGTGGTGCAATGGCGCCAAGACTCAAAAGGGATACTCATGCGAATTCTGTTGATCGAAGATGACAAACTGATCGGTGACGGCATCAAGGCCGGGCTGACCAAACTCGGCTTCAATCTGGACTGGTTCACCGACGGCGTCGTCGGCAAAAATGCGCTGGACAGTGCGCCGTACGACGCGGTGATCCTCGATCTCAGCCTGCCGGGCCTCGACGGCCTGGATCTGCTGCGCCAATGGCGCCAGGCCGGGCAGGACGTGCCGGTGCTGATCCTCACCGCCCGCGATGCGCTGGAGCAGCGGGTTAGCGGGCTGCAAAGCGGTGCCGACGATTACCTGTGCAAGCCGTTCGCGCTGGCCGAAGTGGCGGCGCGCCTGCAGGCGCTGATCCGCCGTCGCCACGGCCAACTGATGCCACAGCTGACGCACGGCAACGTGGTGTTCGACAGCGCCACCCGCAGCGTGAGCTGCAACGGCGAGCCGGTGACGCTGACGCCGCGCGAATTGGCGGTACTGGAGCTGTTTCTGCACAACAAGGGGCGGGTGCTGGCGCGGCCGTTGATCCAGGAGAAGCTGTACAACTGGGATGACGAGGTGAGCAGCAACGCGGTGGAGGTACATATTCACCACCTGCGGCGCAAGCTGGGCAACGGCTTCATCCGTACCATCCACGGCGTGGGTTACACGCTGGGGGATGCGCCGTGAAGCGTCTCAGCCTGCGGCTACGCCTGATCCTGATCTTCAGCCTGCTGGCGCTGCTGACCTGGAGCACCGCCAGCGTGGTGGCCTGGGTGATGTCGCGCAACACCATCAACGAAGTGTTCGACACCCAACAGATGCTGTTCGCCAAACGGCTGGCGACCGCCAACCTCGGCGATCTGCTGGCCGATGAAAGTGCGCGCAGCCTGCCGAAAACCAAGAAGCTGGTGCATCATGGCAAGCGCGGCGAGCAGGACGACGACGCGCTGGCGTTCGCCATCTTCGATCGCGACGGCAAGATGCTGCTCAACGACGGCGAGAACGGCGCTGATTTCCTGTTTGACGGGGAGCGTGAAGGTTTTACCGACGGTGAGCGCAAAGGCGATGATGACAGCTGGCGCCTGGTATGGTTGACCAGCCCGGACGGGCGCTACCGCATTGTCGTGGGGCAGGAGTGGGATTACCGGCGCGATATGGCGCTGGGCATGGTGACGGGCCAGCTGGTGCCCTGGCTGGCGACGCTGCCGGTGCTGATGCTGCTGATCGCGCTGATGGTGGGGCGCGAGCTGCGGCCGCTGCGTGCGGTGGCCGCCGGTTTGCGTCGGCGTGCACCCGATGACGCCACGCCGCTGGATGCGCGCCAGGTGCCGACCGAGGTGCGCCCGCTGGTGGATGCACTCAATGCGCTGTTCGCTCGCATCAACGCTTTGCTGGTGCGAGAGCGACGCTTCACCTCCGATGCCGCGCACGAATTGCGCAGCCCATTGGCGGCATTGCGGGTGCAGACCGAAGTGGTGCAGTTGGCGGGGGATGATGCGCCGATGCGCGAGCACGCGCTGGACAATCTGACGGTCGGCATCGATCGCGCGACCCGGCTGGTGGATCAACTGCTGACGCTGTCGCGGCTGGATTCGCTGTCGGATCTGGCCGAGCTGGCGCCTATCGACTGGAACGATCTGGTGACGATGACCCTGGCGGAACAGGATCGGCAAGCCCATGCGGCGGGTGTGACGCTGCGCTATGAACATCGGGGAACGCCACCGCCGCGTCAGGGGGAAACCTTGCTGTTGTCGCTGCTATTGCGCAACTTGCTGGACAACGCGGTGCGCTATACCCCGCAGGGCGGCGTCGTCACCGTGACGCTGAGCGAACGTTCGCTGACGGTAGAGGATGACGGCCCGGGGGTGACCGCGGAGCATCTGGCGCGGCTGGGAGAACGTTTCTATCGCCCGCCGGGACAGGAACAAACCGGCAGCGGGCTGGGGTTATCTATCGTGCAGCGTATTGCCGGCTTGCATGGTTTACAGATCAGTTTCGCCAATCGCTCGGCGGGGGGATTCGTTGCGCGGTTGGCGCTGTAGGTAGGTCAGGATTTCGGTTTTGGCGAGTGCCACAGCGCCATGCCGTTTTCCGGCACGCGCTTGAGGCAGCTGGCGAGCGGTTCGCCATCAGGGAAAATCAGGTCGGGGGCGATTTCCGCCAGCGGGTAGAGCATGAATTCGCGCTCTTTCAGGCCGTAATGCGGTACGGTCAGGCGATCGGTATGGATCACCTTGTCGCCGTACAGCATGATGTCCAAATCGAGCGTGCGCGGCCCCCAGCGTTCATCCTTGCGCACGCGCCCCTGATTGCGTTCAATCGCCTGGGTATGGTCGAGCAGCTGTTCGGGCGGCAACAGGGTATCCAGCGCCACCACCGCGTTGAGAAAGTCCGGCTGGTTTTGCGGCCCCAGCGGCTTGGTGCGGTAAAACGAAGAACAGGTGACCAGCCGGGTGCGCGGGAGATGCTCCAGCGCCTCCAGCGCGGCGTTAACCTGTTGCAGCGGCTGCGCCAGGTTGCTGCCCAGCGCGATATAAACGCGGATCATTATGCCCCTTCTTTACGCGGTGCCCGGCGACGAGGACGGCGTTGACGCGCGCGGCGCGGCGCCGGATCGTCACCCAGGGTGCTCAGCATGGCTTTCTGCCGCGCCGGCGTGGCGTCTTGGAACTCACCCCACCACTCGGCCAGACGCAGCATCTCCTGATTGTCTTCCACTTCCGCACGCAGCGCCAGCAAATCATAGGCGGCGCGGAATTTCGGATGTTCCATCAGTTTGTGCGCGCGTTTGCCCTGACGGCGGGACAGGCGCAGCTGCAGCTGCCAGATATCGCGCACCAGCGTGGTGATGCGTTTCGGGATCGCCAGCGAGCGGCACTGCTCGTCGAGTACGTCGTTCATCGCCAGCGCGAAGGCGTCGTAGTACGCCAGGCCGCTTTCCTGCGCCAGCTTCTGCGCGTGCTCCAGTAGCGGGTACCACAGCATGGCGGCAAACAGGAAGGCTGGGTTGACGCGCATGTCGTTCTGCAGACGGTGATCGGTGTTCTTCAGCACCTGCGCCAGAATGCGCTCCATCGGCGTATCGTGGTTCGGCGTGAAGTTGCGGGCGATCAGCGGGAACAGCGGTTGGAACAGCTGGTATTCGCACAGCTTCAGGTAGGTCTGGAAACCGTAACCCGCCTGCAGCAGCTTGAGGGATTCTTCGAACAGGCGCGCCGGCGGGATCTCGTGCAGCAGCGAGGCCAGGCGCGGGATCGGCTCGGCGGTCTCTTCGCTGATGCTCATATCCAGCTTGGCGGCGAAGCGCACCGCGCGCAGCATGCGCACCGGATCTTCGCGGTAGCGGGTTTCTGGATCGCCAATCAGGCGGATCACGCCTTGCTTCAGATCGTTCAGGCCGCCGACGTAATCGCGCAGGGTGAAATCCGCCACGCCGTAGTACAGGCTGTTGATGGTGAAATCACGGCGCTGGGCGTCCTCCTCGATCGAACCGAAGATGTTGTCGCGCAGCAGCATGCCGTTTTGCGCCTGCTGAGACGAGTTCTTGTCGGATTCCTGATTCTGTTCGTGGTGACCGCGGAAGGTGGCCACTTCGATGATCTCCGGCCCGAACATCACGTGCGCCAAGCGGAAACGGCGGCCGACCAGGCGGCAGTTGCGGAACAGCTTGCGCACTTGCTCCGGCGTGGCGTTGGTGGTGATGTCGAAGTCTTTCGGCTTTTTGCCGAGCAACAGATCGCGCACCCCGCCGCCGACCAGATAGGCCTCGTAGCCGGACTTGTTCAGGCGATAAAGCACTTTCAGCGCATTTTCGCTGATGTCTTTACGGGAGATCGAGTGCTGTTCGCGCGGGATCACGGTCATCGAGTCGTTGCTCTCGGCGATAGGAAAAGGCGGACGCTTGCGCGGCGTTGAGCGGCGGGCAGGGGCGTTGCTGCCGTTATCGGCGGCGCGCGGCTGCGGCGCAGGGCGGCTTGGCGCCGCGGCACGCTCTTCGCGGACTACGTTTTTATCGCCGGCCGCCGCGTCGTCGCGGGGCAGCTTGTCATCGCGGGTCAGTACCTTACGACAGAAGTTGGCTACTCGGGTAAAAATGGTACACCTCGATAGTGACTGATAAAAATGGAGCTAACAAAAAATAGCGGCTAATCATAGCTCACCATGGCTCCTTTGAGAATGCCGGCGTGTTTTCATCCAGAGGGATAGCCTCCTGACGCGGCACGTTTTCCAACCGCCAGTGTTCGATCGCCCAGCTCAATAATAATGGCAGGTCAAGATCTTGCCAGCTTTCCGGCAGCGGTTGGCGCAGAAATTTCAGCGCGGCGATCAGCACCGGCCGCGGATCGCCAGCGGGCAATGCCGGCGCATGGTTTTGCTTCGACAGCTTGATGCCGTTGGCACCCAGCGCCAGCGGCAGATGCACATAAGTGGGCACCGGCGCCTGCAGCTGGCGGTAAAGGGCAATTTGGCGCACCGTCGGTTCGATCAGATCGGCGCCGCGGACAATCTCGGTCACGCCCTGAAAATGGTCGTCGATCACCACCGCCAGATTGTAAGCGAACAGCCCGTCGCGGCGGCGAATGATAAAGTCTTCCCCCGCCAGCGCCGGATCGGCGTGCAATTCTCCCTGCAGGCGATCGTGGAACCGGTAAACGGGGGCGGTCTGACGCAAGCGGATGGCGGCACCCTGCGGGCCGAGCTGCAAATCGCGGCAGTGGCCGTCGTACAATCCGCCGATGTGTTGGATGCGGCTGCGGGTGCAGGTGCAGTAATAGCTGAGCCCCTGGCGCTGCAACAGATCCAGCGCGGCGCGATAGGCGTCGTGACGTTGGGATTGATAGATAACCTGGCCGTCCCAGTGGAGACCATAATGTTCCAGCGCGGACAGGATGCGAGCGGCGGCGCCGGGGACTTCGCGCGGCGGGTCGATATCTTCGATGCGAACCAGCCACTGCCCGCGTTGAGCGCGAGCCTGAAGGTAGCTTCCCAGAGCGGCAATCAGCGAACCGAAATGCAGATCCCCGGAAGGCGATGGGGCAAAGCGCCCCACATAATGACTTTCTTGCATATCAGAGGGGAGAGGTTCCCTTTTCTCTGTGCGGCGCACGCAGGTGCGCACGCCGCAGCGGTAACAACGGTATTAGCCGGCCATCTGCTTTTCGCGGATCTCAGCCAGTGTCTTGCAGTCGATGCACAGATCGGCGGTCGGACGCGCTTCGAGGCGACGAATGCCGATCTCCACGCCACAAGATTCGCAGTAGCCGAAATCATCGTCTTCCACTTTCTTCAGCGTTTTCTCGATCTTTTTGATCAGTTTGCGTTCACGGTCACGGTTACGCAGTTCAAGGCTGAACTCTTCTTCCTGGGTAGCGCGGTCGGCCGGATCAGGGAAGTTGGCTGCCTCTTCTTGCATATGCGATACAGTACGGTCCACTTCGTCCCTGAGCTGGTTGCGCCACGCTTCAAGAATGCGCTTGAAATGCGACAACTGGGCGTCGTTCATGTACTCTTCGCCCGGCTTCTCTTGGTACGGCTCCACCCCAGCGATGGCGAGAATGCTCAAGGACGAGGTTTTACGGTTTTGCCCTTCTTGCATGTTGCTTCTCCTACATACACACGCACTATCGAATCCCCAATGCGGGGGAAAAACAGGCCGCTATAAATAACAGAAGGAAGGTAGGTTGGCAATTATTCCTGTCGCCCGCTTGACAATCGTGTGAAGGAGGGCGTATTTGGCGATCGTGCTGGCCGGTTGTCTATTTATAGGGACCCGACTGCGCTAATCGATAAAAAACGGCAGCTTATCGCAGAGATAAATACCGTCAGGTGATAATTTTGCCCCATAGCAAACCACTTCCACTCCCAACTGCCGGACCTGTGCCAACAGCGCCGCATAGCGCTCATCTATATGATGTGCCGGTGCGACCTGCTCAATACCGCTGTGTAACACGGCAAAGAACAACACCGCCCGTTGCCCGCTTTCAACCACGCTGAGCAACTCACGCAGGTGCTTTTGCCCTCTGAGCGTTACCGCATCAGGAAAGTAACCACGTTGTTGTTGCAGTAATGTGACTGACTTAACTTCAATATAGCAGTTAACCCGATTTTCTGCCTGTAATAACAAATCGATACGGCTGTTTTCACCGCCGTATTTCACTTCGCCACTAATTTTACTGTAACCGGATAATTCATTGATTAAATTGTGTTCAATTGCCTCGCGCACCAGCGCGTTGGCGCGCAGGGTGTTGACGCAGATCCAGTGTCCCTGTTGGGTATGGGTCAGCTCCCAGCTGTGGGCGTATTTACGTTTGGGGTTGTCCGAGGTGGAGTACCAAACGGTATCGCCGGGCGTGGCGCAGCCAGTCATGGCGCCGGTATTGGCGCAGTGCAGCGTAAAGGTTTCCCCTTCCGGGGTGATCACGTCCGCCAGAAAGCGCTTGTAACGTTTGATCAGCGTGGCGGAACGCAGCGGTGGAGAGAAAATCATGCGGATGCCTACTTGGCCAGCGGCCACTGTTCGAGGTGTTGATAGCGGGTGCGGCCGTTTTCGAACACCGACTCATATAAGGAAAAGGCGTCGGCGCTGAACGCCCAGCCCGGCGTCGCCGGCGGGATGGCTACCGGCTGGGTGGCGGCGCGCAGCAGCGTGATGTGCGGATGGAACGGCAGCGCGCTTTGGTGGCAGCCGCTGCGGGCGGCCTGCGAACGCAGCAGCTCGGCCAGCTGCAGCAGCCCGCGCGGTGCGCGGCGGGTGCCGAGCCAGACTACGCCGGGGCGCGGCCAATGGCCGAGATCGTCGAGCCGCATGCTGAAGCCGGGTTGAACGATGCGGCCGGCCAGTTTGCGCAGCGCCAGCTCTTTCTGCGCGGTGACCTCGCCAAGAAACGCCAGCGTCAGGTGCAAATTGGCCGCCGCCACCGGTCGGCCGGCCTCCGGCGCAAACGCCTCGGCGCGCCAGCGGATCACCTGCTGTTGCAGGGCATCAGGCAAAGACAGGGCGAAAAACAGGCGGCGCGAATTGGACATGGGGGCTCGGTAAATAATGACAAATCCGTCAGGAACAGACTTGAATGCGGTTTGCAACGGTCTCGCGCGAAGCGGGGCGCATGGATGAGCTCCGTACTATAGCTAACGACGCCGCAGTTTGAAAGGCTACGGGGGCAAAGCTAATGCTACACTGTACGCCGTTTAACGTTAACCACCACGGAGAGTTCAGTGTCTTCATTGCCCGTCAGCGCGGTGCTTGATGAGTTGCTGGCTGCGCTGCAGTCCGCTCCTCAGGTGCTGTTGCACGCCCCGACCGGCGCCGGTAAATCCACCTGGTTGCCGCTGCAGATCCTGGCTAAGGCCGGATTGCCGGGGCGCATTATCATGCTGGAGCCGCGGCGGCTGGCAGCGAAAAATGTCGCTTACCGCCTGGCACAGCAACTGGGGGAGGAGCCCGGCCAGACCGTGGGCTACCGCATGCGCGCCGAAAGTAAAAGCGGGCCGCAGACCCGGCTGGAAGTGGTGACGGAAGGCATTCTCACCCGCATGCTGCAGCAGGATGCCGAGCTGCAGGGCGTGTCGCTGGTGATCCTCGATGAATTTCACGAACGCAGTCTGCAGGCCGATTTGGCGCTGGCGCTGCTGCTCGACGTGCAGCAAGGGCTACGCGACGATCTGAAACTGCTGATCATGTCGGCCACGCTGGATAACGTCCGTATGACGCAGCTGTTGCCGCAGGCACCGGTGGTGGTGTCAGAGGGACGCAGCTTTCCGGTTGAACGTTTATATCAGCCGTTGGCCAGCCATCAGCGGCTGGAGGATGGCGTAGCGGCGGCGGTGAAGCGTCTGCTGGCCGAACAGCCGGGGTCTTTGCTGTTGTTCCTGCCGGGCGTAGCGGAGATCAATCGGGTGCTGGAGCGATTGACCGGCGAGGTGGCGAGCGATACCGATCTTTGCCCGCTGTATGGTGCCCTGCCTTTGGCGCAACAGCAAAAAGCGATTCAGCCGGCGGCGCCTGGCCGCCGCAAGGTGGTGCTGGCGACCAACATCGCCGAAACCAGCCTGACGATCGAGGGTATCCGACTGGTGGTGGACAGCGGCCTGGAGCGCGTGGCGCGTTACGACGTACGCAACGGTTTGACGCGGCTGGCGACGCAGCGCATCAGTCAGGCCTCGATGGTGCAGCGTGCCGGGCGCGCCGGGCGCCTGGAGCCGGGCCTTTGCTGGCATCTGTTCGCCAAAGAACAGGCGGAGCGCGCGGCGGAACATGCCGAACCGGAAATTTTACAGAGCGATCTCACCGGCTTCTGGCTCGAATTGCTGCAATGGGGGTGCCATGATCCGGCGCAGCTGACCTGGCTTGATGCGCCTCCGACGGCGGCATTGGCAGCGGCCAGGGCACTGTTGCACCGGCTGGGAGCCACGGATGACGGCGGCAAACTTACCGCGCCGGGGCGCCAGATGGCCGCGTTGGGGTGCGAGCCGCGGCTGGCGGCGATGCTGGTCGCCGGGGTGGCACTGAGCGCCGACGGCCTGGCGACGGCGGCGTTGCTGGCGGCATTGCTGGAAGAACCGCCGCGCGGCGGGCAGATGGATATCGGCTACTGGCTGAGCCGCCTGCAACCGAACTGGCGGCAGCGCGCCGCGCAGTTGACCAAACGCCTGCCGCAATGTGCGGGGCAAGTCGACGTCGATCTGGCGCCGCGCCTGTTAGCGCAGGCGTTTACCGATCGCATCGCCCAGCGCCGTGGCCAGGACGGCCGCTACCTGCTGGCCAACGGCCTGGGCGCGGCGATGAACCAGGACGAGGCGCTGTCGCGCGCCCCCTGGCTTATCGTTCCCAGCCTGTTGCAGGGCCACAACAGCCCCGATGCGCGTATCCTGCTGGCGCTGCCGGTGGACATCGAAGCCCTGGCGACGCAGCTGCCGGCGATCGTCACGCAGCGCACGGCGGTGGAATGGGATGAAGAGAAGGGCACGCTGCGCGCCTGGAAGCGCCAGCAGATCGGTCGTCTGACGCTGCGCGCTCAGCCGCTGGCCAAACCGGCGGACGAAGAGCTGCAGCAGGCGCTGCTCGACTGGGTGCGCGCACAGGGGTTGGCGGTGCTCAACTGGGAGGGGGCCGCTGAACAATTGCGGGTGCGCCTGCAGTGCGCGCAAGCCTGGCTGCCGGAGGCGGAGTGGCCGGCGATGGATGAAGAGCCGCTGCTGGCGGCGCTGGAGCAGTGGCTGTTGCCGTCGCTGAACGGCGTGCGCGATCTGCGCGGATTGAAGCAGGTCAACATCGCCGAAGCGCTGTCCCGTCTGCTGGACTGGCAGCAAAAGCAGCGGCTGGATAATGCGCTACCCACTCATTACACTGTGCCGACCGGCAGCCGCTTACCGATCCGTTATGAGGCGGGTAAACCGCCGGCTCTGGCGGTGCGTTTGCAGGAGGTGTTCGGCGAGCAGCGCAGCCCGATGTTGGCGGAGGGTCGCATCCCGGTGGTGCTTGAGTTACTCTCACCGGCGCACCGGCCGTTGCAAATCACCGGCGATCTGGCTGCCTTCTGGCAAGGCGCCTATCGCGAGGTGCAAAAAGAGATGAAGGGCCGCTACCCTAAACACGTTTGGCCGGACGATCCGGCCACGGCGGTACCGACGCGCCGAACGAAGAAATATCAGTAGGTCGCGATCATTTAAGGTTTGGAATTCAGATGTTTCTTCTGGTCAGCGCTGCGGCGTAGGCACAGATTAAGCGACTAATCATGGCCGGCAGTGTCGGCAAGCTCGGAGAACAACAGCCATGGCTGGGGATGACCGCGAGCCCATCGGGCGCAAAGGAAAACAACCAAAAAGCACCGCGTCGCGCAAGCCGCCGCGCCGTCGCCGAGACGACGATTATGACGATTACGAAGAAGACGAGTATGACGATGATGAGTATGAAGAGGAGGAGGAACGCATGCCGCGTAAGGTAAAAGCGACTCCGCCGCGTAAAAAACGCCGTTGGCTCGGCCTGTTTATCAAACTGATCCTGGTGATCGCCGTCTTGTTGGCAATCTATGGCGTCTACCTGGACTCGCAGATCCGCAGCCGCATCGACGGTAAAGTCTGGCAGCTGCCGGCGGCGGTGTACGGCCGCATGGTCAACCTGGAACCGGGTATGCCGTACAGCAAGAAGGAGATGGTCAACCTGCTGGAAGGCATGCAGTATCGCCAGGTCAGCCGCATGACGCGCCCGGGCGAGTTTACCGTGCAGGCCAACAGCATCGAAATGCTGCGCCGCCCGTTCGACTTCCCGGATGGTAAAGAAGGGCAGATCCGCGCCCGCCTCGATTTCCAGAACAACCGTTTGGCGAAGATCGAAAACCTGGACAGCGGCCGCAGCTTCGGCTTCTTCCGCCTCGATCCGCGTCTTATCACCATGCTGCAGTCGCCGAACGGTGAACAGCGCCTGTTCGTGCCGCGTTCCGGTTTCCCGGATCTGTTGGTAGACACGCTGATCGCCACGGAAGACCGCCATTTCTATGAGCATGACGGCATCAGCCCGTACTCCATCGGCCGCGCGGTGCTGGCCAACCTGACCGCCGGTCGTGCGGTGCAGGGCGGCAGTACCCTGACGCAGCAGCTGGTGAAGAACCTGTTCCTGACCAACGAACGTTCGCTGTGGCGTAAGGCCAACGAAGCCTATATGGCGCTGTTGGTGGATTACCGTTACAGCAAAGACCGCATCCTGGAGCTGTATCTGAACGAGGTGTACCTCGGCCAGAGCGGTAGCGACCAGATCCGCGGCTTCCCGCTGGCCAGCCTGTATTACTTCGGCCGTCCGGTGGACGAGCTGAGCCTCGATCAGCAGGCGTTGCTGGTCGGCATGGTCAAGGGCGCGTCGCTGTATAACCCGTGGCGCAACCCGAAACTGGCGCTGGAGCGCCGCAACCTGGTGCTCAAACTGCTGCAGAACCAGGGCGTGATCGACGGCGAGCTGTATGACATGCTGAGCGCGCGTCCGCTGGGCGTGCAGCCGAAAGGCGGCGTCATTACGCCACAGCCGGCGTTTATGCAGATGGTGCGTCAGGAACTGCAAACCAAGCTGGGCGATAAGGTCAATGACCTGTCCGGCGTGAAGATCTTCACCACGCTGGATCCGGTGTCGCAAGACGCGGCGGAAAAAGCGGTCGAAGACGGCATCCCGGCGCTGCGCGCTGCGCGCCACCTGCAGGATCTGGAAGCGGCAATGGTGATCGTCGATCGCTTCAGCGGTGAAGTGCGCGCCATGGTCGGCGGCGCCAACCCGCAGTTCGCCGGCTTCAACCGCGCCATGCAGGCGCGCCGTCTGGTCGGCTCGCTGGCCAAGCCGCCGACGTACCTGACCGCGCTGTCCGAACCGGATAAATACCGCCTCAACACCTGGCTGGCGGATGCGCCGCTGTCGCTGAAACAGCCGAACGGCGCCGTCTGGCAGCCGAACAACTATGACCGTAAATTCCGCGGTCAGGTGATGCTGGTGGATGCGTTGGCCAACTCGCTGAACGTGCCGACGGTGAACCTCGGCCTGTCGGTCGGGCTGGATCAGATCAGCGCCACGCTGCAACGCCTGGGGATCCCGAAAGCGGAGATCAATCCGGTGCCTTCGATGCTGCTGGGGGCGATCGGCCTGACGCCGATGGAAGTCGCGCAGGAGTACCAGACCATCGCCAGCGGCGGTAACCGTGCGCCGCTGTCGGCGGTGCGTTCGGTGATCGCCGAAGACGGCACGGTGCTGTACCAGAGCTTCCCGCAGGCGGAGCGCATGGTGCCGGCGCAGGCCGCTTACCTGACGCTGTACGCGATGCAGCAGGGCGTGGCGCGCGGGACCTCCCGCTCGCTGTCGGTGAAGTTCCCGAACTACAACCTGGCGGCGAAAACCGGTACCACCAACGATCTGCGCGACAGCTGGTTCGCCGGCATCGACGGCAAGGAAGTGGCGATCGCCTGGGTGGGGCGCGACAACAACGGCCCGGCCAAGCTGACCGGCGCCAACGGCGCGTTGACCCTGTATCGCCGCTATCTGGAAAACCAGACGCCGCTGCCGCTGATGCTGCAGCCGCCGGAAGGCATAAACCAGATGAGCATCGACTCTGCCGGCAACTTTATCTGCGGCGGCGGCAGCTGGCGCACCATCCCGGTCTGGACCGACAATCCGCAGGGATTGTGCCAGGCCAGCCAGGCGGCGGTGCAGCAACAGCAGCAACCGGCGGCGGGTGAGCAAAAAGATGGCGATGGCGTCGCCGGCTGGATCAAGGATATGTTCGGTCAGTAATCGCTACCGGGGCGTCGGCCCCGGTGAAAATTTTTCTTTGTTATTAGGCCCGTAACCTTGGTTGCGGGCTTTTTTGTTTTTCCGCTCGTTTTATTTCCCTGTTAACTACATGGCTAAGCGCCTAATCCTTAACCTATTTGCCCTATGAATTCGGCTTGCAGTTTAATTTGGCTTCTGCATAAAATGCGACGCTTATAATAATTATTATCGTTTACATTCGTCATTTAATAATTCATCAGAGAAATAAATCATGCCGACCAAGCGTCTTTCATCATCCGCGGCCAAGCAGGGCCGTCTCCCCGTCAGCGCGTTAGCGATCACCGTCGCTGCGGCGTTAGGCACGCTGGCGATGCCGGCTTTTTCCGCCGACGCCAAGCCGGCCGCCAAGGAAGACACGATTACCGTTGTGGGCGGCAGCAATTCCGCCCAGCAGGAAAGCGCCTGGGGGCCGGTCGGCACCTATGTCGCCAAACGTAGCGCCACCGGCACCAAAACCGATACGCCGATCGAAAAGAACCCGCAGTCCGTTTCCGTGGTGACGCGTGAAGAGATGGACATGCGCCAGCCGGATACGGTGAAAAGTGCGCTGGCTTATACCCCAGGTGTGATGATTGGGAATCGCGGAGCCTCCACTGCCTATGATGCTGTGAACATTCGTGGCTTCAGCTCTGTAGGTACCAATATGTACCTGGATGGTCTGAAGCTGCAGGACGATAACTATTCGATTTATCAGATCGACCCATACTTCTTGGAGCGGGCGGAAGTGCTGCGCGGGCCGTCTTCGGTATTGTATGGCAAAAGCAACCCAGGTGGGGTGGTCGCTCTGGTCAGTAAACGGCCGACAACAGAGACGCTGCGCGAGGTTCAATTCAAAATGGGGACAGATAATCTGTTCCAGACCGGTTTTGACTTCAGTGACGCCTTGGATGATGCGGGTGTTTATTCATATCGTCTGACAGGTGTGGCGCGCGATGAAGATCAGCAGCAGGTTGGCGAGAAAAGCAAACGTTATGCTATTGCTCCTTCCTTCAGCTGGCGACCTGATGATCGCACTTCTTTGACTTTCCTCAGCAGTTTCCAGGATGACCCTAGCGTTGGCTTCTATGGTTGGTTGCCGAAAGAAGGTACGGTGCAAAATGGCGTCAATGGTAAGTTACCAACCAGCTTCAACGACGGTGAGCCGGGCTATAACAACATTTCTCGCAAGCAGCAAATGGTGGGGTATGCCTTTGAACATGCTTTCGATGATGTTTGGACCGTGCGCCAAAACCTGCGCTATTCGAAAATGGATGTGGACTACCGTTCTATTTATGGTCTAGGCATTGATCCAGATAATTCCGCTGAGCTGAAGCGTGGCGTGATGAACTCCAAAGAGCATATGTCCAGCTTTGCAGTAGACACACAGGCGCAGGCCAAATTTGCTACCGGGCAAGTTGACCATATCGTGTTGATGGGCGTTGATTATATGCGTATGCGCAATGATGTCGTTTATCAATATGGCAGTGCATCCAATCTGAATGTCATTGCTCCACAATATGGCAATCGAAGCTATACCATTACCGGTGGCGCCAGTCAGGTTAACCGTCAGGAGCAGACCGGCCTGTATGTGCAAGATCAGGCTGAATGGAACAACTGGGTTCTGACGATGGGGGGGCGCTATGATTGGAGCGATACCAACAGCACCAATCGCCTGAACCAGAATTCCGTCTCTAAGCAGCAGGATAAACAGTTTACCGGCCGTGCTGGCTTGAACTATGTTTTCGAAAACGGCATCGCGCCTTATGTCAGCTACAGCGAATCGTTTGAGCCAACCTCAGGCACTGATTTTTCAGGTAATACGTTTGCTGCCTCTAAAGGCAAACAGTATGAGGCTGGGGTTAAATACGCACCTAAGGATCGTCCGATCACCGCCAGTTTGGCGCTTTACCAGTTGACTAAAACCAACAATAAAGTGGCCGATCCGAATCCCGAACATGCCTTCGCCAGTATATTGGGCGGTGAGATCCGTTCACGTGGTGTTGAGCTTGAAGCCAAAGCGGCGTTGACGGCCAATCTGAATATATTGGGTTCTTACACTTACACAAACACTGAATATACCAAAGACACTACGCTACAGGGCAACACGCCGGCGGCGATCCCTAAACACATGGCTTCTTTGTGGGCGGATTACACCTTCCATGAAACCGCGATCAGCGGCTTGACCTTGGGTTCCGGCGTTCGCTATGTCGGCTCCAGCTATGGCGACGAGGCCAATACGTTTAAAGTGAAGGACTACACGGTGTTTGATGCCGCGATAAAATATGATCTGGCGCGTTTCAATTTGCCGGGCTCTTCGATTGGCATCAATGTGAACAACCTGTTTGACAAAGAATATGTCTCCAGCTGCTTTGCTACCTATGGCTGCTACTGGGGCGCAGAACGCCAGGTGGTCGCCACCGCAACCTTCCGTTTCTAACCGGATAGCCGGGGCGGCGCCGCGTCGCCCCGGACAAAGCAGGATCTATGCAGGACAAACTTCTTAATCCCGGCGCGGCCTTCGCGCTGGATAACGCCAGCTTCGCCGTCCCCGGCCGGGTGCTGCTGCAACCGCTGTCGCTCAGTTTTCCCCAGGGCAAAGTCTGCGGCCTGATCGGCCATAACGGTTCCGGTAAATCCACCCTGTTGAAACTGCTCGGGCGGCACCATGCGCCCAGCGGCGGCCAGGTCTTGCTCAATCGGCAGCCGTTGGCGCAGTGGGACAGCAAATCCTTCGCCCGCCAGGTGGCCTACCTGCCGCAGCAGTTGCCGGCGGCGGAAGGCATGACGGTGCGCGAGCTGGTGGCCGTCGGCCGTTATCCGTGGCATGGCGCGCTGGGGCGTTTTGGCGCCAACGATCGCCAGTTGGTTGAAGAGGCCATTTCACTGGTGGGGCTGAAGCCGTTCGCCAACCGGCTGGTGGACAGCCTGTCCGGCGGCGAGCGCCAACGCGCCTGGCTGGCGATGATGGTGGCGCAAGACAGCCGCTGCCTGTTGCTCGACGAACCGACGTCGGCGCTGGATATCGCGCATCAGGTTGAGGTGCTGGCGCTGATCCAGCGCCTGAGCCGCGAACGCGATCTCACGGTGATCGCTGTGCTGCACGACATCAACATGGCGGCGCGCTACTGCGACCATTTGGTGGCGCTGCGCGGCGGTGAAATGATTGCCCAGGGCGGCCCGCTGGAACTGATGCAGGGGCCGGTGCTGGAGCAAATTTACGGTATTCCTATGGGCACGTTGCCGCACCCGAGCGGCGGCGCGCCGGTGAGTTTTGTCTACTGATGTCCTCTGCATTCACTTCTTCTCACGATCCGCTGCGCCGCCGCCTGTTGATGGCGCTGGCGCTGTCGCCGCTGTTGGGATCGTTGCCCGGGCGAGCGGCGGAGGCGCCGCCGGATATCGCGCGCGTTGCGGCGCTGGAATGGCTGCCGATCGAGCTGCTGTTGGCATTGGGCGTGACGCCGCTGGCGGTGGCCGATGTCCATAACTACAACCTGTGGGTGGCGGAGCCGAAGCTGCCGGCGACGGTGGTCGACGTCGGCCAGCGCACCGAACCGAATCTCGAACTGCTGCAGCAGCTCCAGCCTTCGCTGGTGTTGCTGTCGCAGGGCTATGGCCCGACGCCGCGAAAAATCCAACCCATCGCGCCAACCATGAGCTTCGGCTTCAACGATGGCAGCGGCAAACCGCTGACCGTCGCCCGCCAGTCGCTGCTGGCGCTGGGGCAACGATTAGGCATAGAAAGCCGGGCGATAAACCACCTGGCGCAGTTCGACCGCTTTATGCAGGACGCCCGTCAGCGCCTGCAAAGCTACACCCGCCAACCGTTGCTGCTGTTTTCCCTGATAGACACGCGCCATGCGTTGATCATCGGCCAGAAAAGCCTGTTCCAGGAAGCGATGGACCAACTGGGCATCCGCAATGCCTGGCAGGAGCCAACCGACTTTTGGGGCACGGCGGTGGTGGGGATTGAACGGTTGGCCACGGTGCGTAACGCCCGAGTCATCTATCTCGATCACGGCAATCAGGCGATGATGGACAAGGTCAGCGCGACGCCGCTGTGGCAGTCATTGCCCTTCGTGCGGCAAAACCAGCTGCGGCAGGTGCCGGCGGTGTGGTTCTACGGTGCTACGCTGTCGACGATGCGGTTTTGCCGCCTGTTGGCACAGGCTCAGGAGAGTGCGGCATGAATGCTGGCATCCGGAAATTACCGCTGACGCTGATCCTGCTGTTGCTGGCGGCGGCAGGTGGCCTGACGATATACAACCTGACGCAGCAGCTGCCGCCGGCGCAATGGGCACGGGCGCTCAGCGCGCCGGACATCGACGACGTGCGGCAAATGCTGTTCCATTACAGCCTGCTGCCTCGGTTGACGGTGTCGCTGTTGGCCGGCGCCGGCCTGGGGTTGGTCGGCGTGCTGTTCCAGCAGGTGTTGCGCAATCCGTTGGCGGAACCGTCGACGCTCGGCGTGGCCGCCGGTGCGCAGCTCGGCCTGACCATCGCCACGCTGTGGGTGCTGCCGGGGGGCGAATTTACCCGCCAGCTGGCCGCTATGGTGGGTGCGATTGTGGTGGGCGGGCTGGTGTTCGGCGTCGCCTGGGGCAAGCGGATGTCGCCGGTGACGCTGATTCTGGCCGGGCTGGTGTTGGGACTGTACTGCGGCGCGGTCAACAGCTTGTTGGCGCTGTTTCATTACGATCAGCTGCAGGGCATGTTCCTGTGGGGCACCGGCGCGCTGAACCAACAGGATTGGAGCGCCGTACAGTTCCTCCTGCCGCGTTTGCTGGTGGCAGGCCTGCTGGCGGCGCTGTTGCTGCGCCCGCTGACGCTGCTGGGGCTGGACGACGGCGTGGCGCGCAACCTGGGGTTGGGGCTATCGATGGCGCGCTTCTGCGCCTTGGGGCTGGCCATCATTTTCAGCGCCATGTTGGTGAGCGCGGTGGGCGTTATCGGCTTTATCGGCCTGTTTGCGCCGCTGATGGCGAAGATGCTGGGCGCTCGCCGCCTGGCGCACCGCATGATGTTGGCGCCGTTGCTGGGGGCGCTGCTGCTGTGGCTGACCGATCAGGTGATGCTCGGGGTGACGCAGGTGTGGCGTGAGATCCCGACCGGCGCGGCCACTGCGCTGTTCGGCGCACCGCTGCTGCTGTGGCTGTTGCCGCGTTTGCGCAGCGCCACCACGCCGCCGCCGATGAACCTTGGCGACAAGGTGCCTGCCGAGCGCGGGAATCTGCCCGGCTGGATCCTGCTGGGTGGCCTCGTATTGCTGATCGGTCTGACGCTGGCGCTGATGCTGGGCAAAAATGCCGGCGGTTGGCACTGGAGCCTGGGTGCGGAGCTGGATTCCCTGCTGCCGTGGCGCTGGCCGCGGGTGCTGTCGGCGCTGGCGGCGGGCATGATGCTGGCGGTCGCCGGCACGTTGATCCAGAAATTGACCGGCAACCCGATGGCCAGCCCGGAAGTGTTGGGGATCAGCTCCGGCGCCGCTTTTGGCGTCGTGATGATGCTGTTTATGGTGCCGGGCGACGCCTTCGTTTGGCTGCTGCCCGCCGGCAGTTTGGGAGCGGCCGCTACGCTGCTGATCATCATGATCGCCGCAGGCCGCGGCGGTTTCTCGACGGAACGCATGCTGCTCGCCGGTATCGCGCTCAGCACCGCCTTTACTACCGTCATCTTCCTGCTGTTGGCCAGCGGCGATCCGCGTATGGGGGGCTTGCTGACCTGGCTCTCCGGTTCGACCTATTCGGTGGAGCCGGCGCAGGCGCTGCGTACCGCGCTGGTGGCCGCCGGCCTGATGGTATTGGCGCCGCTGTGCCGCCGTTGGTTGACCATCCTGCCGCTCGGCGGCGCCACCGCCCGCTCGGTGGGCATTGCGCTGACGCCGGCGCGGTTGACCATTTTGTTGCTGGCTGCCACCCTGACCGCCATGGCGACCCTGACCGTCGGGCCGTTGAGCTTTGTCGGGCTGATGGCGCCGCATATGGCGCGTATGCTGGGCTTCCGCCGCGCGCTGCCGCAAATGGTGATCGCCGCGCTGCTGGGCGGCTTGCTGATGGTGTTTGCCGACTGGTGCGGGCGGATGCTGCTGTTCCCGTATCAGATCCCCGCCGGGTTATTGGCGACCTTTATCGGTGCGCCGTACTTCGTTTATCTGTTGCGTAAGCAGACGTCGTAAGCTTCAGCCCTACTTTGCTTTCTCCGCCATCAAAGGCCCAGCGTTGCTGGGCCTTTTTTCAACGCCTTGCAAGGCGTTGCGTGCCGCTGCGCAAGAAAGACATTTAACGTGAAAAGGAACGCGGGAAGAGAGGGGGAGGTGAATATACTGCGGGCGGGTGCTCTGGATCCTTGTCTCTGGAGCCTGCGTGAAAGATACAAAGAGAAAAGCCCCGAGTCGATATCCATCAACCCGAGGCCTACTCTAACGCACGACAACGTTAAGTTAGCCTCTTACCCGCCGCGAGGCAAGGAGAAGAAGGCATGATGCCGAACAAACGGAGCCTGTTAAAATTGGTGGTTATTTGTGCCACGGTAATATCACTGGCATGGATAACCCGCAGCACGCTGTGTGAGCTGCGTATCCGATCGGGCACTACGGAGGTTGCGGCCATTTTGGCTTACGAATCCGAACGGTAAGGCAACCCGGCGGCGGGGGCTTTGCCTCCGCCGGCCGGCAGTCGATGCGTTGATCCAGGAGCACCCATCTGCTCAAAAAAAACGGCGAGCCCAGGCTCGCCGTTTTCATGTTGATGTCGGGGCTTATTTCAGGCCGGCGGCATCGCGCAGCAGTGCGGCTTTGTCGGTCGCTTCCCACGGGAAGTGCTCGCGGCCGAAGTGGCCGTAGGCGGCAGTTTCGCGGTAGATCGGCTGCAGCAGATCCATCATCTGGATCAGGCCGTATGGGCGCAGATCGAAGAATTCGCGCACCAGCAGCGTCAGCTGTTCGGTTGGCACTTTCTCGGTACCGAAGGTTTCCACCATGATGGAGGTCGGTTCCGCTACGCCGATAGCGTAAGACACCTGAATCTCGCAGCGATCGGCCAGGCCGGCGGCAACGATGTTTTTCGCCACGTAGCGCGCCGCGTAAGCCGCGGAACGGTCAACCTTGGACGGATCCTTACCGGAGAAGGCGCCACCGCCGTGGCGAGCCATGCCGCCGTAGGTGTCGACGATGATCTTACGGCCGGTCAGGCCGCAGTCGCCCATCGGGCCACCGATAACGAAACGGCCGGTCGGGTTGATGTGGTATTTGGTGCCCGCCGTCAGCCATTCCGCCGGCAGTACCGGCTTGATGATCTCTTCCATCACCGCTTCTTGCAGATCTTTCAGCGAGATGTCTTCTGAGTGCTGGGTGGACAGCACCACGGCGTCGATGCCGACGATTTTGCCGTCGTCGTACTGGAAGGTCACCTGGCTCTTCGCATCCGGGCGCAGCCACGGCAGGGTGCCGTTTTTACGCACTTCGGACTGGCGCTGCACCAGACGGTGCGCGTAGGTGACCGGTGCAGGCATCAGCACGTCGGTTTCGTTGGTGGCGTAGCCAAACATCAAGCCCTGATCGCCGGCGCCCTGCTCGAGAGGATCGGTACGGTCAACGCCCTGATTGATGTCTGGGGATTGCTTGCCGATGGCGCTCAATACTGCACAGGAGTTGGCGTCAAAGCCCATGTCCGAATGAACGTAGCCGATCTCGCGCACGGTCTTGCGGGTAATCTCTTCGATATCGACCCAGGCACTGGTGGTGATTTCACCGCCGACCAGCACCATACCGGTTTTCACGTAAGTTTCGCAGGCGACGCGCGCTTTCGGATCTTGTTCCAGGATGGCGTCGAGGACGGCATCGGAGATCTGGTCGGCGATTTTATCGGGATGTCCTTCGGAGACGGATTCGGACGTGAAGAGGTGTTTAGCCATTGTGTTCTTTACCTTGCATAAGACGGGTTAGAAATTACTGCACAGCGCTGGAGATCCGGCATCGAAGCGAAGGGTCTTCCGCTGATGGCGCGAGATGCATCCTGCAACGCCCCTCAGGCAAAGCCGTTAAGCAGTTTATCAGTTAACCAGTATAGATGGATTAACATCTGGACGTCTATTTTAGGTCAGGGTTTAGCCAGATTGCCAGTAATTTTTTGCGCTTTCGCTCTTTTGCGCAAACGGGTTGGCGCCATTTTCATCGCTTGAAACAGTTTTCGGCGAATTTTCATTTTGCTTTTTCACCTGCTTACCGGTATAAACTGCGCGCGCGGTTCATTTGCTGCACAGTACGGCGGTCTGGCGTGGGGGAAGGTGCGATAAACTTCCGCTTTGCATTCGCCAGCGTTGCGCTATTATCCGTCGCGGGCGTTCGCCGCTTCATCGAACGGTCACGTTCTTACACTATATTTAGAGGCTGGGTCGTTCACTCCGAACGGCGCGCGTGGAGGTGGTTGGATTAATGATCCGTTGTCTACCGGTTGTTGGTTCTCAACAGCAGTGCCGTTCTGGCGCACATTCTTCTGCTATTTCCCGTCTTGTCTCTCTGTCACTTACCAGGTGCGATAAACACTTGGCCGCTACTCAGGATTCTCGGGCCGGCTAACGGTCGTCTGAAGAACTGAACAAGGGTAGCCTGCAGCCTTCCTGTGGGATGTTTCTTGGCCCGATTCACGAGGTTTGAACAGGGTGTCTTACAATTATATGAGTGATAAACCGATCGCTGACCGCGAACGGCAGTTCTCTTCGCTGCCGCCGGCGCGGCTTGTTGGGTTGTTCTCGCGGGTTGTAGCTGCGATAGTGGCTGACGGTTTCGTCAGTAGGGAATGTGAGGCGAACCATGTCTGATGATCTGTTGATTCACCGTCCGCCGGTTGCGGGCGAGTCTTTATCTTTGCGCTCCATGCAGGAGGTTGCCATGAATGATCGTAATGCCAGCAAGATGCTGCGTACTTATAACGTCGCCTACTGGGGCAACAATTACTATGACGTCAACGAGCTGGGCCATATCAGCGTGTGCCCGGATCCGGATGTCCCGCAGGCGCGCGTCGATCTGGCAGAACTGGTGAAAACGCGCCAGCAAGACGGCCAACGTCTGCCGGCGCTGTTCTGCTTCCCGCAGATCCTTCAGCATCGCCTGCGCTCTATCAACGCCGCGTTCAAACGCGCGCGTGAATCCTTCGGCTACCAGGGCGGTTATTTCCTGGTGTATCCGATCAAGGTGAACCAACACCGCCGCGTGATTGAATCGCTGGTGAACTCCGGCGAACCGCTGGGGCTGGAAGCCGGCTCCAAGGCCGAACTGATGGCGGTGCTGGCGCATGCCGGCATGACCCGCTCGGTGATCGTCTGTAATGGTTATAAAGATCGTGAATATATTCGTCTGGCGCTGATCGGGGAAAAGCTGGGGCACAAGGTGTACCTGGTGATCGAGAAGATGTCCGAGATCAACCTGGTGCTGGAAGAGGCCGAGCGGCTGAACGTCATACCGCGCCTGGGCGTGCGTGCGCGTCTGGCATCGCAAGGCTCCGGCAAATGGCAGTCGAGCGGCGGCGAAAAATCCAAGTTCGGTCTGGCGGCGGTGCAGGTGCTGAAGCTGGTGGAGACCCTGCGTGAAGCGGGCCGCCTCGACAGCCTGCAGCTGCTGCACTTCCATTTGGGTTCGCAGCTGGCCAATATTCGCGACATCGCCACCGGCGTGCGCGAATCGGCGCGCTTCTACGTTGAGCTGCACAAGTTGGGCGTCAACATTCAGTGCTTCGACGTGGGCGGCGGCTTGGGCGTCGACTACGAAGGCACCCGTTCGCAGTCCGATTGCTCGGTCAACTACGGCCTGAACGAATATGCCAACAACGTGATTTGGGGCATCGGCGACGCCTGTAACGAACACGGCCTGCCGCACCCGACGGTGATCACCGAGTCCGGTCGCGCCGTGACCGCGCACCACACGGTGCTGGTCTCCAACGTGATTGGCGTCGAGCGCAACGAGTTCAGCGAACCGCAGCCGCCGGAAGCCGACGCGCCGCGCGCGCTGGAAAGCATGTGGGAAACCTGGCTGGAAATGAACGAGCCGGAGAACCGCCGCTCGCTGCGCGAATGGCTGCACGACAGCCAGATGGATCTGCACGACGTGCATACCCAATACGCGCACGGCATGCTGGACTTGACCAAGCGCGCCTGGGCCGAGCAGCTGTATCTGAACATCTGCAACAAGATCCAGCAGCAGCTCGATCCGAGCAACCGCGCGCACCGTCCTATCATCGACGAACTGCAAGAGCGCATGGCGGACAAGTTCTACGTCAACTTCTCGCTGTTCCAGTCGATGCCGGATGCATGGGGCATCGACCAGCTGTTCCCGGTGCTGCCGCTGGAAGGGCTGGATAAGCCGCCGGAAGGCCGTGCGGTGCTGCTCGACATCACCTGCGACTCCGACGGCACCATCGATCATTACGTCGACGGCGACGGCGTGGCGACCACCATGCCGATGCCGCCGTACGATCCGGAGAATCCGCCGGCGTTGGGCTTCTTTATGGTCGGCGCGTACCAGGAGATCCTTGGCAACATGCACAACCTGTTCGGCGACACCGCCTCGGTTGACGTGTACGTGTTCCCGGACGGCAGCGTCGAGACCGAGCTGTCCGACGAGGGCGATACCGTGGCGGACATGCTGGAGTATGTGCAGCTCGATCCGAGCGCGCTGCTGTCCAAGTTCCGCGATCAGGTCAAAGAAACCGATCTGGACAGCGAGCTGCAGGCGCAGTTCCTGGAAGAGTTTGAGGCCGGTCTGTACGGTTATACGTATCTGGAAGACGAGTGATGAAATGAAGAAAGGCCGGGCGTCGTTAAGGCGCCTGGCCTTTTCTTTTCTGTTGCACGACTATGTTACGGATGGCGTGTAGGTTGCAGACAGCTATGCTGCCGTTCGAACGGCGGCGCAGAGCGTACCGGGCTTTTGCCGCCCTGATACCACGCCTAACTCTGCAGCAGTGAGCTCAACGCGTTACGAAAAGTCTGTTTTCTTTCATCTTTTTTATTGAAGTTATCCTTCCAATAAATTCACTTCCTAAATACAAGAAATCTCTGAAATTAACCTTTTCATTCACAAATTAGATTTTTAAATTAAAAAATATAATCAATATTAGTTATTGGTATTCATTATAAATACGATAATTGATCAGTTTATCTTTCATTATTTGTTGTACTTGTGATGGTTTTAATTTTTTAATTCATTATGCATATGGTTTAGTCTTTTTGTGAGCGATGCTAATCTCCTTGTTTTATAGTGAGTTGTATTTTTTCTATATTTAGGTGTTCCTGTTGATAGGGCATGATTCTGATTTTTTAAAAAAGTAAATTCGTTAATTATGATGTGCGGTCCTGTTTTCTGTTCATTTTTTATTTTTGGTTGAATTCATTTTTTAAAATGTCTTAGTATCCTTGGTGGGCTTCTGAGTACTAATGACATTCCTTAGGTTTTATAATGATGACTTCATGCATGGCGCCCATATTATCGTGCGTGATGCATAATATATTGCCATCGGTAATAGCGATGCGCAGTAAGCGTGGTGTTCACGCCACGATCAATTATGTATATCGACATATAACTTAGTGGTTTAAATAATATAAGGGACTTATATGAAAAAGTATCTGGTAGCTTCCGCACTGGCCTGTGCGGCGATCTCTTCCTCGGCGTTTGCCGCTGATGGCGTGATTAACTTCACCGGTAAAATCATCGATAACGCCTGTGTGGTTAACCCGACGCTGAACGTGCAGATGGGGGATGTGGCGGCGGCGGCGTTTAAGAATGTGGGAGATGAATCCGGTGCCCGGAAATTTGATCTGGAGCTGAAAGATTGCCCGGCTAACCTGAGCAGTGCCAAAGTGACCCTGGACGGCGCGGCGGACGACAACAACACCGAGCTGTTCAAACTGAATGACGGCGGTGCAACTGGCCTGGCGCTGCGTATTGCTGCGCCAGGTGAAAGGATGGGGCCGGGCAGCACCAAGGAATTCAAGCTGTATGAGGGTGACAATGTATTGACATTCGAGGCGGCTTATAAATCAACGGATAAAGTCACCGCCGGTGATGCTAACACGACTATTCAATTCAGCGTTGCGTATAACTAATTTTCTATCCGGCGTTAATTTACCGGTGAAACACGTTTTCGCCGGTAATTCGTTAAATTCTCATCGGGCGGAAGGCTTTTGCGGGTGAGGAGTGGGGTATTTGAAAAACAAAAATGTGTTTTAGGGGACTTCGATGAAAAAGTATCTGGTTGCTTCTATGCTGGCGTGTACGGCGCTCTGCTCCTCTGCGTTTGCTGCCGATGGTGTGATTAACGTTACTGGAAAAATTGTTGATAACGCTTGTGTGGTGAGCCCAACTCTGGATGTGCGTCTGGGGGACGCGGCTGCGGCTGATTTTGAACACGTGGGAGATTGGGGTTATGCAACAGCGTTCTTCTTGGAGCTTAAAGATTGTCCGGCAAATACCAAGGTGGCTACTGTACAGCTGGATGGCGAGGCAGATTCCAACAATAAAAATCTATTCCAACTTATCTCTGGCGGCGCCACTGGTATAGCCTTAGAACTTATTGCAATAAGTGAGAGTGGTTGGGGAAAACAATCGATTGTACCTGGTGGTACTTCGGAGAAATTTTCGCTGAATGATGGTGAGAATCGCCTGTCTTTTGCGGCACGCTACAGATCAACAGATAAAGTCACCGCCGGTGCGGCTAACGCCACTATACAATTCAGCGTTTTGTATAACTAATCTATCTGACTTGGCTTTATTGATCGACGGAATACGCATTCTGTGGCGGTAACTTGTTAATAGAACGACTTAATCACAACATCAAGGGAATGCACAATAATGAAGGCTGTCTATTTGGCGCTGTGCGCCGCGCTGTTAATCAATAGTTTTCAGGCTGCTGCTGGCGTGGTGATCGGCGGCACCCGGTTGGTGTATCCCGGCGGCAAGAAAGAAGCGACCATCACGGTAAAAAATCCGGACGACATCCCTTACTTAGTGCAATCGTGGGTCAATGCGGATCTGGAAGGCAACGTCAAGGCGCCGTTCCTGGTCACGCCGCCGCTGTTTCGCCTGAACGGTGGCAAAGAGAATACGCTGCGGGTGGTGAAAACCGCCCAGCCGCTGCCGGAGGATCGCGAGTCGGTATTCTGGTTCAGCGTCAAAACGGTGCCACCGGAGGCGGAAGGCAAAGGCAACCACCTGCAAATCGCGGTGCGTACCCGCATCAAACTGTTCTATCGCCCGGCGTCGCTGCCCGGCTCGCCGGAAGAGGCGGCCGGGAAAGTGCGCTGGGAGCGCAGCGGCAACACGCTGAAAGCGATCAATGATTCCCCCTACTACCTGAGTTTCTCTACGGTCTCGGTCGCCGGTGAAAAAATCAAGGAGCCGCAGATGGTGGCGCCGTTCGCCACGCTGGCCTATACCCTGCCGCCTTCAGCCACCGGCAAACAGGTGAGCTGGCAGGTGAT
Organism: Serratia sp. CY47280; assembly: GCF_052168655.1. Taxonomy (NCBI): domain Bacteria; kingdom Pseudomonadati; phylum Pseudomonadota; class Gammaproteobacteria; order Enterobacterales; family Yersiniaceae; genus Serratia; species Serratia sp. CY47280. Next base: position 23,251 of record NZ_JBJNMG010000009.1, on the reverse strand, counting down.
CAACGACTACGGCGGCCTGAGCGCTCAGCACCAACAAGCGTTGTGATGGCTCGGTTGATAGCCAGGGGCGCGGTGTGAACAGGGATGTGAAACATGAACAGCAAAACAGCGCGCTGCCTATCTGGGCGGCGCAGCGAATATCGGCTGACGCCGTTGGCCTGGCAACTTGCCGGCCTGCTGATGTACAGCGGCGTAGCGCAGGCGGAATACCGTTTTAGCTCGGCTTTATTGCAGATAGGCAATACGCCGCAAACCGAAGTGGATCTGGCGCTGTTCACCGATGAGGAGAAACAGCCGCCGGGGGAGTATCGCGTTGATCTGTTCCTCAACGAGCAGCGGCTGGATACCCGCACGCTGGCCTTTTCTCTGCAGCCGGACGAACAGGGCAAAGAACGTCTGGTGCCTTGTCTGAAATGGGAAGATCTGCAGGGCTTTGGCGTGGATCTGGCCGCCTTTCCCGCGCTGCAACCCTCCGATGCGTGCATCAACTTGCCGCAGGCCATTCCCGGCGCCCGAACGGAACTGCTGTTCGAGCAACAGCAGTTGAAGCTGAGCATCCCGCAGGCGGCGTTAAAACGCCAGGCGCGCGGCTATGTGCCGCCGGAGCAGTGGGACAGCGGCATTCCTGCATTGCTGAGCAACTATACCCTGCGTGGGGCGCACGATCGCAGCCGGCAGAGGGGCGGCAATGAAAGCAGCTATTTCGTCAACCTGCGCAACGGCGCCAACTGGGGCGCCTGGCGGTTGCGGCATGACGGCGTGTGGAACCGGAACGGTCAGGGAGAGGCGCACTGGCGCACGTTGAACAGCTATGTACAGCGAGACATCACCCCGCTGAACGGGCTGTTGACGCTGGGCGATGTCACTACGCCGGGCGATATCTTCGATTCGCTGCCGCTGCGCGGCGTACAGCTGGTCTCGGTGGAAGAGATGTACCCGGACAGCCTGCGCGGCTACTCGCCGGTGGTGCGCGGCATCGCCAAAAGCAATGCGGAGGTGATCATTCGCCAGAACGGCGTGGTGGTCGATCAGCGCTATGTGCCGCCGGGCGCCTTTGAAATCAGCGATCTGTATGCGGTTTCCGGCAGCGGCGATCTGGATGTCACCATCAAGGAAAGCGACGGTACGGAACAGCGCCTGCTGGTGCCGTTTGCCTCGCTGCCGGTGCTGCAGCGCGAAGGGCGGCTCAGCTACGGCCTGGCCGCCGGGCAATACCGTGCGCAGGACGCGAGCGCCGATGACGAGAAGTTTATGCAGGGCACGCTGATCTACGGCCTGCCGCTCGGCGCCACGCTGTATGGCGGTGGCCAATGGGCCAATCGTTACCGTTCGCTGGCGCTGGGCGTGGGGCAAAACCTGGGCCGCGCCGGCGCGTTGTCGCTGGATATGACGCAAAGCTGGGCCCGGCGGCCGGAGGAGGCCGTTCAGGGGGACGATCGGCAGGGCAACATGTGGCGCCTGCGCTATGAAAAAAGCTTCCCGCTCACCGGCACCCAGCTGAGCCTGGCCGGTTATCGCCATGCCAGCGAAGGCTACACCACGTTGCAACAGGCGATGCAACCCCGCGATAGGACAAGCAACAGCGCGACCCGCAGCCGTAGAGAACTTTCGCTGCAGCAGGGATTGGGGCCGCTGCCAGGCTCACTGTTCTTGAGCCTGGCGGAAGATCGGCGCTGGGGGGAACAAGGCAAGCGCCAGTCCGTCAGCCTGGGCTACAACGGCAGCATCAAAGGGGTGAGCTATGGCCTTAACTACAGTCAGAACCAGAGCTATCAGGCTCAGACCGATCGCGTCGTGGCGCTGAATGTCAGCATTCCACTGAACCTGTGGGCACACAACACCTGGGCCGGTTATGGCATCAGCAATAGCAACAACGGCAAAACGTTGCAGACGCTGGGGCTGAACGGCACCGCGCTGGAAGGCGACAACCTGAACTGGGGGATAACCGGCGGCTATGGCAATCAGGGCGAAGGCGAGAATGGCAATCTGACGCTGGGTTATCGCGGCAGCAAGGCGCTGCTCGGCGCCGGGCTGAGCCACGACGGCCAGCGCCAGCGGCTGAATTACGACGTTCAGGGCGGGGTGTTGCTGCATGCCGGCGGGGTGACGCTGTCGCAACCGCTTAACGATACGGTGGCGCTGGTGCGCGCGCCGGGTGCCGGCGGGGTCAGCGTGGTGAATCAGGTGGGGGTGAAAACCGATAGCCGCGGCTATGCGGTGGTGCCTTACCTCTCCGCCTATCGCCAGAACGCGATTGCACTGGATCCGACCACCCTCGCGGACGACGTGGAGCTGGGGCTGACCAGCCAGACGGTGATCCCGACCCGCGGCGCGGTGGTGCTGGCGGATTATCAAACCAAGGTCGGTGCACGGATGATGATGACGCTGACGCGCGCCGACGGCCGGCCGGTGCCGTTTGGTGCGATCGCCACGCTGGCAGGCGCAGGCGGTGACGGCAGCATCGTCGGCGACGGCGGGCAGCTGTTCCTGGCCGGCATGCCGGCCAACGGCATGCTGCACGTGCAGTGGGGCAAACAACCGGACCAGCAATGCCAGGTCGTCTACGGCCTGCCGGAAACGGCCGGCCCGGAGATCCCAGAGATAGCGGCCGAGTGCCGTTAAGGAGCAAAGGATGAAAGCGGGAGTATGGATGCTCGGCCTGTGCGGGCTGTGGGCGGCGGGCGGCGCCTGGGGAGCGGAATGCCTGCCGGCCGGCAACCCGGAACGGCTGCTGTTCGACATTCCGCCGCAGACGCTGCAACGCGATCTGCCGGTCGGCAGCGTGGTGTGGCAGGGCACGCGCCAGGTGCAGCAGGCCGCGTCGCTGGCGCCCTGCGCGGAGGCGAAGGACGCCCGGCTGAATCTGCAGGGCGGCGACAGTGGGTTGAAAAGCGGCAACAGCGCGGTCTACGGCACCACGATTAGCGGGCTGGGCTATGCGCTGGATACCGATGCCGCTTTCAGAGATGGCTGGCCGGCGAGCGGCGCCATTGCCGCCGGCAAACGGCAAATCAGCCTGCGGCTGGTGGTGACCGGGCCGCTGGTCTCCGGCGTGTTGACGACGGAAACGCTGGCTCGGCGCACGGTTAATGGGCTGCCGGTGCTGGATATTGCCCTGCAAAAACCGGTCGCTATTACCCGGTTGGCCTGCGAGCTGCAGGGCGGCCGCCACCGCACGGTGGCATTGGGCGAGGTGGCGCGCAGCGATTTTCGCGGCGTGGGCAGCACGCGCGGCGAGCAGCCGTTCCTGCTGGATTTGGCCTGCGACGCCGGCGCCCAGGTCAATGTTCAGTTCGACGGCATCGCCGCAGGTGGCGACGCGCCCGGGGTGCTGGCGCTGACCCACCCCGAGGCGCAGGAGAGCGCGCGCGGCGTCGGGGTGCAGCTGCTCTACCGCAGCGCGCCGCTGGCGCTGGGGGAGCGGCTGCCGCTGGAAACGGCCTTACAGGGCCTGCGCAGCTACCCGTTCAGCGCCCGTTATTACCAAACGCAACCGCAGATCGCCGCCGGCGAGGCCAACGCGGTAGCGACCTTTAGCCTCACCTATCAATAAGGATGAAGATAATGATGAGAAAAATAGCACTGCCCCTGACGCTGCTCGGCACCGCCATGCTGGCACCGCCGCTGCAGGCGGCGGATGGGAATATTAATGTGACTGGCAGAGTCACCGAAAGCAGCTGCGTGCTGGATGCCAGTTCTAAAAACCAGAAGGTGAATAAGGGGGTGCAGAGCGCTACCATTGCGACTTGGTTAGGGGGCGCTGGCTATATCTATGTGCAGTTGGCGGACTGCCCGGACAGCATTAGCCAGGTACGCATCAGGTTTGAAGGAACGCTGACGGATACCCATAGTTACTCTGGGAAGGTTTTTGCTACCGATAATGGCGGCCAACCCGATGCGGCAAAGAATGTTGGTTTTCTCATTAGCAATGCGCAGGGGGAAGGTAATGGCTATGTCAATCTTCTGAGTGTTAATGAGTTCAGCCCAGCTATTGAATTGAAAAAAGGGGCGGTGAATGAGCTTAAATTCAGTACGGGATATACCACCGATAACAAAATGCCTACTGCAGGGGTTGCTCGTGCTCGGGTGCAGTTTAGCCTGATTTACCCATGATGGATTATTGAATTTCGTTTTTATTGAGATAAGGAACAGCTAATGAAAAATATCATCAAGGGGCTGCTGCTGGTGGGGGGCGGATTGGCCTTTAGCGCTTATGCTGCAGACGGCAGCGTGGATATGGAATTAACGCTTGCTCATGGCACCTGCAATTTAACCGCAGGCAGCAAAAATATGCAGGTAGCGCTGGGGAATATTTCCCGTGCCGAGCTGGCATCAACCGGTGCGACCAGCAAGCCGGTTGATTTTACCGTTGAAGCAACCGACTGTGTACCAGGCCTGACCGTATGGTTCCGTTTTGATGGCGTTGCTGCCGATCAAAATAATAAAGCCTTTGCGTTAGGCAGTGGCTCCGTTGCCGAGGGGGTCGGGGTACAGGTGGCCGATGTTTCCTCTTACGAGGAGTATGTCAAAATTCCTAATTATACTTATGGATATGGAGAAATCCCAGGGAAGAATGGAACTTTCTCTAAGCCATTTAATGCACGATATATCGCTTTAACCGATAAGGTAACGCCCGGCGTGGCAAATGCCACCGCCCAACTCAATCTGGTGTATCACTAAATAACGCCACCCGCCACCCCCTGCGTCGGCTTATCGATATCATCAGAATAAAAGGCTGTTATCCAGTAATAAGGAAAGTGGCGAGAGTAAAAAGTAAATCAGCGGCGCGGCTGCCTATATTGCCACGAAGGCGCAAACGGTCACCACCGGCAGCGCCAACCTGACCACGCAGATTAGCCTGGTTTATCCATAATAACCGGGCCTGTTTCAGCACGATGATCGTTTGGCATTATCAGAGAGATAAGGAAATTAATGATGATAGCAACAGTGAGAAAAAGAATGCCGCTGCTGACATTATTCAGCGCAGCAATATTATCCGCTTCGTTATACGCGGCGGATGGGAGTATTAATGTGACAGGACGGGTTACTGAGAGTGCCTGTAATATAACCAGTTCGAAAAATATGACGATTGAAATGGGGGAGGTTAATCGGTCGATGTTCAGTTCTATCGGTGATGGAAGCCCTGAAAGAACATTCGATCTGGAAATTGAATGTGGGTCTTCTTCGTTAGTAGGCGTACGGCTCGAAGGTAAAGCTTCGGATGCCAATCCCGATGTGTTTGCGTTGGATGAAGTAAGTGGTGCTAAAGGGATAGGACTGAAGTTGATAACCAGGATAAACGGGGATGAGAGAGTTGCCAAACCTAATGGTAGACCGATAATTTATTACAAAATACCTTGGACCCAGCAACATAATAAACAATGGGCTCGTTTCTATGCTCAATATGTTTCAGTTAGCGATAATATCAGTGGGGGAAGTGGCAATACCATGTTGCAAGTATCACTGGACTATCTTTGAGTAAGGTGGCGTCATCAGAGATGAGGGCAAGGGCACGATGTTTAGATTTGTTCTCAGCGGCCAGCTGCGTTACTGGTTATCGGAAGTTCTAAGGTATGTTGGCTGTTGCATTTTGGAACGGATAAACTGGCATGTCAGGGCAAGACAAGATATGAATCTTGCGTGTTCAGAGATAGTCGATCACACTCCCTTGAAGCATGGATAAAATGCGGCCATAATCTGCCGTATCGGTAGCACCGAAACAAACATCGAACAAATCCCTTTCTCGTCGGGCTAACGACGCGGGAGGGATTTTTTTTTGTCACGGCCCGGCGTCTGCGCCCGGCAACTTGTTGAACTACGAGGGTTTACTATGAGCACCTTAGGCCATCAGTCCGATAATTCATTAGTGTCCAACGCCTTTGGTTTCCTGCGCTTTCCGCTGAACTTCATGCCTTACGACAGCGATGCAGAGTGGGTCATCACCGGCATTCCGTTTGACATGGCGACCTCCGGTCGCGCCGGCGGCCGCCATGGCCCGGCGGCCATCCGTCAGGTGTCCACCAACCTGGCCTGGGAAGGCAACCGTTGGCCGTGGAGCTTCGATCTGCGCGATCGCCTGAACGTGGTTGACTGCGGCGACATCGTGTTCAACTTCGGCGATGCGCAGGACATGAGCGACAAGCTGCAGGCGCACGCGGAGAAACTGCTGAAAGCCGGTAAGCGCATGCTCTCGTTCGGCGGCGACCACTTTGTCACCCTGCCGCTGCTGCGTGCGCACGCCAAGCATTTCGGCAAGCTGGCGCTGGTGCACTTCGACGCCCATACCGATACCTACGCCAACGGCAGCAAGTTCGACCACGGCACCATGTTCTATCATGCGCCGAACGAAGGCCTGATCGATCCGCACCACTCGGTGCAGATCGGCATTCGCACCGAGTTCGATCACGACAACGGCTTTACCGTGCTGGACGCCGCGCAGGTGAACGATCGCAGCGTGGACGACCTGCTGACCCAGATCAAGGGCATCGTCGGCGATATGCCGGTGTACCTGACCTTCGACATCGACTGCCTGGATCCGGCGTTCGCACCGGGCACCGGCACGCCGGTGATCGGCGGCCTGACTTCCGATCGCGCGCTGAAACTGGTACGCGGCATGCAGTCGCTGAACATCGTCGGCATGGACGTAGTGGAAGTGGCGCCGGCCTATGACCAGTCCGAGATCACCGCACTGGCCGCGGCGACGTTGGGTCTGGAGATGCTGTACCTGCAGGCGGCCAAGAAACACGCCTGACGCTTGGCCACGCCTCGTTGAAAAAGCGGCTCCCATCGTATGGGGGCCGCTTTTTTTATTTCATTTTTCGCCATCCATGCGGCGATTTTCAGTCTGTTGCAACGCCTTTGCGCAATTTTGCGCAGAAATGAAACGGAGTCAGTAAAAAGGAATCGGGATAACGGGGAGGATGAATATACTGCGCGCGGGTGCTCTGGATCTTTGTATCTAGAGCCTGCGTGAAAGGTACAAAGAGAAAAGCCCCGAGTCGATATCCATCAACCCGAGGCCTACTCTAACGCCAGCAACGTTAAGTTAGCCTCTTACCCGCCGCGAGGCAAGGAGAAGAAGGCATGATGCCGAACAAACGGAGCCTGTTAAAACTGGTGGTTATTTGTGCCACGGTAATATCACTGGCATGGATAACCCGTAGCACGCTGTGCGAGCTGCGGATCCGATCGGGCACTACGGAGGTTGCGGCCATTTTGGCTTACGAATCCGAACGGTAAGGCAACCCGGCGACGGGGGGGCCCCCGTCTGCTGGTTGTTGGCGTCCAGATCCATGAGCACCCTCTCAACGCTTTCGGTTTGCCGCCGTAGAACACGGTGAAACGGATTTATGCCCGTTTCACCTGGCGCGCCAGCAACATGCGGCTAAACAGCGCGCCGCCCGCCAGCAGCGTCAGCAGCTGTGAGGCAATCAGTACCGCAAAGCCCGAGGACACCTTGCCCTGGCTGGCCATCACCATGCCCATCGCCATCGGCACAAACGCCGAGAACAGATTGCCGATGCCGTTGATCAGCCCATAGGCGCTGCCGACCGCCTCCGGCCGCGCATAATGCTGCAGCAGAGTGGGGATTGCCGCGCCCTGTGCGCCCCAACAGGCGTTGGCCGCCAGCAGGAAGAAGGCGATCCAGCCAAGCTGATGGCTGTTCATTACGCCATAGATGCACAGTGCGGTCGCCGCGCCGCCAAAGACGAAGATCAGTGGCGCCTGATAGCGGCGGATACGATCGAGCAGCACGCCGCCGAGGTATTTTGAGGCGATGCTGACGATGAAAGGCAGTGCGGCCATCCATCCCATCTGCTTGATGGAGAATCCTTTTTCATCAGTCAGGTAAGCCGGCAGCCAGGCGCTGGATCCCCACAGGTAGCTGAGCGTGGCGATCTCGATCAGCAGGATCCAACCGAGCATCGGTGTGCGCCAGGCCAGCGCGAAGGTGTGCCAGACGCGGCTCAACACCGGCTGAGGATCGGCGGGGCGTGAAGATGAGGGTAAGGCGAGCGGATGAACGAACAGCCGCACCAGCGCCAGGCCCAACAGCAGGTTGAGCAGTGCCAGCAGGTGAAACGACATCGCCCACCCGAAGTGCGCCATCAGAAAACTCACCAGCGGAAAGCCGATCACCAGCCCCAACGAGACGCCCAGCGCGCTGACCGCGTTGGGTTTGCCACGCTCGTCGGCGGCGAAATGATCGCTGATGTACATGGTCTTCAGCGAGAACAGCGGCCCTTCGCTGACGCCAAGCAGCGCGCGCACCGCGCACAGCAACAGCAGCGATCCCGCCAGCGGCGACGCGGCGGTGAGCAGCGCCCACAGCACGACGCTCAGCGTCAGCGCGCGGCGGTAACCCATCAGCGTTTCCAGAAACGGCGTCAGCAACATGGCGGACAGGCCGTAACCGAGTAAAAACACCGTCATCAGCGTGCCCTGATGGGCGCGGTCGCCGCCGAGTTGAAAGTGTTGCAGGAAGTCGGGATTGACCAACATCACGGCGATATTAACCCGATCCGCATAGGCGATAACGATCAGAAACAGCAGGGCGATCACCCCAAACCAGCGTTGACGTTGTTGCACGGCGCGTTCCTCAGTGCGAGCGGTTGACGAATTCAGGCAGCAGTAAACTCGCCCGCGGAGGCCATTACGCGCAAACGCGGGGGACGAGGCTGATCAATGTAAATTAATTGTTATTAAATTGAGTGTAAAAGACAGTGGGAAAACACTTTTACGCGCAATGCGCCGCCGGGATCAACGCATTTTTTGCCATAAATTAGCGGAAGAGCGCACAACTGACATAGGTTTTTCATATCGGTGCATGATTTCGTGATCCCTCCCGCATTTGTCATTTTTAAACAACCTTTCATTAACATTTGCCGTTCCGCTCGCTTGACGAAAGTTTCGCCAGACTTATAGTGGCTGTATTAAATAAGAAACTGAGTTTCATATATGAAACAATCAGATAGAGGATAAAAGCAATGAGCTGGAAGAATGTGTGCGAAGTGTCTCAGGTGAAAGAAGATTTTCCTTTCTCCGGCAAAGTGGAAGGAAAAGAGATCGGGGTGTACCTGCTCGACGGTAACTACTACGCGCTGGAAGACGTCTGCCCGCATGCTTATGCCTTGCTCAGCCAGGGGTTTGTAGACGACGGTAAGGTTGAGTGCCCGCTGCACGAAGCGCTGTTTGACGTGCGCACCGGCCAGTGCCTGCGCGAGCCAGGCGGCCGCGATCTGCAAACCTATCCCACCCGGGTGGTCGACAACCAAATCCAGATCACCTTTATCGCGGAGGAGTAATCATGCAGCACATCACCGATTTCAATCCCTGGCTGCCGGACACCCAACAGGTGACGCCGGCCCGCGAAGGCGGCAACGGCCAAATCCATCAGCCGGGCCAGTTCCGCAATGTCATCTGGCAAAACCGCGCCCGGGTGCCGGACGGTTTCGAAACCGCGCTGGTGGCGGCGCTGGAAACGATCTTCGATCAGGGGGCGGAAGAGCTGGAGCAGATCGTCAGCGCGTTGAATCAGCGCCGCCTGTTCGATCGCAGCGGCCAACCGTGGAATGAGGCGACGTTCCGCGAATTCCTTCACGTTAACGGTTTCTGAGCCACATCCGGGAGAAGACAATGACAGCAAACACAACATCCTCCGAACAGAGCCTGCAGGACTATCTTGACCAGGGATTGCGCGGCATGTGGTATCCGGTGCTGGCCAGTTGGGAAGTGGGCAACAACCCGGTCGGCATCACCCGTCTCGAGCAGCAAATCGTGGTGTGGCGCGACGGTGAAGGCCAGATCCACGCGTTGGAAGATCGCTGCCCGCACCGCGGCGCGCGGCTTTCCATGGGGTGGAACCTCGGCGATCGTATCGCCTGCTGGTATCACGGGGTGGAAGTCGGCGGCGACGGAACGGTGAAAGACGTGCCGGCGGTGGATCGCTGCCCGCTGGTGGGGCAAAAATGCCTGCGGTCTTACCCGGCCAAAGAAGCCTACGGCGCAGTGTTTCTCTATTTCGGCGTGACGGCGGATGAAGCGCCGGCGGAGCTGACTTTCCCGCAAGAGCTGGCGGACGAAGCGTCGTACAGTAATTTTCTGTGTACCGCCAGCTGGGACTGCAACTACCAGTACGCATTGGAAAACGTGATGGATCCGATGCACGGCACCTACCTGCACTCTTCCTCACACTCGATGGCGGAAGGGGATCGCAAGGCGGATATGGGGCTGGAGCCGACCGACAGCGGGTTTATCTTCAAAAAGAACGGACAGATCGGGGTTAACTTCGACTGGGTGGAATTCGGCAGCAGCGGCGCGTATTGGATGCGCCTGTCGATCCCGTACAAGAAGCGCTTTGGGCCGGGTGGTCACTTCTGGATCATCGGCATGGTGGTGCCGGAAGACAAGGATCACTGCCGGGTGTTCTTCTGGCGCATCCGTAAGGTCAAAGACTGGCAGCGCGACATGTGGCGCTTCATGTACCGTAATCGCCTGGAATCGTTGCATTGGGACGTGCTCGAGCAGGATCGCATCGTGCTCGAGAACATGGCGCCTAACGCCCGCGGCCGCGAATACCTGTACCAGCACGACGTCGGTCTGTCGCGCCTGCGCCGCCTGATGCAGAAAGAGGCGCAGAAACAGCTGGCGACGCTGCGCGAGCGGGAGGCGGCGCAGTGAACGGCTTGCTGGACGGCAAGCGCATCGTGGTCACCGGTGCGGCGCGCGGCCTGGGCTACAGCTTTGCCGCCGCCATCGCCGCAGCAGGCGCGCAGGTGGTGATGTGCGACATCTTGGCGGATGAGCTGGCGGCGAGCGGCGCCGCGCTGCGCGAGCAGGGCGCTCGGGTGGAAACGCAGACGATCGATCTGGCCTCACCGGATTCGATCCGCTTGGCGTTCGAGAAGATCGCCGCTGGCGGCGGGATCGACGGTCTGGTGAACAACGCGGCGCTGGCGACCGGCGTCGGCGGTAAAACCATGATGGAATACGATATCGATCTGTGGGATCGCGTGATGCAAGTCAACGTGCGCGGCACCTGGCTGGTGAGCCAGGCGGCGGTGCCGCTGCTGGCGCGCAATCCGCACGCCAAGATCGTCAACGTGGCGTCGGACACCGCGCTGTGGGGCGCGCCGCGCCTGATGGCCTATGTCGCCAGTAAAGGCGCGGTGATCGCGATGACCCGATCGATGGCGCGCGAGCTGGGCCCGCAGGGTATCTGCGTCAACGCCATCGCGCCGGGCCTGACGCGAGTGGAAGCCACTGAGTATGTGCCCGCCGAGCGCCATCAGCTGTACGAGCAGGGGCGCGCGCTGGCCGGGGCGCAGCACCCGGACGATGTGAACGGTACGGTACTTTATCTGCTGTCGTCGCTGGCGGATTTCGTCACCGGCCAACTGCTGCCGGTCAACGGCGGCTTCGTATTCAACTGACGGCCCGCAGGGCAGGCGAACAGCGCAGGAGCGAGAGATGGCGGACGAGCAAGCATGTAAGTATCTGATCCCGGGACTGGATCGCGGGTTGCAGTTGCTGCTGGCGTTTGGCGAGCAGCATAAGGAAATGACTTTTGCCGAGTTGCATCGCCTGGTCGATATGCCGAAGGCCACCGCCTACCGCGTGGTGCAGACGCTCGAGCACCTGGGCTTTCTGGAGCGCAATCCGCGCACCAACACCTTTGCGCTCGGCATCAAGGTGCTGCGCCTCGGCTTCGAATACATCGCGTCGCTGGACGTCGCGCAGGCCGGCCAGCCGGTGATCGAGCAGCTGCGCGATCGCAGCCAGTGCAGCAGTCATCTGGCGATCCGCGACGGGCGCGACGTGATCTACATCGCTCGCGTCAGCGCCGCCGGTTCGCAGATCAACCAGGTCAGCGTCGGCACCCGTTTGCCGGTGCACCAAACCTCTCTGGGTCGCATGCTGTTGACCAGCGCCACCCGCAGCGAGTTCGAACAACTTTATCCGGACGCGCAGCTGCCGGGCAATGCGCCGGGCACCCCGGCGGATCGCGAAACGCTGTGGCAGATGGTGCAGCAAGACAAAGCGCGCGGCTATGTGATCGGCGAATCGTTCTTCCGCCACGGCATCTCCTCGATCGTCTACCCGATCTTCAACCGCGAGCAGCGGGTCGAGGCGGTGGTCAGCATCATGGTGCCGTCCGATGAGATCCCGAAAGCGGATCGCGAGCGGCTGCGCATGGAAGTGCGCGATGCGGCGGAGAAAATTTCCGGCTTCCTCGGCGCGCCGCCGCAGGCCAACGTCGGCTAACCGGCAGGACCGACTCTTTTACTCAGGCAGGGATAAGGCCCGTAGCAAACAGGGGCCGGGGTTCACTCATGCCTGAAAACCGTATGCAGCGAGAACGTGAGGCTGAACAATGAGCGTAATCGGAATCGAAAAACTGGAGTTTGGCGTCGAAGATCTGCCAACCTGCGAAAAATTCATGCAAGACTTCGGCCTGCAGCCCGCCACGCAACATTGGGGCGAACCGCAGCGCGAATTCACCACCCTGAGCGGGGCGCAGGTTGTCCTGCACCCGTTGCAAAGCGCGGCGCTGCCTGCGGCGTTTGAAGGCGGTTCTACCCTGCGCCGCATGACCTGGGGCGTGGGCTCACCCGCCGATCTGGCGCGCCTGCAGCCGCGTTTGGCGTTGATGCCCGGCTTCCGTCAAGTGGGAGAAGAGCTGGAATGCCTCGATCCCAACGGCATGACGCTGCGCTTCGTCGTCAGCCGCCAGCAGGCGGTTGAGGTGCCGGTCACGCCGATCAACCAATGGGGCGACGTGCGCCGCATCGATCAACCCAGCCCGGTCTATTCGCAGGCGCAACCGATCAATATTGGCCACGTAGTGTTCTTCGTTGACGATCTGGCGGCGACCGAGCGTTTCTATCGCGAGCTGTTGGATTTCCAGGTTTCCGATCGCTATATCGATCGCGCCGTCTTCCTGCGCACCCAGGCGCGCGGCGGCCACCATAACCTGTTCCTGCTGAAGCTGCCGAACCGCCCACGCGGCCTGAACCACGTGGCATTCACCGTGCGCGATATCCACGAAGTGATCGGCGGCGGCATCGCCATGAACAAAGAGCAGTGGAGCACCTTTATCGGCCCCGGCCGCCACCCGATCTCCTCGGCCTATTTCTGGTACGTCAACAGCCCGACCGGTGGCGCGTTCGAGTACTACACCAACGACGATTATCTGACGGAAAACTGGCAGCCGCGCGAGCTGGAGCATTCGTTGGTCTCCTTCACCGAATGGGCGGTAGAGGGCGGCATCGATCACGACACGCGCCGCCAGCATAAAAAGGCGCAGGCGTTATGAACCGGCCGGAACACGCGGGCATCGTCATCGTCGGTGGCGGCCAGGCCGGCGGCTGGGCGGCCAAGACGCTGCGCGATCGCGGTTACAGCGGCCGGCTGACGGTGGTCAGCGACGAACCCTACGATTTTTACGAGCGGCCGCCGCTGTCGAAAGCGGCGCTGCTGGATGCCGCGGCGCCCCTCAGCCGGCTATTCAGCGAACAGGCGGTGGAGGCGCTGAATATCGACTGGCGTCGCCCGCTGCGCGCCGAGTCCATCGATGCCGAACAGCAAATCGTCACGCTCAGCGACGGGCAACGGCTGCAGTTCGAGCAGTTGCTGATCGCCACCGGCGGACGGCCGCGTGTGCCGAGCGCCGCCTGGGCGCAGCATCCGCGCGTGATGACGCTGCGTTCCTGGGACGATGCGGCCCGGTTGCGGCAGGGCCTGCAAGGTTGCCGCCGTCTGGCGATCGTCGGCGGCGGTTGGATCGGGCTGGAGATCGCCGCTTCTGCGCGCCGTCTCGGCGCCGAGGTGACGGTGTTTGAACGCCAGCCCGCGCTATGCATGCGCAGCGTCGGCGCCGATGTCTCGCAGGCGTTGCTCGAACTGCATCGCCGGCAGGGCGTTACGGTGTTGTGTGGCTGCGGCGAGATCTCGCTGGAAGATCGCGACGGCGCCGCCTGGATCGGCAGCGAAGTCAGCGATCCGCAGGTCTTCGATCTGGTGGTGGTGGGGATCGGCGTCGAGCTGAATCTCGAACTGGCGCGCAGCGCCGGGCTGGCGATCGAGTCCGGCATCGTGGTCGACGGCCAAGGGCGTACCAGCCATCCGGCGATCTTCGCCGCCGGCGACGTGGCGCGCCACCCGACGCTTGGCCTGTGCCTGCAGTCCTGGGCCTACGCGCAAAATCAGGCCATCAGCACCGCCTGCGCGATGCTCGACGCCTTTGCCGCTCCGTATGACGACGTGGCCTGGCTGTGGTCGGATCAATATGACGTCAATATCCAGATCCTCGGCGTGCCGAGCGGCGGCGTGCACCATGTGGTGCGCCGCACGCCGCAGTCGCAGGTGTTCTTCACGCTGAACGCCGATCGGCAGCTGGTGCAGATGGTGGCGTTCAACGACGCGCGCACCATCAAGCTCGGCAAGCGCTGGTTGGCGAGCGGCCGGGTGCTGGATCCGCAGCAGCTGGCGGATGCGGAGTTTTCTTTGATGGCGTTGAAATAACGCCCGAACCTCGGGAGCGTTTTATGACTACGCAAGACATTGACGCCCGCGCTGGACGGGCGGGGGAAGCCGTTGCCGAAAATCCGCAGCAACGGGTGCGCTGGTCGGTGCCGATCGCGCTGTTCGCCTGCGTGCTGCTGGCGTTTTTCGACAAGATCAGCATCGCGGCGCTGTTTTCCGACGCCGAGTTTCAGCAGGCGTTAGGGATCGGCTTTGACCCGGCGCGGCTGGGCTTGCTGATGAGCGCGTTTCTGTTCTCCTACGGCATCTCCTCGATGCTGCTCAGCGGCATCGGCGATCGGCTTAACCCGGTAAAAGTATTGATTGGCATGATGGTGGTGTGGGGCGTGCTGATGGTATTGATGGGGCTGGTGCGTTCCTATCATGCCATGATGACGCTGCGCATTCTGCTCGGCATCGCCGAAGGGCCGCTGCTGCCGATGGCCTACGCCATTATTCGTCAGGCCTTTCCGCCGCAGCTGCAGGCGCGCGCCACCATGCTGTGGCTGCTCGGCACGCCGCTCGGGGCCGCGCTCGGCTTCCCGGTCACCCTGTACATCCTCAATACCTTCGACTGGCAGACCACCTTCTTCTTTATGGCGTTTCTGACGCTGCCGGTGATGTTGCTGGTGCTGTTCGGCATGCGCCACCTGAACGTCTCGCGCCCGGCGGCGGCGGCCAAGCCGGCGGTGTCCGAACGCAAACAGCACCGCCGCGAGCTGCTGCGCAGCCCGCATTTCTGGATGATTTGCCTGTTCAATATCGCCTTCCTGACCTACCTGTGGGGCATGAACGGCTGGTTGCCGAGCTACCTGATCAAGGGCAAAGGCATTCATCTGGAGCATGCCGGTTACCTCTCTTCGCTGCCGTTCATCGCCATGCTGCTCGGCGAAGTGCTGGGCGCCTGGCTGTCGGACAAGCTGGATCGCCGCGCGCTGGCCTGCTTCCTGTCGCTGTGCGGCGCCGGCCTCGGTCTGGCGGTGGTGTTGCACCTGCAGGGCACCTACAGCGTGATCGCCGCCATGGCCTTCAGCACCTTTATGTGGGGCGCCGGCGCGCCGAATATTTTCGCGCTGTTGGCGAAGGCGACCAGCAGCAAGGTCAGCGCCACCGCCGGCGGCATTTTCAACGGACTGGGCAATTTTGCCGGCGCGCTGGCGCCGGTGCTGATGGGGGCGTTGATCGCCGCCACCGGCAATATGGATAACGGCCTGCTGTTCCTGGTGGTGATGGCGTTCGTCGGCTGCCTCATTCTGCTGCCGTTGCTGAGAAAGTACTGAATTAACAATTGCTAAGCCCAATGGATTTCATGCTGTGGCTAGGCGGCAAGTTCGTGAGTTTCCAGGAGCTTACTGCGGTAAGTGACTGGTGTGAACGAATGCAGCCAACAACGCCACAGCGTGAAAGACGAAGGGGATAACCATTTGATTCAACAGAGGAGTGACAACATGTCTCAGGTTGAGAACAAAGCCGGCGTCAAGCCGCAGGATCTGTCGATGGAAAACTGGGTAGAGTCGCGCATCGCCCGTTTCGAGGGCCGCAAATACGACTGGAACGCGCTGAAATTCCAGGCCGACTTTGACCCGAAATACCGCCGCGCGCAGATGCGCTACATCGGCACCGGCGCCACCGGCGTGGCCAGCGACGCCAACACCATTCCGGCGGGCAACTTCACCTTTTCCACCATGGTGCTGCCGTCGAAGTGCGAGGGCCCGTTGCACCTGCACGACGACGTGGAAGAAGTGTTCTTCATGCTGAAAGGCAGCATCACGCTGATGATCCAGGATGGGGAAGAGTATTACGAAACCAGGCTGAAAGAGCGCGATCTGATCTCGGTGCCGGCGGGCGTGTACCGCGGCCTGTTCAACCACGGCGAGGAAGAGGCGCTGATGTGCGTGATGCTCGGCACCGCCAAGCCGGAGATCCCGACCTATCCGGCGGATCACCCGCTGTCCAAAGTGAAGCGCAACTGATGAACGGCCTGGCGCAACGCCAACTGGCGCGCTGCGGGGCGTATACCCTGAGCTGGCGCGAGACCGGGCAGGGGCGGCCGGTGGTATTGCTGCACGGCATCAGTTCCGGGTCCGCCTCGTGGATCAAGCAGTTTAACGACAGCGGCCTGACGGACGGTCATCGTCTGTTGGCGTGGGACGCGCCGGGCTACGGCGGCAGCCTGCCGTTGGCGGACCCGCAGGCCGATGCCGCCGGTTATGCGGCGGCGTTGGCGGCGCTGATTGCTGAGCTGCAGCTGGCGCAGCCGCTGATCGTCGGCCATTCACTGGGGGCGCTGATCGGCAGCGCCTACGCCGCCGGCTATCCGGACGGGCTATGTGGGCTGGTGTTGGCGGATCCGGCGCAGGGCTATGCCACGGCGCCGGAGGAAAAACGCCGGCAGGTATACGGCCAGCGCCAACAGATGATAGAGACGCTGGGGCCGGTGGGCTACGGCGAGCAGCGGGCGGCGGCCTTGCTGCATGAAGAGGCGGATCCGCAGGACATTGCCTGGGTGCGCAACGGCATGCAACAGCTCGATCCCGACGGTTTTCTGAGTGCCGCCTGGATGCTGGCCAACGACGACATCGGTCGCTATCTGGCGCGCTATCGCGGCCCGCTGGAAGTGTGGTGCGGTGAACAGGATCGCATTACGCCGCCGGAGAAGGCGGCCGAGCTGGCGCGTGAGCAAGACGCGACGCTGCGTCTGATCGCCGCCGCCGGTCATGCCAGCTACCTCGACGCGCCGGCGTGTTTCAACCGCTATCTGCGGGATTTTACGGGAGCAATCCAACGATGAATTTTCAGCTTGAGGATCGGGTGGCGGTGGTGACCGGCGGCTCGTCGGGCATCGGTTTCGAAACTCTGAAGCTGCTGCTGGCCGAAGGGGCGAAGGTGGCGTTCTGCGGCCGCGATCCGGACAAACTGGCCGGCGCGGAGGCCAGCCTGCGCGCGGACTTCCCGCAGGCGGAGATCCTGGCGCTGCGCTGCGACGTGCTGGATGCACAGCAGGTGGCGCAGTTCGCCGCTCAGGTGACGGCGCGTTTCGGTGGCGTGGATCTGCTGATCAACAACGCCGGTCAGGGCTTCGTCGCCCATTTTGACCAGACGCCGCGCGAGGCCTGGCTGCATGAGGCCGAGCTGAAGCTGTTCGGCGTGATCAATCCGGTGCAGGCGTTCTTACCGGCGCTGGAACGATCGGCGATCGCGTCTATCACCTGCGTGAACTCGCTGCTGGCGCTGCAGCCGGAAGAACACATGATCGCCACCTCGGCGGCGCGTGCCGCGCTGCTCAACATGACGCTGACGCTATCGAAAGAGCTGGTGGACAAAGGTATTCGCGTTAACTCGATCTTGCTGGGGATGGTGGAGTCGGGCCAGTGGCGCCGCCGTTTCGAAGAGCGCAGCGATAAAGATCAAAGTTGGGAGCAGTGGACGGCGGCGATCGCCGAACGGCGCGGCATCCCGATGAAGCGCCTGGGCAAGCCGCAGGAGCCGGCGCAGGCGCTGCTGTTCCTCGCTTCGCCGCTGGCTTCTTTTACCACCGGCGCGGCGCTGGACGTTTCCGGCGGCTTTAACCGCCATGTGTAGCAGGGGCCGAAAAAGATGAAGAAGATCATGATGATTGGCTACGGCGCGATGGCGAAGGAAGTGATCGCCCGTTTGCCGGAAGGCGTGGAGGTCGGTTGGATCCTGGCGCGCGCAGCTCATCATGCGGCGATCGCCGAGGCTTTTGGCGGGCGGGTGCAGGCGCTGGCCCATCCTGGGCAGTGTTCGCAGCGGCCGGATCTGGTGCTGGAGTGCGCCAGCCAGCAGGCGGTGGCGGAGTTTGGCGAAGCGGTGCTGCAGCGCGGCTGGCCGCTGGCGCTGATCTCGACCGGCGCGCTGGCGGACGCCGCATTGCAACAGCGGCTGCAGCAGGTTTGCCGCCGCCATCACGGGCAGCTGATCGTGCTGTCCGGCGCGGTGGCGGGGATGGACGGGCTGGCGTCGGCGCGCGAAGGCGGGCTGGAGAGCGTGACCTATCAGGCCAGTAAAAGCCCGGCCAGCTGGCGCGGCAGCCCGGCGGAACAGTTGATCGATCTCGATGCGGTGAGTGAAGCGCAGGTGTTTTTTGAAGGTTCGGCGCGTGAAGCGGCGCGTTTGTTCCCGGCTAATGCCAACGTGGCGGCCACCATTGCGCTCAACGGCCTGGGGATGGACGCCACCCGGGTACGCCTGCAGGTCGATCCCGCCACCCGACGCAATACCCATCGCCTGCAGGTGTGCGGCGATTTTGGCGAGTTTCACATCGAGCTGAGCGGCACCCCGCTGGCGAGCAATCCCAAAACATCAACCCTGGCGGCGCTGAGCGCGGTACAAGCCTGCCGCCGTCTGGTGGACGGCGGTTTTATTGCCTGAACGGCAGGAGCGGAGCATGGAACGATTGAATATTTTTGTCGCCGGACGCTGGCGCGAAGGGCGTGGCGAAGAGATGGCTTCGGTATTCCCGGCCGACGGCAGCGTCAACGCGCGGCTGCGTGCCGCTAACGTCGAGGACGTGAATGAGGCGGTGGAGGCAGCGGAACGCGCCTGGCGCGCGCCGGAGTGGCGTGGGTTGGTGCCGCACCAACGCGCCTCGATCCTCTACCGCGTCAGCAACCTGATCCTGGCGCAGCAGGAACAGCTGGCCGAGCTGCAGACCCGCGACAACGGCAAGCCGCTGGCGGAGACCCGCGGGCTGGTGGCCAGCGCGGCGGCGACCGCGCGCTACTTCGCGGCCGCCTGCGAGGTGTTGGAAGGTGAGCTGCCGACCCCGCGCAGCGCCGAGGTGATGACGCTCAGCCAGTATCAACCGATGGGGGTGATCGCCGCCATTACGCCGTGGAACTCGCCGATCGCCAGTGAAATGCAGAAGGTAGCGCCGGCGCTGGCGGCGGGCAACGCGGTGGTGCTCAAACCGGCCGAAGCGACGCCGCTGATGGCGCTGAAGCTGGCCGAGCTGTTCGAACAGGCGGGCCTGCCGGCCGGGCTGCTCAGCGTGCTGCCGGGCAAAGGTTCGGTGATCGGCGAGGCGTTGGTGCGCCACCCGCTGGTGAAAAAGATCGCCTTTACCGGCGGGACCAGCACCGGGCGCCATTTGGCGCATATCGCCGCCGACAAGCTGATCCCCACCTCGTTGGAACTGGGGGGGAAATCACCGACCATCGTGCTGGAGGACGCCGATCTGGAACAGGCGGCGCGCGGTATCTGCTACGGCATTTTCAGCTCCGCCGGCCAGGCGTGCATCGCCGGATCGCGGCTGTTCGTGCATCGTTCGCTGTATCAGCCGCTGCTGGCGCGCTTGACCGAACTGACGGCGGGGCTGCGCATCGGCAACCCGCTGGTGCCGGGCGTGCATCTCGGCCCGCTGATCAGCGCCAAACATCGGCAAAGCGTGGCGGACTACGTGGCGCTGGCGCGGCAGGAGGGTGGCCGGGTGATCATCGGCGGCGAAGCGCCGGCCGATCCGCAACTGGCGAGCGGTAGCTATTACCTGCCGACCATTATTGAAGGCTTGAACAACGACGCCCGCGTGTGCCAGGAGGAGATCTTCGGCCCGGTGCTGGTGGCGCTGCCGTTCGACGACGAGCAACAGCTGATCGAACAGGCCAACGACTCGGTGTACGGCCTGGCGGCCGGCATCTGGAGCCGCGATTTCCCGCGGGCGATGGCGCTGGCGGAGCGGCTGGAAACCGGCACCGTCTGGATCAACACCTACAAAACGTTCTCGATTTCTACACCGTTCGGCGGTTTCAAGGAAAGCGGGCTGGGCCGCGAAAAGGGCCTGAACGGCATCAAGGCCTACATGCAGCAGAAAAGCGTGTATCTGGCGCTGAGCCATCAGGTGAACCGCTGGAGCGACTAGGCCGACACCTCTACGCATAACCCTAATAACGACTACCCTAAGAAGGCAGATGATGAGCGATAAAATCACGGTTGGCGAGGCGATAGCCCGGACTCTGGAACAGTACGCGGTGTCGGCGATGTACGGCATCATTTCGATTCATAATCTGCCGATCGCCGATGCGGTGGGGCAGCGCGATAAAATTCGCTTCGTGCCGGCGCGCGGCGAAGCGGGCGCGGTCACCATGGCCGACGCGCACGGGCGCTTCTCCGGCCTGGGCGTGGCGTTGACCAGCACCGGCGCCGGCGCGGGCAACGCGGTGGGGGCGATGATTGAGGCGCTCAACGCCAACACGCCGCTGCTGCATATCACCGGCCAGGTGGAAAAAGCCTATCTGGACGCCGACGCCGGTTTTATTCATGAAACCCGCGATCAGCTCGGCTTCCTGCGCGCCTGCTCCAAGCGCGCTTACCGGGTCAATTCGCCGGAGCAGGCGGTGGCGGTGATCCAGCGGGCGATCCTGGATGCGCAAACCGTGCCCTGTGGCCCGGTGGCGGTCGAGATCCCGATCGATATCCAAAGCAGCCTGGTGTCCCGTTCGGTGCTGACCGAAGCGTTGGCGCCGGCGCCGCTGCCGAAGGCGGACGATGCGGCGGTGGAGCGGCTGCATCAGCGGCTGAAACAGGCCAAGCGTCCGCTGCTGTGGTTAGGCGGTGGCGCCTTGGCCTGCGGCGACGCGGTGCGCAAGCTGGCGGACGCCGGCGTGGCGGTGATCTCCAGCACCCACGGGCGCGGCATTCTGCCGGACAGCCATCCGCGCAGCCTGCGGGCGTTCCACAACTCGCCGAGCATCGAGGCGATCCTGACGCAGTGCGACCTGACGCTGGTGGCTGGTTCGCGCCTGCGCAGTAATGAAACCCGCACCTGGACGCTGCCGCTGCCGCGCCCGCTGGTGCAGATTGACATCGATCCGGCGGCGGCCAACCGCAACTACCTGGCCGATGAGCAGATCAACGGCGACTGTGCGGCGCTGCTGGCCGCGCTGGCGGCGCGGCTGAGCCCCGGCGAGAAGGTTAACGCCGAGTGGGATGCCGAGATCGCGGGGGCGGTGCAGCAGGCGGAGAGCGCGTTGCGTCAGCAGTCCGGTGAATACGCCAAACTCAACGACGCCATCGACGCCGCGTTGCCGCAGGACGGATTGCTGGTGCGCGATATCACCGTTTCCGGCAGCGTCTGGGGCAGCCGTTTGTTCCGCGCGATCTCGCCGCTGTGCAACATTCACTCGCTGGCCGGTGCTATCGGCATGGGGCTGCCGATGGCGATCGGCACCGCGATCGCCAACCCGCAGCGCAAGGTGGTGGGGCTGGTGGGCGATGGCGGTTTGGCGCTGGGCCTGGGGGAACTGGCGACCATGGCGCAGGAACAGGTGAACATCACCCTGCTGATC
The DNA here is from genome assembly GCF_052168655.1 of Serratia sp. CY47280. Classification (NCBI taxonomy): domain Bacteria; kingdom Pseudomonadati; phylum Pseudomonadota; class Gammaproteobacteria; order Enterobacterales; family Yersiniaceae; genus Serratia; species Serratia sp. CY47280. The sequence goes on along the minus strand of NZ_JBJNMG010000009.1, from coordinate 1,424 downwards.
ATGAACGACGGCGGTTATGGCGTGATGCGCGGCATTCAGGACAAGTATTTCGCCGGGCGCCAGTATTACAACGAGCTGCATACGCCGGCCTTTACTCAAATAGCCGAAGCGATGGGGCTGAAAGCCTGGAAGGTCGAGGCGGCGGCGCAGTTCAACGGAGTATTGGCCGAGGCGATCAACTACCCGGGGCCGTCGGTGGTCGAGGTGGACATGAAGCAGGTCGGGCCGCTGACCTTCGCCGGGCCGCCGCAGAAAACCCTGTATTGAGACGATAAAAAACGCCCGGCGGTTGCCGGGCGTTCTCGTTGTTACTTCTCTGCCGCGATGCGATCGCGAATGTGCTGTGCACGCGCTTGGGAAGACGGGTGATCGTCGAACATGCTGCTCTGACGGCCGGCTTCCATTTGGGCCAATTTTTCGAAGCTGGTGGCCAGGCCGTTCGGATCGATGCCGCGCTTTTTCAGCAGATCGAACGAGTAATCATCCGCTTCGCTTTCCTGCTTCTGCGAGAACTGGGCGCTGACCAGTTTCTCGCCGATGTCCGCCAGCTGCGACTGCGACAGCGAGCCGATGACGCCGCCGGCGGAGGACGCCGCGGTGCGCAGCGCCACGGTGCCGTAAGCCACCTGCATCGCTTTACGGGTGTGGCCCAGCGCCACGTGGCCCATTTCGTGGCCCAGCACGCCTTCCACTTCGTTGTCGTTCATCATGTCCATCAGGCCGCTGTAGACGCGGATACAGCCGTTGGCCATCGCCCAGGCGTTGACGTCTTTGGTCACGTAAACCTTATAGTTGGCCGGGGTGCCGTTGATGTTGTCGCCCAGCGCCGCAGCGATTTTGTTGAGACGCTTGGCGTAGGTGCTGCCGGCCGGCGCGATTTGTGCCTTGCTGTCCATCTCGGCGCAGGATTTATCACTCAGGGCCTTAACGTCGTCGTTGCTCAAGGTCGCCGCCTGGAACGCCTGCGCGCCGGACTGCATCAAGGTTTCGGTATTCAGGTTTTGACAGCCGGTTGCCAAGGTGGCAATGCCCAACGCAATCAAAGAGGTACGGATCTTCATAACGCTATCTTCCTGTGAAGGTAACAAGGTAAAAGAGTCATTTTGCTTTGAGGAAATCTTGTCGCAAGAGCCTAGTGTACGCCAGCTAAGGCGAGAATAGTGTTATTCCGAAAAAGCGTCCAATCGTGCTAATAAGTGGTGAACTCGCTCTCATTTGGCATTAGGGATTGCCGTTGTGATGTGGAGTCTGAGAAAATAGGGAACTTGACTGCTTTTTTTATCCGACCTGGAGTAAAACATGTCCTCTCGTAAAGAGCTTGCCAACGCCATCCGCGCACTCAGCATGGACGCCGTACAAAAAGCAAATTCCGGCCACCCGGGGGCCCCTATGGGCATGGCGGACATCGCCGAAGTCCTGTGGCG
>NZ_JBJNMG010000008.1:0-212272 GCF_052168655.1 Serratia sp. CY47280 | reverse complement strand
TCTGGCGCGTTATCGATCTGGTCGAAAGCACGTGCAGAACCGCCGTAGGTTTTAGCCAGAACGGTGGTGATCGCTGCAGTCAGGGTAGTTTTACCGTGGTCAACGTGGCCGATAGTACCAACGTTAACGTGCGGTTTTGTACGTTCAAATTTTTCTTTAGACACGGCTATATTCCTTACTATAGCGCTCTCCCCTTCTGGAGAGAGCACGGGACTTTGGTTTTAACCCTGCGGCTTATTTGCCACGGGCTTCGATTACGGCCTGAGCGACGTTGTTCGGTGCATCATCATACTTCAGGAATTCCATGGTGTATGATGCGCGACCTTTAGTCAGAGAACGCAGCTGAGTTGCGTAGCCGAACATTTCGGACAACGGTACTTCAGCGTGGATCTTAACGCCAGTCACTTCAGATTCCTGACCGCGCAGCATGCCGCGACGACGGCTCAAGTCACCGATAACGTCACCGGTGTTCTCTTCTGGAGTCTCAACTTCAACCTTCATGATAGGCTCAAGCAGAACTGGTTTCGCTTTCTTAAAGCCTTCTTTAAAGGCGATAGACGCGGCCAGTTTAAACGCCAGTTCAGAGGAGTCAACGTCGTGGTAAGAACCGAAGTGCAGACGAATACCCATGTCTACTACCGGGTAACCAGCCAACGGACCAGACTTCAGCTGCTCCTGGATGCCTTTATCAACGGCAGGGATGTATTCGCCAGGAATTACACCACCTTTGATGTCGTTGACGAACTCGTAACCTTTCGGGTTAGAGCCCGGCTCCAGTGGGTACATGTCGATCACAACGTGACCGTACTGACCGCGACCACCAGACTGCTTGGCGTGCTTACCTTCAACGTCGGTAATCTTCGCGCGAATCGCTTCGCGGTAAGCTACCTGAGGTTTGCCCACGTTAGCTTCAACGTTGAATTCACGCTTCATGCGGTCAACGATGATGTCGAGGTGCAGTTCACCCATACCGGCGATGATGGTCTGGTTAGACTCTTCGTCAGTCCATACGCGGAACGACGGGTCTTCTTTAGCCAGACGGCCCAGAGCCAGACCCATTTTTTCTTGGTCAGCTTTGGTTTTCGGTTCAACGGCGATAGAGATTACCGGCTCAGGGAATTCCATACGCTCCAGGATGATTGGAGAGTCTGGATCACACAGGGTGTCCCCGGTGGTCACGTCTTTCAGACCGATCGCAGCGGCGATGTCGCCTGCGCGAACTTCTTTGATCTCTTCACGCTTGTTGGCGTGCATCTGAACGATACGGCCAAAACGCTCGCGCGCAGACTTAACGGAGTTCAGCACGGTGTCGCCGGAGTTAACAACGCCGGAGTACACGCGGAAGAAGGTCAAGTTACCTACGAACGGGTCGGTAGCGATTTTGAACGCCAGCGCAGAGAACGGCTCGTCATCACTTGCGTGACGCTCAGCCGGAGTGTCTTTACCGTCGTCCAGGATACCGTTGATCGCAGGAACGTCAGTTGGTGCCGGCAGGTATTCGATTACCGCATCCAGCATCGCCTGCACGCCCTTGTTCTTGAACGCAGAACCACAGGTAACCAGGATGATTTCGTTGTTCAGTACGCGCTGACGCAGAGCTGCTTTGATTTCTTCCTCGGTCAGCTCTTCGCCGCCCAGGTATTTTTCCATCAGCTCTTCGGAAGCTTCCGCAGCGGACTCGATCAGGTTCTGGCGCCATTCTTCAGCCAGATCCATCATGTCAGCCGGGACGTCTTCGTATTCGAAGGTTACGCCTGCGTCTTCTTCGTTCCAGTTGATCGCCTTCATTTTCACCAGGTCGATAACGCCGGTGAATTTGTCTTCTGCGCCGATAGCCAGCTGCAGAGGAACGGGGTTAGCGCCCAGACGAGATTTGATCTGGCCAACAACTTTCAGGAAGTTAGCGCCCATACGGTCCATTTTGTTAACGAACGCGATACGTGGCACTTTGTATTTGTTAGCCTGACGCCATACGGTTTCAGACTGTGGCTGAACACCACCAACAGCACAGTAAACCATTACCGCGCCATCCAGCACACGCATGGAACGTTCTACTTCGATGGTGAAGTCAACGTGCCCTGGGGTGTCGATGATGTTTACGCGATGCGGTTCGAACTGCTTGGCCATACCAGACCAGAAAGCAGTAGTCGCTGCAGAAGTGATGGTAATACCACGCTCCTGCTCCTGTTCCATCCAGTCCATGGTGGCAGCGCCGTCATGAACTTCACCGATTTTGTGGTTTACACCGGTGTAGAACAGAATACGTTCGGTAGTGGTGGTTTTACCGGCGTCGATGTGAGCACTGATACCGATGTTACGGTAGCGTGCAATGGGTGTTGTACGAGCCATTTGATTCCTCTATTCCTAGGGCGTTCAAGTTCAGTTAACCCAAGCGGGCCGATTTGACGCGCCCGCTTGGTTAGCATGACTACAGCCAGGTGATTACCAGCGGTAGTGGGCGAACGCCTTGTTGGCTTCGGCCATACGGTGAACGTCTTCACGCTTCTTAACAGCAGAACCTTTGTTCTCTGCTGCGTCAGACAGCTCGTTCGCCAGGCGCAGAGCCATGGATTTATCACCGCGTTTACGTGCAGCATCAACGATCCAACGCATTGCCAGAGCATTACGACGAACCGGGCGGACTTCAACTGGTACCTGATAAGTAGAACCGCCAACGCGACGCGACTTAACTTCTACAGTCGGGCGAACGTTGTCGAGAGCGACTTCGAAAGCTTCCAGGTGATCTTTACCAGAACGCTGAGCCAGGGTCTCCAGCGCGGTATAGACGATTGCTTCTGCAGTAGATTTTTTACCGTCTACCATCAGGATATTTACAAATTTGGCCAGCAGCTCAGATCCGAACTTAGGATCTGGCAGGATTTTACGTTGGCCGATTACGCGACGACGTGGCATGGAAATACTCCGTTGTTAATTCAGGATTGTCCAAAACTCTACGAGTTTATTTTGACATTAAAGTTAAAACGTTTGGCCTTACTTAACGGAGAACCATTAAGCCTTTGGCTTCTTCACGCCGTACTTGGAACGAGCTTGCTTACGGTCTTTAACACCGGAGCAGTCAAGTGCACCACGGACGGTGTGGTAACGCACACCTGGCAGGTCTTTTACACGACCGCCACGGATCAGGATTACGGAGTGTTCCTGCAGGTTGTGGCCTTCGCCACCGATGTAGGAAGTCACTTCGAAACCGTTAGTCAAACGCACACGGCAAACTTTACGCAGTGCGGAGTTTGGTTTTTTCGGGGTAGTGGTATATACGCGGGTGCATACGCCACGTTTCTGCGGGCAGGCTTCCAGCGCTGGAACGTTGCTTTTAGCAGCCTTCACAGAGCGTGGTTTGCGAACCAGCTGGTTAATTGTTGCCATTAAAAAAGCTCCTGGTTTTTGCTTCGTACTAGCTTCGTAAACATGTGATAAATCCCCTCGTATGCACTATTGGCAGAGTACGAGGACGCAGAATTTTAGGGCTGACCAGTATGGGTGTCAAGAAATATACAACATCACTCTCATTACCAGGCCATTTGGCTGCGGTGTTGTTCGGTTAATTCAACGAAGTGATTATAGCCGATGACAGTGATTTTGTGCGAAAAATGACCAACCAATCCCCGGGCTTCCAGGTCATCCTGCAGCGCATAAAGGGATATGGGGGCGGCGAGCAGCAATTCAAGATGAGCGCTGCCGGCAAGGCCTGCAAGCACGCCGTCCTGTAGCAGCAACAGCGCGTCGCCCTCCGCCGCCAGGCGCAGCAGCGCAGGTAAGTCACATTGGTTTGGCGAATGGCTCAGGGTATACAGCATCAGAAGATCCTAAAACGTCATCACGGCGTCGTAACCGGCCAATTGGCGGCGCAATTCATCCGGCGCCAGCACCTCGGCATCCAGCACCCAATCGGTCACCTGACTCAGCCCACGCTCCTGCAGCGAAGCCTGGCATAGATAGCAGCGCTCCACGTCATACAACGGCAGCACGCCGAAGGTGGCGATGTAATTGCGCGCCAAGATTTTTTCCGGTTGCTGGCCCGGCAACAGCTGCAATACGCCATCGCCGACAAAAAACACCCCCAAATCCTCACTGAGCGCCGATGTGGCAAGCAGCGCATCCAGCCCTTCCCTGCCGCCGGCACCGCCGTGCGGCCCGTGGGTGAAAACAAAAGCGACTCGTTTCATCATATCCTCAGAACTGCACCAGACGGTCGCAACTCAGCGACGCTTCGGCCAGGGAACCCAGCCCGCTCAGGGTAAAGCCGGGCTGCAGGTTGGCGCTTGCCAGCCCCTGTTGCGCCGCCTCCTTCTCGTCGGTGACGCCACGGCGCAGCGCGGCAGCAACGCAGACGTTGAGCGCCACGCCGTGTTGCTGCGCCAGCTGCGTCCAGCCGCGCACCAGGTCGAACTCGTCGCTGGCCGGCGCGGTCAGTTGGTTGGCGTTCAACACCCCTTCACGGTAGAAAAAAACGCTGGAAAGCCGGTGCCCTTTCGCCAGCAAAGCCTGAGCGAACTGATAGGCGCTGCTGGCCTGCTGCGTGCCGTAAGCCGGGCCGGTGACCAACAGACAATAATCGAGCATCAACGGTCGCTTCCCAACAGATCGCCACTCTTGAACTGGCGGATGTACAGATACACGGTGTGTTTGGAGATATTCAGGCGATCCGCCACCTGATTGATCGCATCCTTGATATCGAAGATGCCTTTCTCATAGAGGTTGAGCACCACCTGGCGATTCTTGGCGTTATTGGACACCGAGCGGTCGGCGTTCACCTCTTCGATGGTGAACTCCAGCGTCTGCGCCACCAGATCGTCGACGGAAGAGGCGAAATTCACCGACGACGGCACGTCCTGCGTGGCCGGCGGCATAAAGGTCTGCATGATCTGCGAGAACGGCACGTCGAGGTTCATGTTGATGCACAGCAAGCCGATCACCCGCTGCTCGCGATTGCGAATGGCAATGGTCACCGATTTCATCAACACGCCGCTCTTGGCGCGGGTAAAGTAGGCTTTCGACACGCTGCTGTCGTCGCCGGCCATGTCGTGCAGCATGCGCAGCGCCAGGTCGGTGATCGGCGAGCCGATTTTGCGCCCGGTGTGTTCCCCGTTGGCGATGCGCACCGCCGAGCTGTTCAGGTCTTCCAGCGCGTGCAATACGATCTCACAGTGGCCGCCGATCAACATCGCCAGCCCGTCGACCACCGCTTCATAGGATTTCAGGATTTCATGATCCGTTTGAGTAAACGGACGTTCATTCAGCAAATCAAGTTCGCTGGCTTCGCTGGATAAAAGCGAATTCGACATCGAAGATACCACCCTCATAGATCGCCTGTGCCAGGGGGCGCAGCTAAAACCGCTCGGACCGGATCGCTGCCGTCGTCGGCATGCCGCCGCGCGGCTGGCTGAGAGCCGCATAAAACGGCACGATGACATCCGCGGGCGAGGCGGCCGGGAACAATTTTAGGTACACGCCCTAAGGGGCAGACGCATGACTGATAAGTCAGAATTATTAGTCTAGCAAAGCGGCCGGAGCAAAGTCCTTGCGTTTGCGCGTGGTATTGACGTTAAGCCCGATGCCCGGCAGGCGTCAAGCGTTCAATGGCGAGAGAGGTGGCGGCGGCCAAAATGAAAACCGCCGCGGAGGGCATCCGCGGCGGTGGCAAACAAAGCGACGAGATTATTTCGCTTTGGTATCGGCTTTCGCGTCAGCCGGTTTTTCGGCTTTAGCGTCGGCTTTCGGCGCCGCTTTCACGTCCAGCAGCTCAACGTCGAAGACCAGCGTGGAGTTAGCTGGGATGCCCGGAACGCCGGTTTTGCCGTAGGCCAGCGCCGGTGGGATCACCAGCTTGATTTTGCCGCCTTTCTTGATGTGCTTCAGACCTTCGGTCCAGCCAGGGATCACGCCGTCCAGACGGAACGACAGCGGCTCGCCGCGGGTATAGGAGTTATCAAACTCGGTGCCGTCGGTCAGGGTGCCTTTGTAGTTCACCACCACGGTGTCGCTGTCTTTCGGCGCTTCACCCGCGCCCGGTTTCTCTACCTGATACAGCAGGCCGGATTCAGTTTTCTTCACGCCTTTTTCTTTAGCGAAGCTGTCGCGATACTTGGCGCCTTTGGTTTCGTTGTCCTTGGCGTCCTGCTCCATCTTCGCCTGAGCGGAAGCCTTCACGCGCGCTTCGAAGCCCTGCAGGGTCTTCTCGATGTCGGCATCGTTCAGCTTGCTCTTGTTGGCGAACGCGTCCTGAACGCCGGCGATCAGCTGATCTTTGTCCAGCTTGATGCCCAGCTTCTCTTGCTCTTTCAGAGAGTTGTCCATGTAACGGCCGAGAGAGGCGCCCAGAGCGTAGGCCGCTTGCTCGTCGTCGTTTTTGAACTTGCCGGTGCTTGGCGCTGCTGCCGCGTCCGCTGGTTTAGCGGCTTCTGCCGGTTTGGCGGCATCGGCTGCCATGACCTGGGTCGCATTCAGAGCAAAAGCCATGGTGGTTGCCAGAAGCGTGACTTTAAACAAAGATTTCATCCATTTCTCCAGTGTCTGAAGCAATGCCCCAAACAATCATTAGGTAAGATAACCGGGCTACTATAGCTGCCTGAAACAAAACAAAACAGTCGCACAGGTAACCAATCGAGTCAAAGTGTGACTCCCACTTTGCCGAGAAGTTTCCCCCTGCGTGCTACTCGTATGATAAATCAGATTTTTCTTGCAGAATATTCGGCGAGGTTAGCAAAAAACGGCGTATCGGGCGCGCAACTTTTCAGCACTTTACACTGCCGATCGCAACGTTGCGCGCCGTCTGAAGAAATAGCGCGAGCAAACCCGGCGCCAGCTGTTACCATAGCGCCGAATCAGGATTTTATCGCGTCAGAGGTAGCCTCATGCACAACGCCGACATTCAACGCCTGCTACAGCGGCTTGAAGAACTGGAGAGCCGTCAGGCTTTCCAAGAGCTCACCATCGAAGAGCTCAACCAGACCGTTACCCAGCATCAAATGGAAATGCTGAAGATGCGCGAACACCTGCGCATGTTGACCGACAAGCTGCGCTCGACCCAAACCTCAATGATCGCCTCGCAATCGGAAGAAACCCCTCCGCCGCACTATTGAGGGTCCGTTGCGCGGTTATTTCAGGCGTGCCAACCCATCGACGGCACGCTCGAGATACCGGCGCGGGCACCCCAGGTTGATGCGGATAAAACCGCTCCCCTGCGGGCCGAAACCGCTGCCCATCGACGGAGCCAGCTTTGCCACCGCCACCAGCGCCTGCTGTAAGTCAGCATCGCTCAAACCCAGTGCACGGCAATCCAGCCAGGCGAGATAGGTCCCTTCTGCCTGGGTCATCGTGCACCAGGGCGCGGCGGCCGCCAGCGCCCGTTCAAACCAACGCCGATTCTCCGCCAGGTAGCTGAGCAGCTCATCAAGCCAGACAGCACCCCGTTGATAGGCCGCGGTCGCCGCCGTCATCGATAGCGCGTTGAACACATCCAGCCCGTGGGCATTCAGCCGATCGACAAACGCCTGCCGAAGCCGAGCGTTGGGGATCAGGAAATTCGAAATGCGCAGCGAGGAAAGGCCGAACGTTTTGCTGGCGGACGTCGCCGCAATCGCTCGCTCGCGATATTTCTTGTCCAGATGCAACACCGACGTAAACGTCTCGCCGGGCAGCAGCAGATCGGCCCAGATCTCATCGGAGATCACCGTAACGTCGTGGGTATGGCAAAGCGCCATGAGCCGCTCCAGTTCATCGCGGCGCCAGCAACGGCCTGTCGGATTGTGCGGATTGCACAGCAACAACAGCGGCGGTTTACGCTGTGCCAGACAGGCAGCCAACTGGTCGAAATCGATCCGATATCCCTGCGGAGTTTTCAACAGAGGATTCTCAAGCACCTCTCTGCCATTCATGGTGACTATCTTGGCGAACGAGCCATAATACGGCCCCTGCACCACCACACCGTCCCCTGGCTTGCTGAGCAGTTGGATCAGCATCGCCAATCCGGGCACCACCCCCTCAATCGACGTAAACCACTCACGCCGCAGCGGCAAGTCGTGCCGTTTGGCGAACCAGTCGATCGCCGCCTGATAGTAGGCGTCGTCACGTTCGCTGTAGCCAAAGACCCCGTGGTCCACCCGCTGATGCAGCGCCTGTTGCACCTCTGGCGGACATGGAAAATCGAAATCGGACACCCACATCGGCAACAGTTCGCTGCCATCCAGTTGCAGATAGCGGTCGATGAAGTCCCACTTCACGGAGCTGGTGTTGTGGCGATCGATGATGGCGTTGAAATGACTCGTCATGTCAGGCTTCCTTACGCTGCAAATCGTTCTGAGGTTGAAGTTTGGCGATACCGAAGCCGGTGAACCCATAAATCAGGGCGAACACCACCGCGGCATAACATTGGATCGCCCACGGCAGCAGATCGAGCGTGCTGACCCCCAGCGTGGTCGCCATGTAAATACCGGCGGCCGTCCACGGGATCAGCGGCTCGATAACGGTGCCCGCATCCTCGACGGTGCGCGACAGGTTTTTGTTGTCCAGCCCCATGCGCCGATAAGCCCCTTTGAACAGCTCCGCTGGGATCAGCAGCGCCAGCTTGCCGTCGCTGGTCGCGCCGGTCACCAGGATCGTGGTGGCAACGGTGGCGGCGATCAGTTGGCCGGTGGTGTGCACCACGTGCAGCAGCCGGCTGATGATCACCGTCAGGGCGCCGGTCAGCGTCAGGGCGCCGGCGAAGGAAAAGGCGCAGAACACCAGCAGGATCGTACTCATCATCGAGAACATGCCGCCGCGGTTCAGCAGGCGCGGCACATCGGCGACGATCCCTTCGACGTTATGGCCCTGGCTGGCGAACATCGACAGATTGAAACCGTCCATCAACGCATTCAGCCCCTGTTGTAGGCTAAAACCCTGCAGCGCGACGCCGATGGCGATCGCCAGCGCGCAGGCGGCCAGCATGACAGGGATCACCGGCCGTTTGGTCACCGCGCCCCACAGCACCAGCACCGGTGGCAGGATCAACAGCAGGTTGAAATGGTACAGCCCCTCAAGCGCGCTGACGATTTCGGTCACTTTTTCCGGCGTTGCCACGCTGCCCACCGCGCCGGTGTGGCCGGCGATCAGGTACACCACGGCGGCCAGGATGAAGCTCGGCAACGTCGTGTACATCAGATGCTGGATATGGCTGTAGAGATCGGTATCCGCAACGATAGCCGCGAAGTTCGTCGAATCGGACAACGGCGAAATTTTGTCGCCGAAGTAGGCGCCGGACACCACCGCCCCAGCCGCGGCGGCCAGCGGCACGTCTAAACCGGCGGCCACGCCCATCAGCGCCACGCCCACGGTGCCGGCTGCCCCCCACGAGGTGCCGGTGCACACCGAGATCACGCTGGTGATGAAGAACGCGGCAATCAGAATATATTGCGGACTGATCAGCTTCAGCCCCCAATACACCATGTAAGGGATTGTACCGCTGATCATCCAGGTGCCGATCAGGCCACCTACGCAGATCAGGATCATGATCACCGGCATGGCCTTCGCCAGCTTGGCCACGATGGCCTCGATGATGTCGTCCCAGCGGTAACCTTGCCACCAGGCCAGCGCGGCGGTGATGGCGGCGGAAACCAGCAGAAGCGGTTCAATGCGCAGGCCAAACTGGCCATAGCCGATGATGAGCAGCAACAGCATGGCCACAATCGGCAGCGTCGCCAACCCAAGGTTGAGCGTTTTCTTATTATCCATATACGGCTCCTGTTGAAGATGGGGTACTGCAACAGCGTAATGGCTTCGATAATCGGAGGATGTGAGCGCAGGCAACCGGCCATGTAATCGGTTTCATGCGCTCACATTGTGTGACTTGTCTCTCATTCGCCGCGCTTGCTTTGCTCATGCGGCTCGCCATCGGTGACAGAGTCTCGCAGGATAAGCTCGGCCGAAAAGCGGTTGTTCTGCGGCGCGACGTCGCTGCCGCTGTGGATCTGCAGCGCGAGGCGCGCGGCGCGTCGGGCCATTTTCTCGATGGGGTAATGCACAGTGGTCAGCGAAGGGTGGAGATATTTCGCCAGGGCAATGTCGTCAAAGCCAACGATCGACAGCGCCTCGGGCAACTGAATGTGCCGTTGATGGCAGGTGCGCATCATGCCGGCGGCCATCACGTCGTTGAACGTCACTGCGGCGGTGAAGCGTGGGTCGCTGGCCAGCACGCGCTCGGCCGCCAACTCGCCCCCTTTCTCGTTGAAGGGCACGCTGATGATCCAGGCTCCGGGCACCTCAATACCAGCGGCGGCCATGGCCTTGCGGTAACCCGCTAACCGCTGTGCGCGGTCGTCGATCGGCAAATCCGTCGTCACGCAGGCGATTCTCCGATGCCCCTGGCGAATGAGTAGCTCGGTCGCCGCCTGTGCCGCCTTGGCATTGTCGAGCCAAATACAACGATTGGCGATGGCCGGCAGGTAGCGATTGACCAGCACCAGCGCGGGCGTGTGGGCGGCGTAGCGCAGCAGCTCCTCTTCTCCCATTCGCGTGACGTGCGCCACAATGGCTTCGCATCCCTGATTGATGAGAAAGTCGAGGCCGCTTTTTTCCAGTTCGGCCTGATGCCCGCCGCTGCACAACATCAAACGCACGCCAGCCTGCCGCGTGATGTCTTCCACGCCCCGCGCCAGGCGCGAGAAAAACGGATCGTCGAGGTTGCCGGTCAGCAACCCCAGCATATTGCCGCTTCTTTTCGCCAGTGCCAGCGCGGCGGCGTTGCGGTGGTAATTGAACTCGCGCATCGCTTTCTCGACGCGTTCGCGGGTCACCGGTTCAACGTAGGCGGTATTATTGATCACCCGGCTGACGGTGGCCGTGGAAACGCCGGCGCGGCGCGCAACGTCTTTCATGGTGGCCATGGCATGTCCTGTTGTGCCGTTCGGCGCCTGGTGCGCCGCGCATAAAAAAGGGCAGCCAATGGCCGCCCTCTTGTCTCGGGATTGCGTTCTGCTTAGTGGCAGCCGCAACCACCGTTACCGCAACCGCCTTTACCGTGGTCGTGACCATGGTCGTGATCGTGGCTGTGGCCGTGACCGCCGCAGCAACCTTCACCGTGCTCGTGGTGATGGTCGTGCTCGCCGTGTACGTGACCGTGCGCCAGCTCTTCTGCGGTCGCTTCGCGGATCGCGACAACTTCCACGTTGAAGTTCAGGTTTTGGCCGGCCAGCATGTGGTTGCCGTCAACCACGACGTGGTCACCGTCAACTTCGGTGATTTCAACCGGTACCGGGCCCTGATCGGTGTCAGCCAGAAAACGCATGCCGACCTGCAGTTCGTCAACGCCCATGAAGACGTCTTTCGGTACGCGCTGCACCAGGTTTTCGTCGTAGTTGCCGTACGCGTCGTTCGCGCCGACGTGAACGTCAAAACGATCGCCAACGTCGTGGCCTTCGAGTGCTTTTTCCAGACCTGCGATCAGAGAACCATGCCCGTGCAGATAGTCCAGCGGTGCGCTCACCGGAGACTCATCAACCAAAACACCGTCTTCTGTACGTACTTGGTAAGCCAGGCTGACCACCAAGTCTTTTGCTACTTTCATGATATCTCCTACCGTTGGCTACTAGGACGCGCACCGTTATCGGGATGCGCGCCTTTTCCGGACAGATTGTAACGGAAATCTGCCTCGCTGTACCCTCCGGGATAAAAAAACGCTACTTCGGCTGGAAAATGCCGATCACCTGCTCTTGCGGGCGAACGTGTTTTTCCACCTGTTGTTCGGTCTGGCGCTGATGGTGTCCGCACTTGACGCACTCCACCACTTCCACCTGATCCTCCCGCCATACCGCCAACGTATCCATAGCGCTACAGCTCGGGCACACCGCCCCGGCGATAAATCTCTTACGTGTTGCAGACATCGTTATGCTCCCGCTTATTCGTATTCGTCCCAGCCGTCGAACTGGCGACTTTCTTTTTGCATTTCGCGATGGAACAGCTCTTCCAGCTCGCGCCGCGCCTCTTTCACTCGGGAAATTTGCGCCACGTCGCCCTGATGCGGCGGCATCAGCTCACGCAGCATGCGCATATCCAGGCGGCGGAAATGCTGCTGGGCGCGGAAAGCCTGATGCGGGTGCATGCCCAACTCCATCAGCGCCTTGCGCCCCAGTTCCAGCGCGCTGGAGAAGGTTTCGCGGCTGAACTGTTTCACGCCCGCCTGCAGCAGCTCATGCGCCTCCACGCGGCCGCGCGCGCGCGCCAGAATGCTCAGGTTCGGAAAGTGCTGTTGGCACAGCCGCACGATCTCCATGGTGTCTTCCGGCTCATTGCAGGTGATCACGATCGACTTGGCCTTTTCGGCGCCCGCCGCGCGCAACAGCTCCAGCTCGGTGGCGTCGCCGTAATAAACCTGGTAACCGTAACGCCGCAGCACGCCGACGGCGCTGACATCGCGCTCCAGTACGGTAATGCGCATTTTGTTGGCCATCAACAGGCGGCCGATCACCTGGCCGAAACGCCCGAAGCCGACGATGATCACCTGCGGATCGTCATCCTCTACGTACGGCGTTTCCTTGTCTTCGCCTTTAGCGTTATAGCGGCGCGCCAAAATGCGGTCGATGGCCTGCATCAGCAGCGGCGTGGTCATCATCGACAGCGTCACCACCACCAGCAGCAAAGAGAGTTGATCCGGCTGCAGCACCTTTTGCGCCCCCGCCGCCGAAAACAGCACGAAGGCAAACTCACCGCCCTGGCTGAGCACTCCGGCAAACTGCAGCCGCACCGAGCTACGCAGGCCGAACAGACGCGACACGCCATAGAGCACGCCGGATTTGACCGCCACCAGCGCCAATACGCCGATCAACACCTCGGCCAGGTGGGTGTAGAGCACGCCGATATTCAACACCATGCCCACCGAGATAAAGAACAGCCCCAGCAGCAGCCCTTTAAACGGCTCGATGGAGATCTCCAGTTCGTGGCGATATTCGCTCTCCGCCAACAGCACCCCGGCGATGAAGGTGCCGAGCGCCATCGACAGGCCGAGCGCCTCCATAAACAGCGCCGAGCCGAGCACCAACAACAGCGCCGCGGCGGTGAAAATCTCGCGCACGCCGGAGGCGGCGATATAGCGGAACAGCGGCCGCAGCAGAAAGCGTCCGCCGATCAGCATGCCGCCGAACGCCGCGACCTTGAGCGCGATCTTCGCCCAGTCGTCGCTGGTGCCGCCGGCGCCGGCCAGAATGGGGATCAACGCCAACGCCGGGATCACCGCCATATCCTGGAACAGCAGCACCGAGAAACCGAGCTGCCCCCCTTCGTTGCGGTTCATGCCCTTTTCGCGCATCAGCTGCAGCGCCATGGCGGTGGAAGACATCGCCAGGCCGATACCGCCGATCACCGCCGCCTGCCAGGCGAAGTGCGTCAGGTACAGCAACGCGCCCAGCACCGCCGCGGTGAGCAACACCTGGCCGGCGCCGGCGCCGAAAATCGAGCGCCTCAGTTCCCACAGCTTGCTGGGGTTCAGCTCCAGACCGATGATGAACATCAGGAACACCACGCCCAGCTCGGAGAAGTGCAGGATCTCGTCAACGTCGCGGATGAAGCCCAATCCCCAAGGGCCGATGGCAATGCCGGCGATCAGATAGCCCAGCACCGCGCCGATCCCCAGGCGACGGGCGATCGGCACCGTCACCACCGCGGCAAACAGGAACAGCAAAATGGCGGTCAGTAAGGTCGATCCTTCCATGGTCACCGCCCTCCGTGCGGCAGCGGGTGGCTCAGCCACTCGCCGTAGGCGTCTGCATGGCTGCGCAGCACCTCCGGCTTCTGCCGCCGCGCCCAATAGACCACGAACGGCGTCAGCCAGTGCATATGGCACATCCCCGCGGTCAGCTCGAACGGCCGCAGGATATCTTCCATCGGATAGTGGTTATAACCGCCGGTGCGGTAGGCGCCTTCCGGCTCACCGGTGGTGATCACCGAGCGCCAGTATTTGCCCGCCAGCGCATTGCCGCCCACCCCGCTGGCGAAGCCGCGCGACAGCACGCGATCCAGCCACTCCTTCAGCAGCGCCGGACAGCTGTAGGTATACAGAGGGTGCTGAAACACGATGACCTGATGCTCACGCAGCAGCTGTTGTTCGTGATGAATATCGATAAAAAAATCAGGGTAGTGCGCGTAGAGATCGTGCACGGTGACATGTTCCAACTGCTGCGCCGGTCGAAGCAAAACCCGGTTCGCCACCGAGTCATGGGATTCCGGATGGGCATACAGCAGCAAGACCTTGGGCGGCTGCGACATCATTCCCCTCCAAAGCGTCGTCAGAGTAGCGGTTTTCCGCTACCATGCATCGCAAAGACAAAAACAGCGCGCGGTGCGCGTTCTGTTACCTTAATGATAATTTAACATACTCTGAACATACGGCGCTTTATGATTGTATTCTCCTCGCTACAAATCCGACGCGGCATCCGCGTCCTGCTGGACAACGCCACGGCGACGGTTAATCCAGGTCAGAAGGTCGGCCTGGTGGGCAAAAATGGCTGCGGCAAATCCACGCTGCTGTCGCTGCTGAAGGGCGAGATCGCGGCGGATGGCGGCAGCTTTACCTTCCCCGGCAACTGGGCGCTGGCCTGGGTCAACCAGGAGACGCCGGCGCTGGACGTGCCGGCGATCGAGTATGTTATCGACGGCGATCGCGAGTTTCGCCAGCTCGAAGCCGAACTGCAGGCCGCCAACGACCGCAACGACGGCCACGCCATCGCCACCCTGCACGGTAAGCTGGACGCCATCGACGCCTGGACCATCCGTTCCCGCGCCGCCAGCCTGCTGCACGGCCTCGGCTTCTCCAACGAACAGCTGCAAAGCCCGGTGCGCGACTTTTCCGGCGGCTGGCGCATGCGTCTCAACCTGGCGCAGGCGCTGGTGTGCCGTTCCGACCTGCTGCTGCTCGACGAACCGACCAACCACCTGGATCTCGATGCGGTGATCTGGCTGGAGCGCTGGCTGAAAAGCTACCCCGGCACGCTGGTGCTGATCTCGCATGACCGCGACTTCCTCGATCCGATTGTCGACAAGATCCTGCATATCGAACAGCAGACCCTGAACGAATACACCGGCAACTACTCGTCGTTCGAACGCCAGCGCGCCACCAAATTGGCGCAGCAACAGTCGCTGTATCAGCATCAGCAAGAAAAAGTGGCGCACCTGCAAAGTTATATCGACCGTTTTCGGGCGAAGGCCTCCAAGGCCAAGCAGGCGCAGAGCCGCATCAAGATGCTGGAGCGCATGGAGCTGATCGCCCCGGCGCACGTCGACAACCCGTTCACCTTCAGCTTCCGCCCGCCGGAAAGCCTGCCGAACCCGCTGCTGCGCATGGAAAAAGTCAGCGCCGGATATGGCGATAAAGTGATCTTGAAGTCAATCAAGCTGAACCTGGTACCCGGTTCACGCATTGGCCTGCTCGGCCGCAACGGCGCCGGTAAATCGACGTTGATCAAACTGCTGGCCGGCACCCTGGAACCGCTGAGCGGCGAGATCGGCCTGGCGAAAGGCATCAAGCTGGGTTACTTCGCCCAGCACCAGCTGGAATTCCTGCGCGCCGACGAATCGCCGTTGCAGCATCTGAGCCGCATCGCGCCACGGGTGCTGGAGCAGCAGCTGCGAGATTACCTGGGCGGTTTCGGGTTCCAGGGCGACAAGGTCAGCGAAGTGACCGAACGTTTCTCCGGCGGCGAGAAGGCGCGGCTGGTGCTGGCGCTGATCGTCTGGCAACGCCCGAACCTGCTGCTGCTCGATGAACCGACCAACCACCTGGATCTCGACATGCGTCAGGCGCTGACCGAGGCGCTGATCGATTTCGAAGGCGCGTTGGTGGTGGTCTCGCACGACCGTCACCTGCTGCGCTCCACCACCGACGATCTGTACTTGGTGCATGACGGCCAGGTCGAGCCTTTCGAGGGCGATCTCGACGACTACCAGCAGTGGCTTGTCGACCTGCAGCGCCAGGAAAACCAGCAGGATGCACCGGAAAAAGAGAGCGGCGGCAACAGCGCGCAGGCGCGCAAGGACCAAAAACGCCGCGAGGCGGAGTTCCGTACGCAGACCCAACCGCTGCGCAAGCAGATCGCCAAGCTGGAACAGCAGATGGAAAAACTGGGCGCCGAACTGGCGGCGGTGGAAGAGCAGTTGGCGGATCCCGCACTGTACGACATCAGCCGCAAGGCCGAACTGACCGACTGCCTGCAAAAGCAAAGCCAGGCCAAATCCGCGCTCGAAGAGACGGAAATGACCTGGCTGGATGCGCAGGAACAGCTGGAGCAGTTAACGCAGGCGTTCGACGCCTAAACGTTGTTACGCCTTGTAAAAGGGCCTATCCCCCAGAATGGTCGCGCGGTGCATGATGCGCCGCTGCGGCAGATAATCCGCGTTGGCGTAGTGCTGCGTCACGCGGTTATCCCAGATCGCCACGTCATTTTCCTGCCAGCGCCAGCGCACCTGAAACTCCGGTTTGGTGATGTGAGCAAACAGGAAGTTCAGCAAAGCGTCGCTCTCCTTCGGCGCCAGATCGACGATCCGCGTGGTGAACCCTTCATTGACGAACAGCGCCTGCCGGCCGCTGACCGGGTGAGTACGCACCACCGGATGCAGCAGCGGCGGATTTTTCTGCACCGCCAGTTGCCAACGCTGGTGTTCTTCTTCACTGCCGCGATGCTTGTACTCCGGGAACGACTTGGTGAAGTCATGCTCTGCGCGCAGCCCCGCGAGCAGCGTTCTGAACGGCGCCGACAGCGCCTCGTAGGCCGCGATGCCGCTGGCCCACAGCGTATCGCCGCCGGTGGAAGGCAAGGTCTTGGCCGCCAGGATCGCTCCCAGCGGCGGGTTCTCGATAAAGGTCACGTCGGTATGCCAGTTGTCGTTGTCCGGCGGGTTGTCGTCGTGGGTATCGAGCACGATGATCTCTTCCACGTCGGTGGCGTGCGGATAGACCGGATGGATGTGCAGATCGCCGAAGCGGCCGGCCAGATCGCGCTGCTGCAGCGGCGTGATCGGCTGGTTGCGGAAGAACAGCACCTGATGCTTGAGCAGCGCATGGTAAAGCTGTTCAAACTGGCCATCGCCCAACGGCCGGGCCAACTCGACGTTTTCCACCAGCGCCCCGATGTAAGGCCCCAGCGGGGTGATATTCAGACGTTCGTTCATTGCTGTACTCCATGCCACGGGGTCAATCGGCGCTGCAGGGCGCGCAGCCCCAGCTCCAACCCAAATGCAATCACCGCAATCACGCCGATGCCGGCCAGCACCACGTCGGTCGCCAGAAACTCACCGGCGGATTGCACCATAAATCCCAGGCCGCGCGTGGCGGCGATCAGTTCGGCAGCCACCAGTGTCGACCAGCCGACGCCCAGCCCGATGCGGATGCCGGTCAGGATCTCCGGCAGCGCGCTCGGCAGCACCACGAAACGCAGCACCTGCCAACGCGTTGCGCCCAGAGCGCGGGCGGCGCGCACCCGCACCTGCGCCACGCTGCGCACGCCGGCCACAGCGGACAGCGTCACCGGCGCGAAAATCGCCAGATAAATCAACAAGATTTTCGAGGTCTCGCCGATGCCGAACCAAATTACCATCAGCGGTAAATACGCCAACGGCGGCACCGGACGATAGATCTCAATCAGCGGATCGAGGATGCCGCGCACCGTGTCGTTCAGCCCCATGGCGATGCCCACCGGAATGCCGACGATCACCGCCGCCAACAGCGCCACCAAAATGCGCCCCAGGCTGGCCGCCAGATGCTGCCACAGCGTGGCGTCCATAAAGCCTTGCGGGCTGGCGATGGTGATCAGTTGATGCAGCACCTGCTGCGGCGCCGGCAGGAACAGCGGGCTGATCAGCTGCAGCGCCGTCACGCCCCACCAGACGATCAACACCGTCAACAGCGTGGCGCCGCTCAACCAAACGTTGCGCGGCACGCTGAAACGGCGCGCCGCTTTGCCCTGCGGCTGCGCCGCGGCCTTTAACGTGGAATGCAGGCTCATAGCAAGGCCTCGCGCTGTTGGAAAACTTTGCCCAGCACGTATTCGCGCTGCGCGATAAATTCAGGATCGGACTTAATCGAGCGGCAGGCTTCGCCGTCGGCATAGCGTTGGCCGAAGTTCAGCGACAGTCGCTCCACCACCTGCCCCGGCCCCGGCGACAGCAGCAACAGCTCGCTGGCGAGGAACACCGCCTCTTCAATATCGTGAGTGATCAGCAGCACCTGCTTGCCGGTATCGCGCCAGATGGTCAGCAGCAGCTCCTGCATCTGCTCGCGAGTGAACGCGTCCAGCGCGCCGAACGGTTCATCCAGCAACAACAGACGCGGATCGGCGGCCAGGGCGCGGGCGATGCCGACGCGTTGGCGCATGCCGCCGGAAAGCTGCCAGATGAAATGCCGCTCGTAACCGGCCAGACCGACGCGCTGCAACATCTGCTCCGCCACCTGGCGGCGCTGCGCCTTGCCGACGCCGGCCAGCTGCAGGCCGAACTCGACGTTGTCCACCACGTTACGCCACGGCAGTAAACCCTCATGCTGGAACACCACGCCCCGTTCGGCGCTTGGGCCATGAACGGACGTTCCATCCAGCGTGATGCTGCCAGCTGAAGGCTCGATAAACCCGGCGATTAAATTCAGCAGCGTGGTTTTGCCGCAGCCCGACGGGCCGAGCACCACCACCAGTTGCCCGGCGGCGATCTGGAACGACACGTCACGCAGCGCGGGCCGCCCCTGATATTCTGCTGAAAGATGGCTGACGTTTAGCATCCTGCTTCCTTACGACTGCGGCGCAGCCTGCACCTGTTTCACAAAACGGTCGGTGACGTAAGCGCTGTAGTCGCTGTCGACCTGCGGGATCTTGCCCTGCTGCTTGAGGAATTCGGCGGTATCGCGGATTGCCTTGTCCACCGGCTGGCCGAGCTGGGCAACCTGATCGGCCACCGGCAGATAACGGTTCCCCTTCACCAGTTCCGGCACCTGCGCTTCCGGTACGCCGCTCAAGCGCGCCAAGGTGCTAAGATGGCTCGGATCTTTCAGCCACTGTTCCGGCGCCGTCAGGTAGGCCTTTTGCGCCTGCAGAGCGCTGGCGGCAAAGGCGGTCACCACGTCGGGATGTTTCTCGGCGAAGTCTTTGCGCACCACCCACACGTCCAGCGTCGGTGAACCCCACTCGCCCACCTGCGCGGAGTCGGTCAGCACCTTGCCCTGTTTGGCCAGTTCGTTGACCACCGGCGCCCAGACGTAGGCGCCGTCGATGTCGCCGCGCTGCCAGGCGGCGGCGATGGCCGGCGGCTGCAGATTGAGGATCTTCACCTGTTCAGGCTTGATGCCCCAATGTTTGAGCGAGGCCAGCAGGCTGTAATGAGTCGTAGAAATAAACGGCACCGCAATGCGCTTGCCGATCAAATCCTGCGGGTTTTTGATGTCATTCTTCACCACCAGCGCTTCAGAACTGCCGAGCTGCGAGGCGATGAGGAACACTTCGATGGGGAGTTTCTGGCTGGCGGCCACCGCCAGTGGGCTGGAGCCGATATTGCCGATCTGCACGTCGCCGGAGGCCAGCGCACGCAGCACGCTGGAGCCGCTGTCGAACTTACGCCAGTCGACGGTCGCACCGGACTGTTTGGCGAAGCTGTTTTCCGCCTGCGCCACCTTGGCCGGTTCTGCCGACGTCTGGTACGCCACGGTCACGTCCACCGCGTAGGCGCTGGCCGCGCTGAGCGACAACGCCAGCAGCGCCAGCAGCGCCACGTTACGTAAGGAAAAGAGTTTGCCCGCCATGTTCCGCTCCGTTGATAAAAATCTGTTCAGTTGCTGACAGTTTTATCTGAGCGATGACGGGCGATAAAAGAATAAAAAAGTCTTCTTTATTACCTTGAGTAATATAACTGCAGATTACAGCGCGATACTTCCGTGCAGGAACACATGAGCATAGCCGCCGAGCAGCGTGCGATCCCCTTGCAGTTCGCAGAACAGTTCGCCGCCGCGTGCCGAGATCTGCTGCGCATGCAGCCGATGGCGGCCGAGGCGCGCCGTCCAGTAAGGCATCAATGTGCAATGCGCGGAGCCGGTCACCGGATCCTCGCCGCCGTCGAGCGTGAAATAGCGCGAAACGAAGTCCACGGTGTCACCCGGCGCGGTGACGATCACCGCGCGGCCGGCCAATGCGATCAGCGCCGGGATGTCCGGGCGCAGCGCGCGCACCTGCGCCTCATTTTCCACCACCACCAGCAGCGCTTTCGCCTGCCACACTTCCTGCGGCTGCACGCCCAGCAGCGCCGCGAGGCCCGCCGGTTCGGCGACTTTTTGCGGCGGCCTGGCGGGGAAATCAAGCACCAGCCGCTCCCCGTCCCGCTCATCGCGCTTGACGAACAGCTCGCCGCCGGCCGAACGGAAGCGAATATCCTTCAGCGCCGGGTTAACCGCGCTGAACATCACATGCGCCGCCGCCAGCGTGCCGTGGCCGCAAAGATCGACCTCACGCTCCGGGGTAAACCAGCGAATGGCGGTCATGTCGCCGTCATCCCAAACAAAGCTGGTTTCCGGCAGGCCGATCTCGTTGGCGATCGCCTGCAACCGCTCCGCCGGCAGCGGCTGCGTCAGCAGGCAAACCCCGGCCGGGTTGCCGCGCAGCCCTTTGCCGGTAAAAGCAACCACGTGATAATAATTTTCCGCCATCGTTCACTCCTTAATGCCAGATCAGTAACACACAGGCTGCGGTCAACAACCCCATGGAAACGTTGAAGATAACCCAGGCCTTTTTGCTGCGCAGCAGGCGGCCGATCAGGGTACCGAACGCCAGCCAGATAACGCCGGCGACGATGTTTACCGCCAAAATGCCCAGCGCGATCGCCGCGATGGAACCGTTGTACTTATCGCCCGCCAGGCTGAAGCTCGCCACCGCGCCCAGCGCCATCAGCCAGGCTTTCGGGTTGAGGAACTGCAGCAGCCAGCCCTGATACAGCCGCACCGGCTGCGGCGGCGCCACGTCGGTTTCCAGCTTTTCATAGGCGGCGGTGGCGACTTTCCACGCCAGCCACAGCAGGTACAAACTGCCGAGGATTTTCAGGATCAGGTGCAGCGACGGGTAAACCAGGATCAGGCTGCCGACGCCGAAGGCCACCAGCAGCAAAATGCTTTGCATGCCGAGCATGATGCCAATCATCAGCCACAGCGAACGCATAAAGCCGAAGTTAGCACCGGAGGTGGTCAGCAGCAGGTTATTGGGGCCTGGCGTGATGGCGGCGACCCACAGGAAGCCCAGCATCGAAAGGAATAAACTCGGTTCCATGGCACGGGTGCTCCTCACCCAAGGCGCTTTTTTGCAGTATCATTGTTAATTCTTGGTATTGAAGCTAACAGTGCGCTAGGGATCTCACAATAGCCGCCCACAACATTTTACTCAGCCTATGCCTAACACCTTTCGCCCCCTGACCGGGGCTAGTAACCCGCACCTGCAAACGCTGTTGCCGCGGCTGGTGCGCCGCCGCGTGTTATTGAAACCGCATTGGCAACGGCTGGAATTGCCCGACGGCGACTTCGTCGATCTTGCCTGGAGCGAGGATCCGGCGCAGGCGCGCGATAAACCGCGCGCGGTGCTGTTCCACGGTCTGGAGGGCAGCTTCTACAGCCCCTACGCGCATGGCCTGCTCAACGCCTGGCGCGAACGTGGCTGGCTCGGGGTGGTGATGCACTTTCGCGGCTGCAGCGGCGTGCCCAACCGCAAACAGCGCATCTACCACTCCGGCGAAACCGAAGACGCGCGCTTCTTCCTGCGCTGGCTGCGCGACCGCTACGGCGAGGTGCCAACCGCGGCGGTAGGCGTTTCGCTCGGCGGCAACATGCTGGCCTGTTATCTGGCGCAGCAAGGCGCCGACAGCCTGCTGCAGGCGGCGGTGGTGGTCTCAGCGCCACTGATGCTGGAACCCTGCGCCTACCGCATGGAGCAAGGCTTCTCCCGCGTCTATCAGCGCTATTTGCTGGGGCAACTGAAACAAAACGCCACCCGCAAACTGTTGCACTACCCGGACACCCTGCCGCTCAAGCTGTCACAGCTGAACGGTTTGCGGCGCATCCGCGAGTTCGACGACGCCATCACTTCGCGCATTCACGGCTTCAGCGACGCCACCGACTATTATCGCCGCTGCAGCGCTCTGCCGCTGTTGCCGGCGATCCAAACGCCGCTGCTGATCATCCATGCGAAGGACGATCCCTTCATGACCCATGAGGTGATCCCCGACGTCGCCGGCCTGCCGCGCAATATCGAATATCAGCTGACCGAGTTCGGCGGCCACGTCGGCTTCGTCGGCGGCACGCTGAAAAAACCGCACATGTGGCTGGAGCATCGCATTCCGGCCTGGCTTTCCCCTTATCTGGACATCCCGACGTGATCATTCCCTGGCAAGAACTGGCAACCGACACCCTGAACAGCCTGATCGAATCCTTTGTGCTGCGCGAAGGCACCGATTACGGCGAGCACGAACGATCGCTGGAACAGAAGGTGGAGGACGTGCGCCGCCAGCTGAAAAACGGCGAAGTGGTGCTGGTGTGGTCAGAACTGCATGAGAGCGTCAACATCATGCCGCGCGGCCAGTTCCGCGCCGGGCAGGAAGAAATTTAGTGGCGTTCGGTTCTATGACTGACGGAAAAAATCAGGTAACAATGGGACATTGCAAACCAGCGAGCGCCATTTTTTCCTGACATAGAGAGCGTCAACAAGAGCCACAATAATCCCCTGACGCCGGCGCATTCAACACGGAGTGACAACCACCATGTCTGCCAAACATCCCGTTATCGCGGTGACCGGTTCCAGCGGCGCCGGCACCACCACCACCAGCGTGGCGTTCCGCAAAATCTTCCAACAACTCAACATTCGCGCCGCCGAACTGGAGGGCGACAGCTTCCACCGCTACACCCGGCCGGAAATGGACGCGGCGATCCGCAAGGCGCGCGATCTGGGCAGACACATCAGCTATTTCGGCCCCGAGGCCAACGACTTCGGCCTGCTGCAGCAGAGCTTTATCGAGTACGGCAAAAACGGCACCGGCCGTTCGCGCAAGTACCTGCACACCTACGACGAAGCGGTGCCCTACAATCAGGTGCCGGGCACCTTCACCCCGTGGGAGCCACTGCCGGCGCCGACCGACGTGCTGTTCTACGAGGGGCTGCACGGCGGTGTGGTCACCGAACACCATGACGTGGCCAGCCACGTCGATCTGCTGGTCGGCGTGGTGCCGATCGTCAACCTGGAGTGGATCCAGAAGCTGATCCGCGATACCGGCGAGCGCGGCCACTCCCGCGAGGCGGTGATGGATTCGGTGGTGCGTTCGATGGAAGATTACATCAACTACATCACGCCGCAGTTCTCGCGCACCCACATCAACTTCCAGCGTGTGCCGACGGTGGACACTTCCAACCCGTTCGCCGCCAAAGCCATTCCCTCACTGGATGAAAGCTTCGTGGTGATCCACTTCCGCGGGCTGGATCAGATTGACTTCCCCTATTTGCTGGCGATGCTGCAGGGCTCGTTTATCTCGCACATCAATACGTTAGTGGTGCCGGGCGGCAAGATGGGGCTGGCGATGGAGCTGATCATGGCGCCGCTGGTGCAGCGATTGCTGGAAGGCAAGAAGATCGAATAAATGCGTTGAGCGCGGCGGCGGGCCGCGCTCCGTCTCGATTACGCCGGTTGGCGGATCTCGAAACTGTGGGTCACCGTGGCGGCCTTGTTGAGCATCAGCGCCACCGAGCAGTATTTCTCCGCCGACAGGTTCACCGCACGCTCTACGATTTTGTCGGTCAGATCCTGACCGGTGACGATGAAGTGCAGATTGATATGGGTGAACAACCGCGGGGCTTCTGCACGGCGCTCGGAGGTCAGCTTCACCTCGCAGTCGCGCACGTCGTTGCGCCCTTTTTGCAGGATGGACACCACGTCAATCGCGCTGCAGCCGCCCACCGACATCAGCACCATTTCCATCGGGCTCGGCGCTTTATCGCCGGCGTTGCCGTCCATCAGCACCTGGTGGCCGGAGGCCGATTCACCCAAAAACGTTAACCCTTCCACCCACTTAACTCTTGCCTGCATTCTGGTCACTCCGGTTAATTTCTTAAAATCAGAGTACGCTTTCGCATAGAAACAGGCAACGTAACCTGATGCTAATCATGCTGAAGCGAGACAACACGAGACACCCGCCTTACTCTGTGCTACAAACAGAGCCGCAATAAATCTTTCCGGGACACTGAATTTCAGGGAAACGCCCAGAGAAAGGCTCCTTTACCGGTATGTTAACAGAATGTAGCTTGCAGCGCTTACGGCAAGTTAATATGCTAGAGCGACAGCGTATTTTTATGACACGCCTCAAAACTTGCCGGTAGCCCTCGCTCATGACTGCGGCTACAGGCGGGTTTTACAGGGAACTCTGACCCCTGTGACACAAGGCAGCGATAACAACAGAGGATAACAGCGAATGGTTCTCGGCAAACCGCAAACAGACCCTACTCTCGAATGGTTCCTGTCTCATTGCCATATCCACAAATATCCATCGAAGAGTACGCTGATTCACCAAGGTGAAAAGGCCGAAACGCTTTACTACATCGTGAAAGGCTCCGTCGCGGTGCTGATCAAGGATGAAGAAGGTAAAGAGATGATCCTGTCCTACCTCAACCAGGGGGATTTCATCGGCGAGCTCGGATTGTTCGAAGAAGGCCAGGAGCGCAGCGCCTGGGTTCGCGCGAAAACCGCCTGTGAAGTGGCCGAAATTTCCTACAAGAAATTCCGCCAGCTGATCCAGGTGAACCCGGACATCCTGATGCGCCTGTCCGCCCAAATGGCGAGCCGCCTGCAGGTTACCTCCGAAAAAGTGGGCAACCTCGCCTTCCTGGACGTGACCGGCCGCATCGCGCAAACCCTGCTGAATCTGGCGAAGCAACCCGACGCCATGACTCACCCGGACGGCATGCAGATCAAGATCACCCGTCAGGAGATCGGCCAGATCGTCGGCTGCTCGCGTGAAACCGTTGGCCGTATTCTGAAAATGCTGGAAGATCAAAACCTGATTTCCGCCCACGGCAAAACCATTGTCGTCTACGGCACCCGTTAATCCCTGAAGAAACGGCGCAATCTGCGCCGTTTTTTTGTCTGCTCTCTGCCATGTGGCGCCGCCTGATCTACCACCCGGAAATCAACTACGCACTGCGACAAACGCTGGTGTTGTGCCTACCGGTGCTGTTTGGCTTGTTGATAGGCCAGCTGCAGCTCGGCCTGATGTTCTCTCTGGTGCCCGCCTGCTGCAATATCGCCGGTCTGGACACGCCGCATAAGCGCTTCTTTAAACGGCTGATCGTCGGCGGCTCGCTGTTCGCCTTCAGCAGCGTGCTGTTGCAACAGGCACTGCTGTGGCACGTGCCGCTGCCGGCGCTGATGCTGGGCCTGGCGCTGCTGCTCGGCGTTACCGGCGAAATCAGCCCGCTGCACGCCCGGCTGTTGCCGGCGGCGCTGGTGGCCGCCATCTTCGCTCTCAGCACGGCCGGTACGGTGCCTGTCTGGCAGGCGCCGCTGCTGTACGCGATCGGCACCGTCTGGTACGGCTTATTCACCTGGTTCTGGTTCCGGCTGTGGAAAGAGCAACCGATGCGCGAGACGCTCAGCCAGCTCTATCTGGAACTGGCGGACTACTTCGAAGCCAAATACTCCCTGCTGACTCAGCACACCGATCCGCAGACCGCGCTGCCGCCACTGCTGGTGCGCCAGCAAAAGGTGATGGATCTGATCAGCCTGCTGTACCAACAGCTTAATTTCCTGCCGCACGCCAACAACCTCGATCAAAAGCGACTGCAGCGCGCCTTTCAGGTGGCGATGGATCTGCAGGAGCACATCACCGTCAGCCTGCATCTGCCGGAGGAAGTGCAAAAACTGGTGGAGCAGAGCCAGGCCGAAGCGATCATTCGCCGCAACGCTCAGGTGATCGCCGGCCGGCTGCGCGTGGTGGCGCACGATATACTCTACCATCAACATTCGAAGCGCTTTTCCATGGCCCACGAGCTGGCGGCGCTGGAAAAAATGGCGGCGCAGCATCCCGATAACCCGGTCGGCCAGTTTTGTTATTACCACTTCAGCCGCATCGCCCGCCTGCTGCGCACCCAGCATCCGCTGTACCGCCGCGATCTGATGCCCGGCCAGCACCGCCTGCCGTTTTGGCCGGCGCTAGCCAGCTATCTGTCGTTCAAATCTACCGCCCTGCGCAACGCCGCGCGGCTGGGGGTGACGCTGGCGGTCGGCAGCAGTCTGGGGGCGGTGTTCAACCTGCCGAAGCCTTACTGGATCCTGCTCACCATCATGCTGGTGAGCCAAAACGGGTATAACGCCACCCGGGTGCGTATTCAGCACCGTGCGCTGGGCACGATTGCCGGGCTGTTGCTGGCGGCCGGGCTGCTGCAGCTGCAGTTACCGGAAGGCGAAACGCTGAGCATCATGCTGGTGATCACGCTGCTAGCCTACCTGGTTTCACGCAAGAACTACGGGCTATCGGTGATTGGCTTTACGGTGACGGCGGTTTACACCTTGCAGCTGCTGGCGCTGAACGGCTCGCATTTTCTGGTGCCTCGTCTGATTGATACCTTGATCGGCTGCGTGCTGGCGTTCGGCGGCACCATTTGGCTATGGCCGCAGTGGCAAAGCGGGCTGCTGCGCAAGAATGCCCATCAGGCACTGGAAAACGATCAAGCCGCGCTGCGGCTGATGCTGGAACAGCCGGAGCCGGACGCCACCGCGTTGGCCTATGCCCGCATGCAGGTCAACCAGGCGCACAACGCGCTGTTCACCTCGCTCAATCAGGCGATGCAGGAGCCGGGATTCGCGTCGAACTATCTGGCGGATATGCGTTTATGGGTCACTCACAGCCAGTTTATCGTCGAACACCTGAATGCCATGACCATTTTGGCGCGCGAGCACTATATGCTGACGCCGAAGCTGGCGGAAACGTATCTGCAAACCTGTGAAATTGCGCTGCAGAGCTGCCAGCAACGCCTGGAGTACGACGGCCCGAGCAGCGGCAGCAGCGGCATCATGCAGCCGCCGGATCTGCATCCGGAGATGCCCGTTACCGAGATGGAGCGTCATTTGCGGCGTATTCTGTCGCACCTGAGCGTGATGCACACCATTTCGTCGCTGGCCTGGCGCCAACGCCCGCACCACGGCATTTGGCTCAAGCGCAAACTCCGCGATCAATAAGGGCGCGGCATGCCGCGCCCCGTTATTCGTCACACGGGCTTCAGGCGTTGATCACATCCTGCACCGCCAGCTCGAACAGCGCCATGCCGGCCTCGATGTCCTGCGGCTCCACCACCAGCGACGGCGCGAAGCGGATCACGTTCGGCCCGGCATTGAGGATCATCAACCCACGCGCAGCGGCGGCGGTGAGAAAATCGCGCGCTCTGCCGTGGTAATGCGGCGTCAGTTCGGCGCCGATCAGTAACCCCATGCCGCGAATGGCGGTGAAAATACCGTATTTATCGCCGATATCCTGCAAAGCCTGCACATACAGCGCGTGGCGCTGCTCGATGCCGCTCAGCACCTCCGGCGTATTGATCACATCCAGCGCCGCCTCCGCCACCGCGCAGGCCAGCGGGTTACCGCCGTAGGTGGTGCCGTGAGTGCCCACCTGCATAACCGACGCAATCTCTTCGGTGGTCAGCATGGCGCTGACCGGGAAACCACCGCCCAGCGCCTTGGCGGTGGTGAGAATGTCCGGCGTCACGCCATAATGCATATAGGCGAACAGCTTGCCGCTGCGCCCCATGCCGCTTTGCACTTCGTCGAACACCAGCAGCGCCTGATGTTGGTCGCACAGTTTGCGCACGCCTTTGAGGAAGTCGGCGTCGACCGGCGTAATGCCGCCCTCTCCCTGAATCGGCTCCATCACCACCGCGCAGGTATGGTCGTCCATTACCGCTTTCACCGCCGCCAGATCGTTGAACGGCACGTGCACGATGTCGGCCGGCTTCGGCCCGAACCCGTCGGAATATTTGGCCTGCCCGCCCACCGATACGGTGAACAGCGTGCGGCCGTGAAACGCGTTATAGAAGGCGATGATTTTGGTTTTGTACGGGCTGTGGCGGGTGATGGCGTAATGACGCGCCAGTTTGAACGCCGCCTCGTTGGCCTCTGCGCCGGAGTTGGCGAAGAACACCCGGTCGGCGAAGGTGGCGTCGATCAGTTTGCTCGCCAAACGCAGCGCCGGTTCATTGGTGAAGACGTTGCTGGTATGCCACAGGGTTTCGCCCTGGCGTTTGAGCGCCTCGACCAGCGCCGGGTGGCAGTGTCCCAGCGCCGTCACCGCGATGCCGCCGGAAAAATCGATGTACTCTTTTCCCTGCTGATCCCAGACCCGGCTGCCTTTGCCGCGCACCGGAACAAACTGGGCGGGTGCATAAACAGGCAGGATCACCTGGTCAAAGGTGCTGCGGCTCACTGCGGATTTGTCAGTCATTTTCGGCTCCACCCTGAAGGTTTTTCAGCGCTATCGCGATGTTATAGTGAAAATATAATCACGAAATATGCATAAAAAAACACTAAAGCGCAAATGCAAAACGCCTGACGGGCGAAAAAAACGCGAAGGGATTAACGCCTGAGAAAATTATCCAACAGCTGATGGCCCTGCTCGCTGAGCACGCTTTCCGGGTGGAACTGCACCCCTTCCAGCGCCAGCGTGCGGTGGCGGATGCCCATGATCTCGTCGCGCACGCCGTCGCGTTCGCTCCAGGCGGTCACTTCAAAGCAATCCGGCAGCGTATCGGCTTTCAGCACCAGCGAGTGATATCGGGTCACGGTCAGCGGATCGTTCAGGCCGCGAAACACGCCGACGCCCAGATGGCGAATCGCCGAAGTTTTGCCGTGCATCACCGCGCGGGCGCGCACCACTTCGGCGCCGAACGCCTGCCCCAGCGCCTGGTGCCCCAGGCATACGCCGAGGATCGGCAGCTTGCCGGCGAAATGACGAATGGCGGCCAGCGAGATACCCGCTTCGTTCGGGGTACAAGGGCCGGGGGAAATCACCAGATGCTGCGGCGCCAGCCGCGCGATATCGGCCAGCTGCAGCTCATCGTTGCGCTTCACCAGCACCTCGGCGCCCAATTCGCAGAAGTACTGGTAAAGGTTATAGGTAAAGGAGTCGTAGTTATCGATCAGCAGCAGCATGTTAGGTCCGGCAGAGAAAAACGCCGCCATAGTTTACTGATTTAACCCGCCGCTGCCGACGATAATTTCCGCTTACTTTTTACGGCCGCCGGTGATCGAGCCCAGTACGCCGCGCAGGATCTGCCGGCCGAGATCGCGCGCCATGCTCTTGGCGGCGGTCTGGACGATGCCGTCGCGTTTGCCGCCGCGCGGGCCGGTGGAACCGAACAGCAGCTCGTTCAATCCGTCCATCAGGCCGCCGCCCGTCTGTTGCTGTGCTTGCGCCTGCGGTTGCTGCCCCTGCTGCGCAGTGCCGACGGTGGCGAAGCCGCCCGACGACAGCTTCTCGTAAGCGGACTCGCGGTCAATCATGTCTTCATAGCGGCCATACAGCGGCGACTTGTTGATCGCGCTGTTCAGCCCTTCCGCGCCGAGCATGCCCATCTTGGATTCCGGCGCGATGACCATCGCCCGCTCCACCACGTTCGGCCGGCCCTTCTCGTCGAGGAATGACACCAGCGCTTCGCCCACGCCCAGCTCGGTGATCGCCGTTTCGGCATCGAAGGCTGGATTGGCGCGCAGGGTTTGCGCCGCCGTCTTCACCGCCTTCTGATCGCGCGGCGTGAAGGCGCGCAGCGCATGCTGTACGCGGTTGCCCAACTGGCCCAGCACGCTGTCCGGGATATCCAGCGGGTTCTGGGTGACGAAGTAAATGCCGACGCCTTTGGAGCGGATCAGGCGCACCACCTGTTCAATCTTGGTCAACAGTGCCGCCGGCGCGTCGTTGAACAGCAGGTGCGCTTCATCGAAGAAGAACACCAGCTTCGGCTGTTCAGGGTCGCCCACTTCCGGCAGGTGCTCAAACAGCTCGGCCAGCAGCCACAGCAGGAACACTGAATACAGCTTCGGCTGATTGATCAGCTTGTCCGCCGCCAGCAGGTTGATCACGCCATGGCCGTTGGCGTCGGTTTTCATCAGATCGTTGATGTCCAGCATCGGCTCGCCGAAGAACTGGTTGGCGCCCTGCTCTTCCAGCGTCAGCAACCCGCGCTGGATGGCGCCGATCGACGCGGCAGAGATGTTGCCGTACTGAGTCTGGAATTGTTTGGCGTTATCGCCGACGAACTGCACCATGGCGCGCAGGTCTTTCATGTCCAACAGCAGCAGCGCGTTGTCATCGGCGATTTTGAACACCAGCTGCAGCACGCCGCTTTGCACCTCGTTCAGATCCAACAGACGCCCCAGCAGCAGCGGCCCGAGATCGGAAATGGTGGCGCGGATCGGATGCCCCTTTTCACCGTAAATATCCCACGGGATAATGGTGCAGGCCTGTGGCTGCCAGTCGGTGACGCCGATCGCCGCCAGGCGCGCCTGCAGCTTCTCGGACGGTACGCCCTCGGCGCCGATGCCAGACAGATCGCCCTTCACATCCGACAGGAACACCGGTACGCCGATGCGCGAGAACTGCTCGGCCATTTTCTGCAGCGTCACCGTCTTGCCGGTGCCGGTTGCCCCGGTGATCAGCCCGTGGCGGTTGGCCAACGCCGGCAAAATCACCAGATCCTGTTCCGGTTTTCCGTCTTTCATCGCTTTGGCGATAATCCGTGGTTCACTCATTTTCTGTTCCTTTGACGCTGACGCGGCGCGAAACGCGCCTGTTGATGCAATAAAGCTATAAGCGCCGCGTAACCCCGTCAAGGACAAACAAAATGGGCGCCGTCGGGACGCCCATGATGCCTGTCTTTTCAGAATCCCCCTAAGACCTGCATCACCCCCGCAGCCCCAGTTGCTCCTTCAGCGCTTTCAAATAGCGCCGGCTGACCGGCACCGGATCGCCGGCGGACATGATCATCTCCGCCGCGCCGCCTTCTTCGAAGCGGATCTCGCGCACCTGCTCCAGGTTGACCAAATACTGCCGATGGCAGCGCACCAGCGGCGTACGGCTTTCCAGCGTGCGCAGCGTCAATTCGGTGAAACACTCCATGCCGTCGCTGCGCACCACGAATACCCCGCTCAGTTTGGAACGGATCGCCAACACCTCGTCAAACCGCAGCAGATAGATGCGGCTGTGGCCGGTGCAGGGAATGTATTTCAGGTAACCGGCGCTCTCATCCAGCGCCGTCACGTCCTGCGGCGCACTGCGCTGCCGCAGGCGTTGCAGCGTCTTGCTCAGCCGCTTCGGCTCCGCCGGCTTCAGCAGATAGTCGAAGGCGTGCTCCTCGAACGCCTGCACCGCGTATTCGTCGTAGGCGGTCAGAAACACGATGTGCGGCATGCGGTTGGGATCCAGCATGCCGACCATTTCCAGCCCGCTGATGCGCGGCATTTGGATATCGAGAAACACCACGTCCGGCTGCAGCCGGTGGATCTGGCTGATGGCTTCGATGGCGTTGGCACATTCGCCGATGATCGTGATCCCCGCTTCGGCCTCCAGCAGATGGCGGAGGTTGTCGCGCGCGGAAGGCTCATCGTCAACAATCAGTGCGTTTAACATCAGGCGGCCCTCTCCATGGGAACATTGAGCGTAATGCGGGTATAGGCGTCCGGCCGGCAATCCACCCGCACGCCATAGCCTTCGCCATAGCGCACGCGAATGCGCTTATCCACCAGGTTCATCCCCAGCCCGCTGCAGTTCGGCTTCGGCTGGAACAGCCCGGCATTGTCCGTCACCTGCAGCAGCAGATGCTCGCCTTCGCAGCAGGCGCCGATTTCGATGCGGCCCACGCCCAACAGATGCGAGGTGCCGTGCTTGATGGCGTTCTCGACGATCGGCTGCAGCGAAAACGCCGGCAGCCGCGCCGCCAGCAGCGCCTCCGGCAGCGATACCGCGATCTCCAGCCGATCGGCGAAGCGCGCTTTCTCAATCTGCAGGTAGGCGTTCACATGCTCAATCTCGTCCGCCAGGCTGACTTCATCATCCGAACGTTTGAGGTTTTTACGAAAGAAAGTTGAGAGGGACTGCACCAGATCGCAGGCCCGTTCGCCATCGCGGCGGATCACCGCCACCAGCGTATTCAACGCATTGAACAGGAAATGCGGATTGACCTGCGCATGCAACAGCTTGATCTCCGACTGCGCCAGCAGCTGCTTGTGGCGCTCGTACTGTCCGGCCATGATCTGCGCCGACAGCAGGCTGGCGATGCCTTCGCCCAGCGTGCGGTTGATGGTGCTGAACAGCTGGCTTTTCGGTTCGTACAGCTTGATGGTGCCGATGACCCGCTGGTTTTCGCCGCGCAGCGGGATCACCAGCGTCGATCCCAGCTTGCAGGCCGGATTGATCGAGCAGCAGTAAGAGAGCTGATTACCGTCGGCGTACACCACCTCGTTGTTGTCGATGGCGCGATGCGAATGCACCGAGGCGATCGGCGTGCCCGGCAGGTGGTGATCGTCGCCGATGCCGATAAACGCCAACAGCTTGTCGCGATCGGTGATCGCCACCGCGCCGATGCCCAGCTCCTGATAAATCACCCGGGCGACCTTCATGCTGTTTTCCTGATCGAAGCCCTGCCGCAGGATGCCCTCGGTACGCTCGGCGATTTTCAGCGCCTTGGAAGAGAAAGCGCTGGTGTATTTCTCGAACATCGCGCGCCGATCCAGCAGGATTTGCATAAACATCGCCGCGCCGACGGTATTGGCGATCATCATCGGCAGCGCGATGTGTTCCACCAGCTGCAACGCTTCGTCGTAGGGGCGCGCCACCGCCAGGATGATCGCCATCTGCAGCACTTCCGCCACCAGCGCCACGCCGCCGACGAACAGCGGATTGAACAGCAGCTCGATGCGCCCGCGGCGCATGGCGATGCTATGTACGATGCCGCCGACCAGGCCTTCCGACACCGTGGAGATCGCGCAGGCCACGTCGGTCATGCCGCCGAGCGTATACCGGTGCAGGCCGCCGGTCAGCCCGACCAGAAAGCCTACCGACGGCCCGCCCAGCAAGCCGCCCAGGACCGCGCCTATCGCGCGGGTATTGGCGATCGAATCCTGAATGTGCAACCCGAAATAGGTGCCCATGATGCAGAACACCGAGAAGATCACGTAACACAGCAGCTTGTGCGGCAGGCGAATGGTCACCTGCATCAGCGGGATAAACAGCGGGGTTTTGCTCAGCAGATAGGCGATGACGAGATAGACGCACATCTGCTGCAACAGCAACAGCACCTGGTTAAATTCATACATGGCAGCAACTCATCCAGAGACAACAAAGGGCGAACGCCGGATTTCCGGTCTGGTTATTGTCTGCCGATTAGAGCATGGGGCACGGGAGAAAACAGTGATGAAGGCAAGGCTTCGTGAGGAAGGACGGCCGACCCCGGCGGGATCGGCCAAAAAACTTACGGCAACACCTTGGCCGACAGAATCACCACCGGTTTGGTCGGCACATTCTGGTAAGGGCCGACGTTACCGGTCGGCACCTGAGCGATCTTGTCCACGACGTCCATGCCTTTCACCACTTTGCCGAACACGGCGTAGCCGAAATCGCGCTGGCCGTGATCCAGGAAGGCGTTATCCGCCACGTTCAGGAAGAACTGGCTGGTGGCGCTGTCCTTGTCGGCGGTGCGCGCCATCGAAATGGTGCCGCGCAGGTTGCGCAAGCCGTTGTCGGCTTCGTTCTTGATTGGCGCCTTGGTGGATTTCTGCTGCATGTCAGCGGTGAAACCGCCGCCCTGAACCATAAAGCCCGGGATCACGCGATGGAAAATGGTGTTGTTGTAGTACCCGCTGTTCACGTAATCGACGAAGTTCTGGGTGGAAACCGGTGCCTTCTGACTGTCGAGCGCCAACTCGATATTCCCTGCCGAGGTGGTCAGCATGACGTGGGCTTCACCGGCAGCGAGCGCCGCTGGCGCCATCGCTGTCAGGGAACACAGCGCGACGAAGGTCACTAAAGTACGTTTGAACATTAACGGGTCCTTTCTCTGAGAGACAAACAACGGAAAAGCGCTTTGATTCTAAAGAGCTGTATCGGCAAGTACCAGCCATTTACCTATATTTACCCAATTACGGGACATATCCTAGGCGGCCCTGAATTTTGCTGCGGAAAGTATGGGCGCAGAAGGCTTTTTTGCCAACCGCGTCACGCATTTTTTGCCCAGCGCCGCCCCGGGGCGTTTTTTGCGATCTACCTCCCAGTTTGCACACCCGTTGCCGTTACCCTATATAAATGAGAGCGCTCTCATTATAAAAAGAACGGATACTGAGGTATCCCACGGCGGCGTAGCCGCGCAACCCCTGGAGAAATGACGTGAGTGAATTGATGACTGAAGTCAGCCCCGAGTTTGAAAGCACCATCATGGAACTGCTGGTGTTCTCCGGCAGCGCGCGCAGTAATGCGTTGATGGCGTTGCGGCAAGCGCGCGCCGGTGACTTCGCCGCCGCGG
The DNA here is from genome assembly GCF_052168655.1 of Serratia sp. CY47280. Taxonomy (NCBI): domain Bacteria; kingdom Pseudomonadati; phylum Pseudomonadota; class Gammaproteobacteria; order Enterobacterales; family Yersiniaceae; genus Serratia; species Serratia sp. CY47280. Next base: position 177,735 of record NZ_JBJNMG010000008.1, on the reverse strand, counting down.
CCAAACACATGGTCGAATCCAAAGAGTGGGTGAAGAAGGCGCACCTGATCCAGACCGAGCTGATCGGCCTGGACGAAGGCTGCGGCAAGCTGGCGATCAACCTGATCACCGTGCATGCGCAGGATCATCTGATGAACGCCATGGTCATCCAGGATCTGGCCGACGACATGATCGAGCTCTATCGCCGTCAGTCACAGACGGAGGGCCGCTCATGAACACGCTCAAAATCGCGGTGATTGGCGGTGGCAGCAGCTACACTCCCGAACTGGTCGATGGGCTGATCCAACGCATCGATGAGCTGCCGGTCACCGAACTGGCGCTGGTGGACGTCGAGCCAGGCCGCCAAAAAGTGGAAACCATCGCCGCCCTGACCCGCCGCATGCTGGCGCGCCACGGGCTGGAACAGGTGAAGGTCAGCGTGCACTTCGCGCTGGACACCGCCATTCACGGCGCCGCTTTCGTGCTGACCCAGTTCCGCGTCGGGCAACTGCCGGCGCGCGCCGCCGATGAACGGCTGGGCCTGAAATACCAGCTGCTCGGCCAGGAGACCACCGGCGTCGGCGGCTTCGCCAAGGCGCTGCGCACCATTCCGGTGATGCTGGATATCGCCCGTCGGGTGGAAAAGCTGGCGCCGGACGCCTGGATCATCAACTTCACCAACCCGGCCGGCATCGTCACCGAGGCGGTGTCCCGCTTTACCAAAGCGAAGATCATCGGCCTGTGTAACGTACCGATCAGCATGCATCACATGATCGCCAACATGCTGCAGGCGCCTTACGCCGACGTGCAGCTGCGGTTCGCCGGTTTGAATCACATGGTCTGGGTGCATCAGGTCACGCAGCAGGGGCGCGACGTCACCGGCAAAGTGATCGACATGCTGTGCGACGGCGCGGCGCTGACCATGAACAACATCAAGGAAGAGCCCTGGCAGCCGGACTTCCTGCGCGCGCTCGGCGCCATCCCCTGCCCGTACCACCGCTATTTTTACCAGACCCGCGAGATGCTGGCGGAAGAGATGGCTGCCGCCGGCGAGCGCGGCACCCGCGCCGAGCAGGTGATGCAGGTAGAAAAAGAGCTGTTCGAGCTGTATGCCGATCCGCAGTTGAACAGTAAACCGGAGCAACTCAGCTTCCGCGGCGGTTCTTTCTATTCCGAAGTTGCGCTGGAGCTGATCCGTGCTATCCATAATAATCTCGGCACGCAATTAGTGGTCAACACCGCAAACCGCGGCGCAATCCATGGCCTGCCGGACGATGCTGTGATAGAAATCAACTGTATCGTCGATGCCCAGGGCGCGCATCCGCTGACGTTCGGCCCGCTGTCGGAACCGATGCAGGCGCTGACGCAGCAGGTAAAAGCCTACGAGCGCCTGACCATCGAGGCGGCAGTGCACGGCGATCGCCGCAGCGGCTTGCTGGCGCTGATCGCCAACCCGCTGGTGGGCAACGCCAACCTGGCACAGCCGTTGCTGGACGAGGTGTTGACGATAAACGCGCCGTACTTGCCGCAGTTCAGGTAAGCGCCTGCGCGGTATGACAGGGGTTCGGCACGCCGAACCCATTTTTTTAGCCGTAATCAGGAGTTGGACGATGGTGACACTGGAAGATGTCGCGGCGCTGGCGGGCGTATCGCGCGCCACCGTATCGCGGGTAGTGAACGGCGACAGCAACGTCAAGGCGCCGACCCGCGAGAAGGTTGAACGCGCCGTCGCCCAGCTCGGTTATACCCCCAACCCGGCGGCCCGTGCGCTCGCCTCCAGCCACAGCAATACCCTCGGGTTGGTCACGACGTCGTACCGCGGTGGCTTCTTCGGCGCGCTGATGGACTTCGTGCAGACCGAGGCCGAATCCCACGGCAAGCAGCTGCTGGTGACCCAGGGCCGCAACAGTGCCGAAAACGAATGGCAGGCGGTGCAGCGACTGTTCAGCCTGCGCTGCGACGGCGTGATCCTGCACGTGCGTTTTCTCAGCGACGATCGGCTGCGCCAGCTGGCGGCGGAGCAACGTGATTTCGTGTTGCTCGATCGTCTGGTGCCGGGGCTGGAAGACCGCTGCGTCACCTTCGATCACCCGCTTGCCAGCCGCATGGCGACGCAGCAGTTACTCGACGCCGGGCACCGGCGCATCGCCTGCATCAGCGGCCCGCGCGAGCGCCCGTCGAGCCGCCTGCGGCTGCAAGGATTTGAAGAGGCGATGCAGGCGGCGAATATCGAGCCGGTAGCCTGTCTGGAGGGCGTCTACGATCTGGAAAGCGGTTACCGCTGCGCCGATCATCTGCTGCAGCAAACCGCACTGCCCAGCGCCATCTACTGCTGCAACGAAGAGATGGCGATCGGCGCGCTGCTGGCGATCAACGAGCACCGCCTGCGGGTACCGCAGGATATCTCCTTGATCTGTTACGACAGCGGCGAACGCGCACCTTTCGTGCGCCCGGCGTTGAGCAGCGTACATTTTCCCATCAGCGAAATGGCCCAATACGCGGCGCGCAGGCTGATCGACCCTGCCACCCCGGCGCACCGGTTTGAGCCGACGATCATCAACCGTGATTCCATTGTGACGGTACGCAAATAGATCACAATAATGCGTATCATCCCTTCATGGGTTGCATCAAAAAATCGACAGCCATCACAAAAAATCCCGTTGTCTGTGCTAGGATCCGCCCCCTGGTGGCCTGATCGGGACTTTTTTCTGCGTTTGCCAGGAAAAGCCAGCGGCCTTATGCCAGCTTTAAAACCTCTAACAGACATATTCAGGCCTATACAATGAATGACAGTAACCGCATACGGCTTACCTGGATCAGCTTCTTTTCGTACGCGCTGACCGGTGCTTTAGTGATCGTCACAGGGATGGTGATGGGAAACATTGCAGAGTACTTTAATCTGCCGGTTTCCAGCATGAGTAACACCTTTACTTTCCTCAACGCCGGTATTTTGATTTCGATCTTCCTCAATGCCTGGCTGATGGAAATCATCCCGCTGAAGCGTCAGTTGATCTTCGGCTTTGTCCTGATGGTGCTGGCGGTCGCAGGGCTGATGCTCGGCAAGAGCCTGACCATGTTCTCGCTGTGCATGTTTATCCTCGGCGTGGTGAGCGGCATCACCATGTCGATCGGCACCTTCCTGATCACCCACATGTATGCCGGCCGCCAGCGCGGTTCGCGCCTGTTGTTCACCGATTCCTTCTTCAGCATGGCCGGGATGATCTTCCCGATCGTCGCCGCGATGCTGCTGGCCCGCCATATCGGCTGGTACTGGGTTTATGCCTGCATCGGCCTGCTGTACGTGGGGATCTTCGTGCTGACCCTGTGCTCCGACTTCCCGGTGCTGGGCAAGAAAGGCGCCGATGCCGGTCAACCAGTCGAGAAAGAAAAATGGGGCATCGGCGTGCTGTTCCTGTCGATCGCCGCGCTGTGCTACATCCTCGGCCAGTTGGGCTTCATTCAGTGGGTGCCTGAGTACGCCACCAAGTCGTTCAACATGGACATCGGCCAGGCCGGTAAGCTGGTGAGCGACTTCTGGACCTCTTATATGGTTGGCATGTGGGTGTTCAGCTTCATCCTGCGCTTCTTCGATCTGCAACGCATCGTCACCGTGCTGGCCGCGCTGGCTACCGGCGCGATGTACCTGTTCGTCAGCACCGACAATCCGGAGCACCTGGGCTACTACATCATGGCCCTGGGCTTCGTTTCCAGCGCCATCTACACCACGCTGATCACCCTCGGCTCGCTGCAGACTAAGGTCTCCTCGCCGAAGCTGGTCAACTTTATCCTGACCTGCGGTACCATCGGCACCATGCTGACCTTCGTGGTCACCGGCCCGATCGTGGCGAAAGGCGGCGCGCATGCGGCGCTGACCACCGCTAACGGCCTGTATCTGGCGGTGTTCGTGATGTGTCTGCTGCTGGGCTTCGTGACCAAGCACCGCAGCCACGGTCACGTGACGCACTGATTTCTTCGCATCAAATACATCAAGGGCGCCCGCAAGGCGCCCTTTTTTTTGCGCCTTAGCGCCGAAAATCCACCGTCTCCTCCTGCTGCAAATGCAGCGTGGTTTCCGCCGGCCGCGTTTCGGCGATCACCGCACCCTGGCGAATCGAATAACGCACCGGCGTCTGGCGACGCACCGCGTCGAAGCCGCTTTCCGCCGGCAGGATCACCAGGTTGGCGCTGTTGCCGGCCGCCAGGCCGTAGTCGCTCAGGTTAAGCGTGCGCGCGCTATGGTGGGTGATCAGCTTCAGTCCGTCGTCGATTTGGCCATAGCCCATCAGCTGGCACACGTGCAGCCCCATGTGCAGCACCTGCAGCATGTTGGCGGTGCCGAGCGGGTACCAAGGATCGAACACGTCGTCATGGCCGAAACAGACGTTGATCTCCGCCTCCAGCATCTCCTTCACTCGGGTCACGCCGCGCCGTTTCGGGTAACTGTCGAAACGGCCCTGCAGGTGAATGTTCACCAGCGGATTGGCGACGAAGTTGATGCCGGACATCTTCAACAGACGGAACAGCCGCGAGGCGTAAGCGCCGTTGTAAGAGTGCATCGCCGTGGTGTGGCTGGCGGTGACTTTCGCTCCCATCTCTAGCTTCAGTGCCAGCGCCGCCACGGTCTCGACGAAGCGCGATTGCTCGTCGTCGATTTCATCGCAGTGCACGTCCACCAGCCGATCGTATTTTTGCGCCAGCGCGAACGCCTTATGCAGCGACTCCACGCCGTACTCGCGGGTGAATTCGAAGTGCGGAATGGCGCCCACCACGTCGGCCCCAAGCCGCAACGCTTCTTCAAGCAACGCTTCGCCGTTGGGGTAGGAAAGGATCCCCTCCTGCGGGAAGGCGACAATCTGCAGCGTCACCCAAGGCGCCACTTCCTGCTTCACCTCCAGCATGGCGCGCAGCGCGGTCAGCGTGGGATCGGAAACGTCGACGTGGGTGCGCACATACTGCACGCCGTTGGCGATCTGCCACTTAAGCGTTTGCCAGGCGCGCTGTTTGACGTCTTCATGAGTCAGCAGCGCTTTGCGTTCAGCCCAGCGCTCAATGCCCTCGAACAGCGTGCCGGACTGGTTCCAGGCCGGCTGACCGGCGGTCTGCGTGGTATCCAGGTGGATATGCGGTTCGACGAACGCCGACAACGCCAACCCGCCCTGCGCATCCAGCACGTCGCTGCGCCACTCCTGTCCTTCCGGCTGTGGCACCAGATGCGCGATGCGCCCCTGCTCGATTGCCAGTTGCCACAATCCTTCATGCCCGCTTAAACGCAGGTTGTCGATAAACTTCAATGGACGTTTCGCCACCCTTCACCTCTGCCGTTGCGCTGGTTTTCTTCATCATACTGGCAGCGGATCGCGCTGACAAAGTCGCCGTGCCATGCCTACCCCTTGCGTTTACTCCCTGCGGGGTAATTTACCTGCAAACTGACTCGCTTCAGCTAAAGATGAATAAAATCCGCAACTTATCAAAAAACGTGAAAAATCATTTATATACCACATTGGAGGTATATGGGAGTGTGATTGATTTGCATCAATAAATTGCTCATCGGGAGGGATAAGGTAACCCTAGGAAACCAGAATTTTGAGGCAATAATGAGCAGAGTCAAACTTGCCGTCGTCGGCAATGGCATGGTCGGCCACCGGTTCATCGAAGATCTGTTGGATAAAGCAGACAAAGACCAGTTCGAAATCACCATATTTTGCGAAGAGCCGCGTATCGCTTACGATCGCGTGCACCTCTCTTCCTACTTCTCTCACCACACCGCCGAAGAGCTGTCGCTGGTGCGCGAAGGCTTTTACGAAAAACACGGCGTAAAGGTACTGGTCGGCGAACGCGCTATCACCATCAATCGTGACGAGAAGGTGATCCACTCCAACACCGGCCGCACCGTCTATTACGACAAGCTAATCATGGCCACCGGTTCCTATCCGTGGATCCCGCCGATTAAAGGCTCGGATAGCCAGGACTGCTTCGTTTACCGCACCATCGAAGACCTGAATGCCATCGAAGCCTGCGCGCGCCGCAGCAAACGCGGCGCGGTGGTCGGAGGCGGGCTGTTGGGGCTGGAAGCCGCCGGCGCGCTGAAAAGCCTAGGGGTGGAAACGCACGTGATCGAGTTCGCTCCGATGCTGATGGCCGAACAGCTCGACCCGATGGGCGGTGACCAGCTGCGCCGTAAGATCGAGCGCATGGGCGTCAAGGTACACACCGGCAAAAATACCCAGGAGATCGTCAACGGCGGCGGCACGGCGCGCAAAACCATGCATTTCGCCGACGGCAGCCTGCTGGAAGTGGATTTCATCGTGTTCTCCACCGGCATCCGCGCCCAGGACAAGCTGGCGCGCCAGTGCGGGCTGGAGATCGGCCGCCGCGGCGGCATCGCCATCAACGACAGCTGCCAGACGTCGGATCCGGACGTGTACGCCATCGGTGAGTGCGCCGCCTGGCGCGATCGCACCTTCGGTCTGGTGGCCCCGGGGTACAAAATGGCGCAGGTGGCCGTCGATCGCCTGCTGGGCCGCGAAAATGGCTTCCAGGGCGCCGACATGAGCGCCAAGCTGAAGCTGCTGGGCGTGGACGTCGGCGGCATCGGCGATGCACACGGCCGCACCGAAGGCGCCCGCAGCTACGTTTATCTGGATGAAAGCAAAGAAGTCTACAAACGCATCGTGGTCAGCGCCGACAATAAAACCCTGCTCGGCGCAGTGCTGGTGGGCGACACCAGCGACTACGGCAACCTGCTGCAGCTGGCGTTGAACGGCATCGAGCTGCCGGAGAACCCGGACGGCCTGATCCTGCCGGCCCATGCGGGCAGCAAACCGGCCATCGGCGTGGATTCGCTGCCGGAAAGCGCGCAGATCTGCTCCTGCTTCGACGTCAGCAAAGGTGACATCATCCAGGCGGTCAACAAAGGCTGCCACACCGTGGCGGCGCTGAAGGCCGAAACCAAGGCCGGCACCGGCTGCGGCGGCTGCATCCCGCTGCTCACCCAGGTACTGAACGCCGAGCTGAGCAAGCAAGGCATCGAGGTCAACCACCACCTGTGCGAACACTTCGCCTATTCACGCCAGGAGCTGTTCCACCTGATCCGCGTCGAAGGCATCAAGTCGTTCGAGGCATTGCTGGCCAAATACGGCAAAGGCTACGGCTGCGAAGTGTGTAAACCGACCGTCGGCTCGCTGCTGGCCTCATGCTGGAACGAGTACATCCTCAAGCCGCAGCATACGCCGCTGCAGGATACCAACGACAACTTCCTCGGCAATATCCAAAAAGACGGCACCTACTCGGTGATCCCGCGCTCCGCCGGCGGCGAAATCACCCCGGACGGCCTGCTAGCCATCGGCCAGATCGCCAAGGAGTACAACCTCTACACCAAAATGACCGGCTCGCAGCGTATCGGCATGTTCGGGGCGCAGAAAGACGATCTGCCGGCCATCTGGAGCAAGCTGCTCGCCGCCGGCTTTGAAACCGGCCACGCGTACGCCAAGGCGCTACGCATGGCGAAAACCTGCGTCGGCAGCACCTGGTGCCGCTACGGCGTCGGCGACAGCGTCGGCTTCGGCGTCACGCTGGAACATCGCTACAAAGGTATCCGCACCCCGCACAAAATGAAGTTCGGCGTCTCGGGCTGCACCCGCGAATGCGCCGAGGCGCAGGGTAAGGACGTCGGCATCATTGCCACCGAGAACGGCTGGAACCTGTACGTCTGCGGCAACGGCGGCATGAAACCGCGCCACGCCGACCTGCTGGCCGCCGATCTCGATCGCGAGACCCTGGTGCGCTACCTCGACCGCTTCATGATGTTCTATATCCGCACCGCCGATAAGCTGCAGCGTACCTCGGTATGGCTGGAGAGCCTGGAAGGTGGCATCGATTACCTACGCAAGGTGATCGTCGACGATAAGCTCGGCATCAACGAGCAGTTGGAAGCGGAGATCGCCCGCCTGCGCGACGCGGTGGTCTGCGAGTGGAAAGAGACCGTCGAGCATCCGGAAACGCAGCTTCGCTTCGCTCACTTCATCAACAGCCCGCTGCGCGATCCGAATGTGCAGGTAGTGGCCGAACGCGACCAGCACCGCCCGGCGCGCCCTGATGAGCGCATTCCCGTCACCCTGATCGATACCGAGGAGAGCCACGCATGAGCCAGTGGATTACCGTTTGTCCCGTCGCCGACATTCTGCCCGGCACCGGCGTGTGCGCCCTGATCGGCGATCGGCAGGTGGCGGTGTTCCGCCCCTATGCCGACGAACAGGTGTTCGCCATCAGCAATATCGACCCGTTCGCCCAGGCCAGCGTGCTGTCACGCGGGCTGATCGCCGAGCATCAAGGCGAACTGTGGGTCGCCAGCCCGCTGAAGAAACAGCATTTCCGCCTGTACGACGGCCACTGTCTGGAAGATGACAGCCGTTCCGTCGCCAGCTTCACCAGCCGGGTGGTCGACGGCATCGTGCAAGTCGCGGCATAACCTTTCGGGAGGCAACATGTTTACCGACACGATCAACAAATGCGCCGCCAACGCGGCGCGCATCGTCCGCCTGGCGAAGGAGAGTCCGCTCGGCTTCTGGATCAGCTCGGCGATGGCGGGCGCCTACGTCGGCCTCGGCATCATCCTGATCTTCACCCTCGGCAACCTGGCCGACCCAAGCGTGCGGCCGCTGGTGATGGGCGCCACCTTCGGCATCGCGCTGACGCTGGTGATCATCGCCGGTTCCGAACTGTTCACCGGCCATACGATGTTCCTGACGCTCGGCGTCAAGGCCGGCACCATCCGCCAAAGCCAGATGTGGGCAGTGCTGCCGCAAACCTGGTTCGGCAACCTGCTCGGCTCGGTGCTGGTGGCGCTGATGTATTACTACGGCGGCGGTAGCCTGCTGCCGGTGGATACCAGTCTGGTGCACAGCGCCGCATTGGCAAAAACCACCGCGCCGGCCGAGGTGCTGTTCTTCAAGGGCGTGCTGTGCAACTGGCTGGTTTGCCTGGCGATCTGGATGGCGATCCGCGTAGAAGGCGCCGCCAAGTTCATCGCCATTTGGTGGTGTCTGCTGGCCTTTATCGCCTCGGGTTACGAACACTCCGTCGCCAACATGACGCTGTTTGCCCTCTCCTGGTTCGGCAACCACAGCGAGGCCTACACCCTCACCGGCATCGGCCACAACCTGCTGTGGGTGACGCTGGGCAACATCCTGTCCGGCTCGGTGCTAATGGGTCTGGGGTATTGGTACGCCACGCCGCGCGCCGAACGCCCGCAGGCGGCGAAAGCCGCCGTACGTCAGACCGCCTAAGTTTTCGGGGGCGCATTTCGCCCCCACACTGATTACCCCCGAGGAGTGCCGATGGACTACCTGCCGATTTTCTGCCAACTGCAACACAAAGCCTGCCTGCTGGTCGGCGGCGGCGAGATCGCCGAACGCAAGGCGCGCCTGCTGCTGGACGCCGGTGCGGCGCTGACCGTCAACGCCGTAGACTTCACCCCGCAGTTCCGCCTGTGGGCGGCAGAAGGCCGGTTGACGCTGGCCGAAGGCGAATTCAGCCCGGCCCTGCTGGTGGAAAAATGGCTGGTGATCGCCGCTACCGACCGGCTAGAGGTCAACGCACGGGTGTATCAGTGCGCCAACCAGCAGCGGGTGTTCTGCAACGTGGTGGACGATCCGAAACGCGCCAGCTTTATCATGCCGTCGATTATCGACCGTTCGCCGATCATGGTCGCGGTGTCCTCCGGCGGCAAAGCACCGGTGTTGGCGCGGCTGCTGCGCGAGAAGCTGGAAGCGATGCTGCCACAGCACCTCGGCAAGCTGGCCCAACTGGGCGGCTCGCTGCGCCAGCGGGTAAAACAACGCTTCAGCAGCCTCGGCGCGCGTCGGCGCTTCTGGGAACGGTTGTTCGCTCACGATCGGCTGGCGCAGTCGCTGGCCAACGACGACGCCGCGCTGGCTGAACGCCAGCTCGAGCAGCTGTTCAGCGAACAGCCGGCAGATCGCGGTGAAGTGGTTCTGGTGGGCGCCGGGCCGGGCGATGCCGGCCTGCTTACGCTGAAAGGGCTGCAACAAATCCAGCAGGCCGACGTGGTGGTTTACGACCGGCTGGTCTCCGAAGAGATCATGACGCTGGTGCGCCGCGACGCCGAGCGTATCTTCGTCGGCAAATGCGCCGGCCACCACTGCGTGCCGCAGGAGCAGATCAATCAAATCCTGCTGCAGCAGGCGCAGCAAGGCAAACGCGTGGTGCGCCTGAAAGGGGGCGATCCCTTTATCTTCGGCCGCGGCGGCGAAGAGCTGGAGACGCTGGCAGACGCCAACGTGCCGTTCTCGGTGGTGCCGGGCATTACCGCCGCCTCGGGCTGTTCCGCCTACAGCGGCATCCCGCTCACCCACCGCGACCATGCGCAGAGCGTGCGCCTGGTGACCGGCCACGCCAAGGCCGACGGTGGATTGGATTGGGCGACGCTGGCCGCCGGGCAACAGACGCTGGTGTTCTATATGGGGCTATCGCAAGCGGCTGAAATCCAGCGCCAGCTGATCGCTAACGGGTTGCCAGCCGCCACGCCGGTGGCACTGGTGGAAAACGGCACCTCTTGCCGCCAACGGGTGATCGAAGGGGAGCTCCGCCAACTGGGTTCCCTGTCATTGCAGGCCGCCAGCCCCAGCCTGATCATCGTCGGCAGCGTGGTCAGCCTGCGCAGCAAGCTCAATTGGTTCGCCAGCGAAGAATCGCCTGCCAACCTGGCGCAAATGGCGTAAGACCTACGTAAAAAAAGCGGCCTATGGCCGCTTTTTCTATTTGCGCCGGCGTTATGCCTGCGGCGGTACGAAACCGACAGCCTGATAGACCTTCGCCAGGGTTTCCTGCGCGCGTGCGCGGGCTTTGGCGGCGCCGTCGCGCATGACCTGCTGCAGGTAGGCTTCATCGTTGCGGAAGCGATGGTAGCGCTCCTGCAGCTCACCCAGCATGCCGGAGACGGCTTCCGCCACCGCGCCTTTCAGGTGGCCGTACATCTGGCCTTCGAACTCGGCTTCCAACTGCGCAATGCTCTTGCCGGTCACACCGGCGAGGATATCCAGCAGGTTGGAGACGCCCGCTTTGTTAACCACGTCGTAACGCACGACAGGCGGCTCTTCCGAGTCGGTCATTGCGCGTTTGATCTTCTTGGTCACCGCTTTCGGATCTTCCAGCAGGCCGATCACGTTGTTGCGGTTGTCGTCCGACTTGGACATCTTCTTGGTCGGTTCCTGCAGCGACATCACGCGCGCGCCGGATTTAGGAATAAACGGCTCCGGCACTTTGAACACGTCGCCGTACAGCGCGTTGAAACGCTGGCCCACGTCGCGGCTCAGCTCCAGGTGTTGTTTCTGGTCTTCGCCCACCGGCACCTGGTTGGTTTGATACAGCAGAATATCCGCCGCCATCAGCACCGGATAGCTGAACAACCCAGCGTTGATGTTCTCGGCGTAGCGCGCGGATTTGTCCTTGAACTGCGTCATGCGGCTCAGTTCGCCGAAATAGGTGTAGCAGTTCAGCACCCAGCTCAGCTGCGTGTGCTCAGGCACGTGCGACTGCACGAAGATGGTGCTTTTTTCCGGATCGATACCGCAGGCCAGGTACAGCGCCAGCGTATCCAGCGTGGCCTTGCGCAGCTTCTCGGCGTCCTGGCGAACGGTGATGGCATGCAGATCGACGATGCAGTAGATGCAGTCGTAGTCGTCCTGCATCTGCACCCACTGACGCAGCGCACCCATGTAGTTGCCGATGGTCAGTTCGCCGGACGGCTGCGCGCCGCTAAATACGATGGGCTTACTCATGTTTAAATTTCCTGATTCTCTAAAGATGACAGCCCAAGAGCGGGCAACAAATCGGCGAAGCGCTCCAACACCCGATCGGGGTGGCTCAGGGCGATCGATTCACCGTAGTTATAACCGTAGGTAAAGCCGACGCTCGGGCAACCGGCGCCCTGTGCGGCTTGAATATCGTTGCGCGAGTCGCCGACGAACAGCAGTTCATGCGCGCGCAGCCCAAGCTTGCCAAGCACCAGGTACAGCGGTGCCGGGTGCGGTTTCTTTTCCGTCACGTCGTCGCCGCCGATCACCAGCGAGAAATAATCGCCAATGCCCAGCGATGCCAGCAGCGGCGCCACGAACGGCGTCGGCTTGTTGGTCACCAGCGCCATCGGGTAACCGTGTGCAGCCAGTCGGGCCAGCGTCTCTTGCACCTGCGGGAACAGGCGGCTGCCGCTGTCAACGGTCTGCGCGTAGAAATGGTCGAAACGCTCACGCAGCCGGCTGCACTGCGCCGGCGTGCCTTCCGCTTCCGCCCAGCGCAGCGCGCGTTGCACCAGCACGTCGGCGCCGTTGCCGATCCAGGTGCCGACCCGTTCCTCACCCGCTTGCGGCAGGCCCGTCTCTTCCAGCGCCATATCGATGGCCGCCGCCAGACCCGGCGCGCTGTCGACCAGCGTGCCGTCCAGATCGAAGGCCAATGCGCGGATCGCGCCGAAATCAGCCATGGGTAACCTTCGCCAGCTCGCTGCGCATCTCGTCGATCACCTTGCGGTAGTCCGGCTGGCCAAAGATGGCGGAACCGGCGACGAACATATCGGCGCCCGCGGCGGCGATTTCAGCGATGTTATCCACCTTCACACCGCCGTCGACTTCCAGGCGGATATCTCGACCACTGTCGTCGATCAATTTGCGCACCTGGCGCAGCTTGTCCAGAGTACCGTGGATGAACGATTGGCCGCCGAAGCCCGGGTTGACCGACATCAGCAGGATCACGTCGATTTTATCCATCACGTAATCGAGGTAGCTCAGCGGCGTCGCCGGGTTGAACACCAGGCCGGCTTTACAGCCGTGCTCTTTAATTAGCTGAATGGTGCGATCGACATGCTCGGAAGCTTCAGGGTGGAAAGAGATATAAGACGCGCCTGCCTTGGCGAAATCAGGCACGATGCGGTCCACCGGCTTGACCATCAGGTGCACGTCAATCGGCGCAGTAATGCCGTAGTTGCGCAGCGCTTCGCACACCATCGGACCGATGGTCAGATTGGGCACGTAGTGGTTATCCATCACGTCGAAGTGCACCACGTCGCCGCCTGCAGCCAGCACGTTAGCGGTATCTTCACCTAACCGGGCAAAATCTGCCGACAGAATGGACGGGGCAATCAAAAACTTTTTCATCCGCTTCTCCAAACGTAGGGTCGAGTTGTTATGCGCCGGGGTGCCCCGGCTTAGCGATACAGCGCCAAAAGCTCGTTCACTTTGCTGCGGCCGAGAATGTTGCGGCTGATTGTGCGGCGCGCTTTCACCACATACAGCGCAGCATTCTGGTACCAGTCGCGCGTCAGCTCGGTATCGTGATTGGAGATCAATACCGGTACCTGGCTCTCTACCGAGAGCTGGTGCGCCAGTTGCGCCAGGCTCTGCTGATCGGCGATGCTGAAGCTGTTGGTGTGGTAAGCGGTGAAATTCGCCGTCGCCGACAGCGGCGCATAAGGCGGATCGCAATACACCACGGCACCGGCCACGGCCTTCGCCATGGTATCGCGGTAATGCTCGCAGACAAAAGTGGCATTGCGCGATTTTTCGGCAAACCAGTAGAGCTCTTCTTCCGGGAAGTACGGTTTCTTGTACCGGCCAAACGGCACGTTGAACTCGCCGCGCAGGTTATAGCGGCACAGGCCGTTATAGCAATGACGGTTCAGGTACAGGAACAGCAGCGCCCGGCGGTAAGGCTCGGTGCTAGTATTGAACTCTTCTCGCAGCAGGTAAAACTGATCCGAGTTATTGAATTCATCGGCGAAAAGGGTGCGGGCATCGCGCACGAAGTCATCCGTGCGCAGCTTAACGATGTTATACAGGTTGATAAGATCGCTATTGATGTCGGCGAGAATGTAGGCGTCGTAATCCGTATTCAGAAAGACGGATCCCGCACCCACGAAGGGCTCGATTAAGCAGTCTCCCGCCGGCAGATGGCGACGAATCTCATCTACCAGCGGGTATTTTCCACCAGCCCATTTTAAAAAAGCGCGGTTTTTCTTCATGCCGTCAATTAGCTACTTATACAATTCAGAGCGGCGGATTGTACTCTGTTTCAGACAGCACATCAGCGCACAAATTTAAATGATTTATTTTTTAAGATCTTGCTGCACTTGGTGTACAGGTCGGACCCACGGTTTTTTCGCCTGCACATCCGCCGGCAACGAAGCAATGGCGCGCTTCGCTTCCGCAGAAGACGCATAGTTGCCGCTCACCAGCACGTACCACGGTTTGCCGTCACGCTTGGTGGCGTACACCAGGTAGTTCTGCAGCTTCTGCTGTTTGGCGTAGGCGTTCAGCGTGTCGGAACGCGAAGCGCTGCTCAGCTGCAAGGTATAGTGGCTGCCCGGCGCAGACTGCAGTGAACTGCCGCTGCTGGCGACCGCTCCCGCTTTCACGGTGGAAGACGGCTTGGCCGGCGGCGTATACACCGTGGTCGGTGATTTATGCTGCGTCGCGGTCGGTTTGGTGGCGGCGGTTTTCGCCGGCGTTTTATGCTGTTGCGGTGCGGTGCCCTGCACAGGACGCGTCGCTTCGCGCGCCGCGGCGCCGCTCATCACCGTCGCCGGTGCGGTCGGCAGCGTCGACGCTGCGCCGGTCATGCCTTGAGTCGCGGCATCCACCTGCCCCTGCTGCTGCGACAGCGCATCCGCCATGTTGCCCGGCAAATCGACGCGCTGCTGCGCGCCGCCCTGCTGAGGCTGCGTTTGCGCTTCGGTCGGTGTGCCGGAGATCGGCGGAACGCTGACGTTCTGCGGTTGCTGCGGCTGAGTCGCGCTCACGCCGTTGTTATCGTGGGTATCCGTCGTGCCGCCCGGCACGCCGTTATTGGCGGTGGTCAGCGACGAAGAACCGGACAGGTTGATATCGCGGGCCGCGCCGTTTTGCGCGCCGCTCTCCTGAGCCGCTTCATGTTTGGTTGGCGCCTTCAGGGCGGAACCGATGCCGATAATCAGCAGCAACAGCACCAAAATGCCGATGCCAATCATCAAATGCTGGCGCGAAACGGCGAAGCGCGGCGCGGCGGCCGGCTTGCGCGAACGCGTAGGACGACGATCGCTGCTATCAGGTCTGAGATCGTCTTCCGGTTTAAACTCGTCCATCTGAAACCCTCCAACTAGAGGCAAAAGCCCACCACCGTAGACCTACCGTGGCACGGGCAGATTAACCCGATGATGGCAAAGCGACACCCGTCGTGCTCTGCTCACTGTATTAATATAGATGCAAATGGCGGCTAAGCCACTGTTACTTAGTCCGATTTAATTACGCTGCTGCTCAGGCAAGCAGGCGGCGATCGACGCCAGCACCAGCTCATGCCCTACGCCGCCGCGCACTTCCGCCGCACCGATCATGGTCGGCAGCACCAGACGCAGTTCACCCGCCAGCACTTTCTTGTCACGCAACATGTGCGGCAGATAGGATTCCGGCGTCATTTCCTGCGGCCCGCAGACCGGCAAGCCGGCGCGCAGCAGCAGCGCTTTGATACGTTCGATGTCTTCAACAGAGAACTGGCCGAGACGGTGCGCGGTTTCCGCCGCCATCACCATGCCTGCAGCCACCGCTTCACCGTGCAGCCACACGCCGTAGCCCATCTCGGCTTCGATAGCATGACCGTAAGTATGGCCCAGATTCAGCAGGGCGCGCAGACCGCTTTCGCGTTCGTCGGCGGCCACCACCTCGGCCTTCAGTTCGCAGCAGCGGCGGATACAGTAGGCCAACGCCTGCATATCCAACGCCATCAGCGCATCGATGTTATTTTCCAACCAGACGAAGAACTCGCGATCGAGGATGATCCCGTATTTGATGACTTCGGCCAGGCCGGAAGAGAGTTCACGCATCGGCAACGTTTTCAGGCAATCCAGATCAACCACCACCGAAGCGGGTTGATAGAAAGCGCCGATCATGTTTTTGCCGAGCGGGTGGTTGACGGCGGTCTTGCCGCCTACGGAGGAGTCCACCTGCGACAACAGCGTGGTGGGAACCTGAATGAAGCGCACGCCGCGTTGGTAACACGCGGCGGCAAAACCGGTCAGATCGCCGACAACGCCGCCACCGAGGGCGATCAGCGTGGTATCGCGACCGTGCGGTTTTTCGAGCAGCGCCGAAAACACCTGCTCCAACACCGCCAGAGATTTGTACTGCTCACCATCGGGAAGAATCACCTGATCCACCACGACGCCGCTCTGCTCCAGCACCTGCCGGACACGCTCGAGATAGAGCGGCGCCAGGGTCTGGTTGGTGACCAACATCGCTTGCTCACCCGCCTTTAACGGCATAAAAGAAGCCGGATCGTTAAACAATCCGGCGGCAATGGTAATCGGGTAGCTGCGCTCCCCAAGCGTTACAGTAATTCTCTCCATGTCGCGCTCAGTTCTCTGTATGGTGCGGCGGTGGTTGATCCCCGCAACAGCGGGGAACACAAATCAGTTTTTCGCATTGGCCGACGGCGAACGCGAAAATTGGCAATCAGTTGCTTTCCAGCATGTTGATGATCTGGTTAGCAACCACTTTAGCGCTCTGATCGTCGGTGCGGATGGTGACATCGGCAATCTCTTCATACAACGGATTACGTTCTTTCGCCAAGGCTTCCAGCACTTCACGCGGCGGAGAATCAACCTGCAGCAGCGGGCGTTTTTTATCACGCTGAGTGCGAGCCAGCTGCTTCTCGATCGTGGTTTCCAGATAGACCACCACGCCGCGCGCGGACAGACGGTTGCGCGTTTCGCGCGACTTCACCGAACCGCCGCCGGTCGCCAACACAATCCCTTGTTTTTCCGTCAGTTCATTAATGACTTTTTCTTCACGATCGCGGAAACCTTCTTCCCCTTCCACGTCGAATACCCAGCCCACGTCAGCTCCGGTACGTCGCTCAATTTCTTGATCGGAGTCGAAGAACTCCATATTGAGTTGCTGAGCTAACTGACGGCCAATAGTGCTTTTGCCGGCACCCATAGGCCCAACCAGAAAGATATTGCGTTTCTCTGCCATGTTTTTCGGTATTACTAAGACAATTCGTTAATGTTAACCCGCCCCGCCAATCAAATCAGCGGCGGGACCTAAACTGAAACCTCATGAGCGATAGTGCGAGATCAGACGAAAAATTATCTCAACACTCTTGGTAGTTTGGCAACCGAATAAATCGCAATCCACGCCGCGGGAGGGAAACCATATGTTTTTAACGGCGTCTTGACGCTAACAAAAAACCTCGGTGCTCAATTCGGTAACCCTTGTAAGCTAAATCGGCCGCAGCGTCAAACGCAGATCCCCCCAAGGGGATAAAAAAGTGTATCTGCTCATCAACTTTAGGAGATTTGCCGCCCAGCCGACAGGCAGCCGCTTATCCCTTAATCAAGGTCGGCGTAATGAAGATCACCAGCTCGCGTTTTTTCTGTTGTGCGCCACTTTGCCGGAACAAGCCCCCCAGCAGTGGCGCATCTCCCAATCCCGGCACCTTGTCCGCCGTCTTGCCGCTATGCCGTTGAAAAATACCGCCGAGCACCAGGGTTTCACCGCTTTTCACCGTGATCTGCGTCTTAATCTCCTGTTTATCGATGGTCAATGCCTCCCCCGCCCCGCGGCTGATGGCGCGCCCCGGCATATTTTGGCTGATGTGCAACGTCAGCGTGATGCGCCCGTCCGGCAACACTTTCGGCGTCACCTCCATGCCCAGCACCGCCTCTTTGAACTCAATCGCGGTCGCACCGCTGGCGCCGCTCGACACTTCATAAGGGATCTCCGTCCCCTGTTTGATGCTGGCGGTTTGCAGGTGCGCCGTCAGCAAACGCGGGCTGGCGATGATCTCCACCTGATTCTCCTGCTCCAGCGCCGTCAGCTCGAGGCTCAGCAAACGCCCGCTGATGCGCGCCAAATGGAAACCGGCGCTCACCGCGCTGCGCTCCAACGGCAGATTAACGCCGAGATTGCCCGGCCGCAGCGGCCGCGTCGGTTTTTCGTCGGCCGCCAATCCCCAACGCACGCCAAGTTCACGCAGGCTTTCGCTGTTGATGGTCACGATATGCGCCGCCAGCTGCACCTGTGCCAGCGGCGCGTCCATTTCCGTCACCCTTTTTTTCAACTGCGCCAGGATTGGCGCCGTGTCGCGCAGTAACAGCGTATTGGTGCGCTTATCCGCCAGCACGCTGCCACGCTCGCTGAGCAAGGCGCCGCGTTGAGCATTGAGGCTTTCGGCAATCTCCGCCGCATCGCCGTTTTGTAACGTCAGGGTCAAGCTGTGCAAAGGCTGCCGCTGCGCCAGCGCTTCTCGCTGCTGTTTTTTTTCCTGCGCGTCCGGCTCCGGGGCGACCAGCATCACGCTCCCCTCCCGCGTCATCGTCAGCTTGCCCATACGCAGGGTCAGCGCCAGCGCCTGAGGCCAGGGCACATTCTCCAGCCGCAGCGTCAGATTGCCGCTTACGCCGGGCGCGACGATCAGGTTCATCTGCCGATAATCCGCCAGCGCCTGCAGGATGACCGTCACTGGCGCATCCTGGAACTCCAGGGAAACCTGCTGTTTATCCTGCGCCTGGACGATGCCGAGCGACAGACACCACAACGCCACGCCCAATCCAGCGAGTCCTTTCATGGTTTGCCATCCTTGTTGTTGTCCATCATGAGCGAGATGTCGCCCTGGCTCGCCGGACAATCCGGTTCGGCCGCCAGCGCCGTTAACGTCAGGCTGCGCGCCCGCACCTGCGCCACCTGCCAACGCTCGTCCAGCACCCGCTGCTGCGGCCGCAGGCGCAACCACTGCCCTGCCGGTGTCACCACCCAGCCATAGCGCAGCGGCGGTTGCCCGATGACGCCTTTCAGTCGCCAGCCCGCCGGCGATGCCTCCTGATGGGCACAAACAGGCAGCGGAGGCGGCGCAAACGGATCGCGCGGTTCTGCACACAAGGCCCACGGCCATAGCAGCCACCACCAACGGCCCGGTCTTTTACTCATCGGCCTGCTCCTCGGCGGCATCCTGCAACACCAACCGCGCCGTCATGCCCTGCGGCGCCGTTTCCACGCTCAATTGTTCGAGACGCAAATCGGCGGGCAGCGCCTCCAACAGCGCCAACAAACCGGCATAATCAATGCGCAAACTCAGCGTTTGCCGCAGCGGTTTTTCCTGCCGCTGCCAGCGCAACAAGGCGCCCCCCGCTTGTTGCAGCACGTTCGCCAGATCGCCGGCGGTGGTCGGACCGATCGGCGTTGGCGGCATAGGGGCTTCCGGCGCCTCGTCCAGTTGGTGCTGTACCATGGAAATCTGTTGCAACAGGCGCTGTTGCCGCTCCGCCGCGTTTTCCCGCTGACGCCATTCGTCTTGCAGCAGCCAACCGCCGCCCAACAGCGCCAGCGTGCCGATGCCCAGCCCTTGCGCCACCAGCAATAGCCAGCCCGGCAAGTTCAGCCAAAAGCTCAGCCCGGATGACAAACGGCTATCCATCACGCCCCCACTGCGCCGCCAGATGAAAGGAATACAGACCGTCGTCCCGTTGCGTTACCTCAGCCAAACGCAGCCGTGGCAACGCAGGCATCCCCACCAGCCGCCGTTCGAACTGCGTGATGGCCGCAGGAGAGCGGCTCAATCCACGCAGCCGCAGACCGTTCGTCGCATCGCTGTCCAGCGCCGTGAGCCACAGCGGTGGAGGAATGCTGAAGGACAATTGCTGAAGCAACTGCAAATAACGCCGGTTATGTTGGCCGTTGCGCGCCTGCCGTTCGGCGCGGGCGCTGTGCAGCGCTCGCTGCGCCCGCTCTTGCTGCTGCTGATGGGCGAGCAACGTCAAGGCCGCCAGCTCTTCACCCAGCATCGTTAGCCGCGCCTGCCGCTGCGCCTGTTGGTGACGCAGTTGGCCGGCAACCAGAAACAGCGCCAGCAGCAGTAGCGTTACCTGCAACAGCAGCGCACCCAGCCAGAAACAGCCGCGCCGCCGATCGCGGCGCTGTCGCCAGGGCAGAAAGTTGACCTGATACATCAGCGATCCTCCTCGCGCAGCGCCAGACCACCGGCCAATGCGAACGCCGCAGGATGCGCAGGCAACGGTGGGCGCAACTGCGTGAAGGCGCTGAGCGGCGACCAGGCAAGGCAACCGGCGGGCAAGGCACCTGCCAGCACGCTGCCGGCATAGACCGGCCGATCGTCGCCCGCCGGCATCTGGGCTTGCAGCGCCCGCAGCGCCTGCGCGTCATCGTCGCCCGGCGCCAGACCAAAGGCGAACGCGCCGTCAGCCGGCGCCACCCACAGCCATTCTCGTTCGAGACGGTGCATCAGCCCCGCAGCGGGCGGTACGCCTGCCGCCGTCGCCATCATCCGCAGCGCACAAGGGGTGATATCGAGCGCTTGCGGATGTAGGCCAGCCTGACGCAAACAATGCAGCCACTGCTGCAGCTCCTGCCGCCGCGCGGCGGTCAGCAACAGCGCCGCCTCATCCGCCGGCGCGGTGCGATAGTCGAGCGCCAGCGTCTGGCCATCGAGCGGAAACTGCTTCAAACCGTGGCCACCGATATAGTCGCTGCGTTCCGGCTCGCGCAGCCGCGCGTCCGGCTGCGCCATGCGCTGCTGCAACACGCGCTGCGCCGGCAGAGCAATGCGTAAGGAAATATGTCGCGGCAGTTGAACGCGCCATTGCCGCAGCGCCCGGATCAGGAATTCGGAAGGTTCCAGGCAGCCATCGCGTAAAACCGCCTGCGGCAGCGCCTGCTGCCACCAGTGGCGCAACTGCCAGCCATTGCGGCGGCGTTGGGCCGCCACCGCGCGCACGCAGTCGATTTGTATATCCAGCCCCACCTGCCATGCTTGAGGGAACATGTTTCGCAAGCCTCCATAACATCAGATGATAAAAGAACATATCCATGTCGCAGGCTTGCCTTTATACTACCGCGCGGTTGTTTATAAACTGCCCAAATGACTTAGAAATGGGAAATCTCAGGTGAAGTTCGTAAAGTATTTACTAATCCTTGCAGTATGTTGCATCGTGCTGGGAGCAGCCTCGATTTTCGGCTTGTACAAATATGTCGAGCCGCAGCTGCCCGACGTCGCAACGCTGAAAGACGTACGGCTGCAGATACCGATGCAGGTTTACAGCGCCGATGGCGAACTGATCGCCCAATACGGTGAGAAGCGCCGCATTCCGCTGAAACTGGATCAAATTCCGCCGGTGATGGTGCACGCATTTATCGCCACCGAAGACAGCCGCTTCTATGATCACCATGGCGTCGATCCGGTCGGCATCTTCCGCGCCGCCTCAATCGCGCTGGTCTCCGGCCACGCTTCGCAGGGGGCCAGTACCATTACCCAACAACTGGCGCGTAACTTCTTCTTAAGCCCGGAACGCACCCTGATGCGTAAAATCAAGGAAGCTTTCCTGGCGGTACGCATCGAGCAGATGCTCACCAAGGATGAAATCCTTGAGCTGTATCTGAACAAGATCTATCTGGGTTACCGCGCCTACGGCGTGGGCGCCGCCGCACAGGTCTATTTCGGCAAAGACGTCAGCCAGCTCACCCTGAGCGAGATGGCGACCATCGCCGGCCTGCCGAAAGCCCCGTCTACCTTCAACCCGCTCTATTCGCACGATCGCGCCGTTGCCCGCCGCAACGTGGTGCTGTCGCGCATGCTGGACGAGCATTACATCACGCAGGCGCAGTACGATCAGGCGCGCGCCGAAGATCTGGTCGCCAACTACCATGCGCCGGAAATCAGCTTCTCCGCGCCGTATCTCTCCGAGATGGTGCGTCAGGAGATGATCAAGCGCTACGGTGAAAACGCCTATACCGACGGTTACAAGGTTTACACCACCGTCACCAAACGGCTGCAGCTGGCGGCGCAGGAGTCGGTACGCAACAACGTGCTGGCCTATGACATGCGCCACGGCTACCGCGGCCCATCCAACGTGTTGTGGAAAGTCGGCGAAGCGGCCTGGGATCGCAAACAGATTGTCGACTCGCTGAAAAACTTGCCGAGCTACGGCCCGCTGGCGCCGGCGGTCATCACCGCCGCCAACCCGCAGGAAGCGACGGCGATGCTGGCCGACGGCAGCAGCATTGCCCTGCCGATGGCCACCATGCGCTGGGCGCGGCCGTACCGTTCAGACACTCAGCAAGGCCCAACGCCGAAACGCGTCACTGACGTGGTGCAGACAGGTCAGCAGGTATGGGTGCGTAAAGTGAACGACGCCTGGTGGCTGTCGCAGGTGCCGGACGTCAACTCGGCGCTGGTCTCGATCAACCCGAACGACGGCGCGGTGAAAGCGCTGGTCGGCGGCTTCGACTTCAACCAGAGCAAGTTCAACCGCGTGACGCAGGCCCTGCGTCAGGTGGGGTCAAACATCAAACCGTTCCTGTACACCGCCGCGATGGATAAAGGCCTGACGCTGGCCACCATCCTGAACGATTTGCCGATCACCCGCTGGGATGCCGGCGCCGGCACCGACTGGCGGCCGAAGAACTCACCGCCGACCTACGACGGCCCGATTCGCCTGCGGCAGGGGCTGGGGCAATCGAAGAACGTGGTGATGGTGCGCGCAATGCGTGCGATGGGCGTCGACTACGCGGCGGAATATCTGCAGCGCTTCGGCTTCCCGGCACAGAACATCGTGCATACCGAATCGCTGGCGCTAGGTTCCGCCTCCTTCACCCCGATGCAGCTGGTACGCGGCTACGCAGTGCTGGCGAACGGCGGTTACCTGGTTGACCCGTACTTCATCACCAAGATTGAAGACGACAACGGCAATACGGTGTTCGAAGCTAAACCGAAAGTGGTGTGCAGCAGCTGCAACCTGCCGGTGATCTACGGCGACACCCACCGTTCGGCGGTGCTGTCCGACGACAACATCGAAAACGTCGCCACCTCGCAGGAAGGCAGCAACAGCACGGTGCCGATGCCGCAGCTTGAGCAGGTTACCCCGGCTCAGGTGCAGCAGGACGGTGACCAACAGTATGCGCCGCACGTGATCAGCACGCCGCTGGCCTTCCTGATCCACGATGCGCTGAACAGCAACATCTTCGGCGAACCGGGTTGGATGGGCACTGCCTGGCGTGCCGGGCGCGATCTGAAACGTCATGATATCGGCGGCAAAACCGGTACCACCAACAGTTCCAAAGACGCCTGGTTCTCCGGCTATGGCCCGGATACCGTGACGTCGGTGTGGATCGGTTTCGACGATCACCGCCGCGATCTGGGCCGTTCGACGGTATCCGGCGCTATCCCGGATCAGATTTCCGGCGGTGAAGGCGGAGCCAAGAGCGCCCAGCCGGCGTGGGACGACTTCATGAAGACCGCGCTGGAAGGCATTCCGGAGCAGAAAGTCACGCCGCCGCCAGGCATCATCAGCGTCACCATCGACAAAAGCAGCGGCAAGCTCTCCGGCGGTGGCGGTGGCAGCCGTTCCGAGTACTTTATCGAAGGGACGCAGCCGACGGACTACCCATCGCGCGATACCGGCACCACATTGACCGATCCGGGCGGTGAAAGCCACGAGCTGTTCTGATCGAAAAGGGCCAGAGAAATCTGGCCCTTTTTTTATTCGGCGCGAAGCGTATCAGCGCGACGCGCGCAAAAACGCCTCGGAGAGAAACAGCGCGCTGACGTTGCGCGCCTCACGGAAATCCGGTTCCGCCAGCAACGCCATCATGTTGGCGATCGGCCAGCGCACCTGCGGCAAGGGCTCCGGTTCATCCCCTTCCAGGCTCTGCGGGTAGAGATCGTGGGCCAGCACGATATTCATTTTGCTGGAAAAGTAGGATGGCGCCATCGTCAGCTTACTGAGAAAATCAAAGCGCTTCGCGCCGTATCCCACCTCTTCCATCAGCTCGCGGTTGGCCGCTTCCAGCACGCCCTCTCCGGGATCGATCAACCCTTTCGGGAAACCCAGCTCATAGGATTCAGTGCCCACCGCATATTCGCGGATCAGCAGCAGGTCATCGCCAATCACCGGCACGATCATCACCGCTTCGCGATCCGAAGGCCGCATGCGCTCATACACCCGCCGAACCCCGTTGCTGAATTCCAAATCGACCGACTCGACGTTGAACAAACGCGAACGCGCGACCGTTTCCACTTTCAGAATTTTAGGTTTTTGCAGGTGTTTATCCATGATTGCCTCAAAGAGGTTACCCAGGCGTGGACGGGGCAACCGAAATAATGATTGGCGTAACGCACGGCTCGTTGGCGCTCAAATGCTGACCAAATTCGATCCTGATCACATTGTGCGTTAAGGGCAAGCTCCGCCGCAACGAGCATGAACAGTAATTTACTTTCTTTTAACAAGCGTAGCCAGCGGCGGGCGATTTTCCGTACTGATTCAGCAAACAGCACGCATGAAAATAGGATAATGCCGATATCGACGGCAGAGGCCGGTTGCTAGTATCACGCAGGCAAGAATCAGTGATAAAATGGCCTTGCGTCATGAAGGAATGAGATCCAGAGCGAGAATCTGTTTGTTCCCTCATTAGTTCTGGGTGCCTCCTGGCGGTTTACTCCGTATAATATTCAGCTTTTCATCAGGTTGGCGAAATTCACGGGTGTGAGATGGGGATTGCATGAGCACAATAGTGTTGATATTGGCCTTAGTGCTTGTCTGCCTGATTGCCGCCGGCCTGTACCTGTGGTTCAAGGCCCGCAACCCGTCGGCGCTGGCGCACGCGTTGCCGTTTATCAAGCCTGCCCACCGCAAGCTGACCGATGAAGAGCGCGCCGCGGTCGAGTTCTACCTCAATCAGCAAAACAAGCTGAGCAACAAACTGTTGCCCGGCGGCGGCGCTACGCTGCCCGCAGCCAAACTGGCGCTCACCCCGCAAAGCGATAACGTTTATCCCGTCACGCACGCCATCACCCGCTACGGTCTGGCCAGCGACGATCCCAATAAATGGCGCTATTACCTCGATGCCGAAGAGGTGCATCTGCCGCCGTTTTGGGAACCCTACATCACCGCCGACAACCATGTGGAAGTGATCCGAACCCAGACGCTGCCGCTGGTGATTTCGCTCAACGGGCACTCGCTGAAAGATCATATTCACGACCGGCCGCAGCCGCCGGTGGTGACCGCCGCGCCGACCAAAAACGCTTCCATCCGCAAGGAAGAGAGCGAACATGTCGAGCTGGTGAACATTCGTAAGGAAACGCCGGAAGAGCATGCGCTGAACCGGCCGAACGGCATCCGTGAAGCCGTCATCATCTCCGCCGCGCTGCTGCTGCTGTTCTTCAGCCTGATCAGCCCGGTGCTGGTGATCCCGTGGATGATTTTCGTGGCGGTGCTGATGATCGCCTGGGGATGCTGGAACCTGTTCCGCCGTCCGGCGTCACGCGAGCTGAAAGAGATCCACTGCCTGCGCGGCACGCCGAAGCGCTGGGGCCTGTTCGGCGAATCCGGCCAGGGACAGATCAGCAACATTTCACTCGGCATCATCGATCTTATCTACCCGCCGCACTGGCAGCCGTACCTGACGCAAGACTTGGGCAAGACCACCGATGTGGACGTCTACCTCAATCGGCAGGTGGTGCGCCAGGGCCGTTTCCTCTCGCTGCATGACGAAGTGAAGAATTTTCCGCTGCAGCAGTGGGGCCGCAACGCGGTGCTGGTCGCCAGTTCGGCACTGGTACTGCTGTTGTTGCTGATCTATATCCCGCTCAATCTGCCGCTGACCCTCAGCATGGCCTGGCTGCAAGGCGCGCAAAAAGTGGAAGTGACCAGCGTACAGGCGCTGGAAGCTACGCCGCTGCGCATCGGCGACACCCTGAAGGTGCGCGGAAGCGGCATGTGCTATGTGCCGCCGCCGGCCAACGGTGGCGGCGCCGTCAATTTTGCGCCGTTCGATTGCTCCGGAATTTACTGGAACAACGCCGCCCCGCTGCCGCAGCCGGAATCAGAAGTCATAGACAAAGCGACGGCCCTGCTGGCCACGGTCAACAGCCAGCTGCATCCGAGCGGTACCGATCAGAAGATCAACCCGCAGCTGGCCAGCGCCATCGAGAAATCCGGCATGATCCTGTTGGATGACTTTTCTGATATCGTTTTGAAAACACAGGATTTATGCCAGGCAGAAAACGACTGTGTGCGGCTGAAAAACGCGCTGGTCAACCTGGGCAACGCCAAAAACTGGAGCGGCCTGGTGAAACGCGCCAGATCAGGCGCGCTGCAAGGCGTCAACGTCCTACTGCGCCCGGTAAGCGCCGAGTCGCTGGAAAGCCTGACCAAAGTGGCCACGTCGTCGTTCATCTTCAATGAAACGCGTCTGGCCGCCGCGGCGCTCAACAGCCCGCCGCCGGGCGGTTTCCTGATCCGCAGCGATGAAGGTCGACAGTTGGTCAGCCATCCGCAATCCTCAGCGCCGCAGAGCGAATACAACGCTCTTGACCAGTGGAATGAGTTGCAGCGCCTTTCCACTCTGCTGCTGCATACCCCATTCCAGGCGCAGGGGGTGATCACCAGCCTCAGCGTCGATGCCAACGGCACCCGCCACGTGGCGCTGCACAGCGAACCGGACATGATCACCCTGTGGCGCTACCTCGGTACCAGCCTGCTGTTGCTGGCGGTGGTCGTCAGCCTGGGCTATAACGCCTGGCGGCTGGTACAGCGTCGGCGCATCAATCAGCACCGCGTCGCCGATATCCAGCGTTACTACGACAGCTGCTTCAATCCGCAGCTCAATCCGATGTCAATGCGGCCGATGGCCTGAACCTGACGCCGGGGGTCTCCGCCCTGTCATCTGCTTATGCTACGCTAACGCTATTATTCTCATCTGCGGACCGCCCGTCGGTCCGCCCATGGAGTTTTTATGGTTCCCGAGTTTGATTGGCCGCAGATCGATACCGTGCTGCTGGATATGGACGGCACCTTGCTGGATCTGGAGTTCGACAGCCACTTCTGGCTCAGCCTGGTGCCGCAAGCGCTGAGCGAAAGGCGCGCCATTCCGTTCGACGAAGCCCGTCATATCATTGAACGGGAATATCAGGCGGTGCAGCACACCATGAACTGGTATTGCTTCGATTACTGGAGCGAGCGGTTGGATCTGGACATCTACCGCATGACCAGCGAAGTCGGTAGCCGCGCGCGGCTGCGCGAAGACACCGAGCCGTTTTTACGGGCGCTGCGCGACGCCGGTCTGCAAACCATTTTGCTGACCAACGCCCATCCGCACAGCCTGGCGGTGAAAATCGAGCATACCGGCCTCGATCGGCACCTTGATTTATTGTTTTCCACCCACACATTTGGTTATCCGAAAGAAGATCAGCGTCTGTGGCAAGCGGTGCAGCAGCACACCGGATTCAACCCGCAGCGCACGCTGTTCGTCGACGACGGCGAGCCGATCCTCGACGCGGCGCGCACTTTCGGCATTCGTTACTGCCTGGGCGTGCAAAACCCGGACTCCAGCACGGCGGAAAAAAGCTTCCAGCGCCATCCGTCGATGCGCGACTACCGTCTGCTGATACCGGCGCTGGCCAAGGGGGAAGCATGAAGGAAAAAGCGACGCGCGACGACGCGGTCCGGCTGGATAAGTGGCTGTGGGCCGCACGCTTCTATAAGACTCGCGCGCTGGCGCGCGAAATGATCGACGGCGGCAAGGTGCATTACAACGGCCAGCGCGGCAAACCGAGCAAGATTGTCGAACTCAATGCCGAGCTTAAGCTGCGGCAGGGCAACGAAGAACGTACGGTGATCGTGCTGGCGCTGACCAGCCAACGCCGCGGTGCCAACGAGGCGCAGCAAATGTATCAGGAAACCGAAGCCAGCATCGCCAACCGCGAAAAAATGGCGCTGGCGCGCAAGATGAACGCGTTGACCATGCCGCATCCGGACCGTCGTCCGGACAAAAAGGAGCGGCGCGACCTGATGAAATTTAAATTTGGTGAGCCGGAATAACCCCTCACCGTAATGAGAGAAGATTATGTCCAACCATGACCAATTGCACCGTTACCTGTTTGAAAACTACGCGGTGCGCGGCGAGCTGGTTACCGTCAGCGAAACCTATCAGCAGATCCTGAACAACCACGATTACCCGGCACCGGTGCAAAAACTGCTGGGCGAGCTGCTGGTCGCCACCAGTCTGTTGACCGCAACCCTGAAGTTCGACGGCGACATCACCGTGCAGCTGCAGGGCGACGGCCCGCTGAAGCTGGCCGTGATCAACGGCAACAACCGCCAGGAGATGCGTGGCGTTGCGCGCACCCAGGCGCCTATCGCCGACGACAGCACCCTGCATCAGATGATCGGCAACGGCGTCATGGTCATCACCATTTCCCCGACGGAAGGCGAGCGCTATCAGGGCGTGGTCGGCCTGGAAGGTGAAACCCTGGCCGAATGCCTGGAAGCCTACTTCCGCCAGTCCGAGCAGCTGCCAACCCGCCTGTTCATCCGCACCGGCGAAGCGCAAGGTAACGCCGCGGCAGCCGGTATGCTGCTGCAGGTGCTGCCGGCGCAGGACGGCAACCTCGATGATTTCGATCATCTGGTGCAACTGACCAACACGGTCAAAAGCGAAGAGCTGTTCGGCCTGCCGGCCAACGAAGTGTTGTACCGCCTGTACCATCAGGAAGAGGTCACCTTGTACGAACCGCAGGACGTGCAGTTCCGCTGCACCTGTTCGCGCCAGCGTTGCGCCGACGCGCTGATGACCCTGCCGACCGATGAAGTGGCGGACATGCTGGAGCAGGACGGCAACATCGACATGCACTGCGACTACTGCGGCAGCCACTATGTCTTTGACCCGGTTGATGTTGCCGCGTTGTATGCGGGTAACACCGGCGAAAGCGACCAGTTGCACTAAGTAACACCTTTTCGGCGGGCGCCCCCGGCGCCCGCCAACGCCCGCCGTTTGCACGTTTGCTTTTTTCCGTGTGCTATCTCTCAGATCGTAACGAAATACCGCCTAAAACGTTAAATATTTGATACCCATCGCGGTTACTCACCGTTAGATCCCTACAATTGCCGCCAGAAATTCTGTGACCAAGGAGTAGTAACATGCGCGTTAAAGGTATAACCCCTCAGGATCTGGCCGCTTACGGCATTCACGACGTTAGCGAAATCGTTCACAACCCGAGCTATGAACTGCTGTTTAAGGAAGAAACAGACCCATCTCTGGAAGGTTTTGAGCGTGGGGTAGTCACCAAGCTGGGTGCCGTCTCCGTCGATACCGGCATCTTCACCGGCCGTTCGCCGAAAGACAAATACATCGTCCGCGACGACATCACCCGCGATACCGTGTGGTGGGCCGATCAGGGCAAAGGCAAAAACGACAACAAACCTCTCAGCCCGGAAGTGTGGGCCGATCTGAAACACCTGGTCACCGAGCAGCTTTCCGGCAAACGTCTGTTCGTGGTGGATACCTTCTGCGGCGCCAACGCTGACTCGCGCCTGAAAGTGCGTTTTATCACCGAGGTGGCCTGGCAGGCGCACTTCGTGAAAAACATGTTCATCCGCCCGAGCGACGACGAGCTGGCTGACTTCGAGCCGGACTTCGTGGTGATGAACGGCGCCAAATGCACCAACCCGAACTGGCAGCAACAAGGCCTGAACTCGGAGAACTTCGTCGCCTTCAACCTGACCGAGCGCATGCAGCTGATCGGCGGCACCTGGTACGGCGGCGAAATGAAGAAAGGCATGTTCTCGATGATGAACTACCTGCTGCCGCTGAAAGGCATCGCTTCGATGCACTGCTCGGCCAACGTGGGCGAGAAAGGCGACGTGGCGGTGTTCTTCGGCCTGTCCGGTACCGGCAAGACCACCCTTTCCACCGATCCTAAGCGTCAGCTGATCGGCGATGACGAGCACGGCTGGGACGACGACGGCGTGTTTAA
This sequence comes from Serratia sp. CY47280, assembly GCF_052168655.1. Lineage (NCBI taxonomy): Bacteria > Pseudomonadati > Pseudomonadota > Gammaproteobacteria > Enterobacterales > Yersiniaceae > Serratia > Serratia sp. CY47280. Next base: position 147,951 of record NZ_JBJNMG010000008.1, on the reverse strand, counting down.
CTTCGAAGGCGGCTGCTACGCCAAGACCATCAAGCTCTCTGAAGAAGCCGAGCCGGACATCTATCACGCCATCAAACGCGACGCGCTGCTGGAAAACGTCACCGTGCTGGCCGACGGCAGCATCGACTTCAACGACGGTTCGAAAACCGAGAACACCCGCGTTTCTTACCCGATCTACCATATCCAAAACATCGTCAAGCCGGTGTCCAAAGCGGGTCACGCCACCAAAGTGATCTTCCTGACCGCCGACGCCTTCGGCGTGTTGCCGCCGGTATCGCGTCTGACCGCCAACCAGACTCAGTATCACTTCCTGTCCGGTTTCACCGCCAAATTGGCCGGCACCGAACGCGGCGTAACCGAGCCAACGCCAACCTTCTCCGCCTGCTTCGGCGCTGCGTTCCTGTCACTGCACCCGACGCAGTACGCCGAAGTGTTGGTGAAACGCATGCAGGCCGCCGGCGCCCAGGCTTACCTGGTCAACACCGGCTGGAACGGCACCGGCAAACGCATCTCGATCAAAGATACACGCGGCATCATCGACGCCATCCTGAGCGGTGAAATCGACAAGGCGGAAACCGTTACCCTGCCAATCTTCGATCTGGCGATGCCGACCGCGCTGCCGGGCGTGAACCCAGAGATCCTCGATCCGCGCAATACCTACGCCAGCCTCGAGCAGTGGCAGGAAAAAGCGCAGGATCTGGCCGAGCGCTTCATCACCAACTTCGACAAATACACCGATACGCCTGCGGGCGCCGCGCTGGTTAGCGCCGGCCCGAAGCTGTAATTCGGTAGCGTTACCTCTTCAGCTAAGGCGCGGATCCCGCGCCTTTTTTTATTTTCATCGATTGCTTTTTAACCAGCAAGGCGAGAAAATAAGTCAATGCAATCATTGATAGCAAAGGAGGTTTAAATGGCGACTATCACCGTCAGAAATCTGGACGACGAAATCAAAGAGCTGCTGCGTATCTCAGCGGCGAAAAACGGCCATTCTATGGAAGAGGAAGCGCGCATGATCCTGAAACAGGCGCTGGTGAAAAAGCCGCCGCGCTATGGATTGGGTACCTGGATGCATCAGCACTTCGCCGAATTCGGCGGCGTTGAGCTGGAGATCCCACCGCGTGACGCCGTGCCGCCACGCATCGTCACCTTTGATGATGAAGATGACAACGCATGATCATTATCGACACCAACGTCATTTCAGAAACGCTGCGTCCCAGCCCGTACTACAACGTCATTAACTGGTTAAATGAAAAGGACAATGACGAGCTCTATCTCAGCGCCATTGTCCTCGCCGAACTGTTCAGCGGCGTCGCCTGCATGCCTGACGGCAAGCGCCAGCGGGATCTCAAGCTGAAATTGGCGGACGCCATTGAATTGAAGTTCGAGGGGCAGATATTGCCGTTTGATGGGCTGTGCGCGATGCAATACGCGGAATTGACGGCAAGGAATCGGCTGCTGGGTAAAGCGATGAGCGTGCCGGATACCCAAATCGCCGCCACCTGCCTGCATTACGGTGCCGCCCTGGCTACCCGCAATACCAAAGACTTCCTCCACTGCGGTATCGAATTAATCGATCCGTGGCAGGCGCCGACCGGCCGCCGGTTGCATGAGGATGCGGCGGAATACTACGTGATGAGCAGAAAGTCCTGACGGGGCCGCAGCGGCGCGGCCCACATCAGAGGTCAGGCGTTTTCCCTGGCCGTTTGATGACCGTTGGTCGACTCTTTTTTCTCCATCGGCAACGGAATATACGCGCGGATCAACAGCCCGCCGCGCTCGCTGGTGCCGATATCCAGTTCGCCGTCATGCGCGTCGATAATACGCTGCACGATCGCCAGCCCCAGACCGGTGCCGCTGGTGCTGCGCGCGCTGTCACCGCGTACGAACGGCTGCAGCAGGTGCTTCAACTCTTCCGGCTTGATACCCGGGCCGTCATCTTCCACCTGGAACCAGCCGCGCTGCAGCTCGCGGCCGCTGCTGACCTTGATCCAGCCGTTGCCGTAACGCGCCGCGTTCACCACCATGTTCACCGCCGCCCGCTTAATCGACAGTGGGTGCACGTTCATCATCAGTTCGCCCGGTGACAACGCGGTTTCAATCACCCGCTCATAACCGCTCTCCGCCGCAACCACCTCGCCCAAAATGGCGTTCAGGTCGCTGCTTTCGGTCGGCATCTCCTGCCCGGTGCGCAGATAATCGATGAACTGCTCGATGATGGCGTTGCACTCTTCGATGTCTTTATTGATCGACTCGGCCAGATAACCGTCTTCGGCGCTCATCATCTCCGTCGCCAGCCGGATACGCGTCAACGGCGTGCGCAGATCATGGCTGACCCCGGCCATCAGCAAGGTGCGATCGTCCGCCAGCTGCTTGACGCCCGACGCCATCTGATTGAATGCGCGAGTCACCGACCGCACTTCGGAAGCCCCATACTCGCGCAGCGGCGGCGGAATAATCCCTTTGCCCACCTGCAGCGCCGCATGTTCCAGCTCCACCAGCGGGCGGTTTTGAATACGAATAAACAGCCAGGCACCGCCGATCGCGAGCAGCATGATCGCCAGCGTATAACGGAACAGCGGAGAGAAGTCGCCCTGATGGATTTCCGTCAGCGGTACGCGCACCCAGATATCGGGTTGCAGCCAGGTTTTCAGCCACACCACCGGGGAGTTCTTGTTCACCTCCACCCGCACATCGGTCGGCCCGCCGAGCTGCTGCGCCATCTGCTGGCTGAGGAACTGGTAGTGCTGCGCCCAGCGCAGGCCGCTCTCCTCCGCCGCCGAGTTGGTGTAGAGAGAAATGCCCAACTCGCGGTAGATCTCACGACGGAACGCCGGCGGCACTTCCAACAGCGTGCCGTCCTCCAGCTGCAGCCGATCGGTCATCAGCATACGCACTTCGTAGGCCAATACCTTGTTGAACTGCTGCAGGCTGGGCAGGATGGCGAAGTTCAGCACCACCAGATAGGTCGTCACCAGGCTGACGAACAGCAAGGTGACGATCAACAACAGGGTTCGGGCAAACGAGCTACGCGGTGAAAAGCGCAATCGCCTCATGCCTTACTGCCGTCCGGGACGAAGACGTAGCCGAGACCCCACACGGTCTGGATATAACGCGGATGCGCCGGATCTTCTTCAACCATACGGCGCAGACGAGAGATCTGCACGTCGATGGAGCGTTCCATGGCGCTGTATTCGCGGCCACGCGCCAGGTTCATCAGCTTATCGCGCGACAGCGGTTCACGCGGGTGGCTGACCAGCGCCTTCAGTACCGCGAACTCGCCGCTGGTCAACGGCATCGGCTCGTCTTCGCGGAACATCTCGCGGGTGCCGAGGTTCAGTTTGAATTTGCCGAAAGCGATCACCGCTTCTTCCTGCGAAGGCGCGCCCGGCAGTTCGTTCGCCTGGCGGCGCAGCACCGCGCGGATACGAGCCAACAGCTCACGCGGGTTGAACGGTTTAGGAATGTAGTCGTCGGCGCCGATTTCCAGCCCCACGATGCGATCGACCTCTTCGCCCTTCGCGGTGACCATAATGATCGGCATCGGGTTGCTCTGGCTGCGCAGGCGGCGGCAGATGGACAGGCCGTCTTCGCCCGGCAACATCAGATCGAGCACCATCAAATGGAAGGATTCACGGGTCAGCAAGCGATCCATTTGCTCAGCGTTGGCAACGCTGCGAACCTGGAAGCCCTGTTCGGTTAAATAACGTTCTAAAAGCGCGCGCAGGCGCATGTCATCATCGACAACCAGGATCTTATGATTCTCTTGCATGGTATTACTCCCAAAGGCTTTATTGCCTGACTCGAATATTGTTAGAAAACCTTGCCATTTGAGACAGCGTTTAATGGTATGTATTCTAGACGAAATTGTTACAAAGCTTATTCTTTTCCCCATTTATCAACAATTTTCAGTGAATGTCGACGGGGGTTCGTCAAAATTTCGCCCTTTATCGGCGCAATGTGGGGCAGCGGCCCAATTTTGTGCAATTTCGCCACCGGGGAAGCGCCCGGTGGCGTTCAGCTGTCGGGTCAGGAGGTCTGCAGGAAACGTGCCAGCTGCCTACGCAGCTGCCGGTTCTCTTGCTGTAGCGCATCAACCCGATCGAGCAGCGTCAGCGCCATGGCGATCCCCGGCCAGTCCAGATCCAGCTCGGCCCGCAGCCTGCGCGCGCGCTGCAGATGGCTCAGCGCCGGATAATCAAACTCCCAGCGCGGCTGCGCCGGCTCCAGCGGCACGATAACGCCCAGGCCGACGATCTCGACCAGCTCGTCCTCGGAAATCTCCACTCGCTGACACAGCTCCACCACGGTGAATGTGATCTCTTTCTTCATCATGTGCTTTACTCCCATTCCGCGCGCGGGTTGAACGCCGCCTGTTCAGCCAGCTCTCGCCACAGGGCGCTGGCCTTCTCGTTCGGCTTCGGCGGCATCACCACCTTGAGAATGACATACAGATCGCCGGGCTCTTTCTTGCCCGCCAGCCCTTTGCCTTTGACCCTCAGCCGTTTGCCGCTCTGGCTGCCGGCCGGCACGGTCAGCGCGATTTTTCCGGTCAGCGTCGGCACCTCGATGCTGGCACCCAGTGCCGCTTCCCACGGAGCGAGCGGCGCCACGATGCTCAGGTTGTGGCCATCTATCTCAAACAGCGGGTGCGGCGCGAGGCGGATGACCAGATACAGATCGCCGTTTTGGCCGCCGCCCACGCCGGCAACGCCCTGCCCCTTGAGGCGAATGCGCTCGCCGTCGCCCACGCCGGCCGGGATTTTCACGTTCAACGTTTTGTTGGCTTCGCTCACCTGCCGCCCCAGCTCGTCATACACCGGCAGCGTATAGGAGATCTCGCGGCTTTGGCCATGCAGCGTTTCCTCGAGGAACAGCGGCACCTCCATCTCCAGATCCTGGCCGCGGAAGCCATGCCCGCCGTGCGAGTGCGAAGCGGAACGGTGCCCGCCCGCCGCACGCCCGCCGAACATGCTCTCGAAGAAGTCGGAGAAGTCTTGCGCGTCGGCGCCGTGCCATGAAGCGCTCTGCTGATAGCCGCCGTGATCGCCGCGCGCCTGGCGGCCAAAGTTCGGATCGTTGCGGTGCAGCCGGATCTGATCGTACTCGGCGCGGCGCTCGTCGTCCTTCAGCACCTCATAGGCTTCGGCCAGCTCCTTGAACTTGCTCTCGGCGTCGTCTTCAGTGCTCACGTCAGGGTGATATTTACGCGCCAGCCGGCGGTAGGCCGTTTTGATGGTTTTCAGATCGGCGTTGGGCTCAACGCCCATCGTGGCGTAGTAATCTTTAAATTCCATGCGGTAATACCTTCAATGTGTTGGGTTGTGCGCCAAAATTCCTTGTCTCTCTCGCCAGATATCCTCCTTCGTCACATTCCTTTTCCGCTATCGCTAAGCATACTCCCGATTGTTAAAAGCTGCGCAAACTGAATAAAAACCGTGCGACAAGGCGCAGGCCCGCGCGCCATTTCTAAAGCCCCCCGCATTCACGTACACTGTGGCGGTGGCCCCATAAAGATAAATCACGATGAGAACTCAACTGATAACCCGTGAAGGGTATGACAAGCTCAAACAAGAGCTGGATTACCTATGGCGTGAAGAGCGCCCCGAGGTGACCAAAAAAGTGACCTGGGCCGCCAGCCTGGGCGACAGAAGCGAAAACGCCGACTACCAGTACAACAAGAAGCGGCTGCGCGAAATTGACCGCCGCGTCCGCTATCTGACCAAATGCCTGGAGCAGTTGAAGATCGTCGATTACTCCCCGCAGCAGGAAGGCAAGGTGTTCTTCGGTGCCTGGGTGGAGGTGGAGAATGACGACGGCGAGACCAAACGCTTTCGCATCGTCGGTTACGACGAGATTTTCGGCCGCAAGGATTACATCTCCATCGATGCGCCGATGGCGCGCGCCCTGCTGAAAAAAGAGGTCGGGGACATCGCCACCGTCAATACGCCGCTGGGCGAGGCACAGTGGTACGTAAATGAGATAAACTACCCGAAGTAAGCTTTCAGCTTTTTCCGAACCGCCGCCAACGCCGCCGCCTGAGCTGTTCTCCACGCCGCGGCCGCGCGGCGGCGGCCCGCTCCACTGGCATTTTCCGCGATCAATCCGTATAACTGTCCCCTGTTTATTCACCGTTCTCAATACAGATACCAGACCTATGAATGACCCACTGAGCCGCATTATTGCAACAGAACTGCAGGCCCGGCCGGAGCAAGTCGACTCCGCCATCCGTCTGCTGGATGAAGGTAATACCGTGCCCTTTATTGCACGCTATCGTAAGGAAGTCACCGGGGGCCTGGACGACACCCAACTGCGCCAGCTGGAAACCCGCCTGGGTTATCTGCGTGAACTGGAAGATCGTCGTCAGACCATCCTGAAGTCGATCGATGAACAGGGCAAACTGACCGAACAGCTGGCGGGGGCGATCAACGCCACGCTGAGCAAGACCGAACTCGAAGACCTCTACCTGCCGTACAAACCGAAGCGCCGCACCCGTGGCCAGATCGCCATCGAAGCCGGTCTGGAACCGCTGGCGGACACGCTGTGGCAGGATCCGCAACAGCAGCCGGAACAGCTGGCTGAACGCTACGTCGACGCCGACAAGGGCGTGGCGGACGTGAAAGCCGCCCTCGACGGCGCGCGCTATATCCTGATGGAGCGCTTCGCCGAAGACGCCGCGCTGCTGGCCAAGGTGCGCGACTACCTGTGGAAAAACGCCCATCTGGTGTCCAAAGTGGTCGAGGGCAAGGAAGACGAAGGCGCCAAGTTCCGCGACTACTTCGATCACCACGAACCGATTTCCCAGGTGCCTTCGCACCGCGCGCTGGCAATGTTCCGCGGCCGCAACGAAGGTGTGCTGCAGCTGGCGCTGAACGCCGATCCGCAATTTGAGGAAGCGCCGCGCGAAAGCCAGGCGGAGCTGATCATCATCAATCACCTCAACCTGCGCCTGAACAACGCCCCGGCCGACGCCTGGCGTAAGGCGGTGGTCAACTGGACCTGGCGCATCAAGGTGCTCCTGCACCTGGAAACCGAGCTGATGGGCACGGTGCGCGAACGCGCGGAAGACGAAGCGATCAACGTGTTCGCCCGCAACATGCATGATCTGCTGATGGCCGCGCCGGCCGGCATGCGCGCCACCATGGGCCTCGATCCAGGCCTGCGCACCGGGGTGAAAGTCGCCGTGGTCGACGCGACCGGTAAACTGGTGGCCACCGACACCGTCTATCCGCACACCGGGCAAGCGGCCAAAGCCGCCGCCATCGTCGCGGCGCTGTGCATCAAACACAATGTAGAGCTGGTGGCCATCGGCAACGGCACCGCTTCGCGTGAGACCGAGCGTTTCTATCTCGACCTGCAAAAGCAGTTCAGCGACGTCCGGGCGCAGAAAGTGATCGTCAGCGAAGCGGGCGCATCGGTGTACTCCGCGTCCGAACTGGCGGCGCTGGAATTCCCGGATCTCGACGTGTCGCTGCGCGGCGCGGTATCCATTGCCCGTCGCCTGCAGGATCCGCTGGCGGAGCTGGTGAAGATCGATCCGAAATCCATCGGCGTCGGCCAGTATCAGCACGACGTCAGCCAGAGCCAGTTGGCGAAGAAGCTGGATTCGGTGGTGGAAGACTGCGTGAACGCCGTCGGCGTCGATCTGAACACCGCATCGGTACCATTGCTGACCCGCGTGGCCGGCCTGACACGCATGATGGCGCAGAACATCGTCAACTGGCGCGACGAGAACGGCCGCTTCAGCAACCGTGAACAGCTGCTGAAAGTCAGCCGTCTGGGGCCGAAGGCCTTCGAACAGTGCGCCGGCTTCCTGCGCATCAACCACGGCGACAACCCGCTGGATGCCTCCACCGTTCACCCGGAAGCCTACCCGGTGGTGCAGCGCATCCTGGCCGCCACCGAGCAGGCGCTGCAGGACCTGATGGGCAACGCCTCGGCGGTGCGCAGCCTGAAAGCGGTCGATTTCACCGACGACAAGTTCGGCGTGCCGACGGTCACCGACATCCTGAAAGAGCTGGAGAAGCCGGGCCGCGACCCGCGTCCGGAGTTCAAAACCGCCACCTTTGCCGAAGGCGTGGAAACCCTCAACGATCTGCAGCCGGGGATGATCCTGGAAGGGTCGGTCACTAACGTCACCAACTTCGGCGCCTTCGTGGATATCGGCGTGCATCAGGATGGCCTGGTGCACATCTCCTCGCTGGCGGACAAGTTCGTCGAAGATCCGCACACCGTGGTGAAGGCCGGCGACATCGTCAAAGTGAAGGTGATGGAAGTCGATCTGCAGCGTAAACGCATCGCGCTGAGCATGCGCCTGGATGAGCAACCGGGCGAAGGTTCACCGCGCCGCGGCGGCAACGCGCCGGCACAGGCACGCGACAACGCCAACCGTTCGGCAGGCGGCAACAAGGCCAAACCGCGCAATGCGGCGCCGGCCGGCAACAGCGCCATGGGCGACGCGCTGGCGGCGGCATTCGGCAAGAAACGCTAAGTCAGAGCCAATAGGGCGGAGCCTACTCCGCCCTTTCTGATGAAGAAAACTTGCTGCATTTCTTGACCCGTCTCAATAAACCATCATCTTTTTATTTCCCGTTCCTGCGTGACCGCCCTCCCATTATTCAGGCAACAAAAATGCCTTCTGCAGCCATTTATTAACAACTCCGTTAACACGCATTTTTCATCTCGCGAATTGTGAGAGAAACACAAATGGTTACCGCTCGCATTACGGTGGAATAATGTTATCGAATTGCCTTTCAGCGGAAATAAATAAAGGGAAAAAGCCATCGATATTTGCAAACGAGAAAACTCGGCTACAAATACGTAACTGATTTAACTCGCCATTCTCATTTGTTCCCAAGTGCAAGCAGTGATAAAACATCGTTAATCAAGACAACGCCATTAAAAACTGCCGTCACCATAATAATTGGTTACAATACCCTTACTTTTTGTATTGAACGCGATAATGATAATTACTATTATTTGCGCTTACTTTATTGCATGACCTTATGGATGAATACCGCCGACGGCGTGGCATTTTCGCCGGCAACGTCCAATTATCATCAGCCCGATGTTCATCGGCACCCGGAAGGTTAATCACATGCAGCTTCAACCTAAACGCACGTATAAGATTGTCGGCTTTTCCGGTGAAATTGCGCCGGCCTACCGCCAGAAATTGTTATCGCTCGGCATGCTGCCTGGCTCTTCATTCGACGTAGTGCGCGTCGCGCCACTGGGCGATCCGATAGAAATTAAAACTCGCCGCGTCAGCCTGGTGCTGCGCAAGAAGGATCTGGCGCTGCTGCAGCTCGACGGCCAGCCCTGACCTCCGTTTGCCGACGCGCTCTTGCGCCGGCGCTGTTCTCCTTGAAGACGACACGCTGAACTATGAAAAAACTCACCATCGGCTTAATCGGTAACCCGAACTCCGGCAAAACCACGCTGTTCAACCAGCTGACCGGCGCACGCCAACGGGTCGGCAACTGGGCGGGCGTGACGGTCGAACGCAAAGAAGGCCATTTCACCACCCCGCAGTCCGACGTGCGGCTAGTCGATTTGCCCGGCACCTACTCCCTGACCACCATTTCAGAGCAAACGTCGCTCGATGAGCAGATCGCCTGCCATTACATTTTGAGCGGCGACGCCGATCTGCTGATCAACGTGGTCGACGCCTCCAACCTGGAGCGCAACCTCTACCTGACGCTGCAATTGCTGGAGCTGGGCATCCCCTGCATCGTGGCGCTGAACATGCTCGACATCGCCAAAAGCCAGCATATCGATATCGACGTCGCCGCGCTGTCGGCGCGCCTCGGCTGCCCGGTAGTACCGATGATCTCCACCCGCGCCGACGGCATCGGCGTGCTGAAACAGATGATCGACAATCATCGCATCAACGAACAGCAGGCGCTGGTGAACTACCCGCCGTTGCTGCTGAAAGCGGTCGCCACGCTAAGCGACGCCATGCCGCAAACGCTGCCGGCGGTGCAACGCCGCTGGCTGGCATTGCAGATGCTGGAGGGCGACATCTACAGCCACCGGCTGGCCGGTCCCGCCGTCGCGCTGCTGCCTGCGGCCATTCAGACGTTGCAACAGCAGGAGCAAGAAGACCCGGCGCTGGTGATCGCCGACGCGCGCTACCAGTCTATCGCCACCCTGAGCGACGCGGTCAGCAACTCGCAGCAGGCGATGCCCAACCGCCTGACCGATATGCTGGATAAAGTGATCCTCAACCGCTGGCTGGGCGTGCCGATTTTCCTGTTGGTGATGTACCTGATGTTCCTGCTGGCGATCAATATCGGCGGCGCGCTGCAGCCGATCTTCGATATCGGCTCGGCGGCGATCTTCATTCAGGGCATTCAGTGGCTCGGCTACACCCTGCACTTCCCCGGCTGGCTGACCGTATTCCTGGCGCAGGGCGTCGGCGGCGGCATCAACACCGTGCTGCCGCTGGTGCCGCAGATCGGCATGATGTACCTGTTCCTGTCATTCCTGGAAGACTCCGGCTACATGGCGCGCGCGGCGTTCGTGATGGATCGCCTGATGCAGGCGCTCGGGCTGCCGGGCAAATCCTTCGTGCCGCTGATCGTCGGCTTCGGTTGCAACGTGCCGTCCATCATGGGCGCCCGTACGCTGGACGCCCAGCGCGAGCGCCTGATCACCATCATGATGGCGCCGTTCATGTCGTGCGGCGCCCGTCTGGCGATCTTCGCGGTGTTCGCCGCCGCCTTCTTCGGCCAGGACGGCGCTGGGGTGGTGTTCTCGCTATACATGCTCGGCATCGCGGTGGCGATCCTGACCGGCCTGGTACTCAAATATACCCTCATGCGCGGCGAAGCCTCACCGTTCGTTATGGAGCTGCCGGTTTACCACGTGCCGCACCTGAAAAGCCTGCTGCTGCAAACCTGGCAGCGGTTGAAAGGCTTCGTGTTGCGCGCCGGTAAGGTGATCGTGGTAGCCAGCATATTCATCGGCGGCCTGAACAGCTTCTCGTTCAGCGGCAAAACGGTCGACAACATCAACGACTCCGCGCTGGCTTCGGTCTCCAAGGTGCTGACGCCGTTGCTGCAGCCGATGGGCGTCCACAGCGATAACTGGCAGGCCACCGTCGGTCTGGTGACCGGCGCGATGGCGAAAGAAGTGGTGGTCGGCACGCTGAATACGCTGTATACCGCCGAGCACATCAACAAAGAGGCGTTCGACGCCGCCAACTTCAACCTGCTCGATGAGCTGGGCGGCGCGCTGCAGGAAACCTGGGACGGCCTGAAAAATACCTTCAGCCTGAGCGTGCTCTCCAACCCGATCGAAGCCAGCAAGGGCGACGGCGAGATGGGCGTCGGTTCGATGGGCGTGATGAGCAGCAAATTCGGCTCCGGCATTTCCGCCTACAGCTACCTGATCTTCGTGCTGCTGTACGTGCCTTGCGTTTCGGTGATGGGCGCCATCGCACGTGAATCAAGCCGCGGCTGGATGACCTTCTCTATCCTGTGGGGGCTGGACGTGGCCTACTCGCTGGCGACGCTGTTCTATCAGGCGGCGACCTTCAACCAACACCCGCAGTACAGCCTGACGGCGATCCTGGCGGTGGTGCTGGTGAACCTGCTGGTGCTGTTCGGCCTGCGCCGGGCACGCAGCCGCGTCACGGTGCGCCTGGGCAACGCCACGCCGGCGGCCTGTTGCCAGAGCGCCAAAGGGAGCTGTCACTGATGGCCAGGCTGCTGCAGGTGCGCGATGCGCTGGCGCTGCGCGGCAGCGCCCAGGCGCAGCAGCTCAGCCAATCGCTGGCGACGCCGTTGCCGCTGGTGCAGGCGATGCTGGATCGTTTGACGGCAATGGGGAAAGTGGAACGTATCGAACAGGATGGCGGCGCCTGTCTGAGCGGCAGTTGCAAAAGCTGCCCGCAGGGCCAGGGATGCAGCACGGTGTTCTACCGGCTGAAGGCCTGACGATCAGGGGCGCCGCAGCGGCGCCCCTTGCCATTCAAGGCTTATTGCTTGTCTTTGTAAACTTCGGCGATGGCGCTGAATTTACCGTGTTCGCGGCCCGCCAGGATCACGTAGTATTGACCGCCCTTTTCGTCTGCCAGTTTGGACAGCTCTTCCTTGGCATCCATCGGTGACGTGGTTTCCGCCGTCGTGGTGACGGTGCCGATCTTCTCGTATTTACCCGGATTCTTATCCAGATCTTCCTTGGTCAGCAGGGTTGCCGCCATGGAGCCGAAAGACACCGAACCCAGCACTGCCGCTGCAATAATCATCTTCAATGATTTCATGACACTAACCTCTCAATGGATAATTTATCTGTTATGAAAGCCGTCAAGGATCCATGCGTAGTACCGCAGGCTGCCGCGACATCCTCAGGCCTCGTTGCTTTCCCTGACGGGGCCTGTTTCCCAGAGACGAAACGCCAAAATGAAAATCGCCGCACGCGGTCTTTTCATTTTGCAGCCAACGCATTGACTCACTAAGTATTGAACAGCTTTGTCTTTTATCCACCCGGCGGCGTTTTTTTTCGCGCTCTATCGTGCGTTTTCACGCTGCATTCAATGTGCTGCAATAAACGCTTCGATCATCGTCACAAATTCATCGGGATGAGAGATAAATGGCGCATGGGCGGCTTTGGCCACGATCTGCGACGTAGAGTTCGGCCAGTCGGCGTCGAGCAGCTCGGCGACCTTGCGCGGCACCAGCCCGTCCAGATAGCCGTAGATCCGCAGCAGCGGCAGCGTCAACTCCGCCAGCGGTGCACGCAGATCGGCTGTGCGCAAGATCTCCAGCCCACCGTTCAGCACCTCGACGCTCGGCGTCGGTTGGTTGAGCACCACCGCTTTCAGTTGGCGCGCATCCTGACGCGCGCTCTCGGTGCCCAGCGTCTGCAGCGCCAGAAAACGCTCGACGGTGCGCTGGAAATCCAGGCTCAGCTGATGCTGGAAACCGCTCAGCACGTCCGGGCGGATCCCCGGCCACTCATCGCGGGCGGCAAAGCACGGCGAGGAGGCTACGGTGATAAGCCCCTTGACTCGCTCGGGCTGCATCAGCGCCGCCTGGCTGGCCACCAGCCCACCGAGCGACCAGCCAAGCCACCAGGACTGCGGCGGGGCAGCCGCCAGCACGATTTCCGTCATCTGCTCCAGCGACAGGGCACCGAACCCCTGGCTACGGCCGTACCCCGGCAGATCGACCAGGTGCAGGCGAAAATGCGGCGTCAGTCGCGCCTGAATGCAACTCCACACTTCGGCGTTCAATCCCCAGCCGTGCAGCAGCACAAGATCGCGTTCGCCTTCGCCTATTGTTTGCCAGTACAGCGCTGTCATTGGTTATTGTCCTTTCATACTTATCCGTCACGGAGACGCTATGCTATCAATCCGCAGCCGTTGTTGGCTATGCCGACAACCGTTGAGCCTGATCCGTCATGGCATCTGCAGCTGTTGCCTGCGTCATCTGCCGGCCCACCCGCCGTGTTGCCCGCGCTGCGGATTGCCCGCCGGGAAGACGCGAACGCCCTGCGGCCGCTGCCTGCAACGGCCACCGCCCTGGCAACGGCTGGTGTTCGTCGGCGACTACGTTGCGCCCCTCAGCCAACTGGTAAAAAGGTTCAAGTTCCACCGCGCGCCCGAGCTGGCGCCGACGCTAGCGCGCCTGATGTTGTTGCGGTGGCAGCAGGCGCGCAGAGAGCAGTATCTGAACAGACCCGACCTGATTTTAGCGGTACCCTTGTATGCAACACGCTGCTGGCACCGTGGTTATAACCAGAGCGATCTGTTGGCCCGGCCGCTGGCGCGCTGGCTGGGCTGCACCTATCAGCCCGCCGCCTTGCGCCGGGTGCGCAAAACCGCCCCGCAACAGCGGCTGAGCGCCGGGGTACGCAGGCGCAATCTGCAACGCGCGTTCGTTTGCGTGGCATCGGTCGCCGGCCGGCATATCGCCCTGGTGGATGACGTGGTGACCACCGGCAGCACCGTCGCGCAGATAGCGGCGCTGCTGCAGCGGCAAGGCGCCGCCTCGGTGCAGATATGGTGCATTTGCCGCACGTTGTAGTGCCACGGCAATGGGCGTATTATAACCGACTATAGAAGTCAACTATTGAGCTAATGCTATGATCCGTATAACAGATGCTGCACAGGAACACTTTGCCAAACTGCTGGCAAATCAAGAAGAAGGCACCCAAATCCGCGTATTCGTGATCAACCCGGGCACGCCGACGGCCGAATGCGGTGTCTCTTATTGCCCGCCGGACGCGGTAGAAGCGACGGATACCGAACTGAAGTTCGACAAACTGTCCGCCTATGTCGATGAGCTGAGCGCGCCGTATCTGGAAGACGCCGAAATCGACTTCGTGACCGACCAACTGGGTTCTCAGCTGACGCTGAAAGCGCCAAACGCCAAAATGCGCAAGGTCGATGACGACGCGCCGCTGATGGAGCGCGTGGAATACGTGCTGCAGTCGCAGATCAACCCACAGCTGGCGGGCCACGGCGGCCGCGTAACGCTGATGGAGATCACCGACGACAACATGGCGATCCTGCAGTTCGGCGGCGGTTGCAACGGTTGTTCGATGGTCGACGTCACGCTGAAAGAAGGCATCGAGAAAGAGCTGCTGCAGAAATTCCCGGAGCTGAAAGGCGTGCGTGACCTGACCGAGCACCAGCGCGGCGAGCACTCCTACTATTGATACCCTTCTTACTTGAAGTTGCAGCGTTGTTGGCCGCATGCGCGCACCCCAGTCACTTACTTAAGTAAGCTCCTGGGGATTTACGCACTTGCCGCCTAGCTGCAACTCCAATTAATTCGGGTATCCGTCATTTGGATGGGACTAAAGTTCTCGTCCTTTGACTTAATACAACGACACCTCATCGTCACCCCACCGACACCTTGCGGCGCCGCTTGTCCAAATCCTTCAGTAAGCGGTTTATGTGCGGGTCGGCAAACATCTCCTCCAGCGTCTGGGTCAGCTTGCGCCGCCAGTTAGGGTACTGATCGCTGGTACCGGGAATATTGACCGGATCGGCCATATCCAGCCAGTCTTCCGGCTGCAGGCCGAGCAAGGCGCTGGCGCTGTCGGCGACATAGCGCTGTAGGCCGCGGTTGAGCAGCGGGCTCATGCCGAGCAGCGCTGCCTTCTTGCCCACCTTCTGCGGCACGCAGCCATAACGATGCAATCCATCCAGCAGCCCCTGCTTGGCGCGTTCCCGATCGGCGAACAGCGCCCGCAGGATCTCCGCGTCCGGGTAAAGACCCAGCCGGTTGCCGAGCGTTAGATCGTCGCTTTGCCAGTAGCCGCGCAGCGTCGGCAGATCATGGGTGGTGATGGTCGCCATCGCCTGCACCGGATAGGCCTGCGGCGCGCGGAAATGGTGTTCACCGTCGCTTTCGAAATAGAGCACTTTGTAGGAATAGACGCCGCTGTCGCGCAGCTTGCCGACGATTTCCACCGGCACCGTGCCGAGATCCTCGCCGATCACCATGCAACGGTGGCGCTGGCTTTCCAGCGCCAACACCGCCAGCAGATCGTCCACCGGGTATTTGACGTAGGCGCCGCGATCGGCGGTTTCGCCATACGGGATCCACCACAGCCGCAGCAGCGCCATGACGTGATCGATGCGCAGCGCGCCGCAGTTGGTCATGTTGGCGCGCAAAAGATCGATAAACGGCTGGTACCCGCGTGCCGCCATCACGTGTGGATCCATCGGCGGCAGGCCCCAGTTTTGCCCCAGAGGCCCCAGAATATCCGGCGGTGCCCCGACCGACGCTTTCAGGCAGTACAGTTCGCGGTCACACCAGGTTTCCGCCCCGCCTTCCGCCACCCCGACCGCCAGATCGCGATACAGGCCAATCGGCATCTGCTGCTGCCGGCTCTGGTCAAAACACTGCGCGAACTGCGTGGCCGCCAGCCACTGCAGCCACAGGTAAAAGCGGACCGCGTCCTGATGTTCGGAGCAGAACAGCCGTACCGCTTCGCTCTGCCCCTGCCGATAGCGCTCTGGCCAGGCCGGCCAGCCCCACTGGTGGGCATCTTTGGCCGCCAGATGGGCATGCAGCGCGTCGAACGCCGCCTGCTGATACAGGCTGTCGCCGCCCTCGCTGACGAACTGTTCGAACGCCTGACGCTGCCCGTCGTTTGGCTTGCGCGCCTGAAACAGCGGAAACGCCAGCTTCAGCGCCGCCAGCTTCAGCTGCATCACGGCGGTGTAATCCACCCACTCCGCGGCGCGCGCCTTGGCCAGCTGCTTCTGCGTCGCCGGCTTCTGCCACCAGCGCTGCGCCGCATCGCTGCGCTGGAAATCCTCCACCGCGTTGACGTCGATATACGCCAGATTCAGCCAGCGGCGCGACGAGGGGCTGTAAGGGCTGGCGCTCTCCGGATTAGCCGGATACAGCGCATGGATCGGGTTAAGGCCAACGAAGGCGCCGCCGCGCTCCCCCACCTGCTCCACCATCAGACGCAGATCGCCGAAATCGCCGATGCCCCAGTTGCGATCGGAGCGCAGCGTATACAGCTGAACGCAAGCGCCCCACAGCTTCTTACCGGTCAGCAAGGCGTCCGGCTCGAAGCAGCGTCTCGGCGCGACGATCAGCCGGCATGGCCACTGCTGCTCGCCCTGGCTCAGCGTCAATTGGTGGTAACCCACCGGCAGATCGCCGGGCAGCGTCAGCGTCTTGCGCGCGCCGATGCGCCCCTGCAGGCATTCGCCGTCTTCACGTTGCAGCGCCCACAGGTACTCGCCTTCGCCCGCCGGGGTCAGCGCCAGCGGCGCGCCCTGATAGAACACCTTGACCGCCGGTAACGGCGGCGCCGCTCCTTCCTGCTCGGCATCGGTTCGGTTCATGGCCGCCAGCAGCTTGCGCTTGGTCTGCGGTTCAATCGCCTGCCGCTTGCCGTGGGCATTGATGAAATCGGCGGCGATCCCCGCCTGCGCTGCCGCCTGATCGATACGCTTGCGATCCATTCGCTCTCCTTAACGTTTGGCTTGCCAGATACGCTGCTGGTAATCGCGGATCGAGCGATCCGAGCTGAACATGCCGACGCGCGCGGTGTTAAGGATAGTCCGCCGCGTCCATTCGTCCCGATCGCGATACAGCTCGTCGACCCGGCGCTGCGCCTGGCAGTACGAGGCAAAGTCCGCCAGCACCAGGTAGGGATCGCCGCCTTCCAGCAGGCTGTGCAGCATCATGTCGAACGCGTGCTTGTCGCCGTGGCTGAAGGTGCCGCTCGCCAGCTCGTCCAGAATCGCCTTCAGGTGCTTGTCTTTCTTGCGGTAGCTGAGCGGATCGTAACCCTTCGCCACTATCGCCTTCACCTGCTCCACGGTATTGCCGAAGATAAAGATATTGTCTTCGCCCACCTGCTCGGCGATTTCGACGTTGGCGCCGTCCAGCGTGCCGACCGTCAGCGCGCCGTTCAACGCCAGCTTCATGTTGCCGGTGCCGGAGGCCTCTTTGCCGGCGGTGGAGATCTGTTCGGAGATATCCGCCGCCGGGATCATCAGTTCGGCCACCGACACGCGGTAGTCAGGGATGAACGCCACTTTCAGGCGATCTTTCACCAACGGATCGTTATTGATCTTCTCGGCCGCCTGATTGATGGCGTAGATGATGTTCTTCGCCAGGTAGTAGCCCGGCGCCGCCTTGGCGCCGAACAGGAAGACGCGCGGCACGATGTCCAGGTTGGGGTTGTCGCGCAGCTGACGATACAGCGACAGGATGTGCAGCAGGTTCAGGTGCTGGCGTTTGTACTCGTGCAGACGCTTGATCTGCACGTCGAAGATCGCGTCCGGGTCAAGTGTCAGCCCCATTACGCCGTGTACGTAATGGGCCAGCGCCACCTTGTTGTCGCGTTTGATCTGCTGATAACGCTGGCGGAACGCCGCGTCGTCGGCGAATTTTTCCAGCCCGCGCAGCGCGTCGAGATCGCTCGCCCACTCCACCTTCAGCGTCTCGTCGATCAGGCCCGACAGCGCCGGGTTGCACTGTTTCAGCCAGCGGCGCGGCGTGATGCCGTTGGTGACGTTATGGAATTTGTTCGGCCACAGCTGGTGATATTCCGGGAACAGATCTTTCACCACCAGATCCGAATGCAGCTGCGCCACGCCATTGACCGCAAAGCCACTGACCACGCACAGGTTGGCCATGCGCACCTGCTTGTCATGGTGCACCGCCAGTTTGGCCCACACCGCCTCGTCGCCCGGCCAGTGCTTATCCACCAATTTTTTAAACCTGGCGTTGATCTGTTTGATGATGGAGAAATGGCGCGGCAGCAGGCTGCGCACCAGTTTTTCATCCCAGCACTCCAGCGCTTCCGGCATCAGGGTGTGGTTGGTATAAGCGAAAGTGTTGCTGGTGATCGCCCAGGCCGCCTCCCACTCCAGCTGGTGCTCGTCCAGCAGAATGCGCAGCATTTCCGGAATGGCGATGGTCGGGTGGGTGTCGTTCAGCTGGATCACTTCGTACTTCGGCAGCTCTTCAATCTTGCGGCCAGCCTGATGGTGCTTGCGCAAAATGTCCGCCACCGAGCAGGCGCACTGGAAATACTGCTGCATCAGGCGCAGGCGCTTGCCGGCCTGATGGTTGTCGTTCGGGTAAAGCACCTTGGTCAGCTTGTCGGCTTCTACGCCCTGCTTCTCCGCCTGCAAGAATTTGCCGTCGTTGAAATCGCTCAGGTTGAACGGATGCTGATGGGTCGCCTGCCACAGGCGCAGCGGCTGCGCCACGCCGTTGCGATAGCCCAGCACCGGCAGATCCCAGGCTTCGCCGCGCAGGGTGAAGGCCGGGCGCCACCGTTCGCGGCCGTCGGCCTGCTTTTCCAGCTTGCCGCCGATGCCCACGTCCACCGCCAGCGCGGCGTTGTGGCGGAACCACGGATAGCTCTCGCGTTGCCAGTTATCCGGCGCCTCTTGCTGTTGCCCTTCGCGGAACGACTGGCGGAACAGCCCGTACTGGTAATTCAGCCCATAGCCGGTGGCCGGTTGCTCCACCGTTGCCATCGAGTCGAGGAAACAGGCCGCCAGACGCCCCAGCCCGCCGTTGCCCAGCGCCGGATCGGTTTCCTGCTCCAGCAAATCCGCCAGCTTGACGTTCTGCTCGGCCAGCGCCTGCTCGACGGTGTCGTACCAGCCCAGGTTGATCAGGTTGTTCGCCGTCAGCCGGCCGATCAGAAACTCCATCGAGATGTAGTTCACGTGGCGCAGAGATTTGGCGCTTTTGCGCGGCGCTGGCTGTGCGGCCAGCTGCTCGGCCAGCGCCGCACTGACGGCTTCCCACCATTGATGTTGCGTCATCTGCTGTGCGGAACTGAGGCCGAACCGTTGCCACTGACGGGCGAGCGCCGCCAGAAAAGCATCCTTCTTGAGCGTAGGCTGTGACATAAGGAAAACTCTCTATCCAGTAAGTGGGTCAAATTGCCGCTATCGTGCCGGTGAGAAAGCCTGACGGCATCATCCCGCCTGGGGATTAGCTGGGGAGGAGGATTGGGGCGTAGCTGGAATTGTGATCTCAGGCACTGTTTGACTCCCTTGCAACGATGCAAAAAAGCCCGCCAACGCGTGCGGCGAGCACTGAGAACGTTAACCATGACGTTAGCACAAGTATTCGCGCTGCTGAAGTTTTGTCCATGGCCGGAAATGCGATCCGCGACCGCATCGCCGCGCGCCGGCGCCAAACGTAAAAAAGTGTGATCAATAGCAACTTAACTCCAAGCCGATGCGGAAGCTTGTTGCAATACGTTTAGGGTTGGCAGAAGTTAGGGGGAGCTATTAATTACGAACCATAAAATAATTAGCGCCACTCCAATCCCGGCGGGAACCGCGATTTATACCCTGGAATACTATGCTGATCCCATCAAAACTGAGCCGCCCGGTACGGCTGCAAAATACCGTGATCCGCGATCGCCTGCTGGCCAAACTGGCCAGCGCGGGCAACTATCGCCTGACACTGGTCAATTGCCCGGCGGGATACGGGAAAACCACGCTGATCGCCCAATGGGCGGCCGGCAAGGCCGATCTGGGCTGGTATTCGCTGGATGAGAGCGACAACCAGCCGGAGCGCTTCGCCAGCTACCTGATCGCCGCGCTGCAGCAGGCCAGCGGCGGCCGCTGCGTCAAGAGCGAGGTGCTGAGCCAGAAACACCAGTACGCCAGCCTGTCGGCGTTGTTCGCCCAGCTGTTTATCGAGCTGGCCGACTGGCACCAGCCGCTGTACCTGGTGATCGACGACTACCACCTGATCACCAACGACGCCATCCACGAAGCCATGCGCTTCTTCCTGCGCCATCAGCCGGAAAACCTGACGCTGATCCTGCTCTCACGCACCCTGCCGCCGCTCGGCATCGCCAATTTGCGGGTGCGCGATCAGCTGCTGGAAATGGGCACGCAGCAGCTGGCATTCACCCACCAGGAAGCCAAACAGTTCTTCGACTGCCGCCTGGCGGCGCCGATGGAACAGCAGGACAGCAGCCGCCTGTGCGACGAAGTCGAAGGCTGGGCCACCGCGCTGCAGCTGATCGCGCTGTCGGCCCGCCAGTCCGCCTCGTCGGCTCAGCTGTCGGCCAAGCGCCTGGCGGGGCTGAACGCCAGTCACCTGTCCGACTACCTGGTAGACGAAGTGCTGGACCACGTCGATACCGATGCGCGCGCTTTCCTTCTGCGCTGTTCGGTGCTGCGTTCGATGAACGATGCGCTGATCGTGCGACTGACCGGCGAAGACAACGGCCAGCAGCGGCTGGAGGAGCTGGAGCGCCAGGGGCTGTTTATCCACCGCATGGACGACACCGGCGAATGGTTCAACTTCCACCCGCTGTTCGCCTCTTTCCTGCGCCAGCGTTGCCAGTGGGAACTGGCGCTGGAGCTGCCGGGGTTGCACCGCGCCGCCGCCGAGGGCTGGCTGGCGCTGGGGTATCCGGCGGAGGCCATTCACCACGCGTTGGCGGCCAGCGACGTCAGCATGCTGCGCGACATCCTGCTGCAACACGCCTGGTCGCTGTTCCACCACAGCGAACTGGCCTTGCTGGAGGAGTGCCTCAACGCGCTGCCCTATGAGCGCCTGATCCAAAACCCCAAACTGGCGCTGCTGCAGGCCTGGCTGGCGCAGAGCCAGCACCGCTACAGCGAGGTCAATACCCTGCTGGAGCGCGCCGAGCGCACCATGCGCGAACAGAAAATCGAGATAGACCAAACGCTGCACGCCGAGTTCGACGCCCTGCGCGCCCAGGTGGCGATCAACGCCGGCAAACCGGAAGAAGCCGAGCGGCTGGCGACCGAAGCGTTGAAATTCCTGCCGCTGTCCAGCTACTACAGCCGCATCGTCGCCACCTCGGTGACCGGCGAAGTGCACCACTGCAAGGGCGAGCTGGCGCGCGCGCTGCCGATGATGCAGCAAACCGAACAGATGGCGCGTCGTCATCAGGCCAACCATTACGCGCTCTGGGCGCTGCTGCAGCAGAGCGAAATTCTTATCGCCCAAGGCTACCTGCAGGCCGCTTACGAAACCCAGGATAAGGCCTTCGAACTGATCCGCGAACAGCACCTGGAACAGCTGCCGATGCACGAATTCCTGCTGCGCATTCGCGCGCAGATCCTGTGGTCGTGGTCGCGGCTGGACGAAGCGGAAGACGCGGCGCGCACCGGGCTGAAAATTCTGGCGAACTACCAACCGCAACAGCAGCTGCAGTGCATCGCCATGTTAGCAAAATGCTCGCTGGCGCGCGGCGACCTGGACAACGCCAATACCCATCTGCAGCGGTGCGAAGCCCTTCTGCACGGCGCTCATTATCATCGCGACTGGCTGACCAACACCGACAAATCGCGGGTGATCCACTGGCAGATGACTGGCGACACCGCCGCCGCCGCCCAGTGGCTGCGCCACACCGAAAAACCCGGTATGGCGGACAACCACTTCACGCAGGGCCAATGGCGCAACATCGCGCGGGTGCAGATCCTGCTCGGCCAGTATGAAGAGGCCGGCGTGGTGCTGGATGAACTGAACGAAAATGCCCGCCGCCTGCGGCTGGTGAGCGATCTCAACCGCAATCTGCTGCTCAGCAACCAGCTGTACTGGCTGCAAGAGCGCAAGGGCGAAGCGCAGCAGGCGCTGATCGAAGCGCTGTCGCTGGCTAACCGCACCGGCTTTATCAGCCATTTCGTCATCGAGGGCGAAGCGATGGCGCAGCAGCTGCGCCAGCTGATCCAGCTCAACACGTTGCCGGAGCTGGAGCAGCATCGCGCCCAGCGCATCCTGCGCGACATCAACCAGCACCATCGGCACAAATTCGCGCATTTTGACGAGAACTTCGTCGATAAGCTGCTGACCCACCCGCAGGTGCCGGAGCTGATCCGCACCAGCCCGCTCACCCAGCGTGAATGGCAGGTGCTGGGGCTGATCTATTCCGGCTACAGCAACGACCAGATCGCCGGCGAGCTGGACGTGGCGGCCACCACCATCAAGACGCACATCCGCAACCTGTATCAGAAACTGGGCGTGGCCCATCGCCAGGAGGCGGTGCAGCAGGCGCAGCAGCTGTTGAAGATGATGGGGTACGGCGCGTAAAAACCCTGATATCCCTCTGGTCTTAAACGCCGCCGAGTTGGTTACAATAGCGGCGTCCCCCAATAACGAGGCAGTCAGCAGTATGGAACAGTTCGAAGCGATCAACGTTGAGCAGGCGTACACCCGCTGGAAAGAGGGCAGCGCCGCCCTGGTCGACATCCGCGATCCGCAAAGTTTTGAAGCCGGGCATACGCCGGGCGCCTTTCACCTCACCAACGCCACCCTGTCGGCCTTTATGCAGCAAAACGACTTCGAGCGGCCGGTGATGGTGATGTGCTACCACGGCAACAGCAGCCGCAGCGCGGCGCAATACCTGCTGCACCAGGGGTTCGACGCGGTCTACAGCATCGACGGCGGTTTCGAAGCCTGGGCCCGCCAGTACCCGCAAGACGTGGAAACCTCTGCCTGATCCCCGCCGCCCGCTGCGCATCGGCGGGCTTTTCCCTTCGATTTTATGCGCGTTTTCGCGGGTTTTTCGCAGATCCGTTTGCCAGCGCTCAGGATTTCGACGTTATAATCCGCCGTCAGGGTCATCGGCGAGCAAGCCGCGGCCAAAATCATTCACTTACGACGGAAGAGCAATGGTTAGAGTAATCGCCATATCCAACCCGCGCCTGGCGCTGGCCTTTGTCGACTATATGGCGACCCAGGGCATCCGGCTTGAGCTGCGCAACAGCGGCGAGGCGGCGGAAATCTGGCTGGCCGACGACAGCCACCTCGAGCAGGTGCAACACGAGCTGCAGCAGTTTCTGGTCGATCCGCTCAACCGCCGTTATCAGGCCGCCAGTTGGCAGACCGGCCATACCGACGCCGGCCTGCACTATCAGAGCGAATCCTACCTGCACACCCTGCGCAGCAAGGCCGGGCCGCTGACGCTCGGCGTGATGGTACTGTGCATCGCGGTCTACATCCTGATGCAGGTGCTGGGTGACGATACCGTGATGTACTGGCTCTCCTGGCCGCAAGACAGCAGCCAATACACGCAGCTGTGGCGCTGGGTCAGCCATGCGTTCCTGCATTTCTCCCTGCTGCATATCCTGTTTAACCTGATGTGGTGGTGGTATCTCGGCGGCCAGATGGAAAAACGCCTCGGCGCCGGTAAGCTGTTCGTGCTGGCGGTGGTGTCGGCCTTCTTCAGCGGCTGGGCGCAATCGCTGTTCAGCGGCGCGCTGTTCGGCGGGCTGTCGGGCGTGGTCTATGCGCTGATGGGCTATGTGTGGCTGACGGGGGAACGGGCGCCGGAGCGCGGCCTGATGCTGCCGCGCGGCCTGATGGTGTTCTCGGTGCTGTGGCTGGTGGCCGGATATTTCGATATTTTAGGAATGTCGATCGCCAACGCGGCACACGTAGCCGGTTTAGTGTTAGGGTTATTGATGGCATTTTGGGATACGCGTCATCGCGCACACAACGAACAATAACAGCCGGGAGCTGTGTCCAGCGGACATAGTGGGCGTTTTAGGGGATTATCGTGAAGCAAACACAGCGTCATGACGCAATTATCGAGCTGGTGCGCCTGCAGGGTTACGTCAGCACGGAAGAGCTGGTCGAACATTTTGACGTCAGCCCGCAAACGATTCGCCGCGATTTGAATGACCTGGCCGACCAGAACAAGATCCAGCGTCACCACGGCGGTGCGGCGCTGCCTTCCAGCTCAGTCAACGCTGCCTATAACGATCGCAAGGTGATGTGGTCAGAAGAGAAAGCCCGCATCGCGCAGCGCGTCGCCAGCCAGATCCCGGACGGCGCCACGCTGTTCATCGATATCGGCACCACGCCGGAAGCGGTGGCCCATGCGCTGATGAACCACAAGAACCTGCGCGTAGTCACCAACAACCTCAACGTCGCCACCCTGCTGACCGCCAAGGAAGACTTCCGCCTGATCCTGGCCGGCGGTGAAGTGCGCACCCGCGACGGCGGCATCATGGGCGAAGCCACCCTGGACTTCATCTCTCAATTCCGTCTCGATTACGGCATTCTCGGCATCAGCGGCATCGATATGGACGGCTCGCTGCTCGAATTCGACTATCACGAAGTGCGCACCAAACGCGCGATTATCGAAAATTCCCGCTGCGTGATGCTGGTGACCGACCACTCCAAATTCGGCCGCAACGCCATGGTCAACCTGGGCAACATGAACCTGATCGACTACCTGTTTACCGATCAGTTACCGCCGCCGAGCGTGATGAAAATCATCGAGCAGTACGACGTGCAGCTGGAGCTGTGCTGATCCGCTGTTAACCTGCGGGGCGCGCCGCCGCCCCGTTTCCCCCCCCCCGCCTCCCTTACCGACAGCCGTTTGCGCGCTCGCGCCATATCCACATCATTTATGTGACTATCATCACCAAACTGTTACCTCTATCACGCCTAAATGTTTTTGTTTGGTTAAGTCTTGGCTTGCTTGTTGGTTTTTGATTACAATCATGAGCGAAAACGAACATGAAAGAGCTATTTCGAACATCTGGAGGAAGATGACGTGGAAACCAAAGACTTGATCGTTATCGGTGGCGGCATCAACGGTGCCGGCATCGCGGCGGATGCTGCCGGGCGCGGGCTGTCGGTACTGCTACTGGAAGCGCAAGACTTGGCCTGTGCTACGTCTTCCGCCAGTTCCAAACTGATCCACGGTGGCCTGCGCTACCTGGAACACTACGAATTCCGTCTGGTGAGCGAAGCGCTGGCCGAGCGTGAAGTGCTGCTGAAGCTGGCGCCGCACATCGCGTTCCCGATGCGTTTCCGCCTGCCGCACCAGCCGCACCTGCGTCCGGCCTGGATGATCCGTATCGGCCTGTTCCTGTACGATCACCTGGGCAAGCGCACCAGCCTGCCGGGCAGCAAGGGGTTGCGCTTTGGACCAGAGTCGGTGCTGAAGCCTGAACTGAAGCGCGGTTTCGAATATTCCGACTGCTGGGTTGACGATGCTCGCCTGGTGGTGCTGAACGCGCAGGAAGTGGAAAAACGCGGCGGCGAAGTGCGCACCCGCACCAAAGTGACCCGCGCATGGCGTGAAAACGGCCTGTGGATGGTGGAAGCGGTCGATATCGACAGCGGCAAAACCTTCACCTGGCGCGCCAAAGGCCTGGTGAACGCCACCGGCCCGTGGGTGAAAAACTTCTTCGACGACGGCCTGAAGCTGAAATCACCTTACGGCATCCGTCTGATCAAAGGCAGCCACATCGTGGTGCCGCGCGTGCACGATCAGCCGCAGTCTTACATTCTGCAGAACGAAGACCACCGCATCGTGTTCGTGATCCCGTGGAATGACGAGTTCTCCATCATCGGCACCACCGACGTGGAGTACAAAGGCGATCCGAAGGACGTGAAGATCGACGAGAACGAAATCGCTTATCTGCTGAAAGTGTACAACGATCACTTCAAGAAGCAGCTGGGCCGCGACGACATCGTCTGGACTTACTCCGGCGTGCGTCCGCTGTGCGACGACGAGTCCGATTCACCGCAGGCGATCACCCGCGATTACACGCTGGACGTGCACGATGAGCAGGGCAAAGCGCCGCTGCTGTCGGTCTTCGGCGGCAAGCTGACCACCTACCGCAAGCTGGCCGAGCATGCGATGGAAAAACTGGCCCACTACTACCCAGGCTGCGGCCCGGCGTGGACCAAAAACGCCACGCTGCCGGGCGGTGACATCGACGGCGACCGCGACGGCTACGCGGCCAAACTGCGCCGTGCGCACGGCTGGTTGCCGGAAGCTCTCGCGCGCCGCTATGCCCGCACCTACGGCAGCCAGAGCGAGCTGATCCTGGCCGGCGCCAACGGCCTCGCCGATCTGGGCGAAGATTTCGGCCACGGTCTGTATGAAGCCGAGCTGCGCTACCTGACCGAGAAAGAGTGGGTCGTAGAACTGGCCGACGCCATCTGGCGCCGTACCAAGCTGGGTATGTGGCTGGACGAGGCGCAGCAGGCGCGAGTGAAAGCCTGGCTGGCAGAACACGCGAAAACGAAAGCGCTGTCTCTGGCTTCCTGAGCCGCAGCGTAACGAAAAAGGGCCGGTTATCCGGCCCTTTGCTTTTTTCCTGTCCCGCTTTACAGCTTCACCGGCTGAATGTGCCAGATTTCGTCCGCGTATTCCTGAATGGTGCGATCGGAGGAGAAGTAGCCCATGTTGGCGATGTTCAGCACCGCACGCCGCGTCCATTCGTCCTGATTGAGATAGACCTCGTCCACCTTGTCCTGCGTGTCCACATAGCTGCGGTAATCCGCCAACAGCTGATAGTGGTCGCCGAGGTTGACCAGCGAGTCGAACAGATTGCCATAGCGTTTCGGCTCTTCCGGGCTGAACACGCCGGTAGCGATCTGCGTCAGCGCCTGATGCAGCTCCGGGTCTTGCTCATAGTACTGGCGCGGGTTGTAACCGTTGCGGCGCAGCTCCTCGACCTGCTCGGCGGTATTGCCGAAGATAAAGATGTTCTCCTCCCCCACATGCTCGCGCATCTCGACGTTGGCGCCGTCCAGCGTGCCGATGGTCAGCGCGCCGTTCAGCGCGAACTTCATATTGCTGGTGCCCGAGGCCTCGGTGCCCGCCAGCGAGATCTGTTCGGACAGATCCGCCGCCGGGATGATGATCTGCGCCAGGCTGACACCGTAGTTCGGAATGAACACCACCTTCAACTGGGTATGCACGCGCGGATCGTTGTTGATCACTTTGGCCACGTCGTTGATCAAGCGGATGATCTGCTTGGCGGCATAGTAGGCCGAGGCCGCCTTGCCGGCGAAGATCACCACCCGCGGCACGCGCTCGATCTCCGGATCGTCCAGCAAACGGTTATACAGCGTGATGACATGCAGCACGTTGAGCAGCTGCCGTTTGTACTCGTGGATGCGCTTGATCTGCACGTCGAACAACGCATCCGGGTTGACCACCACGTTGAGCGTTTTGGCGATATACAGCGCCAGCCGCTCCTTGTTCTGCCGCTTGGCGCGCTGTACCGCCTGCAGGAAGCTCGGGTAGTCGATATTGGCCTGGATCTCGCTCAGTTGGCTGAGATCGGTGCGCCAGGTTTGGCCGATGCAGTCGTCCAGCACCGCCGCCAGCGGCGGGTTGGCCAGCGCCAGCCAACGACGTGGCGTTACCCCGTTGGTTTTGTTGCAGAAACGAGTCGGGAACAGCCGGGCGAAGTCGGCGAACAACGACTGCACCATCAGTTCGGAATGCAGAGCGGAAACGCCGTTGACCTTGTGGCTGGCCACCACCGCCAGCCACGCCATGCGCACCCGGCGGCCGTTGGTTTCGTCGATGATCGAGACCCGCGCCAGCAGATCGTTGTCGCCCGGCGCCACTTCCTGCACCATCTTGAGGAAGTGATCGTTGATTTCGAAAATCAGCTGCAGGTGGCGCGGCAAGATGCGGCCTATCATGTCCAGCGGCCAGGTTTCCAGCGCTTCGCTCATCAGCGTGTGGTTAGTGTAAGAGAACACCTGCTCCACCACTTCCCAGGCGTCGAGCCACTTGAATTTGTGCTCGTCGATCAGCCGGTGCATCAGCTCGGGAATCGACAATACCGGGTGGGTGTCGTTGAGGTGAATGGCGATCTTGTCCGCCAGGTTGTCGAAGGTTTTGTGCATCAGCCAATGGCGATTGAGGATATCCTGTACCGTGGCCGACACCAGGAAATACTCCTGCCGCAGCCGCAGTTCGCGCCCGGAGGAGGTCGAATCGTCCGGATACAGCACGCGCGACACGTTCTCCGAATGGTTTTTATCTTCCACCGCCGCGAAGTAATCGCCCTGGTTGAACTTGCCGAGGTTGATCTCGTTACTGGCCTGCGCGCCCCATAACCGCAGCGTGTTGGTGGCGTCGGTGTCAAAACCGGGGATCACCTGATCGTAGGCGATGGCCACGACCTCTTCGGTCTCCAGCCAACGCGCCTTGGCGCCCTCCTGCTGCACGCGGCCGCCGAAGCGCACCTTGTAGCGGGTGTTATGGCGCGGAAACTCCCACGGATTGCCGTACTCCAGCCAGTAGTCCGGCGATTCCATCTGTTGGCCGTTGACGATGTTCTGCTTGAACATGCCGTATTCATAGCGAATGCCGTAGCCGCGCCCCGGCAGCGCCAGCGTGGCCAGCGAGTCGAGGAAGCAGGCCGCCAGCCGGCCCAGACCGCCGTTACCGAGCCCGGGGTCGTTCTCTTCCTCCAGCAGCTCCGCCAGGTTCAGCCCCATCTCATTCAGCGCATTGTCGATATCCTGATAGATGCCCATCGACAGCAGCGCGTTAGACAGGGTGCGGCCGATCAGGAACTCCATCGACAGGTAATACACCTGCCGCACGTCTTGAGACAGCTGGGCGCGGTTGGAACGCAGCCAGCGCTCCACCATGCGATCGCGCACCGCGAACAGCACGGCGTTCAGCCAATCGTGCCGGTTGGCGATAGCCGGATCCTTGCCGACGATAAACATCAGCTTATAGGCGATGGAGTGTTTCAGCGCTTCCACACTGACCGTAGGTGAGGTGTAACTAAACGGTGAAGTCATGGCTTTTTAATCCCTTGTAGGGAGCCCCGCCATTCGCCGCGGAATAGCGGGCTCCGCTGAACATGGACGCGGTACGCCGCGCCCCGACAATCTACCCTTACGGCTGCCCGCCGTGCGTCAACCCGAGACGCGAAACGCGGGCTACAAGCGTTGATAAAGCGATAAATACTCTTTCGCCGCCACCGGCCAGCCGAAGTCCACACTCATGGCGTGGCGCTGAACGTGGCGCCAGTGTTTCGGCCGGCTCCACAGCACCATGGCGCGGCGGATGGCGTTGCCCAGCGCGACGGCGTCGCAATCGTCGAACACGAAGCCGCTGGCGGTGCCGTCGGCCAGGTTCTCCAGCGCGCAGTCCACCACCGTGTCCGCCAGCCCGCCGGTGCGACGCACCAGCGGCAGCGTGCCGTACTTCAGACCGTAGAGCTGCGTCAGGCCGCAGGGCTCGAAGCGGCTCGGCACCAGAATCACGTCGGCGCCGCCGATGATGCGATGGGAGAAGGATTCGTGATAACCGATCTGCACGCCGACCTGCTCAGGGTAGTCGGCGGCGGCGGCCAGAAACGCCTGCTGCAGCACCGCGTCGCCGGCGCCCAGCAGCGCCAACTGCCCGCCCTGCGCCAGCAATTCGGGCAACGCCTGCAGCACCAGATCGAGGCCTTTCTGGTTGGTCAATCGGCTCACCACCGCGAACACCGGCAGCGATTCGTCCACCTTCAGTCCCATGGCCTTTTGCAGATGCAGCTTGTTTTTGACCTTGCTTTTCAGATCGTCGGCGTCATAGCGGGCGCTCAGCCGCGGGTCGTGGGCCGGATCCCAAATTTTGTCGTCCACGCCGTTGAGGATGCCGCTCAACCTGCCCTGCCGCTGCCGCTCCTGCAGCAGCCCCTCCATGCCGTAGCCAAACTCCGGCCGGGTGATCTCGCGCGCATAGGTCGGGCTGACGGCGGTCACGTGGTCGGCATAAAACAGCCCGGCCTTGAGGAACGACATCTGGCCGTAGAACTCCAGGCCATAGACGTTGTAAAACGACGCCGGCAGCCACAGCTCGGTCACGTGATGGGCGGAGAACAGCCCCTGGTAGGCCAGGTTGTGCACCGTGAACACCGAACGCGCCGGGTGGCCGTTGGCGGCCAGATAGGCGCAGCTGAGACCGGCGTGCCAGTCGTGGGCGTGCACCAGCTGCGGGCGCCAGTAGCGATCCAGCCCCTTGGCCAGCTCGCAGGCCATCCAGCCCAGCAGCGCAAAGCGCCGGTGGTTGTCGGGGTAGGCGTACATGGACTGATCGTGGTACGGGCTGCCCGGCCGGTCATACAGCCAGGGCGCATCGATCAGGTAAATGCCCACGCCATGATAGGTGCCGTAACGCAGGCCCACCCGGCCGGCGAACGAATCGATTTCCGCCACCAGCACGGTGTCCGGAATGCCGTTGCGTACGTCAGGGAAAGCGGGCAATAGCACCCGAACATCGGCGCCTTCGGCGATTTGCGCCGCCGGCAGTGCGCCAACCACGTCTGCGAGTCCGCCTGTTTTCAGCAGGGGGAACATTTCAGAACATACGTGTAAGACCTGCATTATCACTCCTGAAAGTCGGCCGAAGGCCTCTGGATAAGAAATAAAGCAGGCTTGCCGCTGTTATGTGTGCCGCGTTGCGCAAGCCATCGAACCGTTCATCGGGCGGCAGGCTATCGTTCTGCCCCCCACGTTAACTCACAATTTTGACAACATTTCGCGCGTCACCAGCACGATGCCGCCTTCCGAGCGATAAAAACGCTTGCTGTCCTCATCGGCGTTTTCCCCGATCACCATGCCCTCCGGAATGTGGCAGGCGCGGTCGATGATGCAGCGCCGCAGGCGGCAGGAACGGCCGACGTTCACGTCCGGCAACAATACGGTAGAGTCGATGGTGCAAAACGAGTTCACTCGCACGCGCGGGAACAGCACCGAATGCACCACCACCGACCCGGACACGATGCAACCGCCGGACACCAGCGAATTCATGGTCATGCCATGGCTACCGGAGCGATCCTGCACAAACTTGGCCGGCGGCAGCGGTTCCATGTGGGTGCGGATCGGCCAGGCGCGGTCGTACATGTCCAGCTCCGGCGTCACCGACGCCAGATCGAGATTGGCGCGCCAGTAGGCGTCCAGCGTGCCCACGTCGCGCCAGTACGGCGGCAAGTCGGGGTTGGACGTCACGCAGGATAAGGTAAACGGATGTGCCCACGCCGCCTGCTGCGCGGTGATTTTCGGGATCAGATCCTTGCCGAAGTCGTGGCTGGAGCCGGGGGTCGACATATCCTCCTCCAATAGCTGGAACAGGTAGGCGGCATTAAAAATATAGATGCCCATGCTGGCCAGCGACATATCCGGGTTGCCCGGCATCGCCGGCGGATCGGTGGGTTTTTCCAGAAACTCGATGATGCGATCGCTTTCATCCACCTTCATCACGCCGAATTCACCGGCCTCGCTGCGCGGCACCGGCAGGCAAGCCACAGTGCACTGAGCGCCCTTCTCGACGTGGTCGATCAGCATGCGCGAATAATCCATCTTGTAGATGTGATCGCCCGCCAGGATCACCACGTATTCGGCCTCGTAGCGGCGGATGATATCCAGGTTCTGGTACACCGCGTCGGCGGTGCCCTTGTACCAATGCTCGGTGCTGAGGCGCTGCTGGGCCGGCAGCAGATCGACGAACTCATTCATCTCCTCGTTGAGGAACGACCAGCCGCGCTGAATGTGCTGCACCAGCGTGTGCGACTGGTATTGGGTGATCACGCCGATGCGGCGGATGCCGGAGTTCAGGCAGTTCGACAAGGCGAAGTCGATGATGCGGAATTTGCCGCCAAAGTGGACGGCGGGCTTGGCGCGGGTGGAGGTCAAATCTTTCAGACGTGAACCGCGGCCGCCGGCCAGGATCAGCGCTACGGATTTAATCGGCAACTGGCGCGCCAACATCAGGGGGTCTTTATTTTCAAACCTAACCATAGCGGACTCCTTTTATTATTTCCGTACCAGTACGCAAAGCGAGCGCGCGGCCTGGTGCCAGGCGGGCAATACCGCCCGTGAGTCTTCCTGAGTGAACGGGGCGACAACCTGCCAATCGCCTTCCGACAACCTCATCTCCGTCGTTTGCGGCGTGGCGTTGATCAGCAGCAGCCAGCGCTGCGACAGCAAGATCTGCATGAGCGGCTCGCCCTGCTCCCACTGCTGCGCGTCGAGCGCCTGCCCTTGCGCGTTCAGCCACTGCACGCTGCCGTCGTCCTGCTGCCACCAGCGGTCCTGCTGCAGCGCGGGGATCTGGCGGCGCAGCGCGATCAGCGCCGCGACGTAATCGGTCAGCGCGTCGTCCGCCGTGGCCCAGTCGAGCCAGGTGGTGGCGTTGTCCTGACAATAGGCGTTGTTGTTCCCCTGCTGGCTGTGTCCCTGTTCATCGCCGGCCAGCAGCATCGGCGTTCCCTGGGACAGCAACAGCGTAGCGAGCATCGCCCGCTGGCTGGCCCTGCGGCGTTGCACAATGGCGTCGTCGGCCACCAGGCCTTCGACGCCGTGGTTGTTGCTGAAATTGCGATCGCTGCCGTCGCGGTTGCCCTCGCCGTTGGGCTGATTGTGTTTCTCATTGAAGCTGACCACGTCTTGCAGGGTAAAACCATCATGGGCGGTCAGCATATTGACGGTGGCGTAAGGCGCTCGCCCGCGCTGGTTATACAGATCGCTGGAAGCGGCAAAACGCCGGGCGAACTGGCCGAGCGACACGCCGCTCTGCAGCCAGAAACGGCGCATGTCATCGCGGTAATGGTCGTTCCATTCGGCGAAGCGGCCGGGAAACGCCCCCACCTGATAGCCGCCGGGGCCAACGTCCCAGGGTTCAGCGATGAGCTTGCAGCGCGACAGCACATCGTCCGCCAGCATCGCCTGGAACAGCGGGGCATCGCGATCGAACTCCGGCGTGCGGCCGAGCACGCTGCCCAGATCGAAACGGAAGCCGTCGACGTGGCACTCCCGTACCCAAAAACGCAGGCAATCCATCACCCAGGCCACGCCTTGCGGCTGATCCAACCGCAGCGTGTTGCCGCAGCCGGTGTCGTTGACATAGTCCCCTTCGGGCGTCAGCCAGTAGTAGCTCAGGTTATCGATGCCGCTCAGCGACAGCATCGGCCCGTCCCTATCCAGCTCGGCGCTGTGGTTAAACACCACGTCCAGGATCACCTCGATGCCGGCTTGGTGCAGCGCCTTGACCGCATCGCGGAATTCGTTCAGCGGCGTGGCATCGGTGCTCAGGCTGGCGTAGCGGTTGTCCGGCGCATAGGGCGCCAGCACGTTATAGCCCCAATAGTTGATCAGCCCCAACCGCTGCAGGCGCGGTTCGGAGGTATGTTGCTGCACCGGCAGCAGTTCCAGCGCGGTGATGCCGAGGCGTTTGAAGTGGGCGATCATCTCCGGGTGCCCCAATGCGGCGAAGCTGCCGCGCAGCGCCGGCGGGATCTTCGGGTGCAGCAGCGTCAGGCCGCGCACGTGCGCTTCATAAATCACCGTCTGGCCCCAGGGCGTGGCAGGCGGGCGATCGTCCTGCCAGTCATACCGTTCGTCCACCACCACACATTTCGGCATTAGCTCTGCGCTGTCGTGCGGGTCCGGCTGCTCGTAACCGCCGTGCAGGTGCGGGTGGTCCCCCACCGGCCCTTCCACCGCGCGCGCGGCTGGATCGAGCGCCAGTTTGTTGGGGTTGAAACGCTGTCCGTTCGTCGGATCAAACGGGCCATAGACCCGGTAACCGTAACGTTGCCCCGGCCTGCCGCCCGGCAAATAGCCATGCCAGATATCGCCGCTGCGCGCCGGCAGCGGCAGGCGTACTTCGCGCTGCTGGCCGTCGAACAGGCACAGCTCCACCCGCTCGGCGTGCGCCGAGTACAGGGTAAAGTTGATGCCTTCGCCGTCGTAATGCGCGCCCAGCGGCGCGGCGAGGCCGGCCGTCAGCTCCGTCATGGCGCCTCCCGCAGCAGATAAATGGTCGCCAGCGGCGGCAGCGTTACGCAGATGGAGAAGTCGCGGCCGTGGCTGCCGACCGCTTCGGAAGAGACCCGCCCCTGATTGCCGGCGTTGCTGCCGTGATAGTGGTGCGAATCGGTATTGAGGATCTCGCGGTAGTCACCGGCGCGCGAGAGGCCGATGCGGTAGCGGTAGCGCGGCACCGGGGTAAAGTTGCTGATGGCGATCAGCTCATTGCCCTGCGAATCGTAGCGCGCGAAGGCGAACACCGAGTTATCGTGATCGTCGACCACCAGCCACTCGAAGCCGTCCGGCCGGTAGTCGCGCTCGTACAGCGGCGCCTGCTGCCGATAGCAGTGGTTCAGATCGCGCACCAGCCGCTGCACGCCGTTATGCCAATTATCCAACCCCTCCAATAAATGCCAGTCGAGGCTGGTATCGAAATTCCACTCGCGCCCCTGCGCGAATTCGCAGCCCATAAACAGCAGCTTTTTGCCCGGATGCGCCCACATAAACCCGTAATAGGCGCGCAGGTTGGCGAACTTTTGCCAGGCGTCGCCCGGCATGCGGTCGAGGACCGATTTTTTGCCGTGCACCACTTCATCGTGCGAGATAGGTAACACGAAGTTCTCGGTATAGGCATACAGCATGCCGAAGGTCATCTGGTTGTGGTGATATTTGCGGTGCACCGGATCGCACTTCATATAATTGAGCGTGTCGTGCATCCAGCCGAGGTTCCATTTGTAGTGGAACCCCAGGCCGTTGGCGTCCGGCGGCAGAGTGACGCCGGGATAGTCGGTGGACTCCTCCGCCAGCGTCACCGCGCCCGGCTGCGCCTGGCCAATGGTTTGGTTGGTATAACGCAGGAAGGCGATGGCCTCCAGGTTCTCGTTGCCACCGTAGTAATTCGGCACCCACTCGCCGTCGGCGCGGCTGTAGTCGCGATAAATCATCGACGCCACCGCATCGACCCGCAGCGCATCGATACCGAAACGCTCCAGCCAATACAGCGCGTTGCCCGCCAGGTAGTTGCGCACCTCGTGACGGCCGTAGTTGTAGATCAGCGTATTCCAGTCCTGGTGGTAGCCCTCACGCGGATCGGCGTATTCGTACAGCGCGGTGCCGTCGAAATTCGCCAGGCCGTAGGCGTCGCTCGGGAAGTGCCCCGGCACCCAGTCAAGGATCACGTTGATGCCCGCCTCATGCGCCGCCGCCACGAACGCCCTGAAATCGGCCGGCGTGCCGAAGCGACGGGTCGGCGCATACAGCCCCAGCGGCTGATAGCCCCAGCTGCCGTCGAACGGGTGCTCGTTGATCGGCAACAGCTCGATATGGGTGAATCCCATGTCCTTCACATAGTCGATAAGCTGCACCGCCAGCTCGCCATAGCTAAGCCAGAAGTGATTATCGGTGTGGCGGCGCCATGAGCCAAGATGCACCTCGTAGATGGCGATCGGCTGGTCAAAATCGTTGGCGCGGCGGCGCGCCGGCGTCGACGGCACCCCCTCCGGCAGCGGCGCCACCAGCGAGGCGGTATCCGGGCGCATCTGCGCCTCAAAGGCGTAAGGATCGGCTTTCAGCTGGGTATTGCCGTAGCAATCGACGATTTCATATTTGTACAGCTGGCCGGCCCGCACGCCGGGCAGGAACAGCTCCCAAATGCCGTTCTCACGCCGCAGACGCATCGGATGGCGGCGGCCGTCCCAGAAGTTGAACTCCCCCACCACCGAGACGCGCTGGGCGTTGGGCGCCCAGACCGCAAAACTGACGCCGTCGATGCCATCCAGCGTAACGAGGTGGGCGCCCAGCCGTTCATAGGGACGCAAATGCGTGCCCTCGGCCAATAGCCAACTGTCGATATCCTGCAGCAGCGGGCCAAACCGGTAGGGATCGTCGACAGTCTGTTGGTGATCGCGCCAGCTGACCTGCAGCTGATAGCGGAAAGGATTTTTTCGCCGCGGCACCACGGCGCTGAAGAAACCGCGCGGATCGTCGCAGTTCAGCTGCACCAGCCGCCGGCCGGTTTGCTGTTCTACCAGCCAGACTGCGCCGGCGTCCGGCAGCAGCGCGCGCACCTGCAGACCGTTATCGGTCGCATGCATGCCAAGCAGAGCAAAAGGGTCGGCGTAATGGCCGGAGATGATCTGATCAATCACGTCACGATCGGGAAGTACAGGCATAGTCTTCTTCCTTAGATTAACAGCATGATCTAAGCACGGCTTGTTGGTTATTCCTTGGCCGTTTTGGTCATCATGCAATGCATTCGGACTCTAAAGCGTGATTGCGGTCGGTTATTGACCAATCTTTACTCTGCCGACCTGAATTTCGCTCTTTATGCTTATTTTTTGAAATATTTCAGTCATGGTGAAAAAGTGTTCACCCATGCGTTAAGCATAGCCAATGTCTGTTAAAAACTGCTCAGCATTGCTCAGGAAAATTCTTCATTAAGAAAACTGCCAGCCCGGCGGCGTCTGAATGCGGCGGCCGACGAGGCGATATGCGGGGTGGAGCCCAGTGAAACGAGGCTTGCGGTGACGTTGTCCGACGCGGTGCGCGGCGAACAAAAAGGCGGAAAATAAGGCTTTAGGGGGCTGAAATCAGCCAGCCCCCAGGAAGTGCGGGTTTACAACAGGATGCGCAGCATGCGGCGCAGCGGCTCGGCCGCGCCCCACAGCAGCTGGTCGCCCACGGTGAACGCCGACAGGTACTCTGGCCCCATGTTCAGCTTGCGCAGACGGCCGACCGGCGTATTCAGCGTGCCGGTCACCGCCGCCGGCGTCAGTTCGCGCATGGTCAGCTCGCGGTCGTTCGGGATCACGCGCACCCAGTCGTTGTGCGTCGCCAGCATCTGCTCGATTTCCGGCAGCGACACGTCTTTTTTCAGCTTCAGGGTGAACGCCTGGCTGTGGCAGCGCAGCGCGCCCACGCGCACGCACAGGCCATCGACCGGGATCACGCTGCCGGTGTTCAGAATCTTGTTGGTTTCCGCCTGGCCTTTCCACTCTTCGCGGCTCTGGCCGTTGTCGAGCTGCTTGTCGATCCATGGGATCAGGCTGCCGGCCAGCGGCACGCCGAAGTTATCGGTCGGCAGTTTGCCGCTGCGGGTGGCTTCGGTCACCTTGCGCTCGATATCCAGAATGGCGGAAGCCGGGTCCTGTAGCTCTTTCGCCACGTCGGCGTGCAGCATACCCATTTGGGTCAACAGTTCGCGCATGTGGCGCGCGCCGCCGCCGGAGGCCGCCTGGTAGGTGGCGACCGACGCCCACTCCACCAGATCGTTAGCGAACAGGCCGCCGAGGGACATCAGCATCAGGCTGACGGTGCAGTTGCCGCCGACGAAGGTTTTGATGCCTTTGTCCAGGCCCTGCTGGATCACCGCGTGGTTGACCGGATCCAGGATGATAATGGCGTCGTCCTGCATGCGCAGCGACGAGGCCGCGTCGATCCAGTAACCCTGCCAACCGCTGGCGCGCAGCTTAGGATAGACTTCGTTGGTATAATCGCCGCCCTGACAGGTAATAATGATATCGAGCGCGCTCAGTGCGTCGATGTCATACGCATCCTGCAGCGTGCCTTGCTGGCCGCCGAAGGCCGGCGCGGCAGAACCGTGCTGCGAGGTGGAGAAAAAGACCGGGCGAATGGCGTCGAAATCGCGCTCTTCCGTCATGCGTTGCATGAGAACCGAGCCGACCATTCCGCGCCAACCGATGAAACCAACGTTTTTCATAATATCTGTATCCCGCCCGGATAAGGGCTTATGTAGGTGATAACGAGTTGTGTGCAATATCTCCTCACCTTACAAAATGTCGGCGCGGGCGCAAAGTGAATTTATTCGATGGCTGAGGATTTCTCAGCAATCCTTCTTATATACCCGTCGTCTTTCAAACTGCAGCGTTGTTACCTGCACGATCGCATCCCCAGTCACTTACTTGAGTAAGCTCCTGGGGATGCGATCGCTGGGCGCCTAGCTGCAATTTGAAATCCATAGGTATAGGCAAGGACGCGGCCGAAAAGGCCGAGGCGTTTTCCCGATCACGAGGTCACCATGACAGAGATGATTTCCGCTACGGTATTGCTGTTTTTAATTATGGATCCGCTGGGCAACCTGCCGATTTTCATGTCGGTGCTCAAGCACCTGGAACCGCGCCGCCGCCGGGTGGTGCTGATCCGCGAGCTGCTGATCGCCCTGCTGCTGATGCTGATCTTCCTGTTCGCCGGCGAGAAAATTCTGGCGTTCCTCAACCTGCGTACCGAAACCGTCTCCATTTCCGGCGGCATCATCCTGTTTCTGATCGCCATCAAGATGATTTTCCCCACGCAGGAGGGGAACAGCTCCGGGCTGTCCGCCGGCGAGGAGCCGTTCCTGGTGCCGCTGGCGATCCCGCTGGTGGCCGGGCCATCGATTCTGGCGGCGCTGATGCTGCTGTCGCACCAGTATCCGCATCAGCTGCCCCATCTGGTGGCAGCGCTGTTGATCGCCTGGGGTCTCTCTGCGGCCATTTTGCTGATGTCGAACCTGTTCCTGCGCCTGCTGGGCAGCAAAGGCGTCAGCGCGCTGGAGCGGTTGATGGGGCTGATTCTGGTGATGCTGTCGACCCAGATGTTCCTGGACGGCGTGCGGGCTTACATGAAGCTGTAGGCGCCTGGCGGCGCCGACAACGGCCCGCGCTCAGCGGGCGGTAACGCGGCGAATATAGGCGAGCGTATCGGCGACCACGCCGTCCAGCGGCTGGTTGATGTCAATCGCTTGCACATCCGGCTCCTGCTCACCCGGCTCTTCCAACGTGGCGAACTGCGAAACCAGCATCTGCGGTTTGAAGAAGTGACCTTTGCGCTGCTTCAGGCGCTCCTCGATCACCGCCTTGTCGCCTTTCAGGTAGAGGAAATGCAGGTTGCTATTCCCTTCGCGCAGGCGGTCACGATAGCTTTTTTTCAACGCCGAGCAGACCAGCAGCGACACGGGATTGGTGCGTTGCATGGCGAAGATGGCGTCGTTCAAGGCCGCCAGCCACGGGGCGCGATCGTTGTCGTCCAGCGCGTGCCCGGCAGCCATTTTGTTGATGTTGGCGCGCGGATGCAGATAATCGCCGTCCAGCATGGCGGCCTCGGCCTCGTGGGCGACAGTGCTGGCTACGGCGGATTTGCCGCTGCCGGATACGCCCATCAGGATAAATACGTGATTCTGCGGATTGCTCATTGTGTCATGCCCCTATGGGAACTGGCGCAAGCGCGCCAAATGCGTCCCAACTGATAAAGATACTCTGGAACGCCGACGCCCCGCAGGGCGCCGGATAAAGATTATACGACCGTCGCCAGGAGCAGACAGCCCACCAGGCCGCACACCGAGATGATGGTTTCCAGCACCGACCAGGATTTGATGGTTTCCATGATGCTCAGGTTGAAATACTCCTTGAACAGCCAGAAGCCCGGATCGTTGACGTGCGAGAAGATGACGCTGCCGGAGCCGACCGCAATCACCATCAGCTCAGGGCTGACGCCGGTGGTGGCGATCAGCGGCGCGACGATGCCGCCGGCGGTGATTGCCGCCACGGTGGCGGAACCCAGCGCCAGACGCAGCGCGGCGGCGATTGACCAGGCCATCAGAATCGGCGAAACGTTGCTGCCTTCCATCAGGCCGGCGATGTACTGCTCGACGCCGCTGTCCACCAGCACCTGTTTAAAGGCGCCGCCACCGCCGATGATCAACAGCATCATCGCGATGATTTTAATCGAGTCGGTGATGGTGCCCATCACTTCATCCATGGTGCGGCCACGGTTCAGGCCGAAGGTGAAGATGGCGATCAGCACGGCGATCAGGGTCGCCATCACCGGGTCGCCGAAGAACTCGGCGAAGCGCAGCAGGCTGTGGCCCTTCGGCAGCACCATTTCAGCCACCGCGCGCAGCGCCATCAGGATCACCGGCACCAGCGACGTGGCAACGCTGACGCCAAAGCTCGGCATCTCCGCGTCGGTAAAGGTTTTCGGGTTGTACAGGCCTTCCGGCACCGGCTTGTCGATGCCTTTCAGGAAGCGGGCATAGACCGGGCCGGCCAGGATCACCGTCGGGATCGCCAGCAGCGTGCCGTACAACAGGGTTTTACCCATGTCAGCATGGAAGATGGTGGCGATGGCGGTCGGGCCTGGATGCGGTGGCAGGAAGCCGTGAGTCACCGACAGCGCGGCGGCCATCGGCACGCCGACGTACAGCAGCGGAATGCGTGCGGAGGCGGCGATGGTGAACACCAGCGGCAGCAACAGCACGAAGCCCACTTCGTAGAACAGCGCGAAGCCGACGGTGAAGCCGGTCAGCACCACCGCCCATTGAATGTGTTTTCTGCCGAACTTGTCGATCAGCGTGGTGGCGATGCGCTGTGCGCCGCCGCAGTCCGCCAGCAGCTTGCCGAGCATGGCGCCGAAGCCCATGATCAGCGCCAGGCTGCCTAGCGTACCGCCCACGCCGGCCTTGATGGAGCCGATGACCTTATCGACCGGCATACCCTGTGCAATCCCGACCGCCAGGGCAACCAGAACCAGAGAGATAAAGCCGTTCAGCTTGAAGCGGATCATCAGCAGCAGCAGCAGCGCTACGCCGCCTGCAACAATCACTAATGGCATAGTTTTTCTCCAACCTTTTATCGCGACTCTCTTTACGATAGGCGTAAAGCGTGCGGTTGTTTTATTTTTAGGCTCTTTCCCGGTGTTTAAGAAGAGCTGTAGGTGTTGTTGAGTCAGAGGTTCAGTCTTGCAGCAAGATGACCGCACACTCGTTGTTACCGGTATCATGATACCGGTAACAACATGAGCGCCGGAACCGGGTAAGCGGCTAAAATTCGCGTTCTGGGACAGAGATCAAACTTATGTCGGCAACGAGCGGCGGGCTTACAGGCGGGATAACCAGCGCGCCTCAGGGCGCGCTGCAAAAAGA
The DNA here is from genome assembly GCF_052168655.1 of Serratia sp. CY47280. NCBI lineage: Bacteria > Pseudomonadati > Pseudomonadota > Gammaproteobacteria > Enterobacterales > Yersiniaceae > Serratia > Serratia sp. CY47280. The sequence continues at coordinate 107,025 of NZ_JBJNMG010000008.1, read as the reverse complement.
AAGGGTGTTAAAACAGAACGTTAAAATGGCTCAGATACTGCCACCGGGGATCACAGTGAAACCGACGTCCACCATGCGTGGGCACACCGTTTCACCGCGCAGCCGGGCCAGCAAGCGCTCGGCGCCGATCTGCCCCATGCGTTCACGCGGCGTCAGCACGCTGGCCAGCTTCGGCACCATCACCTGGCCGATGTCATGGCCGTGGAAGCCGGCGATCGCCATGTCCTGCGGGATCGACAGCCCCTGCCGCTGGCACTCGAAGGCCGCGCCGATCGCCAGGTCATCGTTGGTGCAGAAGATACTGTCGATCTGCGGATAGTCGCGCTGCGCCACGCGCAGCAGTTCACCGCCGGCGGAATAGGAGGAAGATCGCGCGGTCATGATGCTGTACGGTTCCAGGCCGGATTCACGCATCGCCTGCTCATACCCCTGCTGCTTGATGATGGTACGTTCATCCTGACGGGCGCCGAAATAGACCACGTGACGGTGGCCGTGCGCGATGATCTGCTGGGTCATCTGGCGCGCCGCCTCGAAGTTGTTGAAGCCCACCGCCAGATCGATGCACGGCGAGACGCAGTCCATCAGCTCCACCACCGGAATGCCCGCCACCTCGATCATTTTCAGGGTGCGCGGCGTGTGATGGCGCTCAGACAGGATCAGGCCGTCGATATTGTAAGACAGCAGCGAGGTCAGACGTTCTTCTTCACGCTCCGGCAGGTAGCCATAGTGCGCCAGCATGGTCTGGTAGTTGTGCGCGTCGGTCACGCTTTCGATGCCGCGCAGCACTTCGGCGAACACCTGGTTGGTCAACGACGGCAACAGCACGCCAATCGCCCGGCTGGTGGCGTTGGAGAGGATGTCCGGCGCGCGGTTGGGGATGTAGCCCAGCTCATCCAGCGCGACGGCGATTTTTTGCTGCAGGGCGACGGAAACCTGGTCGGGATTGCGCAGATAACGGCTCACCGTCATCTTGGTCACGCCCACCTTGTCCGCCACATCCTGGAGTACCGGCCGTTTTTTCTTCATTATCAATGAACTGACTAACCATGAATGGGCAGTCATTTTAGCAAAAAAAACGGCGGGCCGATATTGTCGGTTATGCGACGGCCAACGCAAAAAGGGCTCACATCGTGAGCCCTTCATACGCAGACAAAGGGGAAAAAGCGTGGTTTCTCCCCCTTTGTGACGATCAACCGAAAATCAATAAATTGATTTTCCTTGTTTTTATATGTTTTGCCGGCGTTAAGTCAGGCAACGTCGGCAGGCGAGTCACTCACCTCAAGGGCTCACACCGTGAGCCCTTGATATTTACCGCTTAATCACACCGGCGGCAGATCGAACAGCAGGATTTCGCTCTCTTCGTCGGCCTGGATCGTCAGTGCCGATTCATCCCACACCGCGAACGCGTCGCTGATGCCGGCGGTCTGGCCGTTGACCGAGACCTTGCCGCGCACCACCTGGATCCAAACGCGACGGCCGGCGGCGATCGGGCATTCCCCCTGCTCGCCTTTATTCAGCGCCCAACGCGACAGCGTCATATCCTGGAACACCTTCAGCGAGCCGTCACGCGCATCCGGCGACAGCACCAGCTGACGGCCCTGCGGCGCGTCGAACATGCGCTGCTCATAGCGTGGCTCAAGCCCGACCTGATCCGGGATGATCCAAATCTGGTACAGGTGCAACGGACGATCCTGATTGGCGTTGTACTCGGAGTGACGCACCCCGGTGCCCGCACTCATGATCTGGAATTCACCGGCCTGGATCTGCTCCTTGTTGCCCATGCTGTCCTGATGTTCCACCGTGCCGCTCAGCACGTAGGTCAGGATTTCCATGTCTTTATGCGGGTGAGTACCGAAACCCTGCCCTGCATCGATCACATCTTCGTTGATCACCCGCAGCGCCGAGAATCCCATAAAGTTCGGATCGTAGTAATCGGCAAATGAGAAGGTGTGCCAGCTATCCAGCCAGCCATGATTGGCGTGGCCGCGGTCTTCCGCTTTACGTACATAAATCATATTCAACTCTCCTCAATGTTTTTTTACAGTCTAGTCCTGCCAGCAGAATAAGAAAGCGTAAAAAACTCATGCCTCTGTTCAAAAATTTCGATGGAATGAAACAGCGGATGGGCAGCGGATTTGTTGAAGGCGGAAACGGCTGAAAAAAGGGCAAAAAAAAAGCCAGCACCCGAGCTGGCTAAGTAAACACTGGAAGCAATGTGAGCAATGTCGTGCCTTCGCAGCGAGAGTATCAAGGGTTGATGCCCTCCCCGGAACGCATCGCAATAATAATCATTATCATTCGCACCTGTAAAGCGTTTTTTTTGACCCGTTGAAATAATATTGACTCAAGGCAGTAAACGGATAAATTCAGAGGTTATTCAACCGGTAAGCAAAAGGAGCAGCGACATGAGCGAGATCGTGATACGCCACGTGGAAACAACGGATGCGCAAGCCCTGCATCATCTTTATTCGCAGACGCCCGTCTACCGCGATACGCTGCAGCTCCCGCTACCGTCCGTCGAGTCCTGGCAGAAGCGACTCGCCAATCCCGAACCGGGCACGCATAACCTGGCGGCCATCATCGACGGGCAGCTTGCCGGCCAGTTGGTTGTGATGCTGAATCAGCGCGTTCGCCGCCGCCACGTCGCCACCTTCGGCATCGGCGTCGATCCGCGCTACCACGGCAAAGGCGTCGGCAGCCGCCTGATGCGGGCGATGATCGACCTGTGCGACAACTGGGCCGCCATCGAGCGCATCGAACTGACGGTGTTCACCGACAACCCGGCCGCCATCGCGCTATACCGCAAGTTCGGCTTCGAGATAGAGGGCACCAGCCGCGGCTATGCCATGCGCGATGGCGTGCTGGTCGACGCCTACCATATGGCGCGTTTGCGTTCCGGGCAGCCGCACGGCGATGCGTAATATTCCCCACCCGCAGGGGCCGCTGTGCCGGCCCCTGCATATCAACCGCCGAACCTTTTTACACGCGCTGGCCGGCCTGACCGCCGCCGTCGGCATATTCTCTCCTCTCACCCCATTAGGTGCCGCTATGCCAACTTCCGCCGCCGGGCGCCCAGGCTCCCGCAACCTGATTACCGATGTGCCCGGCCTGAAGGTCGGCGTGGCTCAGGACAGCCGGGTGCGCACCGGCGCGACGGTGATCCTGCCGGACAGCCCGGCGATTGCCGCCGTGGACGTGCGCGGCGGCGGCCCCGCCACCCGGGAAACCGACGCGCTCGGTGAGGACAATTTGGTACAGACCATCGATGCGCTGACGTTCAGCGGCGGTTCGGTTTACGGTCTGGCGGCGGCGGATGGCGTCGCAGCCTGGCTGGGGCAACAGGGTAAAGGCTACGCGCTGCGCCCAGCACCCGGCGTGCCGGTCTCCCCTATCGTGCCCACCGCCTGCCTGTACGATCTGGCCAACGGCGGCGACAAAAACTGGCAGCTCACGCCGCCGTATCGCCAGTTGGGCATCGAGGCGGTCGGCAAGGCCGGCCTGGACTTTCCGCTGGGCACCGTCGGGGCCGGCTACGGCGCCATGACCGGCATGGGCAAGCTGAAAGGCGGCCTCGGTTCGGCGTCGATCGTGGCCACCAACGGCGCTACCGTCGGCGCGCTGGTGGCGGTCAACAGTTTGGGTGCGGTGGTCGCACCCGGCACCCGCGCCTTCTGGGCGACGCCTTATGAAATTAACGGTGAATTTGGCAACGGCGGCGCGGCGGCGCTGGCGCAACTGCATGCGCAGGGTGAAGACGGGATGGTGCAAGAGCCGCAGGGCGGCAGAAAGAACACCACCCTGGCCTGCATCGCCACCGACCTGGCGCTGACGCGAGTGGAGTTGAAACGGGTGGCCATCATGGCGCAAGACGGTATGGCGCGCGCGATTCGCCCGCTGCACAGCCCGTTTGACGGCGACGTGGTGTTCGCCCTGTCCACCGGGCAGCGCGAGGTACAGGGCAGCCGCGAACTGGCGGTGCTGCAAATCGGCGCGCTGGCGGCGGACACCCTCGCTCGGGCGATCGCCCGTGGCGTGCATGCCGCCACACCATGGCCAGGCAGCCAGGTCGCAACCTGGCAAACGCTCGGCGGCTAACGCGCCGCCATCAAAAAAGGGGCGCTGGCAGCGCCCCTCGATCTTTATTCACCCTTACCGCTTAAATACCGGCGGTTTCCCGAATATAGCGGCGCGCTTTCACCGCATACTCGAACGGGTTGGCCAGCGCCGGATCCTGCTCGGCCTCCACCACCATCCATCCCTTGTAACCGCGCTCGTCCAGCAGCTTGAACACCGGCCTGAAGTCGATCACGCCATCACCCGGCACGGTGAAGGTGCCCTTCTTCACGCCATCGAGGAAGCTCAGCTTGTTGGCCTTCACTTCCGCCACCACCTCATCGCGCACGTCCTTCAGATGGACGTGGTTGATGCGCGGCAGATACTTCTCCAGGATCGCCATCATCGCCTGCTGGCTGCCTTCCGAATAGTAGGCGTGCCCGGTATCGAACAACAGGTAAACGTCGTCGTTGACCATGCTCATGTAGCGATCGATTTCGGCGGTAGTCTGAATGCCGGTACCCATGTGGTGGTGCAGACACACCTGCATGCCTTTGCCGGCGGCGATCTTCGCCAGCTCGTTGTAACCGTCGGCCACGCGCTGCCACTCTTCATCGCTGAAATACGGCTTCTCTTCGAACACGCCTTTGGTGGTGCCCTGAATGCTCTTGCTCTGCTCGGAGCAGCCAATCACCCTGGCGCCCATGGCATGCAGGAAATTCATGTGGTTGATAAATTCATCGATGGTTTTGTCTTTTTGGCCGTCGGCGAAAAAGGTGCTGAACCAGGCGTTGCAGATCTGAATGCCGCGAATATCCAGCATCGGTTTCAGCACCGCCGGATCGCGCGGGTATTTGCTGCCCACTTCGCTGCCGGTGAAACCGGCCAGCGCCATTTCGCTGACGCACTGCTGGAAGGTGTTTTCCTTGCCCAGATCGGGCATGTCGTCGTTGGTCCAGCCGATTGGCGCGATGGCCAATTTCACGTTGTCTTTATTCATGGTCTGCCTCGGTCCTTGGAGGGCCGCCGGTGCAAATGACGCCGGCGAGCCAAATAAGATTATTTGCCCAACAGCTCTCTTTCGATGCGCTCTCTGGTCGCCACCGCCTGGCTCGGCATCTTTTCCGGATAGCCGAACAGCGAGGTGCAGATGATCGATTCGCCGCCGGCCTTGAAGCTGCGGTTGGCAAATTCCATATCGCGCAGCGTCTGGAACAGGGCGTCGAAATTCACCTCACCTTCGCCGATGCCGACGTGCTGATGCACCGCGGCGTCAACGCCCGGCGGATTGACGATATAACGGCAATGCTTGGTGTGATTCATGGTGTCGGCAATCAGCACGTGGGAAAGATCGTCCCCGGCGTACTGCAACATGCCGGCCACATCGCCCTGCCCCTTGTCGTAGTAGAAGGTGTGCGGCACGCTGTAGAGGTATTTGACGTGGTCGCTGCGCAGCGATTTCACCAGATCGGCGGTTTCGTTACTCAGCTCGCAGAAGTCCCACGGGTGCGACTGGATCTCCATACGGATACCTTCACGCTCGATGATCGGCAGCAGCTCCTCCATCGAGCGATACCACAGCTCCTCGCAGATCTCCGGCTCGTTGGGGTTGCCGGCCAGTTCGGTGTTGATCACCTGCACGCCCATTTCCACCGCGATCTCGATCATCCGTCGCCAGTTTTTGACTGCCGCCTGGCGGCGATCTTCGCCCGGCCCGGACCAGCGATACACCACGATAAATGAGGAGATCTCCACGCCGGTCGCTTTCAGGGCGTTTTTATACTCCGCCATGATTTCGCGGCTGGCCTTCGGATGCTTGTAAAACGGGTTGATCTGCGGGTGCGGCGACTGCTCGATGTATTTATAGCCCCAGTCCGCCACCTGCTGAACCATTTTGGTCACGCCCAAATCCCGGATAACGTCGACATCAAAAGCGATCTTCATGGTCACTCCTCTGCAATCATGGGTACGGGGTTCAAGCCGATGGCTTGTTGTAAAACGCCGGGCGCGCCGGCAGGGTCACCGGTACGATCTCACCGCTGAGCTGGGCCGCCACACAGGCGTCGGCGGTCACCGCGGCGGCGTAGCCGTCCCAGGCGGAAGGCCCGGTCAACTGGCCCGCGGCCACGTCGTTGATGAACCCCTGCAGCTCGACGTCATAGGCGTCGATAAAGCGATCCTTCCAGTCGGTCAGGATTTCGGTCGACAGGCGGGCGCCGCTGCGCATCTGCACCGAGGACGGCTCCGGCAGTTTGGCAATGCCGGTTTCCCCCACCACTTCACACTGAATGTCGTAGCCGTACTGGCAGTTGACGAAAATTTCGACGTCGATGCGCGTACCCTTGGCGGTTTCGAACAACACAATCTGCGGATCTTTCAGATGCGGGAACGCCTTCGGGCTCTTGCGTGGGAACACCACCTGCACCGACACATAGTCGTCGTCGAGCAGCCAGCGCAACACGTCGATTTCGTGGATCAGGGTGTCGGTGATCGCCATATCGGTGGTGTAAGCCTCGCCAACCGTCGGGTTGCGGTGCGCGCAGTGCAACATCAGCGGCTCGCCAATCTGGCCGCTGGTCAGCACCTGTTTCAACGCCCGATAGCCCTGGTCATAGGGGCGCATAAAGCCGACCTGCACCAGCCGCTTGCCGTGCTTCGCTTCGGCATCGACGATGTTTTTGCAGCCCTGCGCGGTCACCGCCAGCGGCTTCTCGCAGAACACCGGTTTGCCGGCGGTGATGGCCGCCAGCACGAATTCTTCGTGGCTCGGCCCCCAGGAGGTGACCAGCACCGCCTGCACATCGGCGGCCTTGATCAGATCGTGGCCGTTGTCATACACCCGCGCATCCAGCTGCAGATCGCTCACCACCTTGGCGGCGTTGTCGCGATTGATGTCGTTCACCGCCACGACGCGGGCGCCCTGCAACACTTTGCTACAGCGACGGATATGATCGCGGCCGATGGCGCCGGTGCCGATAACCCCAATGTTCAATGTCATTTTCGCTACCCTCTGGAAAGTGTGTTGTGTTCGAAAACGAATCAGTAATCGCGCGCCTTATCGATGTTTTCCTGCAGCTTGCGCGCCACTTCGACGATTTTCTCGCTGTCGGCCACCTGAGCGCCGCCCACGCGCCACCAGCTGAGATACTTGTGCACCATGGTCTTCGGCAGCACCTTGATGTCGAGCAGCGTGGACACGGTCTGCCTGCGGGCGTCGGCCAGCGCGTCGAGCAGCTGCTGCTCGGTGGTGACGCGATAGGTTTTACAGCCGTAAGCCGCCGCCAGCATGGCGAAATCGACCGGCACCAGTTTGCCGTCGAGCTTGCCGCCCTCTGGATTGCGGAAGCGGAATTCGGTGGTGTAGCTGTCCATGCCGTGTTCCATCTGCAGGTTGTTGATGCAGCCGTTGGTCATGTTGTCGAACAGCACCACGTTGATCTTGCAGCCTTCCTGAATCGAGGTGACCAGTTCGGAATGCAGCATCATGAAGGCGCCGTCGCCCACCATCGCGTACACCTCGCGCTGCGGCTCGGCCAGCTTGACCCCCAATGCGGCGTTCACCTCGTACCCCATGCAGGAGTAGCCGTATTCCACGTGGTAACCGTGCTCGCCACGGTTGTGCCACACCCGCTGCAGATCGCCCGGCAGGCTGCCGGCGGCGGCGACGATCACGCTGTCCGGCGGCAGCTCGCGGTTCAGCACCCCCAGCACCCGGCTTTGCGTCATCGCCGAGTCGGTCTGAGCGATAAATTCGGCGAACACCCGCTCGCGATCGAGGTGATCGTCTATCTCCGGCACAAAGCCCGCGCCGCCGTATTCCACCGCGTAAACCCGCTCGGTCTCTTCACGCTGGGCAGCGCGCGCCGCGGCGATGGCGTCGCCCCAGCCGGCGCAGTACTCGGCCTGCGCCAACAGCGCGCCCAATGCGTTCAGGGCCTCGCGGGCGTCCGCCAGCACCTGCACGCCGTCGAGCTTGCCGGCGTCAAAGGCGCTGACGTTGATATTGAGGAAGCTGACGTCCGGGTGTTGGAACAGCCATTTGGACGAGGTGGTGAAATCGGTGTAACGGGTGCCGACGCCAATCACCAAATCGGCCTGTCGGGCCAGCGTGTTGGCCGCCAGGCAGCCGGTTTCGCCGATGCCGCCGAGGTTGAATTCATGGTCGCTTGGCACCGTGCCTTTGCCGGCCTGGGTCTCGGCGAACGGAATGCCAAAGCGCTCGGCGAATTCGCGCAGCGCCCGCCCGGCCTGCGAGTATTTCACGCCGCCGCCGCACACCAGCAGCGGTTTGCGTTTGGCCGTCAGCAGCGCCAACGCGTCCGCCAACATGCCGTCGGTCGCCGGACGGCGATCGAGCCGGTGCACGCGTTTTTGGAAGAAATAGTCGGGGTAGTCGTAGGCTTCCCCCTGCACGTCCTGCGGCAGACACAGCGTCACCGCGCCGGTTTCCGCCGGATCGGTCAACACGCGCATCGCATTGATGCAGGCGCTCATCAGCTGTTCCGGTCGCACGATGCGGTCCCAGTATTTGCTCACCGCGCGGAACGCGTCGTTGGTGCTGATGCTGAGATCGTAAGACTGTTCGATTTGCTGCAGCACCGGGTCCGGCTGGCGGGAAGCGTAAACGTCGCCCGGCAGCAGCAATAAAGGAATGCGGTTGGCGGTGGCGGTGGCCGCGGCGGTGATCATATTGGCGGCGCCGGGGCCGACCGATGAAGTGCAGGCGTAGATCTGCCGGCGCAGTTTTTGTTTGGCGAAGCCGATCGCCGCATGGGCCATCCCCTGCTCGTTGCGGCCCTGATGCACCCGCAGATCGCCGCTATCCTGTTCCAGCGCTTGCCCCAGCCCCAGCACGTTGCCGTGGCCGAAAATCGCGAAAATGCCCGCGACGAATTTGGTTTCCACCCCGTCGGCCAGCAGATACTGGTTATCGAGAAATCTGACGAGCGCCTGCGCCATGGTTAGCCTGATCTTGCCCATTTACTCACCCTTTAGATTGAGGGCCGCCCCGGAAAGGGCTCGCGCCGAGCCGACAATCCCGTGTTTGTATTACGCGGCGGCAGCTATTATCTTGAGCAGGCGATGCCCGCTGCTCACGAAGTCGACAACCTGAAACGTGAAGCGATTATAAACAAATATATTTTTCATAAAATCACATTACAGAAGAAACATTTCATTTTGCGATAAAGATCGCATATTACATGAAAAGCCCGTTTCATCTCGTGATTCAGCCTTTACTGGCTTAGCGCCGCGCACCGGCCGATAACAACCGTTACCACACGGGCTGACAGCCTTTTATCCTGATCTAATCCCCTTTTCTGCGCGCGCCCGGTCGCCGTCTTATGGCCGCTTCATCGGCTTTTCCCGTTCTCCTGTCGATGTTTTAAACGCATCACATTTTCGGGGTGTAAATTTCATTCTATATTGAAATTGAAATTTTCATTCCCCATACTATCCACATGCTTCCTGCAGGGCGCCACGCTCGGGCCGCCGCCGGAGTTTTGCTTAAACAGAAGGAAACGGGTATGGCTACACAAGAAAAACAGCTTGATGTCATTTGTCTCGGGCGCATCGCCGTCGATTTCTATGCTCAGCAGATCGGCGCGCGGCTGGAAGACGCCGGCACATTCGCCAAGTACCTCGGCGGATCTTCCGGCAACGTGGCCTACGGCACCGCCATTCAGGGGTTAAAATCCGGCATGCTGGCGCGCGTCGGCGATGAACACATGGGCCGCTTTCTGCGCGAAGAGCTGCAGCGCGTCGGGGCCGATACTCGCTGCCTGATCACCGACAAACGTCGGTTAACCGGCCTGGTGATCCTCGGCATCAAGGATCAGGAAACCTTCCCGCTGATCTTCTACCGCGAAAACTGCGCGGACATGGCGCTGACGCCCGACGACATCGACGAGGCCTACATTGCTTCCGCGCGCGCGCTGGCCATCACCGGCACGCACCTGTCGCACCCGAACACCCGCGCCGCGGTGCTGAAGGCGCTGGAATACGCGCGCCGCCACGGCCTGCGCACCGCGCTGGACATCGATTACCGCCCGGTGCTGTGGGGGTTGACGTCGCTGGGCGACGGCGAAACCCGCTTTGTGGAATCGGATCAGGTAACGCGCGAGCTACAAGAGGTGCTGCACCATTTCGATCTGATCGTCGGCACCGAAGAGGAATTTCATATCGCCGGCGGCAGCACCGACACGCTGACGGCGCTGAAAAACGTGCGCCGGGCCACGGCGGCCACGCTGGTGTGCAAGCGCGGCGCCCAGGGCTGTTCGGTGTTCGAAGATGACATCGCCGACGACTGGGAACAGGTGAAGCTGCACGCTGGTGTGCGAGTGGAGGTGCTGAACGTGCTGGGAGCCGGCGACGCCTTTATGTCCGGCCTGCTGCGCGGCTACCTGAACGATGAGGGCTGGGATCAGGCCTGCCGCTACGCCAACGCCTGCGGCGCATTGGTGGTCTCGCGTCACGGCTGCGCCCCGGCCATGCCGACCAAACGGGAGCTGGATGACTATCTGCAGCGTGAACAACAGGTCACGCGCCCGGACCGCGACGCACGCCTGAATCACCTGCACCGGGTCACCACCCGCAAGCAACAGTGGCCGGAATTGTGCGTATTCGCCTTCGATCACCGCAAGCAGCTGGCGGACATGGCGCGCGAAGCCGGCGTCAGCGAGGAACGCATTCCGCGCCTGAAAACCCTGCTGTTAACGGCGGCGCAACAGGCTGCCGCGCAGGCCGGCCTCAACGGCAACAGCGGCATTCTGGCCGACACCACCTACGGGCAGGCGGCGCTGAACGAAATCACCGGTCAGGGATGGTGGATTGGCCGGCCGGTGGAGCTGCCCAGCTCGCGCCCGCTGCGCCTGGAGCACGGCAACATCGGTTCGCAATTGATCGACTGGCCGCAGGAGCACGTGGTGAAGTGCCTGGTGTTTTATCATCCGCACGACGCGGCAGAACTGCGCCGCGAACAGGATGAGCTGATCGCCGACGTCTACCGCGGCTGCTGCAAATCCGGCCATGAGCTGCTGCTGGAAGTGATCCTGCCGGACGGCAACGCCGACAAGGACGAGCGCTATTACCTGGAGATGATTGAACACTTCTACCGGTTGGGCATTCAGCCGGACTGGTGGAAACTGCCGCCGCTGAGCGCGGAAAACTGGCAGCAGGTCGGCGCGCTGATCGACGCCTACGATCCCGACTGCCGCGGCGTGCTGATCCTGGGGCTCGACTCCCCAGAGGCGGTGCTGAAGGCGGGCTTTGCCGCCGCCGCAGATGCGCGCTGGGTGAAAGGTTTCGCCGTCGGCCGCACTATTTTCGGCCAACCTTCGCGCCGCTGGCTGCAGGGGGAAATCGACGACGCGGCCCTGATCGAGCAGGTGAAACAAAAATACCTGACGCTGATCGGTTTCTGGCGCCAGTACCGTCCACAGGCGGGTGGCACGCACTGACAGCGAGAGCAGGTTCACGTCCCCTTAAGGCCATTTCGCCGCTTTAAGGGGATTTTTTTGCCCATTTTCTGTGAAGTCGCGCAATGTGCGATCGAATAAATCGCTTTTTGAGGAAATGAAATTTCCGCTCCGTCTGTTAAAATACCCTGTCAATATTTCAGGCGTCAGGCCAATGCGCCTTCACCCCACTGCGAGCCGAATGGATGAACAACCCAACTCAACTTTCGCTGTTACAGGACGAGATCCGCCACCGTTATGAAACGCTGAGCAAGCGTTTGAAGCAGGTGGCGCGCTATATTTTGGATAACAGTAACAGCATCGCTTTCGATACCGTTGCCTCCATCGCCGCACAGGCCAGCGTGCCGCCTTCCACCCTGATCCGTTTCGCCAACGCCTTCGGTTTCAGCGGCTTCAACGAAATGAAGCAGGTGTTCCGTCAGCATCTGATGGAAGAGACGGTGAACTATACCGAGCGCGCGCGCCTGTTCCGCCAAACCTCCACCGACGACAACGTCGCGCCAGAGAAGCCGGCGGAGATTCTCAACGTATTCACCATGGTCAACGCGCAGGCGCTGCAGCAGCTGGCGATGCAGATCGCTCCCGAGCAGCTGGATCGCGCCGTCGAGCTGCTCAACAACGCTGAAAACATCTACGTGATCGGCCTGCGCCGCTCGTTCAGCGTCGCTTCCTACCTCACCTATGCGCTGCGCCATCTGGAGCGCCGCGCGTTTCTGATCGACGGCCTGGGCGGGATGTTCACCGAACAGCTGAGCATGGTGAAACCGAAGGACGTGGTGATCGCCATCAGCTATTCGCCATACGCCCGCGAGGCGGTGGAACTGGTGGAATTGGGCGCCAAGCGCGGCGCGCAGCAGATCGCCATCACCGACAGCCAGGTCAGCCCGCTGGCCGCCTTCAGCGACGTCTGTTTCGTGGTGCGCGAAGCGCAGGTGGACGGGTTCCGCTCGCAGGTGGCTTCGATGTGCCTGGCTCAGACGCTGGCGGTCTCGCTGGCGCTGAATAACGCCCGGGACGAGTAAGGCTGACAAAAAAGCCCGGCAAGCCGGGCCTCAGGCGCTTATTGCGCGGCGGGATAGCCGTCGCCGTTAATCCAAGCGTGGTCTTTTTCCCAGGTGAATTTCCACTGCCGCACCGGCCCGGCCATCACGTTGAGGTAATAGTTGTCGTAACCCGCCAGGGTCGCCACCGGGTGATAACCGCGCGGCACTTTCACCACGTCACGATTGTAGACCGGCATGCACTCATCGAGCGTGCGATCGTCGGTATAGACGCGCTGCATGCAGAACCCCTGCTCCGGCTGTATGCGGTGATAGTACGTCTCTTCGAGATAGGTTTCGTGCGGTGAGTCTTCTTGATCGTGCTTGTGGCTCGGGTAGGAGCTGGTATTGCCCTCGTCGGTGTAAACCTCCACCACCAGTAGACTGTCGGCCGGCTCACTGTCCGGCAGAATGTTATGCACCAACCGCTGGTTACGCCCCTTGCCGCGCCGCTCCACGCCGATATCCGCCGGCGTAATCAGCCGTGAAGGCAGGTGGCCGCTGCCGGGTGCGCTGCACACCGCCAGCTCCAGATCGGTTTCTGCCCGCACGTCGATGCGATCGTGGTGCGGCACATACACCGCGTAAGGCGGCGTACGTTCGAACGGGCTCATGCGTTTACCGATATGCGGGTATTCGGCGCGCAGCGTGGCGACGGAGGCGATACCGGCAACCAGCACCAGGCACAGTTCCTGGTCGCCGCACTCAAGCTGCAGCGACTGCCCGGCGGCCAGGCGGTAAACGTCAAAGCCGACATAGCGCCAACCGGCATTTTCCGGCGTCACGTGCTGAATACGCCCCTCGGCATTCGGCGTCTGACATTTGGCAAGCAGTGAAGACATCTCGATTCTCCTGTTAATGACCCGTGCAAAGGCCGCTGCCCCGAAGGAGCAACGGCCTGGCCTGAATATGACAGCGCTTAACCCAGCGTCGGCATGCTGAATTCGGACACCGTCTGCTGCCCGGCCGGCCAGCGTGCGGTGGCGGTCTTCATGCGCGTGTAGAAGCGCACGCCGTCGGTGCCGTGCACGTTCAACGCGCCGAACACCGAGCGCTTCCAGCCGCCGAAGCTGTGGAACGCCATCGGCACCGGCACCGGCACGTTGACGCCGACCATCCCGGCCTGCACTTCCTGCACGAACTGACGCGCGTAGTGGCCGCTGCCGGTAAAGATGGCGCTGCCGTTGCCAAACTCATGGCCGTTGACCGTGTCGATGGCGGTGCGATAATCCGGCACCCGCACGATGCCCAGCACTGGCCCGAAGATCTCTTCGCGGTAGATGCGCATATTCGGCTTCACATGGTCGAACAGCGTGCCGCCGACGTAGTAGCCTTCAGGGTAGCCCGGCACCTGATAATTGCGGCCGTCGGCCACCAGGGTTGCGCCTTCTTCCTCGCCCAGATCGATGTAGCCCAGCACCTTTTTCTGGTGGGCAGACGACACCAGCGGCCCCATTTCATTCTCTTCGCCACCCTGCTGCAAGCCCGGCCCGACGCGCAGCTGCGCGATCAGCGGCTTCAGTTTGGCGATCAGTTTGTCGGCGGTATCGTCACCGACCACCACGGCGATCGGCAGCGCCATGCAACGCTCACCGGCGGAGCCGAACGCGCCGCCCATCAACGCGTTGACCGTGGCGTCCAGATCGGCGTCCGGCATGACGATCGCCTGGTTTTTCGCCGCGCCGAAGGCCTGTACCCGCTTGCCGTGCGCGCTGGCAGTGGTATAGATATGTTCCGCCACGGTGGAGGAACCGACGAAGCTCACCGCCTGAATGCGCGGATCGGTGCACAGCTGCGCCGCATCTTCATTGGCGCAGTGCACCACGTTGAACACGCCGTCCGGCAGGCCGGCTTCTTTCAGCAGCTCCGCCAGGCGCACCGAGGCCGAAGGCACCAGCGCCGGCGGCTTGAGGATAAAGGTGTTGCCGCAGGCCAGTGCGATGGGGAACATCCACATCGGCACCATCGCCGGGAAGTTGAACGGGGTAATGCCCGCCACCACACCCAGCGGCTGCATCAGCGAGAAGCTGTCGACGCCGCTGCCGACGTCCGGCGAATACTCTCCCTTGATCAGATGCGGGATACCGCAGGCGAATTCGACCACTTCCATGCCGCGCGTCAGTTCGCCCAGCGCATCCGAATACACTTTGCCGTGCTCGCTGACGATAAGCTCGGCCAGCTCGTCGCGGTGTTGTTCCAACAGCGCCTTGAAATTGAACATGATGCGCGCACGGCGCAGCGGCGTGGTGCGCGACCAGTCGGCGAACGCCCGATGCGCCACGTCGATGGCCTGTTTGACTTCGGCGGCGGTGCTCTGCGTGACGCGCCGCTCAACCTGCCCGCTGGCTGGGTTGTGCACGTCGATGGTTTGATTGCTGCTGCTCAGGCACACCTGCCCGTCAATAAAATTACCCACGGTTTTCATGTCACGCCCTCTTTTCAAGTCCGCTGTCGCCAGGCCACTCACAGGCGGCGCGGCGTTAATCGTCCCGCTCGCCAAACTCCGTCGGCAAGCCGGCTAAATCCTGACCGGATGCAGCAAACTCTATTTCATTGAAAAAAAAGTTTCAAATAAATTGTTTTGAAAAATTTGTTTTTAGTGCGTGAGGTCGCAATTTTGCGGTGTCGATCGGATTGGCGCTTTCATTGCCGTGCCAGGGAAAGCACAACAGCGGCGGAGAAAACAGAGCTAATACACACTGACTTTGCTACAGAAAACCCGCACTGAGCCTGCTCTGCCGTCGTTACCGTCCGCCCCCGAACGCCCAAGGCGCCTGGCGCAGAGGTGACGGTTTTTTTTGAACTGGATCTAAAAATCAATATTCCATTATTCACTAATTATGAAATAAATGTTCTTGTTTGTTCCAGCATTTATCGACGACATCGCCTTGATGACAGGCACGGTTCACACCCTTCCGCTCGCCCTCTTCCCGACACCCCGACCGTGCGGACGGAAGCCAGGATAAAAATCGGAGCAACACATGTCATATCAGCGTAAGCACAATACCGGCTACATATTGCGAATTTGCGGCATCGCCGCCCTGGGCGGCATTCTGTTCGGCTACGATACCGCCGTGATCTCCGGCGCGATCGAAGCGTTGAAAACCTATTTCGATCTCAGCCCGGCCGAAACCGGTTGGGCCGTCTCCAACGTGGTGATCGGCTGCGTGGTCGGCGCCTTCGCCGCCGGGCCGCTGGCGGCGCGCTGGGGCCGCAAAAAGGCGCTGATGCTGGCGGCGCTGCTGTTCACCGTGTCCGCCGTCGGCGCCGCATTGGCCCCGACCTTCACCTGGTTCGTCATCTACCGCATCATCGGCGGGCTGGCGGTCGGCATTGCCGCCACCGTGTCGCCGATGTACATGTCGGAGGTGTCGCCGAAAGACATGCGCGGGCGGGCGCTCAGCATGCAGCAATTCGCCATCGTCTTTGGCCAGATCGTGATTTTCTACGTCAACTTCAAAATCGCCAGCATCGCCAGCGAAGCCTGGCTGGTGGAAATGGGCTGGCGCTGGATGTTCGCCTCGGGCGTGATCCCCTGCATTCTGTTCTGCATCCTGGTGTTCGTCATTCCTGAATCGCCGCGCTGGAACGTGATGATGGGCCGCGACGATCAGGCGCTGGCGATGTTGACCAAGGTCTCCAACGCCGCCCACGCGCAGAATCTGCTGAAAGAAATCAAAGACTCGCTGCAGCAGGATCAACAGCAGCAGCACCGGAAGCTGAACTACGGCGATGTGCGGGTGCGGTTTATCCTGTTCGTCGGCTGCATGATCGCCATGTTACAGCAGGTCACCGGCGTCAACGTGATGATGTACTACGCGCCGGTGGTGCTGAAAACCGTCACCGAAAACGCGCAGGAAGCGCTGTTCCAGACCATCTGGATCGGCGTGCTGCAGCTGGTCGGTTCGGTCATCGGCGCCA
This sequence comes from Serratia sp. CY47280, assembly GCF_052168655.1. Taxonomy (NCBI): domain Bacteria; kingdom Pseudomonadati; phylum Pseudomonadota; class Gammaproteobacteria; order Enterobacterales; family Yersiniaceae; genus Serratia; species Serratia sp. CY47280. The sequence continues at coordinate 90,536 of NZ_JBJNMG010000008.1, read as the reverse complement.
TGCTGATGGATCGCATGGGCCGCATTCCGCTGATGCGTTACGGCACGCTGGGCGCCATCGCCGGCCTGCTGCTCACCTCGTACGCGCTCTACACCCAGGCCACCGGCTATTTCGCGCTGTTCGGCATGCTGTTCTTCATGGTGTTCTATGCGCTGTCCTGGGGCGTCGGCGCCTGGGTGCTGGTGTCGGAAATCTTCCCGAACCGCATGCGCGCGCAGGGGATGAGCATCGCCGTCGGCTGCATGTGGGTCGCCAACTTCGCGGTGTCGCAGTCGTTCCCGATGATCAACGACCACCCTTACCTGTTCTCGCATTTCCACGGCGCCTTCCCGATGTGGATCTTCGCCGCCTGCTGTCTGTTCAGCTACTGGTTTATCGGCCGCTATATTCCGGAAACCAAAGGCGTCTCACTGGAAAAAATGGAGCAGGTGGTGATGGCCAAACGCCACCGCCAATCCCTGCCCGACGGCAAGCCGCTGCCGCTGGAAAACGGCAAATCCTGATCTCTCAACCCTGACCGCTGGAGTCATGCCCATGAACATTGCGCTGGACCGCTTCTGCATTAACCGCAAGATCGCGCCGAATCTCAATCTGGACCATTTTTTCCGCCTGGTGAAACGCTGCGGGCTCAGCAAAGTTGAGCTGCGCAACGACATGCCCAGCGGCAAGGTGACCGACGATCTGAGCGACGCGCAGCTCAACGCGCTCGCCGCGCAATACGGCATTGAAATCGTCACGATCAACGCCCTCGGCATGTTCAATCTGATGGATGACCCGGCGGCGCTGCAGCAGCGCGCCGAAGCGTTGCTGGCGCAGGCGCAGGCCATCCACAGCCGGGCGCTGGTGCTGTGCCCGCACTGCAGCGCCGACGACACGCGCAGCGAGCAGCAAAAACGCGACGACACCCTCGCCGCGTTGCGGCTGCTGGCACCGCTGTTTGCGCGCTATGGCGTACAGGGATACGTCGAACCGTTGGGCTTCGGCATCAGCTCGTTGCGATCGTCGCTGCTGACCCAGGCGCTCATCCGCGACTCGGGCGCGCCGTACCGTATCGTGCTCGATACGTTCCACCACTATCTGAGCGGCGTGACGCAAGCCGACTTCGACGCGCAGATCCAGGTGGCGCAGATCGGCCTGGTGCATCTGTCCGGCGTGGAGGACGGGCGGGATAAAGGCACGTTGAGCGACGAAGAGCGCATTATGCTGAGCGAGGGCGATCGGCTGGAGAGCGGCCGCCAGGTACAGAACCTCGAACGCCTGGGCTACACCGGCGTCTATGCCTTCGAGCCCTTCTCTTCACAACTGGACAGCTGGAGCGAGGCGGATATCGAACGGGAAATCCGCCAGAGCATCGCCCTGCTGCAAGGGTAAAAAAACGGCCTCCGCGGAGGCCGTTTTTCATGGCGTTACTTCAGGTTGCCGACCACCAGCTGGTGGCGCTCGTTGTAAAACTTACGGTAGGCCAAATAGCAGGCGATGATGGTTGACAGGCTGGCAGTAGAAAGCAGCATGAAGGTCACCATAATCTGGTATTTGATCGCTTTCACCGGATCGATACCGGCAAAGATCAGCCCGGACATCATGCCCGGCAAGCTGACCAGCCCAACGGTTTTCGCCGAGTCCACGGTCGGGATCAGCGAAGCGCGGATGCTGTCGCGGATCAGCGCCGCCGACGCGAACTTGGGCGTAGCCCCCAGGCTGAGCATCTCCTGAATCTTCTGCTGCTCGCCTTTGAAACGCTGGCCGAGGTTGGTGTAGCACAGCCCCACCGCCACCATGGCGTTACCGGCGATCATCCCGGAGATGGGGATCACCTGCATCGGTGTAAATTCGATGGAGCCGGTCAATACCAGCACCGCCAGCGTCAGCACCGCGCCGGTGGTAATGGCGATAAACGACGTCACGAACGCGTGTTCGATGTACTTGCTGCGTTTCTTGGCGTTGTAGGCCGCGTTAAAGCAGATGAACAGCACCATCAACACGGTGAGAACGGCGTTATCCAGGTCGAAAATATACTTCAGCACGTAGCCGACGATGATCAGCTGCACCACCGCGCGGCAGATGCTCCAGATAATGTCCTTTTCCAGCGCCAGTTTTTCCCGGTGGCTGATCAGGATGGCGACCACCACCAGCACCATCGACAAGCCCAAGGATTCGTTGGTGATGTTATGCTGATTCATGCTGTTGCTCCTGTTGCTCGGCGCCATGCGCGCGCAGGGTGATCACCTCGTCCGCATGCGCTATCTCTTCGGTATCGTGCGTCACCCACAGCACCGCCAGCCGGTGTTCCGCCACCAGTTGATGCACTATTTCGTTGACGTTGCGCTTATTTTCCTCGTCCAACGCGCTGGTGATCTCATCGAGCAACAGCACCCGCGGCATAAACTGCAGGTTGCGGATCAGGGACACGCGCTGCTTCTCCCCGCCGGACAGTTCATTGATGCTTTTGGTCAGCATCGCCTCTGGCAGCCCGAAACGCGCCAGATCGGCCTTCATTTTTCGCTCGGCTGGCGGTTCCTGGCGGATCTGGTAAGGCAGCGCCAGATTGTCGTAAACCGTATTGCCGAACAGTGACGGCGTCTGGAAGCAGTAAGAGACCTGCTTGCGATACGCCTCCGGCGACATCTCGTCGATCGCCTGGCCGTCGAAATAGAGCTTTCCGCTGGTCGGATCCATTAAGGAAGAGATGATTTTCAGCAGGGTGCTTTTCCCGCAGCCGGAAGGCCCGGTGATCAGTTTGAACTCGCCTTCACCCAGCGTGAAAGAGACGGAATCCAGGATCACCTGGCTGTCTATTTGATAATGAATATCATCCAATCTCAGTATGTCTTTCTTTTCCTTCATTACGATGCCGGCTCCCTACACCTGTTCCCGTCTGAGCGATAAGTATATGGCCGCAAAAAACATCTTAGCAATGGCTGTGCGGATGGCAGTGAACGAAGAGGGAGGATTGACGGAGCGAAACGCCCCGTCAAATGATAAATTTAATTAATGATTAGCTGTGGGAATAGTCAAAAGCGACCACCAGGGTCGAATCACTCTTTTTTTATCGCTGCCTGTTCGTCGCAGCTGTACCAACGGAGAGAATTGTTGATGCTGCGGTGGGTGCAGTGAACCTTGCCCTCCTTTTCCAGCGCCAGCAGCAGGGTGCGGGTGGTATAAATATTTTCGCCGCATTTATCCGCCAACTCGCGCGTCTTCGGCCACTGTTCCGGCGGGGGATGATGGCCCCCGGATCCTTCCACACGCTCCCTGCACAACCCTTGCAACACATTCAGCATCAGCGATTTTCTGCTTTCAAACGTTTTCGGCGCCTTGGCCATAGCATTCCTCCTGAGTGGTTACTGCTGAGCACCCCGCTCACGGCTGCACGTCAGCGATGCGCAGGGTGTAAATCATGGTGGCATTCGGGGGGATCGCCGGCGGGCTGCCCTGTTTGCCGTACGCCAGCGCCGGCGGCACCACCAGCGTGATCGAGCCGTGGCGCTGCAGCTTCTCGATAGCGGCGCGAAACAGCGGCGGATAGCGCGTCAACGGCTGCGAGATCACCGTCCCCGCCAGCTCCATGTCTTTGACCACCCGCCCGTCGGTCAGGCTTTCGCGCACCACGATATCTACCCGATCGTCGGCGCCGATCGCCCCGCTGCCGGCATAGTCCACCCGGTAGTAGAAACCGAGCGCATCCTGCTTGACGCCCTCCTGACGGGTAAAAGCGGCCAGATAGTCTTTACCGTCCAGAGGCGGAGCCTGCGTCTGCTGCGCCTGCTGCAAGCGCTGATGCGCCGTGCGCAGCGCGCTGTCGATGGCGGCCTCATCCAGCCGCAACCGCCCGGCCAGGGTATCGGCGATGCCCGCCAACAACAGCGGACTCTCCGCCTCCAGCCCCGCGCGCCGGTTCTCCTGCTGCAGATGCAGAATGTCGCGCCCGAGCGACACGCCGGCGGCATATGCCAGCTTGTCCGCCTCACTGGCCAGCACGGGTGGCTTGGCCGCCTGCTGCCGTTCGGCCAGCAAGGTCTCTACCCGCTGCTGCTGCTGTGCCAGTTGCGCCGCCAAACTTGCGCTGCGCTGTTCGGCCCGCGTGAGCGAAGCGGCCAATGCGCCCACCTCTGGCACCGGCGCAACGGCTTGCCGCAATCCCTTCAGGGCATCGGCCAGCGGCCGAATATCGACGACGACCCGCTCCCGTTTCGCCGCCGCCGCGGCCTGAGCCGCCGCCAACTGCCGCTCCAACTGACGGATTTTCTCCGCCTGTTGTTGCAAAGACTGCTTCAGCGACGTTAAACGAACGCTGTCTGCCCCGACGATGGCGGCCGGTTTGGTGGCCGGTTTGGTGACCGGTGCGGGCGCCGATTTACGCACTGTTTCTTCCCTGGGCGCGGCCGGTGGTGCCTGCCGTTGTTCGGCAAACTTCAACAGCGCGGGAATGCCGTCATCGGCGGCGCAAGCGGCCCCGCTCGCCGCTAACAGCAAAAGAACCATCGCCCATCCCTGCGCGCATCGCTTCATGGCTACAGATTCTCAACCCGGCTGGACAGATCGGACATCAGCTCATGCTCGACGTCGGCGCAGAATTTCTCGGTTTTATATTGATAAAGAGCATCTATCGCTTTACGGGTACTCTCATCCACGTTGCCGCGTACCCCGGCATATCCGGAGGCGTTGGAAAGAAGGCCGTTAAAATAGGCGATGCGTTTTTGGTAACTTTGCGGATTAATATTCTTTAATGAATTAACCCGTTGCTGACAAAGTGCGATGCGTTGCTCATCGGATTTATCATTAGGATTATTCTGTGAGATTTTTTTCACGGAATTCAGTTTTGTCTTGCTCCCGCCCGCACAGCCAGAAAGCGCCATAAAAGACAGCAGAAATATAGCCAAACCCATCCAGCGGCGCCCGCTGCAAGCATTAATCATCGTTATCATTCCGTTTATAATCCTTTAATTGTCACTTAGGTCATCATTATGTGGCGAACGGCAGCAGCACATGCCTTAATTTGATTAATCAAAATGGGTTAGGCGGTGAAAAATCCCTATACCGCAATGCGATAGGATAATTCACTACCGGTGTAATTGTTATTTAATTGTTAATCAATTAGGCTTAAACGCGAACTAAACGCGAATAAGAAACCCAATCTCTCGTGAACAAAAAACCATGAAACAACAATAAAAACAATGAATTATGTTTTATATTTTGTTTCTAAAGGGAAATGCATCATCTGCTGCCTAAGGGCGATATTAGCAAAACAATATTGTGAATTGTAGGTATCACCCTATTTCCCCCGATCTAATATCTCGCATATCGTTATTTATATAGTGATTTATACTGGATAATATTTGTATACGATCTATTGATTTTAAAGCAAATATGTTTCTTTTTCCTTTTGGTTTTATATTCTGAATTTGACTTAATTTAATAAAATCTATTTCCAAGCAATACTATTATTTGCAAGAATATTCCCAGCAACACGCCACACGTAAAACTCGTATTTTATTTACCAGAAAATCCATTGTCGATTTTCCAAATCTCGTTATTTCTCATAAATAACGGATGTCGGCGTATTGCCCAGAGCAAAAGGATCTGGCTCCAACCGCACGGACGGCGACATGGCGTTGCCGCCGCCGCGGGGGATTTAGATGTGCTGTTCTTTTATTTAAAAACTCTCTACAGGAACCTGAGAAATGAAACTGAATAAATTAATGCTGGCAACCGTGATTGCTTTCGCTTCCGCCTCTGTTGCTCATGCCGCATCTAATCAGGGCAGCGGTAAAGTCACCTTTACCGGCGAAATTATCGATGCGCCATGCAGCGTCGCGCCGGAATCCGTTGACCAAACCGTGCCGATGGGCCAGATCAGCAGCCGCATCCTGGCCAACCAGGGTAAATCCAGCATGCAGCCTTTCAACATCGAACTGAAAGATTGCTCCATCTCCACCATGAAAAACGTCAAAGTGACCTTTACCGGCACGCCTGATCCGGTCAACAACAAACTGCTGGCCCTGAGCGGCACGGCAACCGGCGCCGGCATCGTGATCTACGACAACCTGCACTCCAAAGAAGTGGAACTGGGCACCGCAACCGACGGTCAGGGTCTGAACGACGGCGACAACTCGCTGAAATTCGCCGCTTACCTGCAGGGCAGCAGCGCCTCAAGCGCCGTGGTACCAGGCGACTTCACCAGCGTGGCGAACTTCACCCTGGCTTACCTGTAATACCCCACAGGGGATGTCTCAGGGCATCCCCCGCTTTATTGCATGCCGCGGATACCGGCAAGGGAACAGGGAAAGACAGGGAGACGCCAGCATGACTATCCGCCTTTGCGGCCTGTTGCTCATCGCGCTCAGCGTCGGCAGCGCGGCGGCGGCAGCGAAAAATCAGGGCCACGGCAAAGTCAGCCTGGGCGGCACCATCGTTGAAACGCCGTGCGGCATCGCCAGCGACAGCCTGGATCAAACCGTCGATTTCGGTCTGATTTCCATGACCGACGCCTCGCAGGACGGGCAATCGGTGCTGATCGGCAGCCGCCGCCATTTCACGATCAAACTGGTGAACTGCGAGCTGGCCAGTCAGGTGAAACCTGACTTCATCTATCGCGCGGCCAACGTCACGTTCGACGGCACCGCCGACAGCGGGGATCCTTCCCTGCTCGGCGTTTACGGCGAGGCGCAGGGCGTGGCTATCGAGCTGTTGACCGATGCCGGCACCCCAATCCCGCTCGGCAGCACGACGGCGGATTACCAGATCGTCGCCGGCGACAACACGCTGCGCTTTGGCGCGCAGTTGCGCCTGCATCCTGACAAGGCGCGGGCAGGCGGCTTCAGCTCTCTGGCCAAATTCACCCTGTCTTATCTCTAGCGCCGGCGGGCGCTGCACAGCATTACGTATTCAGGTCGTACGGATGACCTGCTATTGGGCGCGGACTTGCCATGAGTGATTATGCTATGACGTCATTACTGACACGGAAACACCTACCTCTCCTCGTCATTCTATCTTTCCTCTGGGTACGTCCGGCATTTTCCGCCACGGAATTCAATACCGACGTCCTGGACATCGGTGAGCGCAGCAAAGTGGACCTTTCGCGCTTCTCCGACGCCGACTACGTCATGCCCGGCGCTTATTTACTGGACATCAAGATCAACCAGAAAACGCTGCCCCAGCGCAGCATTCAGTATTTCCCGTCGCCGGATAACAAAAGCGGCAGCCAGGTGTGCCTGCCGCCTGACCTGGTGGAAAAAATGGCGCTGAAAGAAGAAGCGGCCAAAAAAGTCACCCTGTGGCACGACAACCAGTGCGCCGACATTCGCGGCATCAAAGGCGCGACCGTCTCCGATCGCATCGGCGGCGGCGTGCTGGCGATCACCATCCCGCAGGCGTGGATGAAATACTCCGATCCCGACTGGACGCCGCCCGAGCAGTGGGACGACGGCATCCCCGGCCTGCTGCTGGACTACAACCTGAGCGGCCAGTTAGGCAAGCAGAATCACAACAACAACACCGCCCAGAACCTGAGCAGCTACGGCACGCTGGGCGCCAACCTGGGCCCCTGGCGCCTGCGCGCGGACTACCAGGCCAATTACAATCAGCAGGCCGGCGATCGCAGCACCGGCTTCGACTGGAACCAGATCTACGCCTACCGCGCGCTGCCGATGCAGGCCGCCAAGCTGACGCTGGGTGAGATTTATCTCGACTCCGGGGTGTTCGACGCCTATCGCTTCACCGGCCTCAATCTGGCCAGCGACGAGCGCATGCTGCCGCCGAACCTGCAGGGCTACGCGCCGGAAGTGCGCGGCATCGCCAAGAGCAACGCCAAGATCACCGTCTCGCAGGAAGGCCGCACGCTGTACGAAACCACCGTGCCCGCCGGGCCGTTCGCCATTCAGGATCTCAACAGCTCGGTGCGCGGCAAGCTGGACGTCAAGGTGGAAGAGCAGGACGGCACCGTCTCGACCTTCCAGGTGGATACCGCCACCATTCCGTACCTGACCCGCCCGGGCTACGTGCGCTACAACGTGGCGCTCGGCAAAACCTCGGCCTACGACCACCGCACCCAGGGCCCGCTGTTTTCCGCCAGCGACTTCTCCTGGGGGCTGAGCAACGCCTGGTCGTTGTATGGCGGGGCGCTGCTCGGCGGCGACTATAACGCCTGGGCGCTCGGCCTCGGCCGCGATCTGAACGTGTTCGGCGCCATGTCGCTGGACGTCACCCAGTCGATCGCCCGTCTGCCCGGCGAGCCGACCGCCAGCGGTATGTCGTTCAAGCTCAACTACGCCAAACGCTTCGACGAGCTGAACAGCCAGATCACCTTCGCCGGCTACCGCTTCTCGCAGCGCAAGTTCATGAACATGTCGCAGTACCTGCAGGAGCGTTACGGCGATTACGACAAGAATTACAACGGCCGCCAGAAAGAGCTGTACACCATCACCGCCAGCAAAACCTTTATGGCGGAAGACAGCGCCAAGGCGATCACCGCCTACCTGACCTACTCGCACCAGACCTATTGGGATGCGCGAACCCAGGACCGTTACGGGCTGTCGGCCAGCAAGCTGTTCAGCGTCGGCGATATCAGCAACATCACCGCCTCGCTGTCGGCTTACCGCACCTATTACCAGGGCCGCACCGACGACAGTGTGATGCTCAACTTCACCGTGCCGATCGGCGACCGTCGGCGCGTCGGCTATGCGCTGCAAACCAACAACGGCGATGTCACGCAGACCGCGTCGTACAACGACTACAGCGATCCGGACAATACCTGGCAGGTCAGCGGCGGCTTTAATCAGTCCGGCAAATCGCTGGCGCGCGGGTACTACACCCACAACGCCTCGTTTGGCTCACTGAACGCCAGCGCCTCTTACCAGCAGGACAGCTACTCGTCGATCGGCGGCTCGTTCCGCGGCGGCCTCACCGCCACCCGGCACGGTATCGCGGCGCACCAGAACTCGAGCAACGGCGGCAGCCGCATGATGCTCGACACCGACGGCATCGCCGGCGTGCCGATCAACAACGGCCGCGCTTACAGCAACCGCTTCGGGCTGGCGGTGATTTCCGACATCACCAGCTACTACAACACCGACACCCGCATCGACGTCAACAAGCTGGCAGACGACGTCGAGGCCACCCGCGCCGTGGTGCAAGGCACGCTGACCGAAGGCGCCATCGGCTACCGCCACTTCGAGGTGGTGAAAGGCAGCAAGCTGCTGGCCACCATTCGCCTCGCGGACGGCAGCGAACCGCCGTTCGGCGCCGCGGTGCTGAGCGAGAAAGGCCGCGAGGTCGCGGTAGTCAACGACGGCGGCTCGGTCTACCTGACCGGCGTGCAGCCGGAGGAAAAACTGGACGTCGCCTGGGAAGGCCAACGCCGCTGCCGCATCGTGATCCCGGGCGCCGCCAAGCCGCTGGACCAGCTGCTGCTGCCGTGCGCCACCCTGTAATCCGTAACGCTGAGAAATAATGACATGAACACACACCCGATAACGCTACTGACCGCCGCCGGCCTGGCCCTGAGCGCCGTACTGCCCACCGCCGACGCGGCGATATCGCTGGATCGCACGCGCGCCGTCTATGTGAGCGACGCCAAATCGATCAGCCTGAATATCGTCAATGAAAACAAAGAGCTGCCCTTCCTGGCGCAGTCCTGGCTGGAGAACGAGCAGCACCAGAAAATCACCTCGCCGCTGGTGGTGCTGCCGCCGTTGCAGCGCGTGGAGCCAAGCGAGCGCAGCGTGGTACGCATCACCAAGACGCCGGAGGCGGATCGCCTGCCGCAGGATCGCGAGTCGGTGTTCTACTTCAACCTGCGCGAAATTCCGCCGAAAAGCACCAAAACCAACGTGATGCAGCTGGCGCTGCAAACGCAGATCAAGCTGTTCTACCGGCCGAAGGCCATCGTCGCGCCCAAGGGCCAGGTGTGGCAGGAAAAGCTGGTGTTCCGTAAAAGCGGCGGCGCTATCTCCGTCGATAACCCGACGCCGTTTTACATCACCCTGACCGGCATGACGCGGCAGACGCAAAAACAGGGCGGCGGCGCGATCGGCGGTTTTCAGCCGCTAATGCTGAAGCCGAAATCCAGCGAAAGCCTCAAGCTGCACGATACCGGCATGAACAGCTTCGTCATCACCTACATCAACGACTACGGCGGCCACCCCGAACTGCGCTTCGCCTGCAACGGCAGCGTTTGCACCGCCGTGCCCGAGAAAAAATAAGGAGGTCCAGCATGGCTGAATTCACCGATCGACTGCGCCCGCTGCTGCTCGGCGCACTGCTGTGCGGCGGCAGCGCGATGGCGGCAACGCCGCTGGGCGTGATCGAAGGCACCACCGGCACCGTCAGCTTTCACGGCGGCCTGCTCAGCTCCCCCTGCAGCCTGACGCCGGACAGCCGGGATCAGTCCGTCGATCTGGGCGACGTCAGCGCACGCGACTTCCGCAACGCCGGCGATCGCAGCGCGCCGGTGCGTTTTCGCCTCTCGTTCCGCAACTGCCTGCTGGGCGCGCGCGCGCTGGCGGATAACCCGGCCGGCCCGCGCAACGGCGACGCCGGCCGCCTCTACCTGCAGGGTGAGCAGGCCGCCACGCTGGTATTTCTTGGCGAAAGCGACGTCGACAACCCGTCGTTGCTGAAGCTGAACGGCGGCGTACAGGGCATCGGCCTGCGGCTGCAAGACCAGCAGGGCCAGGTGCTGGAGCTGAATCAGCGCAGCCGCCCTTACATTCTGCAGCCCGGCAGCAACACTCTGTGGTTCAGCGCCAGCGTGGAATCCACCCAGCGGGCGGTGATGGCCGCCGGGTTCGCCGCCGTGGCGCACATTCAGGTGATTTACCTGTGAGGCTCGAGAACGCGATGAAAACACAACTGACCAAACTCTGCCTGCCGCTGGCGATCGCACTGGCGGCCCCCGCCGCCTGGGCCAACGGCTACGTCACGCCGGACGGCGGCCCCAAACAGTTCTATATCGACCTCAATCAAAGCAACATCACCAACCAGGTAGGGTTCACCAAACTGTTTCCCTATGATCTGGGCGGCACCTATACCGGCAAGGTGTATTGCGATACCCCTATTCCAACCAGCCCGCACTTTTACAAGTCGGATTCGGCGTTGCCCCCCTCCGACTACGGCAACGGCTATTTAAAACTGAATGACTTTTTGGATTTAAAAGCCGAGGTGTGGATTGCCGGCAACAAGAATGCCTACGTCACCGTGCCTTTTTACAACGAATCGAATTTGCTGAGCCAACACCGTTGCCAGCCGCCGTACTTACAGGTCAACAACTACGGCAGCGGTTCCAAAGGCAAGATCACCTTCCGGGTGCGCAAAAAGATCATTAACGGCGTCGAGATTAACGATCGGCAGATCATCGAGATGTACGGCCGCCTCGGCTCGACCGACGGCGGTTTCGGCCCCAATCCGATGGCGCAGGTGTTTATCCAGTCCGCGATCCTCTATGTACCGGATAAATGCGTGGTGAACGAAGGCCAGCTGATCAACGTCGAGTTCGGCGAGATCGGCGGCAGCGATCTCAACGGTTCGAATTATCCGCAGAGCATTCCGGTGCGCTTCCAGTGCGAGGGCGGCAGCTTCGAGGACGGCACGCTGAACATCAAGCTGGCGGTGTCGGGCACGGCGGCTTCCTTCAGCAACGAGGTGTTCAAAACCGACAAGAACGATCTCGGCATCCGGCTGACGCACAACGGCCAGTTGGTTATCCCGAATGAGTTTTACCCGGTGCCGAACATCGGCAACGGCGGCTCCTGGAACCTGGTGGCGGCGCCGTTCGCCAACGGCGGCGCAGAGATCGGCGAAGGGGAATTCAACGCATCGGCCACCATCGTGGCGGCATTCCAGTAACCGAGGGAGGAACGGAAAATGCGTCTACGCGCTTTAGCGCTGCTGAGCTGCGCGCCCTGGTGGGTTGCCATACCGGCGGCGGCGAACACCGAGCTTATCGGCGCGCCGGTGCAGTTCCACGGCACCGTGGTGAGCCGCCCGTGCAATATCGAACCGCAGTCCGCCGATCAGCTGGTTGAGATGGGCACGGTGATCGTCAAAACCCTGTACCGCTACGGCCACACCACGCCGGTGCCGTTCAGCATCAAGCTGACCGACTGCAAGACCACGGTGTTCAAATCCGTCAGCGTGACCTTCAGCGGCACCGAAGACGGAGAGCTGCCGGGCAAGCTGGCGATCAACAACGGCGCGAACGGCGCCGCCATCGCCCTGTTCGATCATCAGGGAGCGGACATCGACCTGAATAAGGCCACCAGTGCCGTCGCGCTGCAAAACGGCCCCAACAGCCTGAACTTCACCGCCTATGTGCAGGGGCAGCCGAGCGCGATCCAGAACCAAAGCATTACCGAAGGCGAATTCACGTCCGTCGCCAATTTTGTGCTGGCGTACCAATAAGCCCGCACCACCCCAGGGAAATCAGGAAAACGACCGGCGCGCGAACGCCGGCAATGGGCCGTCACCGTTCGCTCCGGCGCGGTGCCACGGCCCTTTTAAGGAGCCACCCATGCCAGATATTCGCTTCACGCTGTTCGACAGCGATAACTTCTACCAGCAGGGGCTGCGTCTGCTGCTGCAGGACTATCTGCACTCCCTGAACGAATGCCAGCGTCTGTACCCGCAGTTCTCGCCGCTGGCGCTGCAGGCGTTGGATAACATCGAAATCGTGTTTCGCACGCCGGAAGAGCGCTGGGGTTGCGCCTGCTGCTACCAGAGCGCCTACGGCATCCCGCGCCAGCGGCAGCTGACCCTGCTGATCCTCGACGACACGACCCAGCAACAGGTGAAAAACCTGCCGCCGCTGTTCAGCATCCATCGGCGCGATTCGGCCTATGCCATCCGTCTCAAGCTGCAGATGGCGCTGGAAAAGTTCATCCAGCATCCGTGGGTGGCGCTGCACGCCGCCGGCCTGTGGAAATGCCAGGCCTGCCGCATCGCCGCGCTCAGCCACTGCGAAAAAAAGGTGTTGGGTTTGATGAGCAGCGGCATGTCCGCCTGCAGCATCGCCGGCCTGCTGCAGCGCAGCCAGAAAACCATCAGCGCCCATAAGCGTTCGGCGATGCGCAAGCTTAACGTGCGTAAAAACAGCGAGTTGAATAAGGTGCTGCTGAATCAGCGGGGGCTAAGCTGAGCGACAACAGGCTCGCGAGTGATATCAGAGTGGTTTACTCTGAATACTCATTTTTGTACTGCAAAGCGAGCCGGAATACATGCCCAGAACAGCCCAAGTCGTTGACGTCCCCGCCCTCGGCGAGATTGACCGCCAGGCGGGGCAGCTTAGCCACCAGCTGGCGCAGGCCCTGCGCCGGGCTATCCACAAAGGCGATCTGAAAGCGGGCGATCTGCTGCCTTCGACACGCCGGCTGTCGGCGGCGCTGAATCTGGCGCGCGGCACGGTATTGGAGGCCTTTGCTCAGCTGACGGCGGAAGGCTTTCTCGAACCGCAGCCCGGTTCCGGCACCCGGGTTGCCCACTATCAGGCGCCGCGCCGCACGCCACGCGCCACGGTACAGGCGAGTTCGGCGGTAGCGGTTCCGCTTTCTTCACAGGCGCAGCATCTGGCGCGCTTCGCCGCCCAGGTGCGGGCGCTGCCGCCGGTGCCGTTCACCGTCTCGGTGCCGATCGGCGATACCGCGCCCGACGATGTCTGGCGGCGGCTCGGCAACCGCATCCGGGCGCGCGGCCCCGGCGCCCCGTCGGGCTACGGCGATCCGCTGGGCGCGTTGCCGCTGCGCGAAGCCATCTGCGACTATGTGCGCCGTTCCCGCTCGGTCAACTGCACGCCGCAGCAAATCCTCATCACCGCCGGCACCCAGCAAGGACTGTATCTGGCCGCGCAGATCCTGCTGGACGCCGGCGACAGCGCCTGGGTCGAGGACCCCGCCTACGCCGGCATCACCGCCCTTTTTAACAGCCTGTTTCGCGATCGGCACATGATCAGGGTACCCGTCGCTAACGACGGCATCGACGTCGCCGCCGGCGTGCGCCTGGCCGCCGACGCCCGAGCCGCCTTTGTCACGCCGTCGCATCAATACCCGCTGGGCATGCCGATGAGCATGGCGAAACGAAGCGCCCTGCTGGCCTGGGCCAAAGAGCGGCAGGCCTGGATCGTGGAAGACGATTACGACAGCGAGATGCGCTACGCCGGCCACCCGTTCCCCTCGCTACAAGGGTTGGCGCCCGAGCGGACGCTTTATCTCGGCACCTTCAGCAAGGTGCTGTTCCCTTCGCTGCGGCTGGGTTACGCCATCGTGCCGCCGCCGCTGGTCGACGCCTTTTGCGGCGCGCGGATCCTGATGGATCGTCACCCGCCCAGCGCGGATCAACACGTACTGGCCGCCTTTATCGCCGAAGGGTATCTCGACCGGCATATCCGCAAAATGCGCGGCGTCTACGCCGAGAAACGCCGGATGCTGATCGAGGCGATCAACACGCATATCCCCGCCGATTTGGCGGTAGTGCAGCCCTGCAATCAGGGCATGCACATGGTGCTGTGGCTGAGGAAAGATCTCGATGACGTGCGGGTCGCCCAGTGCGCCAACGAAGCCGGGTTGGCGCTGCGGGCGGTGTCGCCGATGTATGCGCCCGGCCACGGTGAGCCGGGTCTGGTGCTGGGATTGGGCGGTTACCATGAACGCCAGGTACAGCAGGCGGTGAAACGGCTCGGCGAAGTGATCCTGGCCTGCGCCGGCAGCGGCGCCTAGCGGGAAAAACGCTTGGCGCCGAACACGCAAACCACCACGCCGGCCATCACGGCGATCATCATCGGCTGAACGGTTTCCTGCAGCAGCCAGGCCGCCAGCATCAGGCCGAAGAACGGCTGCAGCAGCTGCAACTGCCCGACGGCGGCGATGCCGCCCTGCGCCAGGCCGCGATACCAGAAGATAAACCCAATCCACATGCTGAACACCGAGACGTACACCAGCGACAGCCAGGCGGCACCGCTGACGGCAGGCCAAGTGGCCGGCGCCGCCCACCACGCCGCCACCAGCGTCAACGGCAAGGCGACCACCAGCGCCCAGGAGATCACCTGCCAACCACCGATCCGGCGCGACAACACCGCCCCTTCGGCATAACCCAGACCGCACAGCAGCACCGCGCCGATCATCAGCGCATCCCCCTGCCAGGCACCGCCGCTTTCCTGGCTCAGCGCGAACGCCCCCACCAGCGCGGCCCCGATACCGGAAAAGGCCCAAAAAGCGGGCTTGGGCCGCTCTCCGCCGCGCAAGACGCCAAAACCGGCGGTCGCCAGCGGCAGCAGGCCGATATACACCAGCGAATGCGCCGAGGTGGTGTGCTGCAGCGCCAGCGCCGTCAGCAGCGGGAAGCCGATGACCACGCCGAGCGCCACAAACAGCAGCGGCGGCAAATCGGCCCGCGTCGGCCGCGCCTGGCGGGTGATCAGCAACGCGCACAGGGCCAGCAAGGCGGCGATCGCCGCCCTGACTGCCGTCAGAAACAGCGGATCGAGCTCCAGCACCGCCACCCGCGTGGCGGGCAGCGAGCCGCTGAAGATAATCATGCCGAGGAAGCCGTTCATCCAGCCCTGAGCGGAATGTCCGACAACGGGATGAGCGGGGGTAACAACGAGAGTTTTTTCAGACTGACTGTCCATGATGCGAACGCTCCGCACGCCTGAGGCATACCGAAATCGGCAACCCGCGAGGCGAGGTCATAGTGAAAGAGAACAGCATTCCCCGGCGTCGCTTGCCGGGGTTGCGTTCTATTTTTCAGATAAAGCGGCTCACGGACAGGTCCAGATAGCGAGATTTTCACTGTGCCGGTTGCCAAAGCGCATCGCTAACGCCGAAGAAGGGCGTTTTTCGGGCTGTCCTTGGCCGTTTGGCGCCGCCGCCTGCGGGGTATCATGGACTTTTATGCGTTTTTGCAGAACAGGACAAGGTGCGGTGCCGTGGTGAAACCCTTCTTACGCAGTGGCAGTTTGGATGATGTGCTCGCTTTAGGCGAGAACGGGCAACCGATCTACGCCTGCGCGCAGCAGCTGCGGGAAACCCTGCGTCTTCGCCGGCAGCCACAGGCCGCCGACTGTCTGGCGATCCCCCAGCCGAACGAAAGCGGCACCCGCATCGACTGGTATGCGCCCTTCCCGGGAAAAGTGACCTCCTGGCTGGCGGCAAGCGACGCCCAGCGCGCGCAGGCGGTGCGCCACCTGGAACACTGTCTGGCGACCTTCCGCAGCCTGACGGAACAGACCCGGGCGACCGATCATCCCAGCCACCGCCTGTTCGGCGCGCTGCTGGCCAAAGCGATGCATATTCCCGATCCCAACCACGTCTACCTGGTAGACGACCGACCGGTGCTGACCTTTTGGGGCTTTATCAAACCGCAGGCGCAGAGCCCGGACGATCCGTTAGCCTGCCTGCGCCCGCTCGAATCGGAAGTGGAAAAACCGGCGCCGATCGCCGCCGCACCACGCAAGCCAGCCGTTGTTGAACCGGCAAAACCAACACCGGCCGCCGAGCCTGAACCGGTGCTCGCTCCGGCGGCCCCCGTCGAACCCCCTGCCGTCGTGCGCCCGCGTCGGCGCCACGCGCTGTGGCTGTTACCGGTACTGCTGTTAGGCAGTGCGGCGCTGGCCGCCTGGCTGCACCGCTCACCGCCGCCGCAACCGGCGATGCCGGCTGAGGTGCACCCTCCGGCACCACCGGAAAAAACCGCCGCGCCATTGCCTAAGCTGCGCTTGCCGCTGGCGCACGCCACGCTGATGCCGCCGCCCCCGGCGCCGACCATCCCGCAACCGCTGGACAAAAATGCGCTGGTGCTGCCACCCGAGGCGGTGAAGGCTGGCTCCACCCGTTTCCTTAACGGCAAATGGCGCGCCACGGTGGCGCTGAAAGATCCGATCACCGGCAAACGCCCCAGCCTGCAATACCGCCTGAACGCGGGCAAAGGCAACGCCATCATCGCCTACGGCGACGGCGTCACCTGCCGGGTCGCGGTCGAAGCCGGGCTGATGCAGTCCGGCAATCTGGTGATCAACAGCCGCACCAAGGCGCGCTGCAGCGACGGCAGCCGCTATCAGATCCCGGAAATCGTCTGCCGCCAAGGCGAGACCGGCGCGGCGGAGTGCACCGGCCGCTACGATGCGGACACCACCTATCCCATGACGTTCAAGCGCGAGAGTAAATGATGCTGGCCCCCCTTACTGACTACAAACACGGCATTACGCTGATTCAGGACAGCGGCATTCAGTTTCTGGACTTTGCCCTGACGCCGCGGCTGGACGCCGAGTTTCCCGGCAAATTCGTGCGCAAGACCGCCAGCGGCCCGCTGCTGCGCCTGCAATGGGAGGCCGAGAGCGGCAAATACCAGTTGCCGGCCGTGGGCGACCAGGCCGCCGAAGTGGTGCGGCCGGAGTTCAGCTACCCGCTGCAGCAGTCGCTGCGCCTGCTGGATAAGCTCTGGCTGCCGTTGCCGTTCCTGCGCTACACCACCTCGGGAATGTTTTTATCGGGCCCGGATAACTGGGCACGTCTGCAGGTGGTGCAGTTGGATGAGCCGGATCAGGACGGTAACCTGCTGCGCGTGGTGCTGGCCTTCGACACCCGCGCCGCCGCGCCCGGTCAGGAAGCATTGGCGCCGGGCGAAAGCGATCTCGGCACCGGGCTGAACTTCACGCTGGCGCACCGCAACCACGAGCTGGGCGAGTTCCTCGATCTGACCTGGGTGGACGGCTGGCTGCGCGAGGCGTTCAGCCAGCGCGCCGCCGAGCGGGAACAGCGCGCCGAGGCGGAGATCAACGCCGGGCTGAAAACCTTCGAGTATCAGGCGCACTACCTCAACCTGTTGCACATGCTCGGCCATCAGCTGACGGTGCCGCAGATAAAAATGGTGGCGGCGACGCTGCAACAACCGGCGATCGACGTCGATCTGGTGCTGGACGTCGGCAATTCTCACACCTGCGGCGTGCTGGTCGAGGACCATCCGGAAGAGAGCAACGGCCTGAAGCAAACCTATGAGCTGCAGCTGCGCTCGCTGTCCGAACCGCATCAGGTCTACAACGAACTGTTCGAGAGCCGGGTGGAGTTTTCTCGGGCCGCGTTCGGCAAGCCGCATCTGTCCTTCCAGAGCGGACGCGACGATGCCTTCCAATGGCCGTCCATCACCCGCGTCGGCCATGAAGCCGCGCAATTGGCGCAGCGACGCGAAGGGCATGAAGGCACCACCGGCATCTCCAGCCCACGGCGTTATCTGTGGGACGAGGAGCGCTATGCGCCCGGCTGGCGCTTCAACGAGCGGCACGAGCCGATGGCCGCCGCCGCGCCGTTGACCACCCTGATCAACGATGAGGGCGTGCCGCTGTCCGCCCTGCCGACGGCCGAACGGCTGCCGGTGTTCGCCGCCCATTACAGCCGCAGTGCGGTGATGAGCCTGATGTTGAGCGAGCTGTTGGCGCAGGCGCTGATGCAGATCAACAGCATCGCCCAACGCAGCCGCATGCCGAACGCCACCGCGCCGCGCCGTTTACGCGCCATCATCCTGACGCTGCCTTCGGCGATGCCGAAGCCGGAGCGCGAGATCTTCCGCCGCCGCATGCAGGAAGCGATTGGGCTGGTATGGAAAGCCCTCGGCTGGCACCCGCAGGATGCGCCGTTCAACGGCGAGCACACCCGCTTCCCGGCGCCGCAAGTGCAGATCGAGTGGGACGAAGCCACCTGCGGCCAGATGGTCTATCTGTACAACGAAACCCAGGTGAACTTCGCCGGCCGCACCGACGCCTTCTTCGCCGCCATGGCGCGGCCCGATCGGCCGCTGGCGCCGGGTGAACAGCCCGGCAAGACGTTGCGCATCGCCTCCATCGACATCGGCGGCGGCACCACCGATCTGGCGATCACGCACTACTCGCTCGATGACGGCGTAGGCAACAACATCAAAATCAACCCGCGCCTGCTGTTCCGCGAGGGCTTTAAGGTCGCCGGCGACGATATCTTGCTGGACATCATCCAGCAGTTTGTCCTGCCCGCCGTGCAACAGGCGTTCGAGGCCGCCGGCGTGAGCGCCGCCGCGGCACTGATGGACAAACTGTTCGGCAACGAAGGGCGCATGGACGGGCTTTCCACCCTGCGTCAGCAGGCCGCGCTGCAGATCTTCATGCCCGCCGGACGCGCGCTGCTCGCCGCCTATGAGCAGTACGATCCGCTGGACAGCCGGGCGGAAATCGCCGCCAACCTCGGCGATCTGCTGCCGCAGCCGCCGACGCCGCAGGTGCTGGCGTTTATCAACGGCGAAGTGCAGCGCGAAGCCGACAGCGACGCCTTCGATATTCTGCACACCCCGCTGGTGACCCGCCTGGCCGATCTGCACGCCGCCTTCTTGTCCGATCGCATCGGCATCGGCCGCTGCCTGCGCCTGCTGGCCGAAGTGGTGGCGCTGTATACCTGCGACGTGCTGCTGCTGACCGGCCGCCCGGCGCGTTTCCCCGGCGTGCAGGCGCTGCTGCGCCACCTGCAGCCGCTGCCCGCCAGCCGCATTCTGCCGCTCGAGGGCTACCACACCCGCAGTTGGTACCCGTTCAACAAACGCGGCCGCATCGACAACCCGAAATCCACCGCTGCCGTGGGCGCCATGCTGTGCCTGCTGGCGATCGATCTGCGGCTGGAGAGCTTTTACTTCAACGTCGGCGATTTCCAGCCCTACTCCACCATTCGCTATCTGGGCATGCTGGACGGCAACAATATGCTGGCGGACGATAACGTCTATTACCGCGACATCGATCTGGATCGCGCCGATTTCGCGCTCGATCCCGCCGTCAGCTTTCAGCTGCGCGGCCCACTGCGTCTGGGCTTCCGCCAGTTGGACAACGAACGTTGGCCGGCCTCCCCGCTCTATACGCTGACCATCAATGACGCCCAGCTGGCGCGCAAGCTGGCCGGCGACGCGGTGATCGGCCTGCGTCTGGCCATCACCGCCAGCGCCGAACAGGGCGCCGAAAGCGTCAAGATCGCGCAGGCGGTGCTGGCCGACGGCAGCCCCGTCCCGGCTCACCACCTGCAACTGAAACTCAATACCCTGGCTGCCAGCGCCTCCGGTGCGACCCACTACTGGATAGACAGCGGGAGCATTTACCCACGATGAAAACGCACACCTTTGCCCCAGCGGCTCCGAATAACGCGCTCAGCGCCGGCATTGTGCAGGCGATCGGCTGGGTGGACGCCACACGCCGACAATCCGCCCGCCTGGAGCGGGAAGCCGATCGCCTGACGCTGCGTCTGCGCGGTTGCCATAACCGCGCCGTCCAGTTGGAAAACACCCGGCCTGCGCAGGTCGCCATCGGTTTGTATGGCCACAACGCCGCCGCCAAGGCCCATCTGCTGGCGGCGCTGGCGCCTGGCGCCAAACGCTTCAACGCGGACCTGTCGCTCGCGGTGCGCTACTGCACGGCGGCCGAAACGGGGCCCGCCGATTATCCGATCGCCCTCGCGCTGCTCAACGAAGCGCAGTGGTTGGCCATCACGATCGACGCCGCCGCGATGCGCGGCTTTCGCCCGGACTGGGACGCCCGCGCCATCGCCGGCCATTTGCAAGCGTTGGCGCGCCACCGCCAAGCCGTCGCCCTCGATGGCCTCGATGGCAACGCCGTGCTGGCGCTGTGGGACAACCAACGCCGCCACGGCGGCAAAGAGCAACCCACGCTCGACAGGCACTTCTGGCCGCAGGCCGTGGCGCTGGCGCCGCAGCTGAGCATCGACGATCGCGCGCGCCTGTTTGCACCGCTGTGGGGAGAGGAGGCGACGTTGACGGCGCGTTATCGCCAGCTGGCGCACGCGCTGCATACCCTCGGCGGCAGCCGACAGGTTCATGCCCCGCGCCGCGCGTTGGCGCTGCTGACCGCAAACGCCGTACCGGAAAACGCCACGATCGCCGTCATGACCGAAAACGGCGATGAACGGGAGATCGCACTGAGCGATCTAGCCTGGCTGACCGCCGAAGTGACCACCGTTCTGCCGCAGACGGCGCAGGCGGGCCTGCCCGCCGAGGTGGCGCTGATCGACCTGCCCGGCAGCCGCAGCTGTCCGCAGGCGGAGCCGGCGCAGCGTCTGCAACAGGCAAAGCGCGCCCATTTATTGACCCGCTGCTCGGACGGCCTGCACGCCAATCTGTTGCTGGTAACCGATGCCGCCGCCACGCCGCAGGACGCTGCGCGCGTCGGCCAGGCGCTCGGCGATTGGGTCAACCACACCCAGGGGGAAACCCCGGCGCTGCGCCAACGCCGCAAGCCCGGTTTAATCTGGGCAATCACGCCGTTCGACTCGCGTCAGGAAGGCAAAGCGCGGCCCGACGACGCCGTCCAGCGTCAGGTCGGCGAGCCCGGCGACAGCTGGGCCACGCTGCTGGCGCTGGATGAACAGGACTGTCGCCGCATGGTGAACTACCTGGCCGCTCAGGCGCGTCCGGCCCACAAGCAAGCGCGCCTGCTCGAACAGCGTGAGGAATTGCAGCGCGAGCTGACGGAAAGCCTGCTCGGCAACTGGCTCACCGCCGCCGATCCGCACGCGACGCAGCAACGCGCGCAACAGCTGCTGCGCGCACTGCAGGCACAGGCCGGCCGCCACGGCGAACTGCTGGAGCGGTTGCTACCCCAGCGCGATACGCTGCGCCAGCTTTATCAGCAACAGCAGCACACCGCACCGGCTCCGACGATGGCGCCTTCACCGTTCGGGCTGGATATCGATCTGTTCGGCGAGCAAGACCCTGCGGCGCCCGGCGAGCAGCCCGCATCGCCTTTTGCCGCACGGATCTTCGCAGACTGGGTCAATCATCTGCGTGCGCTGCCGGACAGCCGCCGGTTGCTGGATCTGCTCGGCGTCGAGAAACCACACCTGGAATTGCTGGTCGATGCGCTGATCGGCGCCGCCTGCCGCCTGCAGCTCGACGACGAACTGGAGCGTGCACTGTGCGCCGGGGGCCTGCCGGAACAGGGTGAAGATCGGCAGATCAGTCAGGCGCTGGCGCTACTGGGCGACTTCGTCGCCTGGCTCGGCTTCCCGCGGCGCGATGTGGCAACGCGCCCCGAAAGCCGCGTCAATCCCGGCCAGCCGATCTTTACCCCGCCGCCGCAGCCGGCGGTGGATTGGAGCGGCCAGCAGCGGCTAACCCGGCTGGCGCCGACGCCGACCAAGAATACCGCGTTTTATATCTATGACTGGCTGATCGGCCTGCAAACCCTGCTGGCGGAGAATGCCGCGCAGGCGCAGCCCGCGCTGGCAGACGAGCAGCGCGCCGACCTGGCGGCGATCGTCGCCACCCTGCGCGCTGTGCCGTAGCGGGCGCAATCCGGGCCGGGCGCCGCCGGCGATCAGTGGCAGGCCGGCCCGGCCGACATCACTTCGCGAAAATGGGTGACCAGCGGGCGCAGGTTGGCCTTGTGCCACACTGCCCACAGCTGCGTGGTGTATTGCATCCAGGGCAGCTCGCGCAGCACCACGCCCTGCGGCGCGTTATGCCGCAGGCTGTGCTGGATCAGCGTCATCCCCAACCCGGCGGCGACCAGCCCCAGCGCGGTCAGCGGCTCGCCCGCTTCCAGCCGAATATCCGGATCAAACCCGGCCTTCACGCAGGCCGCCACGAAGTCGTCGCGCGAATGGGCATCCTCTTTGTGGATCACCGAGATCCAGGCCTGATCGGTGAGATCCGCCGGCTGCAGCGTCTCCCTTTCAGCCAGCGGATGCGTCTGCGGCAGGGCCAGCAGCATGCGATCGTCCAACACCTGCGTATAGTCCAAATCCTGATCGTCGCGATCCGGCGCCGTATTGACCAGCGCCACGTCCAGGCTACGCTGCCGCAGCCCTTCGAGCTGCATGGAAGAAGGCTGGCTGTAAAGCACGATGTGCACATCCGGCCGGGACACCCGCAGCGCCCGCAATGCGTTCGACAAAACGCCGGAGTGCATCGCATTTTCGATATAGCCGATGCACAGCCCGCCGTCTTCCCCCCGTCCCAGGCGGCGCCCGAGCGACTCAAGCCGGTTGGCGTGCGTCAATAGCGCGCGGGTTTCGGCCAGAAACGTCTGGCCGTCGGCCGTCAGGCGGATGCGCTGCTGATTGCGCTCAAACAGCATCAACCCGAGGCGCTCCTCAAGCTGGGAAATCTGCCTGCTCAGTGGGGACTGGGAAATGTGCAGCCGTTCGGCGGCGCGGCCGACGTGCTCCTCTTCCGCCACCGCGACAAAGTATTTCAACTGACGTAAATCGATCATGTGAGACCTCAAAGGACTTAACTTAGACGAATTATGTCCTATCAAGTCACAACTTGCCACGTTATCTTTAGCCTCGTGACGGGGCAGACAGGTATGAGCCCCATAAGTTTCCCTGAAAAGATAACGTATTGAGGATCGACTATGAGCATCAAAAATATTTTACCCGGCAAGATCGGTTTGGGCGGCGCGCCACTCGGCAATATGTTCCGCAACATCCCGCAAGAGGACGTGCAAGCCACCGTCAGCGGCGCCTGGGATCTGGGCATCCGCTACTTCGACACCGCGCCGCTCTACGGTTCCGGCCTGTCGGAAATCCGCATGGGTGAAGTGCTGTCGCAATACCCACGCGACGAGTATGTGCTGAGCACCAAAGTGGGCCGCATCATGCTGGACGAAGAAGAAGACACCTCCGCCCGCGATCTGGGTGAGAAAGGCGGTTTGTTCGAACACGGTTTGAAGAACAAGATCGTCAACGACTACTCCGCCGACGCCACGCTGCGTTCCATTGAAGACAGCCTGAAGCGCCTGAAAACCGACCGTCTGGACATCGTCTGGATCCACGATCCGGCCCAGGACTTTTACGGCGACAACTGGATTGAGCAGTTCAACATCGCTCGCACCGGCGCTTTCCGCGCGCTGACCCGTCTGCGTGAAGAAGGGGTGATCAAGGCCTGGGGCCTCGGCGTCAACCGCGTCGAGCCTTGCGAATTGGCGTTGGGCCTGAGCGAAACGCAGCCGGACGCCTTCCTGCTGGCCGGCCGTTACAGCCTGCTGGATCATGAACGCGCGCTGCAACGTTTGATGCCGGAAGCCCTGGCGAGCAACGTCGACATTGTCGTCGGCGGCCCTTACAACTCCGGCGTGCTGGCCGGTGGCGAGCACTACGAATACCAGAAAGCATCCCCGGCGGTGTTGGCGAAAGTGGCGCAAATCAAAGCGATCGCCGCTCGCTTCCAGGTCGACGTCAAAGCCGCCGCGCTGCAGTTCTCGCTGGCTAACCCGGCGGTCGCCGCCGTGATCCCCGGTTCGAGCCGCCCTGGCCGCATGGCCGAAGATCTGGCTGCGCTGGACGCCGTTATCCCGGCTGAATTCTGGGCCGAAATGCGCCGTCAGAAACTGGTGGCCGACAACGCACCGCTGCCGATTCGTTAAGTTTTATGGGGCCGCATGGCCCCATTACCCCCATTAACTCGATGAGATACATGATGAAACTGGATCTATCAGGCAAAGTCGCCGTCGTCAGCGGCTCCACCTCCGGCATCGGCCTCGGCATCGCGCGCGGGCTCGCCAAAACGGGCGCCACCGTCGTGATCGTCGGCCGTCAGAAAACCGGGGTCGATAACGCTATCGCCGACATCAGCGCCAACGTGCCCGGCGCGCAGGTGCGCGGCGTGGTCGCAGATCTCGGGACGGAACAAGGGGCTGCCACCCTGTTCGCCGCGGAACCGAAAGCCGACGTGCTGATCAACAACCTGGGCATTTTCAACGATAAAGACTTCTTTACCGTGCCCGACAGCGAGTGGATGCACTTCTATAACGTCAACGTCCTCTCGGGCGTGCGTCTTGCGCGCCACTATGCGCGGAGCATGACCGAGCAGGGTTGGGGACGCATTATTTTCGTGTCGTCCGAATCCGGCGTCGCCATCCCGGCGGACATGATCAACTACGGCGTCACCAAAAGCGCCAACCTGGCGGTGTCTCACGGCCTGGCGAAACGCCTCGCCGGCACCGGTGTGACGGTCAACGCCATCCTGCCGGGGCCAACCTTTACCGAAGGCCTGCAAGAAATGCTGGCGGATGCGGCGGCCAAATCCGGGCGCAGCGCACGCGATCAGGCCGACGAGTTCGTTAAAACCGAACGCCCAAGCTCCATCATTCAGCGCGCGGCGGACGTCGATGAAGTGGCCAACCTGGCCGTTTACCTCGCGTCTCCGCTGTCTTCGGCCACCACCGGCGCGGCGCTGCGCGTTGACGGCGGCGTCGTAGATACGCTGGCAATGTAACCCTGTATCCGAAACCGATATTAAGAGAGAAAGAAAATGGCTACTACATCCGTCTCTATGGACATCCCGGCATCTGCCGACACCGTATGGCAACTGATCGGCGGCTTCGACGCCTTGCCTGACTGGCTGCCGTTCATCCCAAAAAGCGTCGTTTCTGAAGGCGGCCGCGTGCGTACCTTAACCACCGCCGACGGCGGTATCGTCATCGAGCGGCTGGAAGCGTTCGACAACCGTCAACGCAGCTACAGCTACTCCATCATGCAAGCGCCGTTCCCGGTGGTGAATTACCTGTCCACCCTGTCAGTGCACGCCACCGACGACGCCAACGTGGCGCGCGTGGAATGGTCGGGCAGCTTCACGCCGGTCAACATCAGCGACGACGAGGCCATCGCCCTGTTCAGCGGCATCTACCAGGGCGGCCTGGATGCGCTGAGCGGCAACTTCCCTCGTTAACGCTTGAACGCTTAAGCCCCACGGTCGATGGCTGCACCCATCGGCCGTTTTTTTTGGGGTTTGGGCGCACGAACGGGCACGCCGCGCAGCAGGATAAATCCGTCATCGCCGCTTATGCTGTAAAGGAGATGTTCATTTGAGGAGATGACCGTGCGCCCCTTCAACTTGCAACGGCTGGATCATGTGGTTCTGCGCGTGCGCGATATGCAGAACAGCCTGCGTTTTTATACCCAGATCGTCGGCTGTGATATCGCCAAACAGCGACCGGATTTGGGGCTGGTGCACCTGCGCGCCGGTGCCTCCATGATCGACCTGGTGGACGTCAACGGCGTGCTGGGGAAAAAAGGCGGCGAAGCGCCCGATCCTCATAGGCAAAATGTCGATCACGTCTGCCTGTGCATCGATCCGTTCAACGAAGAGGCGCTGTTGACCTATCTGCGATCGCAGGGGATCGGCGTTGATCCCGCCGAATCGCGCTATGGGGCGGAAGGCGACGGGCCGTCCATTTATTTCAGCGATCCGGACGGTAATCGCGTGGAATTGAAAGGGCCGGGGGGATGAGATTAACGGGCCATAGATAATGGAGCCTTATCGGCCCCATCTGTTTGAACGCCACGGGTAGGTGTTCCACGCACCAACAATAAGCTGCTAGCTTATGGTTCTATCGATGTCATTGGCTACGAGAGGCGCTGCCCCATATGAGAAAACCGATCGCCTCGGTGATTTTTGTCCTGGTATTCGCTGTCTTGCCGAACATCATTCCCTCTCGGCTGCTGCTGACACCGGACATGGCGTGGGAAATGGTTCACAAGTCTAATGAATGGGGTCTCGGCGATCCGCAAGCGCTTTCGACCGCCTACCTGCTAATGCTTTATGCAGCAGCAGCGGCGGTCGCGGGGTTGTGTCTGCGTTTTATGCCAAAAAAATCGGCCTAACCCGTCACTGCTGAACGTTAACGCCCCTGCGCTGCCAGCGCCTGGGCGCAGGCCCAGGCCGAGCTCCAGGCCCACTGGAAGTTGTAACCGCCCAACCACCCGGTCACGTCCACCACTTCGCCGATAAAGTAGAGCCCCGGCGCCTTGTGGGCTTCCATCGTCTTGGAAGAAAGTTCGTTGGTGTCGACGCCGCCGAGCGTCACTTCCGCCGTGCGGTAGCCTTCGGTGCCGTTCGGCTGCACGCGCCAGTTCTGCAACAGATCCACCAGCGCCGCCTGCTGCGGCGCATTCAGCTGCTTCAGCGTCGCCTCCGGCAATTGTCCCAGGGTCTGCAAGCACTCCACCAGCCGCTTCGGCAAGTGCAGCGCCAGGGTATTTTTCAGGCTTTGGTTCGGGTGCTGCAAGCGTTGTTCATCCAGGAAGCCCGCCAGATCCAGCTCAGGAAGTAAGTTAACGCTCACATACTCACCCGGTTGCCAGTAGCTGGACAGCTGCAGCACCGCCGGGCCGGACAGGCCGCGATGGGTAAACAGAATGCTTTCACGGAAGCTGACGCCGTTCTCGGCGGTGATCACCGCCGGCACCGAGACGCCGGACAGCGTCTGTACATGCTCCAACAGCGGTTTATGCAGGGTAAACGGCACCAGCCCGGCGCGCGTCGGCAGCACCTTAAGACCGAACTGCTCAGCCAGTTTGTAACCGAACGGCGACGCGCCCAACCCCGGCATGGATAATCCGCCGCTGGCCACCACAAGTGAGCGAGCGCTCACTTTTTCACCATTCAGCGCCAGCGCGTAGCCATTCTCGGTTTTCTCTACGTCCAGCACTTCGCTGCGCAGGCGCATCGTCACCTGGCCCAGCTCGCACTCTTTGACCAGCAGATCCACCACCTGCTGCGCCGAATCGTCGCAGAACAGCTGCCCCAGCTTTTTTTCATGGTAAGCGATGCCGTAACGGTTGATCAGATCGATGAAGTCCCACTGGGTATAGCGCGCCAGCGCCGACTTGCAGAAGTGCGGGTTGTTCGACAGATAGGCCGCCGGTTCGGCGTACATGTTGGTGAAGTTGCAGCGCCCACCGCCGGACATCAGGATCTTGCGGCCCGGTTTTTTGCCGTTGTCGAGCAGCAATACGCGGCAACCGAGTTGCCCCGCCTGCGCGGCGCAAAACATGCCGGCGGCGCCCGCCCCAATCACTACGACATCAAACTGTTCCACCTGAGCCTCACTTATCAAAACCACAATCGCGACAAAAGAGCGCCATATTACGCCGTTTCGCCGCCGGTCACCGCCAAATTCACGGCGGCAGATTGTAAAGCCCCGGCGGCGCCAACGCCATAGTAAGAAAATATTACAGAGGTCAGAGCAGATTAACGCGTTGATATTCCATATTTTTGTTATAGGCGCGTCATCGTTTCGTCATGTCCAAATCAAAAAAACGTCATATTTTCCTTTTCCCCGGCACCGGTTGTCACTGATAATGCGCGGCGTTCATGTCCACAAACTGGCGTAACGCTTATGCTGCATTTGTTCGCTGGCCTGGATTTCCATACCGGCCTGATGTTAATTCTCGCATTGTTGTTCGTGTTGTTTTATGAAGCCATCAACGGTTTTCATGATACGGCCAATGCGGTCGCTACAGTTATTTATACCCGCGCCATGCGCTCGCAACTTGCGGTCGTGATGGCAGGTTTGTTCAACTTTCTTGGCGTAATGCTCGGCGGTTTGAGTGTTGCTTACGCCATCGTCCACTTGCTGCCTACCGATCTGTTGTTGAACGTCAGTTCAGCACACGGATTAGCCATGGTCTTCTCCATGCTGCTGGCGGCAATCATCTGGAACCTCGGCACCTGGTATTTCGGTCTGCCGGCCTCCAGTTCCCATACGCTGATAGGCGCAATCATCGGTGTCGGTTTAACCAACGCCCTGATGACCCACACCTCGGTCGTGGATGCGCTTAACGTCCCGAAAATGATTGGCATTTTCCTTTCTCTGCTGTTCTCGCCGCTGGTCGGCATGATGGTGGCGGGAGTGATGGTGTTCGCCTTGCGCCGCTATTGGAGTGGCACCAAGAAACGCCAGCGTATCCACATGACCCCTGCGGAACGTGAAAAGGTCGACGGCAAACGCAAGCCGCCGTTCTGGACCCGTATCGCGCTGATCCTGTCGGCGATTGGCGTCAGCTTCTCGCACGGCGCCAACGACGGCCAGAAAGGTATCGGCCTTATCATGCTGGTGCTGATCGGCGTTGCGCCGGCCGGCTTCGTGGTCAATATGAATGCAACCGGTTATGACATCACCCGTACGCGTGATGCCGTGACCCACCTGCAGCAATATTACCAGCAGCACGGCGACGCGCTGTCGCATGCGGTGTCGCTGACGCCGCTGGTGCCAAGCCCGGATGACGAAGCCGCGCCTGGCAAGCCTGCCGAGTTCCACTGCGACAGTTCGCGCGCCATGCCGGCGATCGAGCTGGCTCAGGGCATGCTGACCAACCTGCAAAGCTACGATCAGCTGACGGTTGACCAGCGCAGCCACCTGCGCCGCCTGCTGATGTGCGTGACCGACACGGCGGATAAAGTCGCCAAGCTGCCGGAAACCTCATCCGCCGACCAGCGTTTCCTGAAGAACCTGCGTCAGGATCTGCTGCAGACCGTCGAGTACGCGCCGATGTGGATCATCGTCGCCGTCGCGCTGGCGCTGTCGCTCGGCACCATGGTGGGCTGGAAACGCGTGGCCACCACCATCGGCGAGAAGATCGGCAAGAAAGGCATGACCTACGCCCAGGGCGTATCGGCCCAGATGACCGCGGCGCTGTCTATCGGCGTGGCGAGTTATACCGGCATGCCGGTCTCCACCACCCACGTCCTCTCTTCGGCGGTTGCCGGGACGATGATCGTGGACGGCGGCGGCGTGCAGAGCAAAACCGTGAAGAACATCCTGTTGGCCTGGGTACTGACCCTGCCAATCTCGATCCTGCTTTCCGGTACGCTGTATTGGGTTGCGTTGAAGCTGATCTAAGCGATAAGCATCATGAGGAAGGCGGCCCCAGGGCCGCCTTTTTTTTGCCTGCATCAAGGGAAACAGGAAGGCATTAATACCAGATCATCAGCGCTATCAGGCTGATGACCACCAGGCCGCACAGGGCCGAGGTCAGCATAAACTGCCCGCGCACCCGCTCGCAGCGGCGGATAAACTCCGGATCGTGATGCTCGACATAGCGCTGCGCGAAGATATAGCGCACCAGCCTCAGCTGCTTGCTGGGTTGCCCGTGGGC
Source organism: Serratia sp. CY47280 (assembly GCF_052168655.1). Lineage (NCBI taxonomy): Bacteria > Pseudomonadati > Pseudomonadota > Gammaproteobacteria > Enterobacterales > Yersiniaceae > Serratia > Serratia sp. CY47280. The sequence goes on along the minus strand of NZ_JBJNMG010000008.1, from coordinate 60,654 downwards.
GGTGAAAAAACCGCCGCCGTCGACGTACTGGTACAGCAACGGGTCACAGCCGCGCAATACCACCAGCAACGCGCGCAGAGAAGAGTAATACCGCACCATGTTTACCACACACACCACACATAAGGCCCAAAACAGCGCGACGGTACTGATCATGATTACCCCCTCAAGGCGTTGTTATCCGCGGCCTTCCGCCGGGTCCAACCGCCCTACCTCATTACCCGATACTCTGCTGGAGCTTACCGCTCTCATCCCCTTTTTTGCCTGCACGGACCATGCCCATAACCCACCGCCTCCGGAGACGTTACCGCACCGCACAGAGAGATTTGCACGGCGTGGTTCCACTCAGAGGGGAAATGATGAGGCCCATATCCATCATTGTAGGTTAATGAAACGCAAACTGGCCTGAGCAGTGGATAAAATTTACCGCCCTGTGCCGAAAAGTCACCTGCCGGGACGTTATAAGCGATAACCGCCCGTTTTCGATTAGGCGGTTTTTCTGGATAGTCTATCCCGCGCCGCGCCGCTGATCTTTCTTCCCACGCTGGCTAGACTCAGGTTTCCGTTACGTTCATCCAAGGAAACTGTTATGGCAAACCATTCAATCAAGGGAAAAACCGTCCTCATCGCCGGCGGCGCCAAGAACCTCGGCGGGCTGATCGCGCGCGATTTGGCTGAGCAAGGCGCCAAAGCGGTGGTGATCCACTACAACAGCGCCGCCTCCAAAGCCGAAGCGGAGAAAACCGTCGCCGCCATTCAGGCCGCCGGTGCGCAAGGCGTCGCGCTGCAGGCCGATCTGACCACCGCGGGCGCGGTCGAGAAGCTGTTCGCCGATGCGGTCGCCGCCGTCGGCAAGCCGGATATCGCCATCAATACCGTCGGCAAGGTGCTGAAAAAGCCGATGGTCGACATCAGCGAAGCCGAGTACGACGAGATGACTGCGGTCAACGCCAAAACCGCGTTCTTCTTCCTGAAAGAGGCGGGCAAGCACCTTAACGACAACGGCAAAATCTGCACGCTGGTCACCTCGCTGCTCGGCGCCTTCACGCCATTTTACGCCGCTTACGCCGGCACCAAAGCGCCGGTGGAGCACTTCACCCGCGCCGCCGCCAAGGAGTTCGGCGAGCGTGGCATCTCCGTGACGGCGGTCGGCCCCGGCCCGATGGACACCCCGTTCTTCTACCCGGCTGAGGGTGCGGACGCCGTGGCCTACCACAAGACGGCGGCGGCGCTGTCGCCGTTCAGCAAAACCGGCCTGACCGATATCGAAGACGTGGTGCCGTTCATCCGCCATCTGGTCAGCGACGGCTGGTGGGTAACCGGCCAAACCATCCTGATCAACGGCGGCTACACCACCAAATAAGTTCGACGGGGGGCGGAGATGCCCCCGCACCTGCTCGCGCGCAACCGCGTCATACGGCTACACTCTCTGTCAGAAACGGCGCCACGGAACAGCAGGTCACGAGATGGACAGATTTAATCAATACCGCGTATTCGTGCAGGTGGCGGAAATGGGCAGCTTTATCCGGGCGGCCCACGCGCTGGAGGTGCCGCGCGCCTCGGTGTCCGCCGCCGTGCAACAACTGGAAACGCAGCTGGGCGTGCGCCTGCTGCACCGCACCACGCGGCAAGTGCGGCTGACCGCCGACGGCGAACAGCTGCTCGAGCGGCTGCGCCCGCTGCTGGCCGAGGTGGAAGACATCGATCAGTCGTTTCAGGCCAGCCAGCGGCAGGCCTCCGGGCGGCTCAGCGTCGACGTGCCGAGCCGCATCGCTCGTCGGTTGATCGCCCCGGCGCTGCCTAGCCTGTTGCGGCGCCACCCTCATCTGCAGCTGGTGCTCGGCTCCGCCGATCGCGCCATCGATCTGGTGCAGGAAGGGGTCGACTGCGCGGTGCGCGTCGGCGATCTGCACGACAGCAGCCTGGTGATGCGCCCGCTCGGCCATATCGCGCTGATCAACTGCGCCAGCCCCGCCTACCTGAGCGAATTCGGCCATCCGCGCCAGCCCGCCGACCTCGCTGAGGGGCACTGGAGCATCGGTTACGCCTCGCCCAAAACCGGCCGCGAATCCCCCTGGGAATACCTGACCGACGACGGCCATACGCAACGCCTCGAACTGCCCAGCCGGGTGGTGGTCAACAACGCCGAAAGCTATATCGCCTGCTGCCGCGCCGGGCTGGGGCTGATGCAAATCCCGCGCTACGACGTGCAACACCTGCTCGACGCCGGTGAACTGGTGGAAGTCCTGCCCGGTTACCGCGCCGCCTCCATGCCGATCGCCCTGATCTACCCCCATCGCCGCCAGCGATCGCGCCGCCTGGCGGTGTTTCATGAGTGGTTTGAAAGCCTGCTGCAGCCGCATCTGGAGCGCTGATTGCACATTTAGCGCTATACTTTGTTTAATAACGCTTATAATTCAAGCGGTCAGACCGTTAAAGCCCGCATAACCCATAGGCTTTTACGCCGCGCGGGTGTACAACGAAAGGTATCGGGCGGAGAGATTTTCGATGCGGCGCAGTGTGATCGCCCCAACATATCATTGCGTTATCCGAATGATACTATGGAACCAAAAGCGCCAGGCGGGTAAACGGAACGCCTGCTAACCCTTTTTAATCGGCATGTTTATGGAAGGAGTATTCTTATGGCTTACAAACACATACTGATCGCGGTGGACCTATCCCCGGAAAGCAAGATCCTGGTAGAAAAAGCCGTCTCGATGGCGCGGCCGTACAACGCTAAAGTTTCTCTGATCCACGTCGATGTCAACTATTCCGACCTCTATACTGGCCTGATCGACGTCAATCTCGGCGACATGCAAAAACGCATCTCTGAGGAAACCCATCAGGCGCTGACCGAGCTGTCGCAGAACGCCGGCTACCCGATCACCGAGACCCTGAGCGGCAGCGGCGATCTGGCGCAGGTATTGGTCGATGCCATCAAGAAATACGACATGGACCTGGTACTGTGCGGCCACCATCAGGACTTCTGGAGCAAGCTGATGTCTTCCGCTCGCCAGCTGATCAATACCGTGCACATCGATATGCTGATCGTGCCGCTGCGCGACGAAGAAGACGAATAAAGTAAGCGCTTGCTAACTTAACTACCCAACGCCCGCGCCCTGCGGGCGTTTTTCATGCCGCCACGCCGATTAATCGCTTGATAATCAACCGCCCTCCGATGATATAGTCGCTAAAGACACAACATCCTCCCCCGGGCATCACCCACACCCAAATCTATAAGAAATAGCGGGGGAAACTTAATGCGAAAAGGAGTTATCCATGGAATATGCCGTATCGGTAGAGTCTTTCCTGTCCTCGTTACAACGCCATAACCCCCACCAGCCGGAATATCTGCAGGCGGTGCGCGAAGTGTTCACCTCGCTGTGGCCGTTTATCGAGCGCAACCCGCGCTATCGCGAACAGGCGCTGCTGGAACGCCTGGTAGAGCCCGAGCGCATCATTCAGTTCCGCGTCAGCTGGGTGGACGATCGCGGCCAGGTGCAGGTCAATCGCGCCTTCCGCGTGCAGTTCAACTCAGCCATCGGCACCTACAAGGGCGGCATGCGCTTCCACCCATCGGTAAACCTGTCGATCCTGAAGTTCCTCGGCTTTGAGCAGACCTTCAAGAATGCGCTGACTACCCTGCCGATGGGCGGCGGCAAAGGCGGCTCCGATTTCGATCCGAAGGGCAAAAGCCAGGGCGAGATCATGCGCTTCTGCCAGGCGCTGATGACCGAGCTGTACCGCCATCTGGGGCCGGACACCGACGTGCCGGCCGGCGACATCGGCGTCGGCGGCCGTGAAGTCGGCTTTATGGCCGGCATGATGAAGAAACTGTCCAACAACACCGCCTGCGTATTTACCGGCAAAGGGCTCTCCTTCGGCGGCAGCCTGATCCGCCCCGAGGCGACCGGCTACGGCCTGGTGTACTTTACCGACGCCATGCTGCAGCGCCACGGCCTGGGCTTTGAGGGCATGCGGGTGGCGGTATCCGGCTCCGGCAACGTGGCGCAGTACACCATCGAGAAAGCGCTGGAGCTGGATGCGCGCGTGATCACCGTGTCGGATTCCGGTGGCACCCTGGTGGACGAAGACGGCTTCACTACCGAGAAGCTGGCGCACCTGGCGGAGATCAAAAACCAGCGTTACGGCCGGGTGGCGGACTACGCCCGCGAACGCGGTCTGACCTACCTGGCGGGCCAGCAGCCATGGAACGTGCCGGTGGATATCGCCCTGCCGTGCGCCACCCAGAACGAACTGGATCTCGAGGCGGCGCAGACGCTGATCCGCAACGGGGTGAAAGCGGTGGCGGAAGGCGCCAACATGCCGACCACCATCCAGGCCACCGACGCCTTCCTCGACGCCGGGGTGCTGTTCGCGCCCGGCAAGGCGGCCAACGCCGGCGGCGTGGCCACCTCGGGGCTGGAGATGGCGCAAAACGCCGCGCGCATCGGCTGGCGGGCGGAAAAAGTGGATGTACGTTTACAACATATCATGGCGGATATTCACCATGCCTGCGTGGAATACGGCGGTGAGGGCAAGCAAACCCACTATGTACACGGCGCGAATATCGCCGGTTTCGTCAAGGTCGCGGAGGCGATGCTGGCCCAAGGCGTGCTGTAATCCGTCGTAAAGGTGATCTTGTTCACACATCGATTAAATGCTTCAATGCCGGCCTCTGCGCCGGCATTTTTTTATGCCTTCACGCCATCAGAATGATGCAATCTAGTTAAATAAAAGTTAATAAATAGTTAATTAATGCCATTTAATTGGTAGTAAATTTACCACCACCAGATAATTAAACATTTATTTAACACTAAATACGCCAATATTTTACTTAAATGTGCGCAGATCACATTTCATTAACTTCAGCTACGCCCCCTCTTCCATTCCTTTGTAATCTGCAGCGGTGGAAAAACCGCCACCCCTACAGATAAAAAAAGGTACAGCTAATGAAATTTAACCTCGCATTATTAAATGCATGTGTGGTTTCTGCGTGCATGTTATCGACAACACCTGTGTTCGCCGCTGATAAGTATGAGATTGCCGTAGTCGCCAAAGTGACCGGCATCCCGTGGTTCAACCGCATGGAAGTGGGCGTCAACGAAGCGGCGAAAAAACTCGACGTCAACGCCTACCAGACCGGCCCTTCTACGCCGGATCCGGCCGCGCAGGTCAAGGTGATTGAGGATCTGATCGCCAAGAACGTCAACGCCATCATCGTGGTGCCGAACGACGCCAAGGTGCTGGAACCGGTGCTGAAAAAAGCGCGCGACAAAGGCATCGTGGTGCTGACCCATGAATCCCCGGACCAGCAGATCGGCCAGTGGGACATCGAGACCATCGACAGCGAGAAATACGCGCAGGCCAACGTCGATGAGCTGGCGAAAGACATGGGCGGCAAAGGCGGCTATGCGATCTACGTCGGTTCGCTGACCGTGCCGCTGCACAACGCCTGGGCCGACTTCGCCATCAAATACCAGAAAGAAAAATACCCGGACATGTTTGAAGTCACCTCGCGCTTACCGGTGGCGGAAAGCATCGACAAATCCTACGCCACCACGCTGGATCTGATGAAAACCTATCCGCAGATGAAGGGCATCATCGGCTTCGGTTCGCTCGGCCCGATCGGCGCCGGCCAGGCGGTGGCCAAGAAACGCGCCAAGGACAAAATCGCAGTGGTGGGCATCGCCATGCCGGCGCAGGCCGCCCCTTACCTGATGCGCGGCGACATCAAGAAAGCGCTGCTGTGGGATCCGAAAGACGCCGGTTATGCGCTGGTGACGGTGGCCGACCAGCTGTTGCAGGGCAAGGAAGTGAATAAGGACCTGTCGATTGAGGGCCTCGGTAAGGCCGACGTCGATATGGAACACAAAGTGATTCGGTTTAATAAGATTTTGGAAGTGACCAAAGACAACGCCAAATCGCTCGGATTCTGATTTTTCGCGTAATTTCGCCACACCGGGAAAGAAGTTAAACCCTCGTAGGGGCGCAGCGTTGCTGCGCCCAGGGCTTCGGCCGCTACGCAAGCACAGGTTAACGTTATGACAGCCTCCCCCGCATTTATCACCCTGGAGAATATCAGCAAGCGATTCCCAGGCGTGCTGGCATTAGACCAGATCAACCTGACGCTGAATAAAGGCGAAGTGCACTGCCTGGCCGGGCAAAACGGCTGCGGCAAAAGCACCATTATTAAAATCATCTCCGGCGTCTATCAGCCGGAAAAAGGCGCCAACATTTCGCTGGAAGGCAAACTCTTCCACGCCCTGACGCCGCAGCTGTCCGGTTATTACGGCATACAGGTGATCTACCAGGACCTGTCGCTGTTCCCTAACCTGACGGTGGCGGAAAACATCGCTATCCACCGTTACCTGCCCGGCGGCCACTTCTGGGTGCGCAAGCGGGTGATGCGCCAGACGGCGCTGGACGCCATGGCACGGGTCGGCGTACACATCGATCCCGAGAAAAAGGTGGAAAAATTGTCGATCGCCGATCGGCAGCTGGTGGCGATTTGCCGCGCCATCGCCGCCGAAGCGCGGTTGGTTATCATGGACGAACCGACCGCCTCGCTGACCCGCCAGGAAGTCGACGGCCTGCTGCGGGTGGTTAACGAACTGAAGGCGGCCGGCATCTGCGTGGTGTTCGTCAGCCACAGATTGGACGAAGTGATGGAAGTCGCCGATCGCATCAGCGTAATGCGCGACGGCAAGCTGGTGGGCACCTGGCCGGCCAGCGAACTGGACAGCCATGAACTGGCGTTCCTGATGACCGGCCAACGCTTCCATTACAGCCCGCTGCCCCCGCTGCCGCCGGCTGAACAAGCGCCGCTGCTCGAGGTGCGCAACCTCAGCCGCGGCGAAAAATACCGCAACGTCAATCTGGCGCTGCGCGGCGGCGAGATCGTCTCGATCGTCGGCCTGCTCGGCGCCGGCCGCACCGAACTGTGCCTCAGCCTGTTCGGCATGACGCGGCCGGACAGCGGCGAGATCCGCATCGAGGGCCGCACGGTGCAGCTGCACAACAACCGCGAAGCGGTGCGCCACGGCATCGGCTATGTGTCGGAAGATCGCCTGACGCAGGGGTTGATCATGGAGCAATCGATCTACGACAACACCATCGTCACCGTCTTCGATCGGCTGCATACCTCGCTCGGGCTGCTGGATCACGCCAAGGCGACCGAGCTGGTCAACCGGCTGATCCGTGATTTGAACATCAAGGTGTCCGACAGCGCATTGCCGGTGAAAACCCTGTCCGGCGGCAACGCCCAACGTATCGCCATCGCCAAATGGGTGGCGACCCAGCCGAAGATCCTGATCCTCGACTCGCCTACCGTCGGCGTGGACATTGCCAACAAAGAGGGGATCTACCAGATCGCTCGCGATCTGGCGCAGCTGGGCATGGCGGTGCTGATGATCTGCGACGAGATCCCGGAAGCCTATTACAACAGCCATCGGGTGATGGTGATGCGCAAGGGCGAACTGATCGCCGAATTCGCGCCGCACCAGAGTACCGAACAACAGATCGCCGAGGTGGTGAATGGATAAGTCATTATTGGCCCGCCTGGCCGGGCGGCACGAGTTTTATCTCGGCCTGTTGGTGCTGCTGCTGGCGATCGGCCTAAGCGCCGGCACCGATGAGTTTCTGACGCTCGGCAACCTGACCGACGTCGCCACCAGCTACGCCATTCTCGGCATTCTGGCCTGCGGGCTGTTCGTGGTGCTGATCGCCGGCGGCATCGACATTTCGTTCCCGGCGGTCACCGCCATCGCCCAGTATGTGATGGCCAGTTGGGTGATCCAGCACGGCGGCAGCTTCCCGCTGGCGTTCGCCCTGGCGATCGGCGTCGGCCTGCTGCTCGGGCTGGTGAACGGTTTCCTGGTGTACTGGCTGAAGGTGCCGGCGATCATCATCACCATCGCTACCCTTAACCTGTTCTACGGCCTGCTGGTGTACGCCACCAACGGCACCTGGCTGTACGGCTTCCCGGACTGGTTCATGAACGGCATCAACTGGTTCTCGTTCCAGGGCGCCGACGGTTACGACTACGGCCTGACGCTGCCGCTGCTGTGCCTGCTGGCGACCATCGTCGTCACCGGCGTGCTGATGAACCGCACCCGGCTGGGGCGCCAGATCTACGCCATGGGCGGCAACCGCGACGCGGCGTCGCGCCTGGGGTTGAACCTGCTGCGGCTGCACTTCTGCGTCTACGGCTATATGGGCATTCTGGCCGGCGTCGCGGCGGTAGTGCAGGCGCAGATCACCCAGTCGGTGGCGCCCAACTCGCTGCTCGGCTTCGAGCTGACGGTATTGGCGGCGGTGGTGCTGGGCGGCACCAGCATGAGCGGTGGCCGCGGATCGTTGACCGGCACCCTGCTCGGCGTGGTGCTGCTGGCCTTCCTGCAAAACGGGCTGACGCTGCTCAGCGTCTCGGCCTATTGGCACCAGGTGTTCAGCGGCGCGATCATTTTGATCAGCATCAGCACCACCGCCTGGAACGAAAAACGCAAGCTGCTCAAGGAGATCTGACATGACGCAGTTAACTCGGTTGATCCCAAGCGATCGGATCATTCGTCTGCAGGGCGCGATCATCATCGCGGTGGCGCTGCTGTTCGCCGGTCTGCTCGGATCGCGCTTCTTCAGCCTTGGCAACTTCCAGTCGATCGCCTCGCAGCTGCCGATCCTCGGCCTGCTGGCGCTCGGCATGGGCATCACCATGCTGACCGGCGGCATCAATCTGTCGATCATCGCCGGCGCCAACGCCTGTTCGCTGGTGATGGCGGCGATCATCGTCAGCCATCCCGACCAGCCGCTGTTCCTGGTGCTGGCGCTGCTGGCCGGCCTGCTGGTGGCGGTGGCGATCGGCGCACTGAACGGAGTACTGGTGGCCTGGATCGGCGTCTCGCCCATCCTCGCCTCGCTCGGCACCATGACCCTGATCACCGGCCTGAATATCCTGCTGTCCAACGGCGCGGTGATCTCCGGCTTCCCGGCGGCGATTCAATTTCTTGGCAATGGCGCCGTACTCGGCGTGCCGGTGGCGCTGATCCTGTTCCTGCTGGTAGCGGTCGGGCTGTGGCTGCTGCTGGAGCACACCACGCTGGGCCGCAGCCTGTACCTGATCGGCTCCAACGAGCAGGCCACCCGCTTCAGCGGCGTGAACACCGCGCGGGTGCAGATCGCGGTGTATATCCTGTCGGCGCTGCTCGGCTGGGGCGCCGCCCTGCTGATGATGGCCAAGTTCAACTCGGCCAAGGCCGGCTACGGCGAATCTTATCTGCTGGTGACCATTCTGGCCTCGGTGCTGGGCGGCATTAACCCGGACGGCGGTTTCGGCCGTATTCTGGGGCTGGTGCTGGCGCTGATCGTGCTGCAAATGTTGGAAAGCGGCCTCAATCTGCTGGGGGTCAGCAGCTACCTGACCATGGCCCTGTGGGGCGGCGTGCTGATCCTGTTTATCGCGTTACAGAATCGAAAAGCCTGAGGAGAAAATAATGGCAAGCTATTTTATTGGCGTAGATGTGGGCACCGGAAGCGCGCGCGCAGGCGTATTCGATCTCAACGGCCGCATGGTCGGCCAGGCCAGCCGGGCCATCGATCTGTACCGGCCGAAGGCGGATTTCGTCGAGCAGTCGTCGGATAACATCTGGCAGGCGGTGTGCAATGCGGTGCGCGACGCGGTCAACCAGGCCGACATCAACCCGATCCAGGTCAAGGGGTTGGGCTTCGACGCCACCTGTTCGCTGGTGGTGCTGGATAAAGAGGGCAAGCCGCTGACCGTCAGCCCCTCCGGCCGCACCGAACAGAACATCATCGTGTGGATGGATCACCGGGCGATCGCCCAGGCCGAGCGCATCAACGCCACCAAACACCGGGTGCTGGACTTCGTCGGCGGCATTATCTCGCCGGAGATGCAGACGCCGAAACTGCTGTGGCTGAAACAGCACATGCCCACCACCTGGGCCAACGCCGGCTACCTGTTCGATCTGCCGGACTTCCTCACCTGGCGCGCCACCCAGGACGCCACCCGTTCGCTGTGCTCGACGGTGTGCAAGTGGACCTATCTCGGCCACGAGCAGCGTTGGGACAAGAGCTACTTCCAGCAGATCGGGCTGGAAGACGTGCTGGAACACGACGCGGCCAAGATCGGCTGCGACGTTAAAATGATGGGCGAGCCGCTGGGCCACGGCCTGACTCAGCGCGCCGCCAGCGAGATGGGGCTGATCGCCGGCACGGCGGTGAGCGTATCGATCATCGACGCCCACGCCGGCACCCTCGGCACGCTGGGCGCCACCGGCGTCTCCGGCGAGGTGGCCGACTTCAACCGCCGCGTCGCGCTGATCGGCGGCACCTCCACCGGTCATATGGCGATGTCGCGCACCGCGCGCTTTATCGGCGGCGTCTGGGGGCCGTATTACTCGGCGATCCTGCCGGAATACTGGCTGAACGAGGGCGGCCAGTCTGCCACCGGCGCGCTGATCGACCACGTCATCCAGTCGCACCCGTGCTACCCGGAGCTGCTGGCGCAGGCGAAAACCCAGGGGCAGACCATCTATGAGGTGCTGAACGCCATTCTGCGCCGCATGGCCGGCGAGCCGGAGAATATCGCCTTCCTGACGCAGGACATTCACATGCTGCCGTACTTCCACGGCAACCGCTCGCCGCGCGCCAACCCGACGCTGACCGGCATCCTGACCGGGCTGAAGCTGTCGCGCACGCCGGAGGATATGGCGCTGCACTACCTGGCCACCATTCAGGCCATCGCGCTCGGCACCCGCCACATCATCGAAACCATGAACCACAGCGGCTACAGCATCGACACCATCATGGCCAGCGGCGGCGGCACCAAGAACCCGATCTTCGTGCAGGAGCACGCCAACGCCACCGGCTGCGCCATGCTGCTGCCGGAGGAAAGCGAAGCGATGCTGCTCGGCGGTGCGATGTTGGGCACCGTGGCGGCGGGCGTGTTCGACACCTTGCCGGAGGCGATGAGCGCCATGAGCCGCATCGGCAAGACGGTGACGCCGCAGACCAACCAGATAAAAAGCTACTACGACCGCAAATACCGGGTGTTCCATGAGCTGTACAACGACCACATGAAATACCGCCAGCTGATGCAGGAGGAGGCGTGATGCAGCAGGAATGGCGGCAGGCCGTGCAGGGTTGGCAAACCTACAGCCAGGAGCTGGCGCAGCTGGGCGAGCGCCTCGACGCGCGCACCTGGCAACGGCTGCTGGCGCTGCTGACCGACTGCCGCGGTAAAATCGCCGTCACCGGCGTCGGCACCTCGGGGATTGCGGCGCGCAAGATAGCCCACATGCTGGCCTGCGTGGAACGGCCGGCGGTCTACCTCGACGCCACCGGCGCGGCGCACGGCGATCTGGGTTTTCTGCGCGCCGACGATCTGCTGATCCTGATCTCGCGCGGCGGCAATTCCGACGAGCTGACCCGCCTGCTGCCGACGCTGCAGGCCAAGGGGGTGACGCTGATCGCGGTGACGGAAAACCCGCACTCCGCCATCGCGCAGGCGGCGCAGCTAACGATCGCCACCGGGGTGCAAAAGGAGATAGATCCGCTGAACATGCTGGCCACCACCTCAATTGTGCTGGTGCTGGCGATCTTCGACGCCGCCTGCGCCTGCCTGATGGCGCGCAGCGGTTACGACAAGGAGACCCTGCTGGCGGTGCATCCGGGCGGCGGCGTGGGGAAAAGTTTGCGGGAGGAAAACTGAGGGCCCGACACGGCGGGCCCGGCTGACATTACAGCGGCATGTAGATATCGAAACGGTGGCTTTTGGTCAGCGTGGCGGCGTGCGCCGGCACGTCGGCCAGCGGCGGCGCGTAGTCCGGGCGTTTCACCACCACGCGCTTGGTCGCCAGGCGGCGCGCCGGCTCCAGCAGGCCGTCGGCGTCATCGTCGCTGCCCACCAGCGATTGAAACACCCGCATCTCTTTCTTCACCAGCGCGCTTTTTTGCTTGTGCGGGAACATCGGATCGAGATACACCACCTCGGGGCGCGGGCTGAGATCCGCCAGCGCCGTCAGGCTGGAGGCGTGCAACAGCGTCAGGCGCTCGCGCAGCCACGGGCCGATTTCCGCATCCTGATAGCCGCGCTGCAGTCCGTCGTCCAGCAACGCCGCCACCACCGGATTGCGCTCCAGCATCCGCACCCGGCAGCCCAGCGCCGCCAGCACGAAGGCGTCGCGCCCCAGCCCGGCAGTAGCGTCCACCACGTCCGGCAGGTAGCTGCCCTTGATGCCGACCGCCTTGGCCACCACCTCGCCGCGGCCGCCGCCGAAACGGCGCCGGTGCGCCATGGTGCCGGTGACGAAGTCGACATAGATCCCGCCGAGCTTCGGCTCGTCGCGCTTACGCAGCTCCAGCCGTTCCGGCGTCAGTACCAGCGCCATCGGCGCATCGTCATCGGACACCAGCTGCCAGCGCTGCGCCAAAACAGACAAGGCGCCGGGATCGGCGCCTGCTTCACACAATAAACACACGCTCACGTGTCGGGTTATCCTTTAATGCCGTAATGGCGCAGCATAGCATCCAGCTGCGGCTCGCGGCCACGGAAGCGTTTGAACAGCGTCATCGGCTCTTCCGACCCGCCGCGCGACAGGATGTTGTCGAGGAAGGATTTGCCGGTCTCGGCGTTGAAAATCCCCTCTTCTTCGAAGCGCGAGTAGGCGTCGGCCGACAGTACTTCCGCCCACAGGTAGCTGTAGTAACCCGCCGCGTAGCCGCCGGCGAAGATGTGGCTGAAGGCGTGCGGGAAGCGGCCCCAGCTCGGCGAAGGCACCACCGCCACCATTTTCTTCACTTCCGCCAGCGTCGGCAGGATCTGCGCGCCTTTTTCCGGGCTGTATTCGAAATGCATGCGGAAATCGAACAGGCCGAACTCGAGCTGGCGCAGGATGAACAGCGCCGCCTGGTAATTCTTGGCCGCCAGCAGCTTGTCGAGCATGGCCTTCGGCAGCGGCTCGCCGCTCTGGTAATGGCCCGAGATAAACGCCAGCGCTTCCGGCTCCCAGCACCAGTTTTCCATAAACTGGCTCGGCAGTTCGACCGCATCCCACGGCACCCCGTTGATGCCTGAGACGCCGGCGGTATCGATCTGCGTCAGCATATGGTGCAGACCGTGGCCGAACTCGTGGAACAGCGTGGTCACTTCGTTATGGGTGAACAGCGCCGGCTGGTCGCCCAGCGGACGGTTGAAGTTGCAGGTCAGGTAAGCGACCGGTTTTTGCAGCGTGCCGTCAGCCTTGCGCAGGCTGCCGACGCAGTCGTCCATCCAGGCGCCGCCGCGTTTGTTTTCGCGGGCGTACAGATCGAGGTAGAAACTGCCGCGCAGCTCGCCGTCGGCGTCGAACAGATCGAAGAAGCGCACGTCCGGATGCCAGGTCTCCACGTCTTTACGCTCTTTGGCGGTGATGCCGTAGATGCGTTTCACCACTTCGAACAGCCCTTCCACCACACGCTGTTCCGGGAAGTACGGGCGCAGCTGCTCGTCGCTGATGGAGAACAGGTGCTGCTTCTGTTTTTCGCCGTAGTAGGTGATGTCCCAGGCGTCGAGCTCGTCCACGCCATAGTGCTGTTTGGCGAAGGCGCGCAGCTGTGCCAGCTCCTGCTCGGCCTGCGGGCGGGCGCGCTTGGCCAGATCGCTCAGGAAGCCGATCACCTGCTCCGGGCTTTCCGCCATCTTGGTCGCCAGCGACTTGTCGGCGTAGGTGTCAAAGCCCAGCAGCTGAGCCAGCTCATGGCGCAGCGCCAGCGTTTCCGCCATCACTTCGCTGTTGTCCCATTTGCCGGCGTTCGGCCCCTGATCGGAGGCGCGGGTGGCGAAGGCGCGGTACATCTCTTCACGCAGCGCGCGGTTGTCGGCGTAGGTCAGCACCGGCAGGTAGCTCGGCATGTCCAGCGTCAGCAGCCAGCCGTCCTGCTCTTTGGCCTGCGCCATCGCCTGGGCCTGCGCCAGGGCGCTCTCCGGCAGGCCGCTCAGCTCGGCTTCGTCGGTAATCAGTTTGCTCCAGCCCATGGTGGCGTCGAGCACGTTGTTGCTGTAGGTGGAGCCCAGCTCGGACAGGCGTGCGACGATCTCGCCGTAGCGCTGCTGTTTGTCCGCCGACAGGCCGATGCCCGACAGCTCGAAGTCGCGCAGCGCGTTGTCCACCGCCTTGCGCTGCGGCACGCTCAGCGTCTCGAACGCCGCGCCCTCTTTGAGGCTGCGGTAGGCCTGGTACAGCCCTTCGTGCTGGCCAACCCAGGTGCCGTACTCGGACAGCAAGGGCAGCGCCTGCTCATAGGCGGCACGCAGCTCCGGGCTGTTTTTCACCGAGTTCAGGTGCCCGATCGGCGACCAGATGCGCGACAGGCGATCGTCCGACTCCGCCAACGGCTGACACAGATTGTCCCAGGTGAACGGCCCCGGCTGCGCGACCACGCGCTCTACCGCGGCGCGGCAGTCCGCCAGCGCGGATTGCACCGCAGGCACGATATCTTCAGGGCGGATCGCCGAGAACGGCGGCAGGGAAAACGGGGTCAGCAACGGATTTGTCATAGGGCAGTCCTGATTAGCGTTGGGGCCCGCCACGGGGGCGAGCCTTAAAATGCGTATGAATCTCTAACATGGAGCCAGGCAACAGGAAAATCAATGCCCGGCGTTGATCGTTCGTGCCTTAAACGGCGCATTGGCGAATGCGGGCGGCCAGCGCCGCCAGCTGTTCGTCGTCGGCGCGCGCCGCGTCGTGGGAGGAGATATAGCCTTCGTAACGCGCGAAAAACTTCGGCGAGGTCGATTCGATCGGCCGCCACTGTTCCAGCGACGCGGTGCCGTGCAGCGGGATCAGTTTGGCGTGCACATGGTCAACGCCGTAGCCCTCGAACACCATGCCGCAGCGGCCGACGTCGTCGAACGCGCGATCCAGCTGCTTTGCCACCCGCTTGGTCGCCAGCATCAACGCGCTCAGCACCTCGTCCGGCAGGTCAAAGGCGTAGCTCGGGTGGTGCGCCTTGGGGATCACCACGCTGAAGCCGTCGGTGTTGGGAAAGATGGACAGGAACGCCAGATGGTCGTCGTCTTCCCAGATTTTATGGCACGGCGCCTTGCCCGCCACGATGTCGCAAAAAATGCAGCTCATCCTTTCTCCTTGTGATTCACAGCGTTTCAACCCGTTCGAATTCTTCGAACACCAGCCACATGTCCGGCGCAAAGCTCCCCTCGCGGGTAAAGAATGCCTGATGCCCCTCGCGCCAAAACGCCAGGCTTTTGTCGCCTTCGCCCTCTTTGGCCGCCATCTCGGCGGTCACTTGGTCGTAGCGCACCAGGCGCAGCGCCAGGGTTCTGATCACGCAGGCCGGTTCGCCGCGGCCATCGAGAACGATGCTGTAATCGCCGATCCGCGGGGTTTGTTCCCGACGATAGCTCGCATAGGAACTGCAGGTGGCGGTTTTATCCCCGCTCAGCACCAATCCCAGCAGTTCGTCGGCTAACGCCGGGCCGTCGCCGAACGCCCAGCGCGCCGCGTCGGGGTAATTCGCCAAAATCGCCTGTTTGCTCATCGTCCTGTCCCTTTCTGTTAACGTCTGCGGCAACGGAGTCCGGTTTTTCCCGGCCAGACAGTTTATACTGTGCAGATTATAAGCCTTATTGCATTGAATGCTCCGTCTGCGGAGCACAAGGAACCGCCACCCGTCATGTTAAGTTATCGCCACAGTTTCCACGCCGGCAACCACGCCGACGTGCTCAAACACACCGTTCAGAGCCTGATCATCGAGTCGCTGAAGGAAAAAGAGAAGCCGTTCCTGTACCTGGATACCCACTCGGGCGCGGGCCGTTATCAGCTCAGCGGCGAACACGCCGAGCGCACCGGCGAATACCTGGAAGGCATCGGCTTGCTGTGGCAACGCGACGATCTGCCGGAAGAGCTGGCGGCCTACATGAGCGTGGTGCACAACTTCAACCGTTCCGGCACGCTGCGCTACTATCCCGGTTCGCCGCTGATCGCCCGCCAGCTGCTGCGCCCGCAGGACAAAATTCACCTGACCGAGCTGCACCCGAGCGACTACCCGCTGCTGCGCAGCGAGTTCCAGAAAGACGAGCGCGCCAAAGTGCAGCGCGCCGACGGCTATCAGCAGCTGAAATCCCAGCTGCCGCCCCTGTCGCGCCGCGGCCTGATCCTGATGGACCCGCCGTATGAAATGAAGACCGATTACCAGGACGTGGTCAAAGGCATTCAGGAAGGCTACAAGCGTTTCGCCACCGGCACCTATGCGCTGTGGTACCCGGTGGTGATGCGCCAGCAGATCAAACGCATGCTGCGCGATCTGGAAGCCACCGGCATTCGCCGCATCCTGCAGATCGAGCTGGCGGTGAAACCCGACAGCGATCAGCGCGGTATGACCGCCTCCGGCATGATCGTCATCAACCCGCCGTGGAAGCTGGAACAGCAGATGAAAAACGTGCTGCCGTGGCTGCACAAGGTGCTGGTGCCGTCGGGCATCGGTCACCATCTGGTGAACTGGGTGGTACCGGAATAATCCCCATCAGGGCGCGGTTTGCCGCGCCCTGCGTCCACCTATCGCAGCCATCGACGCAATCTTTGCGACAAACCCCGGTCAGGCGTTAAACTCTTACCCTCTTCAAATTCACAACTCATGGAAATCCCAGATGACGAAACATTACGATTATCTAGCAATTGGCGGCGGCAGCGGCGGTATCGCATCGATCAACCGGGCAGCCATGTATGGCCAAAAGTGTGCGCTGATTGAAGCCAAAGAGCTGGGCGGCACCTGTGTAAACGTGGGTTGTGTACCGAAAAAAGTCATGTGGCACGCGGCGCAGATCGCCGAGGCCATCCATCAGTACGGCCCGGACTACGGCTTCGACACCACCGTCAACGCCTTCGACTGGAAGAAGCTGGTCGCCAACCGCACCGCCTATATCGACCGCATCCACAACTCCTACGATAACGTGCTGGGCAAGAACAAGGTCGACGTGATCAAAGGCTTCGCGCGCTTCGTGGATGCGCACACCGTGGAGGTGAACGGCGAGACCATCACCGCCGACCACATCCTGATCGCCACCGGCGGCCGCCCGAGCCATCCGGCTATTCCGGGTGCGGAATACGGCATCGACTCCGACGGCTTCTTTGAGCTGGACGCCATGCCGAAACGCGTCGCCGTAGTCGGCGCCGGCTATATCGCCGTGGAGATCGCCGGCGTGCTGAACGCGCTCGGCGCGGAAACGCACCTGTTCGTGCGCAAGCACGCGCCGCTGCGCAGCTTCGATCCGATGATCGTCGAAACCCTGGTGGAAGTAATGAACACCGAGGGGCCGAGCCTGCACACCGAATCGGTGCCGAAAGCGATCGTCAAGAACGCCGACGGCAGCCTGACGCTGCAGCTGGAAAACGGCAAAGCATTCACCGTCGACTGCCTGATTTGGGCCATCGGCCGCGAACCGGCGACCGACAACCTGAACCTCGGCGTCACCGGAGTGAAAACCAACGAGCAAGGCTACATTGACGTCGATAAGTTCCAGAACACCAACGTCAAAGGCATCTACGCGGTGGGCGACAACACCGGCGCGGTAGAGCTGACCCCGGTCGCCGTGGCCGCCGGCCGCCGCCTGTCCGAGCGCCTGTTCAACAACAAGCCGGACGAGCACCTGGATTACAGCAACATCGCCACCGTGGTATTCAGCCACCCGCCGATCGGCACCGTCGGCCTGACCGAGCCGGAAGCCATCGAGAAATTCGGCGCGGACAACGTGAAGGTGTACAAATCCTCCTTCACCGCCATGTACAGCGCCGTGACGCAGCACCGCCAGCCGTGCCGCATGAAGCTGGTGTGCGCGGGTAAAGAAGAGAAGATCGTCGGCCTGCACGGCATCGGCTTCGGCATGGATGAAATCCTGCAGGGCTTCGCGGTGGCAGTGAAGATGGGCGCCACCAAGAAGGACTTCGACAACACCGTGGCGATCCACCCGACCGCGGCGGAAGAGTTCGTCACCATGCGCTGAGGCGCAACCTCGCCGAGTTTCGGCGCGTAACAGGCCAGGCGCGAAAGCGTCTGGCTTTTTTATTTCTCTCGCTCGCCTCACCGCGCCTGGCGGTAATGATCGCGAAGAAACACCGGCAAATCGTTCGCCGGCGAGGCGAAGGGTACTTGATAGAGCATATCGCCGACAAAACCGCGATGATAGGTAGCGTGGTTGACGACATGCAGCACGATTTCCTGGCGCGTCATCCGGCCTTCCCCCCCGCCGACGAACTCGAAATGTACCACCTGCGCCAGCGCCTCGGGTGACCAGTTGTCCACCTGTTCGATATACCAGCGGTCCATTTCCTCCACCGCACACCGCAAGTCGTCAAGCGCAGGCGTTTGCTCGGTGTTGCGCGCCGTGTAGCCGTGCTTGCGGCCTTGCAGATGGTGTTTGAAGATATCGTCCACCACGTACACATGATTTAAGGTATGCACCATATTGCCAAAACGGGTCGGCCGCTGCCGTAAGGCTTCACCGGCCGGCAAGGACATCACGGTGTCAAAGGTCAGCGCATTCGCCCACGCTTTGTAACGTACCAGCATTTTCAACGTTTCGGTGACCGTCGTCGGCTGCGTAATATCAGCTTCGACAGGGGTATCGTTTGGTGGCATCGCAGACATACTGTTCACTCCTTATCATCGGATGAAAATCGATATTCCGTTCAGCCGCACACAGTGCGGCGACGCTTTCTACGCCGTGCCAATCCCTTGCAGCCGCCCTTCGACCTGAGTGCGCGTATTGCCGCCCACCCAAATCCGGCCGCTCTCGTCGCGGGTGATATGCACGCGCCCGTTGCGCCCACGGCAGCGGCCCTGGGCGGCGATATAGCCACCGCTGACCACGCCGCTTGCGAACAACCACTGGGCCAGCGAGGCATTGAGGCTGCCGGTGACCGGATCTTCGACGATAGCGCCAAGATGATCGCTCAAAAAGGCGCGAACTTCGAAGGCTGCGTCACCATCGGCATGTGGGCCGACGACGCCAATGTCCACTCTGCGCGGCCAGCTTCTCGCCGGCGTCAGGGAAAGTACCCGCTCAGCGCTGGCCAGCCGGATCCCCAGCCACCCCGGACCGTTATCGATCCAGGCGGCATCGAGCGCCTCCTCAGGCGCGATACCTAAAAACTGCAGCGCGTCGGCCAACGTCTCTTCTGAGGGCGCCCCGGAGCGAATCAACGGCGGCGCGGCAAAACACAGCCGTCCTGCCTCGCGGCGAATGCTCACCAAGCCCGCCCCGCATTCCTGGATGATCTCCGCCCTATTGCGCGGCATCCCCTCCGCAGTGAGCCAGGCATGACAACTGCCCAGCGTCGGGTGTCCGGCAAATGGCATTTCACGATCCAGGGTGAATATCCGCACCCGGTAATCCGCCTGGGGGTGCGTCGGCGGCAGCAAAAAGGCCGTCTCCGACAGGTTGAACCAACGCGTCAAACACTGCATGTCTTCCGTCGACAACGCTCCGGCGCCCGTGATCACCGCCAACGGATTGCCGGCGAGCGGCCCGGCGCCAAAGACATCCACCATCTGCATGCCAAAAACCATCGCTTCTCTCCTCAGGTTAACGCCGGGCGTTCATTACCCCCGCGATATCAACAGCTCCAGGCCCGCCAAAGCGAACAGCAGCGCAAGCGTTCCTTCAATCCAGCGCCTCACCCGGGTGTAAAACGCGATCATCGGCGCCGTTGAGAACAGCAGGGCATACCCCCCGAAAATCGTCACGCCGAGCAGCGCGCAACCGCCAATAATTGCCGGTAAAACCTGCTCAGGCGCGCCTTGCCGCAATCCCAGCGACATGATCGCCATCCAGGACATGATGGCCTTGGGATTGCCGAGGTGCATCAGCACGCCCTGCCGATAAAGCGCCCGATAAGGCCTCGCATCGCGCCCTGCGGCCATGCCCGGCGCCGCGGCGGACGTCCGTAACGCGGACTTTCCAGCGCGCAGCGCCAGATACAGCATATACACGCCGCCAACGATTTTGATGGTCCACAGCGCCTGCGCATACGTGGCCAACACGGCGGAAAGGCCGGTCGCGGCCAACATCGCCCAGCACAGCGATCCGGTCATCACGCCGGCGGCCAGCACCAATGCGGGCCTGCGGCCGTCACGCATCGCCACGCCCATGATCGCCATGTTGCTGGGGCCGGGGCTGGCGGTAGCGAGGAGATAGGCGCCGTAAACCAATGCAAGCTGACTGACCATCATGGAAAAACTCCGCTGACCCGCCTTACGGCCGAGCCGTTGTTGAAAACGCCGGGGCTCCTCACCAACATAGTATGTGTTACACTTTTCGCCTATTTAAATAGTGTCACGTGACACTATATTCTTTCTCCGGAGAGCGACCATGCGGCTTCAATCCCCCTGGCAACCCCGCCTGGCCAACGTGGAAGCCACTACCGTCGAACGGCTGGTGCTGGCGTTGGCTGACGACATTATCGAGGGCAAGCTGCAAGGAGGCGATCGTTTGCCGGCACACCGCCCCCTCGCCTGGCAATTGGCGATCGGTCTGGGCACGGTGACCAAAGCCTACGCCATCCTGGAACGACGCGGGCTGGTCCGCAGCGTGAAGGGGCGCGGGATGTTCGTGGCGATCCGCCGCGCCCGTGAAGAACGTGAAATCGATCTCTCGTCCAATGCGCCGCCGGCGATGCTGACTGACCGTTTGCTGGCACGCACGCTGGCCGGCATCGCACGGAAAATGGATGCAGATCATCTGAACCTCTATTCCCCTCCGACCGGGCACTTGGAACATCGGCGTCTGTTGGCCCGCTGGCTGGAAAACGCCGGCGTCACGATCGAACCGTCGCACCTGGCGCTGACCAGCAATGCCCGTCAGGCGATTTCGTTGGCATTTGACCTGGCCTGCGGGCCACGCGGGACGATACTGACCGAGAGGCTGACCTACCCCGGCGCGATCGCGCTGGCCCGACGTAAAGGCCATCGCCTGATCGGCGTGGAGATCGATGCGCAAGGCATGGTGCCGCAGGCGCTGGCGAGCGCGCTCGAGCGTGTCTCCTCCGGCCATATTGCGGTCTATCTGACACCGACGCTGCATAACCCGACGACCGCCACCATGAGCGCCGAGCGCAGGCGGGCTATCGTCGAGATATGCCGGCAGGCGAATGTCTGGATCATCGAGGATGGCGTGTATGCCCTAGGGCATTCAGCAGTGCCTGCGCTCGCGACGTTGGCACCCGAGCGGGTGTTCCATGTCAATGGCCTGTCGAAAACGCTCGGCCCGGGGTTGCGGATCGGTATGCTGACTCTACCGCCCGACATGCAAACCGCGGCGGAAGAAGCCTTGCAAGATATTCCCTTCGCACCTTCGCCACTGTCTTGCGCCGTGGTGGGGGAGTGGTTGTCCAGCGGCGCGATCGAGGCGATACCGCAAGCGTTGCGCCATGAGGCTCAGCGAAGAGTGCATCTGGCTACCTCGATATTCGATGCCGACGAATGCGTATCGCATCCCGACGCTTACCATGTCTGGCTGCCGATGCCGCACGAAACCGCCGAGTCTGTGGCCGCCGCCGCCGCGTTGGCGGGCGTTAAAGTCACGCCGCCGGCCGCGGTCATGGTCAATGACGGCGAAAGTGAATCGGGCATTCGCCTGTGCCTGGGTTCCCCCTCACTGGACGAGCTAACGGCAGGCCTGACGCAGCTGGCCCAGCTGTTGAAAGCACATCGGAACGGCTGACAAACGGAAGGGAAAGGTTACGCGCACGGGCCGACCGACCCAGACCTGTTCTTTTTGTGCGGTTTACTATTCCCTTCGCACCCGCCTGCTTTTTCTGCCATTATTCTGCCTGATAAATTAGCGGGACTGATACAACCTCCCCGCGCCTCTGGAGAACACCGATGCTGTTCAAACTATGCAAAAACCTTGCGATAGCCTGCGTGGCCCTGATTATCGCCCAGAGCAGCGCCCTCAGCTTTACCCTGGAAGTGGCGGGCAAGATCGACAACGTGACCGACCCGGTCAACAAAAGCTATCTGTTCACCGATAAACAACTGTTGGCGATGCCGGTGCGCAGCATCACCACCTCCACGTCCTGGACGCCGCAGAGAAAATTTGAAGGGATTTCGGTGGCCGATATCCTGGAGCGCGTCGGCGCCAAGGGCGAGACGCTGACCTTCTACGCGCTGAACGATTATTACATCGACGTGCCGCTGTCCGACGTCACGAAATACAACATGATCCTGGCCTACAAGATGGACGGGGAAATGCTGAAGCTCAGAAACTTCGGCCCGCTGTTCCTGGTGTACCCGCGTGACGCCGCCGGGCCTGAGCTGAACTCGCCGTTGTACAATTCACGCTTTATCTGGCAAGTCGACAGGATCGTGATCAAATGAAGCTGACGACCTTTAAGAACGGCAGCAGGCTGGCGATCCCGGCCATCTTTGCCGCGCTGTTTTTAGTGGCTTCGACCGTCACACTCTATTACTACAGCGCCACCCTGTCGAAGAAAGGGCTGTATGCCATCGCCGGCACGCAGGAGAACTACTCCTGGTCGATCGCCAAGTTCTCCATCAAGCTGGCGGAGTTCGACACGCTGGTCGAACAGCAAAGTCACGCGCCGCAGGTGGACAACGACAACCTGCGGCTGCGCTTCGAAATCCTCTATTCGCGTTTTTACGTGCTGGAAACCGTCTCCGAATCGACCCAGCCGCTGTACGCCGAGCCGGGTTATCCGGAAGTGGTCAAACAGATGCGCCTGCAGATGGATCGCATCGATAAGCTGCTGGACAGCCCGAAAATCGACTTCGACCAGGTTTTCGCGGCCATGAAGGCCATCAAGCCTTACTCCATCGAAATGGCCAACCTGACCGACCATGCCGAGGTGAAGCAGCGCACCGCCGCCTATGAGGACTACATCGAGAAGCGGCACATTATTTTCTATGGGCTGGTGATCGTCATGTTCTCGGTGATCGCGCTGATCGCCATCACCCTGATCGTGTTCCGCCAGCAGCGGCTGACCATTCGCCAACAGGCCAAGGCGATTGAGGCGGAGAAAGCGACGCGCACCAAAAACGCCTTCCTCGGCGCTATTGGCCACGAGCTGCGCACCTCATTGCAGAGCGTGATGTCGGCCATCGACGTGCTGGTGAATACCCGGGTGTCGGCAGAGCATGCGGACACCTTCCAGCGGCTGGAGACCGCCGCGCAGCAAATCGAAAGCCAGATGAAAGATCTGACCGACTACGCGCACCTCGACAGCGGCATGATGGAATTGCGCATCGTACCGTTCGACGCGCAGAAGCTGATCGCGGAGACCGCCAACGAAATCGCCACCCTGACCCGCAAAGAACAGGTCAAACTCAGCTGTGAAGTGGAATGCAGCCACCTGCTGGTGCACTCCGATCCGCTGCGCATCCGGCAGATTATCGTCAACCTGCTGACCAACGCCTACAAGTACACCGAAAGCGGCAGCATTACGCTGCACAGCTGCCTGCGCCGCCAACCGGGCGGCAGTTCGTTGATTATCGAAGTGACTGACACCGGCATCGGTATCGAAAAAGACCAGCTCGATCAGATCTTCAAGCCCTTTACCCAGTTGGATCAGTCGCATACCAAGCAGTACGCCGGCGTGGGGATGGGGTTGGCGATCGTGCACGGCCTGGTGACGTTGCTCAACGGCACCATCACGGTGTACAGCGAAATCAAGAAGGGCAGCACCTTTATCGTCAGCATTCCGGTGCAGATCAGTGAAGACGAACGTGCCGACGAGCCCGCCGCCGCCAATGCCTCTCTGCAGCATAAGCCGCAGCAGGTTCTGGTGGTGGATGACAACAAGTCGGTGGGTGACGCCTTTGCGGCGCTGCTGGACAAGCTGGGTTACCAGCACGAACTGTGCGACTCGCCGGAACGCGCGCTGCAGAAGCTGCTCAGACGTCCTTACGATGCGCTGTTGCTGGATTTGCAGATGCCGGGCATCGACGGCGCTGCTCTGGCCAGGCAGTTGCGCAACCGTCGCGGCCCCAACCGCCATGTGCCGATCATCGGCATCAGCGCCTACACGCCGGAGCAGTTAACGGCGGATCAGCGCGCCCTGTTCGATAACTACCTGATGAAGCCGGTTCGACTGGATGCGCTGTCGAGCGCGCTGGCCGAGGTGTTCCCCGCTAAAGATTAAAACAGCGTTGCAGTGCGGCTTCGATCACATGGAGCCGCACCGGTTTTTCATAAGGGCCGAGCACGTCGTACTCGCGCATCGCCTGAGCGATTTCCGATTCGCGTCGGTCGGTGCCCAGTTCACCGGTCAGCACCAGTACCGGCGCGTCCGGATTGTCGGAGGCGCGGATGGTAGCGATACAGCGATCCGCCGTTTCCTCACCGATCAACCAGTCCACCACGTAACCGTCGAACAGGCTTTGCTGCAACGCCTGACAGAAACTGTCGACGTCGTAAAACGCCACCGCGTTGAACCCGCAGCCACCCAGATACTTGGCCAGTTCATCGGCCGCCTGATGCGAATCGTCCAATACCGCGATGCTCAGCCGCTCGTCGTCGCCGAAGCCGGGCCGGATTTCGATCAGATCGACGCCGTAACGCGGGCCTGCCGGCGCCTCATCGGTGCGATAGATATGCCACTGCCCTTCCACGCGCAGCGCCACAAATTCCGCCGGCCGCCCGGCAGGAAGCTCGTCGCCGATGTGCCCGACGCAAGGTATCGCCACCCCCGCCACGACAAAGATGGCATCGCGCGCCATGTTTGGCTCGGGAGTCTCGTGTTCGGCGCTCAAATCGGCGATCGCCGCCGGCGTTTCTCCGAGCGCGGCCGCGACGCTGTTGATCTGTTCCAGCGTCCAGGGGCTTTGCCCTTTCAGTTTGCGGTGCGCATGTGAAAAACTCAGATCCAAGATGCGGCTGAGCTCGCGGGCATGCTGACGTTTTCCAATCCCGTAATGTAAAAACAGCTCCCTGACCCGATTGGCAATCGACTGTGAATCGAATTTTTGGTGATTGTTATCCATTTGTTCCTTCGATTTTTTTTACTGATTTATCAGTCGTTTTGATTATTTCCGCTGAAAAAGCCACATCTAAAACTAGCATCTGATGCAATTATGCGTTAAAAACGTTGCTTGACATACCATGTTGCATCGTCAAACATGGTATCAAAAGAGACATACAGCAATACACTATAAAAAATAACACCAGCACGTTTTTTAATAATAACCATAGTAACACCAGGGAAAATTTGTTCCGTTGCCGCTACTGAGACGATGATCACATCGCTCGGACTGCACAAGCAAAACGGGGCTTGAGCCTTTAGCGCTAATCTGTTTTACCCACTTTTGAGCCGGGATCCGTCAGGGTCCCGGTTTTTTATTGCCCTGGCGCCGCGCCATCATACGGACTCACCCCGCAGCCGCAAATAAAAACGGAGCCGGCATGCCGGCTCCGTTGTCATTGTGATGACCGTTGAAGGTCAGAAGCGCCAGGTGAAGCCGGCGTTGACGCTGTTGTCCTGATGGTTTTGCGACAGCAGTCCGCCGTAGCCCAGCGACAGCGTGGCGTTCTCGTTCACCGCCACTTCCGCCCCTGCCTTCAACACCATGCCGTCACGCGACACCGGCACGCTGTCCACCACGAACGGCGCATTGCCGCCGTTGAACCGCAGCCCGGTGCCACGGTCCAGACCGCCGTACTGGTGCTGCCACCCCAGCTCGCTGCGCAGCGCCACCGTCGTGCCCGGGCTCACCTGCCATTCGGTGTCTGCACGCAGCCCCAGCGTCGACACCGTCGCGTCGGTATGCTGCTTGTCGCCGCGCAGTGCCGCCGCGCCGCCGCTTTCCGCGATGCCGTTGTTTTCGAAGTTCACGTACGCCAGGTTGACGAACGGCTCCAGGTTCAGCCATTCACCCTGCACGCCGTAGCCCGCTTCCGCGAACAGCTGTTCGGTGCGCGCGCTGTACTTCGCCGTGTCACGGTCCGACTGCATCCCGTAGTTCACCGACCGCTTGGTGTCGATGCGGTGCCAGGTGTAGCCCGCCCCGCCGCGCAGCGCCAGCGCCCCGAACTGCTTGTCGCCGTACGCCGCCAGGTGGTAGTTGTCGCTGTCCGCCTTCGACCCGTAACCGCCGTGCAGCGAGGTGCGGGTGTAGCCGGTCGCCACCCCCAGTCGCCCGTCGCCCGCAACCGCCGAGTCCAGCCCCACCAGCACCCCGTAGGTCGAGGCCTGATAGCCGGTGGCGTTGGCGTCGCCCGACGCGTGGTCCCATGCCCCCAGCAGCTGCGCCCAGGCGCCGTCCTCGTCCGCCTTGATGGCCGACGAGCTCGCCAGCCCTTCCGCCTGACGCAGACGCCCGTTCAGCGCCTCACGCAGGTAGCGGCTGTCGTTCACCAGCGCCGAGGCGATATCCGCATGGATTTGCCCCGACAGCTGACGGAACGCCTGCCGCGCTTCGCCCGCCGTGCCGCTGGTGAGCAGGCTCTCGTACACCGGGTTGCCCGCCGCCAGCGCATCCGCCGCCACCGCCACCGCCCGCTCGTTCGAGGTCTGCGCCACGCTGGCGAAGCTCGTGCCGTTGCGCCCGACGCTCAGCGTCACCCCGGTCGGCTGGTAGCTCAGCCCGGTGCCGAGGAACAGGTAGTTCGGCGCCACCGCGTCAAACTGCCCGCTCACCCCCTGCTGCGCGCTCAGGATGGTGTACTGCTGGCCCAGCAGGCTGCGCACCTCGCTTTGCGTCAGCAGGTTGGCGCTGTTCTCCAGCGTCACCGCCACCTCACCGCCGCCGATCGTCGCCGCTCCGCTGCTCTGGATCCGATCGCTCTGGCCGTTCGGCCCCACTTCCACCGCGTAGCGCGAGCCCGTTTCGAAGCTGACGTTACCCGCCACGTTCAGGGTGCCGATCGAGTTGCCCGGCGCCACGGTGCCGCCATGACGGGCGGTCAGCGAACCGACCGTGCCGCTGCCGCCGACGATGCCGCCGTTCTGCACGCTGACGGCCGAGGTGACCGAACCGTTGACAGCCAGCCGACCCTGATTGACCAGCGTCGGGCCGGCATAGGTGTTGTTACCGGTCAGCACCAGGGTGCCGATGCCCTGCTTGGTCAGGCCGCCGTGACCGGAGATATCGTTGCTCCAGACGTCCAGCCCGCACAGCACATCGCTGCAGACGCGCTCGGTCGGTTTGCCCTTATCCAGCACCGCGCCGACGCCCGGCAGATCCACCACGAACTGGGTCGGGCCGTAGGCCACGCCCGCCGGATCCGGAATACGGAATTCTTCGGGAATATCCTCGGAGGTCACCAACATGCCCGGACCGTTGATGGCTTTGCCCAGGTTGATCATCCCCCAGCCGTAGAGCGCGTCGATGCCCGGCGCGCCCATGTCGGTGGCGGTGGTTTTCAGCACTTCCGCCACCTGCGCGCCATTCAGATACGGGAAACGCTCCATCAGCACCGCAACGCTGCCGGCCACGTGCGGCGCCGCCATCGAGGTGCCGCTTTTATTGGCATAGCCGGTCGTCAGGTCGTCCACACCGGTGCCCGCGATCACCGAGCTGTACACCCGGGTACCCGGTGCCGAGACGCACAAACTGGCGGTATAGCCGCAACGGGAAGAGAAGGTGCTGATGCTGTAATCACCGCTATTGGTGGGATCCTGCAGGCTGGCGACCGACAGCCAGTTCGGCGCGATGTCCGGCACGAAATAGGCCAGGCCGGCCATGGCATCCGGGTTGTTGAGGTTACCGTCGTTGCCGGCGGCGAAGATGGTGACCACGCCGCTGCGCGCCGCGTCGATCGCGCCCTGATAGGCGCCGCCGGGGTTGGTGCCCAGGATCGTTTTGATCTGATCGAACTGCTTTTGCGCATCGTTCACCGTGAAGTGCGGATAAGCCGGGTCATACCCGCCTTCATCGAATTTCTCGGTGATGCCGATGCCCCAACTGTTATTGATGATGCGCGCGCCGCTGGCCACCAGCGCCTCCCAGCCGGCCTGGTAAACCGCGCCGTCGTTACCGAGCACAATGCCGTCCTCCGGGCCGGGGTCGCCGTTTTCTGCGCTGATGATCTGCGCGTTGAATGCCACCCCATGCATGGCGCCACCGTCGCGGCTGCCGGCGGCGATGCCGCCCACGTGGGTGCCGTGCGAGCCTAATTTGCCGCTGGAGTCGGTGCTTGGCGTACCGTCATAGCGGAAGTCATCGCCTTTTTTCACTGGAATATAGGGATCGGTGTATTCGCGAGTGCCATGGGTAACCAGATTGATCACCTTATCTGGGCCGGAAAATTCGGGGTGCTTGGCGTAGACTGGCTGATCGAAAATACCGAGTTTGATGCCTTTTCCGGTATAACCGGCGGCGTAGGCCTGGTCGGCGTGGATCGCTCCCAGCCCCCATTCCGCGTTGAACTCACTGCTGCGCCAACTGGCCGGATCGCCCGCTTTGCCGTTCTCTATATAGCTGGAGGCCTGCGCCCCGCCGATCGCCGTCAGGCAGATCAGCATCGCGCTCCATTGTGCGCGATGAACTCCGATTTCAGGCCAGCCGAAGGCCGCCCGAGCGGATTTGACTCCTCTAAGTTTCTTCTCCATCCCAGATACCGTCCGTTGTTGTTTGCAAATGTTTTATAAGATTTTTTGTGTAACAGTTTGGTAACACCAAATAAATAAAGCACAACAATCTCAAGTGCGCTTAATGTGTCACTCGGCAGTTCGGCGGGGGGAGAGAACGTTTCAGGGGTGAATCAGGCCAACGCCAATAAGAAATGGCAATGACGTTTGCCGGTAGCGAAGCGGCGATAAAAAGTGAGAGGAAAAACCTTAATACGCTGATAAATAAAAATATAAACAAAGATCGAATGAAGGAGATGGCCGCCTGAAAAGTGCTTAACAGGCGTCTTTTATCACTTTTAATTATAAATTTTGCCAATATTCACTCAGTGAATTATGCTGGTTTTTCACTCGGTCATCGGCAAAAATTGGATTATCCTGCTGATGTTTTTTTGCGGTTCGTCGCGTCCTCTTCCGCCTGACGCAGGATGGCTTTGGCCATCCATTGCGTGACGTCCTGAATGCCCTCAAGTTCCAGCCCCCAGATATCTTTCAACACCAGGAATACCTCCGAGCCGTAAATCAGCGAGAAAGCATGAATCACTCTCTGTAGAGAATCCGGCGGCAGTTTGCCCTGCAACGGTTCTACCGCCAGCGCCAACAGACGCTTGCGGTTGCCGCGCACGAATTTTTCGCCCGGCGTGGCGTGCGCCCACTGCTGCAAAGAGAGCTGCAGTGCCGCACGCAATGCTCCCTCGTGCCGTTCCATCTGAGGATAGGCGAAGGTCAGCAACTGCTGGATACGCTTCAGGGCATCGTCGTCCTGCGGGCGCCATTCCAGAATAGGCCCCAGGCTTTCCGCCACCACGGCGCTAATCAGCGCACTCTGGGTCGGAAAATAACGGTAGGCGGTCGCGCGCGATACCTGGGCATGCGCCGCCAGCTCGGTGATCGAAGGAAACGCCCCTTCGTCATACAGCGCCATCGCGCTGGCCAGCAACAAACGGTAGGTTTTTGCCCGTGTGGAAGTCAGTGAAGGATCGAACGGGGTGGGAAAAGCATTTATCGGCACTTAAACCTCATACATCTGCACACGCTTGCGCAACAGAGGATGCGCCTCTGTCGACTGGCTGCCGGCAAAGCGCCGGCCACGTTGAAAAGCTCAAAAATGAGACAGGAGTCCCATTTTGCACTGAGCTGCCCTTGCAAAAATGATACTGCCGTCTCATTATATAAATACATTAATCAATTTAATTTAAATGCCAACACCAGGGCACCCTAAAAAATATAATAAAATGATTTTTAAATAAAAATTAGAAACACCCCAGGAAGACACATGAAAGAAACTTCAAATTTTGTCTATATTGCTACCACAGCAGATACGAAAGGACAAGAGTTGGAGTATGTACGGCGGCTAATCGCTGCCCTGAATTTACCCACGCGAACCGTCGATCTTTCCACTCGTCGCTTGCCGTTTGACTCCCCGGCCGATATCGGTCCAGAGGACGTTGCTCGCCACCATCCGGCAGGCGCCGGTGCGGTCTTTTGCGCCAGTCGCGGCCAGGCGATCGCCGCTATGGCAACCGCTTTCGAACGTTTTATCCTGACGCGCCGCGATATCGCCGCCTTGCTGGGTCTGGGCGGCTCCGGCGGCACCGCCATCATCACGCCGGCCATGCAGCAGCTGCCGATTGGCCTGCCGAAAATAATGGTCTCAAGCATGGCGGCAGGAGACGTTTCCGCCTATGTCGGCGCCAGCGATATCAACATGCTGTATTCGGTCACCGATCTCGCCGGTCTTAACCGCATCTCGCGACAGGTGCTAGGCAACGCGGCACGCCAGATAGCCGGCGCAGTGCACTTCGCCGCCGTCGACTATCACGACAACAAACCCGCGATCGGCCTGACGACGT
Organism: Serratia sp. CY47280; assembly: GCF_052168655.1. Lineage (NCBI taxonomy): Bacteria > Pseudomonadati > Pseudomonadota > Gammaproteobacteria > Enterobacterales > Yersiniaceae > Serratia > Serratia sp. CY47280. The sequence continues at coordinate 30,209 of NZ_JBJNMG010000008.1, read as the reverse complement.
TTGGCGTCACCACGCCCTGCGTTCAGGCGTTGGTGGCCGAACTGGGAACACAATGGGATTGTCTGACGTTTCATGCGACTGGCAGCGGCGGCAGGTCGTTGGAAAAACTGATCGATAACCGCCAACTGCACGGCGCCATCGATTTGACCACCACCGAAATGGCCGATTACCTGTTTGGCGGTGTGCTGCCCTGCAATATGGATCGTTTCGGTGCCATCGCGCGTACCGGCATCCCGTGCGTGCTCTCCTGCGGCGCGATAGACATGATCAACTTCGGCGCGCCGAATACGGTGCCGGCTCGCTATGCCAACCGTCTGCGTCACCATCACAACCCACAAGTGACGCTGGTGCGTACCAGCGCGCGGGAGAATGCGTTAATGGGGCGTTGGATGGGCGAAAAAATCAACGCCTGCGCGGGCGAAGTGCGTTTCGTTATCCCGACAGGCGGCGTATCGGCTTTGGATGCGCCCGGGCAACCGTTCTGGGATCCGGCGGCGCTGGCCGCCTTTACGCAGGCGCTGGAAGAAACGGTGCACGCCACCGACAAACGCCGGTTGATAAAAACGCCTTATCATATTAACGACCCGTGCTTTGCGCAGGCCGTTGCCGAACATTTCCAGCACATTGTCGGCGGAGAATGATTATCACTCACGACAAAGTCTGCCGGCGATAACGCCAAATAGAAAAAGGGCCAGACAAATAGCCTGGCCCTTTTTTACTCACCGCGAGCGGATATTACTGACCGGAGGACATCTGCTCCTTCATTTTATTCATGTGGTCCATCATCTTTTGCTCGCGTTTCTGATAATTCTCATTGTATTGTTTTTTCTGCTCAGGCGTCAGCAGGTTATACATTTTATTTTCCGCTTTGGCGCGTTCCAGCATGCGTTCGGATTGTGCTTTGCCGATCGCGTCAATTTGCGCCTTCGCCTTCGCTTCGTCAAAGCTGTCGGAAGCGACCAGATTGTGCAGCGCCTGGCGTTCTTCTTTCATGCCCGGCCCGCGCTTCTGGTGCGACTCTTTCATGATATCGCGCATCTGCTGGCGCTGCTGCTCGGTCAGGTTCAACCCGGCGAACGGGCCGCCTTTACCTTCACCCTTGTGATGCATCATTTTCATCGGCGCCGCATCCGCCGCCGGGGCAGTCACCGTATCGGCGGCGAACGCCGCGGAAGCAGAACCCAGAGCCAGCGTGGAAGCAATAAATAAAGCCGTCAATTTACGCATAATCATTTCCTTAAAAGTTTTTCTTCATCAGGAGCGCTGTACGTTAACAGGCTCATTCGTCGTCGGAGATAATAATAGGCTGATAAAATTCAAGTAATGCGAGGGTGTGTAAACTTTTTAAAACCCGTCTCGGATTTATTCACCAATTATGAGAAAACTATGAAGATGGCGTTTATTTGATGGAAATTTTAATTTCTCGGCAAAAATCCCCCCGGTGGAGTTATTTTTCCGCTTTCCCCTCACCGCTATAATTTACTCGCCAGCACGGCAATCTTGCCTCAACCGTTTTCCGATAGCAGGGGGAAGTCAGTACAAGCATCATAGGATCCGATGTTCTCCTACACTTTAAGGCAAGCGGCCGCCGGGCGACGTTTACACCGCAAAACTAATCATTGCTTATATAATAGTTTCCATCACCCGTCCCGCCTGCAAAAACCTGTTATATGATGCACAGATGCGTACGGCGATCGCTTTCGGGCCAACAGGCTGCCCGGAGCTGCGCCGACCGGCCGCCCGTGCTCTTTTGAGGAATCATCATGCCCGCAGACCAAGGCCCTGAGCTTCTTAACGCCCACTTCGGCACCCAAAGCCCCCACTGGCGGCTGGCGTTTGACAGCAATGCCCTGGAGCTGTCCGCCGTTAAGGGCAAAGCCCACGTCGCGGTGGCACTCAGCGCCATGGACGCGGCGAAAATTCGCCGTCTGAGCGGCGTAACCGCCAGCCTTGAGCTGACCATTACGCTGGCCGGCGAACCGCTGCATCTGCATCTGGTCGGGCGCCGCGTCAACAACCTCGAATGGGCGGGCACCGCTTCCGCCTTCAGCGACACCCCATCCGTGGCGCGCGATCTGGTGCACGGCCTCTCCTTTGCCGAGCAGGTGGTGTCCGAAGCCAACTCGGTGATCGTGATCGTCGATCAGCACGGCCGCATTCAGCGTTTCAACCGGCTGAGCGAGGAGTACACCGGGCTGCACGAACACGAGGTGATCGGCAAAAACGTTTTCCAGCTGTTTATGAGCCCGGAAGAAGCCGCCGCCTCGCGGCGCAACATCGCCGGCTTCTTCCGCAACGGATCGTCTTATGAGGTGGAGCGTTGGGTAAAGACGGTCAAGGGCGAACGACTGTTTCTGTTCCGCAATAAGTTCGTGCACAGCGGCAGCGGCAAGAACGAGGTGTTTTTGATCTGCTCCGGCACCGACATCACCGAAGAACGCCGTGCGCAGGAACGGCTGCGGGTGCTGGCCAACACCGATCTTATCACCGGCCTGCCTAACCGTAACGCCATCCAGGATAAGATCAACCACGCCATCGCTACGCGCAGCGAAGAGAGCTTCGGCCTGGTGTACCTCGATCTCGACAACTTCAAAAAGGTCAACGACGCCTACGGCCATATGTTCGGCGATCGGCTGCTGGTCGAAGTCGCGCTGGCGATCCTCGGCTGCCTGAGCCCGGATCAGGTGCTCGCCCGCCTCGGCGGCGACGAATTTCTGGTGCTGGCGCCGCAAACCGATCGCGAGCGCCTGCAAACGCTGGCGCAGCGCATTATCGACAGGCTGAAAACCCCTTTCCGCATCGGCCTGATTGAGGTGTATACCGGCTGTTCGATCGGCATCGCGCTGTGCCCGGAGCACGGCAACGATCTCGACAGCCTGATCCGCAGCGCCGATACCGCCATGTACGTCGCCAAGGAGCACGGCAAACGCACCTATACCGTCTTCTCGCCGGAGATGAACAAACGCGTCGCCGAATACATGTGGCTGGACACCAATCTGCGTAAAGGGCTGGAGCAAAATCAGCTGGTGTTGTATTACCAGCCTAAAATCGACGCGCGCAGCGGCGAAGTGCACAGCGTGGAAGCGCTGGTGCGCTGGGATTCGCCGGAGCGCGGCCTGATCCCGCCGCTGCAGTTCATCTCCTACGCCGAGGAGTCCGGCCTGATCGGCCCGCTGGGCCAATGGGTGCTGCAGACCGCCGCCAGCCAGGCAGCGCAGTGGCAAGAACAGGGATTGAACCTGCGGGTAGCGGTCAACCTCTCCGCCCGGCAGTTGGCCGACGACGGCATCGTCAACGACCTGCTCGGGGTGCTGCGCCATCATCGCATGGCCCCCTGTCTGCTGGACTTCGAGCTGACCGAAAGCAGTCTGATTGAAGACGAGAACCGCGCGCGCGCGCTGATCACCCGGCTACGCGAACTGGGCGCGCAGGTGCATCTCGACGACTTCGGCACCGGCTATTCGTCACTGGCGCAGCTGGCGCGTATACCTCTGGACGCCATCAAGCTGGATAAAAGCTTCGTGCGCGGGGTGAATTTCAATCCGGTATCGCAATCCCTGGTACGCGCGATCGTCGCGGCGGCGGAGGCGCTGGCCTTCCGGGTGATCGCCGAAGGGGTAGAGACCGAGAGCGAAAACCACTTCCTCGACGAGGTCGGCGTGGACGAAAAACAGGGCTTTCTGTTTGCGCGGCCAATGCTCCCGGAACAGCTGGAGCATTGGCTGCAGTCCTATCGCCCGCGCTCACCTTCCGCGTGAGGCGGGCGCGTTAACGTTAGCCGGCACGACGCAGGTTCAGGGTGTGGCGATCCTGCAACATCACCAGCCGCTCAATGTAGGCGCGATCTTTTTCCTCAATGGTGAAGGCCGAGTGGACCCAATCCTCGGTAATATCCATCAGCTCGGAACGCGTCAGTTGCAATACGCGCTGACGCGCCCGCAGCATGGCGCGCATGCCGTTGAGCTTCGGCCGGATGGTATCGATGAAAGTGCGCGTCGCCATATAGGCATCGCCGGGCTGGAACAGCTGATCCACCAGCCCGCGGCTCTCGAACCACTCTGCGGTGTGCGACTCGCCGCCCCAAATCAGCTCCTCAGCCAAGCGCATGCCCGCCTTGCGCGCCACCAGCGAGTAACCGCCCATGCCGGGAAACAGGTTGAACGCGATCTCCGGGAACCCCATGCGCGCATTGTTCTGCGCCAACACGAAATGGTGCGCCAGCGCCGCTTCAAAGCCACCGCCCAGCGCGCTACCTTCAACCATGGCAATGCTGACCGCGCCGGTGTCGAAACCGCGCGCAGCGGCATGCACACAGTCGATGCAGGCCCGCGCGTAGGCCATCATCGCCTCGCGCCTGCGGTTTTTGATCGCTTCGGCGAAGAACTGCAGATCGCCGCCGACGTTGAACATGTTCGGCACCAGCGAGCCGGTGACCCAGAAATCGAATCGCAGCGAAGACTCCTTCGCCGCCTGCGCCAGCGTCATGATGTCTTCGATCAGCGCCTGGTTGAAGCAGGGGCGGGGCGCAGCGCGCAGCAGCATCCACATGATATGCCTCTCCTCTTCATAGTAGGCGGAAAGCTGCGACAGATTGCCCGCTTCGGTAAACGGACGGCAGGTGGGGTGATTAAGCAATTTCATAAGACCTTCCAGTTTTTCTGTTGATGACGGATGAGACCGTTCCAGCCCCTACGGCTGCAGCGGAGCGGCGGTCGGTAAAGCGCGACGCCACATCATGAGTAAACGCTTTCTCGCCGACGAAACAGATAAAAATTGGAGGTAGGGAAGTGAAAAAAACCGAGGCGCCACGGGCTTTTCATAGGAATTTTACCTATCGCGCCATCGTCGGCATTTCATGCCGGGCGCTAACGCGTTAAGCTCGGAAATTGACCGTTTGCCGCCCCGGCGCTCAAAACGCCGCGAGGCTTTGGCTATAATCAATACGGATACATGCCGTTTAACGTTAAGGAAATCGTGAAGTAATGCCTACAGGACCAGACCAGGAACGCCGCCAGCCCGCACAAGACACGCCGCCGAAGCCGCTTATCGCCATCAAGACCGGCCATGAGACCCTCGACCGCCGCATTGGTGGTTTTTCACGTCTGATTGAACGCATCAAAGCCTGGCCGAGCGTTGCGCACCTGCTGCGCGCGGCCGAACGCTTTAACGATCGGCTGGGTAGCCAGTTCGGCGCCGCCATCACCTATTTTTCATTCCTCTCGCTGATCCCGATCCTGATGGTGTCATTCGCCGCCGCCGGTTTCGTGCTGGCCTCCAACCCGGATCTGCTGGCCCGATTGATCAACCGGATCGTCGGCAGCATCAGCGATCCAACGCTGGCCAGCACGCTGAAGAACACCGTCAACACCGCCATTCAGCAGCGTACCACCGTGGGGTTGACCGGTCTGGCGCTGGCGCTCTATTCCGGCATCAGTTGGATGGGCAACCTGCGCGAGGCGATCCGCGCACAGTCGCGTGACGTCTGGGAGCGCAATCCGCAGGATCAGGAGAAAATCTATTTCAAGTACACCCGCGACTTCATCTCGCTGACCGGCCTGGTGGTCGCGCTGATCATTACGCTGTCGCTGACCTCGGTCGCCGGATCGGCACAGGCGGCGATCGTCAACGCGCTGGGGTTGGACGGCATCGAATGGCTGCGGCCGGCGTTGACGACGATCGCGCTGTCGATCTCGATTTTCGCCAACTATCTGCTGTTCCTGTGGATTTTCTGGATGCTGCCGCGCCACAAACCGAAGAAAAAAGCGCTGCTGCGCGGTACCTTGCTCGCGGCTATCGGATTTGAGGTGATCAAGTTCGTGATGACGATGACGCTGCCGCAGGTGGCGAAGTCGCCTTCCGGCGCGGCCTTCGGCTCGGTGATCGGGCTGATGGCGTTCTTCTACTTCTTCGCCCGTTTGACGCTGTTTTGTGCCGCCTGGATCGCTACCGCCGACTACAAAGGCGACAAAGCCTTGCCGGAACGCGAGCCACCGGCCCCCTGAAGCCATGCAATCGTGCCGGTGTTATCGCACACACCGGCACTTTCCTCTGGTTAATAAGCAAAAATCCAGTCAATCCCTCTAAATCATGCGGCATGGCATTCGGAAAACCAGCATAACAAACTACCCATTCACTTTTCTTTTCCGTTTTTACAGCCATTCCCTCTGTATGAAACCCATTTCTCAACGTTTAACGCTACAGAAAAGAAGCCAGGTAAAACATTAGTCTTTTTAACCGGTTAGCGGCGGCGCAGCCCAGAGTTACAGCGTTGAAAAGGCGGAATGCTGTCACTAAGATGGATTTTTACCCCCTCCAACAATAAGAAATAGATATGCAAGCCACCATCGCACCCCCACTCGACGCCGACGACGCGTCTACACCGGTGAATTCCCGCGGGAAAGTCATCGTCGCCTCGCTGGTCGGCACCGCCATCGAGTTCTTCGACTTTTACATCTATGCCACCGCCGCGGTGATCGTGTTCCCGCACATCTTCTTCCCGCAGGGCGACCCGACCACCGCGACGCTGCAGTCGCTGGCCACCTTCGCCGTCGCCTTTGTCGCGCGGCCTATCGGCTCTGCGCTGTTCGGCCACTTCGGCGATCGCGTGGGGCGCAAGGTGACGCTGGTCGCCTCGCTGCTGACCATGGGGATTTCCACCGTGCTGATCGGCCTGCTGCCGAGCTATGAAACCATCGGCATCTTCGCCCCTATCCTGCTGGCGCTGGCGCGCTTTGGCCAGGGTCTGGGGCTGGGCGGCGAATGGGGCGGCGCCGCCCTGTTGGCAACGGAGAACGCGCCGGCCAAAAAGCGCGCGCTATACGGCTCTTTCCCCCAGTTGGGCGCCCCGATCGGCTTCTTCTTCGCCAACGGCACCTTCCTGCTGCTCTCCTGGCTGCTGAGCGATCGGCAGTTTATGGAATGGGGCTGGCGCGTGCCGTTCATTCTCTCCGCCGCGCTGGTGCTGATTGGCCTGTACGTGCGGGTATCGCTGCATGAAACGCCGGTGTTCGCCAAAGCGGCCAAGGCCGGCAAACAGGTAAAAGTGCCGCTCGGCACGCTGCTGAGCAAGCATCTGAAAGCCACCATCCTCGGCACCTTCATCATGCTGGCGACCTACACGCTGTTTTATCTGATGACGGTGTATTCGATGACCTACGGCACCGCGCCGCAGCCGCTGGGCCTCGGCTACTCCCGTAACAGCTTCCTGTGGATGCTGATGGTGGCGGTGATCGGTTTCGGCGTGATGGTGCCGATCGCCGGCCTGCTGGCGGACGCGTTCGGCCGCCGCAAGACCATGATCGCCATTACCCTGCTGATGATCGGCTTCGCGTTTCTGTTCCCGACCCTGCTGGGCTCCGGCAACCAGGCGCTGGTCATGGGCTTCCTGCTGTGCGGCCTGAGCATCATGGGGCTGACCTTTGGCCCGATGGGCGCGCTGCTGCCGGAGCTGTTCCCTACCGAAGTGCGCTATACCGGCGCGTCGTTCTCCTACAACGTCGCGTCGATCCTCGGCGCGTCCGTGGCGCCTTATATCGCCACCTGGCTGGCGGCCCATTACGGGCTGTTCTACGTCGGCATGTACCTGGCGGCAATGGCCGGGTTGACGCTACTGGCTCTGCTGTTGATGAAAGAAACCCGCCACCAGTCGCTGTGATCCCCTGCGGCCCCCTCACTGCGGGGGCCGCACGCGTTGTTCGTTTCCTGTCATAAAACCGGGCTATGCTGGATGTTTATCTCGGTAACAGGATCGGCCGATGTCTCTGCGTCGTGGGGTATTTGTCTGCGTTGCGCTGCTGGCGGCTCTCGCCATCGCGCTCTATTACGGGTTGAAGCCCGACCATCCCGATGCGCTGTGGCGCATCGTCAGCCAGCAATGTCTGCCCAATCAGCAAGCGCATGACAACCCGGCGCCCTGCAAGCAGGTGGATGTGCAGGCCGGCTTCGTGGTGTTTAAAGATCGCAACGGACCGCTGCAATACCTGCTGATGCCCAGCGCCAAAATCACCGGGATAGAAAGCCCGGCGGTGCTGGATGCCGCCACGCCGAATTTCTTCGCCCAGGCCTGGCGCGCGCGCCACGTGATGGCGGAACGCTATGGCAAACCCATCGACGACGGTGATATTTCACTGGCCATCAATTCGGAATATGGCCGCACGCAAAACCAGCTGCACATTCATATCTCCTGCCTGTTGCCGGCGGTAAAACAGCGCTTGGCGCAGATCGGCCCCGATTTCATCGAGCAATGGCAACCGCTGCCCGGCGGCCTGTTGGGACATGACTATCTGGGGCGGCGGGTAACCCCTGCCGAGCTGGAGCAACAGGGCGCCTTCCGCCTGTTGGCTGCCGGCCTGCCGCGCGCCGACGGGCGCATGGGCAGCTTCGGCCTGGCGATGACCGCGCTGCCGGACGGCGATTTCCTGCTGCTGGCGACCGAGCGCAGCCTGCTGCCGTTCACCCTGGCCTCGGCGGAAGAGATCCAGGATCACGACTGCCGGCTGCTTACGCCACCGCCGCGCGCCTGATTATTTTTTGCCTTTCATCTCCCGCAGGATCTGCCCGCACTGGTTCTCCTCGCCGCCTTCACTGGGCGAGACCAGCGCCAGCAGCGCCGCCGCCGGCGTCAGCACCGCCCCCAACGCCACCGCCGCCGCGCCGCGCGCGATCAGCGGCCCGGCTTTCACCCCGGCGTCCGGGTGCTTGAAGGTGCCTTTCACGTACAGCGGCGATCGCAGGGTCAGCACGCGCATCCCCTTGCTTTCCGGATCGATGGATAAATCCAGCCGCTCTGTGGCGAGGTTAGTGTTACCGGTGATGTTGATCACCGCGTTCTCGGTGTCGAACACGAACAGCCGCGGCGCGGCGACGCCGCTGCGGATGCCGACGTCCGCCGCCGCGCAGTTGATGCCTACCACGTCGTCACCGAACAATTGCGCCACCAGATAGTTGCCGACGTTCAGACCGAGGATCTCCATCAGGCTACGGCTGATCACCCCGTTATTGATCAGCAGGCGCAGATCGCCGTTGCTGGTCGCCAGCAGCTCGGCCACTGAATTACCGCTGCCCGTCAGCCTCGCGTCGCCGTTCATCTGCCCGAGGCTGCGCTTCATCGCCGCCACGTTAGGCAATAGCTGTTTGAGCTGGAGTTTGCGCGCGTGCATATCTACCTGGCCGCGCATCGGCTTTTTGCCGCCGTCGAGGCGCACCACGGCGTTCAGGCTGCCGCCCGCCATGCCGAAGCGCAGCGGATCCAGACGCAACTCGCCATTGTTCAGCTTCAGGTGCGTGGCCAGATCGCTCAGCGGTAAATCGCTGCCGCGCTCGATGCGCGCGGCGGCAAACTTCACGTCCGCATCCATCTTGCTCCAGCTTTGCGTATCGAACTGTTCAACCGGCAGCACCTTATCCGCCGGCTGGCGGCTCTTCTCGCCGCGGCCGGCTTTGGCAGCGTTGGAATCCGCGCCGATCAGCGGCGCCAGATCCGCCAGCCTCAGCTGCCGGGAGCTCACCGCGCCACTCAGCGTCGGCCGCGGTTTAGCGGCAACGTATTTCAAGTCGCCATGAATGTCGCTGTCGCCGATTTTGCCGTCGAATTTCTGATATTCGAACACGGCGCCGCCCGGCTGGTGCAGGCGGGCAATCAGATGGCCATCGGTCGCATACGGCGGCGTGTTCGGCAGCAGCACGCCGGTCAGGCCATAGAGATTCCCCAGGCTTTCACCGGAAAATTTCAGCTGCACGTCCAGGCCGCCGAGGTTCAGCGGATCGGACAAGGTGCCCGCCACCGCCACCCGGGTGCTGCCGGAGCGCACGTCGGCCTGCAGCGGGAACGGCAGATCGGCGCTCTGCAGTGACAGCATGCCGCCGATCTTGCCGCTGCCGCTCAGCGGTTCGCCGTTATATTTGCCTTTCACTTGCCAGCCGAAAACATAATCGGGTGTAGCGACCTTGCCGCCGCTCTGTTTGCCGGTCACTTCACTGAACGGCAGCGGTTTGCCGAGCGGATCGATAACGGCGCGGAAATCCGCCTTCAGCGTGGCGTCTTTAAAGGCGATCTGTCCCTTGTCGAACACGATATCGTGCACAGTGAACGACCAGGCGGAAGGCGGCTGCTTGGGATCCTGGCCGCCGGCCAGGTCAAACGTCCAGTTGTTGTCGCCGTTGGCCAGGCGTTGCAACGACGCATTCGGCTGCTTGAGCCAGATGCGCGGGATCAGCAGTTCTTTCCTCAGCAGCGCCAGCGGTGCGATGCTGGCGTCGACGCGCTGCAGCGTCACCATGCTGTCGCCGGGGATGTTTTTCGGATTACCCAACCACACGTCTTCGGCGTGAATATGCGGCCAGGGCACCCAGGCGCGCCAGCCGCCCTCCTCAGGGTTACGCGACCAGTCGACGCCCAGATCGCCGCGGATGGCGAAGGGCCGCCGCAGTTCGGCCGACACCTTGTCGTTGATGGTAGGCTTGAGTCGATTCCAGTCGAAGGTGGCGATGAAGATCGCCAGCGCGGCGAGCACCAGCAGCACAATGCCGCCCAGCCAGCTGAAAACCTTTCCTGTTCTTGTCATAGGGCTCCCTCAGCACATAAACCGGGCTGCCGAATGAAAGGAAAAGGAATGAGCAGCCCCGTTTAAGCCTAGCTGAGGATAGGCCGGAGTTCACGCCGGCGCGCCGGGCGCGGCAAACAGCGTCGGTACGCTGTGTAAAGTTTCAAAGCACGCCGGGCGGGAAAGATAGTAACCCTGCGCGGCCAACGCGCCGGAACGCTGCACCAGCCGCCACTCCTGTTCGGTTTCCACGCCTTCGACGATCACCCCGTCGCTGTGCTGATTCATCATCTTGATCAGGGTGCCGAGCAGCTGTACGCCCTCTTCCGACTGTTTGAGCAAGGTGAACAATTCGCGCGCCACCTTGATGTATTGATAGCGCCAGGCGCCGACGGCGGAGAAGTTGGCCAGCCCGCTGCCGAAATCGTCCAGCCACAACCGTTCGCCGCCGACGATCTGCTGTAACGGGCGGTTTGACGCCGTTGCGGCTTGCTCCACCAGCTCGAAGCGCAGGTAGGGCATCTCGGCGATCTGCCGTTGCAACGCGTCATGACGCTGCAACGCTTGCAGCGCCATACCATCGATATTGACCGACACCATCACCGCGTGGCGAATGAACAACGCCTGCCAGCGCTGCAACAGCGCCAACTGCTCCTGGATCACCCGCAAACGCTGGGCGACGCCGAGCGAGGCAAAATACTGTTCCGGGGATTGCCGTTTGTCCGGCTCATTAGGGTGATACACCGCCGTCAGCAGTTCCACCGCCAGCAACGCGCCGCTGGTGCGATAAATCGGCTGGAAGGTATACAAGCGCCGGCATTGCCGCCAGTAGCGCCGCGATTTGGCGCAGGCATAGAGGGCAAAACAGGGCGCCAGCAGACCCGAGATCAGGTTGGTTATCATCGGTACTATCGCCGTGGCGGGGAAGTGAGAGCGCTGCCGCTGTTTCTTTACCCAGCTTATCGGCCGCGCCGCGTAAAACTTTAAGCACGAATTACCGCAGGCTTTCCTCTTCACCCTGTTGGCGTTGGTCGATCGCGATCATAAAAAATTAAAACGCTGTTTTAATTTATTGACTCCCTGACCGCCTTACGTGGAGACTGGCGGCTGTTGCTTCTTCTTTAGCCAGGGCTTATTGACGATGACTATCCGAAATCTCGCCGTGATCGGCGAATGCATGATCGAGCTGTCACAGCAGGGCGCACAGCTGACGCGCGGCTTTGGCGGCGATACCCTCAACACCGCCGTCTACCTTGCCCGCCAAATGCCGGAACAGACGCTGCAGGTGCATTACGTCACCGCACTCGGCACCGACAGCTTCAGCGGCGAGATGCTGCAGGCCTGGCGGCAGGAGAACATCGAAACCGGGTTGATTCAGCAGTTGGACAACAAATTGCCGGGCCTGTACGTCATCGAAACCGACGCCGCCGGCGAACGCACCTTCTACTACTGGCGCAACGACGCCGCCGCCCGGTATTGGCTTGCGGGACCGCAGGCCGACGCACTGTGTGCCCGGCTGGCGCAGTTCGATTACCTGTATCTCAGCGGCATTAGCCTGGCGATCCTCGCGCCTGCCGACCGCACGAAGCTGCTGGCGCTGTTGCGCCGCTGCCGCGCCAACGGCGGCCAGGTTATCTTCGACAACAACTACCGTCCGCGCCTGTGGCAAAGCCGTGAGGAAACGCAGCTGGCCTACCGCGAGGTGCTGGCCTGCACCGACATCGCCTTCCTGACGCTGGATGACGAAGCGTTGCTGTGGGGAGCACAGCCGGTTGAACAGGTGGTGGCACGCACACAGGCGCTCGGCGTCGGCGAGATCGTTATCAAACGCGGCGCGGATGCCTGTCTGGTGTTCAGCGTGGAGGGAGAGCGGCTTGAGGTACCGGCGATCGCACTGCCGCCGGAGCGCGTGGTGGATACCACCGCAGCAGGCGACTCTTTCAGCGCCGGTTACCTGGCGGTACGCCTGAACGGCGGCAGCGCCCAGCAGGCGGCGCAGCGCGGCCATCTGCTCGCCGCATCGGTGATCCAACATCGCGGCGCCATCATTCCCGCAGCAGCGATGCCCAACCAATAAGACGACGGCGAGGTGACCTCGCCGCCGGCGCGATGGCTCCCAGACGTATTGATGAGAGGATGATTGAAGAATTTCCCTGGCGTTGGCTTATTGATACCCAGAACTGCTAAGCTCAGGTCTTGGCATTGCCGACTTTTTGAATTTATTAGCCGAGTATAAATTTCAATCCGCCGCACTGACTAGCTGGACTTTGGTGCAGGTCGGGCTGAATCGCCGAACGACAGGGAGGTTACCGATGGCCGTCGCATTCGCCAACGCCGTCGCCGCAAGACTGCATCTGGACAGCCGGCTGCACGCCTTCGGCAGATTCAAATATGCTTATTTGACCTTCAACAAACACCATCCCGATCGCCATCTGTTGGTATCGAGCTACCCGCAAGAATGGCTGAACATCTACAGCGACAATCGCTATCAACGCATCGACCCCGTCGTGCGCGCCGCCCATAGTCGCTGCGCGCCCTTTATGTGGCACGACACCCCAATCACCACCGAGGATCGGCATTACCGGAAGATCTTCAGCCAGGCACGGGAGTACGACATCGTGCACGGCTGCAGCTTTGTTTTGCACGATCACGACAACAACCTGGCGATCTTGTCGATCAGCGCGACGGCGGCCGATGACGCCGAACTGCGGCAGCTGATGGAAGACGAAAGGGCCAACCTGCAGATGGTCTTGGTCGATACCCACCAGCACGCGCTGACATTGGCCAATGCCGAGGCGAACCGGGCGGATCGACTCTCGCCGCGCGAAGGGGAAATTCTCTATTGGGCCAGCCAGGGCAAAACCTACCACGAGATCGCGCTGATCCTGGGGATCAAAACCCGTACGGTGAAGTTTCACATCGGCAATGCGGTGCGTAAGCTGGGGGTCACGAACGCCAAACACGCGATCCGGCGCTGTCTCGAGCGGCAGCTTATCGCACCGCCGGAAGCATAAAAAAGCCGGCATCGCTGCCGGCTCTTTGTGCTTTGCCTTGCGGAAAATCAGCCCGCGACGGCGATGCGTTTCATGTCAGTCATGTAGCCACGCAGTTTACGGCCAACGGTTTCGATAGGGTGGCTGCGCACCGCTTCATTCACGTCGCGCAGTTGCGCGTTGTCCACCGCCGTACCCGCCACGGCTTTGCCCAAATCGCCCGCCTGCAGAGTGGTCATGAAGTCTTTCAGCAACGGCACCGCCGCGTTGGCGAACAGGTAGTTGCCGTACTCCGCGGTATCGGAGATGACCACGTTCATTTCATACAGACGCTTACGCGCAATGGTGTTGGCGATCAACGGCAGCTCGTGCAGTGACTCGTAGTAAGCCGACTCTTCGATGATACCGGCATCGACCATGGTTTCGAACGCCAGCTCGACGCCTGCTTTCACCATCGCCACCATCAGCACGCCGTGATCGAAGTACTCTTGTTCACCGATCTTGCCTTCAAACTGCGGCGCATTCTCGAACGCGGTTTTGCCGGTCTCTTCGCGCCAGGTCAGCAGTTTCACGTCGTCTTCCGCCCAGTCGGCCATCATGCCGCTGGAGAACGCGCCGGAGATGATGTCGTCCATGTGCTTCTGGAACAGCGGTGCCATGATGGTTTTCAGCTGTTCGGACAGCGCATAGGCACGCAGCTTGGCCGGGTTGGACAGGCGATCCATCATCAGGGTGATGCCGCCCTGCTTCAGCGCTTCGGTGATGGTTTCCCAGCCGAACTGAATCAGTTTCTCGGCGTAAGCCGGATCGGTGCCCTCAGCAACCAGCTTGTCGAAGCACAGCAGCGAACCCGCCTGCAGCATGCCGCACAGAATAGTCTGCTCGCCCATCAAATCGGATTTCACTTCAGCGACGAAGGAAGACTCCAGCACGCCGGCGCGGTGGCCGCCGGTCGCCGCCGCCCAGGCCTTGGCGATCGCCATGCCTTCGCCTTTCGGATCGTTTTCCGGGTGAACCGCAATCAGGGTCGGCACGCCGAAGCCGCGCTTGTACTCTTCACGCACTTCGGTGCCCGGGCATTTCGGCGCTACCATCACCACGGTGATGTCTTTGCGCACCTGCTCACCCACTTCAACGATGTTGAAGCCGTGGGAGTAACCCAGCGCCGCGCCGTCTTTCATCAGCGGCTGCACCGCGCGCACTACGGAAGAGTGCTGCTTGTCCGGCGTCAGGTTGACCACCAGATCCGCTTGCGGGATCAGGTCTTCGTAGGTGCCGACCTTAAAGCCGTTTTCGGTCGCCTTGCGCCAGGAAGCGCGCTTCTCGTCGATCGCTTCTTTGCGCAGGGCATAGGCGACATCCAGACCGGAATCGCGCATGTTCAGCCCCTGGTTCAGGCCCTGGGCGCCACAGCCGACAATCACCACTTTTTTACCTTTCAGGTAGCCGGCTTCGTCAGCAAATTCGTCGCGCGCCATAAAGCGGCATTTACCCAATTGCGCCAACTGCTGACGCAGGTTCAATGTGTTGAAATAGTTAGCCATGGTGGTACTCCGGTTTGATGTTGTCTTGCATTGTTATTTTCATTCCCCGCCCTGTCTGTGCGGAGATTCGTTAAACTCAATGTATAACAGGAAATGCGTTGCTTAAATTGATATATTGAGAACGTGACATTGCAATTTTTGCAACACTCTCACTGCGAGCGTATCGATATGGATTTACGTGATTTAAAGCTGTTCTTGCATCTGGCCGAAAGCCATCACTTCGGGCGCACCGCCAAGGCGATGCACGTCAGCCCGTCGACGCTCTCCCGCCAGATCCAGCGGCTGGAAGAGATCCTCGGGCAGCCGCTGTTCCTGCGCGATAACCGCACCGTGCAGCTCACCGACGCCGGCGAACAGCTGAAAGAATTCGCCCAGCAAACGCTGCTGCAGTATCAGCAGCTGAAGCACTCGCTCGGCCAGCACGGCCCTTCGCTGAGCGGCGAACTGCGGCTGTTCTGCTCGGTGACCGCGGCGTACAGCCACCTGCCGCCGATCCTCGACCGCTTCCGCGCGCAGCACCCGCTGGTAGAGATCAAGCTGACCACCGGCGACGCCGCCGACGCGGTCGACAAGGTGCAGTCCAACGAGGCCGATCTCGGCATCGCCGGCCGGCCGGAAACGCTGCCCGCCAGCGTGGCGTTCACCAAAATCGGCGAAATTCCGCTAGTGCTGATCGCGCCGGCGCTGCCCTGTGCGGTGCGCAGCCAGGCGTTCGCCGACAAGCCCGACTGGGCCGAGATCCCGTTCATCCTGCCGGAGCACGGCCCCTCGCGAAAACGCATCGAGCTGTGGTTCCGCCGCCATCGCATCAGCAATCCGCTGATTTACGCTACCGTCGGCGGCCACGAGGCCATCGTGTCGATGGTGGCCCTGGGCTGCGGCATCGCGCTGATCCCAAGCGTGGTGGTGGACAACAGCCCGGAGCCGGTACGTAACCGCATCTCGCAGCTGGATAACATCTCGATGGTCGAACCGTTTGAACTGGGGGTCTGCGTTCAGAAAAAGCGCCTCAGCGATCCGTTGATCGACGCCTTTTGGCGGTTACTGCATCCCCGCTGACGCGGGGTTTCAAAGGTCTGCCGGATCGATCTGCTTCATCGTCTCTACCTGCATCAACCAGTGGTAGAGCGGCTCAAGCTGCAAAAATGCCCCGGCCAGCAGCGACGCCAGATCGGCGTTGAACAGCTTTTCCACTTCGCTGTCCGTCACCATCACCGCAAACGACTTGCGGTTGTACCAGGTGGCGATCTCCGCCGCCTGTTCCTTCACCAGCGGGCGCTTGTAGCGCTCGCCCACCAGCTCGAACGGCGGCCGGCAGCAGGCGGCCACCTCCAGGAAAGGCTGCGGCCGCTGCCTCAGCGTATGGCGGAACAGATCCATGGTCGGCTTGTTGGCGCTGTAGTAGCCGAGCCCATAGCGCAGCATGTCCGGCCCCAGTTCGAAAAAGTAGACCGGCGCGTCTTTCCAGTCTTTACTCGGGCGCTTGAACGTCAGCCACATGCGGCTGCGGTAGCGCGATTTATCGTGAGAAAACCGCGTATCGCGATGAATGCGCGACAGCGTTTTGCCGATCGCCGGGCGGGTCTCGAACTGCGGGTCGATCGCCAGCATGCCGGGAGCCAGTTGCTCCACCAGCGCGCGAAACGGCGCCAGCAGCTCGCGATCGTAGATGTCGCGATTGCCGTCGAACCAGGCCTTATCGTTCTCGATCCGCACCTGCTGCAGGAAATTCAGGCCCTGCTGGCTAAAGCCGGAGAAAGGTTGCGTCATAAGTTTTTCCGTTCTGACGGTTTATCGGGTGTTGCGCAGATCTTCCCTCTGCCAACGGCGTTTGATAAACACGCGCCGACGCGTGCGGAAATAGGCGACATACAGGTAGAACGCCGCCCGGTTGCTGAACAGCGCACCGCCAACCACGCCCCCCAGCAGCAGGGCGCCGGTGGCGATGCCGGTCATGCCCGCCGCCCACGCCGCCGCGGCGCCGAGGCAACACAGGCCGAGCATGCCAAGGTAATATTGCAACAATACCACCCCGCTGTTTTTACCCTGCACCAGTTGGAACAGGATCAACGTCATCCACACCGCCACGATCGCGCCGCTGCCCATCAACACGGCGGCGGAGGTCTTGCCGCTCCAGGCGGCCGCCACATCCGTGACCAGACCCATCACGCCCGCCAGCCCCAGCGTCAGGCACACCATCAGCAACATGACGTTGCCGACGCCCGGCGGCGACAACCGCTGGCCCGGCGTCATGAAATGCTGCTCGAGCTGCGCATCCACACCGGCGAAAAGAGCGCGATCGCGCGCCGCGATTTGGCTTTCCATCTCCCGACCCTGCACGATCAGGCGTTTAATCATCCACTCCGCCATTACCTCACCATCTGCGGCAATTTCTGCATAATGCCCACAAAATACTGCCCGGTGGTTTTCACATTCACCGGCGCCGACAGGGTGCCGCTGATGCCGCTGCCGACAAACGTCAACGCGTTATTGAGCGCCGAGTGCAATTGCTGGCGCAGCCCGTTTTGGATCGCTTCCGTCGGGTAGCGTTTCGGGTACAGGCCGTTCTTCACCATCTCTTTCAAGACGTTGTTGGAAATTCCCGGATTTTCCGCCCGAATGATGTTTTCGGTCAGTCGCTTCCTTTCGCTGCGGGGCATGCTTTTCAGCCACTCCGTCGCCTTGCGCGCCGAAATGCGGCGCATGGCGCGATAGGTCATCGTCGCTTCCTTCAGGGCGGCCCCGGCGCTGGCCAGCGAGATCACATCGAGCACGGTACTGGTGGCGATATACCACTGCTCTGAATCGAGCTGAGCCAATTCATCGCCTTTCCCGTCATAAAGCTTGTTGACGCGGTACAGCCCATTACCGCACTGCAACGCGCTGGCGGCCATGCCGGCATAGCCCAGATAAGCCACCGCTGAGCTGGTACCGCCGGTAAATGGCACGGCGACGCTGCCCGACGCCAGTAAAAAGACCGATACCAGCAGCGTTCCACACGACAGCGCGGCCGAGGCCAGCTCTTTGCTGACGCTGGGTTTGCTCAACGCTTCCGACAGCGTATTGGTCGCGGCAACGCGCGAGGTATGAGCCACCGTTTTGCTGATGACCACGTGGGTAACCTGCGAAGCGTTCGAGTAACCGGTGTGCTGCGTCGGGCGGACTAAAAATGAGTTTTGCCCGTCGGAAAAAATAATTCCCACGCCATGAAAGGCGAGGCTGCAGTCCAGCGAGTCCTGCAAGGCTTGCAGATTAATATCGCGATAGAATTCTTGTACGCCGGTATTGCCCAACAGGCGGGCAAACTCGGCGTTGGTCAAATCGTCTTCGGGAGAACCGAACGGCGTAGAAAAAGCAGTTTTCATTGTCGTGCATCCCTATACGTCAGAAGTCTTGGCAGTATAAAAATGCACGACAAAATCACAACCGCACAACCCATAAACTGACTCATGCGTCACGGTTACTTATCAATCCGACTCACCCCTGCAAAAAGAAGCGGAACGCCGGGTTGTCGGTTTCATCGTGGCAATCGTAGCCCAACGCCTGCAGGTGCCGCTCGAATTCCGGCTCGGATTGCGCCAGCTCGAAGGCCGCCAGCACCCGGCCGAAGTCGGTACCGTGGCTGCGATAGTGGAACAGCGAAATGTTCCAGTGCGTGCCCAGCGTTTGCAGGAACTTCAGCAGCGCGCCCGGCGACTCCGGAAACTCAAAGCTGTACAGCCGTTCGCGCAGCGGCTTCGACGGACGCCCGCCCACCATGTAGCGCACGTGCAGCTTGGCCATCTCGTCGTCCGACAGATCCACCACCTGGTAACCGTCGGCGTTGAGTTCGTCGATGATCTCCCGCCGTTCGGCGTGGCCGCGCGTCAGCCGCACGCCGACGAAAATGCAGGCGTTGTCGGCATCGGCGTACCGGTAGTTGAATTCGGTCACCGAGCGGCCGCCCAGCAGTTGGCAGAACTTGAGGAAGCTGCCCTGCTGTTCCGGAATGGTCACCGCCAGCAGCGCTTCGCGCTGTTCACCCAGTTCGCAGCGCTCGGAAACGTAGCGCAGCCCGTGGAAGTTGAGGTTGGCGCCGGACAGCACGTGCGCCAGACGCTCGCCCTGAATATTGTGCTGCTGGACGTACTTTTTCAGCCCCGCCAAAGCCAGCGCGCCGGAAGGTTCGGCAATGGCACGCACGTCCTCGAACAGATCTTTGACCGCCGCGCAGATGGCGTCGCTGTCCACGGTGATCACGTCGTCCAGATACTCACGGCACAGGCGGAACGTTTCGTCGCCGATGCGCTTCACCGCCACGCCTTCGGCGAACAGCCCGACGCGCGCCAGATCCACCGGATGGCCGGCATCCAGCGCCGCGCGCAGGCAGGCGGAGTCTTCCGCTTCGACGCCGATCACTTTGATCTGCGGCATCAGCTGTTTGATCAGCACTGCCACCCCGGCGGCCAAGCCGCCGCCGCCGACCGGCACGAAGACCCGATCCAAATGCGCGTCTTGCTGCAACAGCTCCATCGCCAGCGTGCCCTGCCCGGCGATCACCGTCGGGTGATCGAACGGCGGCACGAAGGTCATGCCCTGCTGTTGGGAAAGCTCGATTGCCTTCGCTTTGGCCTCGTCGAAATTGGCGCCGTGCAGCAACACTTCGCCGCCGAAGCCGCGCACCGCATCCACCTTGATGTCCGCGGTGGACACCGGCATCACGATCAGCGTTTTGATCCCCAGCCGTTTACCGGAGAAGGCGACGCCCTGCGCGTGGTTGCCGGCCGAAGCCGTCACGACGCCGCGCGCCTTCTGCTCTTCGTCCAGCCCGGCGATCATCGCATAGGCCCCGCGCAGCTTGAAGCTGTGCACCGGCTGGCGATCTTCGCGCTTCACCAAAATGGTGTTGCCGAGACGCGAAGAGATTTTGCTCATGGCCTGCAACGGGGTGACCTGCGCCACCTCGTAAACCGGCGAGCGCAGTACCGCTCGCAGATATTCTGCGCCGCAGGGGGCGCTGGGTAGGGGTTGAGAGACCGCCATGCTGTTTATCCCCCCAGTTTGCTCTTGTCGCGCACCGCGCCTTTGTCGGCGCTGGTGGCCAACGAGGCGTAGGCGCGCAGCGCGAAGGACACCTGACGTTCACGGTTTTTCGGCGTCCAGGCCGCGTCGCCGCGCGCCAGTTCCGCCTCATGCCGCGCCGCCAACTCCTGCTCGCTGACATCCAGCTGGATGCCGCGATGAGGAATGTCGATCGCGATCATGTCGCCGTCCTGCACCAGGGCGATCAGGCCGCCGTTGGCCGCTTCCGGCGAAGCGTGGCCGATGGACAACCCGGAGGTGCCGCCGGAGAAACGCCCGTCGGTGATCAGCGCACACGCCTTGCCCAGCCCCATCGATTTCAGGTAGGTGGTTGGGTAAAGCATTTCCTGCATGCCCGGCCCGCCTTTCGGCCCTTCGTAGCGAATCACCACTACGTCGCCCGCCACCACTTTGCCGCCGAGGATCGCTTCTACCGCGTCGTCCTGGCTTTCATACACTTTGGCCGGGCCGCGGAAGGTGAGGATTTCTTTGTCCACGCCGGCGGTTTTGACGATGCAGCCGTTTTCCGCCAGGTTGCCGTACAGTACCGCCAACCCGCCGTCCTGACTGTAGGCGTGCTCACGGGTGCGGATGCAGCCTTCCTTGCGGTCGGTGTCCAGCGAATCCCAGCGGCAATCCTGAGAGAATGCCTGCGTGGTGCGGATACCGGCCGGCCCGGCGGAGTACATTTTCTTGACGCTTTCGTCGCGGGTCAGCATCACGTCGTAAGCTTCCAGCGTCTGCGGCAGGGTCAGCCCCAACACGTTGTTCACCTCGCGGTTCAGCAAGCCGGCGCGATCCAACTCGCCAAGGATGCCGATCACGCCGCCGGCGCGGTGCACGTCTTCCATGTGATATTTCTGCGTGCTCGGCGCCACCTTGCACAGGTGCGGCACTTTGCGCGACAGGCGATCGATGTCTTCCATGGTGAAGTCCACCTCGCCTTCCTGCGCCGAAGCCAGCAGGTGCAGCACGGTGTTGGTCGAGCCGCCCATGGCGATGTCCAGCGTCATGGCGTTTTCAAACGCCGCCTTGTTGGCGATATTGCGCGGCAGCGCGCTTTCGTCATCCTGCTCGTAATAGCGTTTGGTCAGCTCGACGATGCGCTTGCCGGCGTTGAGGAACAGTTCCTTGCGATCGGCGTGGGTGGCCAGCAGCGAGCCGTTGCCCGGCTGCGACAGGCCCAGCGCTTCGGTCAGGCAGTTCATCGAGTTGGCGGTAAACATGCCGGAGCAGGAGCCGCAGGTCGGGCAGGCGGAACGCTCGATCTGCTCGCTGTCGGCGTCGCTGACGTTCGGGTTCGCACCCTGGATCATCGCGTCTACCAGATCCAACTTGATGATCTGGTTGGAGAGTTTGGTTTTGCCGGCTTCCATCGGGCCGCCGGAAACGAAGATCACCGGAATGTTCAGGCGCAACGCCGCCATCAGCATGCCTGGGGTGATTTTGTCACAGTTGGAGATGCACACCATCGCGTCGGCGCAGTGGGCGTTCACCATGTATTCGACCGAGTCGGCGATCAGCTCGCGCGACGGCAAGGAATAGAGCATGCCGCCGTGGCCCATGGCGATGCCGTCATCCACCGCGATGGTGTTGAACTCTTTGGCCACGCCGCCGGAGGCTTCGATCTGTTCGGCGACCAGTTTGCCCAGATCGCGCAGATGCACGTGGCCCGGCACGAACTGGGTAAAGGAGTTGACCACGGCGATGATCGGCTTGCCGAAATCGGCGTCGGTCATCCCGGTCGCGCGCCACAATGCGCGGGCACCCGCCATATTGCGGCCATGGGTGGTGGTGGCGGAACGGTACTTAGGCATGCTCTTTTCACTCCAAATGTATTTATGACAGGCGGCGAACGAACCGCCTGGATATTCTTATCTTGTCTGTCTTGTCGTCCGCCACGCGGCGCGGCGAGCCTTGTCGTTACGGGTTTACCGGATCCAGCCAACCGTATTTGTCTTCGGTCTTGCCGCTGAACAGGCCGAAGAACGCCTGTTGGATCTGTTTGGTCACCGGGCCGCATTTGCCGATGCCGACCTGAATGCCGTCCACGCTGCGTACCGGCGTAATCTCCGCCGCAGTGCCGGACATGAACACTTCGTCGGCCAGGTACAGCGATTCGCGCGACAGCACCTGCTCACGCACTTCGAAGCCCATGTCTTTCGCCAGCTTGATGATCGCGTCA
Organism: Serratia sp. CY47280; assembly: GCF_052168655.1. Lineage (NCBI taxonomy): Bacteria > Pseudomonadati > Pseudomonadota > Gammaproteobacteria > Enterobacterales > Yersiniaceae > Serratia > Serratia sp. CY47280. The sequence continues at coordinate 7,885 of NZ_JBJNMG010000008.1, read as the reverse complement.
CGGGTGATGCCCGGCAATGCCGAAGAGGTGAACGGCGGGGTGTAAATCACGCCGTCTTTCACTTCAAACAGGTTCTCGCCCGCCCCTTCGGAAATGTAGCCGTGCACGTCGAGCGCGATGCCTTCCTGATAGCCGTGGCGACGCGCTTCGCTGCCCACCAGCAGGGAGGAAAGATAGTTACCGCCGGCCTTGGCCGCAGTGGGGATCGTGTTTGGTGCGACGCGGTGCCAGGAGGAGACCATCGCATCGATGCCTTGATCCAGCGCTTCTTCACCCAGGTAAGCGCCCCAAGGAAACGCCGCGATAATCACGTCCGTTTTGTAACCGGCCGGCGGGTTGACGCCCATGCCGACATCGCCGACGAACACCAGCGGGCGAATGTACGCGCTGACCAGGTTGTTCTTGCGCAGCGTAGCGCGGCAGGCTTCCATCAGCTCGTCGACGCTTTGCGACACCGGCATGCGGTAGATTTTCGCCGAATCGTGCAGGCGCTGCATATGCTCGCGATGACGGAATACCACTGGCCCCAAGTGCGAGTCATAGCAGCGTACGCCTTCAAACACCGACGTGCCGTAATGCAACGCGTGCGACATCACGTGCACTTTGGCCTCGGCCCAAGGCACCATCTCACCATTGAACCAAATGTAATCGGCTTTCTTAGTCATTGTTATTTATCCTTCTCAGCGCCTCAGGCGCGTATTTGTTGTGATGTTGGCTGCTGGATCTCGACGCAGGAGACGTCCATCAGTTTGCTTAATTGAGATGACAACAGGGCGACCGGGCGCGGGCTGGCAACGGTCAATTCGATATTGATGCTGTCGGCGTTGGCCGGGGAAACCATATTCATAGCACAAACCTGAAAGCCGCGATGACGCACGACCCGCAATACGCGCTCTAACATTTCGGGGCGAAAACGCGCCTGGATCGAGAGTTGATGCTGCATCATGATATTTCCTCCAACATGGTTTCGTTACCGGCGCCCGGCGGCACCAGCGGCCAGACGTTTTCGAGTTCGTCGATAGAGACCTGCAGCAGATAAGGGCCCTCGGTATTGAACAGCGCCTCGAGCGCGCCCTCCACCTGATCCTTGCGGCTGATGCGCTGGCCGGGAATGCCGAAGGCGGCGGCCAGCATCAGGAAGTCGGGGTTATCGGACAGGTTGGTTTCGCTGTAGCGGCCGTCGAAGAACAGCTGCTGCCATTGGCGCACCATTCCGAGACGCTGGTTGTCCAGCAGCACGATCTTCAGCGGCAGCCGTTTGCGCTTGATAGTGCCCAGTTCCTGCACGTTCATCATGAAGGAACCATCGCCCGAGACGCAGATCACCGTATCTTGCGGACGCGCGATCTGGGCCCCGACCGCCGCCGGCACGCCGAACCCCATGGTGCCGAGGCCGCTGGAGGTGATGAAATTCTCCGGGCGCTCGAACGTCATGTGCTGCGCGCTCCACATCTGGTGCTGGCCGACGTCGGTGGTCACCACGCTGTTGGCCGGCTTGCGGGCGGACAGCTGGCGCAAGAACAGCGGCGCGTAGATCGGCTGGCCGGGGTGATCGTAGCGGCAGACGTGCTCGGCTTTCAGCGCCATCACCTGCTGCTGCCAGGCGGCGATGTTCAGCGGGCGCTGCAACGCCGGCAGCAACGTTTTCAAATCGCCTTGCAGGGCGACATGCGCCTGGCGCAGCTTGCTCATCTCCGCCGGGTCGATATCCATGTGGATCACTTTGGCGTGCGGCGCGAAGGCGTTCAGCTTGCCGGTCACGCGGTCATCGAAACGCGCGCCGACGGCGATCAACAGATCGCACTCCTGCACCGCCAGGTTGGCAGCCTTGGTGCCGTGCATGCCCAGCATACCGAGGTACAGCGGATCTTGCGCATCCGGCGCGCCCAGCCCCTTCAGGGTGGCGACGTTCGGCATGCGGGTCACGGCGATGAACTCGCGCAGCGCCGGCACCGCCTGGGCCATGCCCACGCCGCCGCCGACGTACAGCATCGGTTTGTGCGCCTGCGCCAGCAGCTCGGCCGCCTCTGCCAACGCCGCCGCCGGGAACGCCGGCGCTTCATCGACCGGCATCAGGTGCGGATGCAGGTCGCCCTGCGCCAGCTGGATGTCTTTCGGGATATCGATCAGCACCGGGCCGGGACGGCCGCCGGCGGCGATGGCGAATGCTTCCGCCATGATGCCCGGCAAGGCGTCCAGCGATTCCACCAGGAAGCTGTGCTTGGTGCAGGCCAGAGACAGGCCGAGAACATCGATCTCCTGAAAGGCATCGGTGCCGATCAGCGCGGAGCCCACCTGGCCGGTGATGGCGACAACGGGAACAGAATCGAGCAGCGCATCAGCCAGGCCGGTGATCAGGTTGGTGGCGCCGGGGCCGGAAGTGGCGATACAGACACCGACTTTGCCGGTGGCGCGGGCGTAGCCGATGGCGGCCATGGCGGCGCCCTGTTCATGGCGGCACAGCAGGTGTTCCACGCCGCCGTCGTACAGCGCATCGTACACCGGCATGATTGCCCCGCCCGGATAGCCGAATACGGTATCCACCCCCTGCGTACGCAACGCTTGAACTACCCACTGAGCGCCATTCATGGTTATTTCCCCGCCTTACTTCGAAAATCGCAGGATTTTGTTCTGTTTTTCATGCTCTGCCCCTTGCTCCACTTTTCTCTTGCCAATAAAAAACCCCCGGACCTGACGGTGCGGGGGTTCTCTTGCGATTCCGGCTTGTTTGCTAAGCCTTTCTTCGTCCAAGTGCAGCCCCGCACGGTGGGATAATAATCACCACCACGCTAATCACGACTAGGCTAATCACTTGGGCAAAGGCTTTCATAATGGGTTTGTTCACTGTGCTCATTCAGAACTAATGCTTACAGAGGTACCACAGCCGCGCGCGACATGACAACACTTTTTTTGCGTTATTATTCGGCGCAATCTGGTCATACCTCACGCGAATCGCTTCTCTTTCACACGTTGGCGCGCACGCCCGGATTTTTCACCGCGTCGGTGATCGCCTTGCCGCGCGTATCCTTGCCGAAGAACACCAACAGGGCGATCGCCACCGCCACCGTACCGGCGACGATCGCCATCGCCAGGCCGTAATTATGCCCATGATGCTCGGCGATGGTGGCTTGCAGCGTGGCGTTGACCGAGGCGATCAGGTTGCCCAACTGATACACGAACCCCGGCAGCACCGCGCGGGTGTTGGCCGGCACCAGCTCGGTCAGGTAGGTCGGCACTACGCCCCAGGCGCCCTGCACCATGAATTGCATTAGGAAAGCGCCGATCCCCAACATTAGCGAACCGCTGGAAAATGCCCACAATGGGATCACCGGTAAGGCCAGCAATGCGGCGATAATGATCGCTTTTTTACGACCGATTTTTTCCGATAACGAACCGAAGAAAACGCCACCGATAATTGACGCGATATTGTAGCTAATGGCGATGATACTGACGGTTTTAGGGTCGAAACCGTGCTGAACTTTCAGAAACACCGGATACAGATCCTGCGTGCCGTGAGAGAAGAAATTGAACGCCGCCATCAGCAGCACCAGATAGCAGCATAGCTTCCAGTGGCTCTTCAACACCGGCAATAAAGCCGTACTTTCTTTGCGCTCACGTGCCGCCAGCCACACCGGCGACTCCTGCACGCAATAATAAATAAACGGCAGCAGCAGGATCGGCGCCGCGCCGATGACGAACATGCCGCGCCAGCCGACCGTTTCGAACAGCAGGCCGTACACCACCGCCGCCAGCAGATAACCGAACGGATAGCCGGCCTGGAAAATGCCCGACATCAGGCCGCGCGAGCGGTCCGGTATGGTTTCCATCGCCAATGACGACGCCACACCCCAGATACCGCCCATCGCAACGCCGTACAACACTCGTAACAGCAAGAAGACCGTCAACGAGGGCGCGGCGGCGGAGAGCAGCTCAAACACCGAAAAGAAGACGATATTCAGCATCAGGATCGGTTTGCGGCCATATTTTTCCGCCGCACGCCCGAAGATCAGCGCGCCGATCGGGCGCACCGCCAGCGTGAGCAGAATAGCCAACGTGACCTGTTCCAGACCGACGTGAAAAGATTGCGCGATGTCGCTGAGTAAAAATACCAGCACGAAAAAATCGAAAGCGTCGAGCGTCCAGCTTGAAAAACTGGCAATTGCCGCGTTGCGTTGCAGCGGGGTCCAACCAAACATAGTGTTATCCCTACCGTAGAGTACGAAGTCAGGAGGTTTAGCGGCTGCCGGGCAGACTGCGGCGGCGGTCGGAGTGTGTTAAAGAAGTGATTTTTCTTTTAATCAATTGTTAAATACACCCGTTAACCCTATGGTTGCAATGCGTATGGGCCGCTAATGTGTTGCAGCCTTCAGCGAATTGTTAATGGGTATTGCCGCAGGTTGCGAGGCGGTTCGCACAATCTCGTTCAATTCGATGAAAATCAGTGATTATGCTGCGAGTTTCATGGAAAAAATGCCAAGAACGCCGCGCGGTACCTGGATAAATCGCGCATCATGCCGCCCTCAGCAAGGAGAGCGATATGTCACTGGCGGTAATCTATAGCCGCGCCATCATCGGCGTTCAGGCCCCTTCCGTGACGGTGGAGGTGCATATCAGCAATGGCCTGCCCGGCCTGACGCTGGTCGGTCTGCCGGAAACCACGGTAAAAGAGGCGCGCGATCGGGTGCGCAGCGCCCTGATCAACAACGGTTTCACCTTTCCCGCCCGGCGCATCACCGTCAATTTGGCACCGGCCGATCTGCCGAAAGAAGGCGGGCGTTACGATCTGCCGATAGCGCTGGCGATCCTCGCCGCCTCCGAGCAACTGCCCCTCGCACCGTTGGCACGCTACGAGTTTCTTGGCGAGCTCGCGCTGTCCGGCGCACTGCGTGCGGTCAGAGGCGCCATCCCGGCGGCGCTGGCGGCGGCTGACGCCGGGCGACAATTGATCCTGTCGACGGACAACGCCGCCGAGGTCGGCCTGATCGCACAGTCACAATCCCATACCGCCCAACACCTGTTGGAGGTCTGTGCTTTTTTACTCGGCCAGGGCGAACTGCCGGTGGCCGTCACACCCCCCGCAGCCGGCAATGCGTACGAAAACGCCGATCTGCGCGACATCATCGGCCAGGAGCAGGCCAAGCGGGCGCTGGAGATCGCCGCCGCCGGCGGGCATAACCTGCTGCTGATTGGGCCGCCGGGCACAGGCAAAACCATGCTGGCCAGCCGACTGACGGGCTTACTGCCGCCGCTGACGGAGCCTGAGGCGCTGGAAAGCCTGGCGATCGCCAGCTTGCAACACCCTGTTCTGAGCGCTCTGCCATGGCGCCAGAGGCCGTTTCGCGCGCCGCATCACAGCGCATCGATGGCGGCATTGGTCGGCGGCGGCTCACTGCCGCGTCCGGGCGAGATCTCGATGGCGCATAACGGCGTGCTGTTTCTGGATGAGCTACCGGAATTCGAGCGTAAGGTCCTGGATGCGCTGCGCGAGCCGTTGGAATCCGGCGAGATCGTGATTTCACGCGCCAACGCCAAGGTCTGTTTCCCTGCCAGAGTACAGTTGATCGCGGCAATGAACCCCAGCCCGACAGGGCATTATCAGGGGTTGCACAACCGCGCCTCGCCGCAGCAGATGTTGCGCTATCTGGCTCGGCTGTCAGGGCCTTTTCTCGACCGTTTCGATCTGTCTATCGAAGTGCCGCTGTTGCCGCCGGGTACGCTCAGTAAGCGGCAAACGCAGGGAGAAAGCAGTGAGCTGGTTCAGGAAAGAGTGCAACTGGCACGCGCCCGCCAGCTCGAACGCGCCGGTAAAGTCAATGCGCTGTTGAGCAACCGCGAAGTAGAACGGGATTGCGTGTTGCAGCCGGCAGACGCCGAGTTTCTGGAAGCGACATTAAACGCGTTAGGGCTATCGGTACGCGCCTGGCAGCGCATCCTGAAAGTGGCTCGCACGCTGGCGGATTTGGCGGGAGATACTGAGCTCGACAGGCGCCACCTCAGCGAAGCGCTGGGCTATCGCAGTATGGACCGTCTGTTGTTACAGCTGCATCGTAGTCTGGAATGAAAATGGGGCCCGCAGGCCCCATCGTCTTTAGTCTTCGCTGTCGCTGTAATCTTCCACTGCGTCAGCCTGCGGTTTACCGCCGGACAGAGTATGGAATTTCTTCGGGCGACGTGTGCGCGCCAGATATTTAGCCCATACTTTTTCCTGCTCGGTAGCCGCTTCGCGCTCACCTCGGCACACTGCGACGAACAGCTGTTCTTCTTCAGTCGCTGGCTGGCGTTTACCCGAGTCCAGCTCGTTAAACGCGTAGCCGAAACGCTCTAGCAATTGCGCCTCTTTAATGGTGAAATCGCCGTGACGGGAGAACCCGCGAGGGTAATGTTTATTATCAAAAAAACGATTGGTCGTGGTGAAGCTATCCGCCATCTGACACGCTCCTAATTCTCTTATGGCCGTGCTGTTTATGGCGCGGAGTATTAGATAGGCTTGACAGCGTGTAAAACAAAACATTTAAATCTTAACGACAAATTTTTTTGGAGATAGGTGTGGATACCGAATTACTGAAAACCTTTTTGGAGGTCAGTAGAACGCGTCACTTTGGCAGAGCCGCAGAATCTTTGTACTTAACGCAGTCCGCGGTCAGTTTCCGCATCCGTCAGTTAGAAAACCAGCTGGGCGCAAATTTATTTACCCGTCATCGCAATAATATCCGCCTGACGCCTGCCGGTGAGCGGCTTCTGCCCTATGCCGAAAGCCTGATGAACACCTGGCAGTTGGCGAAGAAGGAGGTCGTGCGTTCGCTGCAACACACCGAGTTGTCGATCGGCGCTACCGCTTCGCTGTGGGAGGCCTATCTGACCCCTTGGTTGCAGGCGCTCTATCAACAACGCGAGGCGCTGCAGCTCGAAGCCAGGGTGGCATTAAGGCACTCTTTGGTAAAACAACTGCATGAAAGGCAGCTCGATTTACTGATCACCACCGAACCGCCGAAGATGGACGAATTGGCCAGCCAACAGCTGAGCAATTTCTCATTACGCCTGTTCTCATCCGCGTATCGTGACAAACAGGCCCCAATGCCCTACATCAAGCTGGAATGGGGAGCCGACTTCCACCAACAGGAAAGCCGCATGTTGGAAGGTGATAACGTGCCGGTCCTCACGACTACCTCCGCTCATCTGACGCGTCAGTTGCTGGAAACCACGGGCGGATGCGCTTTCCTGCCCAGCCAGTGGGAAAAGGAGTATCCGCAGCTGGTGGCCACTACTGAGATCCCGCCGATTATCCGCCCACTGTATGCCGTCTGGTTGCAAAACAGCGATCAACAGCCTTTGATTCGGCAATTACTTAAAATACCTTTAAATACCGCAGCCTAAAGCATTATGGCGGCCTTAAATGCCGTCATCGTGGTAATGACTGTCTATCATGCCAAAAGCCGCCCATCGCCTTCTGAGAGAAGATAATGCAAAACGATAAGAGAATCCGGAGGCGTGCAGGGTAAAGCTCGGAAGAACATGAAGCAGCCAGGATCGGGCAAACCTCGGCATATAGCGTCAAAAGCGCTCTTTTCCAAAGCGGGAATGCACTAAGGGAAGGGATAATAGGTAAAAAAAAAACCCTTTGCTTTCGCAAAGGGTTCTTAATATGGCAGGGGCGGAGAGACTCGAACTCGCGACACCCGGTTTTGGAGACCGGTGCTCTACCAACTGAGCTACGCCCCTAAATCTCGCTTAACATTATGCCTGCTAATAAAGCAGGCATAATTAAATAAGTGGCGGAACGGACGGGGCTCGAACCCGCGACCCCCTGCGTGACAGGCAGGTATTCTAACCAACTGAACTACCGCTCCACCGATTCTTTTACGTTGCATCTCTCGATGCCGGCAAA
>NZ_JBJNMG010000007.1:0-233317 GCF_052168655.1 Serratia sp. CY47280 | reverse complement strand
TTTCCTTCTTACTTGTGGTGAGTAAGCTGGAATATTCCGGCATGGGTTTCCTTCAGGCTAGAGCCTCACAGGTTCAATCACCACCTCCTTAGGAGGTGGTTTAAGGCTTACAACAAAAACCCCGGCCTGCCGGGGTTTTTTTATGCCTCAGAACATGCTGTTGCCGCTGGCGGTCTTCTCCGGCACCGGCTGCGTTACATCCCAATGCTCGACGATCTTCCCGGCGCTGTCGAGACGGAAGATATCGACGATCGCCGCGGTCTTGCCGGCCTCGCGCCCGCTGACCTCCACATGCAAAATCACGAAGTCGCCGTCGACAAACGCCTGTTTCACCTCACTGTGCGAATTGGGGTAACGCGTTTTCAGCAGCTCGACAAATTGACGAAAGCCCGCCACGCCGTCTTTAGCGTTGGGGTTATGCTGCTTGTACTGCTCGCCCAAAAACGGCCGCGCCGCCGCAAAATCCTTGTTGTTCAGCCCCTGCCGATAAAACTCCAGCACGTTCTGCTTGTTGCGCGCCTCCTGTGGCGAATGCCCCGCCTGTGCAGTGCCGGTCACCAATAACAGCGCCATCACACAACCTTTCATCATCGATGTCATCGCAACTCCCTTATGTCATTGCAGCGCCAGGAACAGCTCGCGATAGCTGGCAGTCAGCTGCTCCAGCGTGGCGCGGTTCAATCCGCTGGGGTTGGGCAATACCCACACCTCGGTTTGCCCCAGCACCATCGTCTGCTTGCCCCAGGGCGCGTTTTTCACCCCGAAGGCGGTGGTGAACGCCTGCTTGCCCAAAATCGCCAACGCGCGCGGCTGGTAGCGCAGGATCTTCTCTTGCAGCGCCTCGCCGCCGCTGCGCAACTCGTCGCGCGACAGCTCGCTGGCCGCCACCGTCGGGCGCGCCACCAGCGCGGTAATGCCGCAGCCGTTATCCTTCAACTGCTGCCACTGCTCCGGCGCCAGCTGGCTCTCGGTAAAGCCGGCCTGATGGATCACCTTCCAGAAGCGGTTGCTGCCGTTGGCGAAAGGGTAGCCCTGATGGGCGGAAGAAAGGCCGGGGTTGATGCCGCAAAACACCACCCGCAGATTGGGCGCCAGAAGTTCCATGAGTGTCGTGAGTCCATTGCAGGGATTTACTGCGGTTATCGCAAAATCCGCCAGCAATTACAACAGGCTAGAACTGTGCAGAAAAGCAACATACGGGCGGGTAACAGTAGACCGCCGCTTAAGGATTCCCTATAATCTCGCGGCTTGGCCCCTTAGCTCAGTGGTTAGAGCAGGCGACTCATAATCGCTTGGTCGTTGGTTCAAACCCAACAGGGGCCACCAAATTTTTGCTTTAAAATCATATAAAAAAGCCACTTCCCTCGAAGTGGCTTTTTTATTTCTTGCTCACAGTGGCGGCAAAATGGCGGCGGTATGCCGGCACTCTCAGCTATCTTTCCCCTCTTAACCAGCCTATAGCCAGACTCACCAGGAAGCCGGCAAAGAAGATCGCGATAGCCACAGCGATAGATTTCCACCACTCGTCAAACCAGAACAAGGCAACAAATGCCGTTATAGAGAACAGGCCAATGACTATGGACTCAACCAAGTCAGCAGTTTGCCGGCCAACAAATTTAGCGAACTTCACAAGAAAGGATTTTAGCCAGCTCATTGATTTTCTTAATTAACGATAGGAAGTCATCATCACTTGATCATTAGTTAAAATCCAACCGCTGGCTTTTGATTGATTTATCCGCTATCGCTCGCCTCTCACAAGGCTACACAAAGCAATAGTGACAAACACCAGCAACAGGAATATTGCCGCGCTTAGAATTCGTTGCCACCATTCGTCGAACCAGAACAGTGAGCCAAACGCAGCGATAGAAAATATCCCGCCCAAAATCGCTTCCACAAGGTGCGACAATCCTTTACCGAGCTTACTGCCCCAAGACTTTAGATAGCTCATGATTCACACCTTCACAGAACATTTTCGATTTGCTGGTATAGGCAACAAAGGGTTCAAGATACTCCTCCGCCAGAAAGTAGATCATGTCCAAATTTCGTGGCGTGAGCTTATGGTACGTTGAGGGATATTGTTCCCGCAAACGACGCGAAGAAACGGCGGCCTTTTCAATAATTCCTTGTAAAAGAATGATGTTTAGCCCAGCAATGGTGACACCTTTGAATACCCATTTGAAAAGTGTGCTGCCGATAACCTTTTTCAAAATATGGTGTGTGATTTGCTGAACCAGAATGAACTGCGTCCCCATACGTCCTGTAAGATAACCCTCTGCATGGTTAAATTTTTGGCTTAGCGCGGTTTGTGTTTGCAGATCCATCCGCTGATAGCAGTCACGGATAATCACCACTATCAGCTCACGTAGCGGGGTTTCGATACCATAACCGGCACGAACGACCTTAATAAATCGTTCCGTTTCAATTTCATTGCGGTGCTTAAGCTCTCGGCCGCCGAGCCCTGCTCCCTGCCATGTCCTACGAGCACTATAGGCAATGCCCCTTGGTAAAGACTCTATTCCCTCAAGAATTCCTTGAGCTACGGCTTTCGCATCCATAACAATCCCTTATCAGCGCCCTGGCCGTACCCTATACTAACTTCGCTTAAAATATCAACATCCCTTTCATCCTAATGAAGGGCGCCCCTCGGCATAATGGCTTTTTTGTTTCCCGCCGCCGTGCCACACTTCCCTCTCGGCATTCCTGATTTATTTCGACTCAAAAGGCCCCTGCATGATCGTCAACTGCGACCACGACAACCTTGATGCCTGGCTGGCTCTGCGCTCGGCGCTGTGGCCCACCTGCCCGCGGGAAGAACACCGCGCGGAAATGCGCGAGATATTGGCTTCGCCGCACCACACCGCGTTTATGGCGCGGGGGCTGGACGGCGCTTTCGTTGGCTTTGCCGAGGTCGCGCTGCGCTACGATTATGTCAACGGCTGCGAATCGTCGCCGGTGGCGTTTTTGGAAGGGATTTATACCGCCGAACGCGCCCGCCGCCAGGGCTGGGCCGCGCGCCTGATCGCGCAGGTGCAGGAGTGGGCGAAGCAACAGGGGTGCAGCGAGCTGGCGTCGGATACCGACATCGCTAATCTGGATTCCCAACGCCTGCATGCGGCGCTGGGCTTTGCCGAAACGGAGCGGGTGGTGTTTTACCGCAAAACGCTGGGCTGATCAGGCACCTTGCGTTGCCGCTGATGCGTCAACGGCTCGGCGCGCAGCAGTCTCTTCCCCACCAATATTAACCAACCCCCTTCCTCATCCAGCGTTTTCGCCGTGGCACTCTCATCGGCACAGCAATCGTATCGGTCGCCCATCGACATAAGGCCATCAAATACAATCACAATGAGCGTAATTGGTTCTATTTTGATTGGATTTGTCGCCTTACTTTATTTTGAAAAACTTATAATGGGGACATCACATACCCGCAGATACCGCTCAATAGAACAGGAGATTGGCATTTATGAAACTGACCAGCCAAAGCTTTAAAGAAGGAGAGTTCATTCCCGGTGAGTTCGCCTTCGCTATCCCCGATGCCGCTAACCATGTCGCTTTATCGAGAAATCGCAACCCCCATCTGGCCTGGAGTGAAGTGCCTGCAGGCACGCAGTCTTTCGTGATCGTCTGCCATGATCCCGACGTGCCAAGCCGTGGTGATGATGTGAATCAAGAGGGTCGGGTTGTGCCCGCATCGTTGCCGCGCGTTGATTTCTTTCACTGGCTGCTACTGGATGTTCCGGCCAGTACCGTGGAAATTGCGGCGGGCTCTCAATCGGACGGCGTAACGCCGCGTGGCAAAGCCGGGCCAAACGCCCCTTCGGCCTATCGCCACGGCATCAATGACTATACCGGTTGGTTTGCCGCCGACGAGCAGATGAAGGGGGAATACTACGGTTACGATGGCCCATGCCCACCGTGGAACGATACGTTAGTTCATCATTATATTTTCACGGTTTATGCGCTTGCTACCCCCGGTTTGGATGTACAAGGGCCTTGGACAGGGGCTAATGTGAATGCTGCCCTGGCGGAAGCGCCGGTGTTAGCCCAGGCGAGCCTGACAGGCCTTTACAGCCTGAACCCTAACGTAGCATCAACGGCGAAATAATCGCATAAAGGAGTCGAATATGAGCCGGACCGGTTCCTTCGGATCAGTGCGAACCAGACGCGAGCAGGGTGCGAAACTTTTGCACTGGCACTCTCCGTCGGGGGCTCCGGTGTTGAGGCGCCGCTTGTGCGGGGTGTGCCAGCCGACATTGAAACGCCAGCTGCACACGCCGCAGTTCGTCTTCCATGAAGCGACGGTCTTGCTGATCGTGGCGGGCCAACTCGGTATCACATCGGCTTCACAACATTTGTCTCTGGAGACCCCCGGCGAACTGCTCCTGGTCCCCCCCAACACCCGCGCAGATTTAGTCAAAACTCCGGGCGATATCGATCGGCCTTTTCGCTCGATACTCCTGACGCTGTCGGCAGAACTGCTGGATGTCTTTCACCGAACCCGGCAGGCTTCACCCCCTATTCCCCCTAAAGATGACGCGAGGAAAACGCTGCCTCTGGACGAAGACCTGTCGGCGACGTTTTATCACGTGATTGAAAGCGTGGAAAAACAGGAAATCAGTGATATTCGCCTGCAATACCGCCTTCTGGACTTTTTGACCGCGCTGGCCGAACGGGGACATGTTTTTACGCATTTGCCATTGGATAGCCCATCACAGCGCCTGCGCACTTTGATTTTTGAGGCTCCGGAACAAAACTGGACGGCAGAAACGGCGGGAAAAACGTTAGCGATGAGCCCGGCAACGTTGCGGCGGCGCCTTGCCGCCGAACAGACGCGCTTCGAAGACTTGCTGATAGACGTCCGTATGCATCACGCCATGATGTTGCTTCAAACCACCCGATGGGATATGACCCGCATTGCAGAGGCCTGCGGTTACAAATCCAGAGCGCGTTTTAGCGAACGCTTTCAAAAGCGTTTTGGTTACGCGCCTTCCGCCATCCGATAAAACGCTGGGCTGATCAGGCGATCTTGCTTTGCCGCTGATGCGCCAACTGCTCGGCGCGCAGCAGGATCTCCTGCAGATCGTCCTCGTCGATATCGAACAGATCCCCCTCCATCAGCGCCTCGTGCAGATCGGCGCGGGTGATGGAAACGGCATCGATCGGCAGATTGGCCGGTTTGGCCTCCGCCGGCGCCAGCGCATGCGGGTAGCGTCGCCCGGCCAGGTTATTGAACAGAATGGCCAGCGCCGCCAGCAGCACCGAGTTCAGCAGCACCGGATACAGTACGAAGTCATAGCCCATCTGGTGAATGCCGGGGCCGCCGAGGATGGCGGTCAGCGCCACCGCGCCGCCGGGTGGATGCAGGCAACGCAGCTTGAACATCAGGCCGATGGCCACCGCCGCCGCCGCGCCGCAAGCCAGGCCCGGATCGGGGATCAGCAGACCAGCGCTGACACCCACCGTTGCCGCCAGCGCATTGCCGCCGACGATCGACCAGGGCTGCGCCAGCGGGCTGTTGGGCACGCCGAACAGCAGAACCGCCGAAGCGCCCATCGGCGCGATAAACCACAGGTTCACCTCGCCCAAAATAAAGTGGCTGATCCAACCGGCGAGCATCAGCCCCAAACCGGCGCCGACGCTGGAAATCAGCATCTCTCGCTTGCCCACCGCCAGCGGGTGCGGCCACAGGCGCGCAACTCCCACTTTTACCCGTTCAATCCACTGCGTCTTCATGTTACCCGATACGGCTCAATTCACTTGTTGGCAACAAATATATCACATCATCCTGAAGGAACTCACGGCGCCGTAAACCGCGCCGCCCAAGAACTTTTAGCTAACAGATTGATTTTTAGCCTCCCCTCGACAATGATGAATGTTCCCCCCTTAACCCCGAGGAACCGCCGATGTCTCAACCGATCACCGAGCTTTATACCGACAGTGAATTTTTCAGCCCGTACGCCATGTCCGCCTTTGTCGTGCTGACGGAAAAAGGCATTCCGTTCACCGTGAAGCCGGTGGATCTGGCGAAAAAAGAGAACAAAGAGGCGGCCTACGCGGCGCTGTCGCTCACCCGCCGGGTGCCGACGCTGGCGATCGGCGAGTTCCAGCTCTCGGAGTCTTCAGCGATCGCCGAATACCTGGAAGACATCCACCCGGCCCACGCCGTGTACCCGCGCGACGTGAAGCTGCGCGCCAAGGCTCGCGAGATCCAGGCCTGGCTGCGCAGCGATCTGCTGCCGATCCGCGCCGAGCGTTCGACCGAGGTGGTGTTCAACAACGGCAAGTTCCCGCCGCTGTCCGAAGCCGCGCAAGAGGCCGCGCGCAAGCTGATCGCCGCCGTGGAAAAGCTGCTGAGCCACGGGCAGGATAATCTGTTCAGGGAGTGGTGCATCGCCGACACCGATCTGGCGCTGATGCTCAACCGGCTGGTGATGCACGGCGATCCGGTGCCGGAGCGCGTGCGCCACTATGCGCACAAGCAGTGGCAGCGCCCGTCGGTGCAGGCCTGGCTGGCGTTGTCGGAAAAACGGCGCGCCTGAGAAAAAAATCGGCGGCCACGACGCCGCCGTTCTCAATGCCGAGAAACAACATCACTGCTTGAGGGAAGGCAAATCACCATCCAGAGGGCAGATAGCCTAACAATGAAGCGATGGCGTACACCGCACTGGCCAGATACAGCAACACAATGCTGACCTGCAGCAGCGGGTGCGTGATCCAGTTGCACTGCCAGCGCGGGGTTTGGTCGCCATATTTGCGCGCGCCGCGCAGGATCAGCATCGGCATGATCGACAGGATCACCCCGCTGAACACCCCGGCGAAGTAGAGCGCGTTGACGAACGACACCAGCCCGCTGTAGGCCAGCACGAACGGCGGCACCACCACCAACAGCAGCACGCCGAAGCGGCGCAGCGGCAGCTCGTCGTTGCCCAACCGGAACTTGTCGAAAATATTGGTCAGGAAGCTGCCGCCCAATCCCCAGTACGAGGTCAGCATCGCACACAGCGCGAAGATGTTGGCGGAGAAGAACGCCCACTGCCCCAGCGCCTGGCCCCAGGAAATGGTGGCCACGTCGGAGATGTCATCCAGCCCGCTGAGCGCGATCACCGACATCGGCACCGCCGCCAGCAAAATGAAGGTCACCACCATGCCGACGATGATCGCCTTCGGCAACTGCTCCGGCTTGTCGGCGAAGCCGCGCGCCATTTCCGGCACGATGTACTGCGCCGAGAAGCAGAACACCACCACGTTGAACACCGGCACCATATAGCGCCAGTCGCCGTCCAGCAGGTTGCGCATCTGGGTGGTGTCTTTCAGCAGCGTCGCCGCCACCAGCGCGGTCAACATCACCACCATGCCGATGCTGATGAACTTCTCGCCGCGGCCGATCGCTTTCAACCCCAGGTACAGCACGCCGGCGGCGGGCACGAAGAACAGCAGGCTGCCCAGCGCCGGCGAGATGCCGAACAGCGATTGCAACAGCTTGCCGCTGCCGGTCATATAGGCGGTGAGCGCCCCAACGCTGTTGACGCACACCGAAGCGAACATCAGCCAGGCGCCCAGGCCGCCGACGTAGCGCTTCGCCAGCCCGCTCAGCTGCAGATGCGCGCGGGTGCGCAGCGTGGATTCGGCAACGTACAGCATGGTGATGGTGGTCAGGCTTCCCACCAGCACCAGCCAGAACAGCAGCGGCAGAAAGCCGGCCTTGCTGGAGGCGTAGGCGATGGAGAGCACCCCGGCGCCGATGTTGGTGCCGACGATCATCGCCACCCCTTCGAGGAAACTTAACGATTTGGCGGGTGCAGGTGCTCGCACCCCGGCGGCAAGCGCCGGAGAAACAGAGATATTATCAGACATGCATCATCCTTTATCGCCCGGCGACGCTGGCCGCCGGGATGGGTTAACGTCCTGACGCTCAACAGCTCACATCGATACACAGGTATTTCAGCTCCAGATATTCTTCTATCCCGTAGCGCGATCCTTCACGCCCGAGCCCTGACTGTTTCACGCCGCCGAACGGCGCCACTTCGTTGGAAATCAGCCCGGTGTTGATGCCGACCATGCCGTACTCCAGCGCTTCCGGCACGCGCCACTGGCGCGCGGCGTTCTGCGTGAACAGGTAGGCGGCCAGGCCGAATTCGGTGTCGTTGGCCATGGCGATGGCTTCCGCCTCGTCATGGAAGCGGAACAGCGGCGCCACCGGCCCGAAGGTCTCTTCTTTGGCGAAGCGCATCTTCTGCGTTACGCCGGTCACCACCGTCGGCTGGAAGTAGGTGCCGCCCAGCGCGTGCGGCTGGCCGCCGGTGGCGATCTGCGCCCCTTTGATCAGCGCGTCGTCGATATGGCTCTGCACCTTCGCTACCGCATCGCTGTCAATCAACGGCCCCTGGGTGGTGCCTTCGTGGCTGCCGTCTCCCACTTTCAGCTGCTCGACTGCCGCCACCAGCTTCTCCGCCAGCCGCTCGTAGATGCCGTCCTGCACGTAGATACGGTTGGCGCACACGCAGGTCTGGCCGCTGTTGCGGAATTTGGAGGCCATGATGCCCGCCACCGCCGCGTCCAGATTGGCGTCGTCAAACACGATGACCGGCGCATTGCCGCCCAGCTCCAGCGACAGTTTCTTGATGCTCGGCGCGCACTGCGCCATCAGGATGCGGCCGACCTCGGTCGAGCCGGTAAAGCTCAGCTTGCGCACCACCGGGCTGTCGCACAGCACCTTGCCCACCTGCGCCGCTTCGCCGGTCACCACCTGCAAAACGCCGGCGGGAATGCCGGCGTCCTGCGCCAGCTTGGCCAGCGCCAGCGCGGTCAGCGGCGTTTGCTCGGCCGGTTTGACGATGATGGCGCAGCCTGCCGCCAGCGCCGGCGCCACCTTGCGGGTGATCATCGCCGCCGGGAAATTCCACGGTGTGATGGCCGCGCACACGCCGATCGGCTGCTTCACCACCACCAGGCGCTGCGAAGCCTGCGGCGCCTGCAATACCGCGCCGTCCACCCGCTTGGCCTCTTCGGCAAACCAGGTGATGAACGACGCGGCGTAGGCCACTTCGCCGCGCGCTTCCGCCAGCGATTTGCCCTGCTCGGCGGTCATCAGCTGCGCCAGATCTTCCTGCGCGGCCAACACCTTGTCGGCCCAGGCCAACAGCAGCGCAGAACGCTGCTTGGCGGTCAGCTGTTTCCAGTCATTTTGCGCCCGCTGCGCCGCCGCGATCGCCTGCTGGGTTTCCTCTTCGCTGACCAGCGGAATGCTGGCCAGTTCGGCACCGGTGGCCGGATTGATCACCGCTTCGCGTTTGCCGCTCAGGGCATCGCACCATTCGCCGTTGATCAGACACTGGCTGCACAGCAGCTCGGGATTGTTCAATTTCATGCCGTTCGCTCCTTAGTGGGCCAGCGCGCGGGACAGAATGCCCATCGCCTTGGTGAACTGATCGTCCGGGATGGTCAGCGGGTAGAGGAAGCGGATCACGTTGCCGTTCACGCCGCAGCTCAGCAGCAGCAGCCCTTCCGCCATCGCCTTCTGCTGCACCTGACGGGTGATATCGGCTGAAGGTTTACCGGTAGCCGGATCGTTGAACTCCACCGCCACCATCGATCCCTGCGCGCGCACATCGGCGATCGCCGGGCTGGTTTTGCGCGCCTGCTGGAGCACTTCCACCAGGTGCTGCCCCAAGCGCTGAGCGCGCTGGCACAGCTGCTCTTCGTCGATCACGTCCAGCACCGCGTGCGCGGCGGCCACCGCCAGCGGGTTACCGGCGTAGGTGCCGCCCAGCCCGCCCGGCGCCGGCGCGTCCATCACCTCGGCGCGGCCCGCCACCGCCGACAGCGGCATGCCGCCCGCCAGGCTTTTCGCCATAGTGATCAAATCGGGCTTAACGCTGTAGTGCTCCATGGCGAACAGCTTGCCGGTACGGGCGAAGCCGGTCTGCACTTCGTCGGCGATCAGCAGGATGCCGTGCTGGTCGCACAGCGCGCGCAGCGCCTGCATGAACTCGGCCGGCGCCACGTTGAAACCGCCCTCGCCCTGCACCGGCTCCAGCACGATCGCCGCCACCTGCTTGGGATCGATATCCGCTTTAAACAGGCGATCCAGGCTGTTCATCGCGTCTTCGGTGGTCACGCCGTACAGCGCGTTCGGGTACTGGCCGTGGAACACCGAGCCGGGGAATGGGCCAAAGCCCAGTTTGTAAGGCGCCACTTTGCCGGTCAGCGCCATGGTCATATAGGTGCGGCCGTGGAAGCCGCCGCCGAAGGTGATCAAGCCCGGACGGCCGGTGTAAGCGCGGGCGATCTTCACCGCGTTTTCCACCGCTTCCGCGCCGGTGGTGAAGAAAGCGGTTTTACACGGACCGGCGATCGGCGCGCGCTGGTTGATGCGCTCCGCCAACGAGACATAGCTTTCGTAAGGAACGATCTGATAGGCGGTGTGGGTGAAGGCCTGCAGCTGCTTTTCAATTGCGGCGATCACTTTCGGGTGGCGGTGGCCGGTGTTCAGCACGGCGATCCCCGAGGCAAAGTCGATCACTTCTTTGCCTTCCACATCCCACAGCGTGGCGTTCTCTGCGCGCTCGGCGTAAAAACCACACATCACGCCCACTCCGCGCGGGGTGGCGTCCTGACGGCGTTGGTTCAATTCTGCGTTTTTCATGCTGTTCTCTCCGGTCGGTGCCAGTTACACGTTTCGTTCACATTCGTGAAACAATGCCGTTTATTTACACAGGATGTGGCCCTATAATCGAGTGCCAGTTACGAATAATTGAGGGATCCAATTGCGCTCATTGAGTGGTGATCTGTTGCTGCAGCGCCTCGGCGAACAGCCCGATGACAAGCTGCACAAGCGGCTTTACAACGCGATCCGCACCAGCATTCTCGACGGCAGCCTGCCGCCCTCCAGCCGCCTGCCCGCCTCACGCGATCTGGCGCAGGAGCTCAGCCTGTCCCGCAACACTGTGTTAACCGTTTATGAACAACTGCTGGCGGAAGGCTACGTGTCGGCGCGCGCCGGCAGCGGCACCTTCGTCGCCGACACGGTGCCGGACAGCTGCCTATCCACCGGCGGCACTCCGGCGGACGGCAGCGGGCAACCGCGGCGCGTCGAACTGTCGGAGCGCGGCGCCACGCTGCTGCACCACGCCAGCGCCAGCCCAAAACAGTGGGGGGCGTTCATTCCCGGCGTGCCCGACGTCAACGCCTTTCCTCATCAGCTGTTCAGCAAGATCCAGGCGCGCCTCAGCCGCCGCCCGACGCCGCAGCGGCTGACCTACAGCAATCAGGGCGGCAGCCCGGAGCTACAGCATGCGTTGGTGGAGTATTTACGGGTGGCGCGCTCGGTGCGCTGCTCGCCGGAACAGATCCTGATCACTGAAGGCATCCATCAGGCGATCGATCTGGTGACGCGCATGTTGTGCAATCCGGGGGATGACGCCTGGATCGAAGAACCGGGCTATTGGGGGATCCGCAATATCCTGCGCATCAATGCGTTGAACATCTGCCCGCTGGCGGTGGACGAGGCCGGGCTGGTGCCGCCGGAGCAGCCAACGACGCCACCCCGCCTGATTTTCGTCACCCCGTCGCACCAGTATCCGCTCGGCTCGGTGATGAGCCTGGCGCGCCGCCAACGGCTGCTGGCGCTGGCGCGCAACGCTGGCGGCTGGATCGTCGAGGACGACTACGACAGCGAATTCCGCTTTTCCGGCCAACCGATCCCGGCGCTGCAAGGGCTGGAGGCCGACGCGCCGGTGATCTACATCGGCACCTTCAGCAAAACGCTCTACCCGGCGCTGCGCCTCGGCTATGTGGTATTGCCGCCGCCGCTGGTGCAGCCGCTGAAAACCGCCCACGCCGAGCTGTATCGCGGCGGGCACCTGCTGATCCAGAGCGCGCTGGCGGAATTCATCCAAGAGGGGCACTACACCGCGCACATCCGCCGCATGCGGCTGCTGTACGCCCGGCGGCGCGCCTTCCTGACCGGCCTGATCGTACAGCACCTCGGCAAACAGGCGCTCAGCGAATTCAACAGCAACGCCGGATTGCACCTGATCCTCAACCTGCCGGACGAGGCCGACGACGTGGCGATCGCCGCCGCCGCCGGCGCGCAGGGGGTGCTGGTGCGGCCGCTGTCGCGCTACTACATGCTGCCCAACCGCCGGCGCGGCCTGCTGATGGGGTTTGCCTGCGTGCCGGAAGAGCAGATGGCCGCGGCCTTCACCCAGCTGCTGGCGTGCATCAACGTACCTGCAATGAAAAAGGCGGCTCCTTAAGGTCGCCTACGCATTACCAGGCCTGAAGCCGCCAGCCATCCGCCTGCCGGTGCAGGCGGTGCGTCGGCCGCAGCGCCTGCAGGAAGTCTTCGTCGTGCGACACCACCAGCATCGCGCCGGGGAAATCCGCCAGCGCAGTTTCGATCGCCAGCGACGACGCCAGATCCAGGTGGTTGGTCGGCTCGTCGAGCAACAGCAGCTGCGCCGGTTGCTGTCGCCACAGCGCGCAGGCCAACGCCGCCTTGAGCCGTTCACCGCCGCTCAGCGAGCCCAGCGGCAGCGCGATGCGATCTGCGCCAAGCTGCAGCTGCGCCAACCGGGTGCGCAACGCGCCTTCCGCCAGCGGCGAATCCTGCAGCCCCAGATGCTCCATCACCGACAGATTCGGGTCGAGCTGTGACAGGGTTTGATCGAGGTAGGCCGTCGGCAGCGGGCAATGACAATGGCCGGAAAGCGCCGTCAGCTGACCGAGAACGGTCTTCAGCAAGGTGGACTTGCCACAGCCGTTGGGGCCGGTCAACGCCACGCGCATCGGGCCGTCGATACGCAGATCCAGCGGCGGCGCGCTGACGAACGGCAGCTGCAGCTGCTCGAGCACCAGCACCTGCTTGTTCGCGCTCACTTCGCTGCCGGGCAGCGCCAGCAACACCGGCTGCTCCTCTTCCACCCGCTGATAGGCTTCGCGCACCGCCGCATCGAGGCCGTCGCGCTGATCCTGATGCTGTTTGCGCAGCGTGCCAAGGCTCTCCTTCGCCGCCGACTTGTAGGCCACCCGCTCAAAAGAGGCGATATTCAGCGTATCGACGACGCGCAGCGTTTGCGCCGAGCGCCGCTGGCTCATGTCGTGCTCTTTCTGCTGGCGAGCGCGGGTGCGGCGACGCTCCTCGCGCGCATGCTCCAGATCGGCGCGCGCCGCCTGCTGTTCCGTGTCGCGCTGGCGCCGGTAGTCATCGTAGTTGCCGCCGTAGCTGCGCAGCGCACCGGGTGTCAGTTCGACAATGCGCGCCATGCGCGCCAGCAGCTGCCGGTCATGGCTGGCGATCAGCAGCCCGCCGCGCCACTGATCCAGCTGCTGATACAGCCAGGCACGCCCGACGCTGTCGAGGTGGTTGGTCGGTTCGTCCAGCAGCAGAAAATCCCCCTCGCCGATCAAGGCGCCGCACAGCGCCGCGCGCATTCGCTCGCCGCCGCTCAGAGAACTTGCGGATCGCAACGGATCGAAGGCCGGCAGCCCGGCGGCGGCGAAGGCGTTTTGCAGGCGATCGTTGAGATCCCAGCGCCCTTCCAGACGATCGATATCGTCCGCCAGCGGCCGCCCCTGCTCGAGACGCGCCAGCGCGGCAAACACCTCGCCATAGCCCAACAGCTGGGCCAGCGTGGTGTCCGCGGCGATCTCCGGCTGCTGCGCAACGTAAGCCAATGCGGCATGGGATTCGACGTGACCGTTACCCGGCCGATCCAACCCGGCGATCAGGCGCAGCAGCTGGGTTTTGCCGACGCCGTTGCGCCCCACCAGGCCACAGCGCTGCCGATCGAAAGCGAGATCCAGCGGGCCGAACAGCGTTTCGCCGTCAGCAAATTGGCAGGTCAGTTGATGTAAAACGAAATAAGGGGACTGCGCAAAATGAGCCATAAGCACTCCTGAATGAGATCAAAACATCCCCACAGGGCGCAAGAGCGCACAGCGTGGGACCAGATATCAACAGGTGTGGGTGTTCATTTTCGGTAGTGGCTCCGCAGAGAGAAGGAATTTACAACGCGCAAAGGTTAACCGATCTTTTGTTCGTTATGCAAACAGAGTCTGAGATTCATGACGTCTATCACATTCGGCGCAACGCAGATTCCCAAGCGGCATGACAACGGCTAGATTTATCTCATCCGACCACTTGTGTTCACATAATTATAACAACGGGCCCCGATTTCACCCGATGGAGAGTGCAATGAGCAATTACCCTCACCTGCTGGCGCCGCTGGATCTCGGCTTCACCACCCTGAAAAACCGGGTGCTGATGGGATCGATGCATACCGGCCTGGAAGAGCTGCCCGACGGCCCGCAGCGCCTGGCCGCGTTCTATGCCGAGCGCGCCGCCGCCGGCGTGGCGCTGATCGTCACCGGCGGCATTGCCCCGAACGAACAGGGCGTGGTGTTTCGCGGCGGTTCGATCCTCAACAGCGAGGCGCAATTGCCTCACCACCGCCCGGTAACCGAGGCCGTCCACCGGGCGGGCGGCAAAATTGCGCTGCAGATCCTGCACACCGGCCGCTACAGCTATCAACCCAAGCTGGTGGCCCCTTCCGCGCTGCAGGCGCCAATCAACCCGTTTACGCCGAGCGCGCTCAGCGCAGCGGAGATCGAGCAGACTATCGCCGACTTTGCCCGCTGCGCGGCGCTGGCGCAGCAGGCCGGCTATGACGGCGTTGAGGTGATGGGATCCGAAGGCTACCTGATCAACCAATTCTTGACGACGCGTACCAATCAGCGCGACGACCAATGGGGCGGCAGCTTCACCAACCGCATGCGGTTCGCCGTCGAGACCGTCAGGGCGGTGCGCCAGGCCGTGGGCCCGGCATTCATTCTGATCTACCGGCTGTCGATGCTCGATCTGGTGGAGGACGGCTCCAGCTGGCAGGAGATCGAACAGCTGGCGCTGGCGGTCGAACAGGCGGGCGCCACGATCATCAATACCGGCATCGGCTGGCACGAAGCGCGCATCCCGACCATCGCCACCATGGTGCCGCGCGCCGGATTCAGCTGGGTAACCCGCAAGCTGATGGGCAAGGTCAGCATCCCGCTGATCACCACCAACCGCATCAACGATCCGGCGGTGGCCGAGCAGGTGCTGGCGGACGGCTGCGCCGACATGGTGTCAATGGCGCGCCCGTTCCTTGCCGACGCCGCCTTTGTGCAGAAAGCCGCCGAGGGGCGCGCCGACGAGATCAATACCTGCATCGGCTGCAACCAGGCCTGCCTCGACCAGATATTTGAAGGCAAGCTGACCTCCTGCCTGGTCAACCCGCGCGCCTGCCGCGAAACCGAAATGCCGCTGACGATGGCGGAGAAACCGAAAAAGCTGGCGGTGATCGGCGCCGGCCCCGCCGGGCTGGCGTTTGCCACCACCGCCGCCAGCCGTGGCCATCAGGTGACGCTGTTCGACGCCGCCGAACAGATCGGCGGCCAGTTCAACATCGCCAAACAAATCCCCGGCAAGGAAGAATTCCATGAAACCCTGCGTTACTTCCGCCGCCAGCTGGCGCTGCGCGAAGTGACGGTCAGGTTGGGCGTCAAGGTCGAGGCGGCGGATTTAAGCGAATTCGACGAAGTGATCCTCGCCTGCGGCATCGTGCCGCGCACCCCGGACATCCCCGGCATCGGGCACGCCAAGGTGCTGAGCTATCTGGACGTGCTGCGCGATAAAAAACCGGTCGGCCAGCGGGTGGCGATCATCGGCGCCGGCGGCATCGGCTTCGACACCGCCGAGTACCTCAGCCAGCACGGCATGTCCAGTAGCCTGGATCAGGCGGAATTCAACCGCGAATGGGGCATCGATGGTCGCCTTGAGCAACGCGGCGGGCTAGCGGCAGAAGGGCCGCAGGCACCGCGTGCCGCGCGGCAGATCTATCTGTTGCAGCGTAAAACCAGCAAGGTGGGCGAAGGCTTGGGGAAAACCACCGGTTGGATCCACCGCGCCAGCCTGGCGATGCGCGGCGTGAAGATGCTCAACAGCGTCAGCTATCGGCTGATCGACGATGAAGGGCTGCACATCACCCGCGCCGAGCAGGAAAGTTGCCTGCCGGTGGACACGGTGATCGTCTGCGCCGGGCAGGAGCCGCGCCGCGAACTGCAGCAACCACTGCTGGCGATGGGGAAAACCGTGCACCTGATCGGTGGCGCCGACGTGGCCGCCGAGCTGGACGCCCGCCGTGCGATCGATCAGGGGACGCGGCTGGCGATGGCGCTGTAAAAAAGGGGCGCCCGGCGCCCCTGATATTGATGACAAACCTCATCCCCATGCCGGGTTGGCAGAGACCAGCGAAAAGAAAACAAGGAAAATCAATTTATTGATTTTCGGCTGATAACCACAAAGGGGGAAAAACCACGCTTTTTCCCCCTTTGTCTACAGACTGAGGGGCGCCCGGCGCCCCTGGTTATTCACTCAGCGACGCGCGCCGGATTTCACCGCTTTCAGGATCACGAACTTCTTGTTCGAGGCCACCAGCGTGCAGTTGCCGAACAGACGCTTGAGCTTCTGGTGATAGTCGAGGTGACGGTTGCCGACGATGCGCAATTCGCCGCCCACCTGCAGGCAGCGCTTGGCGTCGCAGAACATCTGCCAGGCGGTGTGATCGGTAATGGCGTGCTGCTGGTGGAACGGCGGGTTACACAGCACCGCCTGCACGCTTTCGCGCTCGATGCCCGCCAGCGCGTTGTTCACCTCAAACTGACAGCGATCCAGCTCTTGCGGCAGGTTGTGCTCCACATTCAGCTCGCTGGAAGCCACCGCCATGTAAGATTCATCGACGAAGGTCATCTGCGCTTCCGGGTTTTGCGCCAGCGCCGCCAGGCCAATCACGCCGTTGCCGCAGCCCAGATCGATGATATGGCCGTTCAGGCCACGCGGCAGATGATCCAGGAACAGGCGCGCGCCGATATCCAGGCTGCCACGCGAGAAGACGTTGGCGTGGTTGTGGATCAGCCAATCGGTGCCGTCCAGCGTCCAGTTGGTGGTTTCCGCTGCCGCCGGCGGGACGATGTCCGCCGCCTGACAGAAGATCAGGCGCGCCTTCTTCCACGCCAGGCTGGTGCGCGTCGGGCCCAGCACCTTTTCAAACAGCTGCATCGTCGAGGTATGCACGTCGCGCGCCTTGGCGCCGGCGACGATCAGCGTGTCTTCGGTCACGACGTGGCGCAGCGCGCGCAGCTGCTGTTCCAGCAACGCCAGCGCTTTCGGCACGCGAATCAGCACCACCGCCGGCGCTGCCGGCAGCTCGGCCAGGCTGTCCAACAGCGTGACCTGCTCAGGATCCAATCCGTTGAGTTTCAGGTTGTGACGCGTCGCCAGCTGGCTCATGTACGAGTCGCTGACGCTGTAAGGGCGATGCGCGTGCAGCGCACAGGCCAGGGTGCCGAAGTTATCGTTGAAAATCAGCACCGGGCGGCCGCCGATATCTACGTTTTCAAGCTGTTGCAGCAGATATTCGTCCGCCGCTTCCCACGCCTGCAGCTGGGTGGATTCTTCCTGTTGGGGATAACGCTCCAGCTCAAGTTGCTGTGTTCCCAGATCGAGTTGGCTCATTGCCCCTCCTGACTGATAAAATTTGGGCTGTTTATCCCCTAAAAACGCCCGTCAGTAAAATGTTTTTTCGGATAAATTGCGTATGTCAGGATTTGAGCGAAAAAACAGCATAGAATGACCGGCTGAATGGCCGTTGATACGGAACAAGAATGTCTGAATTGACCTACCTGCAAGGCTACCCAACGCATCTGCAAAGCCAGGTGCAGCAACTAATCCATCAGAATCGGCTGGGGGACGTGCTGCTGCAGCGCTATCCGCAGGTGCACGACTGCACGACCGACAAATCGCTGTATCAGTTTACCGTCGATCTGAAAAACCAGTATCTGCGCAACGCCCAGCCGCTGAGCAAGGTGGCCTACGACAGCAAGATCCACGTCATGAAGCACGCGCTCGGCCTGCATACCGCTATCTCGCGCGTGCAGGGCGGCAAGCTGAAGGCCAAGGCGGAAATCCGCGTGGCGACGGTGTTCAAGGTCGCGCCCGAACCGTTCCTGCGCATGATCGTGGTGCATGAGCTGGCGCACCTGAAAGAGAAAGATCACAACAAAGCGTTCTACAGTCTGTGCTGCCATATGGAGCCGGATTACCACCAGTTGGAATTCGATACCCGGCTGTATCTGACGCACCTTTCGCTGTTCGGCGAGCTGTATGCATAGCGCGTGAGGGCGTGATAATCTGCGGTTTTAAGCCTGGACCGGAGCTCGCCATGATTCGCTTTGCCGTCGTCGGCACCAACTGGATTACGGAACGTTTTATCGATGCCGCCCATGAAAGCGGCAAACTCAAGTTGAGCGCCGTGTATTCACGCTCGCTGGAACAGGCGCAGGCGTTTGGCGCCAACTATCAGGTCACGCAGTTTTTCGACTCTCTCGAGGCAATGGCCCAGTCCGACGCCATAGACGCGGTGTATATCGCCAGCCCCAATTCCCTGCACTGCCCGCAATCGCTGCTGTTCCTGCGCCATAAAAAGCACGTGATCTGCGAAAAACCGCTGGCCTCCAACCAGCGCGAAGCGGAACAGCTGGTAGCCTGCGCGCGGGAAAATCAGGTGGTGCTGTTCGAGGCGTTCAAAAGCGCCTATCTGCCGAATTTTCTGGCGCTGCAACAGGCATTGCCGAAAATCGGCCGGCTGCGCAAAGCCTTCATCAACTACTGCCAATACTCTTCGCGCTACCCGCGCTACCTGGCCGGCGAGAACCCCAACACCTTTAATCCACAGTTCTCCAACGGCTCCATCATGGACATCGGCTACTACTGCCTGGCCAGCGCGGTGGCGCTGTTCGGCGCGCCGCAGTCGGTGCTCGCCAGCGCCACGCTGCTCGATACCGGCGTGGACGCCCACGGCACCGTCTGCCTGAACTACGGCGATTTCGACGTCACGCTTTCCCATTCCAAGGTCAGCGACTCGGCGATCCCCAGCGAGATCCAGGGGGAGGAAGGCACGCTGATTATCGACAAGATTTCCGAGTGCCAGGGCGTGGCGCTGACGCCGCGCGGCGGCAACCGCCAGGATCTGAGCCAGCCGCAGCACATCAACACCATGTTGTATGAGGCGCTGGCCTTCGCCGAGTTGGTTGAGAAGCGTCAGGTGGAACATCCAGGGCTGGAGAATTCGCTGATCGTCGCCCGCCTGCTGACCGACATCCGCCGCCAGACCAGCGTCGTTTTCCCCGCCGACGGAGAATGAGATGAAACCGCTGCTCGTGATGCAAACCGGCGACGCGCCGCAGGCCATTCGTCAGGAATTGGCCAACTTTGAAGGCATGTTTCTGCAACAGGGCAACATCGACGCCGAACGCGCGCACATCGTGCATCTGCCCGCCGGCGAGCGGCCGTTGCCGCCGGCCGCCTATTGCGGCGTGGTCATCACCGGCTCGCCGGCGATGGTGACCGAACGGCTGCCGTGGAGCGAGGAGGCCGCCGAATGGCTGCGCCAGGCAATGGCGATCAAACTGCCGCTGTTCGGCGTCTGCTACGGCCACCAGCTGTTGGCCTACGCGCTCGGCGGCGAAGTGGGTTACCACCCGCAGGGCATGGAGGTCGGCACGCTTGAGATCGAACTGCTGCCCGCCGCGGCCGAAGACCGGCGGCTCACCCTGCTGCCGCCGCGCTTCAAAGCCAACCTGATCCACTCGCAGAGCGTGCTGACGCCGCCCGCCGGCGCGCAGACGCTGGCGCGTTCGCAGCAGGATGCGCACCAGATCCTGCGCTATGGCGATCATGCCCTGACCACCCAGTTCCACCCGGAATTCAACGGCGCGGTGATGAGCCAGTATCTGCAGTGGCTCGGCGAGCTGCATCCCGAGCAGCAGGCCCGCTATCAGCAGCAACAACAACAGGTTAGCGACACGCCGTTCAGCCGCCTGCTGCTGCAGGGATTCGTCGTCAGCCTCGGCGCGCAAAAAGCGATGGCCGGCTAACGCGATTCACGTTGACCGCCGACACATTTTGCATTACTTTCTGCTCTGCAAAGGGGAGTAACTTCATTGCCGGTCAATCGTCATTACGATGCGCAAGCATCCGGTTACCGGGCAACCTGATGTCAAAGGTGTAATCACCTTCATCAACGTTGTAAGTGAGACCTTGCCGGAAGGCGAGGTTTGCTTGCAGCGTTCACAGAGCGGCTGGCGTCTTCCGACGTTGGCCGTTTTTGTTTTTGAAGGATACCTCTGATGATGAATTCCGTTGGCACACCGTGGTTATGGGGCAGCTTCGCCGCCGTCATAGTCGTGATGCTCGCAATCGATCTCCTGTTGCAGGGCCGTAAAGGCGCGCACACCATGACCCTGAAGCAGGCCGCCAGCTGGTCGCTGGTGTGGGTCAGCCTCTCTCTGCTGTTCAATTTCGGTTTCTGGTACTACCTGAATGAAACCGCCGGGCGCGCCGTCGCCGATACCCAGGCGCTGGCCTTCCTGACCGGCTACCTGATCGAAAAAGCGCTGGCGGTGGATAACGTGTTCGTCTGGCTGATGCTGTTCAGCTACTTCGCCGTGCCGGCCAACCTGCAACGGCGGGTGCTGATCTACGGCGTGCTGGGGGCGATCGTGCTACGCACCATCATGATCTTCGCCGGCAGCTGGCTGGTCAGCCAGTTCCAGTGGCTGCTATATCTGTTCGGCGCTTTCCTGCTGTTCACCGGTATCAAGATGGCGCTGGCGAAGGAAGATGATTCGGCGATCGGCGACAAGCCGCTGGTGAAATGGCTGCGCAGCCGCCTGCGCATGACCGACAGCCTGGAAGGCGAGCGTTTCTTCGTGCGCCGCAACGGCATCCTGTTCGCCACCCCGCTGGTGCTGGTGCTGATCCTGGTGGAACTGAGCGACGTGATTTTCGCGGTGGACAGCATTCCGGCGATCTTCGCCGTGACCACCGACCCGTTCATCGTGCTGACCTCTAACCTGTTCGCCATCATGGGCCTGCGCGCCATGTACTTCCTGCTGGCCAACGTGGCGGAACGTTTCTCGATGCTGAAATACGGCCTGTCGGTGATCCTGGTGTTTATCGGTATCAAGATGCTGATTATCGACTTCTTCCACATCCCGATCGGCATCTCGCTCGGCGTGGTGGCGGGCATCCTGACGCTCACTTTGCTGATCAACGCCTGGGTCAATCGCCGCAACGATCGCCTGGCGAAGAAATAACCATAATCTGTTATCCGGGGCGCTAGTCGCCCCGCGATTGTTTGGCAATTCCCCCAAAACGCCAAACGTTATTGCGATCACACAAATGTAACCAGTATGTTATCAAGTGTTGATCCGCGCTCAGAATTTCACCCTCGCCTCTTTCCAACCTCATTCGATTGCTGAATACTAATTCGGCAAACACACTTAGTTACAGAATCATATAAAGCTGCCCGACGTCGTTCCCGCCGTGGCGGCCAGATAACATCAGGAAGAAAGCACTATGCAAAAACTATTACAAAGGATCACGCAGGGTAGCCTGGTCAAACAAATCATGGTCGGCCTGGTGGCCGGCATTCTGGTGGCGCTGGTTTCGCCGGCGGCCGCTGCGGCCGTCGGCCTGCTCGGTTCCCTGTTCGTCGGCGCGCTGAAAGCGGTGGCGCCGGTGCTGGTGCTGATTCTGGTGATGGCCTCGATCGCCAACCATAAACAGGGGCAGAAGACCAACATTCGCCCGATCCTGTTCCTCTACCTGCTGGGCACCTTTGCCGCCGCGCTGGTCGCGGTCGTCGTCAGCTTTATCTTCCCTTCTACGCTGGCGCTGACCACCGGCGCGACGGACATTACCCCGCCGGGCGGCATTGTGGAGGTGATGAAGGGTCTGTTGATGAGCGTGGTGGCCAACCCGTTCCATGCGCTGATTAACGCCAACTACATCGGTATTCTGGCGTGGGCCGTCGGGCTGGGGCTGGCGCTGCGCCACGCTTCCGAAACCACTAAGGGGCTGATCAACGACATGTCCCATGCGGTTACGCTGGTGGTGCGCGCGGTGATCCGCTGTGCGCCGCTTGGCATCTTCGGCCTGGTGGCCTCCACGCTGGCGGAAACCGGCTTCGGTGTGCTGTGGGGCTACGCCCAGTTGCTGATGGTGCTGCTCGGCTGCATGTTGCTGGTGGCGCTGGTACTCAACCCGCTGATCGTTTACTGGAAAATCCGCCGCAATCCGTATCCGCTGGTGTTCGCCTGCCTGCGCGAGAGCGGCGTGACCGCCTTCTTCACCCGCAGCTCAGCCGCCAACATTCCGGTGAACATGGAGCTGTGCAAGAAGCTGAACCTGAATGAGGACACCTACTCGGTTTCCATCCCGCTGGGCGCCACCATCAACATGGCTGGCGCGGCGATCACCATCACCGTGCTGACGCTGGCGGCGGTGAACACGCTGGGCATCGCGGTGGACGTCCCGACCGCTCTGCTGCTGAGCGTGGTGGCCGCCCTGTGCGCCTGTGGCGCCTCCGGCGTGGCCGGCGGCTCGCTGTTGCTGATCCCGCTGGCGTGCAACATGTTCGGCATTCCGAACGACGTGGCGATGCAGGTGGTGGCGGTCGGCTTTATTATCGGCGTGCTGCAGGATTCGGCGGAAACCGCCCTCAACTCCTCCACCGACGTGCTGTTCACCGCCGCGGCCTGCCAGGCGGAAGATCAACGGCTGGCGAACGAGGACCCGCTGAAGGTGCGTTAATCGCGCGTTGCTTCATAAAAAGGCGCTCCCTCGAGCGCCTTTTTTGTCAGCTTTACAGCGTCACCCCGCTCTTAAAGATCGCCAGCTCGCGGAAATCGTTGGTTTCATTACGCGCCGGGCGACCGCTGGCGATCTCGACAATCAGATCGATGAAGCGGCTGAGCAGCGTCTCCATCGCCACGCCGTGAACCAGGCCGCCGGCGTCGAAATCGATCCAGTGCGGTTTCTTCGCCGCCAGCTCGCTGTTGGTCGCCAGCTTCACCGTCGGCACAAAGCCGCCGTACGGCGTGCCGCGCCCGGTGCTGAACAGCACCATATGGCAGCCGGCACCGGCCAGCGCGCTGGTCGCCACCGCATCGTTGCCCGGCGCGCTGAGCAGATTCAGCCCCGGCACGCGCAGCCGCTCACCGTACTTCAGCACGTCCACCACCTGGCTCAGGCCCGCTTTTTGGGTGCAGCCGAGCGATTTTTCTTCCAGCGTGGTAATGCCGCCAGCCTTGTTGCCCGGCGATGGGTTCTCGTAAATTGGCTGTTGATGGGCGATGAAATAGCGTTTGAAATCGTTGATCATATCGACGGTTTTTTCGAAGGTCTCCCCATCGCGGCAGCGGCTCATCAGAATGCGCTCGGCACCGAACATCTCCGGCACTTCGGTCAGCACCGTGGTGCCGCCGTTGGCTATCACATAGTCGGAGAACCGCCCCAGCAGCGGGTTGGCGGTGATACCCGACAATCCGTCCGAACCGCCGCACTCCAGGCCGAACTTCAACTCGCTCAGGCGGCCCGGCTCGCGGCGATCGTAGCGCATCTCCCGGTACAGCTCGTGCAACAGCGCCAGCCCGGCTTCCACCTCGTCGTCCTGTTGTTGGCACACCATAAAGCGCAGCCGCCGCTCGTCCGCCATCCCCAGCGTGGCGCGAAAAGCATCTACCTGATTGTTCTCGCACCCCAACCCGATCACCAGCACCGCGCCGGCATTGGGATGGCGCGCCATGTTCTGCAGCATGATGCGGGTGTTGGCATGATCCTGCCCCAGCTGCGAGCAGCCGAACGGATGGCTGAACAGATGCACGCCGTCGATCCCCTCCGCCTGCGTTTGCTGCAAAAAGCGCTGCTGGATCTGGCGGGCGATGCCGTTGACGCAGCCGACGGTCGGCACGATCCACAGCTCGTTGCGGATCCCCACGTCGCCGCCGGCCCGGCGGTACAGCTGCACCTCGCGATCCGCCGCCTGCGGCGGCAACGCCGGGAACTGCGGCTGGTAACGGTAGCTGTCCAGATCGCTCAGGTTGGTTTTGGCGTTTTGCGAATGAATGTGCTCCCCAGGCGCAATGGCCGCGAGCGCATGGCCGATCGGCTGGCCGTATTTGATGATGTCTTCGCCCTCGGCGATCGGGCCGAGCGCAAACTTGTGCCCGCGCGCCACCGGCTGCGCCAGCTGAATACGCTCCCCGCCCAACTCAAGCATTTCTCCGGCGGCCAGATCGCGCAGCGCCACCGCCACGTTATCCTGCTCGTGAATCTTTATCGTACTTTGCATAAACCAGTCCCGGATAACGGCTACGCCAGTTCGATGGCGAAATAGTTTTTGGCGTTGTCGAAGCAGATGTTTTTCACCATCTCGCCCAGCAGCGCGATATCCGCCGGCGCTTCGCCGTCCGCCACCCAGCGGCCGATCATCTGGCAAAGGATGCGGCGGAAGTATTCATGCCGCGTATACGACAGGAAGCTGCGACTGTCGGTCAGCATGCCGACGAAGCGGCTCAGCAACCCGAGCTGGGCCAGCTGCGTCATTTGGCGCTGCATGCCGTCCTTCTGATCGTTGAACCACCAACCGGAGCCGAACTGCATCTTGCCCGGCGTACCTTCCCCCTGAAAATTGCCGATCATGGTGCCGATCACTTCGTTATCGCGCGGATTGAGGCAATAAAGAATGGTTTTTGGCAGACCGCCCTGCCGCGCCTGAGCATCCAGCAGCCGCGACAGCGGTTCCGCCAGCGGCCGGTCGTTGATCGAGTCGAAGCCGATATCCGGCCCGACGGCGGCCAACATGCGGCTGTTGTTATTGCGCAGCGCGCCAATGTGATACTGCTGCACCCAGCCTCGGCGCCGGTATTCGCCAGCCAAAAACAGCAGCACAGCGCTTTTGAACTGGGCGCTCTGTTCCGGCGTCGGCAGCTCGCCGTTCAGGCGGCGCAGCAGTATCGCATCCAGCGCCGCTTCATCGGCCTCGCCGAACACCACCACGTCCAGCGCATGATCGGCCACTTTGCAACCGTGAGTGGCGAAGTGATCCATGCGCTTGTACAGGGCGTCGCACAGCGCGCTGAAGCGGCCGATGGCGGTGTCCGCCGCCGCCTCCAGCTGCCGCAGATAGTCGTTGAAGCCGGACGCATCGATAGTGAAAGCTTTGTCCGGCCGCCAGCTCGGCAGCACCTTGATATCGAAGCTATGATCGTCGGCGATCGCCCGATGATGGCGCAGATCGTCGATCGGATCGTCGGTGGTGCCGACCATTTTCACATTCATCTGCTGCATGATGCCACGTGCGCGAAACTCATCCTGCGCCAGCAGCGCATTGCCGCGCTGCCAGATTTCATCCGCCGTGGCCGGCGACAACAGCGTATCCGTGATGCCGAACGGCCGGCGCAGCTCCAGATGCGTCCAGTGATAGAGCGGGTTGCCGATGGTGTGCGGCACCGTGGCGGCCCAGGCGTCGAATTTCTCGCGATCGCCCGCATCGCCGGTGCACAACCGCTCCGCCACGCCGTTGGTGCGCATCGCCCGCCATTTGTAGTGATCGCCCCGCAGCCAGATATCGTACAGGTTGCTGAAGCGGGTATTCTCCGCGATCTGCTGCGGCGGCAAATGACAGTGATAATCAAAAATCGGCTGCTGCGCCGCGTAATCGTGATACAAGCGCCGGGCAAATTCGCTGTCCAGCAGGAAATCTTCGCTCAAAAACGTCGCCATCTCGGGCTCCTTACTTGCCGTGCGGCACGGGGTTCGAATCACAAAAGTTATCACACCAATTTTCACTAACGTCCAGCAGATTTTTCCCGAGGTCTGCCGTTCATCCTCTCTCTACGCCCTTTTTCGCTCAATTTACCGGCAAAAATGCCCTGTTTCACCGGCCACAGTATTGCTCAGGCGAATAATTCCTTTTGTGATATCACTCAACTTTTAAACCTGTATGACAGGTTATTGTCTCGCCAGCCGCATCGACGGCCACACCTTCAAACGGGGAGACACTTCGGATGCGTAAAATTAAAGGGTTACGCTGGTACATGATCGGACTGGTGACCATCGGCACCGTGCTGGGTTACCTGACCCGCAACGCCATTGCCGTGGCGGCGCCGACGCTGGAAGATACGCTGCACATCACCACCCAACAGTATTCCTATATCGTCGCCGCCTACTCCGCGTGCTACACCTTGATGCAACCGGTGGCGGGCTACGTGCTGGACGTGCTGGGCACCAAGGTCGGCTACGCCATGTTCGCCATTTTGTGGGCGCTGTTCTGCATGGGCACCGCACTGGCCAACAGTTGGGGCGGGCTGGCGTTGGCGCGCGGCGCGGTCGGCATGGCGGAAGCGGCAATGATCCCCGCCGGGCTGAAGGCCAGCAGCGAATGGTTCCCGGCCAAAGAGCGTTCGATCGCCGTCGGCTATTTCAACGTGGGCTCGTCGATCGGCGGCATGATCGCCCCGCCGCTGGTGGTATGGGCCATCGTCGCGCACAGCTGGGAGATGGCGTTCATCATCACCGGCGTGCTGAGCCTGATCTGGGCCATCTGCTGGCTGCTGTTCTACAAACACCCGAAAGATCAGAAGAAACTGAGCCAGGAAGAACGCCGTTACATCCTCGAAGGCCAGGAAGCGCAGCACCAGACCTCTAACGCCAAAAAGATGTCCGCCTGGCAGATCGTGCGCAACCGCCAGTTCTGGGGCATCGCGCTGCCGCGCTTTCTGGCGGAACCGGCGTGGGGCACCTTCAACGCCTGGATCCCGCTGTTCATGTTCAAGGCCTACGGTTTTAATCTGAAAGAGATCGCCATGTTCGCCTGGATGCCGATGCTGTTCGCCGATCTCGGCTGCATCGTCGGCGGTTATCTGCCGCCGCTGTTCCAGAAGTATTTCAAGGTCAACCTGATCGTCTCGCGCAAGCTGGTGGTGACGATGGGGGCGGTGTTGATGATCGGCCCCGGCATGATCGGCCTGTTCACCAGCCCTTACGCGGCTATCGCGCTGCTGTGCGTCGGGGGCTTCGCCCATCAGGCGCTGTCCGGCGCGTTGATCACCCTCTCTTCCGACGTGTTCGGCCGCAATGAGGTGGCGACCGCCAACGGGCTGACCGGCATGGCGGCCTGGACCGCCAGCACGCTGTTCGCCCTGGTGGTCGGCGCCCTGGCGGACACCCTCGGCTTCAGCCCACTGTTCGCCGCGCTGTCGGTCTTCGACATTCTCGGCGCCATCGTCATCTGGACGGTGTTGCAAAACCGCCCGGCCACCGAACCGCAACCCGCCGCGCTGCAGCCCACCCCGGCGCGCAGCTGATCCCCCGCCCGGCCGCTGCGCCGGGCCCCTTGCTCCTCTGGCAGCGGTGCCGAATAAGTGGTATAACAAATCCGATGGCCACGCGCCCCTTCCCACCGCACCGTATAGAGCATTCACTATGGAATTCACTGAAACCAGACGCCTGTATCAGCAACTGGCCGCCGAGCTGAAGCAACGCATCGAAAGCG
The DNA here is from genome assembly GCF_052168655.1 of Serratia sp. CY47280. Lineage (NCBI taxonomy): Bacteria > Pseudomonadati > Pseudomonadota > Gammaproteobacteria > Enterobacterales > Yersiniaceae > Serratia > Serratia sp. CY47280. Next base: position 205,886 of record NZ_JBJNMG010000007.1, on the reverse strand, counting down.
GCCGTTATCCGGTAGGCGACAAGCTGCCGGCCGAGCGATACATCGCCGAAGAGATGAATGTCAGCCGCACCGTGGTGCGCGAGGCGATCATCATGCTGGAAGTCGAAGGCTATGTGGACGTGCGCAAGGGATCCGGGATCCACGTGGTGTCCAACCAGCAAAAACACCTGGTGGTGCCGGGCGACAGCATCGAGTTCGCCACCGCCGGCCCGTTTGAGCTGCTGCAGGCGCGCCAACTGATAGAAAGCAACATCGCCGAATTTGCCGCCACCCAGGTGACCAAGCAGGATATCGTGCAACTGATGGAGATCCAGGAGCATGCCCGCAAAGAGGATCGTTTCCGCGACTCGCAGTGGGATCTGAAGTTCCACGTGCAGGTGGCGCTGGCCACCCAGAACACCGCCATGGCCACCATCGTGGAAAAAATGTGGGTGCAGCGGGTCAACAACCCTTACTGGAAGAAACTGCACGAGCATATCGACGAACGTTCGATCGCCAGCTGGTGCGACGATCACGATCAGATCCTCAAGGCGCTGATGCGCAAAGATCCTTACGCCGCCAAACTGGCGATGTGGCAGCACCTGGAAAACACCAAGCAGATGCTGTTCAACGCCACCAGCGACGACTTCGAATACAACGCCGATCGCTACCTGTTCGCCGAGAATCCGGTGGTGCATCTGGATGGCGTGGGCCACGAGCCGAAATAGCCACGGCGGTCAAAAACCGTCGGCTTATGTCAGGTAATGTAAAATCCGCTGAATCGATGCCGGAACCGCCGTTTGCCGTGTACTATTTCACCGTCGGCAACGTAGATTTCCCTGTTGCCAATCGTGCTATTTTGGTAGAGTTAGCCCACTTTTTTACCCATTGCTGCGGGGGCGGGACGCGAATAAATGCGCTGGTTGTTTGCCATGCTGATTGCTGTTTTCTGCTGGACCGGTTCGGTCTCCGGCCCACAGCTATGCGTGGCGTCACCCAAGCCCACCCCCAGCGCGCTGAGCAGCCTGCCGCTGTTGGCGGAGCCGGCGCTTTCCCCCTATGATCAGGTGTATCGGGCGCCGGCCGAAGCGCGCCGCAAAGCCCCCGGCAAGTTGCCGCTGCTGCTGCCCAGAGCGCACTCTTTCTCCGGCTCGCTGCTCGCCTCCTCCCTGCCGGTGCCGGTCTATACCCTGGCCGCAGAGCCGGGCTACCGAATTCGCTTCCCCCGCCAGGACACGCCGGCTCCCAACCGGCTTGCCCAGGTCGACGGGATGCTGGACGCCTCCAGGCAACAGAGTCGGCAGGCCGGCTGGAAAGAAAGTAACATGCAGTACCGTGGCACGCTGACTTACCACCTATGACCGGTGTCGCACCGCTTAGAAACCTTAAAGCAACGCCGTTTCATCGTTATCAGCATTCAGGATCGCCGCGCGTTTTCAGCCCACGCCCGTTCCACCGCTGAGATAAAAATAAACAATGACGTTTTAGGAACACCGGATGGATATCATTAAAGAACTGATACATGCCTTATGGCAGCAGGATTTTGAGACGCTGGCGAACCCTTCGCTGGTGTGGACCCTCTACATCCTGCTGTTCATGATCCTGTTTTTGGAAAACGGGCTGCTGCCGGCCGCTTTCCTGCCGGGCGACAGCCTGCTGATCCTGGTCGGCGTGCTGATCGCCAAAGGCACCATGGGCTTCCCATTGACCATCGTTATCCTGACCGTCGCCGCCAGCCTGGGCTGCTGGGTCAGCTATATACAGGGCCGGTGGCTCGGCAATACGCGAACGGTGCAAGGCTGGCTTTCGCATCTGCCGGCTCACTACCATCAGCGTGCGCATAACCTGTTCCACCGCCACGGCCTTTCCGCCCTGCTGGTCGGCCGCTTCCTGGCCTTCGTGCGCACCCTGCTACCAACCATCGCTGGCCTGTCCGGCCTGAACAACGCGCGCTTCCAGTTCTTCAACTGGATGAGCGGCCTGCTGTGGGTCTTGATCCTGACGACGCTGGGCTTCGCCCTCGGGAAAACCCCGGTGTTCCGCAAGTATGAAGATCAGCTGATGTTCTGCCTGATGATGTTGCCGCTGGTGTTGCTGGTGGTTGGGCTGGTCGGCTCGCTGATCGTGCTGTGGCGCAAGAAACGCGCCAGCGGCCAGAACCCGGGGAAAGGGGCGTGACAGCAAAGCGCCCGCGCTGGCAATACGTCTTGATGATCGCGCTCGCCCTACTGGCGTTGGCGACGCTGCTGGTGCCCTGTATGGTGCGCACCGAGAGCGAGCTGCGCATTCGCGCCAGCCAGCAAGGGCTGTCGCTGCCCGACGGCTTTTACGTCTACCAGCGCCTGGATGAGCGCGGCATCCGCATCAAAAGCATCACGCCGGAAGGTGATGGCCTGGTCATCCGTTTGGATTCGCCGGAGCAGCAGTTGCTGGCGCGCGAAGCGCTGCAAACCATCCTGCCGCCCGGTTACCACATCGCGTTGAGCGAATCCCCCGTGCCATCGCATTGGGTGCGCGAATTTGCGCGTTCCCCACTCAATCTGGGATAATCCCCCTTCAGATGAAGGGGTTTCCTTTCACTGCCATTATCTTCATTTTCATTCGCACCGATTAGCTCAAGAATTAATCAGTCAGCACTGAGTCACGGCTGATTCTTTGGGGGCACGCCGGTTTCATGACTATGCTGAAGGATAACTTCAGCCGGCAATGAACGCCCTCCTCTCGCGCTGCCACCTTCGGCAGCCAGGAAAGCGGGTGCCTGTTCAGGTACCCCATGAAAAGGAACTGAAAGATGAAATTACGCCACTCCCTGTTACTGCTGTTGCCTCTCTGCACGCTGCCGGCCCTCGCTGCGGCCGCTGAGGGCGGTTGTGCCGCCAAAGCGCAAAACATCCAACAGCAAATCGACTACGCCACCCAGCACGGTAACACCCACCGCGTGGACGGGCTAAAAAAAGCGCTGAGCGAAGTGCAGACTCACTGCACCGAAGCCGGCCTGCAGGCCGAACGCCAAAAAAACATCGCAGAGAAACAGCGCAAGGTCGACGAGCGCCGGCAGGAACTGAAAGAAACGCAGCAAACCGGCAAGCTGGACAAGGTCGCCAAGAAGCAGCAAAAGCTGGCGGAAGCGCAGGCTGAGTTGAAACGCGCCCAGGCGGAATAATTTTTTCACACCAGCGGATTTATCGATGAGAGCCCCATCACACGGGATTTCTTAAGCATATGAAATTGATGTCTGGTGTTATCTGCTGGCCATCACCCCTTTGCTCCGGCGAAAAAATCCGCTATGTTAAAAGTCTGTCGAAATAAACGTTAAGGAATAATCACATGGCACATGATTCAAATGCAGAAAACTTACGCGCTGAACTGAAGTCCTTAGCCGATACGCTGGAGGAAGTGCTGAACTCCTCCACCGACAAGCCGAAAGCCGAGCTGGAGAAGCTGCGCTCGAAAGCGGAAGGCGCGCTGAAAGAGACCCGCGCTCGCCTGAGCGACGCCGGTGACAAGCTGGCTTCGCAAACCAAGCAGATCGCCGGCCAGGCCGACGACTACGTGCGCGACAACCCGTGGACCGGCATCGGTATCGGCGCGGCGGTCGGCGTCGTGTTGGGCGTGCTGCTCGCGCGTCGTTAATCATGGCTGAACAACCGCAAGTGCGCGCGCAGGGCCCCGCTAAAGGGGTCCTGGATATCGGTCAGCGCATCATCACGATCCTGGTCGGCATGGTGGAAACCCGCGTCCGGCTGGCAGTGGTCGAGCTGGAAGAGGAGAAAGCCAACCTCATTCAGCTGCTGATCATGGCCGGCATGACGCTGCTGTTCACCGCCTTCGGTTTGATGAGCCTGCTGATCCTGATCTTCTGGGCCATCGATCCGGTCTACCGGCTGGTGGCGCTGGGCGCGACAACCGGCGTGCTGCTGTTCCTCGCCGTGGTCGGCACCATCTGGACGCTGGTCAAGGCCCGTCGCACCACGCTGCTCGGTGCCACGCGCAAACAGCTGGAACTCGACCGCGCCGAACTGGAGCGCGAGCCATGAGCCGCCGCCGCTATCTGGAATGGAAAAAAGAGAGGCTGATTCGGCAGATCCAGCAACAGCGTCTGGATCTGGCCGAACACAAGTCTCTGTGGCTGGAAAAGACCGAACGCATCGACCGCGGCTGGCAAACGGTGTTTGGCCTGCGCCGCTATCTGGTGCTCGGTTCCAGCGTCATGGCGCTGTACGGCATCCGCCATCCCAGCAAGATGATCCGCTGGTCGCGTCGCGCTTTCGGCGCATGGAGCGCTATCCGTCTGTTTAAAAAGACGTTTTCCGCCAAGTAAGCCGCTTAGTCTTTCCTTCAAACCTCCTGTTGCTCTGCCCGCATTTTCTCCCTTGATACAACGCGTCCAACCCCGGGGCCGGGCAACCTGCTGATCGGCGGCATTTTATTAGCACGCTAAAGATTCAGATTTTTTGAAAAATTACGACAGTTTTACTTGCTAACAACCTGAGCACTTCCCGCTTAACATTCACTCCATCAATACGATACGGAGCGGACAGGGTCAGAGACCCGCTACGCCGCCCGTTGATATGACTACCGCCGAACAGGCGCACAAAAACACTTTGGAGTAGATGATGAAAAAATTAGAAGATACAGGTTTGTTGGTTGCTCGTATTCTGATGCCAATCCTGTTTATCGTGGCAGGCTACGGCAAAATGGGTGACGCATATGCCGGTACCCAACAGTACATGCAATCGATGGGCGTGCCTGGCTTCTTGCTGCCGCTGACCATCCTGCTGGAATTTGGCGGCGGTCTGGCGATCCTGTTCGGTTTCCTGACCCGCACCGTGGCGCTGTTCACTGCCGGTTTCACCATCCTGACCGCGCTGCTGTTCCACACTGACTTTGCGGAAGGCGTAAACCAGCTGATGTTCATGAAAAACCTGACCATCGCCGGCGGCTTCATCGTGTTGGCGGTCGCAGGCCCGGGCGGCTTCAGCATCGACCGTCTTCTGAACAAGAAATGGTAATCTAAACTGTCATTCAGGGCCCGGCATGCCGGGCTCTGTCGTTTTTTAACTCGGACACCAAGGAGATTCCCATGGGACAACTCGTCGATGGCGTTTGGCAAGACATCTGGTATGACACCAAATCTACCGGCGGCCGTTTCAAACGTTCAACCGCTCAGTTTCGCAATTGGGTGACCGCCGACGGTCAGCCGGGCGAACACGGCGTGGGCGGCTTCCAGGCCGAAGCGGGCCGTTATCACCTTTATGTTTCTCTCGCCTGCCCTTGGGCGCATCGCACGCTGCTGATGCGCAAACTGAAAGGGCTGGAGCAGATCATTCCGGTCTCGGTGGTGCACCCGCTGATGCTGGAAAACGGCTGGACCTTCGGCCAGGATTTTCCGGAAACCACCGGCGATCCGCTGTATCACGCCGACTTCCTGTACCAGATCTACCTGCGGGCCGATCCGCACTACAGCGGGCGCGTGACCGTGCCGGTGCTGTGGGATAAACAGCGGCAAACCATCGTCAGCAACGAATCCGCCGACATCATCCGCATGTTCAACAGCGCATTTGACGGCGTCGGCGCTCGGGCAGGCGACTACTACCCGACCGCGCTGCGCGGCAAGATCGATGAGCTGAACGGTTGGATTTACGATCAAGTGAACAACGGCGTGTACAAAGCCGGTTTTGCCACCAGCCAGGAAGCCTATGACGAAGCGGTCAACGGGGTATTCAACGCGCTGGAGCGCCTGGAGCAGATCCTGGGGCAGCATCGCTACCTGACCGGCGATCGGCTGACCGAAGCCGACCTGCGTCTGTGGACCACGCTGGTGCGTTTCGATCCGGTGTACGTCACCCACTTCAAGTGCGATAAACACCGCATCAGCGACTACCTCAACCTGTACGGCTTCCTGCGCGACATCTACCAGATGCCGGGCATCGACGAGACGGTCAGCCTGCCGCACATTCGCAACCACTACTACCGCAGCCACGCCACCATCAACCCGCACGGCATCATTTCCATCGGGCCGGCGCAGGATCTGGACGAGCCGCACGGCCGCGACCAGCGCTTCGGTTAAGGCGAAAAAAATCCCCTTGCCGCCCGGCAAGGGGATGTCATCCAACCGACTTAACGCTGCGCGAACAGGCGCGGAATTTCGCGCAGGAACCAGGCTTTCGCCTCCCCCATGCTGTCGCGCCGCCAGGCCATGATGATATCGGCTTCGCGGCTGTATTCCGGCCCCACCACGCGCAGCCGCCCGGCCTCGATATCTTTCTCCACCATCGGATACGGCATGGTCGCCACCCCCAACCCGGCCAGCAGCGCCAGACGTTTATCTTCAATGGTGCTCACCGTCAGACGCTGTTGCTTGTCCAGCAGCTGTACGGTCAACACCGGGCGCTCACGAGCGGTATCCGCCACCGCGATGCCGCGGTATTTCACGCGGGTCACTTCGGAAAGCGGCTCCGGCTCCAGGTGGATAGGATGATCCGGCGCGGCGACATAAACGCTCATCACCTTATACAGTTTGCGGGTGTTGATCTCCGACGACGCGCGAAAATGCATGTCCGGCGCGATCACGATGTCGGCGCGCCCCTGCTCCAGCCGCTCCCAGGCGCCCGCCAGCACCTCGGTGAAAATCGACACCTGGGTGTTGGCCTTCAGCGCCAGCTTGTCCACCAGCGGGAACAGCAGGCTCGGCGGCGACAGCGCTTCGCTGACGATGGTCAGGTGAGTTTCCCAACCGCGCGCCAGCGCCTCGGCGTCGGTGGTCAGCTTGTCGGCCGCTTCCAGCAGCACCCGCCCGCGTTCCAGCAACATGCGCCCCACGTTGGTGAACTTGGTGCGGTGGCCCGAACGGTCGAACAGCACCACGTCCAATTCTTCTTCCAATTTTTGCATGGTGTAGCTGAGTGCCGACGGCACCCGGCCCAATTCGTCGGCGGCCGCGGCGAAACTGCCGCGCCGGTCGATTGCATCCATCACCCTTAGTGCCTCAAGCGTGAGCGCCCGATCTCTGGCCATCGCATCCCTCTGTCAGGAAATTTGAATATGCCGACCAGATTAACTGGCTAACAATCCGACGTCCAGATGCTTACCATTTGGATAATGAATTTAGAGAGCCGATTGCCATGATTACATGCAGAACAGCACAACAATGCGGGCAAGCTGACTTTGGTTGGCTGCAGGCTCGCTACACCTTTTCCTTTGGTCATTACTTCGATCCCAAACTGATGGGCTACGCGTCGCTGCGCGTGCTGAATCAGGAGGTGCTGGCGCCGGGCGCGTCGTTCCAGCCGCGCACCTATCCCAGCGTCGATATCCTGAACCTGATCCTGCAGGGCGAGGCGGAATACCGCGACAGCGACGGCAACACCGCACGCGCCAAAGCCGGCGAAGCGCTGCTGTTGGCCACCCAGCCAAGCCTGAGCTACAGCGAACAGAACGTCAGCAGCGATACGCCACTGACTCGTCTGCAGCTGTGGCTGGATGCCTGCCCGGAACGCAACAACGAGCGGGTGCAGCGTTTGACGCTGCCGGCGGCAGGCAACCTGCTGCTGGCCTCGCCTGACGGCGCGCAGGGCAGCCTGCAGCTGCGCCAGCAGGTCTGGATCCATCATCTCGATCTGCAGCCGGGCGAAGAACACACGCTGACGATTAATGGGCCGCGCGCTTATCTGCAGTCGATACACGGTACCATCGCCGCCACCGGCGAGCGCCACGAGGAACAGCGCCTGACCTGCGGCGACGGTGCCTTCGTGCGCGAGGAGAACCGCCTGACGATCCGCGCCGAGACGCCGCTGCGCGCGCTGTTGATTGACCTGCCGGTGTAAGGCCGGCCGGAAAACGAAAAACCCCGCGCAACGCCAGTTGCGCGGGGTTTTCTTTTGTCGAGGGAGTTGACCGGTAAGCCGGGTTCTGTCGTGGACAGTCATTCCTCTAGGCCAGCAATCGCTCACTGGCTCAAGCAGCCTACCCGGGTTCAGTACGGGCCGTACCATGTGAACCCCTATTTGGCCTTGCTCCGGGTGGAGTTTACCGTGCCACGAACTGTTGCCAGCCGCGCGGTGCGCTCTTACCGCACCCTTTCACCCTTACCTGATCCCGCTTGCGCGGGCCATCGGCGGTTTGCTCTCTGTTGCACTAGTCGTAGGCTTGCGCCTCCCAGGCGTTACCTGGCACCCTGCCCTATGGAGCCCGGACTTTCCTCCCCTCCATCTGTCTCCCCGAAGAGGACGGCAATGAAGCGGCGACTGTCTGGTCAACTCCGGCGCGGATAGTAGCGTTGCGGCGGCGGCAGGTCAACCGCTTTACGGCTGTTGTTGCTCCAGCGCGTGCTTATACAACGCATTTTTCTTCACGCCGTGGATTTCCGCCGCCAGCGCCGCCGCCTTTTTCAACGGCAGCTCTTTTTGCAGCAGCGCCAGCGTGCGCAGCGCCTCGAGCGGCAACGCATCCTCCTGCGCTTTGTGGCCTTCGACGATCAGCACCATCTCACCGCGGCGGCGCACTTCATCTTCCTGCACCCACGCCAGCAGCTCGCCCACCGGCGCGCCGTGGATAGATTCCCAGGTTTTGGTCAGCTCGCGCGCCAGCACGACATAACGCTGCGGGCCCCAAACGGTGACCATGTCCTGCAGACTTTCCAGCAGACGGTGAGTGGATTCGTAGAAAATCAGCGTGCGCGGTTCCTCCGCCAGCGCCATCAGCGTATCCTTGCGCCCCTTGGTTTTCGCCGGCAGGAAGCCTTCGTAGCAGAAGCGGTCGGAAGCGACACCCGCAGCGCACAGCGCGGTGGTGGCGGCGCAGGCGCCCGGCAGCGGCACCACGCGAATGCCGGCCTCGCGGCAGCGGCGCACCAGGTGATAACCGGGATCGTTGATCAGCGGCGTGCCGGCGTCGGACACCAGCGCGATGCTCTGGCCTTCCTGCAGTTTCGCCAGCAGCTGATCGGCCTTTTGCTGTTCGTTGTGGTCATGCAGCGCGAACAGACGCGCGTTGATCGCGAAGTGTTGCAGCAGCAATCCGGTATGGCGCGTGTCTTCCGCCGCGATCAGATCAACGCTTTTCAGTACATCTAACGCACGGTGAGTGATATCGCCCAGATTGCCGATGGGGGTGGGCACCACATACAGCGTTGATGCAGAAATGACTGATTGTTGGTGTTGATTCATTGTTTCATCCGGGTTGCCGATTTAATATTGAGCATCTTGAAAAAAACATCACTGGATACAGTATGCTTTCCTCAACATTCGTTCGTACCAAAGCAGGGCGTTCCAAGCCTGTCCGACTTACCGCAGTCATCGCGGCCGCCCTTTTCCTGGCAGGCTGTCCAAGTCGGGCCCCGCAAACGCCGCCCGCCAATATACAGGACGAAGCGAGCGCCAGCTCCGATTACTACCTGCAGCAGTTGCAGCAAAGCAGCGATGATAACAAGGCTGACTGGCAATTACTTGCTATTCGCGCCTTGCTGCGCGAAGGAAAACTGCCGCAGGCCGGCGACCAGTTGAATCAGCTGCCGAAAAACCTCAGCGGCGCACAGCAGACTGAGCGCCAGTTGCTGACCGCCGAACTGCAGATCGCCAACAAGAGCTACGTCAGCGCCCGCAGCACGCTGGGCCACCTGGACAGCGGTGCGCTGTCGCCGAATCAGAAGGTGCGCTACTACCAGGCGCAGATCGCCGCCAATCAAGGCAAAGCGTCGCTGCCATTGATCCGCGCCTATATCGCTCAGGAGCCGTTGCTGACCGGCAAACCGCACCAGGACAATCTGGATCAAACCTGGCAGGCCCTGCTGCAGCTGACGCCGCAGGAGATGAACAGCCTGGTGATCAACGCCGACGAGAACGTGCTGCAAGGCTGGCTGGATCTGCTGCGCGTCTATCAGGACAACAAGCAGGATCCCGATCTGCTGAAGGCCGGCATCAAAGATTGGCAGAACCGTTATCCGAAGAACCCGGCAGCCAAAACGCTGCCGGCTCGCCTGAACCAGGTGCTGAACTTCACTCAGGCCTCCACCTCGAAAATCGCCCTGCTGCTGCCGTTGAACGGCCAGGCGAAAGTGTTCGCCGACGCCATCCAGCAAGGCTTCGAAGCGGCGAAAAACGGCGGTTCCATGCCGGCGCCGCAACCTCAAGCCGCGCAACCTGCCAGCGCACCGGCCCAAACGGCGCCGGCCGATCAGGCCGCAGCGGGTGACATCAACGCCAACGGCGCCGTCAGCCCTTCGGCGCAAGAGAGCCAGCCGGCCGTGACCGCCGCGCAACCCGCTGCACCGTCCAGCGCGCCGATAACGCCGCTGCAGGCCGCTAATGCGCAGGTCAAAGTGTACGACACCACCAGCCAGCCGCTGGCCGCCTTGCTGAGCCAGGCGCAGCAGGATGGCGCTACTCTGGTGGTCGGGCCGCTGCTCAAAGAGAACGTCGATCAGCTGTCCGCCAGCACCACCACGCTGAACGTGCTGGCGCTCAACCAGCCGGAAACGCCGAAGGACAACCTGAACATCTGTTACTTCGCCCTGTCGCCGGAAGATGAAGCGCGCGACGCCGCCCGCCACATCTGGGAACAGCAGAAGCGTCAACCGCTGCTGCTGGTGCCGCGCGGCGCCTTCGGCGATCGCGTCGCCAAGGCCTTTAACCAGGAATGGCAGAAGCAAGGCGGGCAAACCGTGCTGCGTCAGGACATCGGCTCTGCCGGCGAGCTGCGCCAGATGGTGAACAGCGGCGGCATCCGCATGACCGGCACGCCGATGTCGAGCGCCCCGGCGCCGCAGAGCGTCACCATCGCCGGGCTGACCATTCCTGCGCCGCCGAGCGACGTGCCCGCCGCCACCGGCGGCAGCGTCGACGCGGTGTATATCGTCGCTACCCAGTCCCAACTGACGCTGATCAAACCGATGATCGACATGGCCACCAGCTCGCGCGGCAAACCGGCGATGTACGCCAGCTCGCGCAGCTACCAGGCCGGCGCCGGCCCGGACTTCCGTCTGGAAATGGAAGGCCTGCAGTTCAGCGATATCCCGCTGCTGGCCGGCTCAAACCCTCAGCTGCTGCAGCAGGCCAGCGCGCGCTTCCGCAACGATTACTCGCTGGTGCGCCTGTATGCAATGGGGATGGATGCCTGGACATTGGCCAACCACTTTGCTGAAATGCGCCAGCTGCCGGGTTTCCAGGTTTCCGGCACCACCGGTACGCTGAGCGCATCGCCGAACTGCGTGATCAACCGCAAGCTGCCTTGGCTGCAATACCGTCAGGGTACGGTCGTTCCGGTCTCTTGAACCCACGCGCCTCCGGGGCGGGCTACGAGTTACTGGCCCGCCGTCACCTGGAACACGCCGGGCTCACCTTCTGCGCCGCCAACGTCGCGGTGCGCGGCGGTGAGCTCGACCTCATCATGCGCGACGGCACTACCTGGGTATTCGTCGAAGTGCGCTACCGCCGCAACGACGCCTTCGGCGGCGCGGCCGCCAGCGTCACCTTTCGCAAACAACAGCGGTTGCTGCACGCCGCCGCCGTCTGGCTGGCGGGGCGCGGAGCCAGTTTTGACACATCATCTTGCCGTTTTGATGTTTTGGCCATTACCGGTAGCCAGTTAGAATGGATACCCAACGCCTTCAATGCGGATTAATTGGGGTTTTGCGGCGCAGACCGGCCCTTTGACTTAGTGGATTAATACAACGTGCTGGATAGAATTAAAGTCTGTTTTACCGAAAGCATCCAAACCCAGATCGCGGCGGCGGAAGCACTGCCGGACGCCATTTCCCGCGCTGCGATGACGCTGGTTCAATCCTTACTCAACGGCAACAAAATCCTGTGCTGCGGCAACGGCACCTCGGCGGCCAACGCGCAGCACTTCGCCGCCAGCATGATCAACCGTTTTGAAACCGAGCGCCCCAGCCTGCCAGCCATCGCCCTCAACGCCGACAACGTGGTGCTGACGGCGATCAGCAACGATCGGTTGCACGACGAAGTGTACGCCAAGCAGGTGCGCGCACTTGGGCACACCGGTGACGTGCTGCTAGCGATTTCCACCCGCGGCAACAGCCGTGATATTGTGAAAGCGGTCGAGGCGGCCGTGACCCGCGATATGACCATCGTCGCGCTCACCGGCTACGACGGTGGCGAACTGGCCGGGTTGCTCGGCCAGCAGGATGTCGAGATCCGCATCCCGTCGCACCGCAGCTCGCGCATTCAGGAAATGCATATGCTGACCGTAAACTGCCTGTGCGACCTGATAGACAATACGTTATTCCCCCACCAGGACGATTAAGGAACTGAGATGAAGCTAAAAGCCACATTTGCAGTGCTGTCCAGCGCCCTGCTGTTGCAAGGCTGTATCGCCGGCGTCGTCGTCGGCAGTGCGGCCGTCGCGACCAAAACCGCCACCGACCCGCGCAGCGTCGGGACCCAGGTGGATGACGGCACGCTGGAAGCCAGGGTCGAAAGCGCCCTGAGCAAAGACCAGCAGTTGAAGAAAGATGCCCGGGTGGTCGCCACCGCCTATCAGGGCAAGGTGCTGTTGAGCGGCCAGTCGCCTAACGCCGATCTCACCGCGCGCGCCAAGCAGATCGCCATGGGCGTGGAAGGCACGACCGAAGTGTATAACGAGATCCGTCAGGGCACGCCGGTCAGCCTGAGCACCGCGTCCTCCGACACCTGGATCACCACCAAGGTGCGTTCGCAGCTGCTCACCAGCGATACGGTGAAATCGTCCAACGTGAAGGTTACTACCGAAAACGGCGAAGTGTTCTTGCTGGGCCTGGTCACGCAGCAGGAAGGGCAGTCAGCGGCGCAGATTGCTAGCCAGGTCAGCGGCGTGAAGCACGTCACTACCGCCTTTACCTATGTGAAATAAGCCGCTTGGCGGGAGCGGCACCGTGCCGCTCCCGCCCGTTTAATCCAGCTTGTTCTCGCGTAAAAACGCTTCCCCGCCCAGTTGCCGCATTTGGCGCATAATCCATTGTTGACGCTGCACCACATAGCCGGACGGCGCATCGGCCCTGAAGCGGTGCGGATTCGGCAATACCGCCGCCAGCAGCGCCGCTTCGGCCGCGCTCAGACGTTTGGCCGGCTTATGGAAAAAGCGCTGTGAAGCCTCTTCCACGCCGAACACCCCGTCGCCGAACTCGACGATGTTCAGATACACCGTCAGAATACGTCGCTTGGTCCACACCAGCTCGATGCCCGACGTCAGCCCGGCCTCCAGCCCTTTGCGCAGCCAGCTGCGGCCATCCCACAGAAACAGGTTTTTAGCGGTCTGCTGCGACAGCGTGGATGCGCCGCGGATGCGCGTCGGGCGTTTCTCGTTGTGGCTGAGCGCCTTTTCAATGGCCGCCACATCGAAGCCCCAATGGTCTGGAAACTTCTGATCCTCCGCCGCCATCACCGCCAGCGCCATTTGCGGCGAGATATCGTCCATCGACACCCAGTCCGAATGGGCGACGTAGCCGAAGTCGCCGCTCAGCCAGGCGCTGACTTGCCTCTCCACCATCACGGCGGAAAACGGCACCGGCAGGAAGGCAAAGAGCACAATGCCCAACACCCACAGGCCGATAATCGCGATGACGCCGCGCTTCAGCCAATACCACGGGCGCAGCCGCCGCCATCCGCCGAGCGATTTTCTCATTCAGACAGTTCCAGCACCCGCGCCACCAGCTTATCGATGCCGAGGGCCGCCTGCGCGATCGACGGCGCCAGCATATAGGCTGGCGTAGTCACGATCTTGTGCTCGCTGTCCACCACGATGTCGTCCACCGGACAAATCACCGGCTCGCCGCCCATGGCGTCAATCACTTCCCCCAGGTCCGGATCGTTGCCAATGGTGAGCCGCGCTTGTTGATCCAGCAGTTTCGGCAACAGCGCCGGCGCGATGCACATCAGGCCAATTGGTTTGTTGGCCTTATGCATCTCGCGCGTCAGACGCGCCAAATCTTCATCGACCCAACATTCCACGCCGGCTTCGGCGAAATTGCTGAGATTCTTGGCGGCGCCAAAGCCACCGGGCACGATCAGCGCATCCAGCTGGGCGGCTTCCGCCAGCGCCAGCGGCTGCACTGCCCCGCGGGCAATGCGCGCCGATTCAATCAGGACATTGCGCGACTCCGCCATCTCCTCACCCGATAAGTGATTAATAACATGGCATTGTGGTTTATCAGGCGCAAAGCACACCGCCTGGGCGCCGGCACGGTCCAACGCCAGCAGCGTCAGCACCGCTTCATGGATCTCCGTACCGTCATAAACGCCGCTGCCGCTGAGGACTACACCCACCTTTTTCATCACTCTTACTCCTGTCGCTGCTGTCAACTGGTTCGTGCTCTGAGTTGACAAACACTAATCTACATCACACATTTTAATGAATCTTCTAACAAGAGCGCTTACATTTGCTATGTTGTTGGCTGTATGATGTTTAGGAATTCGCAACAACCTGCTCGACCAGAACACTGAAACCAATACGCAGGTTCACAATTTCCCTGGTGTTGGCGCAATATTCGCGCACCCCGGCTTAGGTCGGGGTCATTTTTTTTCAGCGTTCTCAACCCAAGCCCGCAGTACCTGCACATCGTTGCGCCACTCTTGTTTCAACTCATCCACCCAATCCTGCACGTTATCCCACCAGGCCGGCAGCGTCGGCGTTTGAATCTGCTGCGCCAGCTGCTGCAGATGGCGCAGACCGACCGAACCGGCGGCGCCCTTGATCTTGTGCCCTTCCTCGGTGATGCCTTTCTGATCGCGCGCCGTCATATTGGAGTCCAGCACCGCCAGGTAGCCCGGCATCATCTGTTCGAACATCTCCAGGCTTTGGTGGATCAGCTGCGGGCCAACCAGATCCATGTACTGTTCCAGCATCGCGGTATCGAGTAACGACTCATTAATCTGCATCGCCTTGTGCTCCGTTTTCTTTGAAGTGTGAGAAGGTTGATGATCCCAATAGTGTTTGATGACCTGGGTCAGCGCCGGCACCGACAACGGCTTGCTCAGCACATCGTCCATGCCCGCCTCGAGATACTCTTTTTTGTCTTTCAGCACGTTGGCGGTCAAAGCCACCAGCGGCGGCAGCGCCTGCCCGGCATAGCGTTCGCGCAGCGCCCGGGCGATATCGAGCCCGGTCATGTCCGGCAGTTGGATGTCCAGCAGTACCAGATCGAACTCGTCCGGGTCGAACATCGCCAGCGCATCGTGGCCGTTCATCGCCACATCGACGCTGTTGCCCAATTTCTCCAGCACCGATCGCGCCACGATCACGTTCAGTTCGATATCCTCCACCAGCAGGATGTGCAGCGCCGGCAACGGCAGCTCCTCTTCCTCCGATACCTCGCTGACGGCTTCCTGCACCGCCGGCGCCTGGATGGTCAGAGTGAAGCAAGAACCGTGCCCCTGTTCGCTGCGCACGGTGATGTCACCCCCCATGCTCTGCGCCAGCCGCTTGGAGACCGCCAGCCCGATGCCGGTGCCGGTGGCCGGACGGCCGCCGCGCTGATCTTTCACCTGGTAATACATGGCGAAGATCTTGTCCTGCTCGTCCTGCGGGATGCCCATGCCCGAATCTTCCACCTCGAACACCAGCTTCTCCTGCGCCTCGCGCCGCACGCGCACCACGATTTTCCCCTGCTGGGTAAATTTCACCGCGTTGCCGATCAGGTTCCACAGAATCTGCCGCAGGCGCGTGCCGTCGGTCACGATCTGCTGCGGCAGCGGCGTCTGCGGATCCATGATGAACTGCAGCCCTTTCGGCTGCGCCAGCAGGCCGGAGAGGTTCTCCAGATCTGCCAGGAAACCGGTGAAGTCCACCGGCTGGTTGTCGAGCTGCACCTTGCGCCGCTCGAGCTTATCCATTTCGATAATGTCGTTGAAGATATTGCCGAGGGTGATGGCGCTGACGTGGATGGTCTTCAGGTATTTCAGTTGCTCGTCATTCAGCTCGGTATCGAGCAGGATGCGGCTCAGGCCGACGATGCCGTTAAGCGGCGTACGCAGCTCGTGGCTGATGGTGGAGATAAAGGTGGTCTTCTCCCTGCTGGCGTTCTCTAGCGCGTCCTGGTAGCGCTTACGCTCGGTAATATCGCGGCCGAAGCCCATCAGCCCGTGGCGTTTGCCCACCCGGTCGTAAAACGGGACCTTGCGCAGCTCGAAACAGGCCTTGCGGCCGTCGGGATACACCAGCCACTGTTCGTAGGTCAGCGAGACGTTGTGGCGGAACACCTTCTCGTCGGTCTCAATGACCTTTTCGGCGATCTCCTGGCCGTAGACGTCGAACGGCGTCAGGCCGATCAGCTGCTTCTCGCTTTTGCCGGTCAGCAGCTCCATCGCGCGGTTGCAGCCGGAGAACTCTTTGTCTTCGTTGCGGTAGTAGACCAGATCCGGCGAGGCATCGAGGAAGGAACGCAACAGCGCCGATTGCTGGCCCAGCTCAATCTGCGCCAGCTCGCGCTGTTCCATCTCTTCGGTCAGCTTTTCCATCACCTGCAGGCGCTCTTCTTCCGCCTTGATACGGTCGGCAATCTCCTGATTCAGCTGGCTGATATTGTCTTTGAGCTGCTGATTGAGCTCCAGATCGCGGTGGCGCATCTCTTCGAGCTTGTCCACCAGCCGCGCCAGCCGTTGGCGCGACTCTTCCAACTGTTCCACCACCACCGAGAGAAAATAGACCGCCCACGGGGTGATCAACAGGCCGAAGAAGATCGAACGCACCACGTCGATGCTTTCCACTTCGCCGCGCAGCAGCATGGTCACCGCCATCTGCACCACCATCGCCAGCACCACCAGCGCCGAGGCCAGCAGCAGCGAGAAGCGTACCAACCCCAGTTTCACCATTAAATCAACGTAGTACTGGGCCAACACCCGGATTTGCTTCATAGCGGCTCCCATCAGACACAATCTTTTGAATCATACCGTAAAACCGCGGTGAGATAAGGCGGCAAACGCCGAAGTGTGGCAAAGATTGCACTTCAGAGCGGCATTCCAGGGCGGTAGCGCCACTTTTCATCCAGCGCGCTGCCCTGCCCACCGCGCTGTTGCAGATAAGCACCGACCGCCTGCATGCCACTCCAGCGGTTTTCGCACCACAGCGGCGCCAGCAGCGTCGGCCGACGGGCGCTGGCGGAAAGACGGTGATACACCACCTCGCCCGGCGTGTGGCGGATCATCTCCCCGGCGCTGACGGCGTAGTCCTCCAACGCCAGTTCGGACAAGCGCCCGGCGCGCCACGCGCGGGCCAGGGTACTGCCGGTCACGACGTGCAGCGGATGCAGTTTGATGCCATCCACGCCAGTCTCCACCACCCGCTGCAGCGTGAGCAGATGATCGCGCTGAGTTTCTCCCGGCAGCCCGACGATCAGATGGCAGCACACCTTCAGCCCGCGCTGCCGGGCCAGCCGCGCCGTCTGCTGATAACAGCGAAAATCATGGCCGCGATTGATGCGCTTCAGCGTTTTATCGTGCGCCGTCTGCAGCCCCAGCTCCAGCCACACTTCATAGCCTTGCTCGCGGTATCCCGCCAGCAGATCCAGCGCGGCGGGCGGCACGCAGTCCGGCCGGGTGCCGACGCACAGGCCGACCATGGCGCTCTGCGCCAACGCCTGCCGATACATCGACGCCAGCCGTTCGATCTGCGCATAGGTGCTGGTATAGGCCTGGAAATAGGCCAGATAGCGCCGCGCCCGATCGACCCGCGCGGCCTGTTGCGCCAGCTGTTCGTCGATGCTCTGGCGCTGCATCGCTTCATCGGCGAACGAGGCGACATTGCAGAACGTACAGCCGCCGCGCCCCAACGTGCCGTCGCGGTTAGGGCAGCTGAATCCGCCGTGCAGCGTGAGTTTATGGATCTTTTCGCCATAGCGGCGCTGGAGATCTGCGCCAAACATATTGACTAATTGCGGCAACTGCATAATCTTGGTGATTCTCTGTGTTCAAAGCCGCGATGCTAATAAGAAACGGCTTTTCCCGCGATGACAGAGATCAACGCTTTCCCCGCAAGGCGCCACCAGGCATAACTATTCATCATAAACGCAAATCAATTCACTATAATTCTGATGAATTATTCTAATCGTCACGCAACCGTTAACGGCAATATGACAACACGGTGAAAAATAGTCATAAACATCAGCCAAGCAATATCTTATAGAATAAAATTCTGGCATTAACCCCCGCACTAGCATGGTGCAGAGATTAAGGGGTTGCACTATAGTGAGACAGCTCACACTTCTGCGGGGATCGGTGTTGCCCCACGACAGTGCAAAAATGCATTAAATTACTTATTTATCAAATAAATAAACATCATTAATTCGATAAGAATCTATCTTAAGCCCACATTTGACCTGCGAATTCTTTCTCGCTAAGTTGGAAGTCCGCTGGAAGCTTTCTGGACGGGCAAACGTCTCGTCA
This sequence comes from Serratia sp. CY47280, assembly GCF_052168655.1. NCBI lineage: Bacteria > Pseudomonadati > Pseudomonadota > Gammaproteobacteria > Enterobacterales > Yersiniaceae > Serratia > Serratia sp. CY47280. The sequence continues at coordinate 187,536 of NZ_JBJNMG010000007.1, read as the reverse complement.
TATTTATGCAGTAATTGAAGACTCCCTCTTAAAACAAGTCCTATACCACTTGTGAGACCGTCACGAGAGGCCATTGATGGAGGGCGGAAAAGCAGATTGGCGGGGTTAACTTGCTGATTGGACTTCTGCCTGAAATTGGGAAGCCCCCTCGCAGTAGGTTGTGAGAGTCACGCAGAGCCTGGGGAGGTTCACGATATGTTGTACGATAAATCCCAAGAGAGGGACAACTGTGGTTTCGGCCTGATCGCCCACATAGAAGGCGAACCTAGCCACAAGGTGGTGCGCACCGCCATTCACGCGCTGGCCCGCATGCAGCACCGCGGCGCGATCCTGGCCGACGGCAAGACCGGCGACGGCTGCGGCCTGTTGCTGCAAAAACCCGATCGCTTCTTCCGCATGGTGGCGGAAGAGCGCGGCTGGCGTTTGGCCAAGAACTACGCCGTCGGCATGATGTTCCTCAGCCAGAATGAAGAGGAAGCGCGCCTCAGCCGCCGCATCGTGGAAGAAGAGCTGCAAAACGAAACGCTGTCGATCGTCGGCTGGCGCGAAGTGCCGACCAACCCGGACGTGCTGGGTGAAATCGCCCTCTCCTCCCTGCCGCGCATCGAGCAAATCTTCGTTAACGCCCCGGCCGGCTGGCGCCCGCGCGATATGGAGCGCCGCCTGTTCGTGGCGCGTCGCCGCATCGAGAAACGCGTGCAGGACGACAGTTTCTACGTCTGCAGCTTCTCTAACCTGGTGACGATCTATAAAGGCCTGTGCATGCCTGCGGATCTGCCGCGCTTCTATCTCGATCTGGCGGACCTGCGCCTGGAGTCGGCCATATGCCTGTTCCACCAGCGCTTCTCCACCAACACCGTGCCGCGCTGGCCGCTGGCGCAGCCGTTCCGCTACCTGGCGCACAACGGCGAAATCAATACCATCACCGGCAACCGCCAATGGGCGCGTGCCCGTACCTACAAATTCCAAACGCCGCTGATCCCGGATCTGCAAGCCGCCGCGCCGTTCGTCAACGAAACCGGCTCCGACTCCAGTTCGCTGGACAACATGCTGGAGCTGCTGCTGGCGGGCGGGATGGATCTCATCCGCGCCATGCGCCTGCTGGTGCCGCCGGCCTGGCAGAACAACCCGGACATGGACGGCGATCTGCGCGCCTTCTTCGACTTCAACTCGATGCACATGGAGCCGTGGGACGGCCCGGCCGGCATCGTGATGTCCGACGGCCGCTACGCCGCCTGTAACCTCGATCGCAACGGCCTGCGCCCGGCGCGCTACGTGATCACCAAAGACAAGCTGATCACCTGCGCCTCCGAAGTCGGCATCTGGGATTACCAGCCGGATGAAGTGGTGGAAAAAGGCCGCGTTGGCCCCGGCGAGCTGATGGTGATCGACACCCGCAGCGGCCGCATCCTGCACTCAGCGGAAACCGACAACGATCTGAAAAGCCGCCACCCGTATAAAGAGTGGATGGAGAAAAACGTCAAACGCCTGGTGCCGTTCGAAGATCTGCCGGACGATCAGGTCGGCAGCCGCGAGCTCGACGACGCGCAGCTCGAAACCTACCAGAAACAGTTCGGCTACAGCAGCGAAGAGCTGGATCAGGTGATCCGCGTGCTGGGCGAGATTGGCCAGGAAGCCACCGGTTCGATGGGCGACGATACCCCGTTCGCCGTGCTCTCCAGCCGGCCGCGCATCGTTTACGACTACTTCCGCCAGCAGTTCGCGCAGGTCACCAACCCGCCGATCGATCCGCTGCGCGAAGCGCACGTCATGTCGCTGGCCACCAGCATCGGGCGTGAAATGAACGTGTTCTGCGAAGCCGAAGGCCAGGCGCACCGCCTGAGCTTCAAATCGCCGATCCTGCTGTACTCCGATTTCAAACAGCTCACCACGCTGGAAGGCGAATACTATCGCGCCGAGACGCTCGATCTGACCTTCGATCCGCAGCAGCAGGATCTGGAGCAGACCATTCGCGCCCTGTGCGACGAAGCGGAACGCAAGGTGCGCGAAGGCGCAGTTCTGTTGGTGCTGTCCGACCGCGCCATCGCGCCCGGCCGCCTGCCGGTACCGGCTCCGATGGCTGTGGGCGCCGTGCAAACCCGCCTGGTGGAGAAGAGCCTGCGCTGCGACGCCAACCTGATCGTTGAAACCGCCAGCGCCCGCGATCCGCACCACTTCGCCGTGCTGCTCGGCTTCGGCGCGACCGCCATCTACCCGTACCTGGCCTATGAAACCCTGGCCAAGCTGGTGGACAGCCAGGCGATCGACAAGAAATACCGCGACGTGATGCTGAACTACCGCAACGGCATCAACAAAGGCCTGTACAAGATCATGTCCAAGATGGGCATCTCGACCATCGCCTCTTATCGCTGCTCCAAGCTGTTCGAAGCGGTCGGCCTGCACCGCGATCTGGCGGATCTGTGCTTCCAGGGCGTGGTCAGCCGCATCGGCGGTGCCAGCTTCAGCGACTTCCAGCAGGATCTGCAGAACCTCTCCAAGCGCGCCTGGCTGAAACGCAAACCGCTGGAGCAAGGCGGCCTGCTGAAGTTCGTACACGGCGGCGAATACCACGCCTACAACCCGGACGTGGTGAACTCGCTGCAAAAAGCGGTGCACAGCGGCGAGTACAGCGACTACCAGGCCTACGCCAAGCTGGTGAACGAGCGGCCGATCGCCATGCTGCGCGATCTGCTGGCCATCACGCCGAAAGGTGAACCGATCCCGGTCGATCAGGTCGAACCGGCGGAGTCGCTGTTCAAACGCTTCGACACCGCGGCGATGTCGATCGGCGCACTGAGCCCGGAAGCGCACGAGTCGCTGGCGATCGCCATGAACGGTCTCGGCGGCTTCTCCAACTCTGGCGAAGGCGGCGAAGATCCGGCGCGCTACCGCACCAACAAGGTGTCGCGCATCAAACAGGTGGCCTCCGGCCGCTTCGGCGTGACGCCGGCCTACCTGGTGAACGCCGACGTGATCCAAATTAAGGTCGCGCAAGGCGCCAAGCCGGGCGAAGGCGGCCAGCTACCGGGCGACAAAGTCACTCCGTACATCGCCAGATTGCGTTATTCAGTGCCGGGCGTGACGCTGATCTCCCCGCCGCCGCACCACGACATCTACTCGATCGAAGATCTGGCGCAGCTGATCTTCGACCTGAAGCAGGTCAACCCGAAGGCGGTGATTTCGGTGAAACTGGTGTCCGAGCCGGGCGTCGGCACCATCGCCACCGGCGTGGCGAAAGCCTATGCCGATCTGATCACCATCGCCGGTTACGACGGCGGCACCGGCGCCAGCCCGCTGTCCTCGGTGAAATATGCCGGCTGTCCGTGGGAACTGGGCCTGGTGGAAACCCAGCAGGCGCTGGTGGCCAACGGCCTGCGCCACAAGATCCGCCTGCAGGTGGACGGCGGCCTGAAAACCGGCGTGGACATCGTCAAAGCGGCGATCCTGGGCGCGGAAAGCTTCGGCTTCGGCACCGGGCCGATGGTGGCGCTGGGCTGCAAATACCTGCGCATCTGCCACCTCAACAACTGCGCGACCGGCGTCGCGACTCAGGACGACAAGCTGCGCCGCGATCACTACCACGGCCTGCCGGAACGCGTGACGAATTACTTCCAGTTTATCGCGCGTGAAACCCGCGAGATCATGGCCCAACTGGGCGTGAGCCAACTGGTGGATCTGATCGGCCGCACCGAGTTCCTGACCGAGCTGGACGGCATCTCCGCCAAGCAGAACAAGCTGGATCTGTCGCCGCTGCTGAAAACCGCCACGCCGCATCCGGGCAAAGCGGTGTACTGCACCGAAAGCAGCAACCCGGCGTTCGACAAGGGCCTGCTGAACAAAGAGCTGCTGGCGCAGGCGCAGCCGTACATCGAAGCGAAGCAGGGTAAAACCTTCTACTTCGACATTCGCAACACCGACCGCTCCGTGGGCGCCATGCTGTCCGGCGCGATCGCCGACGTGCACGGCGATCAGGGCATGGCGGCCGATCCTATTAAGGCGCACTTCTCCGGCACCGCCGGGCAGAGCTTCGGCGTTTGGAACGCCGGCGGCGTCGAGCTGACCCTGACCGGCGATGCCAACGACTATGTCGGCAAAGGCATGGCCGGCGGCAGCATCGCAGTGCGTCCGCCGATCGGCTCCGCCTTCCGCAGCCATGAAGCCAGTATCGTCGGCAACACCTGCCTGTACGGCGCCACCGGCGGCAAGCTGTTCGCTGCCGGCCGCGCGGGCGAACGCTTCGCGGTGCGCAACTCCGGCGCCATCACCGTGGTGGAAGGCATCGGCGACAACGGCTGCGAATACATGACCGGCGGCATCGTCTGTGTGCTGGGTAAAACCGGCATCAACTTCGGTGCCGGCATGACCGGCGGCTTCGCCTACGTGCTGGACGAAGACGGCGAGTTCCGCAAGCGCGTAAACCCGGAGCTGGTGGAAGTGCTGGATGTCGATCAGCTGGCGATCCATGAGGAGCACCTGCGCGGCCTGATCACCGAACACGTGCAGGCGACCGGCTCTTCCCGCGCGGAAGAGATCCTGGCCAACTGGCCGGAGTGGGCGCCAAAGTTCGCCCTGGTCAAACCGAAGTCTAGCGATGTCAAAGCGCTGTTGGGTCACCGTAGCCGCTCCGCAGCCGAGCTGCGGGTGCAGGCGCAGTAAGAGGTAGGTCATTAATGAGCCAGAACGTTTATCAATTTATCGACCTGCAGCGTGTTGATCCGCCAAAGAAACCGCTGAAGATCCGCAAAATCGAGTTCGTCGAGATCTACGAACCGTTTTCGGAAACCCAGGCCAAGGCCCAGGCGGACCGCTGTCTGTCCTGCGGCAACCCGTATTGCGAGTGGAAGTGCCCGGTGCACAACTACATCCCGAACTGGCTGAAACTGGCCAACGAAGGCCGCATCATGGAAGCGGCGGACCTGGCGCATCAGACCAACAGCCTGCCGGAGGTGTGCGGCCGCGTATGCCCGCAGGATCGCCTGTGCGAAGGGTCTTGCACCCTGAACGACGAGTTCGGCGCGGTCACCATCGGCAATATCGAGCGTTACATCAGCGATAAGGCCATCGAAATGGGCTGGAAGCCGGACATGTCGCACGTGCAGCCGACCGGCAAGCGCGTGGCGATCGTCGGTGCCGGCCCTGCCGGGCTGGCCTGCGCCGACGTGCTGACCCGCAACGGCGTCAAAGCGGTGGTGTATGACCGTCATCCTGAGATCGGCGGCCTGCTGACCTTCGGTATCCCGGCCTTCAAGCTGGAAAAGGAAGTGATGGTCAAACGCCGCGGCATCTTCAGCGAGATGGGCATCGAGTTCCAGCTGAACACCGAAGTGGGCAAAGACATCAGCATGGAGACCTTGCTGAGCGAGTACGATGCGGTGTTCCTCGGCGTCGGTACCTATCAGTCGATGCGCGGCGGCCTGGAGAATGAGGAAGCGCAGGGCGTGTACGACGCGCTGCCGTTCCTGATCGCCAACACCAAGCAGCTGATGGGCTATGAAACCGAGCAGCACGAGCCTTACGTCAGCATGGAAGGCAAGCGGGTAGTGGTGCTGGGCGGCGGCGATACCGCCATGGACTGTGTGCGTACCTCGGTGCGTCAGGGCGCGACGCAGGTCGTCTGCGCCTACCGCCGCGACGAGGCCAACATGCCGGGCTCCAAGCGCGAAGTGAAGAACGCGCGGGAAGAAGGGGTGGACTTCCAGTTCAACCTGCAGCCGCTGAGCATCGAACTGAACAGCGCCGGCCGCGTGGCCGGGGTGAAAATGGTGCGCACTCAGCTGGGCGCACCGGATGCCAACGGCCGTCAGGCGGCGGAGCAGGTACCGGGTTCCGAACACGTTATCGACGCCGACGCGGTGGTGATGGCGTTCGGCTTCCGCCCACACCGTATGGACTGGCTGGCGGCGCACGACGTGCAGCTCGATAAACAGGGCCGCATCGTGGCGCCGGAAGGCAGCGACAACGCATTCCAGACCAGCAACCCGAAAATCTTCGCCGGTGGCGACGCGGTCCGCGGCTCCGACCTGGTGGTGACGGCGATCGCCGAAGGCCGCAAAGCGGCAGACGGCATCATGAACTACCTGGAAGTGTAAACCTTCCGTACCGCCAAAGGCCCGGCACGTTGCCGGGCCTTTGTTTTAACCGGCCACGCTTTGTAACAACCGCCCCTCTCCTCACTGCCTCAACGCGCTATAGTATTGAGTTAGCACCATTGCAGGGCGCGGCTGCGCCTGACACCGAGATAAGGATAGCGAACATGAAATGCTCCATTTCCCTGTTGGCCGGCGCGCTGCTGGCCGTCAGTTTCAGCGCCTCAGCCCTGGCGCTGGATTCGCAGGAGGTCGGTTACAATATCGAAGCGCGCGGCGCGCGGCCGGTCGTGGCGCAGTTGGGCAAGGCCGGGCAGTTCAGCGCCGTGGAAAACAGCATCCGGTTGGGGGACGACAACTGGATTGCTCTGGCGCCCAAGCTGGCCGGCGGCGGCAATGCCGGATTTACCGCCGGCATTAAATCTGCCCTCTCCGCGGCCCTGATCTACAACCCGGCGGCGGTATTGCAGGCGCTCAACAAAGGCAACGATCTGCCGCTCAATGACATCTGCACCGCGCCACCGGAAGTGCAAGGCGACACCGCCATCACCAGCTTCCGTGAGCGTGCAGCCCACGCGCTGTCCACCGTGCGCGTAGGCGATCTCAGCGCGCCGCGCGATGCCTGCATTGCCGCCTTGAAAGGCTGATCCGCTTCGTCCGGGCAAAAAAAAGCACCCCACGGGGTGCTTTTTCGTTTGTTCACGCGGGCTTATTTCACCACACGCAGCGCCGGTCGGCCACCGCGTGGCGGCTGCGGCGGTTCGTCGTCCGGGCCGTCATCTTCCGCGGTATCCGGGCGATCGCCGTCGATCACTGACATCAGGGTTTCCGACGGGATCGTCTCATTGTCCAGACCTTCGAACACGCCTTCGCTCTCGTCGTAGGCGGCTTCCGGTTCGAACATCGTGCCGGCGCCGTTTTCACGCGCATAAATCGCCAGTACGGCTGCCATCGGCACCGAAACCTGACGCGGCACGCCGCCGAAACGTGCGTTAAACTGCACGTCTTCGTTGCCCAACGCCAGGTTGCCTACCGCGCGCGGCGCGATATTCAACACGATCTGGCCATCACGCGCGAACTCCATCGGCACCTGAACATCCGGGCGAGTCACGTCGACCACCAGGTGCGGCGTCAGCTGGTTATCCAGCAGCCAGTCGTAGAACGCCCGCAGCAGATACGGGCGACGCGGCGTCATCTGAGACATGTCCATCGCGCTTAGCCCCGGGTTTGCAGGCGCATTTCACGCTCGGCTTCGGTCAGGGAAGCCAGGAAAGCGTCGCGTTCGAAGACGCGGGTCATGTAGCCTTTCAGCTCTTTAGAGCCGGCGCCGCTCAATTCGATGCCCAGCTGCGGCAGACGCCACAACAGCGGTGCCAGGTAGCAATCCACCAGGCTGAACTCTTCGCTCATGAAATACGGCGTCTGGCCGAAGATAGGCGCGATCGCCAACAGCTCTTCACGCAGCTGACGACGGGCGGATTCCGCTTCCTGACCGCTGCTCTTCTCGATCTTGTCCATCAGCGAGTACCAGTTCTTCTCGATGCGCAGCATCATCAGACGGCTCTCACCACGGGCAACCGGGTAAACCGGCATCAGCGGCGGGTGCGGGAAGCGCTCATCCAGATATTCCATGATGATGCGGGATTCATACAGGGTCAGTTCGCGATCGACCAGCGTAGGCACCGTCTGGTAAGGGTTGAGGTCAATCAGATCTTGCGGCAGGTTATCCATTTCGACCTGCTCGATCTCGACGCTGACACCTTTCTCCGCCAGTACGATACGTACTTGATGGCTAAAAATGTCGGTCGGGCCAGAGAACAGCGTCATTACCGAACGTTTGTTGGCAGCGACAGCCATGAAAACCTCCAAGTTATCTAGAAAATACTGCGAATAGCCAACTGACAGGCTGCTATCCTGAATAATCTTGCCGCAGGCCGGCAGCACGCAGCGCGACCCGAACCCATAAAAAACCGGCCCAGGAGGTCAACTGCACGGCGAACAGGCGCAAAAGTGGGTGATAGTTTACCAGATTTTGCTTGTTTTGTGGGGGCAGTGCGGCGAATTCATGTTGAATTGTCTGATATGCCACAGATTTTAGTCGGGGACGGCGGATTTCAGGCATAAAAAAACCCGGTGAAGCACCGGGTTTTTTGCGTAAATCGCACTGCCGAAGCAGCGAAAATTAACGCTTGGAGAACTGCGGACGACGACGTGCTTTACGCAGACCGACTTTCTTACGTTCAACCTGACGAGCGTCACGGGTGACGAAGCCAGCTTTACGCAGTTCAGAACGCAGAGTCTCATCGTACTCCATCAGTGCACGGGTGATACCGTGACGGATAGCGCCAGCTTGACCGGAGATACCACCACCTTTAACGGTGATGTACAGATCCAGTTTGCCAACCATGTCGACCAGTTCCAGCGGCTGACGAACTACCATGCGGGCAGTTTCGCGACCGAAGTACTGTTCCAGGCTGCGCTGGTTGATAACGATGTTACCGTTGCCCGGCTTGATGAAGACGCGAGCGGCGGAGCTTTTGCGGCGACCAGTGCCGTAGTATTGATTTTCAGCCATTGCCATTAATCCCGATTAAATGTCCAGAACTTGCGGTTGCTGTGCCGCGTGATTGTGCTCGGTGCCCGCGTAAACTTTCAGTTTACGGAACATAGCACGACCCAGCGGGCCCTTTGGCAGCATGCCTTTAACCGCGATTTCAATCACGCGCTCAGGACGGCGGGCAATCATCTCTTCAAAGGTCGCTTGCTTGATACCACCGATGTGGCCGGTGTGGTGGTAGTACACTTTGTCTGTACGCTTGTTGCCGGTTACAGCAACTTTGTCAGCGTTCAGAACGATGATGTAATCACCGGTATCCACGTGCGGGGTGTATTCCGCTTTATGCTTGCCGCGCAGGCGACGAGCCAGTTCAGTAGCGAGACGGCCTAAAGTTTTACCATCTGCATCAACAACGTACCAGTCGCGTTTTACGGTTTCTGGTTTAGCTGTAAAAGTTTTCATTAGAAAGCTTACCCAATAATTAGTTACACGTTGGTGAACACCCAAACGCTCGAAAACAGTTGAGGCTCACACGACCATACAAGTCCAGCAAACCTACCCCTTCGAATAGCCATTGCCGGCACTATAAAGTTTTTGGGAAAAAAAACTTTGTTGTAACGTGGGGTCGCAAGATTATAGAGAAGTCGCTCACAAAGATCGAACGGTTTTTGAATGGAAAATAAATTTATCGCCGGCGGCGGACAACCGGCGATATGGCGGCGGCAAGCCCGGCAGACTCAGGGCAGATGCGGCAGCTTGAGGTACTCTTCGCTCTGCATTTCCTGCAGGCGCGACAGGCAGCGCTGGAATTCAAATTTCAGCTGCACCCCCTGATAGATCTCGAACATCGACGCTTCGGCGCCGATCACCAGCTTGATGTGCCGTTCGTAGAATTCGTCCACCAACGCCAGGAAACGGCGCGCGGTATTCTCTTTCAGCGGCCCCATCACCTGCACATTATACAGGATCACGCTGTGATACAGCCGCGACAGCGCGATGTAGTCCAGTTGGCTGCGCGCCTCTTCGCACAGCGTGTGGAAATCCACCGCCAGCACGCCGTCCACCGAACGGATCGCCTGCAGCGGCCGATGGTTGATCTGCAGCATCGGCGCCTCCTCCCCCGCCTTGCCCGCCAGCTTGACGAACATCCGGTCCAGCGTTTCGCGCGTCTGGTCGCTCAGCGGCGTCAGGTAGAGGTGCGCCTGGGTCAGAGTACGCAGACGATAATCGATACCGGCGTCAACGTTCATCACGTCGCAGTACTCATTGATCAGATCGATAGCCGGCAGGAAACGCGCCCGCTGCAGACCGTTGTGGTACAGATCGTCCGGCGGGATGTTCGACGTGGCCACCAGCGTGATGCCGCGCGCGAACAGCGCCTGCAGCAGCGTGGCCAGCAGCATGGCGTCGGTGATGTCGGACACGAAGAATTCGTCGAAGCACAACACATCGGTCTCGGCCTTGAAGCCGTCGGCGACGATTTCCAGCGGGTTTTCCCGCCCTTGCAACTCGGTCAGTTCTTCATGCACCCGCAGCATGAAGCGATGGAAGTGCAGACGCATTTTGCGATCGCCCGGCAAACTGTGGAAGAACATATCCATCAACCAGGTTTTGCCGCGCCCGACGCCGCCCCACATATACAGCCCCTGCACCGGGCGCTGTGGCGCCGTGTCGCCGCCCTTGCCCAGCAAGCGGCTGAGCTTGCCGCGCAGCCCGCCGGCAGGCGCGCTCGCCGCCGGCTTTTGCAGCAGAGCCTGATAAATGCGATCCAGTTGAGTCACGGCCCGGCGTTGAACCTCATCGGCCTGATATTCACCCGCATCCAGCGCCTGCTGGTAGCGAGATAACGGTGATAGTGCCTGCATCTGTTCGATGTTCCCTAAGAACGCTTAGAAATTATTTAGCCAACGTTGGCGGCAAGTTGATGCCGATTCGCACCGTTATCGCCACAAATACCCGCTGCGGGCGCCGCTGAAAACCCTGTAAAAATTAGGTGGAAGCGCATCAGGATTCCACTCGGACAAGGTTAACGGTTATAGTGGATATTATTAAGTGAAAAATCCCTGCGGAACAACGAAGTCAAAATAGGAGTCATCATGACCTGGGAGTATGCGCTGATTGGTTTGGTCGTCGGTATCGTGATTGGTGCGGTGGCGATGCGTTTTGGCAACCGTAAATTACGTCAACAACAAGTCCTGCAGAACGAGCTGGACAAGAGCAAAACCGAGCTGGAAGAGTACCGTCAGGAGCTGGTCGGCCACTTTGCCCGCAGCGCCGAGCTGCTGGACAACATGGCGCGCGATTATCGTCAGCTGTATCAGCACATGGCGAAAAGCTCGAACAACCTGCTGCCGGATCTGCCGATGCAGGAAAATCCGTTCCGCTATCGCCTGACCGAAGCGGAAGCAGACAACGATCAAGCGCCGGTGGAAATGCCGCGCGACTATTCGGAAGGTGCCTCCGGCCTGCTGCGCGGGCAAAGCGCGCGCCGCGACTGATCCCCTTCGCCCGCGGGGCCACCCGCGGGCTTCCTCGCGTTTACCGTCTTGACCTTCCCTCGCATTACCTTTACTGAACTTTGCACGCAAATTCACGGTCTTACCCTTCACTATGACAAGGTGATTGCCTTATCATCAAATTTTCATCGGCAGGTATTGAGAGAGTTATAATCAATGAAGAAAAAGTCGTTAATTCTTAGTGCATTGGCAATGAGCCTCGGCCTGACGCTCAGCTCCGTACCGGTGGCCAACGCGGCCCTGCCCGTCGCCGTTCAGGGGCAGCCGCTGCCGAGCCTGGCGCCGATGCTAGAAAAAGTCTTGCCGGCCGTAGTGAGCGTGCATGTCGCCGGCACTCAGGTGCAGCGTCAACAGCTGCCGGAAGAGTTCAGACGCTTCTTCGGCCCTAACTTCCCCGGCCAACAGCAGAGCTCCCGCCCGTTTGAGGGGCTGGGTTCCGGCGTGATCATCGACGCCGCCAAAGGCTACGTGCTGACCAACAACCACGTCATCAACAACGCCGATAAAATTCGCGTGCAGTTGAACGACGGGCGCGAGTTGGACGCCAAGCTGGTTGGCCGCGATGAGCAATCCGACATCGCCCTGCTGCAGCTCAGTGACACCAAGAATCTGACCGCCATCAAGATGGCCGACTCCGATCAGCTGCGCGTCGGCGACTTTGCCGTCGCGGTCGGCAACCCGTTCGGCCTGGGCCAAACCGCCACCTCCGGCATTATCTCGGCGCTGGGGCGTTCCGGCCTGAATCTGGAAGGGCTGGAAAACTTCATTCAGACCGACGCCTCCATCAACCGCGGTAACTCCGGCGGCGCGCTGGTTAATCTGAATGGCGAGCTGATCGGCATCAATACCGCCATTTTGGCGCCGAGCGGCGGCAACGTCGGCATCGGCTTCGCCATTCCGAGCAATATGGCGCAGAACCTGAGCCAGCAGCTGATTGAATTCGGCGAAGTGAAACGCGGCCTGCTGGGCATCAAGGGCAGCGAAATGACCCCGGATATGGCCAAAGCCTTTAACACCGACGCGCAGCGCGGCGCCTTCGTCAGCGAAGTGCTGCCGAAATCCGCCGCCGCCAAGGCGGGCATCAAGGCTGGGGATATCCTGGTCTCCGTCGACGGTAAACCGGTGAGCAGCTTCGCCGAACTGCGCGCCAAGGTGGGCACCACCGCGCCGGGCAAAACCCTCAAGGTGGGCCTGCTGCGCGATGGCAAACCGCAGGAAGTCTCGGTCACGCTGGACAACAGCGAGAGCGCCTCGACCAATGCCGAAACGCTGTCGCCGGCGCTGCAGGGCGTCTCCCTCAGTAACGGCGCGTTGCCGAGCGGTGACAAGGGTGTGAAGGTGGAGAACGTGGATAAAGGGTCAACGGCGGCGCAGATCGGCCTGCAGAAAGGCGACGTGATCATCGGCGTCAACCGTCAGCGCGTGGACAACATCACTACGCTGCGCAAAGTGCTGGAGGCCAAGCCACCGGTGATGGCGCTCAATATCGTGCGCGGTAACGAAACCATTTATCTGCTACTGCGTTAATTTGTGCAAAAACCGGGCTCGGTGACATACTGCGCCCGGTTAACTCATGCTATCCTCCGAACATCGTTCACCACACCACGAAAACTCCATGTTTGCTAAGCTCTTGCGTTCTGTCGTTATCGGTCTCATCGTTGCCGGCCTGCTGTTGGTCGCTCTGCCCATGCTGCGCTCTTCCAACGGCCTGTTTGCAGAGAAAACCGAGAATACCAGCGACGAAACGCCGGTGAGCTACAACAAGGCGGTGCGCCGCGCCGCGCCCGCCGTGGTGAACATCTACAACCGCAATCTGAACGGCGCCGCCAACGTGCTGTCGCTCGGTTCCGGCGTGATCATGAACGAACGCGGCTATATCATCACCAACCGCCACGTGATCAAAGACGCTCAGCAGATCACCGTGGTGTTGCAGGATGGCCGCCGCTACGAAGCGCTGTTGGTCGGCTCCGACGGCCTGACCGATTTGGCGGTGCTGAAGATCGATCCCGGCAATTTACCGGTGATCCCGACCAATAAAAATCGCGTTGCCCACGTCGGCGACGTGGTGCTGGCAATCGGCAACCCGTATAACCTGGGGCAAACCGTGACTCAGGGCATTCTCAGCGCTACCGGGCGCATCAGTATGAGCACCACCGGCCGCCAGACGTTCCTGCAGACCGACGCCTCAATCAACCGCGGCAACTCCGGCGGCGCGCTGGTCAACTCGCTGGGTGAGCTGATCGGCATCAATACCCTGACCTATGACAAAATCACCGACGGCGAAACGCCGGAGGGGCTCGGTTTTGCCATTCCGATCGAGCTGGCCACCAAAATCATGGACAAGCTGATCCGCGACGGCCGCGTGATCCGTGGCTATTTCGGCATTCAGGGCAAAGAGATCATTCCGCTGCGCTCCTCCAATTCCGGCATCGATCGCCTGCAGGGCATCATCGTGACCGAAATTACGCCGAACGGCCCGGCGAGCAGCGCCGGTTTCCAGATCAACGACATCATCATCAACGTGGATAACAAACCGGCGGTGTCCGTGCTGGAAACCATGGATCAGGTAGCGGAGATCAGACCGGGCACCGAGATACCGGTCATCGTGCTGCGCGACGGCAAACGCATTACGCTGAAAATGACGGTGGGTGAATTCCCGGAAGACAGCAATTAAAAAAGGGCCGGCATTGATAGCCGGCCCTTTGATTTTCATCCTGCCGACGCAGCCGCGCCGGCGCTAATGCCTTACTCGCCTTTCACACGCTCGATGTTCGCACCCAGCGCGCGCAGCTTGTCTTCAATACGCTCATAGCCGCGATCGATGTGATAGATGCGATCGACGACGGTAACGCCGTCGGCGATACAGCCGGCGATCACCAGGCTAGCGGAAGCGCGCAGATCGGTCGCCATCACCTGAGCACCGGACAGCTGCTCAACGCCATGGCAGATCACGGTATTGCTCTCGATTTCCGCGTGTGCGCCCATGCGGATCAATTCCGGCACGTGCATGAAGCGGTTTTCGAAGATGGTCTCGGTGATAACGCCGGTGCCTTCCGCCACCAGGTTCAACAGGCTGAACTGGGCCTGCATGTCGGTCGGGAAGCCCGGGTGCGGCGCGGTGCGCACGGTGACCGCTTTCGGGCGTTTACCGTGCATGTCCAGGCTGATCCAGTCTTCACCCACTTCGATATCGGCACCGGCTTCGCGCAGCTTGGCCAGCACCGCATCCAGCGTATCCGGGCGGGTGTTGCGGCACATCACTTTGCCACCGGAAACCGCGGCGGCGATCAGGAAGGTCCCGGTCTCGATGCGGTCAGGCAGCACGCGATACACGCCGCCGCCCAGACGCTCGACGCCTTCGATGGTGATCTTGTCGCTACCGGCGCCGCTGATCTTCGCGCCCAGCGTATTGAGGAAGTTGGCGGTATCGACAATTTCCGGCTCACGTGCGGCGTTCTCGATAACGGTGGTGCCGGTCGCCAGAGTCGCGGCGCTCATGATGGTTACGGTCGCGCCCACGCTCACCTTATCCATGACGATGTGCGCGCCCTTCAGACGGCCCTCGACGGACGCCTTAACGTAGCCTTCTTCCAGCTTGATCTCGGCACCCAATTGCTCCAGGCCGGTGATGTGCAGATCGACCGGACGCGCGCCGATCGCGCAGCCCCCCGGCAGGGAAACCTGACCGCGGCCGAAGCGCGCCACCAGCGGCCCCAGCGCCCAGATGGAAGCGCGCATGGTTTTCACCAGATCGTAAGGGGCGCAGAACTCGTTCACGCCGCTGGCGTCCACGAAGACCGAACCGTTACGCTCAATCTTGGTACCCAACTGGTTGAGTAGTTTAATGGTGGTGTCGATGTCCTTCAGCTTCGGGACATTCTGCAGCTCGACCGGCTCTTCCGCCAACAGGGCGGCGAACAGGATCGGCAGGGCGGCGTTTTTGGCCCCGGAAATAGACACTTCACCGCTCAGGCGGGTCCGACCCTGCACACGAAATTTATCCATCTGACTACTCTCTGTTATCTAATCTGAAGCTGCCCGCCCAGCAGGGCAAACAGCCTTAAAATCCGTTGAGTTTGCGGTCTCGCTGCCACTCTTCAGGGGTGTACGCCTTGATAGACAAGGCATGAATGCGGTTGTCAGCAATGTATTCCATCAGCGGTGCGTAAACCGTCTGCTGTTTTTTGACGCGGCTCATGCCGGCGAACAGTTCACCGACCACGATCGCTTGAAAATGGCTGCCGTCGCCCGTCACATGTGCTTCATCCAGTGCCAATGCCTGCATCAGCACGTCTTTAATCTCGTTGGTTTCCATAGTATCCAGTTCTGCCGCTAAAGGATCATAAACAGCCTAGTATCTTAGTGGAATACGATGTTTTCTTAAACTAAAGAAAAAGCCCCTGCATAACAGGGGCTTTGTATCGTTTTACCACGCAATGGCGGCGTAAAACGCCGCTAACCGACGGTATCGACAGGCATTATCGCCTGCAGGTTGTAGAGCGCGATCAGCGTTTTCAGGCGCTCGGTGGCGCCGAAAATTTTCAGCGCTACGCCGCGTTGGCGCTGCTCTTCCTGCAGATGCAGCAACAGCGCCAGCCCGGCGGAGTCCACGCGCTGCAGTTGCGCCACGTCGATCGCGGTTTTATCCGCCATCAGCGCGTCGCGCTGCCGCCACAGCGGCTGCAGCGTTTCCCGATCCAGTTCACCGCGCAGGATCAGCGTCTGCTGCTCTGATTCGAAGCTGAGCGCTGCCGACATCAGTTTTTCTTGTCCAGCGTGATAGGCTGCGCGGCGGCGGCCTGCAGCTGTTTGGTCAGGCCGTCGATGCCCTGAGTACGCAGCGTAGACGCCCACTCGTTCTGCTTGGTAGTGATCATGCTGACGCCTTCGGCGATCATGTCATACGCCTGCCAGTAGCCGGTTTTGCTGTTCTTGCGCCATTGGAAATCCAGACGCACCGGCGGACGGCCGCCGTTGTCGATGATGGTGACGCGAATAGCCACGATGTCGGCATTGCCCAGCGGTTGTTCAGGCGCGATCTGGTAAGTCTGGCCGTGATACATCGCCAGCGCCTGGCCGTAAGCCTGCTCCAGGTAAGCCTGGAAGGCGGTGAAGTAAGCTTCGCGCTGCGCAGGCGTTGCCTCTTTGTAGTAACGCCCCAGCACCAGCGCGCCGGCGTATTTCACCTGCACGAACGGCATCAGTTCCTGATGCACGATGGCACGCAGGTAGTTCGGGTCCTGCTTGATCTTCGGCTGTTCGTTCTTCAAACGGCTGAAAGTCTTCTGCGCCGCGTCTTGCATCATGCTGTAAGGATTGGTTTGGTCGGCTGCGCTCGCCAGCGGTGCAACCACCAGCAGAGCCACCATCAGTAAACGTTTAAACATGCAGGTATCCTCTCTTAATGATTTGGAACAGCGGGTTGCGGTGCGGCGCCGGCAGCCGGCTCAGCGGCCGCGTCTCCCGATTTGGCGCTGTCCTGACCGCCGCTTTTATACAGGAACTGGCCGATCAGGTCTTCCAGAACCATGGCTGATTTGGTGTCCTGAATGGTACCCCCGTCTTTCAGGATGGTGGTACCCATCTCAGGATCTTCAAAGCCCACGTTAAGCGCCAGGTATTGCTCGCCCAGCAGGCCGGAGGTGCGGATCGCCAGCGAGCTGGTATCTGGGATTTGGTCGTACTTTTTCTGGATATCCAGCGCCACGCGCGGCGTGTAGGTTTTCGAATCGAGTTCGATGTCAGCCACGCGGCCGATCACCACGCCGCCAATCTTCACCGGCGAACGCGGTTTCAGGCCGCCGATGTTGTCGAACGTTGCGTAAATGCGGTAGGTCGGCTCGCTGCCGATCGATTTAAGGTTCGCCACCTGCAGGCAGATAAACACGATGGCGCACAGCGCGATCAGCATAAATGCCCCAACCCAGATTTCACTCTTCTTCGTTTGCATCGAATCAATTCCCAAACATCAGTGCTGTCAGCACGAAATCCAATCCCAACACCGCCAGTGACGAATGCACCACGGTACGCGTCGTCGCCCGGCTAATCCCTTCAGAGGTAGGCACGGCGTCGTACCCGTTGAAAATGGCAATCCAGGTTACGGTAATGGCGAATACCACACTCTTGATCAGGCAGTTGAGCAGATCTTTTTTCCACTCTACGGCGCCCTGCATCGCCGACCAGAAGAAGCCGCTGTCGATGCCTTTCCAGTCCACGCCGACCACCGAGCCGCCCCAAATGCCGATCGCCACGAAAATGATGGTCAACAGCGGCATGCTGATCAGCCCCGCCCAGAAGCGCGGCGCCACGATGCGCCGCAGCGGATCGACCGCCATCATTTCCAGGCTGGAGATCTGCTCCGTCGCCTTCATCAGGCCGATTTCCGCCGTGAGCGCGGAACCGGCGCGGCCGGCGAACAGCAGCGCCGTGACCACCGGCCCCAGTTCGCGCAGCAGCGACAGCGCCACCATCATGCCGAGGCTGGCCTCGGCGCTGTAGGTGGTGAGCACGATATAGCCCTGCAGGCCCAGCACCATGCCGATAAACAGCCCGGAAACCATGATGATCAGCAGCGACTGCACGCCGACGCTGTAGAGCTGTTTCAACAACAGCGGCCACTGCTTGCCGGGTTCCGGCCGGCCAATCAACGCGTTGAACAGCATCAACCCGGCGCGGCCGAAGCTGGCGCTGGTGTTGATGCCACTGCGCCCCAACGACGCTAACGCTCTTAATAACATGAGCTTATTTACTCCCTAAGCCTAGCAGTTCGGCCTGATAATCCCCGGCCGGATAGCGGAACGGCACCGGCCCATCCGCTATACCATCCAGGAACTGGCGCACGCGCGCATCAGGATTGTTCTGCAATTGCTGCGTGGTGCCTTCAGCGATCACCCGGTGATCGGCCACGATGTAAGCGTAGTCAGCGATGCTCAGCACCTCCGGTACGTCGTGCGACACCACGATGCAGGTAATGCCCAGCGCATGGTTCAGCTCGTCGATCAGCTTGACCAGCACCCCCATGGTGATCGGATCCTGGCCAACGAAAGGTTCGTCGAACATGATCATTTCCGGGTCCAGCGCGATCGCACGCGCCAACGCCGCCCGGCGCGCCATACCGCCGGAAAGCTCATTGGGCATCAGCTGAGCCGCGCCGCGCAGCCCCACGGCCTCCAGCTTCATCAGCACCGTGCTGCGCAACAAAGGCTCCGGCAGGTTACTGTGCTCGCGCAGCGGGTAAGCCACGTTTTCGAATACGGTCAAATCGGTAAACAGCGCGCCCGACTGGAACAGCATGCTCATCTTTTTGCGCGCGTCGTATAACTGACGGCGGGACAACGCGGGAATGTTGTCGCCGTCGAACCAAATCTCCCCGCTGTCCGGCGCCAGCTGGCCGCCTATCAGGCGCAGCAGCGTGGTTTTGCCGATGCCCGATGGCCCCATGATCGCCGTGACCTTACCGCGAGGCACCGTCAGGTTGATGTCTTCAAATATCCGTCGGTCGCCGCGCGAGAAACTCATGTCGCGCACTTCGACCAAATTATCTGCCTTTTGGAGCATGTTAATGGACCCTTTACGACTCATCTTTTGCTGAATCTACCCGTGATGTTAAAGCAATGGGCGCAATCCGTCTCATCTTTACAAAAACTTACTGCCATTTCGCAACCAATGGTGCCATTGGTTTTACTTTTCCGCGCCACCCGGTCAAAATTGGCGCCATAACGAAAAAAAACGAAACTGTTCAACAATTAGCCGGGAAAAACCGTTGCTGCGGCTCAAACGCGCGCAACGGAGGGCAAGCAATACCGCCGCATTGACGGCTTTAACCAACGAACCGGGATAATACCCGACAAAGGACCCTGCATGTTTCTCGCGATAGCATTATTAATCGTTGGTTTATTTCTACTGGTGTATGGTGCAGACCGCTTAGTTTATGGTGCTGCCGTGATTTCCCGCTCACTCGGCGTACCGCCGTTGATCATCGGCATGACCATCGTCGGCATCGGCACGTCGCTGCCGGAGCTGATCGTGTCCACCACCGCCGCGTTGAACGGGCAGATAGATATGGCCGTTGGCAACGTATTAGGGTCCAACATCACCAACATCTTATTGATCCTGGGGGTGGCGGCGCTGATTCACCCGCTGGCCGCGCGCTCCGAGATACTGCGGCGCGAACTGCCGCTGATGTTAGCGGTCACAGTATTGTGCGGTTTCGTGTTGATGGACGGTACCCTGAGCAGGCTGGACGGCGTGCTGCTGCTGACCGCCGCCGCCGGCTTCATCTTGTTGATGCTGAAAATCGCGCGGCTGGCGCAGCGCGAGGGCAGTGACAGCCTGACTATGGAGCAGATCGCCGAACTGCCGCAGGACAGCAGCAATACCGTGGCGGTGCTGTGGCTGGTGCTGGCGTTTATCATTCTGCCGCTCTCTTCCAGAATGGTGGTCGATAATGCGACGGTGATTGCACACTATTTCGGCCTAAGCGAACTGGTGGTCGGTTTGACCATTATCGCCATCGGCACCAGCCTGCCCGAACTGGCCACCTCCATCGCCGGGGCGCTGAAGGGCGAGGATGATATGGCGATTGGGAATATCATCGGCTCCAATATTTTCAACACGGTTATCGTGCTGGGCGTCCCCGCCCTGCTGTCGCCGGGCAGCGTGGATGCCGCCGCCTTCCAGCGCGATTACTGGGTGATGCTGGCGGCCAGCGTGCTGCTGAGCGTGCTGTGCATCGGCCGCAAACATCGCATCGGCCACCTGGCGGGCGCGCTGTTATTATGCGGCTTTATTGCGTATCTTGCGGTGCTGTTCTTTAACCCTTTCAGTACTTTCGGCTAAACCGACGGGAATGAGTATGTCGAACATTGAGTTGCAACCGGGCTTCGATTTTCAACAGGCCGGCAAAGAAGTGCTTCAGATAGAGCGTGAAGGGCTGGCTCAGCTCGACAGCTACATCAACGCAGACTTCACTCGCGCCTGCGAAACGATCGCCGCCTGCGGCGGCAAAGTGGTGGTGATGGGCATGGGCAAATCCGGCCATATCGGCTGCAAGATCGCCGCGACCTTCGCCAGCACCGGCACCCCCTCATTCTTCGTTCACCCGGCGGAAGCCAGCCATGGCGATTTGGGCATGGTCACCCCGCAGGACATCGTGCTCGCCATCTCCAACTCCGGCGAGTCCAGCGAGATCCTGGCGCTGATCCCGGTGTTGAAACGCCAACAGATCACCCTCATCTGTATGACCAACAATCCGGAAAGCTCGATGGGCAAGGCGGCGGATATCCACCTGTGCATCAAGGTGCCGCAGGAGGCCTGCCCGCTGGGGCTGGCGCCGACCACCAGCACCACCGCCACGCTGGTGATGGGCGATGCGCTGGCCGTCGCGCTGCTGAAGGCGCGCGGTTTCACGCCGGAAGATTTCGCGCTGTCGCATCCGGGCGGCGCACTCGGCCGTAAACTGCTGCTGCGGGTGAGCGATATCATGCACAGCGGTGACGAAATGCCCCACGTCAGTACCGACGCCTCGTTGCGCGACGCGCTGCTGGAAATCACCCGTAAAAATCTGGGCCTGACGGTTGTCTGCGACGATCTGATGAAAATCGCCGGCATCTTCACCGACGGTGACCTGCGCCGGGTGTTCGACATGGGCATCAACCTGCACGAAGCGAAGATCGCCGATGTCATGACGCCGGGCGGCGTGCGGGTGCGCCCCAACATCCTGGCGGTCGATGCATTGAACCTGATGCAACAACGCCACATCACTGCGCTGCTGGTTGCCGATGGCGACCAACTGCTGGGTGTGGTACATATGCATGACATGCTGCGCGCCGGCGTCGTTTAATTAAGGAATAGAACAAAATGAGTATGGTAGAAACCTGCTACGGGCCGGTAGAACAAGAGGTTATGGCGCGTGCCGGTAACATCCGCCTGTTGATTTGCGACGTTGACGGCGTGCTGTCGGACGGCCTGATCTTCATGGGCAACAACGGTGAAGAACTGAAGGCGTTCAACGTGCGCGATGGCTACGGCATCCGCTGCTTGAAAACCTCGGACATCGAGGTGGCGATCATTACCGGACGCTCCGCCAAGCTGCTGGAAGACCGTGCGCAAACGCTCGGTATCACCCATCTGTATCAGGGGCAATCCGATAAGCTTTTGGCCTTCCGTGAACTGTTGGATAAACTGTCGTTAACGGCGGATCAGGTCGCCTATATCGGCGATGACCTGATCGACTGGCCGGTGATGGCGCAGGTCGGCCTGGCGGTCGCGGTGGCGGACGCCCACCCGCTGCTGACGCCGCGCGCCCACTACGTCACCCGCATTGCCGGCGGCCGCGGTGCGGTACGCGAACTGTGCGACATCATTCTTTTGGCTCAAAATAAGCTGGAGGACGCCAAAGGGCTGTCGATATGAGTAAAACCAAACTGTGGATCACCATCCTGTTGACGGTGATCGTTCTGGCGCTGATCGGCTGGAACATGACGGACTTCAGCGACGACACGGCCCCGGGCCCGGTCAACGATCAGGATCCGACTTACCAGAGCCAGCACACGGTCACCGTGGTGTACAACCCAGCCGGCAAGCTGAATTATAAACTGGTGGCGGAAGACGCGAAGTATTACACCGCCGGCGAGCTGAGCTGGTTCACCCAGCCGGTGATGACGCTGTTCGATGAGAATGCGGTGGCCACCTGGTCAGTTCGCGCCGATCGCGCCAAACTGACTAAAGACCGGATGCTGTATCTGTATGGTCACGTCGAGGTGAACAGCCTGACCACCACCTCGCAGCTGGAAAAAATTAAGACGGACAACGCTCAGGTAAACCTGGTCACCCAGGACGTCACCTCCGATGACGAAGTCACGCTTTACGGGACCAATTTTACCTCTAACGGCATGAAAATGCGTGGGAACCTGCGGACCAAAACCGCTGAGCTGATTGATAAGGTTAAGACCAACTATGAAATTCAGAACCAAAAACCAACTCCGTAACCTGTTGCTCGGCAGCTTAGTTTTGGCCGCCAGCGCCCCCGCTCTGGCGCTGAAATCCGACTCCAGCCAGCCGGTCAGCATCGACTCGCTCAAGCAGTCGTTGGACATGCAAAGCAACGTCAGCACCTTCACTGACAACGTGGTGATCAAACAGGGCACCATCGATATTCGCGCCGACAAGGTGGTCGTCACCCGCCCGGGCGGAGATCAGAATAAGACCTATATTGAAGCGTTCGGCAACCCGGTAACCTTCTACCAGATGCAGGACAGCGGCAAGCCGGTCAAAGGCCACGCGCAAAAAGTGCGCTACGACGTGGCGACCCAGCTGGTGACCCTGACGGGCAACGCCTATCTGGAGCAGCTCGACAGCAACGTGAAAGGCGATCGCATCACCTATCTGGTGCAACAGCAGCAAATGCAGGCGTTTAGCGACAAAGGCAAACGCGTGACAACGGTTCTGGTACCGTCGCAGTTGCAAGACAAAAACGGGCAAAAAAAGAGTAACTAATCACTTATGGCAACACTCATCGCAGAAAACCTGGCGAAAGCCTACAAGGGCCGTAAAGTTGTCGAAGACGTCAGCCTGAAAGTGAAATCCGGCGAGATCGTCGGCCTGCTCGGGCCGAACGGCGCCGGTAAAACCACCACCTTCTACATGGTGGTCGGCATCGTGCCGCGCGACGCCGGGCGCATCGTGATCGACGAAGAAGACATCAGCCTGCTGCCGCTGCACGCCCGCGCGCGCCGCGGCATCGGCTATCTGCCGCAGGAAGCGTCGATCTTCCGCCGCCTGAGCGTGTACGACAACCTGATGGCGGTGCTGGAGATCCGTCCCGATCTCACCAGCGAACAGCGCGAAGACCGCGCCAAAGAGCTGATGGAAGAGTTCCATATCTCCCATCTGCGCGACAGCCTCGGCCAGGCGCTGTCCGGCGGCGAACGCCGCCGCGTCGAAATCGCCCGCGCGCTGGCGGCCAACCCGAAATTCATTCTGCTGGACGAACCCTTTGCCGGGGTGGATCCGATTTCCGTTATCGATATCAAGAAAATCATCGAGCACCTGCGTGACAGCGGCCTGGGCGTGCTGATCACCGACCACAACGTGCGCGAGACGCTGGACGTGTGTGAACGCGCCTACATCGTCAGCCAGGGCAAACTGATTGCCCACGGCACGCCGGATGCTATTCTGGCCGACGAGCAGGTTAAACGCGTTTATCTGGGCGAAGAGTTCCGCCTCTAAGCGCCGGCGCGCCCTGCGGGGCGACACCGTTAACGGAAGTAGACAGAAAACTATGAAGCAAGGTTTGCAACTCAGGCTCAGCCAACAGCTGGCCATGACACCTCAGCTCCAGCAGGCGATCCGCCTGCTGCAGTTGTCCACGCTTGAGCTTCAGCAAGAGATCCAGCTGGCGCTGGAGAGCAATCCGCTGCTTGAACAGACCGATCTGCACGACGAAATCGACGCCAAAGAAACCCAGGAGACCGAGGGGCTCGATACCCGCGAGGCGCTGGAACAGAAAGACATGCCGGAAGAGCTGCCGCTGGACGCCACCTGGGATGAGATCTACACCGCCGGCACACCGTCCGGCACCGGCACCGACTACAGCGACGACGAGCTGCCGGTCTATCAGGGCGAAACCACCCAAACGCTGCAGGATTATCTGATGTGGCAGGTGGATCTGACGCCGTTTTCCGATACCGACGCCGCCATCGCCACTTCCATCGTCGACGCGGTGGATGACACCGGCTATCTCACCGTGCCGCTGGAAGACATTCTGGAAAGCCTGGGCGACGAGAACGTGACCCTCGAGGAAGTCGAGGCGGTGCTGAAGCGCGTGCAGCGTTTTGATCCGATCGGCGTCGCCGCGCGCGATCTGCGCGATTGCCTGCTGGTGCAGCTCTCCCAATACGCCAAAGATACGCCTTATCTGGCCGAAGCGCGGCTGATCATCAGCGAGCATCTGGATCTGTTGGCCAACCACGACTTTCGCAGCCTGATGCGATCAACCCGGCTAAAAGAAGATACACTGAAAGAAGCGATGCTGCTGATTCAGTCGCTCGACCCGCGCCCGGGGCAGTCGATCAATACCGGCGAATCGGAATACGTGATCCCGGACGTGCTGGTGCGCAAGACGCAGAACAAATGGACGGTCGAGCTCAACGGCGACAGCGTGCCGCGTTTGAAGATCAATCAGCAGTACGCCGCGCTGGGCAACAGCGCCCGCAGCGAAGCCGACGGCCAGTTTATCCGCAGCAACCTACAGGAAGCCAAGTGGTTGATTAAAAGCCTGGAGAGCCGCAACGAAACGCTGCTGAAGGTCACCCGCTGCATCGTCAGCCAGCAGCAGGCGTTCTTCGAGCAAGGCGAAGAGTTTATGAAACCCATGGTGCTGGCGGATATCGCCCAGGCCGTGGAGATGCATGAATCGACGATCTCGCGCGTTACCACGCAGAAGTTTCTGCACAGCCCGCGCGGCATTTTCGAATTGAAATATTTCTTCTCCAGCCACGTGAATACCGACAGCGGCGGCGAAGCCTCCTCGACGGCGATCCGCGCGTTGGTGAAGAAATTGATTGCGGCGGAAAACCCCGCCAAACCACTCAGCGACAGCAAGCTGGCCACCCTGCTCGCCGATCAGGGGATCATCGTGGCCCGGCGCACCGTCGCCAAGTACCGAGAGTCTTTGTCCATCCCGCCGTCGAACCAGCGTAAACAGTTGGTTTGACCTCTATTGAGAAGGAAGACACTATGCAGCTCAACATTACCGGACACCACATCGAAATCACCGATCCGTTGCGCGAGTTCGTGAACAACAAGTTCGCCAAACTCGAACAGTATTTTGATCGCATCAATCAGGTGTATGTTGTATTAAGTGTGGAAAAAGTGCAGCAAATTGCGGAAGCAACGGTGCACGTGAATGGAGGCGAGTTGCACGCCACCTCGGAAGACGAGAATATGTATGCCGCAATTGATACGCTGATCGATAAATTGGCACGTCAATTGAACAAACATAAAGACAAATTGAAGCAACACTGACACCCTAACCCATTCCGTGAGGTTGCCTCCGTCGCAGCCTCGCCCTTCGGCGCGTGACCCGCATGGGTGACGCGCCGAACGGTAATCAGGGTTAAAACCGACGAAAAACCGCCTTGCCGGGTGCGCCCGGCGGCGCGGTTTTAAGTGAAGATGAGATGAACAACGAATATATGCAATTAAGCTCGGTGTTAAACATCGAGTGCACCAAAAGCTCGGTACACTGCACCAGCAAGAAGCGGGCTTTGGAAATTATCAGCGAACTGGCCGCCAAACAGCTCAATCTGCCTTCGCAGGTGGTGTTTGACGCGGTTCTCACCCGGGAACGCATGGGCAGCACCGGTATCGGCAACGGTATCGCCATTCCCCACGGCAAACTGGAAGAGGACACACTGCGGGCCGTTGGCGTGTTTATCCGTCTCGACCAACCCATCGCTTTCGACGCTATCGACAACCAGCCGGTCGACCTGCTGTTCGCGCTGCTGGTGCCTGCCGATCAGTGCAAAACCCATTTGCATACCCTGTCGCTGGTCGCCAAACGCCTGGCCGACAAAACCGTATGCCGCCGCCTGCGCGCCGCGCAAAGCGACGAAGAACTTTACCAAATCATCACCGAGTGATACCCGGTCGGCGTGACTTCCAGCCCGGATAACGTTACTGTTTCACGATGATGGATCCGGCCTCGGCCGGAATAACAAAGTTTACACCGGTGGCGATGAACGCCGCCGCGATGCCAGGGGAGTTGCCACATGGTGCTGATGATTGTCAGCGGCCGTTCCGGTTCCGGAAAATCCGTCGCCTTGCGGGCGCTGGAAGACATGGGTTTTTACTGCGTTGACAACCTGCCGGTGGTTCTGCTGCCGCAGCTCGCCAATACGCTGGCGGAACGCAATATCTCCGCGGCGGTCAGCATCGACGTGCGCAACATGCCGGAATCGCCGGAAGTGTTCGAATACGCGATGACTCAACTGCCGGACAGCTTCTCGCCGCAGCTGCTGTTTCTCGACGCCGATCGCAACACGCTGATCCGCCGTTACAGCGACACCCGCCGCCTGCACCCGCTCTCCAGCAAAAACCTGTCGCTAGAAAGCGCCATTGACGAAGAGAGCGATCTCCTCGAACCGCTGCGCTCCCGGGCCGACCTGATTATCGACACCTCGGAAATGTCGGTGCACGAACTGGCCGAAATGCTGCGCACCCGCCTGCTCGGCAAGCGCGAGCGCGAACTGACGATGGTGTTCGAATCCTTCGGCTTCAAGCACGGTATTCCGATCGACGCCGACTACGTGTTCGACGTGCGCTTCCTGCCGAACCCGCACTGGGATCCGAAGCTGCGGCCGATGACCGGTCTGGACAAGCCGGTGGCGTCGTTCCTCGATCGCCATACCGAAGTGCACAACTTCATCTACCAGACCCGCAGCTACCTGGAACAATGGCTGCCGATGCTGGAAACCAACAACCGCAGCTACCTGACGGTCGCCATCGGCTGTACCGGCGGTAAACACCGCTCGGTGTACGTGGCGGAACAGCTGGCCGATTACTTCCGCTCGCGCGGCAAGAACGTGCAGTCGCGCCACCGCACGCTGGAAAAGCGTAAACAATGACGGTCAAACAGACGGTTGAAATCAAAAACAAGCTGGGCATGCACGCGCGCCCGGCGATGAAACTGTTCGAGTTGGTGCAAAGCTTCGACGCCGAAGTGATGCTGCGCAACGAAAGCGGCACCGAGGCCGAAGCCAGCAGCGTCATCGCGCTGCTGATGCTGGACTCCGCCCAGGGCCGGCATATCGAAGTCGAAGCGACCGGCCCCGACGAAGTCAACGCGCTGACGGCGGTGGTCGAGCTGTTCAACTCCGGGTTTGATGAAGATTAGTCGCTGAGACTCTCCCCATGCGTCGCCTCGGCGCATGTGTTGCCTCCGCCCCACCCATAACGTAGCCCTCCCGTTTCTCACTTTGCGAATCCGCTTCCAGAATCAGCCGTAACCGCCTGTAAATTCACGTCATGGATTTACCCCCACCGCGGTAATCGCAATAGTGTGTAACGCAAAAACAGACAACTGGCGGGAGTTTCCCCACGCTTTGCTGGCGGGACAACGAAAAGTTTACAATTTGTGAACTTCACCGACAGTCGCTATAATGTTCACCGGGTAGGAATCGAAGGAACGATGCATATCATTTCCAGGGAACCGTTCAATAACGCAACGAAGCAATATCCCAATGAAGCCACTGCTCTCGAGGCCATTTATAAAGCGTTGCGACGGGGCGAGTTCCGCACGCCGGACGAGTTAAAAGCGCTTTTTCCTTCGCTCGATCGTATGAAATACAAAGAGAAATGGTGGGTCATTGACGTCGGCGGCAACCACCTACGGATCTTGTTCTTTGCCAGCTTCGAGACACAGAAAGTCTTCATAAAGCATATCGTTAGCCACGCCGAATACGACAAGCTGATGCAGCACTATCGAAGGAGTTCGTCATGATTACAGATGCCATTAAGGCGGCCGATGCGCTACTGCGCGCCGTACCCTTATTGCAGGGCAGCCACGCTCAGCAAGACTACCGAGAAGCGCTCGAATTGGTGGAATATCTGCTGGAAAACGATGAACACCATCCGCTGATTGACATGTTGGCAAAAAAAATCGCCGAATATGAAGACAACAGCGCCGAATTTACTGCATTCAACCAGCGTATCGCCCAACTCCCGCAGGGGGTGGCCGCGCTTCGCGTATTGATGGAACAGCACCAACTCAGCCAAAGTGATTTTGAACATGAGATCGGTAAAAAGTCGTTGGTTAACCAAATCCTGAACGGCAAAAGATCGCTGACCATTCCGCACATTATGGCGCTGGCTAAGCGTTTCAATCTGCCCCCGGCCCTGTTCCTGCCGGAAGCGGATTAGCCCCTCAACTCCGGCTCAGGCAGTCCAGCGCCACCGCTTTGAAGCTGTCGAAGCTGTCGCTGCCCAGCAGGCGGCTCATTGAGCGTTCACGCACGAAGGTGACGAACAGCTCGTAGATCGCCATCGCCTCTTCATAGTCGCTCTTGCTGATCGCCAGCAGGAAAATCACGTGCGCGATCTCACCTTCCCCCCAGGCGACCCCCTGCGGCGCCAGCAGCGTCACTACCACGGTCTTTTTCGCCAGCAGCCCCAGCGAGTGCGGCAGCGCGATGCCTTCGCCCAGCAGCGTGGAGACGATCGCCTCGCGCTCGACCACCGACGGATAAAAGTCCGCGCCGACGTACCCTTCCCGCTCCAGCTGGCCGCACACCCGGCTGAAAAGTTCCGCCTGCGTCAGCGGCTCGTTGAGCACCATGAAATGCTCAGCGTCGAAGAACTTCTCCAGCATGTACGGCCTGGTGCGATCCACCAGCACCAGTTTGCCCAGTTGCTCCAGCTGATAATCGGTCGGGAACGGCGACATCACCACCACCGGCTTGTTCTTTTCGCCGATGCGGGCGTTGGAAATCACGAAGTCTTCGTCGATGTGCGCAAGCATCTCGTAATCGCGCAGCGAGACGATGCGCGTCATCACCAGCTGCGGGTACTTGCGCGCAATCTGCGCCTGGATCATGCGCACCGTTGAGTTGCCGGTATCGCACACCAGCATCACCTGCGGGTGGCGTTCATAACCGATGTTGTAATGCCGCTCCAGCCCCACGCCAATATGTAACACCAGATAGCCTATCTCGTTCTCACTCAGGGTATAGGGGGTGTATTTGCCCCAGCTGGAGACCGCCGCCAGCGTCACGTCGTAAGCCATCGGATAGTGCTGCTTGATATTGGCCAACAGCGGATTGGGGATATTGATCTGGTATTTCACCCGCGTAATCATGGTCTTGATATGGGTGAGCAGGTCGGCCCGCAGCTGCTCGTCGCCCTGCAGGTTGTAGTTATAGTGTGCGTTGATGTAGGACAGGATGTAGTCCACCAACGCTTCTTCATCGTCGGCATTGATCTCGGTCGGCTGCACGTCCTGCACGCGGCGCGCGGCGATGTTGACCCGCAGATAGGCCTCTTCGGCCATCGAGATCTCTTTGCCGGAGGCCGCACGCAGCTCCGCCGCCAGGCGGGTCGACACCTGGCGCACCGCGTCGTCGCCGTCCTCCACCTCGAAGTCCGGCAGCGGATAGCCGTCGTTGATGCGCCGCAGCGCCACCGCGCAGTAGAAAATCAGGTACTGTTCGCCCTCATCGGTCAGGCGAATGGCATATTGCGACAACAGCGGATGCAGCAATCCGGCGAACGCCGCTACCTGCGGCTGCAGCAGGATCTCGTTGTTGAGCAGCGGGTTCTCGGCATCGGCCAACTGCAGCTGGAACAGCAGATCGGTGAGGCAGGCGCGGATCGCCATCTCGGCGCCGAACAGCTTCATGCCGTAGCGCGGTTTGGTTTCGATCGTCAATTGATAGTGCGCCAGACGTTCCCTCACCTCAGCCATGTCGTTTTGCAACGTGCCGCGGCTGACGAACCACTCGTCAGCCAGATCTTCCAGTTTAAGGGAGAAGGCTGAGGTCAAAAAACGCACCAGCAGATAATGCACCCGCTCTTGCGCGCTGCGCGGGGTAGCATGCTTGCGGCGCTCCTGATGCTGCAGGGCGCTGAATAGCGCGGCGTTATCGACCTGCAGGCGATAGCCGGCCCCACGGCTATGCACGAAACGCGCGCCGTACTTGTCCAGGATCTCGTTCAGCGCGGTGATATCCGCCCGCACCGTGCGGGTTGACACGGCGAAACGCTTCGCCAGCTCATCCTGCGGCAAAGTCTCGGTTTGCAAAGCATCGAACAAGTAAGCCAAACGCGGGTAAGGAAATCGCACCATTCTGTATCCGTCAATCAGGCGGCCCACCCGGCGAACCGGGCGGGCCACGGGTTACTTCGCCGGCGGCAGAAACGCCATTTGCGAGGGGCTGCCGATCGGCAGATAGCCGCCCACAAAGCTGAGCTTGCCGTCCGTCGGGTTGACGCTGAAGCGGGTGACGTTATCGCTGCGCTGGTTCAACGCATACAGATAGCGGCCATCCAAGCTCAGCGCCAGCGAACGCGGGTAATCGCCGCGGGTCCAGGTTTCCGCCACCGGTTTCAACTTGCCGCCGGCGCCCACGCTGAACTGGGCAATGCTGTTATGCAGCCGGTTGGCGACGTACAACGTGTCGCCGTTCTTGCTGAGCGCCAGCCCCGAAGCGAAGCTGGTACCCTGATAGTCGGCGGGCAGCGCGGAAACTGCATGCAGTTGTTTCAGAGTACCTTTTTGGCGATCAAAACGGTAGCTGGTCAACGTCGAAGCCTCTTCGTTCACCAGCAGCACGGTGTCGCCGTCCGGATGAAACACAAAGTGACGCGGGCCGGCGCCGGCGGACGAGGCAGCGATCCACGGTGGATCGTTCGGCGTCAGCCGGCCGCTCGCGGCGTCAAAGCGCCATTGGTAGATGCGATCCAATCCCAGATCGGTAGAGAACACAAACTTGCCGCTTGGATCGCTGGCGATCATATGGGCATGCGGGCCGTTGTGATCGCTGATGGCGAAGCTGCCGTTCACCGCCGCCGCCGGTTTGGCCGCGCCCGCCGGGCCCTGTTGTTGCTGCACCGAGCTGGCGGTGCCCAGGCGGCCGTCCGCTTCGATCGGGAAAGCCGCCACGCTGCCGCTGACGTAGTTCGCCACCAGCAGATGCCGCCCGTCCGGCGTCGATGAGAGATATACCGGCCCCGCCCCCTGCGAATCCACCTGGTTGAGCTGCGTCAGGCCGCCGTCGGCCGGATTGATCCGGTAGGCGGTGATGCCGCCGTGCTTACCGCCGTTGAAATCGGCCACTTCGCTGGCGACATACAGCGTCTTGCCATCAGCGCCCAACGTCAGCTGCGCCGGATTCGGCACGTTGCTGACCAGCGTAACCTGGCTCAGCGCGCCGCTGGCCGGATCGACCCGCACTCGGTAAACGCCTTCGCCGTTGGGATTGTAGGTGCCGATATAGGCAAAATGAGATGACGTGGAGTTCATTGCATCCTCAGCATGCAGCGCCGGGCCGGTCACGGCCAGCAGCGCCAGGAACAACGCGGGGCGTCGGGTTGGAGCCTGCCAGTTTCGCATAGTAGTCCTCAGTATATACCCGTCATCTTTCAAGCCGCAGCGTTGTTGGCTGCCCACACTCACCCCAGTCACTTACTTAAGTAAGCTCCTGGGGCTCCTGCGCTTGCCGCCTAGCTGCAACTTGAAAGCTATAGGCTATAGGTAACGGCGCGGCATGCCGCGCCACGGGAAAACCTTCGCCTCCCAGCGTTTACCTCATCCCATTGTGCGTTCAGCCCACCAGCTTTTTGGTCATCGCCAGCAGGGTTTTCACGTCCTGCGGACGCGTGTCGCCGCTGGCGGCGTCGATGATCGAGCTGTAGATATGCGGGATCACGCGTTTCACGCCGGCCGCCAGCGCGATCTCGACGATCGGCTCAAAGTTCTCCAGATCGATGCCGCCGGTCGGCTCCAGCATAAAGTCATGCTCGGCGCAGGCCTTGGCGACGTACTGGTATTCGTCCTTGCACTTCAGGCCGCCCATCGGGAAATACTTGATGGAGCTGCCGCCCATGTCCTTCAGCAAGGCGATGGCGGTTTCCACCGGCACGATGCCGTCCGGCGCCGCGGCGCTCAATGGGCCGGTAGAAATCTTCACCCAACCGACGCGGCCGGTCGGCGACACCAGGCCGTTGACCACGCTGTCGTTCTGGCCCAGCAGCGCGCGGCTAGCGCCGACGCCGGTAAACACCTGGTTAACGTGCTGCGGCTGCACCTGCTGAGCGATCAGGCTGACCATCGCCGACTGCTTCGGATCGCCGGCGCCCAGGCCGACCGACAGCGCGTTTTCGATCAGGCGCGCATAGCGCAGCATGTCGGTCACCGCGCTGTCGACGTCCGGGTAGTTCTTGGAGAGCACGCCCACCAGCACATGGCCTTCCGCCGCGGCGTAGATGTCCTGCGCGTTGGCTTTGGAGCCGGCGAGCACGTTCAGGCAGACGCGGTCGCGATAGTAGTTAGGCTGCAGCTTCATGCTTGTTTCTCCGTAAACAGGTTTTTGATACAGCTAAAGACGGTCATCAGCTGTTGCTCGTCGACGCTGCGCACGTCGACCTCAATCTTGCCCTCGTTGGCCTTATAGCCGCGGAAGTAGATGGCGATATCGCCGGTTTTCAACGCCTGGACGATGTCATAGGTCGAACGCCCCAGCACCGCTTCGTCAAAGGCGATCTCGGCGCGGGCGATATCGCGGCCGGCGCTGTCCCAGACGGTCTTGGCGCTGACGCCGGTCAGGGTGTTGAGGCTGTTGAGGAATGGCGTCATCCGCTCCACCATCTGTTGCCCGGTGGTTTTCTCAAGCGTCAGATAGCTTTCAATCGCCTGCGTCAGGCCGAGGATGCCCTCTTTACCGACCTTCATCGCCCGGCCGATGCCGCCGGATTGCAACTTCACCCACTCGACGTACTGTTTCTTGCCGACAACCAGACCGCTGGTCGGCCCCTCGATGGCTTTGGCGCCGCTGTAGATCACCAGATCGGCCCCCATCTGGTAGTAACACATCAGATCTTCTTCCGCCGCGGCGTCGACGATCAGCGGCAGGTTATGCTTGCGCGCCACCACCGCCGCCTGTTCGACGGACAAAATGCTTTTCTGCACGCAGTGGTGCGATTTGACGTACAGGATCGCCGCAGTCTGCGGCGTGATGCAGGCTTCAATCTGCTCCGGCGAACATTCGTTGGCGTACCCCGCCTCCACCACCTTGCCGCCGCCCAGCGCCACCATGGTGTCCACCGGCGCGCCGAAGTTGACGTTGTGACCGCGCGGCAGCACGATCTCGCGCGGCACGGTCACCGGCGCCGAATGCAGGTTCACCAGCAGATTGGCGTTATCTTTAACGATCACCGCCGCCACCGACTGGGCGATGCCCGCCGAGGCGCAGGAGACGATCACCGCATCCTCCACGTTGAGCAGATCGGCGATATAGGCGCCGGTCTTGTTGACCAGATCCTTGATTTCGAAATAGTGGTTCAGGCCGTAATCAACGGCGTCGATCACGTCCTGGCGCGGCGTAGAAACGCCGAGAATGGTCATGCGGCCGGAGGTGTTGATCACCTGCTTCAAACCGTATTTTTCATAAATCGAAGACATGGCTTGCCTCCCCTTGTTCGGTTAATAGGATTTCCCCGGCCACCACGGCGGCCAGCGGCACCAACAGCCGTTCGCCCTCGGCGGTTTGCCCTTCGGCGTCGGCGAACACCTGCGGTTCGCGGCGCAGTTCAAACAGCGTGAAATCGGCGTCATAGCCCGGCTCCAGCCGCCCTTTGCCGCTCAGCTGCAGCGCCGACGCGGCGTTCTCCGTCACGCAGGCGATCACCTGCGGCAGCGTCAGGCCGACGCTGAAGAATTTGGACATCACCGTCGCCAGGCTGTGCACCGGTCCGTTCATGCGGTTGCGGCAGTAAATATCGGAGCTGATGGTGTGCGGCAAAATGCCCAATTTGATCGCCTGGCGCGCCACCTCGAAGCTGAAGCTGGCGGTGCCGTGCCCTACGTCGAGCAATACGCCGCGCCGCAGCGCGCGCTGGATAGACTCGCGCAGCGTGCCCGCCGGCGTCAGAATGCGGTTCGGTTTGCCGTTGTAGCAGTGGGTGATGATGTCGCCGCGGGTCAGCAGATCGGCGATCTCATCCAGATCCGGCGGGTTATTGCCGATATGCACCATCAGCGGCAGCTGGCGGTTTTCCTGCTGGATCTCTTTGGCCAACACCAGCGGGCGAGTGCCGTTCTTGCCCACCACGCTGCTGCTCATGCGCGCCTTGATGCCGATGACAAAGCCGGGGTGGTTGGCGATGGCCTGGCCGGCCTCGCGCTTGTCGATGTCCGTCATCTCCGCCAGCTCGTTCTGCCGCAGCAGGCCGATGCGCGAGATAT
This sequence comes from Serratia sp. CY47280, assembly GCF_052168655.1. Taxonomy (NCBI): domain Bacteria; kingdom Pseudomonadati; phylum Pseudomonadota; class Gammaproteobacteria; order Enterobacterales; family Yersiniaceae; genus Serratia; species Serratia sp. CY47280. The sequence continues at coordinate 153,420 of NZ_JBJNMG010000007.1, read as the reverse complement.
TGAGGAAGGCGAAAACGTTGGTTTTGGCGCTGCGCGTCAGCTGATAAAAGGCGTCGATATCGTCGGCGCCGGTGCTACCGGCATCGACCACGCTGGTGACGCCGCTGGCGACGCCGACCCGATCCGGCTCGTCATGGTAAATCGGCGATTCGGGATAGCAATGCACGTGCGCGTCGATCCAACCGGCGCTCAGGCGGCAGTTGCCCGCCAAATCCAGCTGGCGAACGGCGCTGACGTCCGCCGCCAACCGCCCCACCGAGACTATTTTGCCGTCTTTCACCGCCAGATCGATCAGCGTGTCGTCCGCCAGTCTGGCGCCTCTGATTACTAAGTCATACATACCGCATTGCTCCTGTTAGCCCGGGTGCCGCCGTATCGGGCGGCGCCTGGCGCAGGCCTCTTAAGAAATGGCTACCGGGAAGATCGCCCCCAGGATCATCGCGCCGAGGATCGCTCCGCCGGTGATCGGTTTACCCCAGATATAGAACAGCAGCGCGCCGAGCAGCGAACCGATGCCGATCGGGATCGAGGCAGTCATCGCCGACAGGATGATCAACGGCCCGAGGAAGCGGCCCGACGAGTTGCCCGCCCCCATCATCACGTCCGCCCCGTAGGTGGAGTTGCTCTGATTGATGGTGAATTTGCGCGCCAGAATGATCACGTAACCGATCGCCAGGCCGATGATCAGGCCGGTGGCCAGCGAAGCGGCGAAGTTGGCGACCGGGAACACGATGCCGGCCCCCAAAAGCAGCGCCGGCACGCCCAGCCCGACGCCGGTCTGGATCGCGCCGCCGATGTCGAGGATGCCCACCAGTGAACCTTCGATGATGCGCGCGAACAGGAAGCTGGCGCCGAACGCCGCCACCGCGCCATACACGCCGGTATCCATCCCCGCCCGCAGCATGGAGACGAAGGCCACTTCGTTAAAGGCGCCGATGCCGTACAGGTAGTACATGTGCGTCCCGGCGAACACGCCGGAGGACAGCAGGCCAACAAAAATCGGGAATGACCAGTCGGCGTACCAGAAGCCTTTTTGGGTTTGCTCTTCCATCATCCCGCTCCTTATTTACCGCTCAGGGTGTTGTGAATGGCGTCCAGCCAGCCCGGCACGCCGAGGCTGAAGGACTCGAGAACTTTCATGTCAAAGCCGCGGAAGAAGCCGCTCAGCACGAACAGCAGCACGATCACCGCCATCATGATCTTGGTGATCTTGTTCCAGCCGCTCTCTTCCACGCCTTTGCCGATCAGAATGCCCAGCACCAGGCCCGGTACGGCGTTGCCCATGATCAGCTGCGCCAGGCCGCCGAAGATGGTGCCCCAGAAGCCGGAACGGCGCCCGGCGTCGATCGCCGCCAGCCAGAAGATCACCGGCATCACGGTATTCACCAGCAGGTTGGCCGCCGGCACCAGCACCTTGATCGCGGTGACCTGCAGCGCGGCAGGCACGGCGGAAGCGGTGGTATTGAGGAAGGCCACCACCAGCATGCCGATGATGCCGCAGGCGATGGCCATTTTTTTCGGATCGTGCAGCGTTTGCGCCAGATTGCGGTTCTTGACCATCAGGGCCGCCGCGCCCCAGTGCGGGATGATGCGGTGATCGACGTCCTGCGTGAAGGAACCCGCCGCTACGGAAGACGCCCAGGCGTTGAAGAAGAAGCCCAGACCGAATGAGAAGTGGGAAGCCGGATCGCCCTCGCAGGAGTTCAGCTCGCCCAGGGTGCGAAACGCCCCCATGCCCTGTGTTGTCGGTGCGTGGAACATGCGTGCGGCGCCGGCCCCTACGCCGACTCCCACCAGCCCACCGATAATTATCGATTTAAATAAGATGATTAAAAACATCAGTATACCCTTTCATTTATGCTAACGTTTTTATTTCGTGACGAAGACAACCTTCTCGGTATTGATAATGGTTACGTTCACGGTTATTTCCAGAGAAACGGCATAGCTCTTTCTTTCACGCGGCAAAAAGAAGAAAAGAAATTTCTCTTTAGTTATTTTCTCTTCCGCTTTCACTACGCTGACGTCCTGCGGCTCGATGCGCAGCAGAATATTGTTGGTGGACTTTAATACCGCGCCCTGCACATTAGCCAAGGCGGAAGCAAAAGCTTTCGCTTTGCTGTCGCCTTTACCCTCCACCTTTACCGATGTGGTATATTGCTCTTTCATTATGGATTGCCATGTTTTTTGACGTAGGCTTCCACCAGTTTCTGGCCCAGCTCTTCCTTATCCATAAAGCCGAAACCCAGCACGTTGCAGCCTTCGTTAATTGCCGTCACGCCCTCTTCCACCGAACGCATGCCGTATTTGGCTTTGTAGCCGTATTTGGTTTGCGCGGTAATCGCGCCGGCGCCGCCGCTGCCGCAAAAAGAGATGCCCAGCTGCGCGTTTTCCGCTTTCATGACGTCGCCCAGTTTCATATCTGCCGCCACGCCGGGGATAACCACCGCTTTTCCGCCTGCGTTTTCAACGCCCTGGCCGACTTTTTGCCCTTTGCCCAAACGATCGCCGATCACTACGGTAATTTGACCCATGGTATTTTCTCCTGATTGAAATCGATGCGTTAACCGTTATGCGTTATTATCTTTCGCCACTTCGAAGTGCACTGACAGTAAATAGGCTTCTTCGATAGGCAATGTGTCAAACTGATTCACCACGCGCTCCGCCATTTGCATGGATTCGGCAGAGATTTCGTCGAACAATGATTTATCCACCTCCGGCAACGGCTCACCGGTTATTGAACGCAGCACCATGGCGCGAATATGCGATTCCAGCATCTGTTGCTGCACCGCATTGGTATAAATATTCTCAGCATTCAGCATCGCGGTAATATCCGCCAATACCCGAGCGGCGATCGCTCCGGCTTCGCTGACATCGGATTGTTCAATTTCTTTTATCGAAGCAGATCCATCATTCACTTTTCAGTACCCCTAGATCCTACATTAATCAGTAAGCCGTAAAGCGCATCACCTGAATAACCCGCTTTCTGTGATGTCTTTACCCTACCCCCGGTAGGATTTTCTGTGTAGACCGGTTTTTTCCAGTTTGAAGTGGAAATCGAATGACGCGCGGAGATCCATTTCGCAAAACGGCACCAAGGTGAAAAAGTCAATGAGATAACAAATAGATAACCGGGCTAACCGTTTCTTTTGCCACGATTGACGATAAAAGCCTTCGTGATCGGGATCTCTTTCTTTTCTCGCCCCAACCGCCTACTATCAATAGGACAAATCGACATTACCCACACCCCCGCTCCTCTGGCGCGGGGGTGTTGCTTTGTGTTGTTTTTCCGAATTTATGGGTGCACAGACTGGCGCCCTTTGATTTGACTGGAGAGTGGAATGACCAAACCCATCATTACTATTAATGAGCTGGATGCGGAACGCCTGGATGCGCTATTGGAACAACCGGCCTTTGCCAACACCGACGTCGCCGCCGCGCTGAACGACGAGTTGGATCGCGCGGAAATCCTGCCGCCGGAGAAAATGCCGGCCAACGTGGTGACCATGAACAGCCGCGTGCGTTTTCGCGATCTGCACACCGATGAAGAGCACGTGCGTACGCTGGTTTACCCGGCATCGCTGAAAGACAGCCACGATCAGCTGTCGGTAATGGCGCCGCTGGGCGCAGCGCTGCTCGGCATGCACGTCGGCAAGCAGATCTCCTGGCAATTGCCGAACGGTGAAGAAGCGCGGATTGAAGTGCTGGAATTGCTGTACCAGCCGGAAGCGGCGGGCGAATACCACCGTTAAGCGGTTTTCAGGGCGGCATCCGGCCGCCCTTTCTGTCTCAGAGGCAGATAGCGATCAGCACGGCGATCAGCAGCAGCACGTAGATTTTGGCATGCAGCGCATCGCTCACCTTCGGCAAACAGCGCCTGGCAAACACGATCCCCGCAATCCCCGCGACCACCAGCAACCCCAGAATGTTCAGATTGACGTAACCCAGATACTGCGGCCCGCTCATCTCGTGCCACCCCAACACGATATACATCAGCGCCCCGATCACCGCCACCGGGATCGACAGCGGGTTGGCAGCGCTGACGCAATATTTCATATCGTAACCATGGCGACGCAGCAGCGGTACGGTCATCACGCTGCCGCCCACTCCCAGCAGGGTGGCGATGCCGCCGATCAGCGGCCCCCCGCCCCACAGCGTGACGGGGGACAGTTCGGCGCGCGCCGGTTTGATCAAAAAGCCCCGGCGGAACAGACAATCGGCGATGGTCACCGCCATATAGACCACAAACAGCCCGCGGATCACGCCGTCCGCCAGCAGTGAGGAGGCGAACGCGCCCAGCGCAGCGCCGATGCCGATGAAAAAGATCAGCGGCACGATGGTTTCGCGCAGCAGGTTGCCGCTGCGCCAGTTGGTCAGCGTCGCGTAACTCGCGTTGAGGATCATCACCGCCGTCGAGGTTGCCACCGCGATATGCATCGCCTGGCCGGGCTGCTCGCCCGACACAGAGATCAAGTGATAGACGAAAGGCACCACTACAAAGCCGCCGCCGAAGCCGAACAGAATGGTGGTGATGCCGGTCAGAAAACCGGCCCCCAGTACAATCAACGTTTCAATCATGGCCGTGCGCCCGCACGAAGTCGTCGAACCCGGCGCAGAACTGCCCCGCCAGCGGGTGGAAGCGATCGCCGACGAACAGCCCCAGATACTGCTCGCGCACGGCGTCATGGTCCACCAGCTCAATGCCCGCCTGTTCTGCCTGCGCCAGCGTCTGCGCATCCGGGAAACCCCAGTAGCGCGAATCGCCCTGCTTTTCCGCCGTTATCGCTTCGCTGTGCTCCGCCCGCATCAGCTGGCGCGCCAAAAAGGTGCCGCTTTGTACGCCCAGCAACATCATGTTTTCCAGGAACGACAGATCGTGGCGCAGCTCGGCGGGCAGACGGGCGATCACCGGGCCGGCGTCCCAGTGCTCATCCATTTCATGCAGCGTTACCGCACAGTCCCTGTCACCGTTCATCATCGCGCGGAACAGCGTCATCACCCCGCGATAGCGTGGCAAATCTCCCGGATGCAGGTTCCACAGCAGCTTGCCGCGCCGGCTGAAGGCGCGCACATAGTCGGCGGAAAATTTCTGATAACAGCGTAAAGAGATCACCCCGTCCATATGGCCCAGGCTGCTGATAAACGCGGCGTCATTGATGTCGAGAACGCGATGCGCTTTGACCCCGGCGGCGGCCAGGAACAGAGCCGGCGGCTGATAGGCGCCCTCACAGGCGGCGGCGTTGCGGCCAACGAACGGGAACACGAAATCATTCAGCACCTCGCGCTCATACAGCCCCAGGCGGCGAACCGCCGGCTCCTGCGTGCGCCCGGCGCTTTTCGCCAGGGGAAAATACACCGTAAAAGTACACTCGTCCCTCAGGGCGGCGATCAGATCCTGACACACCAGCCAGGAGAAAATGTCGTTGCCGACAAAGAGCGCTACGTTTTTCATACTTCAGCCTTCTTTGCATTGAAAATAGGGTTGTTGAACACGATCTTGCTGATATCCCGCGTGATGGATTCCATCGCCGAGGTGTAAAACAGATCGCCCTTGGCGGGCGCGCCGAGCGAGTAGAGATGCTGCTCACGGCCGCGTCGGTCGGCGATTTTCAGCGTGTGCGGGTTGCACTTCACGCCGCCGAACAGGTTCTCTTGCACCAGCCCGTCTTGCAGCAGCTGATGGCTCAGGCGGTTGGGCGGCAGTTGATAAGAAGGCGTGGTGCAGTTGAACAGATACTGCGCATGCACCCGCGTCTCATGGCAACGAAGGATAAACCCGTCCGCCCCCTTACTGATATCCACCAGGCCGCCGCAGGCACGCAAGCGTTGGCTCTCAAGCGCCGCCACGATCTTGCTGGCGTTCTTTAGCGGCATGGCATGTCGATTGCGCATCCAGGAGGAGTTGTAAAAGCGCATGAAGACCTGCCGGTTGTTGGCATCCATCTTGACCCAGGCGGCGCACACCGCCGGGTGGATCGCCGCCAGATAGCTGCAGATATGCTCCCGGGCAAAACGCGCGCGATCGAGACTGTCTGCCAGATCGCGATAGCAATCGCGCCTTTCCCCCAGCGCCGAGAGCACCGTCAACCGCTCCGGCCCCGGATAGTGGCGCGCCAGCGCGGCATTGATCGCATGTACCAGCTGATGCGCGTCAATAAAATCGCGGCCGGCGACAAAGCGCCGCAGCGCCTCAACAAACGCTTCCGGCGGCGGACGCATCAGCGCCGGCTGCACGCTGGGGAACAGGCCCGAGCGCGACAGGGCACAGATGTCGGTCGCCCCCAGGCGCTCCATCAGCTCAACGATGGCGTCAATCGCCGTCAGGCTGCAGCCGATCACGCCGATGCTCGAATAAGGGTTGATCGGCGGCAGATCCTGGTGGGCCTGATAAGCGATCACGCCATCCACCGGATAGAGACATTCCGGCGGGTTGTGCCCCGAACACAGCACCAGCGCATTCATCTGTTCGGCGCTGCCACAGGTGGTGGTCAGCCGGTAGCCGGCTTCGAGCGGCGCGATGGCATTTACTTCGGCGGTCACGAAATTCAGCGCGACGTTACTGTCCGCCGCCATATAAATCGTCATGTCGCGAATAAAATCGAGATATTCCCGATACAGCCAGCGCGGCGGATAACGATCCTGGCAAAACTGCGGGAAATGCATGGCGATCCAATCAACGAAGTGCGTGTCGTCGAAAATATCCGCCGACATATTTTCCGGCGTCATATTTAATATATGGCTGTCAAAATCGCTGCTGTATGCCATTCCGCCCTTGAAGCCCTGCTTGTCGAACACCGTCAGGGAAAGCGGCCTTTTGCAATGATTAACCGACTTATTTTTTATAAAGTTATACGCAAAAGCGATCCCGGCGGCTCCGCCGCCAACCACACCGAACTTATACATGAAATATCACCTTATAGTCATTGAACTGCGCTAAGAACTATTGCTTCAGGTGTTGGAATAAAATGACGCTTTATTCCTTATTAACTTATTGTATTGCGAGAACGAAAACCTTCGTCCCACCCCGGTGTGAAAACTTGCACGGGCTTTATGGCCGATAAAATAACGGCACCGCGAACAAGCATTATTTTTCTGCCCCGATAGTAGGGCGGCGGCCGCTGGCTTGCTTTATATGAAAGGCCAACTATCATTGCGTTTCGGCCAATCTGCCCGCCAAAGGAAACACATGCGCAACGTCCGCATTGATGACATCGACCACGTAACGCGCGCGGTGATCGCCATCGGCACCGATTATCCGCCGGGACACCTGCTGCCGATGCACAGCCACCGGCGCGCGCAGTTGCTGTACGGCGCCACCGGCGTCATGCACGTTTTCACGCAGCAAGGCAATTGGGTCGTCCCGCCGCAGCACGCGGTATGGCTGCCGCCGCAGATGCCGCACGCGGTGAGGATGGTCGGCGTCACCACCCGCAGCCTGTACCTCGAACCCGGCGCGTTGCCCGCCGAACGGCCGCAGGTATGCCAGGTGGTCAGCGTCACTCCGCTGATGCGCCAGCTGTTGATGGCGGCGGTGGATATGCCACTGGAGTATGAACAAGAGGGGCGCGACGGAGCGCTGGCAACACTGCTGCTGCATGAGCTGGCCAGGCTGCAGCCCTTGCCGTTGCACATCCCGCTACCCGCCGATCCTCGGTTAGGCGAGCTGTGCCGCGCCTTTTTGCAGCACCCCGACGCCCACGACTCCGCGCAGCGGTGGGCGCCTCGTCTGTACATGAGCATTCGCACCTTCAGCCGCTTCTTTCGCGCGCAGACCGGCCTGCCGTTTTCGCAATGGCGCCAGCGCGCCTGCGTGGTACTGGCGTTGGCGCTGCTGGCCGAAGGGCGCAGCGTAACGCAGGTGGCGATGGAAATGGGATATGACAGCAGCGCGGCGTTTTCAACCATGTTTCGCCGCGTGCTCGGGCAGGCGCCCTCCTCCTATTTGACGGAAGACGGGCGCGACGGTTGACGGATTAGCGGAATTTCTTGTGGTTGGCGTCGCGGGTTTGCTTGAAGCCCTGCGCCAGCTGCTTCGCTTCGGCGACTTTGCCCTGATTGGCCAGGGCCAGCGCCTGATCGATCTGGCCGATCAGGGTATCCAACCCGCTGCGGAAATCTTTCATCTCCGGGCTGTCGGCGGCTTTGTCTTCCAGCTTCGGCGGAGTGCCCTGTTTGGCATCCTGCGCGGCGGCGCGCATGTTTTGCAGGCTCTGTGTGAGGGTAGCGGCGGAATCGGTATTCAGCACCGTTTTATAGTTTTCCGCCAGGGTGTCCATATCGTCGCCCAGATCGGCGGCGACCGCCAGCGAACTGGCTGCCAGCAGCGTCAACGCCGCCAGCGCTTTCAGGGTATTCTGCATGTTTGCTCACCTTCCAGTTATTGTTTTAATTAACCCACCGTTACCATAGGCAAGGCCGGGCAAAACCGAAACCGGAGATTTGTAAGCAAGGTTGAGACGGGATAACGCGCGACCGGCGGGCGCCGGCCGCGCAGAGGATCACTGACCGGCGATCTTCATTTCCGGCAGCAGCACCGAACCGCACTGGATATTGCTGCGGGTTTCGATATCGCTGCCGACGCTGACGATGTTGCGCAGCATGTCTTTCAGGTTGCCGGCAATGGTGATCTCGCTAACCGGGTACTGGATCTCGCCATTTTCCACCCAGAAACCGGCGGCGCCGCGCGAGTAATCGCCGGTGACGCCGCTGACGCCCTGGCCCATCAACTCGGTGACCACCAGGCCGGTGCCAAGCTGTTTCAACATGCCGGCGAAGTCCGCGCCCTGCCCGGCAATGCGCCAGTTATGGATGCCGCCGGCATGGCCGGTGCTGTGCAGGCCCAGCTTGCGCGCCGAGTAGCTGGTCATCAACCAGGTCTGCAGCACGCCGTCCTTGATGATATCGCGCCGCTGGGTGCGCACGCCCTCGCTGTCGAACGGCGTTGACGCCAGCCCTTTCAGCAGGTGCGGATGCTCCTCGACGGTCAACCATTCCGGCAGGATCTGTTTGCCGAGCGAGTCCAGCAGGAAAGTGGATTTACGGTAGACGCTGCTGCCACTGATGGCGCCCACCAGATGGCCGAAAAGCCCGGTGGCCACTTCGGAGGCGAACAGCACCGGCGCCTTCATGGTCGACAGCTTACGCGGCGCGAGACGCGCCAGCGTGCGGCGAGCGCACTCCTGCCCCACCCACTCGGGGCTGTGCAGATCGCCCATCGCACGGCCGATGGTGTAAGCGTAATCCCGCTCCATATCGCCGTCCTGCTCCGCAATGACGCAGCTGGACAGCGAGTGGCGGCTGGAACAGTAGCTTTGCAGCATGCCGTGGCTGTTGCCGAACACCTTGATGCCGTAGTGGCTGTTGAAGCTGCCGCCTTCGGTATTGGTAATGCGTTTGTCCGCCGCCAGCGAAGCCTGCTCGGCGCGCGCCGCCAGCTCGATGCCGCGCTCGGCGTCCAGCTCGGTCGGGTGGAACAGATCGAGATCCGGCGCCTCGAACGCCAGCAGATCTTTCTCCGCCGGGCCGGCGCAGGGATCTTCAGAGGTGTAGCGCGCGATGTCCAGCGCCGCCTGTACGGTGCGGGCGATGGCGTCCGGACTGAGATCGGTGGAAGAGGCGCTGCCTTTGCGTTGGCGGTGATACACGGTGATGCCCAGCGCGCCATCGCTGTTGAACTCGACGTTTTCCACCTCGCCGAAGCGGGTGCTGACGCTGATGCCGGTCGATTTGGTGACCGCCACTTCCGCCGCGTCGGAACCGGCGCGGGCCAGCTCCAGCGCCTGAGAAACGGCCTGTTCCAGCGCCTTGCGCTGTTCTGCAACTTGAGTGACTACTTTCATCAATCTGCCATAATTAATCAGAAAATCGTTGAGAAAAGTGCCGGAGCGGCGTAGTTGTGCACGCGGAGCGGCGCGCAAAAATCCTGAGATCTCTGCCGTTGAGTCTAACAGGAACCGCGTTGAATTTCGCATAAAGCCGGCAACCTGTTAGGATTAGCCTCTTTTTAACGGAGCCTACCATGAACAAACAGCCTGAAGACTGGCTCGACGATGTCCCGGAGAATGAAAACGAGGACGATGACGAGATTATCTGGGTCAGTAAAAGTGAAATTAAACGTGATGCCGAAGCGCTGAAAGACCTGGGGGCCGAAATGGTCGACCTGGGCAAAAACGCGCTGGATCGCATTCCGTTGGATGAAGATTTGCGCGCCGCCATCGAACTGGCGCAGAAGATCAAGAAAGAGGGCCGTCGCCGTCAGCTGCAGCTGATCGGCAAGATGCTGCGCGCCCGCGATATCGAGCCGATTCAGACCGCGCTCGACAAGCTGAAAAACCGCCACAACCAGCAGGTTTCGCTGTTCCATAAGCTGGAAGCGCTGCGCGACCGCCTGGTGGAAGAAGGCGATGACGTCATTCCGTCGATCCTGGATCTGTATCCAGCAGCCGATCGTCAACAGCTGCGTTCACTGGTGCGCAACGCGCAGAAAGAGAAGGCCGCCAACAAGCCGCCTAAGGCTTACCGCCAGATCTTCCAATACCTGCGCGAGCTGGCCGAAGCGGCTGACTAAGCGCCGCCGCCATCCCGGGATGAACCCGTTTCATCCCCGGTGATGCGCCGGTTCGCCGCTGCTTTCGCGGATATTGAAACGCAGGCTGCCTTCCAGCTCTTCTTCCGCTTCTTCAAACAGCAGAATAATTGCGCCGAAACGACGCTTGCTGCGGGCATTGAGGTGGGTGAACTCGATTTCCACCGGCAGACCGATATCGCCGGTCACCACGTCCCACAGCGCGTCGAGGTTGGCGCCAAACCCCTCGTCCAGCGCAAACTTGTGCGCGAAATCGCGGTAGAAGGTTGGCACGTCCTGGATCTGCTCAAAATCAAACTCTACTTTTGCCATCAAACTCACTCCACACGAATGAAGTTTTTGTAATGGTCGCGCGTGACGAAGATCAGACCGTCGCTCGAATACAACAGGCGATCGGCGCCGCGCCGGCCACACTGGTAATTGATGTCCGCTTCGCGCCAGACCCGGCCGCCGGCGCTCGGCAGTTGCCCTTCACGGTTAGAGAATCGATCGCCGCCAATCGCCTTGCCCGGCAATACTGCACAGAGGTTGCCTGAACGCGGATCCCAGCCCTGCTCGCGCGCCTGCTTCTTGGTGACGTAATAGTCCGGCAGCCGCTGATGCTGCTGCAGGTAGCTCACCACCGTTTGCTGCTGCGTGAGCCGGTCGATGCTCTGCTGCTGGCCCGCCGGTGCCGGCACCCTCGCCGGATTGCCGTCGATCGCACGGTGCTCGTTGCCGCGCAGCGCGCTGAAGACGGCGATGACCACGGCGATGACAATCGCCAACAGAATCCGCTTGTTCATGACATTCCCTGAAATTATGCCGCCGAAGGCGCCGCAGCTCCCCCAGGCTAGTTAGGTATATAGTCGACCTGGATGAAACTAAGATGACCGGCACGTCACGTTTTCGCGGCGGTAAGCGTTTCATCCATTCATGACAATGATGCCACTTTCCAGCCGTTCTGGCACTCGGAGTCTCTCTGAAAACGGGCCGCCTCTTATGAGACGGCCCGCCAGATCGGGCACTGCTTTCAGTATAGTCAGGGAAGACGCCGCACAACGCGGCGCAACAGGAGGGAACGCATCAATCGATCAAGGCGTGACGATAGCGATGCAGCATATCGGCCAGGCGTTTCACGGGCCCGGTGACGCTGAGCGGTGCCTGATTGTCCACCAGCTTCTGCTGGTACTCGTTCATCTCACCCAGCAAGCGATCGTAGTAATAGGCACGCTTGACGTCGTTCTTGGCGGAGACCACCCGATCGGCGGTGCTGCGGATCTGGCGGTGGAAGGCCGACAGCTCTTCGCTGGCCGGAATTTCCGCTCGCTGCATGCGCTGATGGGCGATGATCAGGTTCAGCGCCAGACGATACTTGGCGATGTCGTTCGGGAACATCATCAGCAGCTGATTAAGCTGCTGATACAGCGCAGGCAGGTGGTTTTGCCGACGGCGCGCCGCCTTGGTAGTCAGCGCCGACACCGCGCTGCTGACGAACTGGTTGAGCAACGTGCGGCCGGTGCGTTCGCGCGAATTATCGCGGATCAGCAGCAGCACCATCAGCCCGACGCAGCTGCCGAGGAACTGGCCCAGCGCCCCATCGAGAAACTGGGTCACGTTGAACTCCATCGGGTTGCTCAGCACCAGAATGTTGATGGTCCCCGCCAACAGCCCCAGCGAGCCGAGCCGCCGCTTCTGAACCTCGATGCCGATGAAAAACGCCAGCAGGCCGAGGCTGAGACACAGCAGCAAAATGCTCTGCTGCGTCGCCGGCAGGATCACCATGAAGAACAGGGAACCGACCGGGATCGCCGCCAGCATGCCCAGCACGAAATCCATCGCCACCATGCGCGGCGCCGGGGTGCGCATCGCCAGCGAAGTGATCACCGCGATGATCACCATAAAACCGCTGCCGGACGTCCAGCCGGTCCACAGCCACAGCAGGCTGCCGAAGGCCGTCGCCACAAAGGTGCGCAAGCCGTTGATCATCGCGTGATGTCCTTCCGCCGAGGTCGGTTTGACCACGGTTTCGTTGCTCAACACCCCCTCTTCCACCGCGCTGATGCTGCAGTTGGCGTGCACGCCTTTCGACAGCAGCAGGTAGCGCGTCGCCGCGCCGACCCAACCGGTGATGGTCGGCAGCGTTTCCTCGGAACGATGCGTGGTCAGCACCTGGCGCAACAGCTTCATGCGCTTGTGGATCTCCTGCGGGGTTTCCGCCGGGACCATCAGTTGCTCCCGCAGGCTGTCTTTCAGTGCCTCCGGGTGATTCAACAAGATCAGATAGGTTTCGCAGGCCTGGGTGATCAGCGTCAGCGACAGTGTATGCAGCGCCTTCACCCTTCGATTGACCTTCTGCCAGCGCGAGGACTCCATCATCAGGTTGTTGCGCATGCCGTCCAGGGCCGTGGTGCTCTTGACCAGATTGCTCCAGGCGCGATCGATGTCTTCTTTGTCGGCGTTGCTGATGCACATCTGCATCAGGCGGTATTGAGCCACCAGCAGCTGATCCACCGCCCGATCGATGTCCTGTTTGATCGAACGCGGCGAGAACAGCAGATCCGCCAACACGGCGCTGACGATCCCCAGCACGATCTCGCTGCAACGCTCGATGGCGAACTGCGGCGCTTCCAGCAGATGAGACTCGCTGGTAGCGACCGTCACGATGATGATCAGTGCGGTATAGCCGGCCAGCCCCCAGGCATAGGAGTTCTCCACCTTGATGAGTGAAGAAAGCCAGGTGCAAAAACCGGCCCAGATGCAGCACAGCAGCAGCATCACCACCGGCGCGCGGGCGGTGGTGATGATAATGATCAGGCCGACGAAGCAGCCGATAAAGGTGCCGATGATACGCAGCCAGCCGCGGTGGCGGATGGCGCCGGAGAAGGGTTCACCGCCGGCGGCAAAGGCCGGGCCGGCGGCGACGATGGCGGCGGTCATCGCCGACCAGCGCGGGGTTTCCAGATTGAGATGGAAGCCGACGAACAGCGCAAACACAATCGCGAAGCTGAGTTTGAAGGCGAATCTCAGCCGGATAAAGGTTGGGCTGCTCATTAGCCGAACTCACGCAGCCGGTGCATCAGGCGCACAAAAGGTGAGCCGCTGTCGGCATTGCGATCGTTTTTGCCAACGATCACCACGGTGGCAGTGGTGCCGGCCGGGTACGGATGCTGTTGATCCTTGGCGTCCAGCAGGATTTTCACCGGCACGCGCTGCGCCAGGCGTACCCACTCCAGGTTGCTGTCGATCGAGGCCAACCCTTTGTTGTTCACCGTGCTGCTGCTGTTGTTCACCGCCGCCGCCACGCTGTCGACGGTGCCGTGCATGATGCGGTTACTGCCGAGCGGAGTGATCTCCGCGCGATCGCCCTTATTCAGGCCGTTCAGCTTGGTCTCTTCCAGGTACGCCAGGATGTAGAAGGAATCTTTCTTCACCAGCGCCACCGCCACCGACCCACGGGTGATGTATTCACCGGCGTGTACGTTGAGGTTGGTGATCCAGCCATCGGCCGGGGCGCGCACAGTGGTGCGCTCCAGATCCAGCTGCGCCAGCTCGCGCGCCGCAATGGCCTTCGCCAGCTGGTGCTGCACGGTCTGCAGCGAGTTGTTCGACTGGTCAATCTCTTCCTGCGACATCGCCTGCACGCCCAACTTCACGCGGCGGCCGGCCTCACGCCGTTTCTCCGCCGCCAACGTCTGATAGTAGGCGACGTCGGCGCCGGCTTCCGCCAAGGCCTGCTCATAACGCGGCCGATCGACCACGAACAGCACCTGACCTTTCTTCACCAGTTGGTTGTCCACCACCGGCACGTCGGTCAGCAGGCCGCTGACGTCCGGCGCGATCGCCACCACGTCGGCGGTGAACTTGGCATCACGCGTCCACGGCGACTCGGTGTAGAACACCCAGGCCTTGAATACCGCGGCAATGCCCAGCAGCACAAGAATCAAAGTGATCGCGATTCGGGTTATTTTTATCGAAAAATTTTTCACAGCGACCTCAAACAAAAAGACACGAAATCAGATAAAACAAGCAGCAATACAGCGCGGTATTAAACAGCGCCGGATGCCAGACAAAATCGTAAATCCCCGTCGGCTGCAGCAGGCGGCGCAAGAGAAAAAACAGCGCCAGCGACACCAGCAGCTCGAAAAACACCGGCGGAAACGACAGTCCGAAGATGACCATAACCGGAAGCAAACTCATCACTTTTTCCTTATTGTTCACTGCGCCGGGGAAAGACACATCTCGCCATTCACATTCTCTTTACATTTTAGCGTGCGCGCGCCACAAATCTTGACCAGACAGCTTGTCCAGGTCACGAACCCGAAAAAAGGTTAAACTTTGGGGCAGACGTCCACGACAGGGATTGCGAGGGTGCCGGAGGAGCGGCAGGATTACGTCGCCGATCGCTCTCGCACGTTGGTAAGGTCTATTCACCCGACCACGTTATATTAGCCTGCTTACTATCAAGGCATCAACAATCTGTGATCTAAATCACTTTTAAGCCAGAGTGAATAATGGAAAGATTAAAACGGATGTCGGTATTCGCCAAAGTGGTTGAGTTCGGGTCGTTTACCGCGGCCGCGCGCCAACTCGGCATGAGCGTTTCATCGATCAGCCAAACCGTCTCGAAACTGGAAAATGAGCTGCAGGTCAAGCTGTTGAACCGCAGCACGCGCAGCATCGGCCTGACTGAGGCCGGCAAAATCTACTATCAGGGCTGCCGACGCATGCTGCAGGAAGTCAGCGAAGTGCATGAGCAGCTGTACGCGTTTAACAATACGCCCGCCGGTACGCTGCGCATCGGCAGCTCATCCACCATGGCGCAAAACGTGCTGGCGAACATGACCGCCGAGATGATGAAAGAGTACCCGGGTCTGACGGTCAACCTGGTGACCGGCATTCCGGCGCCGGATCTGATCACCGACGGGCTGGATCTGGTGATCCGCACCGGGGCGCTGCAGGACTCCAGCCTGTTCTCCCGCCGCCTGGGGCAGATGCCGATGGTGGTGTGCGCCGCCAAAAGCTACCTGAGCCAACACGGCACGCCGCAGAAGCCGAGCGACATGGTCAACTTCTCCTGGCTGGAGTACAGCGTGCGGCCCGACAGCGAATTCGAACTGATGTCGCCGGAAGGCATCACCACGCGCATTTCCCCGCAGGGGCGCTTCGTCACCAACGACTCCTCCACCATGATCCGTTGGCTGAAAAACGGCGCCGGCATCGCCTACGCTCCGCTGATGTGGGTGATCGAAGAGATCAAACGCGGCGAAATTGAGATCCTGTTCAAAAGCTACCATTCGGATCCGCGGCCGATCTACGCGCTCTATACCGAGAAGGACAAATTGCCGCTGAAGGTGCAGGTGTGCATCAATTATTTAACCGACTATTTCGAACGCGTCGCGGCAGTCTATCAGGGCTATCGCTGAGCCGTGCTCAAATAACGGTGCGCCAGCGCACCCAGCAGCGTCAGCGCCAACATACCGAGGCCCCACAACAGCCAGACGGCGTAGCCCGCCCAGGTCAGCAGCAGAGGAAAATAGCTCGCCAGCCCGCTGGCCAGCTGTTTCAGCCACGGTAGCCAGACGTCCAACACCGCCTGCGGCACCAGGTTCAGCGCACCGTTCACCGGCAACGATGCTTTCCCGGCTGCCTCCGCCAACGCCGGGAGCCAGGCCAGCACCCCGGCGACGCCCCAGGCCAGCAGCGTCCACAGCACCATGGCGCCCAGCAGCAGCGCGAGTGTCCAACCGCCCCGGTTCACGGCACACCGCCGCCGCACTGCGGACAAAAGCGGCTCCCCGGCGGCAGCGGCGCGGCACACTGTCCGCAGGTGGCGCTCGCCGCGGCAAACGGCTGACCGCAGCGGTGGCAATAACGGGCGCCCGATTTATTCACGGCCCGGCATTCCGGACACTGCGGCCCCGGCTCGCCATGCTGGTTATAGCGGTTGCCATGATGCCCACCGCCGTGGCTCGCACGCAGATGACCGCCGTTAATACCGCCTTGCCCCAACAACCGTTTCAGTAAGCTCATCCCGCCTCTCCTCTGTGCATTGACGCTGAACCTCACTGTAAACCCTGGAGTAAACTCCAGGGTAAAGCCCGACGAGCAGGATTTACGTTTCATTACATCGTAAAAGTGGCAAGGCTTTGATGCCGTTAACAAAAGCACCATCGGCATTATCCCACGCCACCGCGCTGCGTTATGCTGCGGAAACCTCTCCCTGCATCAGGAATAACCATGAAAAAAATCATACTGGACTGTGACCCGGGGCATGACGACGCCATCGCCCTGTTGCTGGCCTGGGGCAATCCGCAGATCGACCTACTGGCGGTCACCACCGTGGTGGGTAACCAAACGCTGGACAAAGTGACGCGCAACGCGCTGGCGGTGGCCCGCATCGCCAATATCACCGGCGTACCCTTCGCCGCCGGCTGCCCGCGCCCGCTGGTGCGCAATATCGAAGTGGCGCCCGACATTCACGGCGATTCCGGCCTCGATGGCCCGGTGCTGCCGGAACCCCACCTGCAGCTGGACTCGCGCCACGCGGTGGATCTGATCATCGAGACCGTGATGGCCCACCCGCCCGGCAGCGTGACGCTGGTGCCTACCGGCGGCCTGACCAATATCGCCATGGCGGTGCGTAAAGAGCCGCGCATTGCCGAGCGGGTCAAGGAAGTGGTGCTGATGGGCGGCGGCTACCATGTGGGCAACTGGAGCGCGGTGGCGGAGTTCAATATCAAAATCGATCCCGAAGCGGCGCACATTGTATTTAACGAAAAATGGCCGCTGACCATGGTCGGGCTGGATCTCACTCACCAAGCTTTGGCCACGCCGGCAGTCTGCGAACGCATCGCCGCCCTCGGCACCCGGCCGGCCGCCTTCGTCGGCGAACTGCTGGCATTCTTTGGCCGTATGTACCGGCAGGTGCAGGGCTTCAGTGCCCCGCCGGTGCACGATCCTTGCGCGGTGGCCTATGTGATCGATCCGAACGTCATGTCGGTGCGCAAAGCGCCGGTGGATATCGAGTTGACCGGCACCCTGACGTTGGGCATGACGGTCGCGGACTTCCGCGCGCCGCCGCCGCCGGACTGCCACACCCAGGTCGCGGTCAAACTGGATCAGGATAAATTCTGGGATCTGGTGGTGGATGCGCTGGAACGGATCGGCGACGTGGAGTAAGCGCACAAGAGACGAGACTAACGCGCTTGGGCAGGCGCGTTAGTCTGTATTCTGCCGCGGCAACGGGGAGGCTCAAGTCATAACCGCTTTTATTTCCAATACAGCAGAACAATCCCAATAATAGATAATTCCATAAAAATTTAAAAAAACAGATAAAGACAAGAAGAATCCTAATAAAAATAAAAAAATGAAAATCATATTGAATTTTAAAATCAGCAATGAGAAACGATGAAATAAATTTCCGCCGTCGCGCCGACACTGACGACATCAATTAAAAAAGCAGATACCTCTTTTATTCTTCACAGGGCCTGCCAATATAGGCCATTGCCGGGATACTCCACGATATTCACGCACGCAGGAATCACAATCAATCATTTGATTTCAATTGATAAAAACAAGAATTAGATTATGAATTGACTGAATCACAATAGATTTGAGAAAATGACGCGTCTGTTTTGCAAACAACAAACATACCTTTTGCGGGTGAAAAATACGGCTTAACCTTTCTTTGGGTACACAGCCTCGCGCATTCTCAGGGCAAACATTATTTATCGCTTCACCATAAAGACGGTTTAAATTTTCCGTGAGACATTTGCGAATTGAACATTACACGCATTTCAATATCAGGACAAAGGAAAGGGAATAATAAAAACATGCATTCAATAAACGCTATCAGGCCATGGCAGGTTAACCATGGCCGATAAATCTTCCGCTAACGCAGCGACCATCGCCGTGCTGCCCCTGCTGCTGATCTGGATGACGGTGATCCTGCCGATTTATTACCCCAATATGGGCGGCGACGGTCTGGCGCTGCCGCAAAACATTCTGGCCTGGGCCGTCATGGCGCTCACCACGCTGATAGTGACGTTCACCGTTTGCCTTGGCCGTACCCGTCTTTCGCTGACCCCCACCGCACGCCTGTTGCTGCTCGGCATCGCCGTGCTGGCGCTGCCGCTGCTGTATACTCGCTCCGAGTGGCGCGAAGACGCCCTGTGGCGCTGCGCCGGTCTGCTCGGTGGTTGGCTTTTCTATGTCGCCTGCCTGCAGCTGCGCCTAACCCCCAGGCAGCGCAACCTGTTGCTGTACGGTCTGCTGTTCGCCGTCGGCGTTCAGGCACTGCTGGCGGCTCTGCAACTGTTCGCCCCCGCGCTGGCTTGGGTATCCCCTAACGGCAGCCGGGTCTACGGCGTCTTTCAGCAACCGAACGTGCTGGGCAGCTTTATCGCCACCGGGTTGGCTTTGGCGCTCTGGCAGCTGCTGGCTCCCCTCTCTGCGCCAACGCGGCGGCGGCAAATCCCGCTGCTCGCGCTGCTGGCCGCTTTCTCAGCCCTGCTGGTGCTGATCCAGTCGCGCGCCGCCTGGTTGGGGGCCGCATTGGCGGCGCTGCTACTGCTGTGGCGCTTTGCCCGCCACCGCACGCTCGAAAGCCGCTGGGCGGGTGGCGCGCTGCTGCTGGGCGCCGCGATCGGTCTGACGGTGCTGTTCACCGGCTTTGGCCTGGATGGCCGCGCAGGTCTCATCGCACGCGAAGGCTCTAATTATTCACGTCTGACCATGCTGCAAGACACCGTCGCCATGATTTTCGCCAAACCGCTGCTGGGCTGGGGCTATGGCGGCTTTGAATACAGCTTCGCGCACTTCCGCCTGCAGACAATGCCCTGGCGAGAAGTGCTGGAAGTCGCCGGGCATCCGCACAATGAAATCCTGCTGTGGTGGGTTGAGGGCGGCCTGCCGGCGCTGGCAGGTATCGCTATCGTCATCGTCGCCGGCGCGCTGCTGCTGAAACGCGCCTGGCAACGGGATCGCGAAGCGCCGGCCGGTGCGCGCGTCGGGCTGTTTCTGGTGCTGCTGCCAATGTTGATACACACCCAACTGGAATACCCTTTCTATCTGTCTGCGCCGCATTGGCTGGCGTTTCTGCTGCTGCTGGCACTGTTGGACGGCCAAACCGGCGCCCCACGCCCGCTGCCGTTAGCCAAAGCCCTGAGTCTGCCTGTAGCAATGGCGGCGCTCGGCGTGTTAGTGATGGCGGTCTTCGCCTGGCAAGGGCGCATGGCGCTCACCCAATCGGAGCGCACGATGCTGGCCACCATCGACAGCATCGAGCAGATGCCGCCACCGGCCGCCTGGATCTATCGGGAGCGCAAAACGTTCGACGAGCAATCTCACGCGCTGCTGGTCTATAACCAAACGCGCGATGATGCCCTGTTGACCGGCTATCGGCAGTGGGCCAATGCCTATCTGCAGCGCCGCATCGACGCCAACGTCTACGCCACGCTGATCATGATCTTGCGCTATCAGGGGGATCAGGCACAAGCCGAGG
Organism: Serratia sp. CY47280; assembly: GCF_052168655.1. Lineage (NCBI taxonomy): Bacteria > Pseudomonadati > Pseudomonadota > Gammaproteobacteria > Enterobacterales > Yersiniaceae > Serratia > Serratia sp. CY47280. The sequence continues at coordinate 133,354 of NZ_JBJNMG010000007.1, read as the reverse complement.
CTCGCCTGCGGGAAGCCGCTTTTCTGTTTTCTCGGGATGCGCGGTTTAGGTAGGGACAACAAGGTGAGAGCGAGACCTCGTCGCTCTCACCTGTGTCATTTTATGTAGCAAAATCAACGCGGCAATATCGCGCACTCTTTATCCAGCAGCGACTCTACCGAAGCGCGGTTGCCAACGTCCCAGCCGCGCTTCGAGGCCAGCAAGATAAAACCCCGTTGGCCGGCAAACGTGGTCGGCACTAACGCCACGCCATATTCCGCCAGCTGCGGCGGCGACAGATGGAAATAACCCGCCAAATCCTTAATCGGGTAGATGCCCATCGCGGTCGGCTGCATCACGCGGCGAGCATAATAGGTGTGGCGCAACAGCTTATCCGGCAAAGGCCGCCATTGTTCCTGTATGTAGGGGCGTTCCGCCTGCAATTGACGCCGAACATCTTCGCGCAGACAGGTCAGGTGAATGTGCAATTGGTTCTGGCTGCGGCCGTAAGCGGAGTTGATCGCCATGCCCAACATATCATCCGGCACCGGCCCGCCATACTCGGCGGCCAACCGGTAACGCATCAACCATGCATAGCCAAAATAGTCCGTCCGTTCCCCGGCCAGCAGCTGCGGGCTTTCAATACCGGAGAGCGGCGCCGTCGGCACCAGGATGAAGTGATAGGGATAACGCGGGTTTTGCAGCACGCTGAAGCCCTGCGCTTTCCCCTGCGGCATATAAATCTGCTCACACGGGGCCGGATCGCGCTTTTGCTGATAGTTGGCCATGCAGAGCTTATCGACCACGTCCCACAGCGCATCGGAACGGGCGCACCCCGTCAAGGAGAGAACCCCCAGCACCAGCAGCCAACGCCGGGTAGACACACCAAAGCACGCCATCGTCATCTTTCTCGGCATCATCGCCGCACAGCACTCTTTGCGCGGGCGAGAGAAAACTCAAAATGGGGAATGAACAAGGGGCCAATGCGGCCCCTTGAGGAAAAATTACGCCGTGCCGCCGACGGTCAGCGTGTCCAGTTTCAGCGTCGGTTGGCCGACGCCCACCGGCACACTCTGGCCTTCCTTGCCGCACACACCCACGCCTTTATCAAGCGCCAGATCGTTGCCGACCATCGAAATCTGCTGCATCGCCTCGATGCCGGAGCCGATCAGCGTCGCCCCCTTCACCGGCTTGGTGATACGCCCTTTCTCGATCAGATAGGCTTCGGTGGTGGAGAACACGAACTTGCCGGAGGTGATGTCCACCTGGCCGCCGCCAAAGTTCGGCGCGTACAGGCCGTACTCGACGCTGGCGATGATCTCTTCCGGCGTCGATTGGCCCGCCAGCATGTAGGTGTTGGTCATGCGCGGCATCGGCAGATGCGCATAGGACTCGCGGCGGCCGTTGCCGGTCGGGGCGACGCCCATCAGCCGCGCGTTGAGCTTGTCCTGCATGTAGCCTTTCAGCACGCCGTTTTCGATCAGTACGTTGTACTGGCCCGGCACGCCTTCGTCGTCGATCGCCAGCGAGCCGCGGCGCCCTTGCAGGGTGCCGTCATCCACCACGGTGCACAGCTCGGACGCCACCAGCTCGCCCATATGGCCGCTGAACACCGAGGTGCCGCGTCGGTTGAAGTCGCCTTCCAGGCCGTGGCCCACCGCCTCGTGCAGCAGCACGCCTGGCCAGCCGGCCCCCAGCACCACCGGCATATTGCCGGCCGGCGCCGCCACTGCGCCAAGATTGACCAGCGCCATGCGCACCGCCTCTTGGGCATAGATATCGGCGCGCACCTCGCCGTCGACGGCTTCCAGGAAGTAGTCATAGCCGAAACGGCCGCCGCCGCCGCTGGAGCCGCGCTCACGCTTGCCGTCCTGCTCCACCAGCACGCTGACGGAAAGGCGCACCAGCGGGCGAACGTCCGCTGCCAGCGTGCCGTCGGTGGCGGCTACCAGCACCTGCTCGTAAACGCCGGTGATGCTGGCGTTCACTTCCTGCACCCGCGCATCGGCGGCGCGCGCCACCTTGTCGACGCGGTGCAGCAGGGCGATTTTCTCTTCGCGCGGCAGGCTTTGCAACGGATCGAGCAGCGGGTACAGCGCCTGATAACCGATTTCGCCCAGAGTATGCGCCCGCCCGTCGCCCTGCTCGCGCACGATGCTGCGCGCCGCCTGGGCACTTTGCTGCAGCGCATTCAGGGTGATCTGATCGGCATAGGCGAAGCCGGTCTTCTCACCGCTGACGGCGCGCACGCCGACGCCCTGATCGATATTGTAAGAGCCATCCTTGATGATGCCGTCCTCGATCACCCAGGCTTCGTGATAGCTGGACTGGAAATAGAGATCGGCGTAGTCGATACGGCGTTCTGCCAGTTGACCCAATACCCTGTACAGGTCTTGATGACTCAGCTTGTTGGTAGCGAGTAACTGCTCACTGACAAACGTCAGGCTCATAATGGTTTCACTCTTGATTGGAGGATTACTTGTCAGACGGCGCCGTCAGCGACGTCTGGAATCGGTTGTGCTGCAGCACCGGCATCTGCGCACGAATATTTTTCAGGCTTGCGGCGTCCACACGCACCTTCAGTGCCGCCACGGCGTCCGCGTTCTCGGCCAACACCTTGCCCCAGCCGTCGACAGCCATCGAGTGGCCCCAGGTGCGACGGGTCGGCCCGTGGCGCCCCACCTGCGCCGGCGCCAGGATCATGCACTGGTTTTCGATCGCCCGGGCGCGCAGCAGGATTTCCCAATGCGCCTCGCCGGTCACCCGGGTAAAGGCAGCCGGCACCGAAATCAGTTCGGCGCCCTGCGCCCGCAGTGCCTGGAACAGCGCAGGGAAGCGCAGATCGTAACATATGGTCATGCCCAAACGCCCGACCGGCGTATCCACCACCGTCAGGTGCTGCCCGTGCTGGTAGGTATCCGACTCGCGGTAATGGCCGTGCGCGTCGTTGATGTCCACATCGAACATGTGCAGCTTGTCGTAGCGGGCGCGGATCTCGCCCTGCTCGTCGAACAACAGGCTGCTGGTGGTGATAAGCTCCGGGTTCTCACGGCTGACGAGCGGCATCGAGCCCACCAGCAACCACACGCCATAACGGCGCGCCAGTTCGCGCACCGCGTTCTGCAGCGGACCATCGCCCTGTTTTTCCGCCTGTTGGCGATAGGCCGCGGAGTTGGCGAACAACAACGCGTTCTCCGGCGTCATGACCAGTTTTACCCCGGCATTGAGCTGCTTGATCTGCTGTTCAATCTGGGCCAGGTTATCGCGCACCTGATCGCCACTGCACAACTGCAACAACGCAACGTTAGCATTCCTCATGACGCCTTATCCTCCTTTGCCTTACGAAGTACCTCATTGATCTTCGGCTGGTCGAGATCGCCGCTGATATGGTAGCGAATCAGCGAAATCTTGCTCCACAGCGGCCCCAGCACCTGCGAGGCGGCAAATACCGCCGCGCCGACGATCGGGTTAACGACAAACGCCGTGGCCACGCCGACCGTCGCCGAAATCGCCGGCGCCACCACCGCTTCCATATCGATGCGGCGGCGCGCCAGATCGATCTGGCCGCTCATGGCGATATCCGCCGCCAGGCCGTCGATCAATAGATTATCTGTATGCATTATGCCATCTTTCAGCCAGGCGGTACTGCGGATGGAATCAAAGTAGAAGCCTTTGCCGAAGGTATCGCTGAAATCGAACTGCAGCTTGCGCAGCAGGGCATCGAAACTGACCAGCCGCAGCAGCTGACCGGCACGGCCACCGCCCATACTGTCGATTTCACCCTTGCCCATCTTGACCTGCAGCGCACCGCTCAGCGTATCGACCCGTGGCTGCCACGGCGTGCCATGCCAGTACAGATCGAAATCCACGTCATAAGGCGCGCCTTTAAGCGGAATGGTGATGCCGAAGAAGGCGGCGGTTTCATCGATCTTGCCGCCGAGCAGCTTGCCTTTCAGCGAGCTGCGCTCTTCCTGCGCATTTTGTTTCCACAGGCCGGTGGCGGTCATGCGCCCTTTGCCGGTATCGACCAGGCCGTGATCCAGCGTCAGGGTATCGCCCCGATTGGTCAGATCCGCCTCGACCCTGCCGAGGTTCTGCCCCAGCACCCAGCACGATTTGCAGCGCAGCATCAACGAAGGCCAGTCGCGGAAGGAAACGTTCTCGGTCGACGGCGGCGGCGTGCCCGCCGCGTTTTTCGTCTCTGCGAACTGCGGGTTGTAATACAGGTAGTTGATATCGGCGCGCCACGGCCCGCGATCGGCCACCCGCAGGCTACCATCCACTTCGTCGCTCTTGGCGCTCACCAGGGTAGCGCCAAGCTGTTTCTCGGCCGACAGCGTCAGCTTATGCCAGGCCTGGCCGCCCAACAGCAGCTGCGGCGTGGTCAGCGCCACGGTGGTGGGGAAGCTGAAACCGCCCACCTGACCGCTGCCGCCGCCCTGTTTCAGCGCCGGTGCCAGCAGCGCCAGCCACTGCTCGCCGTCCAGCGCCGGCAGGTTCAACGTCATCGACTTGCCGGCCGGAAGAGGCGGGGTGCCGCCCCCGTTGGTTTGCCAGGCGGCGCGCGCCAGGTTCACCTGTTTTTTATCGAAGTTCCATTCGCTGTTGAAGCGGTTCTGTTTGCCCGCGCTGCCGGTCAACATAAAGCCGTTCAAACCACCTTTGACCTTGACGTTCACCGGCAGCGCCTCTCCCGACGCCTTGTCCAGTGGCGAAGGTAAGTGACTGCTCACTTTCTTCAGGTCTGCGTCAAGGCCGATATCGTAGCTGGCCGAGCCCTGATGCGGCAGCGTGATGGCCACCTGGCTCTGCCAGGGCGCACTGCCGCTGAGCGCATCGGCGGCCTCTTTTGGCAGGCCGGGGAACTTGCCCGGCTGCCAGTCTCCTTTCAGACCGACGTTGACCTTGTAGTCACGCTCGCCTTCCTGCGTAGTGAAGTTGACCGCCACCGGTTGCCCGAACCAGTTGGCCGACAGGGTGTCGCTCTCCAGATTGCCATTGTCGAAGCGGAACTTGCCGCTGAGCTTCTGCAGCTCGCTTTCCAGCGGTTTTATCAGCAACGAATTGTTGTTCAGCGCCACTTCACCGGTGGCTCTGACCTGCTCGCCGTCCAGGGGGATATCGAGATGTAAGCGCCCACTGACATCACCGCCAATCTGCAGCTGATCCAGCGCCGCCCCCAGCGAATCGTGCAACGGTGTCTGCATGAAGTAGTCATGTACGTCGCTGCCCGCACCCGCGACTTCGGCGTCGATCAGCAACCGTTCTTTCAGGTAATCCGGGATCACCGCGCTGATATTTTTACCCGCCACCTTGCCCAAGCGGGTTTGCGGCGCATGCATCCACAGCCCCTCGTTGGCGAAATCGAGATCGATCGCCAAATCGGTCAGCGCCGGCCAGCCCGGTTGGAACTGGAAGGTGGCGTGACGCAGCGGTACGAAGACTTCGAACTGCCCTTCGTTTTTGCGGTACGGGAAATGCTGCGGATCGCCGGAATAAATCAGCGTGGCGTTATCCACCTGGCCGCCCTGAATGGCGCCGCCCAGGTAGTCCACCAGATGCTTGCCCATCAGCGGTTCCGGGAAATAGCGCCAGGCGTCGGCGCCGTCATACAGGCGGATGCCCGCCAGGATATTCAGCCACGGATCGCCCTTGGCCGGCTGCTGATAACGGAAATCGCCGTTGACCCACAGCGACTTCGCCTTGACGTCCAGCCCCTGACTCGCCAGCTCCCAGCCCTGATCGTTATAGCGCCAGGTCAGCGCGCCGCGCGCGCGGCTGATTTCAAGCGGCGCGCGGAACATGTCGCCGTAAGGCAGGGTGCTGTCGGTGAGCCCCAGCGTCAGGCGGCCGTTCTCCACCCCGCCACTCAACGCGCCGGAGAAGTGGTTGACGCCCGGCAGCAGTTCCCAACGCTGCCAGCTGACATCGCGCCACAGCGCCTGAAAACGGCTCTTTTCCGGCTGCTTGAGCGGGATGTCCAGCGCCAGCGCTTCCATCTTCCCCTGCGGCTGCAGATCGTTCCAGCGATCGAGCACGTCCGGGCTGAGGAACGAGAAGGTCGGCAGCAACGCCGATAGACGCTCCAACTGAAGATGGGTCGCGCGCACCCGCAGCTCTTCATTCTGCGCCGGCCCCATAAATTCGGTGTTTTCCGGCAGCCACAGCGCAGAAAGCGCGCCCTGCGGCCAGGCCTGGCCGTCGGTGCTCAACCGCAGCTGCGGCACGTCGAGCTGCCAACCGGTGCCCTGGCGGCGCAGCGACAGCGCCAGATTGTCTACGTCCAGCCGGTGCTGCGCGGCGCCGGTATTCCAGTTGGCCGCCCCCTGCTTGAGCAACGCATGGCCGCCGGCGATCTCGCCGTTTTGCACCTGCAGCCAGGCTGCCAGGCTGAAGTCGGCGCTTTCCAGCCCGGTGTTGGCGCGCAGCCAGCGGGTAAACCAGGGTTTCATGTCGATGTTATCGGCCTGCAGATAGACCGTGCCGGTGTCCAGCAGGCCCTGATTATCGCGCAGGTCCATGCGCAGCTGCACCACACCGTGCTGGCCGTTCAGCGTCGACAGGCTGATCTGCCCCTCGGCGCGGTGGCGATCGCGGCCGTTGAGCCAGGTCAGTTGGGGAATGTCGAATTCGGCGCGCGCGCCGGCGGGCGTCAGGAACGAGATACGGCTGTCGCGCAGATCGAAGTGGTCGAGCTGGCGCAGCATCAGATCGCTGATTTTACCGGGCTCAAGGCCGTCGCCCTCACGATCGCCGCCCAGCGTGGCGTTCAGATCGAGGCGGAATTGATAGAAGGTCAGATCGCGGAACTGCCAGCGCCAGTGCAGCAGCGACTGCCACACGTCCAGCGCCAGCGTCACGCGTTCGATATGCACATCGCTTTTGGGCAGCGTAACGCTCAGGTTGCGCACTTCAAGCTGTGGGCCGAACGTTTCCCAACTGCCCTGCAGGAAATCCATCTGCACAGGCACACCGGATAGCTTCTCCACCTGCGCCAGCAGTTGGGGACGATAGTCGTTCAGCTTCGGCAGCATCAGGCGCAGCCCGCTGATCAGCAGCGCCACAATCACGATTAGGGTGGCGCCTGTTGCTAACAGAATCCCAGGCAGTCGCCTCACGCAGTTCTCCTTGCTCCGCTGCCTGGCAACGGGAATATCTATGCACTGACGGGCCCGGCGTGCCGGGCCCCTACCGATGTCGGGCGGGCTACATCATGACGACGTCGAACTGCTCCTGGCTGTACAACGGTTCGATCTGCACCTTCACCTGTTTGCCGACGAAGATCTCCACTTCGGCCAGCGCATGCGACTCTTCGCTCTTCAGCGCTTCGCCAACCGCCGCGGAGGCGTACACCAGGAAGCGATCGGAATCGTAAGCATGGTGCACGCGTACAATCTCGCGCAGGATCTCGTAGCACACGGTTTCCACCGTTTTCACGGTGCCGCGCCCATTGCAAGTAGGACAATCGTGACAGAGCACATGTTCAATGCTTTCACGCGTGCGTTTACGCGTCATTTCAACTAAGCCTAGCTGAGAGAAGCCGTTGATCGTGGTTTTTACCCGATCTTTACTCAATGCCTGCTCCAGCGAGTGCAGCACCCGGCGGCGATGCTCTTCGTTGTTCATATCGATAAAGTCGATGATGATGATGCCGCCCAGGTTGCGCAGCCGCAGCTGGCGCGCGATGGCCTGCGTCGCCTCGATGTTGGTATTGAAGATGGTTTCGTCGAGGTTGCGGTGGCCGACGAAGGCGCCGGTATTGATATCGACGGTGGTCATCGCCTCGGTCTGATCGATGATCAGATAGCCACCGGACTTTAGCTCAACCTTGCGCTCCAGCGCGCGCTGGATTTCGTTTTCCACGTCGTACAGATCGAAAATTGGCTGGCTGCCGGTGTAGAGTTCGAGCTTGTTGGTAATGTCCGGGATGTACTCGCCGGTAAACTCCACCAACAGATCGTGCGTCAGCCGCGAATCGACGCGAATGCGATCCAGCGCCGCGCCGGCGAAATCGCGCAAGATGCGCTGCGCCAGCGCCAGCTCGCCGTACAGCTTGTATTTGGTCTGGTTGCGCTTCTTGCGCTCCATCACCTTGGTCCACAGGCGTTTGAGGAACGCGGCATCCTGCGCCAGCTCTTCCTCGCCGATGCCTTCCGCCGCGGTGCGGATAATAAAGCCGCCCAGCTCGTCGCAGTGCGGCGCAACGATGGACTTCAGGCGCTCGCGCTCGGCTTCGCTGTCGATGCGCTGCGAAACGCCGACGTGCGCCGCGCCCGGCATGAAGACTAGATAGCGCGAAGGCAGCGTGATATCCGTGGTCAGACGCGCGCCCTTGGTCCCGAGCGGATCTTTCACCACCTGCACCATCAGGTCTTGCCCCTGGCGCACCAGCTCGGCGATGTCGCGCACGTGGAAGTTTTTCCGCTCGTCGCCGGCGACGCATTCGGTATGCGGCATGATGTCGGAGGCGTGCAGGAAGGCGGCCTTGTCCAGGCCGATGTCGACGAACGCCGCCTGCATCCCCGGCAGGACGCGGCTGACGCGCCCTTTATAGATATTGCCGACGATGCCGCGTTTGGATTCGCGTTCGATATGAATCTCTTGCAGAATGCCGCCATCGATATAGGCGACCCGCGTTTCAGACGGTGTGATATTAACCAGTAGCTCAGCTGTCATGCCTTCTCCTCAGAGCCGGTCGATAATGGCAGCGCCCATCAACCGGTTCTTACATCACGTAATGCGACAAAATTACTGAGCAGCTCATGTGTTTCGACCAGCGGCAGACCGACCACCGCGTGATAACTCCCGGTTATCGTTCTGACGAAACAACCACCCTTTCCTTGAATTCCGTAGGCGCCCGCTTTATCCATCGGTTCGCCCGTAGCAATATAGTCGCGGATATCCTGTTGTGACAGGCTGCGGAACGTCACGTCGGTCACCACCAGCTGGCAGCGCACGTCGTGGCGATCGGCGATCGCCACCGCCGTCATCACCTGATGCTGTTTGCCCGACAGAGCCGCCAGCATGTCCGCCGCATGGGCTTCGTCGCGCGGCTTCTCCAGCACCCGGCCGTTGAGCACCACGATGGTGTCTGCGCCCAGCACCGGCCGATCTTCCTGCGCCAGCGCCACGCCCGCCTTGGCCTTGTCCTGCGCCAGACGGCGCACATAGGCCTCTGCGGCTTCGCCTTCCCGGCGCTGCTCTTCGGTATGCGTCAGCAGAATGTCAAACGACACGCCCAACAGGGTCAACAGTTCACGTCGACGTGGGGAGCCGGAGGCCAGATAAAGCGAAGTCATTGATATACCCTTACTGTACGGCGAACTGACGGCGGATTTTGCGCATCAACAGGAATAACCACGGCCACAAAATGCCGTTTACCACACTACTCCAGAATACCTCTGGGCGGAAAGAGACGTTGATCACTAAAAATTCAGCCCAGAACACCACCACATCCATCGACAGCGACAGCAGCACGACGATCAACGCCTGTTGCCACAGCGCCATATTGCGGAACAGTTGGAATTTGAACGCCACCAGATAGGCGATGATGCCCAGCGCCAGCGCGCGTACGCCCAGCGTAGAGCCGAGGATCAGATCCATGATCAACCCCAGCACGAAGCCGGTACCGACGTTGACACGATGCGGCAAGGCCATCACCCAGTAGATCAGGATCAGCACCAGCCAGGAAGGCCGGAACATGTAGATCTGCTCCGGCCACGGCATGATTTGCAGCACCAACGCCACCAGGAACGACAGCCAGATGATCCAGCGCCCGTGGCTGCGGTAACTGTTCATTGCACCACTCCCGCCGCGGCAGGCTGAGCCGATGGCGTAGCGCCGGCGGGTTGCGGCGCCACGCCGGTGGCCGGTGCGGGCAGCTGCGGCCCAACGGAACCGGCAGGCGGCAGCACCTGCGGCATCATCTGCATCAGGCGCTCATTGGCGACGCGGTGCACTTCGTCCGGCGGTAGCGGCATGTCGCCGTTGCGATCGGCGCCCCACAGCAGCAGCAGGTAGCGCAAGCGCTGCAGACCGGCGGTCGGCCGCGCCTGAATCACGGTGTAAGCGCGCTGATTGTCGACCTTGACCGAGGAAACGACCGCCACCGGATAGCCTTCCGGGAAGCGGCCGCCGAGGCCGGAGGTCACCAGCACGTCGCCAACGCGGATATCGGTGTTGTTCGGCAGATGCTCCAGTTGCAGATCGTCGGCGCAGCCGCTGCCCGCGGCGATCACTCGAATATCGTTACGCAGCACCTGAATCGGCAGCGCGTGCGAGGCGTCGCAGATCAGCAGCACGCGGCTGGTGACTTTCGCCACCGCCACCACCTGGCCAACCACGCCCTTGTCGCTGATCACCGGCTGGCCTTCATAGACGCCGTTGTCCGACCCTTTGTCGATAACGACCTGATCGCTGTAAGGATCGGAGCCGGTGGAGATCACCTGGGTGACCATCTTGTGTTCGTCCTGGCGCAGCGGAGAACCCAGCAGCTCGCGCAAGCGGGCGTTTTCCTGCTTGAATTGGCCAAGAAGAAGAATATCGCTGTTTTTCAGCAGCAGTTCCTGCCGCAGAGCGCGGTTTTCCAGCTCCAGCTGTTGGCGGGTGGCCAGCGTCTCTGACACGCTGTCCAAAACTTTACGTGGCCCGTTGGCCAGAAAATAGAAAGGGCTGACTGCGGTGTCCATGTAGTTGCGTATCTTCACGAACGTGCCGAGCCGGCTGTCGGCAACGATCAGGCCAATGGCCGCAATCACCGCCAAAAAAAGTCGCAGTTGCAGGGAAGGCCCCCTGCTAAAAATCGGCTTCATAAATTATGCGAGTTCCTCGACAACAGAAAGAGGAACCGTACCCGATTTTCGCTGTGCGCATTCATCCGATACGATTCCTCCTTCCTGGGGCTGACTATTCTTCGCTGAACAAATCGCCGCCGTGCATGTCGATCATTTCCAACGCCTTGCCGCCACCGCGCGCCACGCAGGTCAGCGGATCTTCCGCCACCACGACCGGAATGCCGGTTTCTTCCATCAGCAGGCGATCGAGGTTGCGCAGCAGCGCGCCGCCGCCGGTCAATACCATGCCGCGTTCGGAAATGTCGGAGGCCAATTCTGGCGGGCACTGCTCCAGCGCAACCATCACCGCGCTGACGATACCGGTCAGCGGCTCTTGCAGGGCTTCGAGGATTTCATTGGAGTTCAGGGTAAAGCCGCGCGGTACGCCTTCAGCCAGGTTACGGCCGCGCACTTCGATTTCGCGCACTTCGTCGCCCGGATAGGCAGAACCGATTTCGTGCTTGATGCGCTCTGCGGTGGCTTCGCCGATCAGCGAGCCGTAGTTGCGGCGCACATAATTGATGATGGCTTCATCGAAACGGTCGCCGCCGATGCGTACGGAAGAAGAGTACACCACGCCGTTCAGCGAGATCACCGCCACTTCAGTGGTACCGCCACCGATATCCACCACCATGGAGCCGGTCGCTTCGGAGACCGGCAGACCTGCGCCGATCGCCGCCGCCATCGGCTCTTCAATCAGGAACACTTCACGCGCGCCGGCCCCTTGGGCGGACTCGCGGATAGCGCGGCGTTCAACCTGGGTCGCGCCGACCGGCACACAGACCAGCACGCGCGGGCTTGGGCGCATAAAGCTGTTGCTGTGAACCTGTTTGATAAAGTGCTGCAGCATTTTTTCAGTCACGAAGAAATCGGCGATCACGCCGTCTTTCATCGGGCGAATAGCCGCGATGTTGCCGGGGGTGCGGCCCAGCATCTGTTTGGCGTCATGACCGACGGCCGCGACGCTCTTTGGGGAGCCGGCACGATCCTGACGAATGGCAACCACCGAAGGTTCATTCAGTACGATGCCTTGCCCTTTAACATAAATCAGGGTATTGGCGGTACCCAAGTCGATGGACAAGTCGTTGGAAAACATGCCACGAAATTTCTTAAACATAACGAAAGGATAATCCTGCAAGCTGGGGGCGGAAAATAAAATCCGCCTACTTTACCAACCACACGAAGCAGCGACAAGGCGCAAAAACGTTCTACTTCGGTGAAAAATAGTCTGTATTGTTTCTGCTCGAATGCACGGAAATTGGATGAGGCCTGAATTCCCTGAACAAAGGCTCAGTTTACCACCCTGTCAACGCACGAAACGGCGTAACACAGCTCATAAAATCTAACATATTCCCTGATTGCCGCCGATGGTAAGCACCTACCAACGCCAACCAGATAAAAGCTGACAAGAGCCTATCTCAAATAGGCGTCGTTGTCGCAGGCAGATTGGAGAAAACTCCAAAATGACGGGTGACATGGCCCAGATGGATCCGGCGCTCATTCTACGTCAATTTTTGTCCGGCAATCAGCTTAAACACGATAACGACGTGAATATTTTTTACGCCCCGCGTCGATAGGTTCCGGCGATGCGAAAAAGTCGCCCTGCCCGCCGTGGATCCCCCGCTCTTTCAGCGTCTGCCACTCGTTGCGCGTACGTACGCTGGCGGCGAACACCTGAGCACGCGTGCCCGCGCAGGCGCCGGTCAGGCTCTGCACGAACAGCTGGTTTTCGTCCCGCTTATCAATGCTCCGCACCAGCCCCGGGTGGAGCTTGACGATCTCCACCTGCAGCGACTTGATATAGGACGTACTGACCACGGTTAAACCCGCTTTGGACACCGCGAGACGGCAGCCCAGCCCTGACAACAGCCTCAGCACCGGACGCAAACGGTCGATATGTTGACACACATCTGCCTCCGCAAGTTCAATCAGAATTCGCCGACGTTGGCTTTTTTCGCATTGCAACAGCGTATCGCGCAGCCAGCGCTGGAAAGAGCGCTGCAAAATCGAGTCCACGCACAGCGGAAACGCCAGCGTTTCCTCGGGCCACTGCGCCAACAAGGGAATGATGCGGCTCACCTGTTGGCGATCGTAACTCTCCGCCAACCCCAACTGCTGCACCAGCGGCATATATTCCGCCGGCAGCAATTCCTGGGTGCCGTCATAGATCCGGCTCATGATCTCACGATGGTGCACCTCGCCTTCCACGGTCACCGCCGGTTTCTGATACAGCCGCGGGCCGCCGCGCGCCAGCACCTGTTCCAGCAGCGTGCGCCACTTGACGCTGCCGCGCCCCTTTTCCGGCACCTGGCTGTCGTACACATACCACCCGTTTTCGCCCTGCAGCGTAGCGTGGCGCGTCGCCTGCTCCGCATAGTCGATTACCTGCTCGGTGGTTTGACCGCTGCGGTACGCCACGATGCCGATGTGCAGGAAGGCCTCGCGATCGATCAGCGCCGTGGAAGGCAAGGCATCGATGGCGTTGACCAGCTGTGAAGCGATGCCGTCGGCTTCCTTCAGGGTTCGATGCGGCAACAGCACGGTAAAATCGCTGTGGAAGTAGCGCGCCAGCAGCGCCGACGGGTAGCGCATCACGAAGGTAGACAGCAGGTTGACCAGCGAATACATCAGCTCTTGCACCGCCATGCTGCCGTGCGTCTCGCGCAGGGTCTCGAAGTCGGGCAGCCGCACCATCATCACGATGCCGTGCGAGCCTTCATCTTCCAACTGAGTGGTCAATTGATTATCGAAAAACAGGCGATTATTCAGCCCGGTTTTGGCATCCTGCGCGGCGAAGGCGCGGATCAGCGTATCGACCCGGCTGCGCTCTTCCCGCGCTTCCGCCAGATCGGCCAGCAGGCGGTCGAGCGCGCCGCTGACGTTGGCTGGCCACTCACGCACGTCGCCCTGCATGACGTTTTCACGCTCGCCGTTCAGAATGCGCCGCGCACGGCGTTCCAGACGATCTTCGCCGTCGGCCTGCTCACGCAGCCAGCGCAGGCTGAACAGCAAAACCACCACCATGACGACGATCGACAGCGTGACGGCGGCGGTGGATTGCAGCGTGCGCACGTCGCTGGCGAAGGGATCGAGGTAGGTGATGTGCAGCGTACTGCCCGGGTGCTGCAACAGAGTTCGCGAGACCTGACGATAGCCGTTCAGCGCATCCCAGGGCTCTTTTTTCAGCGTCGGCAATTTATAGTCGAGGAGCTTGCTGGTACCGGCCTCTACGCGGATCGACACAATGCCGAGCGGACGCATGACAATCGGCAACCATTTCTCCTGATCGCGCGGCGATTCCTGCAACATGGCTTGATCGAGAGAGGTGACCAGCGAATCAAAGCGGCGCTCCTGGCGATCCTGGGTAACGTAAAAGAAGCTGTATGAGCATCCCATCAGCATCAAAAACATCGCCAGCGCGACCAACAGAGTGATCAATGCAGAGAGTTTGGTGGTAAATCGCATCCCTGTGCCTTGTCCGCTATGGTTAAGTGAGTGTTCACCCTTTAGCTAAAAGGGGCCGTCCAACCCTAACAAGCCTTGCCGAGGAATTAAACCTGCAAGCGCCGTTTTTGTCCTTTATCAGGACTTGGGCCGCTTATTATGCATATAGTCAAATAAATGTGATTCAGCCATTGATAGAAAAGTGTAAACGAGAGGAAGAGTGACATGCGTGCACTGTTATTGGAACAACAAGACGACCAAACTCTGGCTCATATCAAAGATATCGGCAGCGATCGGTTGCCGGAAGGCGATGTCACCGTCGACATCAACTGGTCAAGCCTGAACTATAAAGATGCGCTGGCGATCACCGGCAAAGGCAAGATCGTGCGCAACTTCCCGATGGTGCCGGGCATCGACTTCGCCGGCACCGTGCGCCACAGCCGCGACGATCGCTTCAAAGAGGGGCAAAGCGTGGTGCTCACCGGTTGGGGCGTGGGCGAACACCATTGGGGCGGCCTGGCCGAGCAGGCGCGCGTCTCCGGTGAGTGGCTGGTGCCGCTGCCGAACGGCCTGGATGAGCGCAAGGCGATGATCATCGGCACCGCCGGCTTTACCGCCATGCTGTGCGTGATGGCGCTGGAAGAAGGCGGCGTACACCCGGACGACGGCGATATCCTGGTCACCGGCGCCAGCGGCGGCGTGGGCAGCACCGCCATCGCCCTGCTGGCGGCGCTGGGTTACCGGGTGACCGCCATCAGCGGCCGCGACAGCAATACCGAGTACCTGAAAGCACTCGGCGCCAAAGAGGTCATGTCGCGCGATGGCTATATCGACACGCCGCGTCCGCTGGAGAAACAGCTGTGGGCCGGCGCGGTGGACACCGTCGGCGACAAACTGCTGGCGCGGGTGCTGGCGCAGATGAACTATAACGGCACCGTCGCCGCCTGCGGCCTGGCGGGCGGTTATCAACTGCCGACCACCGTGATGCCGTTCATTCTGCGCAACGTGCGCCTGCAGGGCGTGGATTCGGTGCATACGCCGCTGCACCGCCGCCAAACCGCCTGGGAACGGCTGGCCGGCATTCTGCCGGACAGCTTCTATCAGCAGGCCACGCATGAAATCGCCCTCGAGCAGGCGCCGGCCACCGCCGCCGCGCTGCTGAACAACCAAATCACCGGCCGCACCCTGGTGAAAATCCGCTGACCTTCTCCCCCCGGCAACGGGGGGTTCGCCCGCATCTGCGAAATTTCATATTTTCCCGCGCCCCCTCGCTTCCGGCCGACTTTAGCGCCATGCTTATTTCATGAAGACCCGTCAGCCGCCCGCGGACGGCGGGCATCAGTCGCGGAGAGCATAAGCATGAACAAACACCCGAAATTAACCGAGGCCGACGTCACGCCGGAGAGCGTGTTCCACCAGCGGCGCAAGGTGCTGCAGGCGCTCGGCATCACCGCCGCCACGCTGGCGCTGCCTACCGGCGCGCAGGCGGACCTGCTGTCGTGGTTCAAGGGCAACGATCGCCCCAAGGCGCCGCCGGGCAAAGCGCTGGAATTCAGCAAACCGGCCGCCTGGCAGGCGCAGCTGGCAATGACGCCGGAAGACAAGGTCACCGGCTACAACAACTTCTATGAATTCGGCCTCGACAAAGCCGATCCGGCCGCCAACGCCGGCGGGCTCAAGACCGAAGGTTGGAAAGTGCGCATCGACGGCGAGGTGGCGAAGCCGATCACGCTGGACATCGACGATCTGATGAAGCGTTTCCCGCTGGAACAGCGCATTTACCGCATGCGCTGTGTCGAGGCCTGGTCGATGGTGGTGCCGTGGATCGGTTTCGAACTGGGCAAGCTGCTCAAGCTGGCCGAACCGAACAGCAACGCGCGCTACGTGGCCTTCCAGACGCTGTACGATCCGGAACAGATGCCCGGCCAGAAAGATCGCTTTATCGGCGGCGGCCTGAAATATCCCTATGTCGAAGGGCTGCGGTTGGACGAGGCGATGCATCCGCTGGCGCTGCTGACCGTCGGCGTGTACGGCAAAACCCTGCCGCCGCAAAACGGCGCGCCGCTGCGGCTGATCACGCCGTGGAAATACGGCTTCAAAGGCATCAAATCGATCGTGCATATCCGTTTGGTGCGCGATCAGCCGCCGACCACCTGGAACCAATCCGCGCCGAACGAGTACGGTTTTTACGCCAACGTGAATCCGCACGTCGATCATCCGCGCTGGTCGCAGGCCACCGAGCGCTTTATCGGCTCCGGCGGCATTCTCGACGTCAAACGGCAGCCGACGTTGCTGTTCAACGGCTATGCCGATCAGGTAGCGTCGCTGTATCGCGGCATGGATCTACGGGAGAATTTCTAAGTGCGCCTGACGCCTGTTCATATCAAATGGCTGAAAGCCGCCCTGCATCTGGCGGCGTTTTTGCCCTTTCTCTGGCTGGTGTTGGCGGTGGATCAGGGCTGGTTCAGCGCCGATCCGTCCAAGGACATTCAGCATTTTACCGGCAGGATGACGCTGAAACTGCTGCTGGCCACGCTGGCTATCGCCCCGCTGGCGCGCTACGCCCGGCAGCCGCTGCTGATCCGCTGCCGCCGCCTGGTCGGGCTGTGGTGCTTTGCCTGGGGCACGTTGCACCTGATAAGCTACTCTACGCTAGAACTGGGGCTGAGCAATCTCGGCCTGCTGGGCAGCGAGCTGGTGAACCGCCCGTATCTGACGCTCGGCATCCTCACCTGGTTGATCCTGCTGGCGCTGGCGGCCACCTCGACGCTGTGGGCGATGCGCAAACTGGGCGCCAAATGGCAAACGTTGCACAACTTCGTCTATCTGGCGGCGATCCTCGCGCCCATCCACTATCTGTGGTCGGTCAAAACGTTTTCCCCCCAGCCGTTCATTTACGCGCTGTTGGCGGTGGCGCTGTTGGGCCTGCGTTACAAGAAATTCCGCGCCTGGTGGCGCTGAATCGCGCGGCGGCGCGCGGGATTGCCGCTGAAAAACGCGCGCCGCCGGCGGGAACTTTTTCTGTGTTCCAGCGCTCATATTCCTGTCACGGATCCCCCAGTTCCTCGATTTGGGGTTGAATATCTTCGCTGATAAGACCAGTATTTAGCTGCGAATTGCTACGATATCGTTATAATGCCCGACCTTGTTTCTGTTCTCAGGGTGAATTTGCCCCTTAACAGGTGACAAATCGGTAACATCGGGTTATTTTCTACGATGATGGTTTTATTGCCGGAGATACCAGCACAATGGCGGATAAGTTTCACATTTTGCTTCTGAACGGCCCCAATCTCAATCTGCTGGGGACGCGTGAGCCGGAGAAGTACGGCAGCACGACGCTGACAGAGATTGTTAACGGATTGGAAAACCAGGCATCCGCATTGGATATTACCCTGAGCCATCTGCAATCCAACGCCGAGCATCAGCTGATCGATCGCATTCATCAGGCGCGCGGCAACACCGATTTCATTCTGATAAACCCGGCGGCGTTCACGCATACCAGCGTGGCGCTGCGCGATGCGTTGCTGGCGGTGCAGATCCCGTTCATCGAGATCCACCTGTCCAACGTGCACGCCCGCGAACCTTTCCGCCATCACTCTTATCTCTCAGACGTAGCGGTAGGCGTGATTTGCGGCCTCGGCGCGGATGGCTACGCTTTCGCTTTACAGGCAGCGGTTAACCGTCTGTCGAAAACCCACTAATTGCTCCACAAAAAGAGTACGGAATCACACTCATGGATATTCGTAAAATCAAGAAACTGATCGAACTGGTTGAAGAATCAGGTATTTCTGAACTGGAAATCTCTGAAGGCGAAGAATCGGTTCGCATCAGCCGTGCCGCACCGGCGCAGGCTTATCCCGTCATGCAGCAGGCCTACGCGATGCCGGCACAGCAGCAGCCAGCCCTGGCTACCGCCGTTGCCACCGCGCCTGCGGCAGAAACCCCTGCAGCACCGGCGGCCGTGAGTGGCCATGTCGTTCGTTCCCCAATGGTAGGCACCTTCTACCGCACCCCAAGCCCGGACGCGAAAGCCTTCGTGGAAGTGGGCCAGAAAGTGAACGCCGGCGATACCCTGTGCATCGTTGAAGCCATGAAAATGATGAACCAGATCGAAGCGGACAAGTCCGGCGTCGTGAAAGCCATCCTGGTGGAAAACGGCCAGCCGGTCGAATATGACGAGCCGCTGGTCGTCATCGAATAACGAGGCGCCCCCATGCTTGATAAAATTGTTATCGCCAACCGCGGCGAGATCGCGCTTCGCATACTGCGTGCCTGTAAAGAATTGGGCATCAAGACCGTTGCGGTTCACTCCGCGGCCGACCGCGATCTGAAACACGTTCTGCTGGCCGACGAGACCGTCTGCATCGGTCCTGCGCCATCGGTAAAAAGCTACCTGAACATCCCGGCCATCATCTCGGCGGCGGAAATCACCGGCGCCGTGGCGATCCACCCGGGCTACGGCTTCCTGTCGGAGAACGCCGACTTCGCCGAGCAGGTTGAACGCTCCGGCTTCATCTTCATCGGCCCGAGAGCCGAAACCATCCGCCTGATGGGCGACAAGGTTTCCGCGATCAACGCCATGAAAAAAGCCGGCGTGCCCTGCGTACCGGGCTCCGACGGCCCGCTGACCGACGACATGGATAAAAACCGTGCCTTCGCCAAGCGCATCGGTTATCCGGTGATCATCAAGGCCTCCGGCGGCGGCGGCGGTCGCGGCATGCGCGTCGTGCGCAGCGACAAAGACCTTGAGCAGTCCATCAACATGACGAAAGCGGAAGCCAAAGCGGCTTTCAACAACGACATGGTGTACATGGAAAAATACCTGGAGAATCCGCGCCACATCGAGATTCAGGTATTGGCCGACGGCCAGGGCAACGCCATCTATCTGGCCGAGCGCGACTGCTCCATGCAGCGCCGCCACCAGAAAGTGGTCGAAGAAGCGCCGGCGCCGGGCATCACCAGCGAAATGCGCCGCTACATCGGCGAGCGCTGCTCGAAAGCCTGTGTGGAAATCGGCTACCGCGGTGCGGGCACCTTCGAGTTCCTGTATGAAAACGGCGAGTTCTATTTCATCGAAATGAACACCCGTATTCAGGTAGAACACCCGGTTACCGAAATGATCACCGGCGTGGATCTGATCAAAGAGCAGCTGCGCATCGCTGCCGGTCAGCCGCTGTCGATCAAACAGGAAGAAGTGAAGATCCACGGCCACGCGGTAGAATGCCGCATCAACGCCGAAGATCCGAACACCTTCCTGCCGAGCCCGGGCAAGATCACCCGCTTCCACGCGCCAGGCGGTTTCGGCGTGCGTTGGGAATCTCATATCTACGCCGGTTATACCGTACCGCCGTACTATGACTCCATGATCGGCAAACTGATCACCTTCGGCGAAAACCGTGACGTGGCGATTGCCCGCATGAAAAACGCCTTGGCTGAACTGATCATCGACGGCATCAAAACCAACGTTGAGCTGCAGCAGAAGATCATGAACGACGAAAACTTCCAGCACGGTGGCACCAACATCCACTATCTGGAGAAGAAGCTGGGTCTGCAGGAAACCTAAGGCAGCCACGCAGCATCGTCTGACGAAAGGCCGGTTAATCACCGGCCTTTTTCTTTGGCGCTGCGCCAGTAACGGCTTGGCAAAACGCCGTCATGCCGTAAAATTCCCTACCTTTGATGAATCCATCACCGTAAACCTATGGGAGACACGGATGGACAAACGCTTTATTCAGGCGCACCGCGAAGCGCGCTGGGCGCTGGGGCTGACGCTGCTCTACCTCCTGGCCTGGGGGCTGGCGGCCTACCTGCCGGACAGCGCCATCGGCGTCACCGGCCTGCCGCACTGGTTCGAAATGGCCTGCCTGCTGGTCCCGCTGCTGTTCACCGGCCTGTGCTGGCTGATGGTGCGCACGGTGTTCCGCGACATTTCGCTGGAGGACAGCGATGCAAACTGAAGTGATCCTGCCGCTGGTCGCCTACCTGTTGCTGGTATTCGGCCTGTCGGTGTATGCCTACAGCCGCCGCCAGAGCGGGAATTTCCTCAGCGAATACTTTCTCGGCAACCGCTCGATGGGCGGCTTTGTGCTGGCGATGACCTTGACCGCCACCTACATCAGCGCCAGTTCGTTTATCGGCGGCCCCGGCGCCGCCTATAAATACGGCCTGGGCTGGGTGTTGCTGGCGATGATCCAGCTACCGGCGGTGTGGCTGTCGCTCGGCGTGCTGGGCAAGAAATTCGCCATCCTGGCGCGGCGCTACAACGCCATCACCCTCAATGACATGCTGTATGGCCGCTACCAAAGCCGCCTGCTGGTGTGGCTGGCCAGCCTCAGTCTGCTGGTGGCGTTCCTCGGCGCCATGACGGTGCAGTTTATCGGTGGCGCCCGCCTGCTGGAGACCGCCGCCGGCATTCCCTACGACACCGGCCTGCTGATCTTCGGCATCAGCATCGCGCTGTACACCGCCTTCGGCGGCTTCCGCGCCAGCGTGCTGAACGACGCCATGCAGGGGCTGGTGATGCTACTCGGCACCGTACTGCTGCTGGTGGCGGTGATCCACGCCGCCGGTGGGTTGCACAGCGCGGTGGACAAGCTGCAGCAGATCGATCCGGCGCTAGTGTCGCCGCAGGGCGGCGATCAAATCCTCAGCCTGCCGTTTATGGCGTCGTTCTGGATCCTGGTGTGCTTCGGGGTGATCGGCCTGCCGCACACCGCCGTGCGCTGCATCTCTTACAAAGACAGCAAGGCGGTGCATCGCGGCATTCTGCTCGGCACCGTGGTGGTGGCGGTGCTGATGTTCGGCATGCACCTGGCCGGCGCGCTCGGCCGCGCGGTCTTGCCGGACCTCAAGATCCCCGATCAGGTGATCCCGACGCTGATGATCACCGTGCTGCCGCCGTACGCCGCCGGGATCTTTTTGGCGGCGCCGATGGCGGCGATCATGTCGACCATCAACGCCCAGCTGCTGCAATCCTCCGCCACCATCATCAAGGATCTCTATCTGGGCGTACGCCCACAGCAGATCCACAACGAGCGGTTGATCAAGCGCTTCTCCAGCCTGACCACGCTGATCCTCGGTCTGCTGGTGCTGCTGGCGGCCTGGCGGCCGCCAGAGATGATCATCTGGCTCAACCTGCTGGCTTTCGGCGGGTTGGAGGCGGTCTTCCTGTGGCCGCTGGTGCTGGGCCTGTATTGGGAACGCGCCAATGCTCAGGGAGCGCTTAGCTCAATGGTGTCGGGTGCGGTATGCTATACGCTATTGGCCAGCTTCAACCTGCAACCGGCGGGGCTGCATCCTATCGTGCCTTCGCTGTTGCTCAGCCTGTTGGCGTTTTATCTCGGTAACGTCGTCGGCGAAAAGCGCCGGGCGGCGTCATCATTCCCCTCTTAAAGAGAATTGCTATGCCTTGGATCCAACTCAAACTGAACACCACCGGCAGCCAGGCGGAAGACCTGAGCGACGCGCTGGTGGAAAGCGGCGCCGTGTCGGTGACCTTCCAGGACACCCACGACAACCCGGTGTTCGAACCGCTGCCGGGTGAAACCCTGCTGTGGGGCGATACCGACGTGATCGGCCTGTACGACGCCGAAACCGATATGGCCGAGGTGGTGGCGATGCTGGAACAGCACCCGCTGCTGGGCACCGGTTTCCGCCACAAGATAGAACAGCTGGAAGACAAGGACTGGGAGCGCGAGTGGATGGACAACTTCCACCCGATGCGCTTCGGTGAGCGCTTGTGGATCTGCCCGAGCTGGCGCGACGTTCCCGATCCCGACGCGGTTAACGTGATGCTCGATCCGGGCCTGGCGTTCGGCACCGGCACCCACCCGACCACCGCGCTGTGTCTGCAGTGGCTGGACGGCCTCGATTTGGCGGGCAAAACCGTCATCGACTTCGGCTGCGGTTCCGGCATCCTGGCAATCGCCGCGCTGAAGCTGGGTGCGGCGCGCGCTATCGGCATCGACATCGATCCCCAGGCCATTCAGGCCAGCCGCGATAACGCACAGCGTAACGGCGTTTCAGAGCGTCTGGAGCTGTATCTGCCGAAAGACCAGCCGGCGGACCTGCTGGCGGACGTGGTGGTCGCCAACATCCTCGCCGGCCCGCTGCGCGAGCTGGCGCCGCTGATTGGTTGCCTGCCGAAGGCCGGCGGTCATCTGGGGCTGTCCGGCGTGCTGGCCAGCCAGGCGAGCAGCGTAGCGGAAGCCTACGAAGAGAAGTTCACGCTCGATCCGGTCGCCGAGCGCGAAGAGTGGTGCCGTATCACCGGCCGCCGCAAGTAAGCGTCACGGTCTATTGCCCCCTCATCCACCGACCCTGCGCCGGTGGATTTTTTTTGTCCGGCGATCGCCAGACGGACGAGACAAAATTTTATGCAATTTTTTGCCGTTCAACGACGGATCGCCCTGACAATGCGCCTTCCAGGCAGGCTATACCAGCAAAAATAGCGGGCGAATGCAGATAATATTCTGCACAAAGGCGAATATTTTGCCGCACACAAAATAAGCACTTTTCGTCAACTCATTGTAAAATATATATAATATTTTTATGAATCGCCGCGTAGCGCATTTTTCGCCCTAATACAGGGCCAATTGGTTAAAGTTTGGCCTTTCATCTCGACGCAAAAATGCGTAATATACGCGCCCTTGCGGACACAGTATGGTCACTCTTTGTCTATGCGCATTGGACACCACCAGCTTACTAATTGCCTGATTGCGGCCCCGATGGCCGGTATTACAGATCGCCCGTTCAGAACCCTCTGTCATGCAATGGGTGCTGGGATGGCTGTATCCGAAATGCTCTCCTCCAACCCGGAGGTGTGGCGGACGGATAAGTCGCGTCTGCGTATGGTGCATAGCGATGAACCAGGGATCCGCTCCGTGCAGATTGCCGGATGCGATCCTGATGATATGGCCGCCGCCGCGCGTATCAACGTGGCCAGCGGCGCGCAGATCATCGACATCAATATGGGATGCCCGGCCAAAAAAGTGAACCGGAAGCTTGCCGGGTCCGCTTTGTTGCAGTACCCGGATCTGGTTAAACGGATCCTCCACGCGGTGGTTGACGCAGTGGATGTGCCGGTAACGCTGAAGATTCGCACCGGCTGGGCGCCAGAGCATCGTAACTGTGTAGAGATTGCCCAACTGGCCGAAGACTGTGGTATTCAGGCCCTGACGATTCACGGCCGAACCCGCGCCTGTCTGTTTAACGGCAACGCGGAATACGACAGCATTCGGGCAGTTAAGCAGAGTGTTTCCATTCCGATTATCGCGAATGGGGATATTACTGACCCGCATAAAGCCAGAGCAGTGCTCGACTACACCGGGGCCGATGCCCTGATGATAGGCCGCGCTGCTCAGGGGAGACCCTGGATCTTCCGGGAAATCCAGCATTATCTGGACACTGGGGAGTTGCTGCCGCCGCTGCCGCTTGGCGAGGTGAAGCGCTTGTTGATTGGGCACATTCGGGAATTGCACGGCTTTTATGGCCAAGGCAAGGGATTCCGGATTGCTCGTAAGCACGTGTCCTGGTATCTCCAGGAACACGCTCCGAATGACCAGTTTCGGCGCACATTCAACGCCATAGAGGATGCCAGCGAACAGCTGGAGGCGTTGGAGGCATATTTCGAAAATCTTAGCGTAAAAAAAGAGCTGACAGAACTATGTTCGAACAACGCGTAAATTCTGACGTACTGACCGTTTCTACCGTTAACTCACAAGATCAGGTGACTCAAAAGCCTCTGCGTGACTCGGTTAAACAAGCACTGAAGAACTATTTTGCTCAACTGAACGGTCAAGACGTAAATGACCTGTATGAGCTGGTACTGGCTGAAGTTGAACAGCCACTGTTGGACATGGTGATGCAATACACCCGTGGCAACCAAACCCGCGCAGCCCTGATGATGGGCATCAACCGCGGCACGCTGCGCAAGAAGCTGAAAAAATACGGCATGAACTGATACTAGTCAGTTAACGTGTTGAAAAGGCGCTTTATCTCATTTGATAAGCGCCTTTTTCTTTGTCTGATTTATGCCTACATTGGCGGGGCTTTGCGCGGAATGCGCTTATCAATATATCCG
The DNA here is from genome assembly GCF_052168655.1 of Serratia sp. CY47280. NCBI lineage: Bacteria > Pseudomonadati > Pseudomonadota > Gammaproteobacteria > Enterobacterales > Yersiniaceae > Serratia > Serratia sp. CY47280. The sequence goes on along the minus strand of NZ_JBJNMG010000007.1, from coordinate 109,018 downwards.
GCAATGAAATAGCAAATACCCGCCACGGCCGCGACCATCACGGAGCGCTTCCACCCGTCCAACTCCACACCCAGGCTATCCAGCCCGCTCAACACCCCAAACACCAGCAGACCCAAGATAACCGATGCTCTGCCTGTCCAGGTTGGTGAGGGTGTCAATAAACGCCTTACCCAGTGGGATCTCATAGAGCTTCCTCCTTGCTTACGATTGAGTCGCCAATCGATGAAGAATACTCTCACGTTTTACTCGGGGCGACAAAGCGGGGGCATAGGTTCTGGTTTGCGGGCAATAAAAAAGGCCGCAACGCGGCCCTTGGGGTAAAAAGCGGAGACCTTATTCGGTCGCTTTGTTCTTGAGGCTTTCCGCCCCTTGCTTGGTCTTGTCCCAAGCCTTCTCCGTACCCTGTTTGGTGGAGTGCCAGGCCTTTTGCGAGCCTTCGCTCACTTTGCTGCCGACGCTGTCGCTCTTGCCTTCGGCGGCGTGCTTGGCTTTCAGCTTCAGCTCTTCACCCTTGTCCTGAGACTGGTGCAGCTTTTCTTTGGCGGTATCCGCCCCTTTATGCGCCTCAGCGACGACCTCGTTGCTGGCGTGAGCGGCGGTGTCGGTCGCAGTTTCAGCAGCGAACACCGGGGAAGCGAGCAGCAGTGCAGACAAGGCAATGATTGATTTCTTCATAAGTCCCTCTTTTCTCAGATACGTGCCATTCGTCATGAAACAAGATGGCATGAAATGCCCCTTGAACGATTTAAGAATAGGACTAAAACCAAAAAAATCGATACAAAATTTTATTACCAACGGTTTTATTGATTTTTTATGCCACCAAGCAGTATGAGCGGGGGAAAGCGCACGAAAAAGTTAAATTTTTCCTGTCACAAAACTATAATTTGTACGAATTTTTAACAAGCACCAACAGGGATGGATTCTATGGTTGCCGCGATCATTATCGGCATTTTTATCATCAGCTTCCTCTACGCACACTCCCGCGGCAAAGAGAAACAAAAGCTTACCCGCCAACTGTTCGATCACTCCACCTTTATGGGGCCGATCAACATGTTTATGACCGGCTTCTCCCGTTTGCCCGCCAAACAGCCCTATTTCGACGAAAAAGGCTTCCCGGAGCTGCAGACGCTGACCGACAACTGGCAGGTGATCCGCGAGGAAGCGGTGCGCTTGCAGGATCACATCAAAAAGGCGCAGTCGCACAACGACGCCGGATTCAACACCTTCTTCAAGCGCGGCTGGAAACGTTTTTATCTGAAGTGGTACAGCGACAGCCACCCTTCGGCGCAAACGCTGTGCCCGAAAACCGTCGAGCTGCTCAACCGCATCCCGTCGGTCAAGGCCGCGATGTTCGCCGAGCTGCCGCCCGGCAGCCATTTAGGTAAACACCGCGATCCTTACGCCGGCTCGGTGCGCTACCATCTGGGGCTGATGACGCCCAACGACGATCGCTGCTTCATCGAGGTCGATGGCGAGCAGCACAGTTGGCGTGACGGCGAGGCGGTGATCTTTGATGAAACCTACGTGCACTGGGCGCAGAACGCCACCGATCAGACGCGCATCATTCTGTTTTGCGACGTCGAACGGCCGATGAAATGGCGCTGGGCGCAGGCGGTCAACCACTGGGTCGGCGCCACGCTGATGTCGGCAGCCAGCTCGCCGAACGACGATCAGGACCGCACCGGCGGCATCAACCGCATCTTCAAGTACGTCAACGCAGTGCGCGATGCCGGCCAACGCCTGAAAGCGCGCAACCGCCGTGGTTACTACCTGCTGAAGTGGCTGGTGATCGTCGCTATTTTCGCCGCCATCATCCTCCCCAGCCTGTAAACCGTCGCCAATCGTCAACACAGGGGCAACGCGAATGAGAATATTCGCATGCCCCTCTTCCGCCACACCCCGTACCCTGTGTTAACATACACGTTCCTAGAGCCGCCTCCGCTGGCCAACAGCTATCCCTCCGAAGCCTGATAGCAGCGCAAACCGCCCTTCGAATGTAAATGTTTAGTCAATTATGGAATTCCGACTAAACCCTGGCCGTACCTGGGTGTCTGAGTAGTCGTATCGCTATCGAGTGGAACCTTTATATGCGTTACAGCTTGCTGCCCCTTTTAACGTATAAAAAGAGTTTCTATGAAATCAGCCAAAGCATTTCAACTGGCCTTGCTGCACCCGCGCTACTGGTTAACCTGGTTCGGCCTCGCCCTGCTGTTCCTGCTGGTCCAGCTCCCCTACCCGTTGCTCAATCGGCTGGGAGTGTGGATGGGGCGTACCTCGATGCGATTTCTCAAACGCCGCGTCACCATCACTCGTCGCAACCTCGAGCTGTGTTTCCCCGAGATGGACGAAGCGCAGCGCGAGCGCAAGGTGGTGGGCAACTTCGAATCGCTCGGCATGGGCCTGTTGGAAACCGGCATGGCCTGGTTCTGGTCGGATAAACGCGTCAAACGTTGGTTCAACGTCTCCGGCATCAACCACCTCAAAATGGCGCAGCGCGACGATCGCGGCGTGCTGGTGATCGGCGTGCACTTCATGTCGCTGGAGCTGGGCGGCCGGGCAATGGGCCTGTGCCAGCCGATGATGGCGATGTACCGTCCGCACAACAATAAAGCGATGGAGTGGGCGCAGACCAAAGGCCGCATGCGTTCCAACAAGGCGATGATCGACCGCAAAGATCTGCGTGGCATGGTGCACGCGCTCAAGCGCGGCGAGGCGGTATGGTTCGCGCCGGATCAGGACTACGGCCCGCGCGGCAGCGTATTCGCCCCGCTGTTCGCCGTCGATCAGGCCGCTACCACCAGCGGCACCTTTATGCTGGCGCGCATGGCCAACCCGGCGCTGGTGCCGGTAGTGCTGATCCGCCGCGAAGGCGGCCGCGGCTACGACCTGCTGATCCAGCCGGCCCTGGAAGACTATCCACTCAGCGACGAACAGGCGGCGGCGGCTTACATGAACAAAGTGATCGAGAAAGAGATCATGCGAGCGCCGGAGCAATACATGTGGCTGCACCGCCGTTTCAAAACCCGACCGGCTGGTGCGCCCTCGCTGTACTGACCTTTTTTTTCAGCCCGGCCAATGCCGGGCTTTTTTGTGCGCCACCTTTAAAAAAACGGCGGCTCGACACTCTACTTTCCTGTAATCTCCTTCTTTACCCGCACAGGAACGGAAATGATGAAAGCTCAAGTTCGCATTGCTCTGGTCGGTGATTACAACCCGCAAGCCGTGGCCCATCAGGCCATCCCCGTGGCGCTCCAGCTCACCGCCGCCCATCTCGATATTGACGTGCAGCCCCAGTGGCTACCGACCGAAACCTTGATCTCCCCCGAAACGCTGCAAAATTTCGACGCCATCTGGGTGGTGCCAGGCAGCCCGTATCGTTACGACGACGGCGCCTTTATGGCGATCCGTCATGCGCGGGAAAACGACGTGCCGTTCCTCGGCTCCTGCGGTGGTTTTCAATACGCCATCGTCGAATACGCCCGCAACGTGATGGGCTGGCACGACGCCGGCCATGCGGAAACCGACAGCGGTGGCCGGCTGGTGATCGCCCCGCTGAGTTGCTCGCTGGTGGAAAAAACCGGCGACATCGTTTTTCAGCCCGACACCCGCGTCGCACAGGCCTACGGCAGCCTGAACACCCATGAAGGCTACCACTGCAACTTCGGCGTGAATCCGGAATTCGTCGCCGATCTTGAGCGCTTCCCGCTGATCATCAGCGGCCACGACAGCGAAGGCGACGTGCGCGCCATCGAACTGCCGGGCCGGCGTTTTTACGTCGCCACGCTGTTCCAGTCGGAACGCGCCGCGCTGCGCGGCGAGCTTTCACCGCTGGTGGTGGAACTCGTCAAAACAGCCGCCAACGGGTAAAAAAAAGCCCTCCTGCGAGGGCTTCATTGACAAGCAACGCGGTCAGCGTCGGACGAGCGAATTCAGCACGGCGCTGATGCGCTCCCCTAAGCCGCGCCGGTTCACGGCTTCCGACATCATGGTGACATGATCGCCATCAACCAGGTTGACCGTCACCGCCGACGCCGGCAAATGCCCCTCCCAGCCGAGTGCCGAGCCGTCGCGGCGGTTGTAACCCGCCGGCTTGATGCGCTGCCAGTAGGCTTCCAGATCGTCGTTCAGCAAGCCGGGCATCTCCTCCACCGCTTTAAACAGGTGCAGATTAAGGCCGAGCGGCCGGATGACGCTGGCGCCGACCAGGGTCGCATAGTGATAACGCTTGCGCCATAACGCGGCTTCCTTCAGCGGATCGTCGAGGAAAGTGCTGATGCCCTGGCCGTGCAGCACCGCCAACGCCTCCTCCACCGACAGCGGCTGCAGGCGGGAGAACAGCGGCGCCTCCAGCGTCGGATGTTCCACCTCCAGCCAACTGAGGAATAGCTGTGTCGCATCGCGCATCGCCTGCTGCGGCCGCAGGGTGTCGAGCAGGCCCACCAGCGCCACCTCTTCCCCCTCCGCCTGCAGCCGTTCCGCCACCATGTAGGTCAAGATCCCGCCCGAAGAGTAACCGAACAGGTGATACGGCCCGCTGGCTTGCACCTGCCGGATGACGCCGGCAACGATCTCCGCCACCGCCTCCATCGTTGCCGGCGGCGTGTCGGTCATCTCTGGCCACGGCACGGCATAAATCGGGAAGTCCGCATCGATCTCTTTGGCTATCTCATAAACATAGGAGTGATCGCCATAACCGGTCGGCATGAAGAAGACCGGCGGGCGCTGGCCGCTGCGGCGCGCCGGCAATGCCCTGAGCGGCTGTCCGCCCGTGCGCTGCTCGACATGCGCCGCCAGATCCGCCAGCACCGGGTGGTCAAAGATCGCCTGCACCTGCAGTGCGATCCCCCACTGCTGCGCCAGGCTGGCCTGACGGACCGCCAGCAGCGAATGGCCGCCCAGTTCGAAGAAGTTGTCGTGTCTGCCGATCTGCGGCAGCCCCAGCAACTCCGCCCACGCCTGCGCCAACAGCGTCTCGGTATCGCCGCGCGGCGCTTCGTAGGCTTCGCCTGCGGCGGCGGCCATCTCCGGCGCCGGCAGAGCCCGCCGATCAATCTTGCCGTTTGGCGTCAGCGGCATCGCCGCCAGCCAGACAAAGGCCGCAGGTAGCATATAGTCCGGCAGCTGCGCCGCCAGGTGCTGACGCAGCTCACCGGCCAACCCGTCGCTCGCCACATTCTCACGCACGCTGATCCAGGCGATCAACCGCGTATCCGCACCGACGCAGCAGACATCGACCACCGCTTCGTTCACCGCCGGGTGCGCCGCCAGGCGCGCCTCTATCTCTCCCATCTCGATACGGAAGCCGCGAATTTTCACCTGACGATCGTTGCGTCGCTGATACTCGAGGTTGCCGTCCGCCCGGTAACGCACCAGATCGCCGGTACGATACATGCGCCCGCCCGGGTTAAACGGATCGTTCAGGAAACGTTCCGCGGTCAGTTCCGGCCGGTTGAGGTACCCCAGCGCCACGCCGACGCCGCCGATATACAGCTCGCCAATCACGCCCAGCGGCGCCGGTCGGCCGCGCGCATCCAGCACATAGGCGCGGGTGTTGCCGATCGGTTTACCGATCGGCAAACGCATGGCGCCTTGCACCTCGGCAATCGCCGCCGTCGTGGCGAAGGTCGTCGCTTCCGTCGGCCCATAGGCATGGATCAGCTGTACCGGCCCCGCTTCCTGCAGCAGGCGTTCGAAGGCGCTCGGCTCCTCCTTTTCCCCACCGCAGATCAGATAGCGCAGCTGGGCGAGCGTCGCGCCCATGCTGTACACATACTGATTGAACAACGCGGTCGTCAGGAACAGCGTCGTCACGCGATGCTGCGTCAATGCGGCGCTCAAGCGCGCCGCATCCATCACGGTTTCCGCCGGGATCACCACCAGTTCGCCGCCGTTCAACAGCGCCGCCCACACCTCCATCGTCGCGGCGTCGAAGGCCGGGTTAGCGGCATAAGCCACCCGTTCGGTCGCATCGAACGCCGCATAACGGTTGTTGATCACCAACCGAGTGATGCCCTGGTGCGGCGTCATCACACCTTTAGGCAGCCCTGTGGAGCCGGACGTGTACATGATGTATGCCACCTCAGCGCTCGACAGCGACAGCGCCGGGTCGTTCTCGTCACCGCCGGAGATTGCCGGCCGCAGCAGCGGCAAGGTATCCCCGTCCGTCGCTTCACCGACGATAAGGCGCGCGCCGCTGTCCTCCAGGATCCACTGCTGACGCGCCGCCGGCAGCTGCGGGTCGATAGGTACATACACCGCGCCGGCCTTGAAGATCGCCAGCTGCGTCGCCACCAGATCGATGCTGCGCGTCAGACGCGTCGCCACGCGCTCGCCCGGTTGAATGCCGTGGGCGATCAGAGCATGCGCCAGCCGGTTAGCCTGGGCATTCAACGCCGCATAGCCGATCCGACGGTCGCCTTGCACGATCGCGACAGCCTGCGGCGCACGCTGCGCCTGGCGTTCAAACAGCTGATGCACGCAAAGCTCTGCCGGATAAGGCGCCGTCGTCTGATTCCATTCCTCCAGCAGCAGCCGGCGCTCAGACGGCGGCAGGATCTCCAGCTCGCTCGCCGGCAGGGTCGGCTGGCTTTCCAACGCCTGCGCCAATGAGGCCAGCGCCTGTTGCATATAGCCGCAGATCCTCGCCGCCGGCACCGGTTCGCTGACCTGCGCCGTCAGCCCCAGAGAGTCGCCGCCGTCTTCCACCGACAGGACGAACGGATAGTTGGTGCGCTCCTGCGCGCTCAACAGCGTCATGCCTTCCGGCAACACCAGCTCGCTGCCGTTGTTGTGGCGATAGTTGAGCAACGCGCTGAACAGCGGCATCCCCGCCGCCACGCCGCTGCAGCGCTGCGCCAGCGCCAGCGGCGCGTGCTCATGCTGCAGCAACCCGCTCAGCCGCGCGTGGGCCTGGCGCGCCGCCGTCGCCACATCGTCATCGCCGATGTCGAGGCGCAGCGGCAAGGTATTGATAAACAGCCCCATCGCTCGCTCGGCGCCTTCCCCCGCCTGCATGCGTCCCAGCAGCACGGTACCGAACACCACGCGGTCGTGGCCGCTGGTGCGGGCCAAGACCTGCGCCCAGGCCAAATGGCACAGGCTGGCCAGGCTCACGCCCAACCGTTTGGCCTGATGCCGCAGACGTTCGTTCAGCGCCTTGTCGATAGGCTGGTGCGCCGTGGTGACGCCCTTGCCATCGCCGCGCACGTTGCCGAGCCCGAACGGCAGCACCGGCTCTTCGATGTCCGCCAGCATGGCGCGGAAGAAGGTTTCATGTTCTTGCGCGCTGACGCTCAAACGCGCCTGCGCCACCGCATTGCGGAACGGCGGCGCGGCGCCCAGCTCGGCGCCTTTGCCGGCGAGGATCGTGGCGATCTCTTCTTCGATCAATGCCGCCGTGGAATGATCCCCCACCAGATGATGCCATTGTTGCAGCATCCACCAACTGCCATCGCTATCTTGCGCCACCACGACGTTCAGCAGCGGCGCACGGCTGAGATCCAGACGCGCATGCTGCGGATCGAAGCGCGCCAGCAGTTGATCGCCAATCGCCCCCTGCGCCGGATCGAGCGTCAGCTCAGTCCACGGCAGCGCGGCGGCGCGCCAAACGACCTGTACCGGCTCGCGGATCGCCTCACTGATGAACGCCGTGCGCAGAATATCGTGGCGATCGATCACCTGTTGCATCGCGGCCCGCCAACGCTCCAGACGCTCGCGGTTCTCAAAGCGCAACAGCGTAGACAGCAGGTACGGATCGCCCCGTTCCGCCAACAGGTGGTGGAACAGAATCCCCTCCTGCAACGGCGACAACGCATAGATATCCTGCACGTTGGCCACCCCGCCCGGCACGCGCGCCACGATGCTGTCGATCTCAACCTGGTTCAGCGAGGCCAGCGGCAGCAACTCAGGCGTGATGCGCGCGCTATCCGGCCGCAGCAGGTTCTCGGGGATCTCGATTTCGCAGCGCGCCTCCAGCGCCTCCGCCAGCGAGGCCAGCGTCGGGGCGGTAAACAGCGTTTGCACGTTCGCCGTCAGGCCGTAGCGACGCAGCTCCGCGATCAGTTTCACCGCCAGCAGCGAATGCCCGCCCAACTCGAAGAAATTGTCATGTCGGCCGACATTCGGCAGACCGAGCAATTCGCCCCAGATCGCCGCCAACAGGGTTTCCGTGTCGCCCTGAGGCGCTTCATGGCCCACGCGCGCAAAATCGCCGGCCTGTGGCGTCGGCAACGCGCGGCGATCCACTTTACCATTCGGGGTCAACGGCAAGTCGGTAAGCATCAGACAGGCCGCCGGCACCATGTAGTCCGGCAGCTGCGCCGCCAAATGCCGCCGCAGCTCGTCGGTCAGATCGCGGCCCTCGGCCTCGGCTTGCGGCACGATCCAGGCGATCAACGCAGGATGCGCACCGCGCACGTCAACCACCGCTTCGCGCACCGCCGGGTGCGTTTCCAGCAGGACTTCAATCTCGCTGCACTCGATGCGGAAGCCGCGGATCTTCACCTGCTGATCGTTGCGTCCGCAGTAATCGAGGTTGCCGTCCGGCAGATAGCGCGCTAAATCGCCGGTGCGATACATGCGGCCTCCCTCGTTAAACGGATCCGCCAGGAAACGCTCGGCCGTGAGGTCTTCGCGATTAAGGTAACCCAGCGCCACGCCCACGCCGCCGATATACAGCTCGCCGATCGCGCCCAGCGGCACCGGCTGGCGATGTTCGTCCAGCAGATACACCCGCGTATTACCGATCGGCCGGCCAATCGGCAAACGGTGCCGCCCCGCCGCCACGGTGATGCGCGCCGAGGTAGCGGCAGTGGTGGCTTCCGTCGGGCCGTATCCGTTGATCAGCTGCACCCGGCCCCCCTCCTTCAGCACCCGGGTATAGGCATGAGGATCCGCCGCTTCGCCGCCGCTGATCAGGTATTTCAGCCCCGCTAACGTCGCGGGAATGCTATGCGCATGCTGATTGAACAGCGAGGTTGGTAGCACCAGCACCGTAATCGCCTGGCGCGTCAGCAAATCGGCGAACGCCGAGGCGTCCAGCAAGACCGCCGGCGGCACTACCACCAGCGCGGCGCCGTTCAGCAAGGCTCCCCAAACTTCCAGCGTCGCCGGATCGAACGCCGGGTTGATGGCGAAAGCGATACGATCCGAGTCGCTGAACTCCGCATAACCATTATTGATCACCAGTCGGTTGATCCCCTGATGCGGCACCATCACGCCTTTCGGCTTACCGGTTGAGCCGGAGGTGTACATGATGTAGGCCAGATCCAGACTGTTGTTCGCCAATATCGGCGCATCGGACGGCAGGTCCGCGTCATCGCTTTGAGGCAGACGAGCGACGCCGACGCCGATCTGCGCGTCGTCCTCGCCGCCATTCAGCAACAGTACTGCACCGCTGTCGGCGATGATCCAGTTCTGGCGGCCGGCCGGCAGCTGCGGATCAACCGGCACATAGGCAGCACCGGCCTTAAGGATCGCCAATTGGGCGATCACCAGGGCGGCGCTGCGCTCAAACCGGACCGCCACGCGCTGGCCGGGCTCCACGCCCGCCTTAATCAGGCGCCAGGCCAGCCGATTGGCGTGCTCCGCCAACTGCGCGTAGCAGATAAGCTGCTCGCCATCGACCAACGCCGTCGCCTGCGGCGTGCGCCGCGCCTGCTCGTCGAACAGTTGATGCACGCACGCCTGGGCCGGATACGCCCGCTCGGTGCGGTTCCACTCGTGCAGCAGCAGCTGGCGTTCGGCCGCAGGCAGCAGATCGACGCGCGCCGCCGGCTGGTCAAGATCCGCCGCCATCGCTCGCAGCGCCTGCTGCAGATACGCGCCGAAGCGCACCGCCGTGTCGCGATCGAACAAGGCGCTGGCGTAGTTCAACGAGCCGACAATGCCGCTGCCGCTTTCCGCCAACTCGAGCGTCATGTCGAATTTCGCGACGTCATAGCTCAGCCCGGCATCCGTCGTTTGCAGGCCCGGCAATGCGATATCGCGCACCGAGCCGTCCTGCCAGGCCAGCATCACCTGGAACAGCGGCGTCGCGTCCAGCTGGCGCGGCGGATTGACCACCTCCACCACCTGTTCAAACGGCAGATCGCCGTTTTCCCGCGCCGCCAATACCGTCTCGCGCACGCGTTCGAGCAAGATTTTCAGCGTCGGCTCACCGCGCAGATCGACATGCATCGCCAGCGTGCTAACGAAGAAGCCGGCCAGCGGTTCGATTTCCAGACTGCTGCGGTTGGCCTCCGGGGTGCCAATCACCACCTGCGGTTGGCCGGCCATGCGGGACAACACCAAACTCCAGGCGGCCAGCACCGTCATGAACAGCGTGCCGCCGTATTGGCGGCTCAACCGCCGCAGCGCGTCGGTGAGCGCCGCGTCGATAACCAGAGGCACCTCACCGCCGGCGAACGACTGCATCGCCGGACGCGGCCGATCGGTCGGCAGCGTCAGCAGCGCCGGCGCATCGCCCAGCGTCTGGCGCCAGAACGCCGCCTGCTCGGCCAACCGTTCCTGCGTCAGCCACTGGCGCTGCCAAACGGCATAATCGACATAGTGCACCGCCAGCGGCGGCAGCGGAGACGGTTCACCGCGTTGGAAGGCGCCATACAATGCGCTCAACTCCCGCATCAGGATCCCGGTAGACCAGCCGTCGGAAACGATATGGTGGCAGGTCAGCAGGAACAGATGCCGCCGCTCGCTCACTTGCAGTAAGCAAGCCCGCACCAGCGGCCCCCTTTCCAGATCGAACGGCGCTTTCATCGCCGTTTCGGCTAGCGCGTGCAAACGTTGCTCCGCATGACGCTCGCCGCGCAAGTCGTGATGCGCCAGCGGCATGGCCGCCTCCGGCAAGATCCGCACCTGAGGTTGCCCATCCTGGCAAACAAACACGCTGCGCAAGGCTTCGTGGCGGGCATACAGCGCGTCGAGGCTGCGTTGGAACGCCGGCGCATCCAGGTCGCCGTCAAGGCGCAACGCCAGAGGGATATGGTAAGTCTCGCCGATCCCGCCCATTTGGCTCAGGAACCACAGCCGCTGCTGGGCAAACGACAACGGCAATGCGTCGTGACGTGGGGTCGGCACGATGGCCGTCGGCTGCGCCGCCCCCTCCCGTTCCAGCCACTGCGCCAGCGCCTGCAACACCGGCGCAGCGAACAGCGCCGACAGCGGCAGCCGCCAGCCGGCCTGCTGTACCCGATTGGCCAACTGTACCGCCAGCAGCGAATGTCCGCCCAGAGCGAAGAAATCATCATGACGACCTACGCGTTCAACATTCAGCAACTGACGCCAGATGGACGCCAGCAGGCGTTCTCGTTCATTGGCCGGCGCTTCATAAACAGCGCGCGCGGCGGCCCCCAGCTCAGGCGCCGGCAGCGCGCGTTTGTCCAGTTTGCCGTTGGTGGTCAGCGGCAACGCGTCCAGCCACACAAAGGCCGTCGGCACCATATAGTCCGGCAGACGGCCGGCCAGATGCTGGCGCAGCCGCAGCGCCAGCGTTTCCCGATCTCCCCCTTCGCCCGGCACCGCCCAGGCCACCAAACGTTTGTCGCCGCCGTTGTCCTGCCAGGCGTCAACCGCCACGCTGCGGACCTCAGGATGGTCCAGCAGCGCCGCCTCCACCTCACCGCACTCAATGCGGAAACCGCGAATTTTCACCTGCTGGTCGTTGCGCCCCAGGTACTCCAGCTCACCGTTCGGCAGATAGCGCGCCAGATCGCCGGCGCGATACATCCGTTCTCCCGCCACGAAAGGATCGTCGAGGAAACGTTGCGCATTCAGCTCCGGCCGATTCAGGTAGCCGCGCGCCACGCCCAGCCCGCCGACATACAGCTCACCCACTGCGCCCTGCGCCACCGGCTGACCGTGTTCGTCAAGCAGATACAGGCGCAGATCCGGGATGCGCCGGCCGATCGGGCTGCCGCTGCCGGTGATGTCCGCCGGAGACATTTCCCGGTAGGTGACGTGCACCGTCGTTTCCGTTATGCCGTACATATTGATTAACCGCGGCGCGTCCGGCCGATTACGGGCATACCACGGCGCCAGATCGGCCGGATTCAGCATTTCGCCGCCGAAGACGATGTAGCGCAGCCGATGCGGCGTGTCGTCCTGAGCCTGAATGAACGCTTTAAAGGCGCTTGGCGTCTGATTCAGCACCGTCACGCCCTGGTGACAAACCAGCTGATAGAACGCGGGGGCGGAGCGCGCCGTTTCCTGCGGCACGATCACCAACCGGCCGCCGTGGCGCCACGCGCCCCAGATTTCCCATACCGAGAAATCGAAGGCGAACGAGTGGAACAGACACCAGACATCCCCGGCGTCAAAGCCGAACCCGGCGTCGGTCGCGGTAAACAGGCGCTCAACCTGACGGTGTTCCACCATCACGCCTTTCGGCTTACCGGTCGATCCGGAGGTATAGATCACATAGGCCAGATTGGCCGCCGTCAGCCCCGCAACCTGCGGATTGGCGGCCTCGGTGCCCCAGTCTTCCTCCAGCGCCATCGTCGGCACATCGGCCCCGCTCAGCGCCGAACGCCCTGCGGCGTCGGCCAGCAGCAACACCGGCCGGGCATCGTGTAAAATGTACTCCAGGCGTTCGCCGGTATAAGCCGGATCGAGCGGCACATAAGCGCCGCCCGCTTTCAGGATCGCCAGCAACCCGACCAGCATCGGCGTGCTGCGCTCCGCACACAGCGCCACCAGACGATCGGGCCCGACGCCGCGCGCGATCAACACCTGCGCCAACGCGTTGGCTCGTTCATTGAGCGCCCGATAGCTGAGGCGTTCTTCTCCGCACACCGCGGCGATCGCCTCTGGCGTGCGCAGCGCCAGCCGCTCCAGGTGATGGTGCGGGCAGAGATCCGCCTGCGGTTCGTCCGGCGTCCGGTTCCAGCCATGCAACAACCGCTGCCGTTCGTTCTGCGGCAACAGCGCAAGCTGCGAAACCGGCTGCGGCGCCGCCAACGCGATGCTCTGCAACACCTGGCGCAGATAGATCCCGTAGCGCTCGGCGGTTTCACGATCGAACAGCGCCGTGGCGTAATACAGCGAACCGGCGATCTCTTCGCCGATCTCGGTCAGATCCAGCGTCATGTCATATTTCGCCGCGGCATAGCCGGCATCGATCGCTTCCGCCTGCAGCCCCGGCAGGCCGATGTCGTGCACCGAACCGTCCTGCCAGCTCAGCATCACCTGGAACAACGGAGTATGGCCACGATGACGCGGCGGGTTCACCTGTTCAACCACCTGCTCGAAAGGCAGATCGCCATGATCGCGCGCCGCCAGCAGCGTATCGCGCACGCGCAGCGCCAACGTCGACAAATCCGGATCGTCGGACAGATCGATGCGCAGCGCCAAGGTGCTGACGAAGAAGCCAATCATCGGTTCCGTTTCCAGCCGGCGACGGTTGGCCTCCGGCGTGCCGATCACCAGATCGCGCTGCCCCGACAAACGGGACAGCACGACGCTCCACGCCGTCAACAGCGTGATGAACAGCGTGCATCCCTGACGCAGGCTGAATTGCCTCAGCGCTGCAGTCAGTTCGGCATCGAGCGAGACGGCCACCCGATCCCCGGCGAATGACTGCACCGCCGGGCGCGGACGGTCGGTCGGCAGCGTCAACAGCGCTGGCGCATCGCCCAACGTCTGGCGCCAATAATCGGCCTGCTTCGACAAGCGCGCCGGCTGCAGCCATTGCCGCTGCCAGTGGGCGTAATCCGCGTATTGCAACGCCAGCGGCGGCAGCGGCGATGGTTCGCCGCGACACAACGCGCCATACAACGCACCCAGCTCCCGCAGCAATATGCCGTTCGACCAACCATCGGAAATGATGTGGTGGCAGGTCAACGCGAACAGCTGTTCCTCGTCGCTCAGCCGGATAAGGCTGGCGCGCAACAGCGGGCCCCCGGCCAGATCAAAGGGCGCCGCAGCCTCTTCCCGTATCAGCATGGCGGCGCGCGCCTGCGCATCCGCGACGCCGCGCAGATCGTGGATTGTCAGCGGCAAACCGGCGATCGGCAAAATGAGCGCCTGCGGCTGGCCGTCGCGGCTGATAAAGACGGTGCGCAACGCGTCGTGGCGCGCATAAAGCGCGTCGAGGCTGCTCTGCCAGGCGGCCAGATTCAGCGGCCCACGCAACCGCAGCGCCAGCGGCATGTGGTAAATTTCGCTCATGCCGTCCAGTTGGGTCAGGAACCACAGGCGCTGCTGAGCGAACGACAGCGGTAAGGCCGCATCGCGCGGCGCAGGCAGAATCGGCGGCAGGCTTTCCGCCTGCGTGATCTGGCGCGCCAGCGCCTGCAGGACCGGGTTGGCGAACAGCGCCTGCAGCGACAGCGGCAACCCGCTTTGCTGCAGGCGGTTGGCCAAACGCACCGCCAACAACGAATGGCCGCCCAGGGCGAAGAAGCTGTCGTTGCGGCCAACCTGATCCACGCCCAGCAGTTCTTCCCACAGCGCAGCCAGACGCTGCTCGACGTCCCCCAGCGGCGCCTCGTAGGCTTCACGACGATAGGCCTCGCCCGACGGGTCGGGCAATGCGCGGCGATCGAGCTTGCCGTTTGGTGACAGCGGCAGCGCCTCCAGCAGCACGCAAGCGGCCGGCACCATGTAATCCGGCAGTTTGTCGGCCAAATGCCGGCGCAGCACCTCCGCCAGCGACGCCTCATCGGCACCTGGCTGCGGCACCACCCAGGCGATCAGGCGTTTCTCACCGCCGTCGCCGCCGCGCGCATCCACCACGGCTTCGCGCACCTGCGGATGCGCGGCCAGCGCCGCCTCTATCTCGCCGCATTCGATACGGAAACCGCGGATCTTCACCTGCTGATCGTTGCGGCCCAGATACTCGATATTGCCGTCCGGCAGGTAGCGGGCCACGTCGCCGGTGCGGTACATGCGGCCGCCGTGGCCGGCATCGAACGGATCGGCCAGGAAGCGCTCCGCCGTCAGTTCAGGCCGGTTGAAATAGCCGCGCGCTACCTGGATGCCGCCAATATACAGCTCGCCAACCGCCCCCAGCGGCACCGGCTGCCCTTGTTCATCAAGCAGATAGATCCGCGTATTGGCCACCGGCCGCCCAATGGGCACCGACACCAGCCCGGGTTGGCGGGTGCAGTGCCAAGCGGTCACGTCCACCGCCGCTTCGGTCGGACCATAGAGGTTATGCAACTCGACATGCGGCATCTGGCGGTAGAACTCCGCCACCAGCGAGGCGGGCAGCGCCTCGCCGCTGCACATGACGCGCACCACCTGCCCACAACGGCGGCTCGCGCCTTCATACAGCAGGAAGCTTTGCAGCATCGACGGCACAAAGTGCAGCGTTGTCACGCCATACTGTTCAATGGCGCGGCTCAGGTACTCCGGATCCTTGTGGCCTTCCGGGCGCGCCATCACCAGGCGCGCGCCATACATCAACGGCCAGAAGAATTCCCACACCGAGACGTCGAAGCCGAACGGCGTTTTCTGCAGCACCGTATCCGCCGGCGTCAACCCATAAGCCTGCTGCATCCAGATCAGGCGGTTAACGATGCCGCGATGCTCATTCATCGCGCCTTTCGGTTTTCCGGTCGAGCCGGAGGTATAAATCACGTAGGCCAAATGATTGGGCTGCGCGCGCGGCGCCGGGTTATCGGCGTTCAGATCGTCCGGCAACGGTTCATCCAGCGCCAGCAGCGGCACCGCGTGTTCGCCCAGCGCCGCGCGGCCGGCGGCGTCCGCCAGCAGCAGCACCGGATCGGCGTCCTGCAGGATATATTGCAGACGTTCGCCCGGATAAGCCGGATCCAGAGGCACATAGGCGCCGCCGGCCTTGAGGATGCCGAACAATGCCGTCACCATCGCCAGGCTGCGCTCGGCGCACACCGCCACCCGGCAATCCGGCCCGACGCCGCGCTGCATCAGCGCGTGCGCCAGGCGATTGGCCTGCGCGTTCAGTTGGGCGTAGCTCAGTTCGGCGTCGCCGCAAACCAGCGCCACGGCGTCCGGCGTGCGGCGCACCTGCGCTTCAAATAGCCCATGCAGGCAAACGTCCTGCGGATAAGGCTGTGCCGTTGCGTTCCAACCATTGATCAGCAAGGCGTACTCGTCGTCCGGCAGAATCGACAGTTCACGCACCGGCATTTCCGGCGTGTGTTCCAGCGCATTCACCAGAGCGGTCAACGCCTGTTGCATATAGCGGCACACCCGCGAGGCTTCAATGGGGTCGATGACCTGCGCCGTCAACGCCAGCGAATCCATGCCGTCGTCCACCGACAGCACGAACGGGTAGTTGGTGCGTTCGTCCGCGCCGATCAGGCTGACCCCTTCCGGCAGTGCCAAGGCTTCCCCGTCGTTGTGGCGGTAGTTCAGCAGCGCACTGAACAGCGGCGCACCGCTTTTCACGCCGCTGCAGCGCTGCGCCAACGCCAGCGAGGCGTGCTCATGCGCCAGCAAGCCGCTCAGGCGCGCATGCGCCTGCCGCACCGACGCCTCAACGCTGCGCCCGTCCATATCCAGCCGCAGCGGCAGCGTATTGATGAATAGCCCCAGCGCCCGGTCGGCGCCTTCGCCCGATTCCATGCGGCCCAGCAGCACCGTGCCGAACACCACGGCATCACGCCCGCTGGTGCGCGCCAGCACCTGCGCCCAGGCCAGATGACACAGGCTGGCCAGGCTGACGCCCAATCGCTTCGCCTGTCGACGCAGGCCGGCATTCAGCGCAGGCGCCAGCGCCAGACGGCCGGTATTGGCGCACTGTCCGTCGCCGTGTACGTTGCCGAGCCCGAACGGCAGCACCGGTTCGTCGATATCCGCCAGCATGCCGCGGAAGAAACGCTCATGTTCCTGTTCGCTGAGCCCCAAACGCGCTTGCGCCACCGCATTGCGGAACGGCTGCGCGCAGCCCAGCGTATCGCCGCGCCCGGCCAGAATGGCGTTGACTTCTTCTCCCATCATCGCCAGCGTCGAGTGGTCGCCAATCAGGTGGTGCCACTGCTGCAAGACGTACCAGCTGCCGTCGCTCTCTTCGGCGATAACGTAATACAGCAGCGGTGCCCGCGTCAGATCCTGCCGGATCCGTCGGGGGTCGAAGCGCGCTTCCAGCTGACGGCCGACCGGCCCCTCGGCCGGATCCAGCGCCAGCTCGATCACCGCTAAACGCGCCCGACGCCAGACAACCTGTACCGGTTCGGACAGCCCCGCACCGACAAAGGCCGTGCGCAAAATGTCATGACGCTCCACCACCTGCTGCATCGCCGCCAGCCAGCGATCGAAACGCGCCCGGCTGTCGAAACGCAGCAGTGCCGACAGCAGGTAGGGGTCGCCCTCTTCCGCCAGCATGTGGTGGAACAAGATCCCTTCCTGCAACGGGGAAAGGGCGTAGATATCCTGTACGTTGTCGATGCCCCCCTCCACACCGTCGACGATCTGATCGATCTCCGCCTGAGTCAGATCGGCCAGCGGCAGCATCTGCGGCGTGATTGCACGGCAGCCCGGCGCAATCACGTTTTCCGGCACCTGAATCCGCTGCTGCGACACCAGCGTTTGCGCCAGAGCCGACAGCGTTGGCGTGGAGAACAGCGCCTGAACGCTCGCCGACAGCCCGGCCTGGCGCAGCTGCGCCATCAGCTTCACCGCCAGCAGCGAATGGCCGCCCAACTCGAAGAAGTTGTCGTGACGCCCCACGCGTTCAACGCTCAGCAACCCCTGCCAAATCTGAGCCAGCAGCGTTTCGGTTTCCCCCTGTGGCTCGACATAGGCTTCGCGCATGGAGGCATCCGGCGCCGGTACCGGCAACGCGCGCCGATCCAGTTTGCCGTTCGGCGACAGCGGCAGCGCCTCCAGCCACACAAAGGCCGTCGGCACCATATAATCCGGCAACGTTGTAGCGAGTGCCCGGCGCAACGTCTGCGCCAGCGCCTCACGCTCCGCCTCCGGCTGCGGCTGCGGCTGCGGCACGACCCAGGCCACCAGACGTTTGTCGCCTTCGCCATCCGTGAGCGCATCCACCACCGCGTCGCGCACGGCGGCATGCATAGCCAGCTGCGACTCGATTTCACCGCATTCAATGCGGAAGCCGCGAATTTTTACCTGCAGATCGTTGCGGCCCAGATACTCCAGGCTGCCATCCGGCATATAGCGCGCCAGATCGCCGGTGCGGTACATGCGGCCGCCCGGCGCGAAAGGATCGGCCAGGAAACGCTCCGCCGTCAGCGCCGGCTGGTTCAGGTAACCGCGCGCCACCTGCGCGCCGCCGATATACAGTTCACCCACGGCGCCCAGCGGCACCGGCTGGCCATCGTCATCCAGCAAGTACGCCCGGCCGTTGGCGATAGGCCGGCCGATAGACGGCATCGCCGTACCGACCGCCGGCTCGCCCGAAGTCGCTACCACGGTCGTCTCCGTCGGCCCATAGTTATTCACAATGGTTACGCCAGGCGGCGCCGGCAGCGGCCAGCGGCGAATGCTGTCGCCGCCGATCAGCAGCATCCGCAAATCGGCAGGCATCTCGCCCATCAGTGCGATCTCAGCCAGCGGCGTCACCATAAACCCGACCTGCACACCGCTGCCGCGCCACCATTGCAGCAGCGCTTCGCCATTGCCCGCCGCCTCTGCCGGTGGCAGCAGCAGCGTCGCCCCCTGCGTCAACGTCGGCCAGATTTCCCAAACGCTGGCGTCAAAACCCAAC
Source organism: Serratia sp. CY47280 (assembly GCF_052168655.1). Lineage (NCBI taxonomy): Bacteria > Pseudomonadati > Pseudomonadota > Gammaproteobacteria > Enterobacterales > Yersiniaceae > Serratia > Serratia sp. CY47280. The sequence goes on along the minus strand of NZ_JBJNMG010000007.1, from coordinate 90,366 downwards.
CCCGCCATGCTGGTCGTTCGCTCACCAGCCTGCAAACCGGTCGCTTCGCAGTGCCACATGATCAGGTTGATCAGGTGCGCCTGCTCCACCATTACCCCTTTCGGTTTGCCGGTCGAGCCCGAGGTGTAAACCACATACGCCAGGCTGCCTGGCTGCGCGCGCGGCGGCAGGTCGTGATCCTGCTCTGGCAGCGCGTCTTCCAGCGCCAACAACGGCGCTGCTACCGCCCCCAGCGCGGCGCGGCCGGTACTATCCGCCAACAGCAGCGCCGGCGCGCAGTCCTGCACGATATAGTGCAGACGCTCAGCGGGATAAGCCGGATCCAGCGGCACATAGGCGCCGCCGGCTTTCAGGATCGCCAGCAGTGCGACGATCATCTCCGGGCTGCGCGCGGCGCAGACCGCTACGCGGCTTTCCGGCCCTACGCCGCGTGCCGTCAGGTAATGCGCCAGCCGGTTGGCGCGCGCGTTCAATTCCGCATAGCTCAGCGACATCGCCCCCTGAGACAGCGCCGGCACCGTCGGCGTACGCCGCGCCTGCGCTTCAAACAGGGCCGACACGCTCGACGCCTGCGGGAAAGCCCGGTGCGTGCGGTTGCGCACGTTGAGCAATAGCTCTCGCTCCGCCTGGCTCAGTAAACGATCGCCTCGCACCGGCGCATTCGGCGCCGCAGCGGCCTGCCGGAGCAGCAATAGCAGATGCTGCGCGGCACGCAGCATCTGCTCGTCCCCCACCGCAGCGCTGTCGTACACCCAACGGAAAGCGGCGTTGCTTTCACAGATTTGCAGCACTGCCCGAGCGCCGGAGCGTTTCACCGCCGCTGCGCCCTCCTGACTGTCGTCGAATCCCGGCGAGGTGTCGCGGCGCAATAGCGTCACGACGGTTGACCAGGCGCGCGAACGCGTGTCCAGGCCGAGCAATGCCGGATGGTAGGCGCGACGCGCGCGCGCCTGCTGCCATTCGCGTCGCATCTGCACCTGCGCCTCGGCGAAACCCAGCGTCGGATTCAGCGAGATCTGCAGCGGCAGTGTCCAAACCTGGCCCGGTTCGCCGATGACGTCGTCCGTCGCGTTCAGCCAGCCAAGTTGGAAATCACTTTCGCCGCCCATCAATCCCAGATACAGCGCCAGCCCGGTCAACACCGCTTCAACCTCGATCTTGCCCGCGTGTTGCCAGGCCGTAGCCTGCCATGCCGGCCGGGCTTCGCGCTGCCAGGCCACCGGGAACGCCGCCGGGGCAAACTGCGCCAATCGCGGTTGCCAGAAGGCCGCATGATGCCCACCGGCCGCCTGTCGCTCCTCCAATCGTTTCGCCTGCGAAGGATCAAGCAACGGTAACGGCTCGCCCACCGTCAAACCGTGCAGCTGCGCCAGCGCTTCCCCCGCCGTCAGCTCGCCTTCGGCGGTGAACCAGCCCCCGATCCGCACCGCCCCTTCCGCCGTGGCGATATTCCAACCCGCATCGTCGACGCAGAGCAGCGTACCGGGTGGCGCATTGTCGGCGTCAGGCAGCATTTCCAGGCGCCCAACGCCCAGCGCCCGGTCGGCCAACAGGATTTTCAGCGGGCAATTCCCCGCAGGATGGCCGAGTGACGTCGCGAGGCGCACCAGCTCAGCAGCAGGGCGATCCCAGCGGATGAAGCCGGCGGCCGGCGGCAGTCGACGGAGATCATAGAAACTGCCGCTGACGTCCGCTTCAGGCTGCGCAGAGATCTGTTGCATCACCTGGGCAATGCTGCCTTCAGGTTGTTCAGAGAGGAGCCGCAGAATAAATTGGAAACGCCGTTGTAAACTCTCAAGCTGGCTTAATGAATGGGCATGCGGCGCATCGGCAAACATGACGTCCAACTCTTGCGCCTGCTGATCTTCGTAAAACAGAATTTGCATATCGCTGACGGCGATGTTGCCACCGTAGTACCAACGTGTCTTACATCCCCAAAACGGATCGCCATGATCGAAGGAAACGATATTGATGGCGGGACCAAACCAGGATGAACTCATGGTGCTGCGATCGCGACGAATATCCTCACCGCGATATAATTGCCGACGAACCACTTTGGCTATTTCCGCAGCGACCTGTTGTGCAAAATCAGCCAGACGACTTTCAGGGTTAATGGCTAAAATCAGTGGCACCACATTCGCAGTCATACCAATACTGTTTCGCTCTCGCGTACCGGTCACCGGCAGGCTGAAATTCAATAAGGTCTGACCAGTAATACTATGGAAACATAATGCGACAGCCGCCGCCAATATATGAGCGCGATGTACGCCGGCTTTTTCCGCCCCCCGATCAATCGCCGCTATCTCATTTATTTTTAATGTGTGATTGCTGATTTGCATGGACGAATAAGGGACGAGTTTCTCCTGACGCGTCAGGCTATAAGGCGCGGCGAGCGTATAGCCTTGCCAGAACTGTTTATCGGTGGCGAAGCGGGAAGAATCGCGGTACTGCAGGTCGTGTTCATAGAGCCGGGTAAAACTGCAATTGCTGAATTCAGGAATGTTTTTTTTCTCAGCTAATGCGTTGTAATACAGCGCGATACGACGCATAAACTCTTCGGCGCTGCGGCCATCTACCAGCATGTGGTGAAAACGTCGGTAGAGGATATAGTTGCCCGGCGCCAACGTCAGTAAGGCAAAACCGAACAGGTCCTGATCCAGCGCGGAGATCACGCGATCGGCATCTTGCCGCATCCAGCGCTGCGCCGCCAGCTCAGGGTATTCCTGGCTGCTGAAGTCATGCACGGAAAGCGGGTCATGACTGCGCGCCGCACGGTATTGATAAAGCTCGCCGTCTTGTTCGGTGAAATGGGCCTGCATCGCCGGCGTTTCTTCAATGATCGCGTCTATCGCCTGGCGCAGCAGGGCTATCTGCAACGGCCCTTGTATCGTGCCGTATCCCCACATATTGAATGGCAAGCCTTCAGACATGCTGGCGCTCAGCCAAAGCTCGCGCTGAGCGGTGGTAATTTCATGCAGTTCGACTTTTTCCAACGAAATATGAGCACCCGTACGGAATTCCCCACTCTTCACATCAGTTTGTTTGTTCATAATATTCTCTAGCACGTTTTCATTACGTTAATGAAAGGGTCCGTCCGGATTTAGGCAAAGCCTGGCCGTCCGACAGTTCAAGTCAGAATAAAAAACCGTAGAAAAGCTGGGTCTCCCCCAACTAAGAAAGAATGAAATGGTTAATCCAGAGGTTCCCCCTGTGCCTCAATTTGCTGAGGTGTGAAGTATAGGAGAGGATATTTTTTTTGGCGAAATGTGCGAAAGGGGATAAATGATCATTTTATTTCCCCGATATTACTCAGGGATGACGAGCGTATTCCGTTTTTATTAACTCGATATAATTATGGAGGGATTAATATTATTTTGTATTATTCACCACAGTTAATGTGCAACAATACTTACGGTAAGAGCCCCTCGATATCAATAAGTTATACTTTATTGTTTTAATGATAATAATTTATTTTTTAATTAATTTACTTCCAATTAAAATGGACGGCGATTTTGCCTGCGGCGCATCTATCGTTTTTTGTTATAACGATGAGAAAAATTATGCTGAAAAATTTCTTCGTTTTTTCTGGCGTCCACCAACGGCACCGTTCCCAACGACAGATAACGTAAAAGGGGCGGCAGAGCCCGCCCCGAGAGGTCTTACCACATCAGCCGGCCGATCAATGGCGCGGCCACGACCGTAATGATGCCGGCCAGCATCATCACCAAACTCGACACTACGCCCTCCTGCGGCCCCAGCTCATAAGCGCGAGCGGTGCCGGCACCGTGCGACGAGGCGCCAAATCCGGCGCCCTTCGCCAGACGGCTGCGCACCGCCAGCCGCAAAAACAAAATATCCCCCACCGCCATGCCGAACACCCCGGTGATCACCACGAACAGCGCCACCAGATCCGGCTGCCCGCCCATCTGTTTGGCGGCCTCCAGCGCGAACGGCGTGGTGATCGACCGCACCGCCAGGCTGCGCTGCACCTCTTCCGGCAACGTCAGCAGGCGCGCCAGCCACACCGAACTGTACACCGCCACCAGCACCGCGGTCGTTACGCCGGCGGTCAGCGACAGCCAGTGGCGGCGGATGATATGCAGGTTCTCATACACCGGCACCGCGAAAGCGATGGTTGCCGGCCCCAGTAGCCACAGCAGCCAGTGAGTTTCACCAATATAGTCCTGATAGGAGATGTGGGTGACCACCAGCAGCAGCACCAGGATCATTGGCGTCAGCACCAGCGGCATCAGCAACAGCGTGCGCCGGCGGCGATACAGCTTCTTATTGGCGAAGTACAGCGCCAGCGTCGCCAGAAAACAGGCCAGGCTAAGGATAAAATCATTCATGACGCTGCTTCCGGCGCTGCAGCCAAATCTCCAGCCGATACACCCTGTCCACCACCAGCCCGGTGGCGCCCAACGTCAGCATGGTGCTGACCGCGATCACCAAAAAGATCTTCCAGCCCTCGACCATCAACAGCTGGGCATAGTTGACCACCGCCACCACCGCCGGCACGAAAAACAGCAGCATTTCCGCCAGCAGCCAGCGGGAGCCGGCCTTAACCCAGCTCAGCGGCAGAATGCGCAGCAGGATTAGCGCCAGCAGCATCAACATGCCGACGATATTGGCGGGGAGCGGCAGGTGGAATTGTTGCACCAGACGATCGGCGATCAGGAACAGCGCCGCATACAACGCCACCTGAATCGGCACCTGCAAGCGGGTCAGCAGGGAGGGGGCAACGCGGCGTAACGCCAGAGACATGAAAGATGACCTCAAACAATAAATTAACGGCCTACAGTATACGCAGCCGGGAAACCACGCCTGAAATGAATTAAAATTATCGACATCATGCCGTCCGGGAATAGTTTCCCGCCGGTAGCGTCCCCAAGGAGAACCCTAACGTGGATGTCCGCACCCTGCGCTACTTCGTTGAAGTGGTGCGCCAGCAAAGCTTCACCCGCGCCGCGGAAAAACTGTTCGTCACCCAGCCCACCATCAGCAAGATGCTGCGGCATCTGGAGGAGGAGCTGGAGTGCACGCTGCTGATCCGCGAAGGCCGCAAGCTGCGCCTGACCGACAGCGGCCAGGCGGTGTATCAGCGCGGCCTGACGATCCTCGACGAATTCCGGCAACTGGAGGCGGAGCTGGAAGACATCAGCTCGGTGAAAAAGGGCGTGCTGCGGCTGGGCATTCCGCCAATGGTGGGCAGGCAGATCGCCGATCTGATCCGCCGCTTTCGCCAAACCTACCCCGGTATCGAATTGAAGATTTCCGAGCTGGGCGGGCTGTCGGTCGAACAGGCGGTGATGTCCGGCGAACTGGATCTGGCGATGACGGTGTTACCCTTCGATTCGGAACAGCCGCTGACCTTTCTGCCGCTGCTGGGCCATCCGATGTGCGTAGTGGCGCCGCGCACGCCGCAGTGGCTCAACCGCACCCGCATCAATATCGCCGAATTGGCCGACAGCCCGATCCTGATTTATAACGAAGACTTTGCGCTTTACAAGATGCTGATGAAGGCGTTTCGCCAGGCCGGTTTTGAACCGCAAATCGCGGTGCGCAGCGGCCAATGGGACTTCCTCGCCTCGATGGTGCAGGCCGGCGTGGGCATCGCCATGCTGCCGGAGCCGGTTTGCCGCTGGCTGGACAAGGAAAACCTGGTCTGGCTGCCGCTGGAGCCGCTCATGGAGTGGAAAATCGGCCTGATCTGGCGTCAGGGCAGCTACCTGTCGCACAGCGCGCAGGCCTGGATCGCCTGCTGCCGCGACTATTGGCCGCCGCTCAAGTAGCCAAAAAACAAGGGCCGCACAGGCGGCCCTTCAGGACAGAAATAAAGAGGAAAAACGTTTATTCCTCTTCTGGGGTTTACCCTTCGCGTTCGATCAACAGCGCTTCGAGCAGGTCGAGATCGTGCAGCAGTTTTTGCAGCGTCTCGTTGCTGATTTTCTGCGTGGCGCGCAGGTGGTACAGCTCGCCGCGCTCGGCGCGCAGCGCCGTCAGGCGGAAACGCCGCTCGAGGTTTTCCATCGCCAGCGCATTCTCGATATCGTCTTTCGACGCGATGCGCCGCCGCAGCATGCCCGTTACCCGCGAGCTGACCTCTTTCAACACCTGCGGATCGAGGTTCTCTTCGGTATCGGCAACCAGGCGCTCTTCCATTTTATTCACGCTCTCGATCGCCACCTCGGCCGCCATGGCGATCGCCATGCGCTCTTCGTGCTTGCTGGCGCTCTTGTCGGCCACCTGCACGCCGCGCAGCAGCAGCGGCAACGCCAGCACGCCGACAATCAGCGACAGCAGGATCACCCCGGCGGCGATAAACACCAGCTGATAGCGCGCCGGGAAGGCGGTGCCGTCACTCAGCAACAGCGGTATCGACAGCACGCCGGCCAGGGTAATCGCCCCGCGCACCCCGGCGAACGACGCCACCCACAGCTCACGCGTGCTGTAATCGCCGAACTGCAGCGGACGCTTTTTCATAAAGCGGTTACTGGCCTTCTTCATCACCCACAGCCAGGTGAAACGCAGCACCAGCAGTGCGGCGTAGATGGTAGCCACGTCGGCGAACAGATACCAGGTCTGGATGGTCGGATCCAGCTCCGCCTGCAGGATGGAGGTTTCAAGAATGCCCGGCAGCTGCAGGCCCAGCATGATGAACACCATGCCGTTGAACACGAACTCCAGCATCGCCCATACGCTGTTGGCGCGCAGACGCATCGCCAGCGGCGCGTTGCGGATCACGCCGGATTGGCTGATGGTCATCCCCGCCGCCACCGCCGCCAGGATGCCGGAGACGCCGATGTGTTCGGCAATCAGGTAAGAAGCGAACGGCAGCAGCAGCAGGAACACGATCTGGGTCGCCGGATCGTCGCCGCTCCAGCGGCTCATCACCCGCAGCGATTTACTGTAGGTCCAGGTGACCGCCACGCCGGCCAACAGGCCGCCGATCGCCACTTTGAGGAATTCAAGGGTCGCGCCGCCCACGGTGAACACCATGGTGCCCATCGCCACCGCGATGGCGAACTTGAGCGATACCAGGCCGGACGCGTCGTTCATCAGCGCCTCGCCCTCGAGCACGCCCATGATCGGCTTGGGAATCCGCCCTTTGCCGACGATGCCGGACAGCGCCACGGCATCGGTCGGCGACAGCACCGCCGCCAGCGCGAAGGCCGCCACCAGCGGAATGCCCGGCACCATGGCGTAGATCAGATAACCGACGCCGACCACGGTGATCAGCACCAGCACCAGCGCCAGGCCGAGAATTTCACGCCCGTGATGCAGGAACTCGCGCGTCGGCGTTTTCCAGCCGTCGGCGAACAGCAGCGGCGGGATGAACAGCACCAGGAACAGTTCGGGATCAAAGTCGACGTGCAGCCCGAAATGCGGCCAGGCCAACAGGGCCCCGATGGCGATTTGCATCAGCGGCAGCGGCACCTGGAACGGCAACATGCGCGTCACCACCCCGGACAGGGAGACCACCAGGATCAAAATGAGGATTGTAAAAAAGATTTCCATGCTTTCCTTAGACTCTACGATTCAGACGACATCGGCTCAGGGCCTGCGTTGGTCCCGATAGTAGATCACTTTTTTTACAGCCGTTAAAGCTTGTTGTGCCTTTCAAAACGCGGTGCAGAGCAGAAGAAGACTTATCTTAAGAAGGGAATTGCCGTCACAGGCTCCCCCGCCCGGCGGGCGAGGGAAACCCAAGGGGCTTAAATCGCCCAGCCCCCGGCGTAGAACGCCACCAGCGCCACGGCGATCAGCACGGTGCCGATGTTCAACTTGCGCCATTCGCCGGAGAAGATGCGGCCGATGACCAGCGAGCTGAAGCCCAGCATGATGCCGGTCACGATGTTGCAGGTCAGCACGATGAACACCGCGCACAGCAGGCCGGCCATCGCGTCAACGAAGTCGTTGAAGTCCAGCTTGGTGACGTTGCTCAGCATCAGCAGGCCGACGTACATCAGCGCCGGCGCGGTGGCGTAGACCGGCACCAGATAGGCCAGCGGCGACAGGAACAGGATCAGCAGGAACAGGATGCCGACCACGGTGGCGGTCAGGCCGGTTTTGCCGCCCGCGGCGGTGCCGGCAGCGGACTCGATGTAGACCGCGGCGGGCGCGGCGCCCACCAGGCCGGAGAAGATGCTGCTCAGGGAATCCGAGGTCAGCGCCTTGCCGCCGTTGATGATCTGCCCGTCTTTATCCAGCAGGTTGGCCTGCCCGGCCACCGCGCGGATGGTGCCGGTGGCGTCGAACACCGCAGTCATCACCAGCGCCAGCACGCTCGGCAACACCACCGGCTGCAACGCGCCCATGATATCCAGGCTGAAGATCAACGATTTGCCGTCAGCGTCCGCCAGGCTCGGCATGGCGAACAGCCCCTGGTATTTCACCGCCGGGTCAACGATCAGGCCGATGATGGAAATGGCGATGATCACCAGCAGAATGCCGCCGGGCACGCGCAGTTTCTCCAGGCCGAAGATCACCGCCAGGCCGACCAGCGTCATCACCACCGGAAAAGAGGTGAAGGCGCCGAGCGCCACCGGCAGGCCATCCAGCGGGTTTTTCACCACCAGGCCAACGCCGTTGGCGGCGATCAGCAGCAGGAACAGACCGATGCCGATGCCAGTGCCGTGCGCCACGCCCATCGGCAGATTACGCAGGATCCAGGCGCGGATGCCGGTGACCGAGATGACGGTAAACAGCACGCCCATCACGAACACCGCGCCCAGCGCCACCGGAATGCTGATGTGCTGACCCAGCACCAGGCTGAAGGCGGTGAAAGCGGTCAATGAGATCGCACAGCCGATGGCCATCGGCAGGTTAGCCCACAGCCCCATCAGCAGCGAGCCCAGCCCGGCCACCAGGCAGGTAGAGACAAACACCGCCGCCGGCGGGAAGCCCGCTTTGCCCAGCATGCTCGGCACCACGATCACCGAGTACACCATCGCCAGGAAGGTGGTCAGCCCCGCCACCACTTCCTGTCGCACGCTGCTGCCGCGCGCGGAAATTTTAAAATAGCCATCAAGCCCGCCGGTTGGTTTTGCGGCGTGGTTCGCTTGAGAGTTCGACATAGGTTACTTCCCCTGTGTTTCATTAATCGGCCCGTCACAGCAGGCCTGTCATCTCGCCCGCGCCCGATCGCCACGTAATCGTTTACGTCACGTTCCGCTTCCTTGCCCTTCCGTCGCATCGCCAACGGCAATGCGCACCAAGGCAAACGTTTAACTCGCAGCGCGCGGTACGGGTAATTTATGGTGGTTTATTCAAGGCAAACGATTATCCTGCCTTCCATGGCGTCTAATCAACTAAAGATCGCGGCAATTTATGCAGAAAGTGGCGGGAATGGCGTCTGCACGATAAAACCGGGGCGACGGACGCCCCGGCGAGATTATTGCGCCTGTACCGCAGCGGGATCCATATACATCAATTCCCAGATATGGCCGTCCAGGTCCTGAAAGCCATGGCCATACATCATGCCGTAGTCGCGTGGCTGATGATAAGTGTTGCCGCCGCCGGCGATCGCCTTGCGCACCAGTTCGTCCACCGCCGCCCGGCTGGGTTGCGACAGGCACACCAGCACCTCGGTGGCCTGTTTGGCGTCGCCGATCGGGTTCGGGGTAAACATCCTGAATTTGTCATGGGTCAGCAGCATCACGTAAATCGTGTCGCTGACCACCATGCACGCGGCGGTATCGTCGGTAAATTGCGGGTTGAAAGCGAACCCCAGGTGGGTGAAAAACGCCATCGAGGCGGGCAGATCGCGTACGGGTAGGTTAACGAAGATTTGCGTAGCCATGGGCTACCTCCGATGAAGAATGACCCCATCGAGTATAGCCCATCCGCTTAACTCAGCAGGTCGTAAGGGCCGCCCTGCTCCAATGCCCGCTGGTAGGCGGGCCGGGCATGAATGCGCTGCAGGAAGCCGCGCAGTTTCGGGCAATTGTCCAACGCGCCGCGCGCCGCCATCGCCTCCAGCGGAAAGCTCATCTGAATATCCGCCGCGCTGAAATCGTTGCCGACAAACCAGCTGCCCTTGTTCAGGTGCTGTTCGAGGTATTCGCAGTGCGGCGCGATCTGTTTGTCGAGGTATTCGCGCTGCACGCCCTTGCCGATCGCGCCGGCCACCGGCCGCAGCAGCCAGGGGATCGGCGGCTGGCCAAGGCGGCTGAACACCAGCTTCATCACCAACAGCGGCATCAGCGATCCTTCGGCGTAGTGCAGCCAATAGCGATACTGCTGGCGCGCGTGGAAGTCGGTCGGCATGAACATGCCCTGCGCGTCATAGGCTTCCTGCAAGTATTCGATGATGGCACCGGATTCCGCCAGCGTCAGATCGCCGTCGACGATCACCGGCGATTTGCCCAGCGGATGGATCTTTTTCAGCGCCGCCGGCGCCAGCAGGGTCTGCGGATCGCGCTCGTAGCGTTGCACCTGATAGGGCACACCCAGCTCTTCCAAAAACCACAGAATGCGCTGCGATCGCGAGTGGTTGAGATGATGAACAATGATCATGACGAAGCCTCTGTCCGCTGCCACACCAGTTCGCCAACCTGCACGCCGTTGCCGAGCTGCAAGGGCACCGTGCGCAACGTCAGCCGATCGCCGCTGAAAGCGTAAAAACGCACCTGACGGCTGCCTACCCAATTGGGGAACGAACAGCCTTCGACCTGATGCACCACCCGCTGTTCGCTTTCCTCCACCTGATAGTGGCCGAAGTAGCAAATCATATTGATGAAGGCGGCGCGGATCTCCCGCTCAGACCCCTGCGCCAAATCGTCGGCGGCGAAACGCGGCCGCACGGCGCTATACAGCTGCGCCGCCATCGTGCCGTTGGCCTCATAGTGGATGCGCCCCAACACCTGCTCGCCCAGCGGGTAATTCAGCTCGCCGTTCTGGTTTTTGAACACCGACGACACCAGCGCCCAGCTGCCGATAAACGCGTTTACCGTCATTACGCTTCTCCGGTTAAAGATCCTCTGTAAAGGGTAGTGGCGATTTTTACCGCGCGCCAGCGGGTGAAAAACAATCAGTTTATTTGACAGAGATACTCAAAACTCTCCGATTTTTTATTCACACCCGGTGCACTATTATTTAACACATCGAGAGGCAACGGGCTCTCACCTAACAAATACTCTGAGGAACACATCATGAAAAACGTCAAAATTTTTGCTACCGCTGCGCTGCTGGCTACCGCTTCTTTCGCTACCTTCGCCGCTGACCTGCCTTCCAGCCAACCCGCTGCAGACGCCCAAAAAATCGGCGTAGTCTCCGTTAGCGGCGCCACCAACCTGAGCGCGCTGGAAAGCGAACTGGCCAGCAAAGCCGCCGCGTCGGGCGCCAGTTCCTACCGCATCGTCGCCGCCGGTGGCCAGAACAAACTGTACGGCACCGCAGAAATCTTCAACTGATCGTCGAACAGCCAACCGACGGAAGAAAGAAGCCCCGCAAGGGGCTTTTCTCGTTGTGGGCAGGCAAAGCTCTTTGTGAACAGTGGCCGCCGGACATTTCACCGATACTGGGAATAACGCCTTACCCTCACCCACTTTGGAGAAATAACATGACCACAGCACATCCTCTGCAAGGCAAAGTCGCATTCGTCCAGGGCGGCTCACGCGGCATCGGCGCCGCCATCGTGAAACGGTTGGCGAGTGAAGGGGCCGCGGTCACCTTTACCTACGCCGCCTCGGCCGATCGCGCCGAAGCGGTGGCAAGCGCCGTTACCGCCGCCGGCGGCAAAGCCCTCGCCATCAGGGCCGACAGCGCCGATGCGGCGGCGCTGCAGCAGGCGGTGCGTCAGGCCGTCAGCCACTTCGGCAACCTGGATATTTTGGTGAACAACGCCGGGGTGTTTACACTGGGCAGCACCGAAGCGCTGGCGCTGGACGATCTGGATCGCATGCTAGCGGTCAACGTGCGCAGCGTGTTCGTCGCCAGCCAGGAAGCGGCGCGCCACATGAATGACGGCGGGCGCATCATCCACATCGGCAGCACCAACGCCGAGCGCGTGCCGTTCGGCGGTGCGGCGGTGTATGCGATGAGCAAATCGGCACTGATCGGCCTGACCAAAGGCATGGCGCGCGATCTCGGCCCGCGCGGCATCACCGTCAATAACGTGCAGCCCGGCCCGGTAGACACCGAGATGAACCCGGACGCCGGCGAATTCGCCGATCAACTCAAGCAGCTGATGGCGATCGGCCGCTACGGCAAAGATGAAGAGATCGCCAGCTTCGTCGCCTACCTCGCCGGCCCGCAGGCGGGTTACATCACCGGCGCCAGCCTGAGCATCGACGGCGGTTTCTCGGCGTAACGTCCAAGCCCCGTAAGGGGCTTTTTATTTATTCGCCTGTCGCGGAGTGTAAGCCTAAAGGTCGATACATACCCGTTCGCCACCCCCGCTATACCCCACCAATACCGCTTGAAAGACAACAATCGAATCAGTTTATGCACAAAAACGGAATAGTTTATTGACGATTCTGTTATTTATTCACCTCACCGTCCCCTTTATCCTTCGCTCCATCGTGTCGTACCGGACACCCTTATTTTTCGAATTGTCGAACACAGGATAAAGATATGAAAACCATGACCACCGTTATTTCACTCGCTCTGTTTTCCATGTTGTCGTTTAACGCCGCAGCAGAAAGCGTTACCGCAACCGGTAGAACGCTGGACTCCACCGAAGCTCTCATCGCTAAAAAAGCGCAAGAGGCCGGTGCAAGCGGCTACAAAATCACCAGCGCCTACATGGGCAATTTCGTCACCATGAGTGCAGAGCTGAAAAAATAATATCAATGACGCCGCTCGCACGGCGTTATTTATTTCCGCATAAGGAAGTCATCGTCGGGTGGTTATTCGCCACGCTTTATAAAGCATTACGCTAAAGCACCCGCGTACTAAAAATGAGCCTCTTTCTCCACCGGTTATTATTCGGCGGCCTGACGTCGCCTATGTCCGGACGGTTCATTTTCATTCACCCTGCACTACGTCGTTATAAGGATGAGTCACTGATGAAATCATTGTATCGCCTCTCCCTCTTGCTGCCTTTGCTTGCCACAGTGCCTGCACAGGCCGCAGAGTCCGCCGCTCAGCCGTCAGACTGGTACCCTTCTGTTTACGGTGCAAAAGACGAAATCGGCGCCGCCAACCTGCTCACGCCGGAAGGGGTACTACAGTCCGTGCAACTGGTAAAACAGGGCAAGACATTGTCATTAGCGGTTCCCGTCGATAAAGATTTCCCGGCGTTCCGCCACCGTAGCTTCCGTTTATATAATATTCAGCCTGGTCAGCAGGACGGCAAAACGCTTGGCCCAAATAAATTCACCTTTAATGATGAATTGGTGAATGCCTGGACCGGCGTCGGCACCCAGTTGAACGGTATAGGCCATATCGGCATCGACAACGTTTATTATAACGGCAATAAGGCGGCGGACTTCGTCACCGTTGATGGCGTGAAAAAATTGGGCGTGGAAAAAGTGCCGCCCATGGTCACCCGCGGCGTAGTGCTCGATATGACGGCTTATTATCATAAAGACATCGTTCCGGGCGGCACCGAATTTTCCGTTGCGGATATTCAAGCGGTGCTTAAGAAGCAGGGCATTAGCTTAAGAAAAGGCGACGTTGTTTTATTTAATACCGGTTGGCTGGAGCTGATTGGTAAGGACAATAAAAAATTCCTGGAGGTCGAACCGGGTATCGGCATGGAAGCGGCGAAGTGGCTGGCTGACCAAGGCATCGTGGCCTTTGGCGGTGATACCTGGGCTTCCGAAGTGTACCCTAACCCGAAAAATGACGAAGAGTTCCCGGTCAACCAATACCTGCTGGCCAAGCGCGGCGTCTATAACCTGGAACTGATCGACAGCCGCCCACTGGTGCGCACGAAAACCTGGGAATTCCTGTTCGTGCTGGGGCAACCGCTGTATGTCGGTTCAACGCAGGTCAACATCAACCCGGTAGCAATTTACTGATTGGCGACACCGCCGCAGAAAATCGGCAGCGAGCGCCCACAAAAAACCCCGCCTGAGCGGGGTTTTTTTAGCACTGTCGCCAGGCTTAGAACGGGATATCGTCGTCAAAATCCATTGGCGGTTCGTTGCTGCTGGCCGCCGGAGCGCTGTTCTGCGCCGGACGAGACTGCTGCTGGCCGCCGCTGAACTGGTTGCCGCCCTGTGGCTGCTGAGGCTGGCCCCAACCGCCCTGGCCGCCGGCAGATTGACCTGCCGGTGCGCCGCCGCCCTGACGGCCGCCCAGCATCTGCATGGTGCCGCCGACGTTAACCACCACTTCGGTGGTGTATTTTTCCACGCCGGCCTGATCGGTCCATTTACGCGTCTGCAGGGAGCCTTCGATGTAGACCTGAGAGCCTTTGCGCAGGTATTCGCCCGCCACTTCAGCCAGTTTGCCGAACAGTACGACGCGGTGCCACTCGGTCTTTTCTTTCTGTTCGCCGGTCGCCTTGTCACGCCAGCTTTCGGAGGTCGCCAGGGTAATGTTGGCCACTGCGCCGCCGTTCGGCATGTAACGGACTTCTGGATCCTGACCCAGATTCCCGACCAGAATTACTTTGTTTACGCCTCTGCTGGCCATGAGCACTTCTCCCGATGATTGATTTCTACACAGTATAAACGCGTCAGTTTACCACGCTGAGTGCGAAACCACACCCGTGTTGATAAGTGCGAATTGCATTCCAGAATTGTCTTTTCGATCGACCTTGTTGCATTCTCATACTGGATATTCATTCAGGTTTTTTTGTGTCATAATTATGCGTTTCGACCAGGCTGTGCCGGTTTTTTGCGAGATCCATCACAAAATCCCCCGCAAAAATCGCGACAGGCGCGGTGTATCATCAAGACGGGAAGTGTAAATGGACAATATCGAAGTTCGTGGTGCTCGAACCCATAATCTGAAAAACATCAACCTGATCATCCCGCGTGACAAACTGATCGTCGTCACCGGCCTGTCCGGTTCCGGCAAGTCTTCGCTGGCTTTCGATACGCTGTACGCCGAAGGGCAGCGGCGCTATGTCGAATCACTCTCCGCCTATGCGCGCCAGTTCCTGTCGCTGATGGAAAAGCCGGACGTCGACCATATTGAAGGTCTGTCACCGGCGATCTCCATCGAGCAGAAATCCACCTCGCACAACCCGCGGTCCACGGTCGGCACCATCACCGAGATCCACGACTACCTGCGCCTGCTGTTCGCCCGCGTAGGCGAGCCACGCTGCCCGGATCACCATGTGCCGCTGGCGGCGCAAACCGTCAGCCAAATGGTCGATAACGTGCTGAGCCAGCCGGAAGGCAAGCGCCTGATGCTGCTGGCGCCAGTAGTGAAAGATCGCAAGGGCGAGCACACCAAAACGCTGGAAAACCTGGCCGCCCAAGGCTATATCCGCGCGCGCATCGACGGTGAAGTGTGCGATCTGTCCGATCCGCCGAAGCTGGAGCTGCAGAAAAAACACACCATCGAAGTGGTGGTCGATCGCTTCAAGGTGCGTGACGACATGGCGCAACGCCTAGCCGAATCGTTCGAAACCGCGCTGGAGCTGTCCGGCGGCACCGCGGTGGTGGCGGACATGGACGACGAAAAAGCGGACGAGCTGCTGTTCTCCGCCAACTTCGCCTGCCCGATCTGCGGCTACAGCATGCGCGAGCTGGAACCGCGCCTGTTTTCCTTCAACAACCCGGCCGGCGCCTGCCCGACCTGCGATGGCCTGGGCGTGCAGCAGTTCTTCGATCCGGATCGCGTGGTGCAAAACCCCGAGCTGTCGCTGGCCGGCGGCGCGATCCGCGGCTGGGATCGCCGCAACTTCTACTATTTCCAGATGCTGCGTTCACTGGCGGAGCACTATGAGTTCGACGTCGAAGCGCCGTTCAACACCCTGAGCGCCGACGTACAGAAGGCGGTACTGAGCGGCTCCGGCAAAGAGTCGATCGAATTCAAATACATCAACGATCGCGGTGACACCACCGTGCGCCGCCATCCGTTCGAAGGCGTGCTGCACAACATGGAGCGCCGCTATAAAGAGACCGAATCCAGCGCGGTGCGCGAAGAGCTGGCGAAGTTCATCAGCAACCGCCCTTGCGCCTCGTGTCACGGCACCCGTCTGCGTGAAGAAGCGCGCAACGTGTTCGTCGAAGACACCACGCTGCCGGAAATCTCCGATCTGAGCATCGGCCATGCGATGACCTTCTTCCAGAACATGAAGCTCAGCGGCCAGCGCGCCAAGATCGCCGAGAAAGTGCTGAAAGAGATCGGCGATCGCCTGAAATTCCTGGTGAACGTCGGCCTGAACTACCTGTCGTTGTCCCGTTCGGCGGAAACGCTCTCCGGCGGTGAAGCGCAGCGTATTCGTTTGGCCAGCCAGATCGGCGCCGGCCTGGTGGGCGTGATGTACGTGCTGGATGAGCCGTCGATCGGCCTGCACCAGCGCGATAACGAGCGCCTGCTGGAAACGCTGATCCACCTGCGCAACCTCGGCAACACAGTGATCGTGGTGGAGCATGACGAAGACGCCATCCGCGCCGCCGACCACGTGATCGACATCGGCCCCGGCGCCGGCGTGCACGGCGGCCAGGTGGTGGCAGAAGGCACCGTCGACGACATCATGGCGCAGCCGGAATCGCTGACCGGCCAGTTCCTCAGCGGCAAGCGCGAGATCGCCATTCCCGCGCAGCGTGTGCAGGCCGATCCGACCAAAGTGTTGAAGCTGAGCGGCGCGCGCGGCAACAACCTGAAGGACGTGACGCTGACGCTGCCGGTCGGTCTGTTTACCTGCATCACCGGCGTGTCCGGCTCCGGCAAATCGACGCTGATCAACGATACGCTGTTCCCGATCGCCCAGCGCCAGCTTAACGGCGCCACCATCGCCGAGCCGGCGCCGTTCCGCGAAGTGACCGGCCTGGAACATTTCGACAAGGTGATCGACATCGATCAGAGCCCGATCGGCCGTACGCCACGCTCCAACCCGGCCACCTACACCGGTATCTTCACCCCGGTGCGCGAGCTGTTCGCCGGCGTGCCGGAATCGCGCAGCCGCGGTTATACGCCGGGCCGCTTCAGCTTCAACGTCAAGGGTGGGCGCTGTGAAGCCTGCCAGGGCGACGGGGTGATCAAGGTCGAAATGCACTTCTTGCCGGACATCTACGTGCCGTGCGACCAGTGCAAGGGCAAGCGTTATAACCGCGAAACGCTGGAAGTGAAGTACAAGGGCAAGAGCATCCACGAAGTGCTGGAGATGACCATCGAAGAAGCGCGTGAGTTCTTCGACGCGGTGCCGGCGCTGGCGCGCAAGCTGCAAACCCTGATGGATGTCGGCCTGTCCTACATCCGCCTCGGCCAGTCGGCCACCACGCTCTCCGGCGGGGAGGCGCAGCGCGTCAAGCTGGCGCGCGAGCTGTCGAAACGCGGCACCGGCCAGACCCTGTATATTCTCGACGAACCGACTACCGGCCTGCACTTCGCCGATATCCAACAGCTGTTGGCGGTGCTGCATCAGTTGCGCGATCAGGGCAATACCATCGTGGTCATCGAGCATAACCTGGACGTGATCAAGACCGCCGACTGGATCGTCGATCTGGGGCCGGAAGGCGGCAGCGGCGGCGGCGAGATCCTGGTCGCCGGCACGCCGGAAACCGTGGCCGAGTGTGAAAAATCGCACACCGCGCGCTTCCTGAAACCGCTGTTGAACAAGTAATATCGCCAACGTGCGGGCCGTCGTTCAGGCGACCCGCACGCTGACCCGTTTCATTGCAATCAAACAGAAACGGGCAAGATTTCGACATTTTCAGGCATTTCCCTCCGCACTCACCGCTTTTATCATCAATGTTCCCTCGGCGGCCGCCCTGTCTGATTCAGGCCGCATCTTACCGGCACTCCGCTGCCGGCCAAGCGTTGTCCCCATACATTGATAACTGGAGCGACCATGAACATTACCCATGCCTATGCCGCGCATGATGCGAAATCTGCGCTGGTGCCTTTCGATTACCCACCGCGCGCCCTGCGCGACCACGATGTGCAAATTCAGGTGTTGTTCTGCGGTGTCTGCCATTCGGACCTGCATCAGGCTCGCAACGAATGGAGCAATACGATTTACCCGGTGGTACCAGGCCATGAAATCGTCGGGCGCGTCAGCGCCGTCGGCGGCCATGTCTCGCGTTACCGGGTCGGCGATCTGGTCGGCGTCGGTTGCATGGTGGATTCCTGCCGCAGCTGTCCGAGCTGCGATGAGGGGTTGGAACAGTATTGCGAGAACGGCTTTACCGGCACCTATAACGGCCAGGATCGCCAGACCGGCGCCGTCACCTATGGCGGCTACTCCACCAATCTGGTGGTAGATCAGGACTTCGTGCTGCGCGTGCCGGAAAATCTCGATCCGGCCGGGGTCGCGCCGCTGCTGTGCGCCGGCATCACCACCTATTCGCCGCTGCGCCAGTGGGGCGCGGGGCCAGGCAAAAAGGTCGGCATCGTCGGCCTCGGCGGGCTGGGGCACATGGGCGTCAAACTGGCGCGGGCGATGGGCGCGCACGTGGTGCTGTTCACCACCTCGCCGTCGAAAATAGAAGACGCCAAGCGCCTCGGCGCCCATGAAGTGGTGATTTCACGCAACCCAGATGAAATGGCGCAGCACGTTAATAGCTTCGACTTCATCCTCAACACGGTAGCGGCTCAGCACGATCTGAACCCGTTCCTCAACTTACTGCGCCGCGACGGCACCCTCACGCTGGTCGGCGCGCCGGAGCACGATCATCCGTCGCCGCAGGTGTTCAACCTGATCATGAAGCGCCGCCGTATCGCCGGTTCGCTGATCGGCGGCATCGCGGAAACGCAAGAGATGCTGGACTTCTGCGGCCAACACGGCATCACGTCCGATATCGAGCTGATCCCGATGCAGCAAATTAATGAGGCCTATGAGCGCATGCTGAAAAGCGACGTGAAGTACCGCTTCGTGGTGGATATCGACTCGCTGCGAGCCTGATGACAGCGGGGCCCGGCGGCGCCCGTTTTTTTATAGCTGCTTGATGACCCTGGCCGGGTTGCCGCCCACCACGCAGTTGGCCGGCACGTCTTTGGTCACTACCGCGCCGGAGGCCACGACCGCATTATCGCCGATGGTCACGCCCGGATTGATCACCGCGCGCCCGCCGATCCACACGTTGTCGCCAATCTTGACCGGCTTGCCGAACTCCGCGCCGCCGACGCGGGTCTCGGCGTCCAGCGGATGGGTGGCGGTGTAGATATGCACGCCCGGCGCCAGCAGGCAGTTATCGCCAATATGCACCTCGCACACGTCGAGGATCACGCAGTCGAAATTGGCGTAGAAGTTCTTGCCGAGATAGATGTTATAGCCGTAGTCGCAGCGGAAGGTCGGCTCGATGGTGCCGCCCTGATAGCCGCCCAGCAGCTCGTCCAGCCATTGTTTGCGCAGCTCGCCCTCTTCCGGCGAGGAGTGGTTATAGCGATGCGTCAACTGGCGCGCGCGCCGACGTTCGCTGCGCAGCAGGTCATCACCGGCGTCGTACAGCTCCCCGGCGATCATCTTGCGCTTTTCTTCGCTGATGGCCATGTCGGCCTCCTTAATCTTATCCGCGTTTCTTGAATGCCCAAGCGTAGCCGTTTTTTCCTGACGACAAAAAGGGAACGTTCCCAATTTAAAGCCGCGATCACGATTTAACACGAAAAAGCAGGAGAAAAACGGGCGGTGCCGCCGCCCGGCAATCAGGCGCGCAGTTCCTGGCGCACGTGTTCGGGCAGGCCTTCCACCACCAGCTGATAGGAGCTGTCGATCAGCGTATAAAACTGCGAGTTCGGCAGGTTGCCGTCGAGAAACACCGTATTCCAGTGCGCCTTGTTCAGGCCGTCGCAGGCGACGATCTCCGGGTGGTGCTCGCGCAGGCTTTCCGCCAGCTCCGGGCTGGACTTGATTGCCAGCGCCGGCCGCCCTTCGACCTCGCACACCATCGCGAACATCACGTCGCCCACCTTGATCTGGCTGGCCTGCCACTGGTTCTGGTCGCTCTGCTCCGCGCCCGGCTTCGCCATGCAGTACTCCAGCAATGCGCTGTTATTCATTGGGTTATTCCCCCTGTAATGTGGCCACAATACGGCGTGCTCCGCCGTGGATGCGGTGCTCCCCCAGCCAGATGCCCTGCCATGTGCCCAACATCAGCCGCCCGTGCCTGACGGGCAGCGTCAAGGAAGCGCCCAGCAGCGAGGATTTGATGTGCGCCGGCATGTCGTCCGGCCCTTCGTAGTCATGTTGATAGGGTGCGTTTTCCGGCACCTGGCGCAGGAAATGCTGCTCCATATCGGCTCGCACCGTGGGATCGCAGTTCTCGTTGAGCGTCAGCGAGGCCGAGGTATGCTGCAGCAACAGATGCAGCAGGCCGGTTTGCAGGCGGTGTAAGTGGGTTAACTGGTTGACGATCTCGTCGGTAACCAGATGAAAGCCACGCGCTTTTGCGCTGAGGATTAGCGTTTGCTGATGCCACATGAGTGAGCGCCCCTCAATCAGTATATTCTCTCTCCGGTTTGCGGCAACTTCGGCGGCGCACCGGCAATAAAAAAGGAGCGATATCGCTATCGCTCCCCGATGAACGTCCGTTCAGACTAACAGGCGTTACTGCACCGCGGCAAACGCCTCGGCCACCTGACGCACATTGTTGTGGTTCAGGCCGGCCACGCACATGCGGCCGCTGTGGATCAGGTAGACGCCAAACTCTTCACGCAGGCGATCGACCTGCGCCGCGCTGAAGCCGGTGTAGCTGAACATGCCGCGCTGAGCCAGCAGGTAATCGAAATTGCGCTGCGGCAGCGCGCTCTTCAGGGTGTCCACCAGCGCGTGACGCATCTCGAGAATGCGGGTGCGCATGCTCTCCACTTCGTCCAGCCACTGGGTTTTCAGCTGGGCGTCGTTCAGCACCTTGGCCACCAGCTGCGCGCCGAAGTTCGGCGGGCTCGAGTAGTTGCGGCGCACGGTGGCCTTCAGCTGGCCCAGCACGCGCCCGGCCGCCTCTTCGCTTTCGCACACCACCGACAGGCCGCCGACGCGCTCGCCGTACAGCGAGAAGATCTTCGAGAACGAGTTGCTCACCAGGCACGGCAGGCCGGCCGCCGCGATGGCGCGAATGGCGTAGGCGTCTTGCTCCATGCCGCCGCCGAAGCCCTGATAGGCGATATCAAGGAACGGAATGATTTCACGATCGGCGATCACCTTGACCACCTCATCCCACTGGGCGGGGGTCAGGTCGGAACCGGTCGGGTTGTGGCAGCACGGATGCAGCAGCGCGATGCTGTGCTTCGGCAGCTGTTTCAGCGCAGCGAGCATGGCGTCGAACTTCACGCCCAGGCTTTCGCTGTCGAAATACGGATAGGTATTCACTTTGAAACCGGCGCCGCTGAAGATGGCGACGTGGTTTTCCCAGGTCGGATCGCTGACCCACACCTGCGAATCCGGGAAGTAGCTTTTCAGGAAGTCGGCGCCCACTTTCAACGCGCCGGAACCACCAACGGTCTGAATGGTGGCGATGCGCCCCTGCTGCAGCATCGGATGCTGCGCGCCGAACAGCAGCTGCTGGATGGCGGAGCGATAGGGTTGCAGCCCTTCCATCGGCAGGTATACCGAGGCGCCGTGCTCGACGCTGTTCAACTGCGCTTGCGCCGCGGCGACCGCCCGCATCTGGGGGATGATGCCCTGCGCATCGTAGTACAGGCCGATACTCAGGTTCACCTTGTGCGCGCGCGGGTCTTGTTTGAATTTTTCCATCAGCGACAGAATGGGATCGCCGGCATAGGCGTCAACGTTCTGGAACACGGGGTTTTTCTCCTGGTTTATTTATTGTGGTTTAGGCACAGCGTTACGTTCCTAATATAGACGGAAAAGCGCATTCGGTTTCAGCTTTCTCGCGTCACCGGCAACAAACCGTTTTCCTTGATGCGATTGAGCACCACCGCCGTTTTGATATGCGCCACGCTTTTGTGCGGCGACAGCGTCTGGCTGATGAATTCGCTCAGCGCCGGCAGGTCAGCCACCGCCACTTTCAGCAGGTAATCGGCGTCGCCGGTGGTCTTGTAAGCGTCAAGGATCGCGTCCACGTCCTCCAGCATCTGATGAAAGCTGTCGATCTGCTCCTGCGCGTGCGTGATCAGGCTGACTTCAATCAGCCCCACCAGCCCCAGGCCGACCGCCTCCGGCGCCAGCCGCGCGTGGTAGCCGCGGATCAGCTGCGCCTGTTCCAGGCTGATGCGCCGCCGAGAACATTGGGAGGCCGAGAGCCCCACCAGTTCGCTCAGCTCCTGATTGGTCAAACGGCCGTTGGCCTGTAACAGCGTCAGGATTTTCATATCAAAATCGTCAATGTTGTACATAGCCACCTGTAAACTGTGTTAATAAATGTTGACGTTACAGCCTACCAGTTTTTTTACCGTTGCCGACGTCACACCCTGGCGCTTGAATCGCGTACAGCAGCAACGCCCGACGTTTTCGCCGGTAAGCGGCATAAAAAACGGCTAACTCATGCAGACAAACGACAATTAACGGCGAAGTAACGCATAAAACCACGAATGTATAAAAAGGACGCCAGATGAAAAAGCTACTCCCCCTCGCGCTGCTGCTCGCCGCCGGCAGCGCCAGCGCGCAATCCCACCTGGACAAAGTGCTGCAGCAAAAGACCCTGGAGGTCTGCACCACCGGCGACTACAAGCCCTATACCTTCCTCAAGGAAGACGGCAGCTATGAAGGCATCGACATCGACATGGCGCAATCGCTGGCCAAGAGCCTGGGCGCCAACGTGAAGTGGGTGAAAACCAGCTGGAAAACCCTGACGCCGGACTTCGCCTCCGGCAAGTGCGACATCGCGATGGGCGGCATCTCCGTCACGCTGGAGCGGCAAAAACAGGTGTTCTTCGCTGACAAGCTGGATACCGACGGCAAAATCCCGCTGGTGCGCTGCACCGACGTGAAGAAATACCGCACTCTCGAACAGATCAACAAGCCGTCGGTGCGTCTGTTGGAACCGGCGGGCGGCACCAACGAAGCCTTCGTGCACGCCTATCTGCCGAAGGCCAAACTGACGCTGACGCACGACAACATGAGCATTTTCCAGCAGCTGGTGGATCGCAAGGCGGACGTGATGATCACCGACGCCTCCGAGGCGCTGTACCAGCAGAAGCGCTATCCGAAGCTGTGCGCGGTGAATCCGACCAAACCGATGCAGTACGGCGAGAAGGCTTACATGCTGCCGCGCGACGATCTGAGCTGGAAACTGTATGTGGATCAGTGGCTGCACCTGGCCAAGGCGACCGGCGAGTATCAGAAGGTTATCGACAAGTGGTTGGCGGTAAAGAAGTAACCCGCTGAGAAACGGGGCCGACGCGCGTCGGCCCCTGCGGCGCATCAGTCGCCGATGTATTCCATCGCCACACGCTGCGTGAGCTTGGTGATCAGTTCGTAAGCGCTGATGCCGGTGCAGGCGGCGATGCGTTCGACCGGCAGCGCCTGGCCCCACAGCACCGCTTCATCCCCCACCTTATCGGCGGCGTCCGGCCCGAGATCGACCGAAATCATGTCCATCGACACCCGGCCGACGATCGGCACTTCGCGGCCGTTGATCAGGATTGGCGTACCGGTCGGCGCGCTGCGCGGGTAACCGTCGCCGTATCCCATCGCCACCACGCCCAGCCGGGTATCGCGCGGGCTGACCCAGGTGCCGCCGTAGCCGACCGCTTCGCCGGCCTTGTGCTCGCGCACCGCGATCAGGCTGGATTTCAGGGTCATCGCCGGCTGCAGACCATGCTCGGCGCCGCTGCCGTTATCCAGCGGCGACACGCCGTACAGAATGATGCCGGGGCGCACCCACTCATTGTGGGCATCCGGCCACAGCAGCGTGCCACCGGAGGCGGCGACCGAGCGCTGGCCCGGTTTACCGCGCGCGAACTGCTCAAAGCAGGCGATCTGTTTCAACGTGGTGTCGGACTCCGGTTCATCGGCGCGGCTGAAGTGGCTCATGATATTGACCGGCTGCGCCACGTTGCGGCAGGCGCACAGGCGCTGATAAAACGCCTCCGCGTGTTCGGGGCGCACCCCCAGCCGATGCATGCCGGTATCGAGCTTCATCCACACCGGCACCGGGCGCGCCAGCTCGGCCTGCTCCAGCGCTTCGAGCTGTTCGATGCAGTGCACCGCGGTTTCGATGTTGTTCGCCACCAGCACCGGCAGATCTTCGGCACTGAAGAAGCCTTCCAGCAGCAGGATCGGTTTGACGATGCCGCCGGAACGCAGCATCAGCGCCTCGTCGATGCGCGCCACGCCGTAGCAGTCGGCGTCTTGCAGGGTGTGTGCTGTTTCCAGCAGGCCATGTCCATAAGCGTTTGCTTTCACAACGGCAATCAGGCGGCTTTGCGGCGCCTGGCGGCGCACCTGTTGCAGATTATGTCGCAGAGCGCGGCGGTCGATTACAGCGGTTGCCGCTTTCATTTCAGTTCCTTAGCTGATTATTCGTCATCGTATTGTGGCCCCGCGTAGTTGTCGAAACGCGACCACTGGCCGTTAAAGGTAAGGCGCACGGTACCGATCGGGCCGTTACGCTGCTTACCGATAATAATTTCCGCGATCCCTTTCAGATCGCTGTTCTCGTGATACACCTCATCACGATAGATGAACATAATCAGGTCGGCGTCCTGCTCGATAGAGCCGGATTCACGCAGGTCGGAGTTAACCGGGCGTTTGTCGGCGCGCTGCTCCAGGCTACGGTTCAGCTGCGACAGCGCCACCACCGGCACCTGCAGCTCTTTCGCCAGCGCCTTCAGCGAGCGCGAAATCTCGGCGATCTCCAGCGTACGGTTGTCGGACAGGGCCGGCACGCGCATCAGCTGCAGGTAGTCAATCATGATGAGGCTAAGCCCGTCGTGCTCGCGGAAAATGCGCCGCGCGCGCGAGCGCACTTCGGTCGGCGTCAGGCCGGAGGAATCGTCGATGTACATGTTGCGCTTCTCCAGCAGGATACCCATGGTGCTGGAAATGCGCGCCCAGTCCTCGTCGTCGAGCTGGCCGGTACGGATGCGCGTCTGATCCACGCGCGACAGCGACGCCAGCATACGCATCATGATCTGCTCGCCGGGCATCTCCAGGCTGAAGATCAGCACCGGTTTTTCCTGGGTCATCGCGGCGTTTTCGCACAGGTTCATGGCGAAGGTGGTTTTCCCCATCGATGGACGGGCGGCGACGATGATCAGATCGGACTTTTGCATGCCCGCGGTTTTCTTGTTGAGGTCCTGATAGCCGGTATCGACCCCGGTCACGCCGTCGTGCGGCTGCTGATACAGCTGCTCGATGCGCGATACGGTGTCTTCCAGGATGCGTTCGATGCCCTTCGGGCCTTCGTCTTTGCTGGCGCGGTTCTCGGCGATTTGGAATACGCGGGATTCCGCCAGATCGAGCAGGTCTTCGCTGCTGCGCCCCTGCGGATCGTAGCCGGCGTCGGCGATTTCGTTAGCCACCGAGATCATTTCGCGCACCACCGCGCGCTCGCGCACGATGTCGGCGTAGGCGCCGATGTTGGCGGCGCTCGGGGTGTTTTTCGACAGCTCGGCCAGGTAGGCGAAGCCGCCGACCGAGTCCAGTTCACCCTTCTGCTCGAGCGATTCGGACAGGGTGATGAGGTCGATAGGCTTGCTCATCTCCAGCAGACGCTGCATCTCGGTAAAGATCAGGCGATGCGGGCGGCTGAAGAAGTCGTTGGCGACCACGCGTTCCGCCACGTTGTCCCAACGCTCGTTATCCAGCATCAAACCGCCCAACACCGACTGCTCGGCCTCCAGCGAGTGCGGCGGCATCTTCAGCCCTTCCATCTGACGATCTCTGGAACGCTCTCTGGTTTCGTCCGCGTTTGTTTTGTTGGTTGGTTTTTTTCCTGCCATGAAACGTAGTCTTTATCCGGTTGCGAATGAGGGTGAGGCTGCTGACGCAAGAGTATACGTGATTTTTCCGCACGATTCCGCCGCATAATTGCCACAGGCCGGCGCACGGGCAGGCTAGATCTCCGCAGCCAAAAGGCATAGGGTGAATTCAGATAACCAAATGAGGGTAGAACATGGCCAAGCGCATTCAATTCTCCGCCACCGGCGGGCCGGAAGTCTTGCAATACGTTGATTTTACACCGCTCGATCCGGCTGCCGGCGAAGTGCAGATCGAGAACAAGGCGATCGGCATCAACTACATCGACACCTATGTGCGCAGCGGACTGTACGCGCCGGCCAGCCTGCCGAGCGGCCTCGGCACCGAAGCGGCCGGCGTGGTGACCAAGGTCGGCGCCGGGGTCAGCGCGATCAAACCGGGCGACCGGGTGGTGTATGCGCAATCGGCGCTCGGCGCCTACAGCGAGATCCACAACGTCTCGGCAGAACGCGTGGCGCTGCTGCCGGGCAACCTTAGCTTTGAACAGGGTGCAGCCTCTTTCCTCAAAGGGCTGACGGTATACTACCTGCTGCGCCAGACCTATGACGTGCAACCGGGTGAAGTGTTCCTGTTCCATGCCGCGTCCGGCGGCGTCGGGCTGATCGCCTGCCAGTGGGCGAAAGCGCTGGGTGCGCGCCTGATCGGCAGCGTCGGTTCCGACGAGAAGGCCGCACTGGCGAAACAGGCCGGCGCCTGGGCCACCATCAACTACCACAAAGAGGATATCGCCCAGCGGGTGGCCGAGCTGACGCAGGGCGAGAAGGTCGGCGTGGTGTACGATTCGGTGGGTAAAAGCACCTGGCTGGCCTCGCTCGACAGCCTGAAGCGTCGCGGCCTGATGGTGAGCTTCGGCAACGCGTCCGGCCCGGTGACCGGCGTCGATCTGGCGCTGCTGAATCAGAAGGGCTCGCTGTACGTCACCCGCCCTTCCCTCAACGGCTATATCACCAACCGCGCCGAGCTGCAGTACGCCAGCAACGAGCTGTTCTCGCTGATCGGCAGCGGCGCCATTCGGGTGGAGGTGAGAGACGAGCAGAAATTCGCGCTGGCCGACGCCCAGCGTGCGCACCAGGTGCTGGAAAGCCGCAGCACCAGCGGTTCCAGCCTGCTGATCCCCTGATCGCGGCCAAAGAAAAGGGCTCCTTGCGGAGCCCTTTCTGTTACTGCGTTTTGTAGGGGTAGAGCAGAGTCCGCCAGAGACAGGGGTTGCTTTAGCAACACGAATTTTGGTTGTCTCTCACGGTGATGAAATCAGTCGCATCACTGCATCGACCAACATCCTAACAGCCCCGTGCGGCAAAAAACACGCTTTATGTGCCACACCGCCGGGGAAAACTGCCAAGCTGTGATCGCTGCCGCATTAGCGTGGCGGGCAGTTATGCAAGTTTCATCGCGACTGACTGATTATTCAGCAAAAAATCAGTAACGCCTGGCCTGCGGTTTCTGCATCGAACGGTAAATCCATACCCCGACCACCGCCAAAATCAGCCACGGCAGCAGCTTAATCACCACCGCGAACAACCCGCCCAACAGCATGAACGCCGCCGCCACCAACAACGCGGCGAAGATCCCCAGCAGCGAGATGCCGGTCACCATCAGCATCACCACAAAGCCAATGAGAAAGAAGATTTCCAACATGATTGCTCCTTTGCAATACAACGTATCTGCAGAGTGGATTACAAGAAGCGTGCCAGAATGGCGGAAGGGCTAACCTATTGAAAAAATAGGACAAGCATCCGGTAACTCACCGAATGCCTGGCGAAAAAGACTAACTGTTGGTCAAATTTTTTGCGGGTTACGCCATTTCGACGCGCGGCTGACGCACCAGCGCCAGCGCCTGCTCCACCACCCGCGCATCGGCGCCCGGCTTGTGGGCGTTCTCGCTCAGGTGGCGACGCCACTGGCGCGCGCCCGGCACGCCCTGGAACAAACCGAGGATGTGACGGGTGATGTGGCCGAGATAGGTGCCGTTGGACAGCTCGCGCTCGATATACGGATACAGCGCTTCGACGATCGCCACGCTGTCCGGCACCGCGGTCTGCGCGCCGAACAGTTCGCTGTCGACCCGCGCCAGGATACCCGGATTCTGATACGCCTCGCGCCCCATCATCACACCGTCCAGATGCTGCAGATGCTGCCGCGCCTCTTCCAGCGTTTTCACCCCGCCGTTAATGGCGATGGTCAGCGCCGGGAAATCCCGCTTCAGCTGATAAACGCGCGGGTAGTCCAGCGGCGGCACTTCGCGGTTCTCTTTCGGGCTGAGGCCGGAGAGCCAGGCTTTGCGAGCGTGGATAGTGAACATGTCGCACTCGCCGCGCCCGGCGACGGTCTGGATAAAGTCGCACAGGAAGGCGTAGCTGTCCTGATCGTCGATGCCGATGCGGGTCTTCACCGTCACCGGTATCGATACGACGTCGCGCATTGCCTTGATGCAGTCGGCGACCAGCGCCGCCTGGCCCATCAGACAGGCGCCGAACATGCCGTTTTGCACGCGATCGGACGGGCAGCCTACGTTGAGGTTAATCTCGTCATAACCGCGCTGCTCCGCCAGTTTGGCGCAGTGCGCCAGCGCGGCCGGATCGCTGCCACCCAGCTGCAGCGCCACCGGATGCTCTTCTTCGCTGTAGGCCAGATAGTCGCCCTTGCCGTGGATGATCGCGCCGGTGGTCACCATTTCGGTGTACAGCAGCGTTTCCTTGGTCAGCAGGCGGTGGAAGTAACGGCAATGACGATCGGTCCAGTCGAGCATCGGCGCGATGGAGAAACGATTGGCGGCGTAGGTTGGGGCGTGGTTGTCTTTCGTCATGCTGAGTTACTGGCTACCTGAGTCTGTCTGGGTTCAACGAACGGCGCGCGGCCGCAAACGGCTATTATAACGACAATCGGCGCCGTTGGGAAAACCCGCTTGCCGCCGGCAAAAATAAGCGGAGACAAGGCGAATAAACCCACTCGTTCAGGTGTTATCTCATTACGGGCGCGCACGGCGCCTCTGCCTTGAGGACATAACCATGAACAGCTTCATTAAACGCCTGCTGGCATCGGCCATTGCCGGCTGCCTGCTGTTTTCCGGCGCGGCGCTGGCGATGGGCGGCGACGGCAGCGGCCAAACCCCGCCAACCTGTCCGAAAGGCCAGGTCTACGACAGCAAAACTCAGACCTGCATGGTAGATAAAAGCGGCAAGGTCGACGACGCCGACCGCACTAACTACGCCTATGCGCTGGCGAAAAGCGGCCGCTATCAGGAAGCGCTCGATATGCTCAATACGTTGAAAGATCCCAACACCGCCGTTGCGCTGAACTATCGCGGCTACGCCACGCGCAAACTTGGCCGCACCGATGAAGGGATCGGCTATTATTTAAAATCAGTAGCCCTCGATCCGAAATACCCTAAAGTGCGCGAGTACCTGGGGGAAGCCTACATGCTGAAAGGCCGACCCGATCTGGCGCGCCAG
Organism: Serratia sp. CY47280; assembly: GCF_052168655.1. Classification (NCBI taxonomy): domain Bacteria; kingdom Pseudomonadati; phylum Pseudomonadota; class Gammaproteobacteria; order Enterobacterales; family Yersiniaceae; genus Serratia; species Serratia sp. CY47280. The sequence continues at coordinate 60,966 of NZ_JBJNMG010000007.1, read as the reverse complement.
CAGCTGCAGGTGATCCAGTCGCTGTGCGGCACCAAATGCGAGGAGTACCGCGATTTGGCGGCGGCCATCGACCGCCACCCGGAATCTTGATCCGACGCGCCTGCGGAGGTGACTATCAGCGGCGATGCGATACGCGATGAACTCGGCCACTATCTCTCCCGCCTGTGGCGCTATGCGCTGGTGCTTTCGCACCGGCGGGATATCGCCGACGATCTGGTGCAGGCGACCTGCCTGCGTGCGCTGGAGCGCGCTGCGCAATTCACTCCCGGTTCGCACCTGGATCGCTGGTTGTTTTCCATCCTGCACTCCATCTGGCTCAATGAAGTTCGCGCCCAACATCTTCGCCAGGGGCAAGGCTGCATGGCGGCGGAAGAGCTGGGCGATGCGGACAACGGTGAACAGCCGGTCTGGCTCCATGAAGTGATGCGACGCGTCAGCCGGCTGCCGGCGGCTCAGCGCAACGCGCTGTTTCTGGTGTATATCGAAGGGCTATCCTATCGGGAGGCCGCGAAAGTGCTGGCGGTGCCAATCGGCACCGTCATGAGCCGCCTGGCGGCCGCACGCTTGGCGTTGGCCGATGACCGCCCGTTGGCAAACGACGGCCCGCACCGCAAAGAGAGCCATCCCGCCCCCTTGCCTCCTGCTCGTCGATAACGCCCTATTCCAACGAGCGGATAACCCGGCATGGCTGCCCCAGCGCCAGCACGTTGGCCGGGATGTCGCCGGTGACGATGCTGCCCGCGCCGATGGTCGTGCCGTCGCCGATGGTCACTCCCGGCAGGATCACCACATTACCGCCGATCCAGACGTTGTTGCCGATGGACACCGGCTGCGCCGAGGTGCGGAAAGGAAAATCCGGATCGCCGGTGAAGCGCTCTGCGGCCTTCAGCGGGTGGCTCGGCGTATAGATTTGCACGTTGGGGCCGATCAGCGTGTTGTCGCCGATGGTGATGGTATTGCAGTCGAGGAACACCGCGTTGACGTTGATAAAACAGTTTTTACCGATGCGGACATGCTGCCCGTAGTCACACCAGAACGGTGTTTCAATCCAGCTCGCCTCACCCCAAGCACCGAACAGCTCACCGAGTAGGCGGTTTTTCTCGTCCGCCTGATGCGAGTCCAGCGCCCCCAGGCTTTTGGTCAACGCCCTCGCTCGATGGTACAGGGCGATCAGTTCTTCATCGCGGCTGTTGTACTCCAGGCCGCCTAACAGCTTCTCTCTTTCCGTCATCACACAGGGCTCCTGCTCATCACGCGGGTGAAAGGCGTTATACCGCTCTCGTCCCCCGCTCTCCAGCGCTAAAACCGGCAACGTTGATTTGCCGCCCGACGGCGGGGAAAAGTTGTGATGCAACTCTCTTTTCGCGCGACCGGCGCGCTTTTCCTTGCGCTATCCTCAGGGGAAAAGGGGGCAACTCTCGGCGATTCGCCGTAATCATGGTAAAATCGGCTTTTTTACGTACCGGGATATTTGCGATGAACTCAACCACCCAGGAAAAGCTGCTGGCGCAGGCTGAACGCCTCTGCCAGCAACGCAATGTGCGATTGACGCCGCAACGGCTGGAAGTGCTGCGTCTGATGACTCAGCAACCCGGTGCAATCAGCGCATATGACCTGCTCGATCTGCTGCGCGTCGCCGAACCGCAGGCCAAGCCGCCGACGGTCTACCGCGCGCTGGATTTTCTGCTGGAGCAAGGGTTTATCCATAGAGTGGAATCGGCCAACAGCTACGTGCTGTGCCACCATTTCGAACAGCCGATGCATACATCCGCGCTGTTTATCTGCGACCGCTGCGGCCAGGTGACCGAACGCACCACCGAAGGCGTGGAGGAAACGCTGCAGAAGCTGGCACAGGAAGCCGGATTTGCACTGCGGCACAGCGTGGTGGAAGCGCACGGTCTGTGCGCCGGTTGCGTTGAAGTTGAGGCTTGTGACAGCAAGCATGATTGCGCCGAACACGATCACAGCATCGCCATCAAGAAGAAATAATACGAAGTCAGGTACTTCCCTGTACCTGCAGCCGGGGCGCCAGAGGATGGAGCGACGCCGGCCTGCGCTGTTGCCGGCCGCCGTCAGTGGCGGCCCTGCGTGTTACCAGCGGTGTTTGGTGTGATCTTCCCAGGCTTTCACCTCTTTCTCGGCCGCCTCTTTCTGGTAACCGTAGCGCTCCTGGATTTTACCGACTAGCTGTTCGCGTTTCCCTTCGATGACCGTCAGATCGTCATCGGTCAGCTTGCCCCATTTTTCCTTCACTTTGCCTTTCAGCTGCTTCCAGTTACCGTCGGCTTGATCTTTATTCATAGTCTCTCCGTTAACCTGTGGTGAATCAGTGATCCCTGTCGCCGGCCGGGGTTAAACAGAAGTTTTTCTGGTTGATACTCCCTTCACCTTAAGAAGCACCGCTCCCCTTCATTCACCAGCCACATGATTCATTCTAGTTAAACATGGAAATAAAAAAGCCAAACATCAGAATAAAAAACCATTAAAAAGAAAAATAAACACAAAAAACGCTAACAAACAACGAACTAAACCGGAAATATTCAGGCTGAAAACATGTAAGCAAACATGAATAAAAACATAAGATAAATTAATAATTAACCCAACAAAGCGTCCGGTCTAACGTGCAGCAAACCAGCTGCCGCGCACCTGATGACGGTGCCAAATCCAACCCAGCGCCACGCCACGCAACGTCAGAAACACCGCCAGCGCCAGCCAGAGCCCGTGGTTGCCTAGCAGCGGCACGCTGAACAGCGTCAGACCATATCCTGCCGCGGCCACCGCCATACTGTTACGCATCTCGGCGCCGCGCGTGGCACCGATAAACATGCCGTCCAGCAAATAGCACCACACCCCGACCAGCGGCAGAATAACCTGCCACGGTAAATAGTGGGCGGCCAACGCACGCAGCTCCGGCAAGGAGGTCAACGCCGCCACGATCTGCTGGCCGGTAACGGCATACGCCAGGCCGAAAGCCAACGCGACCAGCCCAGCCTGCCTGCAGGCCGCGTGCCACACCTTACGCAGTTGGCTGCCGTCCCGGGCACCGTAGGCGTGGCCGGAATGGGCCTCCACCGCATAAGCGAAGCCGTCGAGCGCATAGGCGGTAAACGTCAGCAGGTTCATCAACACCGCGTTAACCGCCACCACATCGCTCCCCAGGCGAGCGCCGAAAATGGTCAGCGACGCAAAACACAGCTGCAGCAGCAATGAGCGCAACATGATGTCGCGATTGAGCGCCAGCAGGCGGCGCAGATCGCCACGCCAGGCCTGACGCAGCATCGCCAGGGTAATACCGCGCAGACGCATCACTCGCCACGCCAGCCACAGGCCGAGCAATAGCGTGGCATATTCGGCGATGGCGGTGGCCGCCGCCGCCCCTCGTACGTTCCAGCCCAGGCCCATCACCAGCCAGATATCCAGCACGATGTTCAGCAGGTTGCCGACGATCAGCAGGATCACCGGCGCACGCACGTACTGCACGCCGAGCAGCCAGCCCAGCAGCACCAGGTTGGCCAGCGCCGCCGGTGCGCTCAACCAGCGGATCTCAAGAAAACGCCGCGCCTGCTCCAGCACCTCGCCATCGCCGCCGACGATCCGCAGCGCCAGTTCAATCAGCGGGTAGCGCAACAGGACGATCGCCCCCCCGGCCAACAACGCCAGCAGCAGCGGTTGCATAAAGGCGCGTGCCAGCGCCTGCGGGTTCTTCGCTCCCAGCGCCTGCGCCGCGAGGCCGGTGGTGCTCATGCGCAGGAACAGCAGCAGCATGAACAGGAAGCTGGTCGCCACCGCGCCGATCGCCACGCCTCCCAAATAGATCGGGCTGTCGAGGTGGCCGATCACCGCGGTGTCCACCAGCCCGAGCAGCGGCACGGTGATATTGGAGAAAATCATCGGCAGGGCGAGGCGCCACAGGGCTTTATCGGTGTCGCTGGTGAAGGCGGAAATCAGGCGCATGATGGGATGTTCCTGTGACAGAGTGACAAAGGGCGAAGTCAGAAACAAAAACGCCCCAAAACAGGGGCGATTGATACAGGGAGCGGCGGTGATGGCGCGGCGATTAAATCCAGTCGCCGTTGCGGATCACGCCGACCGCCAGCCCTTCGATCGTGAAATTCTGCTGGCGCAGATCGACCACGATCGGTTGGAATTCATTGTTCTCCGGCAGCAGCTCAACCACGTTACCGTGCTTTTTCAAGCGCTTGACCGTCACTTCGTCTTCGATGCGCGCGACCACGACCTGGCCGTTGCGCACGTCTTGCGTTTTGTGCACCGCCAGCAGATCGCCGTCCAGAATGCCGATGTCGCGCATCGACATGCCGTTCACCCGCAACAGGAAATCGGCGCTCGGTTTAAACAGGGAAGGATCCACCTGGTAGTGCCCTTCGATGTGCTGCTGCGCCAGCAGCGGTTCGCCGGCGGCGACGCGACCGATCAGCGGCAACCCTTCTTCTTCTTCCATCAACAGGCGGATACCGCGCGACGCACCGGAGACGATTTCGATCACGCCTTTGCGTGCCAGCGCCTTCAGGTGCTCTTCGGCGGCGTTAGGCGAACGGAACCCCAGACGCATCGCGATCTCGGCACGCGTTGGCGGCATGCCCGTTTGCGAAATATGATCGCGAATCAGATCGTAGACCTCTTGCTGTCTGGTAGTTAGTGCTTTCATTCCGCCCCCTGTTTGTTTATACAGTCTTGCTGTGAGTATATACAGGTAAGCGCGGATTGGGAACCGAAGAATAAATAAAAATCAGTCAGTAGGCGACTTTCGTCAGCCAAAATGCTGCCACAAGACCGTGCCCCATACGAACAGCGCCAGCACGATCGCCAGCGACACCGCCGCCGATCCCATGTCCTTGGCCCGCCCGGACAGCTCATGGTGTTCGCTGCCGATGCGATCCACCACCGCCTCGATCGCGCTGTTCAGGATCTCGACGATCATCACCAGCGCCACCGATCCGATCAATAAAATGCGCGCTATCGCACCCACGTCCAGCCAGACAGCCAGTATGATAGCCAGGAGGGTCACCACCAGTTCCTGGCGGAACGCCGCCTCGTGTTGCCAGGCGGCGGAAAGCCCTTTATAAGAATAGCCGGCGGCCTTGATGATGCGGGTCAATCCGGTTGCTTGGTTTGCCATGTTTTCGTGCCTTTCTCAGAGGTCGGTCATAATAAAAAGAGTCTAGAACAGTCCGCGCTGACGGCTCTCGGTTTTCGAACACCACAGATCTGCTACCCGGTTTCTGGTATGCTTGCGGCGCATTGCTAACAAGAGGCTTCACGTTGTTATGTCAGGTTGGCGTAAAATTTATTATAAAATATTGAATTTACCACTTAAATTGTTGGTAAGAAGTAAGGTCATCCCTTCAGATCCGGTTACCGAGCTAGGGTTGGATCCCTCACGGCCGATTTTGTATGTTTTACCTTACAATTCCAAGGCGGATTTGCTGACGCTGCGCACCCAGTGCCTGGCGCAGGATCTGCCCGATCCGCTCAACGCGCTGGAGATCGACGGCACCGTGCTGCCGAGCTACGTGTTCATTCACGACGGCCCGCGCGTGTTCCGCTACTACACCCCGAAAGAAGAGTCGGTAAAGCTGTTCCACGACTATCTGGATCTGCATCGCAGCAATCCGGATCTCGACATTCAGATGCTGCCGGTTTCGGTCATGTTCGGCCGTTCGCCGGGCCGCGAAGGTCACGGCACGCCACACCTGCGTCTGTTGAACGGCGTGCAGAAATTCTTCGCCGTACTGTGGCTCGGCCGCGACAGCTTCGTGCGTTTCTCCAACACCGTTTCGCTGCGCCGCATGGCCACCGAGCACGGCACGGATAAAACCATCGCGCAGAAACTGGCGCGCGTGGCGCGCATGCACTTCTCGCGTCAGCGCCTGGCCGCGGTAGGCCCGAGCCTGCCGGCCCGTCAGGACCTGTTCAACAAGCTGTTGGCGTCCAAAGCGATCGAAAAAGCGGTCGAGGACGAAGCGCGCAGCAAGAAGATCTCGCACGAGAAGGCCCAGCAGAACGCCATCGCGCTGATGGAAGAGATCGCCGCCGATTTCTCCTACGAAACCGTGCGTCTGTCCGACCGCGTGCTGAGCTGGACCTGGAACCGGCTGTATCAGGGCATCAACGTCACCAACGCCGAGCGCGTGCGCCAGCTGGCGCAGGACGGCCACGAGATCGTCTACGTGCCCTGCCACCGCAGCCACATGGACTATCTGCTGCTGTCCTACGTGCTGTATCACCAGGGCCTGGTGCCGCCGCACATCGCCGCGGGCATCAACCTCAACTTCTGGCCGGCCGGCCCGATCTTCCGTCGCCTGGGCGCGTTCTTCATCCGCCGCACCTTCAAGGGCAACAAGCTTTACTCGACGGTGTTCCGCGAATACCTCGGCGAGCTGTTCACCCGCGGTTACTCGGTGGAATACTTCGTGGAAGGCGGCCGCTCCCGCACCGGGCGCTTGCTGGAGCCGAAGACCGGCACCCTGTCGATGACCATCCAGGCGATGCTGCGCGGCGGCACCCGTCCGATCACGCTGGTGCCGATCTACATCGGCTACGAGCACGTGATGGAAGTGGGTACCTACGCCAAAGAGCTGCGCGGCGCCACCAAGGAAAAAGAGAGCCTGCTGCAGATGCTGCGCGGCCTGCGCAAGCTGCGTAACCTGGGCCAGGGTTACGTCAACTTCGGCGAACCGCTGCCGTTGACAGCTTACCTCAACCAGCACGTGCCGCAGTGGCGCGAGTCGATCGATCCGATCGAAGCTCAGCGCCCAAGCTGGTTGACGCCGACGGTCAACGATCTCGCCGGCCAGATCATGGTGCGCATCAACAACGCCGCCGCGGCCAACGCCATGAACCTGTGTTCCACCGCGCTGCTGGCCTCGCGCCAGCGTTCGCTGACCCGCGAACAATTGCTCGAGCAGCTCGAGTGCTACCTGCAGCTGATGCGCAACGCGCCTTACGCCCATGACGTCACCGTACCATCGCAGACGCCGGACGAGCTGCTGGATCACGCGCTGAACATGAACAAGTTCGAGGTGGAAAAGGACAACATCGGCGACATCATCATCCTGCCGCGCGAGCAGGCGGTGCTGATGACCTATTACCGCAACAACATCCACCACCTGCTGGTGTTGCCGTCGCTGATCGCCAGCATCGTCATGCATCATCGCCGGGTATCGCGCGCCGAACTGCTGCGCCAGATTGGCATGATTTACCCGATGCTGAAAGCCGAGCTGTTCCTGCATAACGACAAGGAGCAGCTGCCGGACGTGCTGCGGCCGATGATCGACGAGCTGATCCGTCAACAGCTTATCTGCGACAAAGGCGACGAGCTGGTGCTGAACCCGGCGCGCATTCGCCCGCTGCAGCTGCTGGCCGCCGGGGTGCGCGAAACCCTGCAACGCTACGCCATCACCATGTCGATCCTCAGCGCCAACCCGAGCATCAACCGCGGCGCGCTGGAGAAAGAGAGCCGCATCATGGCGCAGCGTCTGTCGGTGCTGCACGGCATCAACGCGCCGGAGTTCTTCGACAAGGCGGTATTCTCCACCCTGGTGGCGACGCTGCGCGAAGAAGGCTATATCAACGACAGCGGCGATGCGATCCGCGAGCACACCCTCGAGGTGTACAACATGCTGAGCGATCTGATCACGCCGGAAATCAAGCTGACCATCGAAAGCGTCAACATGCCGGAAGAGACCACCATCCTGCCGCAAACCGATGCGGGAGAAGAGCAAGACGAGTGATTTCGCCCGGCGCAGAAACACAAAAGGCACCCCGAGAGGTGCCTTTTTTCTTGCTGCAGGAAACCGTTACGCCGGCAGATAGCTCAGCGCGATGCCGATAAATACCACCAGCCCGACATAATTGTTCTGCAGGAAGGCCTTGAAGCAGGCTTCGCGCTCGCGCCCGGCGATCTGCTTTTGCTGGTGAATGAACAGCGCGCCCGCCAGCAACAGCGACCAGTAAAACGCGCCGCCGAGCTGCGCCAGATAACCGACCCACACCAGCAGCAACAGCGTCGCGAACTGCAACAGCCCGACGATCAGCTTGTCATAACGCCCGAACAGGATAGCGGTGGACTTGATGCCTATTTTCAGATCATCGTCGCGATCGACCATCGCATACAGCGTGTCATAGGCCACCGTCCAGCAGATGTTCGCCAGCAGCAGCAGCCAGCAGCTGAGCGGCAGCGATTCGCTGACCGCCGCATAGCCCATCGGAATGCCCCAGCCGAACGCGGCGCCCAGCACGAACTGCGGCAGGTTGGTCACCCGCTTCATAAACGGATACACCCAGGCCAGCGCCAGCGCCGCCAGCGACAGCCAGATGGTCATCGCATTCAGCGTCAACACCAGGCAGAACGAAATCAGCACCAGCACCACGAACAGCACCTTGGCCTCTTTCGCGCTCACCCGGCCGCTCGGCATCGGCCGCCCGGCGGTGCGCTTTACGTAGCCGTCCACCGCGCGATCGGCGTAGTCATTCACTACGCAGCCGGCGGCGCGCATCAGGAACACGCCGAGCACGAACACCACCAGAATCGACAGCGGCGGCACGCCTTTCCCGGCCAGCCACAGCGCCCACAGCGTCGGCCACAACAGCAACAGCGTGCCGATCGGTTTATCAATGCGCATCAAATGGCTGTAAGCCCGCCATTTACTTTGAGTCACGCTTCCCTCCAACGTCTTGCTCTCCTCTCTTATGCGGGGACCGCTGAATACAGCGGTGAAGCCGGTAAAAACAGTTCGGTCAGCAGCAGCGGCTTGCCCGCCAACCGCAGCCGTGAACGACGCGCCCACAGCGCATCCTGCCGGCCGATATGGATATAGTCGCGCGTCAGCTCGCCGCTGCTGAACAGGTAGCGCCCGAGCGGCAGCGTGCCCAGATCCACCAACGCCTGATCGGGGCCGGTCAGCGTATGTTCCGGGATCACCGTGCGCCCAAGCAGCCAGGGCTGGTCGTCGCCCAGCAGCACCACTTCGCGCAGCCAGTAGCGCGGGCTGTCGGGCAGGTGGTTCGCCTCGTCGCCCAGCGCCTCGCGCGTGACGAAGCATTCGCGCTGCGGTTCGACGCGCACCTGGGCGCAATGGCGTTCAAATCGGCGGGTCATGGAGCCTAACTCCATCAGCCAGTCGCTGACGGCGGCGGGCGCCGGAGGATCCTGTTCGGACAACCACTCCAGCGGCGGCAGGATGGAATCCCTGATGCCAGACATTGCTTTACTCCTCGCCTGAACCGCGGCCGGTGTGGCGCGCCAGGCGATACAAACTGTTAACAGGCCCCCATTGTAGCGCAGAAATGCGAAAGCGGCAGGCTGATTCGTGGCGAAAACGGCAGGCCTATCGGCCGGAAAAACCGGGGTTCTGTCATCTTTTTGCCATCCGCATTCTCTATCTTCATTTCCCGGCGCGCTGACGATTCTGTGATCGCCCGCAAAGTTTCAGCTTCCTCGCGTTGTGTTATCTACGCGCGTAGATACCCTGATACAGCAGCGTTGAATCGCCATGCGTCCGACATGATTTGTCGGCACACCTTTGTTGCCGGCACCAGGGAAACCATCTTTAGCCGCGCCCCTCCAGGCGCAGAACAAAAGAGGATAGCACTGCCATGAGCGAAACAACGCTTGCCCCTTCACAGACCGCCGACGCCGCGCTGGCGGCCGATGAACGCCTGGCAACCAAAGAGGGGCGTAGCCAATTTTGGCGCGCCACCTTCTCTTGCTGGCTCGGTACCGCCATGGAATACGTCGACTTCGCGCTGTACGGCCTGGCGGCCGGCATGGTGTTCGGCGACGTGTTCTTCCCGGAAGCCACGCCGCTGGTGGCGCTGCTGGCCAGTTTCGCCACCTACTCCGTCGGCTTCGTCGCGCGGCCGATCGGCGCGCTGGTGTTCGGCTGGATCGGCGACCGCAAAGGCCGCCGCGTGGTGCTGATCACCACCGTGGCGCTGATGGGCCTCTCCACCACGCTGATCGGCCTGATCCCGTCCTATGCGCAAATCGGCGTCTGGGCGCCCGCCTGCCTGGTGATCCTGCGCTTCGCGCAGGGGTTCGGCGCCGGTGCGGAACTGTCCGGCGGCGCGGTGATGCTGGCGGAATACGCGCCGGCCAAGCGGCGCGGGCTGGTAGCGTCGATCATCGCCATCGGCTCCAACAGCGGCACCCTGCTGGCGTCGCTGGTATGGCTGCTGGTACTGCAGCTGGACAAGGAAGACCTGATGAGCTGGGGCTGGCGCATTCCGTTCCTCGCCAGCATTCTGATCGCCGGGGTGGCGCTGTACCTGCGCCGCCACGTGCGGGAAACGCCGGTGTTCGAACGCGAGCTGCAGCAAAACCACCAGCGCATGCTGGACGCCGCCCAGGCCGCGCCGGATACGCGCAGCTACCTGCAGCGCACCAAAGCGTTCTGGGTGATGCTCGGCCTGCGCATCGGCGAAAACGGCCCTTCCTACCTGTGCCAGGGCTTTATCGTCGGCTATGTCGCTAAGGTGCTGATGGTCGATAAATCGGTGCCGGCGCTGGCGGTGTTGATCGCCTCGCTGTGCGGTTTTCTGGTGATCCCGCTGGCCGGCTGGCTGTCCGATCGCTTCGGCCGCCGCATCACCTACCGCTGGTTCTGCCTGCTGCTGGTGCTGTACGCCTTCCCGGCGTTCTGGCTGCTCGACAGCCGTGAACCAGCGATCGTCATCTCGGTGATCGTGGTCGGCATGTGCATCGCATCGCTGGGGATCTTCGGCGTGCAGGCGGCCTACGGCGTCGAACTGTTCGGCGTGAAGAATCGCTACTCCAAGATGGCGTTCGCCAAAGAGCTCGGTTCGATCCTCTCCGGCGGCACCGCGCCGCTGATCGCCACCGCGCTGCTGTCCGGTTTCGGTCACTGGTGGCCTGTCGCCTGCTATTTTGTTGTAATGGCGGCCATCGGCTTAATCACCACCTTCTTTGCTCCCGAAACCCGCGGCCGCGATCTCAACCTGCCGCAGGATGCCGCGTAGCGAGAAGGCGAACAGGAACCCAATTTGGATAATCACTCCGCGCGACGCGTTACCCGCGCCGACGTGGCCCGCGTAGCGGGCACCTCCGTCGCCGTGGTCAGCTATGTGATCAACAACGGCCCGCGCCCGGTGGCGGAAGCCACCCGGCTGCGCGTGCTGGCGGCGATCGAGCAGACCGGCTACCGGCCTAACGACATCGCGCGGGCATTGGCCTCCGGCAGCACGCAAACCTACGGGCTGGTGGTGCCGGATATTTCCAACCCTTTCTTCGCCACGTTGGCGCGGGCACTGCAGCAAGAGGCCTTCAGCCGCGGCCGCGTGCTGCTGCTGGGTGACGCCGGCGATGACCGGCAGCGTGAGTATGAGCTGATCAACAACCTGCTGCGCCGCCAGGTCGACGGCCTGCTGTACACCAGCGTCGATCGCCATCCGTGGTTCGAGCTGATCCGCGCCTCCGGCACGCCCTGCGTGATGATAGACACCATCGACAGCCAGGCCGGCGTCTGCGCCATCCGCGTCGACGAGCGCGACGCCGCCTGCCAGGCGACCCGCCATCTGCTGCAGCACGGCTATCGCGACATCGGCATTTTTATCGGCCCGCTGACCATGCTCAACGCGCAGGATCGCCTGAACGGCTGGCGCGATGCGCTGCTGGAGGCGGGCATTGTGCCGCGCGACGAGTGGATTTTCGAGGTGCCCTACACCCGCCAAGGCGGCTACCAGGCCACCCAGTGCCTGGTGCAAGGCCCACGCCCACGCGCCGTTTTCACCTCTAACGAACAGCAGGCGCTCGGCTGCCTGTCGGCGCTGGCAGAGCATGGGTTGCGCGCACCGGACGATCTGGCGCTGATTTGTTTTAACGGCACGCAGCAATCCGAATTCAGCGTGCCGCCGCTCAGCGCGGTCGAGCAACCGATCGACGCCATGGCCAAGCGGGCCATCGCCATGCTGGCCGCCGGTGCCGCGCCCGCCGAGCTGCATGAATTCGCTTTTCAACTGCGCATCCGCCATTCATGCGGCTGTTAGCGGGTTTTCAGGACACCTTATATGCGTTTAATCATTGATTGCGATCCCGGCAATGGCGTCCCCGGCGCCAACGTCGACGACGGGCTGGCGCTGGCCCTGGCGCTGGCGGCCAAACCGCAGCTGCAGCTGGAGCTGATCAGCATCGTGGCCGGCAACACCCCGCGCGAAGTGGGCTTCGCCGTCGCCACCGATCTGCTGGCGCAGAGCGGCTATCAGGTTCCTGTCGCCCTCGGCGCGGCGCGCGCCCTGAGTGAGCCGCCGGAGCCGTGGCGCGCGCATCTGGACCGCCCGATCGCCGATCCCAAGCTGGCAGCGCTGTGGCGCGACTTGCCCGCGCCCTCACTCGCCAACGCGCCCGCACCGGACGCCGCCATCGCCATCGGCGAGCTGATCTGCCGCCATCCCGGCGAGATCACGCTGGCGGCGATCGGCCCGCTGACCAACGTTGCGCACGCCATGCAGCTTTACCCGCAGATGGCGCAGGCGGTGAAAGAGATCGTAATCATGGGTGGCGTATTCAACGTCGACGGGTACATCAAGGACACCAATTTCGGCCTGGATCCGGAAGCCGCACGGCTGGTGCTGAACAGCGGCGCCGCTATCACGCTGGCGCCGCTGGACGTCACCACCCAGACCATGCTGACCCAGGCGGATCTGGCCGCACTGACGCAGCCGGATACGCCGCTGTGCCGCTATTTGCGCGCCACCACGCAGCCGTGGATCGACTATTCGCGCCATACGCGGCGCCTGCCGGGCTGCTGGATCCATGATGCGCTGGTGATCGCCTGGCTGCTGGAACCGCAGTTGGTCACGACCGAAATGTTCCATGTGGATGTGGCGCTGGAAGGGGCGTTGACGCGCGGCAGCTCACGCCGTTGGCGGCCGGACAGCCTACGCCTGACGGTCGGCATGCCGCCGCCGCAGGGCAAGCCGGTGCGCATCATGCAGCAGGTCGATAACGCCCGTCTACTGGCGTTGATCGGCGCAACGCTGGCGCGCGGATGAAAAAAGGTGCGCCAAGGCGCACCAATCATCGAGCCAGCATCGGCAGCGCTGGGTGTTACCCCTTGCCTTTAACGCTGCTGATAAACGTTTTACGCGCAGTGGTCGAGCCCAACTTCTCGGCCTCATTCATCAGTTTCAGCGCCTTGTCGATATCGCCCGCCTTCACCGCCTGCTTGATGCCATTATTGAAGTAGCTTTCGGTATCGTTGAGCATCGGCTCCGCCGGTTTCTCTGGGGTCGGTGCCGGCGCCGCCACAGCGGCCGGTGCGGTTGATCCTACCACCACCGGCGCCACGGTCGGCGCAGGCTGCAGCATACCGATCATCACGTTGCCGGTGCCCTGTTCCGCGGTCACCTTGAGCTTCAGCGTGCCGCTCGTCGCGTGGCCGGCGATTGGATCCGGGATATCCGGCACCGCGTTGCCCACTCCCTGCGCATAGGCCTTGGCCGGGTTAGTCAGCTGCGTGGTTTTCGCCAAGTCCTGACGGGTGGTGTACACCAGCAGGTAAATCTGTTTTTGACCGAGCGCCGGCGTCAGTTTCAGCGTGCCTTCGAGGCGATCGGAGGACATCGCCCCCGGCGGCTGGTAAGGGAAGTAGCTGCTCGGGTAATACGCCGCCGGGCGCAGATGCTCGTCCAGCACCAGCACGCTCGGCGCATAAAGCGAATTGTTTTTGGCAAGGCTGCTCAGCGTCACTTCCAGCGAACCGCGATCGGCGGGCAGCGTATAGGCGGCGATCGCCCCCTGAATCTCGCCCTGATTGAGTTGCGGGCTGACGGCGTCGAGCTTCACCTCTTGCGACACCGGCGGCTGCAGCGGCTGCCACGGCAGGCTTTGCAGCGTGGCGGCGCTGATGGCCGGCGCGACGGAAACGTTGGCCGGCGTCTCGGCGTTGGCCGCCAAAGGCGCGCCGACGGTCAGCGCCAGCGACAGGCAGAGTGACAGCAGATTCTTTTTCATCGTTATATCCTCTTTCAGCGCCGCGGCGGATCAGGCAAGAGATCCGGCCGCGGCGAATGCGGTTGGGAGAGAGCCGGCGGCCCTCCCCGTCCTGTCGTCGTTACCACCAAATTTCCATCTGGGCGCCGAAGGTGACTTCGTCATCCTTGCCGCGGCTGAAGGTATGCATGCTGGTGTCGTTGTAAGCGGTGCCGGCGTTATACCCGGTGTCATCGCCGGTGGCGTAGCCCCACTTCTCGTCCCACTTGGCGTAGGTGGCGAACAGGCGGATGGCCGGACGCGACCAAATGCTGTTGCCCGCCTGCCATTGCTGCGCCAGGGTCACTTTATACTGGCCGTTGCGATCGCCGGTGCGCTGGGATTTGACGTTGTCATAGCCCGCCTCCAGCAAGGTGCTCATGATCGGCGTCCATTTGTACATCGGGCGCACGCCCACGGTGTACCAGGTGGTGCCGTTGTTGTTGTCGCGGTCGATGTCCTGGAACATGGCGACGTACATCAGTGCCCACTGATCGTTGAAGTCGATGGCGCCGTGATCCAACACGCGGATCATCTTGCCGTTGTTATCAATGGTGGCGCCTTCGTTGCGGCCGTTGTTCTGCGAGGTCATCGAGTCGGTGGCGTACTGCAGCACGAACTTGTTGTAACCGTTCAGGATACTCTGCGTGTGTTCGGCGGTGAACATCCAGCCGTCTTTGCTGGCGCCGTCGGCCAGGCGGTAGTTATCCTGCGCATTGGCGCGGCCGTAGTCCACGCCCAGCTCCAGGGTGCCGCCCGGGTTCAGCTCCAGCCCGGCCAAGCGCACGTCGAAGGTGTCGTTGACGGTTGGACGCTGTTTCCATTCGTTATCCAGGTAGCCGTAAGAGCCGCCGGACTCCGAGTTGCGGGTCACGGCAGCGGACAGCTTGCCGAAGCCCAGATCGATGTTTTCCAGACCGGCGCCCGGGCCGGAGATATCCCAGTAGTAGAAGTCGATCATGTGAACGTCATGACGCTGATAGAAGCGCTTACCGGCCCACAGCGTGGAGCCCGGCAGCCACTCGATCAGGTTTTTACCCTGCACGTTGACTTCGCGGAAGCCCGGGGTCACATCTTCCCAGTCAGAACGCTGCGAGACCGAATAGGCCAGGTTAGTGTCGAAATAGAAGCTCTTGTCGCCTTCTTTCCACACTTCCTGCCCCAGTTTCAGTTCGGCGTAGGTTTCGCATTCGTTGCCGAGACGGTATTTACTCGCGGCGCCGGTGGCCTTGAAGCACTGTTGCTCACCGCCGCTGCCGGTCCAGCCGATGCCGGAACGGGCATAACCGTGGAAATCCACGGCCAGCGCCTGAGTAGAGAGAACACCGGCGGCGACAGCCAGTGCCAGAGGAAGTTTGCGCAGAGTAGTCATCATTATTCTCCTGTTATACCGACTTTGATGCTTTAAACGCCCGGCTCCTGGTGCAGCCGTTTACATGCCGTACCGTCTTCACGGAACAGGTGGCAGCGGTGAGGCGGCAGGCCGATGGCGAATGTGGCACCTTCTTCTACCAGCACCACGTCATTCTGGCGGTACACCAGGTTTTGACGGATGGCCGGGATTTGGATGTGGATTTGCGTCTCGTTGCCGAGTTGCTCCACCACCTGTACGTCGCCGGTAAGCCGCACTTCTGAGGCTTCGCCGGGCAGCAGATGTTCAGGGCGAATGCCCAGTGACAGGTTGGCGCCGGGTTGAACGCCCGCGCCTTCCACCGGCAGCCAGACCAGCTGGCGGTTGGGCAGTTCGACCTGCACCTGTTGCGGCTCCGCCGCGGTCACCTTGACCGGCAGGAAGTTCATCTTCGGCGAGCCGATAAACCCGGCGACGAAGCGGTTGGCCGGGTAGTGATACAGTTCCAGCGGCTTGCCGACCTGCGCCACGCGACCGGCGTCGAGCACCACGATCTTGTCGGCCAGCGTCATCGCTTCGACCTGATCGTGGGTGACGTAAATCATGGTGCGCTGCAGGCGCTTGTGCAGACGGGAGATCTCGATGCGCATCTGCACCCGCAGCGCGGCGTCGAGGTTGGACAGCGGTTCGTCAAGCAGGAATACGTCCGGCTCGGCCACCAGCGTGCGGCCGATCGCCACGCGCTGACGCTGCCCGCCGGACAGCGCCTTCGGCCGCCGGTCGAGCAGGTGTGCCAGTTGCAGCACCTCGGAAACCTGGTTCACCCGTTGATTGATTTCCGCTTTCTTGGCGCCGGCCAGCTTCAGGCCGAACGACATGTTGTCCGCCACCGACAGGTGCGGATACAGCGCATAAGATTGGAACACCATGCCGATGCCGCGCTCGGAAGGCGGCACCTCATTCATACGTTTCTCGCCGATCAGCAGTTCGCCGGAGGTGATGTCCTCCAGCCCGGCGATCATGCGCAGCAGCGTCGATTTACCGCAGCCCGAAGGCCCGACAAACACCACAAACTCGCCGTCTTCGATGGTCAGATTGACGTCTTTGGAAATCACGGCCTCACCGAAGGCCTTATAAACGCTGCGCAGTGTCACGCTAGCCATGCGTTACTCCCCTGCTTTCGCAGTTAACATGTCGTGTGAAAATGGCGGAGGCAAAGCCCGCCAAAACCCATTGATGACCCTCTTGCTGCGCGCCGTGCTGCCATGCCAACGGCAAGGTCGCCTCAGACGGCGCGGCCGCCTGAGTATAAGGCTGCAGGTTTATCAGCGCTTCAAGGCATTGATCCTGATGGGTAATAAGTAAGCGCACCACGCCATCGCGCTGGCTGACTTCGTTCAGTTCGCCGTGCTGGATGAGCGGCGAACGACGCAGGGCCAACAGCGCCTGGCAGTAACGTAAGGTGGAGTGGCTGTCGTGCTGTTGGCGGCTGATGGCCAATGCGCGGTGTTCGATCGCCACCTGTTGATACCAGCTGATTTCGCCGGCGGTGACCTGTTCGGGGGCTTCGTGCCACGGCATCGGCGTTTGCGCGCCGCGCGGATCTTGCAGGCCGGCGGCATGCGGCAGCCCCAGCTCCTCGCCCTGATACAGGCAGATTGGCGCCGGTAGCATCGCCAGCAGCGTCAGAAAGGCGGCGGCGGAACGCAGGTCGCCCTGCCCCCAGCGGCTGACCACCCGGGGCTGATCGGCGTCCCCGGTGCTCCACAGGCTGTCCGCCAATGTGGTACGACGGGCGTGCAGCACCGCCACCAGCGTCTCCGCGCTGAACGGCATCACGTCCAGCGCCAGCGCACCGTGGGCGAACCGCCGCGGCGCGACGGCATTGCGAACGCGGTTGGCTTCATCGCCGTACCACAGCGTCAGCCCTTCGCCCGTCACCGTCGCCTCGGCCCCCGGCGCCAGCGTCTGCGGCAGCAACAGGCCGTCGATCGACAGCGCTTTCAGATACGGCAGCGCCGCCAGCATGCCGTGCGCGTCGCCCACGCCGTCCCCGTTTCCGTCACGGAAACTGGCCGGATGGATCCGGTACAGGGTGGGCTGAGTAGCGATAGGCATTGACGACATAAATCCGGTATCCCTGCTGCGCGTGGCGTTGAAAATCAATGGGCCGATAGTGCGGGAGTCGCCGGAAAGGGTAATCATCCGTAACAAGATTTTTCATGGGGGAGGAGGCGGGAGGATGAGAGAACGACCGCGGCGATGAGAAGTTCCGCGCTTAAGGCAATTCTGTGATCCGGCTGGCAAAAATCGCCCCCCCATTTTGTGCCTGACGCCACAGAATAGAGCGCAACGTTAACTGGATCACACTCCTCATCTCAGGGGCGTAGAGGGGGGGAGGATGAGAATATGTCGCGTTGTGACCCACTATTACCGCGAAACGTCTCTCCTTGATTTATGTGCCCACAAAAAGAAGGACTGGATTATGACTCGCAGCATTACCCTCGCCCGCACGCTGGCACTCTCGGCACTGGCCACCCTGGTGCTCTCTTCTTCCGCCTTCGCCAAGATCGAGGAAGGCAAACTGGTTATCTGGATCAACGGCGACAAGGGCTATAACGGCCTGGCCGAAGTCGGCAAGAAATTCGAAAAAGACACCGGCATCAAAGTCACCGTCGAGCACCCGGACAAGCTGGAAGAGAAATACCCGCAGGTGGCCGCCACCGGCGACGGCCCTGACATCATCTTCTGGGCCCACGACCGCTTCGGCGGCTATGCGCAGTCCGGCCTGCTGGCCGAAATCCACCCGTCCAAAGCCTTCCAGGACAAGCTGTTCCCGTTCACCTGGGACGCCGTGCGCTATGACGGCAAGCTGATCGGCTACCCGATCGCCGTCGAAGCGCTGTCGCTGATTTATAACAAAGACCTGGTCAAACAGCCGCCGAAGACCTGGGAAGAAATCCCGGCGCTGGACAAACAGCTGCGCGCCAACGGCAAGAGCGCCATCATGTGGAACCTGCAGGAACCCTACTTCACCTGGCCTATCATCGCCGCCGACGGCGGTTATGCCTTCAAGTATGAAAACGGCAAATACAACATCAAGGATGTCGGCGTCGCCAACGCCGGTTCGCAGGCCGGTCTGCAGTTCATCGTCGATCTGGTGAAAAACAAACACATCAACGCCGATACCGACTACTCGATCGCCGAAGCCGCGTTCAACAAAGGCCAGACCGCGATGACCATCAACGGGCCGTGGGCCTGGAACAACATCGAGCAGAGCAAAATCAACTACGGCGTGACGCTGCTGCCGACCTTCAAAGGCAAGCCGTCCAAGCCGTTCGTCGGCGTGCTGACCGCCGGCATCAACGCCGCCAGCCCGAATAAAGAGCTGGCGACCGAGTTCCTCGAGAACTACCTGCTGACCAACGAAGGGCTGGCGGACGTCAACAAAGACAAGCCGCTGGGCGCGGTGGCGCTGAAGTCCTATCAGGAAGCGCTGGCCAAAGATCCGAAGATCGCCGCCACCATGCAGAACTCGCAAAACGGGGAAATCATGCCGAACATCCCGCAGATGAGCGCCTTCTGGTACGCCGAACGCAGCGCGGTGATCAACGCCGTCAGCGGCCGTCAGACGGTGAAAGCCGCGCTGGACGACGTGCAGACCCGTATCACCAAGTAACGACGTCGTGCGGGGTGCCACGGTGCCCCGCCGTTGCTTCACAGAAAGGAACGCCCTATGCAATTCGCTCACGCCGGGACGCCCGCGCGTAAAAAATCGAAGTGGTGGCAAAGCGACGCGCTGAAATGGCTGGTGGTCGGCCTGTTCAGCCTGGTGACCTGCTACCTGATTGTGTTGATGTATGCACAGGGTGAATACCTGTTCGCCATCCTGACGCTGATCCTGGTCAGCGCCGGGCTTTACGTCTTCGCCAACCGCCGCGCCTACGCCTGGCGCTATGTGTATCCCGGCGTCGCCGGCATGGGGCTGTTCGTCCTGTTCCCGCTGATTTGCACCATCGCCATCGCTTTCACCAACTACAGCAGCACCAACCAGCTGACTTTTGAACGCGCGCAATCGGTGCTGATGCAGCGCCAGTTCCAGAGCGGCCAAACCTTTACCTTTGGCCTCTACCCGGCGGAAAACCAGCAGTGGCGCCTGCAGCTGACGCCACCGGACAGTGAACAGCCGCTGATCTCCGAGCCTTTCCGCCTCGACGCCGCCGCGCCGCAAACCCTGAAACTGACGGCGCAGAACGCCGCGCCGCAGGGCGAACGCGCCACGCTGCGGGTGATTACCCAGAACCGGCAGGCGCTGAGCCAGCTGGTGGCGCAACTGCCCGACGGCGGGGAATTGCGCATGAGCTCCCTGCGCCAGTTCTCCGGCACCCGCCCGCTGTATGCGCTGGACAAAGACGGCAGCACGCTGACCAACAACCAGACCCAGGTACGCTACCGGCCAAACGGCGACACCGGCTTCTATCAGGCGATCAACGCCGACGGCGGCTGGGCGCAGGAAACCCTGAGCCCGGGTTATACCGTCACCACCGGCTGGAAAAACTTCCTGCGGGTGCTGCAGGACGAGGGCATTAAGAAACCGTTCGTGTCGATCTTCATCTGGACCATCGTGTTCTCGGTGATGACGGTGATCCTCACCGTGGCGGTCGGCATGGTGTTGGCCTGCGTGGTGCAGTGGGAGGCGCTGAAAGGCAAGGCGATCTACCGCGTGCTGCTGATCCTGCCCTATGCGGTGCCGTCATTCATCTCGATCCTGATCTTCAAAGGCTTGTTCAACCAGAGCTTCGGCGAGATCAACATGATGCTCAGCCATCTGTTCGGCATCAAACCGGCCTGGTTCAGCGATCCGCTCACCGCCAAGAGCATGATCCTGATCGTCAACACCTGGCTCGGCTACCCCTACATGATGATCCTGTGCATGGGGCTGCTGAAGGCGATCCCGGACGATCTGTACGAAGCCTCGGCGATGGACGGCGCTAACCCGTGGCAAAACTTCTTCCGCATCACCTTCCCGCTGCTGATCAAGCCGCTGACGCCGCTGATGATCGCCAGCTTCGCCTTCAACTTTAACAACTTCGTGCTGATCCAGCTGCTGACCAACGGCGGCCCGGACATGATCGGCACCACCACGCCGGCCGGCTATACCGATCTGCTGGTCAGCTACACCTACCGCATCGCCTTCGAAGGCGGTGGCGGGCAAGACTTCGGGCTGGCGGCCGCCATCGCCACGCTGATCTTCCTGTTGGTGGGCGCGCTGGCGATCCTGAATTTAAAAGCCAGCAAGATGAACTTCGATTAGGGAGAATAACGATGGCCATGGTTCAACCCAAATCCCAGCGCCTGCGCCTGTGGATCACCCATATATTGATGCTGTGCTTTATCGCCCTGATCATGTTCCCGCTGCTGATGGTGGTCGCCATCTCGCTGCGCGCCGGCAACTTCGCCACCGGCAGCCTGATACCGGAAACCCTCTCCTGGGATCACTGGCGGCTGGCGCTCGGCTTCAGCGTCACCCACGCCGACGGCAGCGTGACGCCGCCGCCGTTCCCGGTGCTGCTGTGGCTGTGGAACTCCATCAAGATCGCGGCGATCACCGCCATCGGCATCGTGACGCTGTCCACCACCTGCGCCTACGCCTTCGCCCGTATGCGCTTTCGCGGCAAGAGCACGTTGCTGAAAAGCATGCTGATCTTCCAGATGTTCCCGGCAGTGTTGTCGCTGGTGGCGCTGTACGCCCTGTTCGATCGCCTGGGCCAGTACATTCCGTTTATCGGCCTCAACACCCACGGCGGCGTGATCTTCGCCTACATGGGCGGCATCGCGCTGCACGTCTGGACCATCAAGGGCTATTTCGAAACCATCGACAACTCGCTGGAAGAAGCGGCAGCGCTGGACGGCGCCACGCCGTGGCAGGCATTCCGTCTGGTGCTGCTGCCGCTGTCGGTACCGATTCTGGCGGTGGTGTTCATTCTGTCGTTTATCGCCGCCATCACCGAAGTGCCGGTCGCGTCGCTGCTGCTGCGCGATGTGAACAGCTACACGCTGGCGGTGGGGATGCAGCAATATCTCAACCCGCAGAACTACCTGTGGGGCGATTTCGCCGCCGCCGCGGTGCTGTCGGCGATACCGATTACCGCCGTGTTCCTGCTGGCGCAGCGCTGGCTGGTGGGCGGCCTGACGGCCGGCGGCGTGAAGGGGTAATTTGTGCCACTGCAGTGCGTTTGATGTTTTTCCTTATCTTTTACCCTATGGATTTCAAGTTACAGCTAGGCAACCAGCTCGCTAAGCCCAGGCGCTTACTTCAGTAAGTAACTGGGGTTAGCGAGTGCAGTCAACAACGCTGTCGCTTGAAAGACGACGGGTAATTATATCCTGTGTCTTTGGCGGCCTTTGGCCGCCATTTTTATCGCTACTCCCGTTTCAGCCGGTCGGTATTGGCCAGATAGAGCGTCACCACCAGCACCAATATCGCCGCGGCGTAGATCAGGGTATCGATGGGGTTTTTGTGGTCCACGATAATCAAACGAATAATCGCGGTAATGCCAATGTAAATAAAATAGCGCAACGGGAAATGATAACCCGACTCAAAATACTTGACGATCAAGGCGATAAATTCAAAGTACAGGAAATAAATCACGATACCTTCAATCAACAGGTAAGAAGACGACTCTTCGCTGTTGATAAATAACACCTTCGCCAGATGGATGGTTTCCTTGACCAGAAACACCACCAGAATTGCCGCCAGCAGCAACAAGCCCACGTTCAGCACTCGCTGCAGTCCTTTCGCTATCATTATCGAACGCGACGTTTTTGCCATAAAACCTCTCTCTGAATACCGCTTATATGATTCAACCGTGCCAATATAGGCATTGTCTTAAAAATTATGCCCCGCGCGAAAGCACTTTAAACCCCATTTAATTCATAAAGTTATAATAAGATGTTTCTGGCTTATAGATTTGTAGCAAATCGAAATGTCAACTATCATGGGTCACAGAGATCTTTACATAAAACCAATAACCTCGAATTAACAAGGGAATTCTTTATGCGCGCTAAACTTAACGGACTGGTCGCTGCGGGCCTGTTTACCTGTGCATTGTCCGGCCACGCCGCCGGCCTTGTAGCCCCTGACAACGATCTGCGTAACGATCTCGCCTGGTTGTCTGACCGCGGCGTTATCAACGTCAGCCTGTCCACCTGGCCGCTGAGTCAAGAAGAGATCAGTTCCGTTATCGCGCAGGCCAAGCCGGTGACCAACACCGAGAAAAACGTCATTGACCGCGTACAACGTCGTGTCGATGCCCTGAAAGCCAACATCCGCGTCAGCGGTTACGCGTCGACCGATAAACCCGGCACCCCGCAGGGCTTCGGCCAAAACGAGTACGCCGACGATCGCCTGACCATCGGCGCCGGCGCCAACGGCGAGTTCTGGGACGTGCGTCTGCAGGGCTCGGTGGAAGGCGATCAGCGCGTCAGCGACGGTTCCAAATTCAATATGAACGGCTCCTACGGCGCGGTGAAAATCTGGAATCAGTGGCTCTCCTTCGGCGAGGTTTCCCAGTGGTGGGGCCCGGGTTACGACGGCAGCCTGATCCGCTCCGACGCCGCGCGCCCGGTGGCCGGCTTTATGCTGCAGCGCGCCGACCAATCACCGTTTGAAACCCCGTGGCTGTCGTGGATCGGCCGCTGGCAATATCAATTGTCCGCCGGCCAGCTGTCGCAGTACAGTTCTGTACCGCACACCAAACTGATCGGCGGCCGTTTCACCATGATGCCGACCGACTTCCTGGAATTGGGGGCGTCGCGTATCATGATGTGGGGTGGTGAAGGCCGTCCGCAGTCATGGAGCTCGTTCTGGGATGGATTTACCGGCAAAGATAACGATGATTCAGGTAAAGGCAACGATCCGGGCAACCAGCTCGCCGGTTTCGACTTCAAGCTGAAAATGCAGCCGCTGATCGGCCTGCCGGTTAGCCTGTACGGTCAGTTGGTGGGTGAAGATGAGGCGGGCTATCTGCCGTCGCAAAATACCTATCTGCTCGGTCTGGAAGGCCACCCGGAATGGGGCCCGACCACCATCAACTGGTATATCGAAGGGTCAGACACCCGTTCGGATATGAGCCGTAAAAACTATGTGTACACTCACTACACTTACAAAGGCGGCTACTACCAACAGGGTTACCCGCTGGGGCATGCGATGGGCGGCGACGGCCAGATGTTGTCCGGCCGCGTCGAGCTAGTGCTGGACGACAGCCAGCGTTGGAGCACCCGCGTAGTTTACGCCAAGGTGAACCCGCTGAGCCAAAGCATTAACCAGGCCTTCCCGAAATCCGATACGCTGAAGGGCATTCAGGTCGGCTGGGGTTACACCTTCCCGTCTCAGGTTAAGTTTGATACCAGCCTGTGGTACACCGACAACGATCACAGCACCGCCGATGACGTGGGCGCGGGCGTCAGCTTCGAAGTGCCAATCAATCTGTAACTTTCGCAGACGTAAAAAAACCCGCCGCGGCGGGTTTTTTATTGGCTTCAGATCAGGCGATTAGCGCCATTCCTTGAAGCGGTTGATCAGCGCATTGGTCGAGCTGTCGTGACTGCTGATTTTCTCGCTGCCCGCCAGTTCCGGCAGGATGCGGTTGGCCAGCTGTTTTCCCAACTCCACGCCCCACTGATCGAAGGTGAAGATGTTCAGGATTGCGCCCTGGGTGAATATCTTGTGCTCGTACAGCGCAATCAGGCTGCCCAGGCTGAACGGAGTGATTTCACGCAGCAGGATCGAGTTGGTCGGACGGTTGCCTTCAAACACTTTGAACGGCGCCACGTGTTTGACCTGTTCAGGGGTTTTACCCTGTGCCGCGAACTCGGCTTCCACCGTCTCCAGCGACTTGCCGAACGCCAGGGCTTCGGTCTGCGCGAAGAAGTTGGACAGCAGTTTGGCGTGGTGATCGCCCAGCGGGTTATGGCTGATGGCCGGCGCGATGAAATCGCACGGCACCAGCTTGGTGCCCTGGTGGATCAACTGGTAGAACGCATGCTGGCCGTTGGTGCCCGGCTCGCCCCAGATGATAGGGCCGGTCTGGTAATCCACCGGATTGCCGTTGCGGTCGACGTACTTGCCGTTGGATTCCATGTTGCCCTGCTGGAAGTAAGCGGCAAAACGGTGCATGTACTGATCGTACGGCAGAATGGCTTCGGTTTCGGCGCCGAAGAAGTTGTTGTACCAAATACCGATCAGCGCCAGCAGCACCGGCAGGTTTTTCTCCGCCGGCGTTTCGGCGAAGTGCTTATCCATGGCGTGCGCGCCGCTCAGCAGCTGCTCGAAGTTGTCGTAACCGATGGACAGCGCGATCGACAGACCGATCGCCGACCACAGGGAGTAACGGCCCCCTACCCAGTCCCAGAACTCGAACATGTTGTCGGTATCGATGCCGAACTCGGCCACCGCTTTGCCGTTGGTGGACAACGCAGCGAAGTGCTTGGCCACGTGCTGTTGATCGGCGGCGCTGCTCAGGAACCAGTCGCGCGCGCTGTGGGCGTTGGTCATGGTTTCCTGAGTAGTGAAGGTTTTGGAAGCCACCAGGAACAGCGTAGTTTCCGGATTCAGCGGCTGCAGCGTTTCGGCGATGTGGGTACCGTCAACGTTGGAGACGAAGTGCATGTTCAGGTGGTTTTTATACGGGCGCAGCGCTTCGGTCACCATGTAAGGGCCGAGATCCGAACCGCCGATGCCGATGTTCACCACGTCGGTAATCGGCTTGCCGGTGTAGCCTTTCCACTCGCCGCCGATGACGCGCGCGCAGAACTGTTTGATCTTGGCCAGCACCGCGTTCACTTCCGGCATCACGTCTTTGCCGTCGACCAGGATCGGGCTGTTGCTGCGATTGCGCAGGGCAATATGCAGCACCGCGCGATCTTCGGTGCGGTTGATCTTCTCACCGGCGAACATCGATTTGATGGCGCCTTGCAGATCGGTTTCTTTCGCCAGCGCCTGCAGCTTCTCCAGGGTTTCCTGCGTGATGCGATTCTTGGAATAGTCCACCAACATTTGATCGTTGAAGGTCGCGGAGAACCTGGAGAAACGATCGCTGTCCTCGGCGAACAGGTCGGCGATCCGTACGTCTTTCATCTGTGCATAATGTTGCTGCAGGGCTTGCCAAGCAGCGGTTTGACTAGGATTGATATTTTTCATAGCAACACTCTTAGGCTTGAGAATAAAAATGACGCGTTTGTCCGATTGTAGCCTGTTCGACTGTGATTATGATCGCTTTTCTTGCGATAGGCGCTAACTGTCAACGCATTGCCGCCTCGTTTCAGCTTTCACTCTATACTTTTGGCTAACGGCCTGTTATCGGGGTTGCCGAATTGTCATCAGGCTGTGTCATCGTTACTTATTTCGTCATTTGAAAGGGATCTCGCTTATGGAATTATCCGCCCCACTTATGTTGGTGCTTATCGGCCTGGCGTCGCTGCTGGCGCAGTGGCTGGCCTGGCTGCTGCGTCTGCCGGCCATTTTGCCGCTGCTGCTGTTCGGCATCGTGCTCGGCCCGACGGTGCATCTGGTGCAGCCGGATCTGCTGTTCGGCGATCTGCTGTTTCCACTGGTGTCGCTGTCGGTGGCGATCATCCTGTTCGAGGGGGCGCTGACGCTGCGCTTCGAGGAGATACGCGGCCTCGGCGGCGTGGTGCGTAATCTGGTCACCGTCGGCATGCTGGTCACCTTTCTGGTCATCAGCCTCGCCAGCTGGTGGTTGCTGGATTTCCCGCCGGAGCTTGCGGCGCTGATCGGCGCGGTGACGGTGGTGACCGGGCCGACGGTGATCGCTCCGCTGATGCGCGTGGTGCGACCGAACGCCAACATTAACCAGGTGTTGCGCTGGGAAGGGATCGTCATCGATCCGGTTGGCGCCATCTTCACCCTGCTGGTGTTCGAGTTCATCGTACTGAAGCAGAATGCGGAGTCCTATACCCACCTGTTTTGGACGCTGGGCGTGACTGCCGCCGTCGGCCTTATCGCCGGCGCGCTGTTCGGCTACCTGCTCGGCCTGGCGCTGCGCCGCGTCTGGCTGCCACGCTACCTGCAGAACCTGGCGGTGCTGGCGATCATGCTGACCGCCTTCGGCGTTTCCAACGCCATCGCCGACGAATCCGGCCTGTTGACCGTCACGGTGATGGGCATCTGGCTGGCCAACATGCGCGACGTCGATACCAGCGATATTCTGGCGTTCAAAGAAGAACTGTCGGCGATCCTGATCTCGGCGCTGTTCATCATTCTGGCGGCGCGGCTCGACATCCAGGCGCTGTGGAACATGGGCTGGCCGCTGCTGCTGCTGCTGCTGGCGGTGCAGTTTATCGCCCGGCCGCTGTGCATCGCGGTCTCGACCTGGCGCTCTTCCCTGCATTGGCGCGATCGGCTGCTGCTGTGCTGGATCGCCCCGCGCGGCATCGTGGCCGCGGCGGTCAGCTCGCTGTTCGCGCTGACGCTGCAGCGCAGCGGCTATCAGGGCGCCGACCGGCTGGTGACCGTGGTGTTCGCCATCATCATCGGTACCGTGGTGTTGCAAAGCCTGACCAGCGGCATGATGGCGCGCTGGCTGCGGGTGCAGCAGCAAAAGCCGCGCGGCGTACTGATCGTCGGCGCCAACAGCGTGGCGCGCATGCTGGCGCAGGCGCTGATCAAGCTGAACGTGCCGGTGATCGTCACCGACAGCAGTTGGGAATACTACCGTCAGGCGCGTATGGACGGCATTCCGGCCTATTATGGCCACGCCTACTCCGAACACGCCGAGAACTACCTCGATCTGAGCAATATCGCCCAGGTGTTGGCGCTGTCGCCCAATCGCCACCAGAACGCGCTGGCGGTCTACCACTTCAGCCATCTCTTCGGCGAGGATCACGTGTTTGCCATCCGTTCGGGGGCGCCGCTGAAAGGGCGCGGCGCCAGCGCGGAAAGTTCGCGTTTCCGCCGGCATGAAATTTTATTTAATCAGGAAGCCACCTACGGCCGCCTGAGCAGCCTGCTCGCCAGGGGGGCCACCATCAAAGCGACCAAATTGAACGAAAATTTCGGTTGGCTGGAGTATTTGGAGAAACATCAGGGCGTTATCCCGCTATTCAGCCAAAAGGAAGACGGTTCTCTGCAACCGATTGGCGCCGGTTCCACGCCCGCGATGCCCTGTACGCTTATCGCGCTGGTACAAGATGAAAATCCCTCACCGTCCGTACGTTGACAGAATGGCAATAACCGGCTATTCCTAACAGCCTACTTGCGCACCCGGTGCGCAAGCCAGAAGAGGCGCGTCGCCCAGGTAGAGTGTCAGAGGAGCCGTTTCTCCGTTGACGGCACCCGAGGGGGAGCGACGCCGAGGTACGATAATGGCCGGCCATTATCGTATCGACTACAGGGGCTGAATCCCCTGGGTTGTCACCAGGGGATCGCCCACAGGGCGATCGACAAGGTGGGGCGCTTCTGGGTGTATCGTAGCCTGACCTCTACGCCTGCCCCCTGTTTACCGCTCTCCCCTTGTGCCAAGGCTATGGAATTACAGTGCCCCCAAACGGGCATCCCTGACACGAGGTTTCTACATGAACCAAGCAGTACCCCAGAATTCCACCGTGGTAGCCAAGTTCGGCGGCACCAGCGTCGCCGACTTTGAAGCCATGAACCGCAGCGCCGACGTCGTGCTGGCCAACCCGCAGGTCCGCCTGGTGGTGTTGTCCGCCTCGGCGGGCGTCACCAACCTGTTGGTCGCCCTGGCCGAAGGCTGCGAGGCCGACAAGCGCAACTACCAGCTTGATGAAATTCGTCGCATCCAGTACGCCATCCTCGATCGCCTCGCGGCGCCTGCGGTGATCCGCGACGAGATAGACCGCCTGCTGGAAAACATCGCCATGCTGTCGGAGGCCGCGTCGCTGGCCACCTCGACGGCGTTGACCGACGAGCTGGTCAGCCATGGGGAGCTGATGTCCACCCTGCTGTTCGTGGAAATCCTGCGCGCCCGCAACGTGCAGGCCGAATGGTTCGACGTGCGTAAAGTGATGCGCACCGACGATCACTTTGGCCGCGCCGTGCCGGACAGCGCCGCGCTCAGCGAACTGGCCCGGACGCAGTTGCAGCCGCGCCTGCAGGAAGCGCTGGTGGTCACCCAGGGCTTTATCGGCAGCGAGCCGAAAGGCCGCACTACCACGCTCGGCCGCGGCGGCAGCGACTATACCGCCGCGCTGCTCGGCGAGGCGCTCGGCGTTGGCCGGGTAGATATCTGGACCGACGTGCCGGGCATCTACACCACCGATCCGCGCGTGGTGCCGGCGGCCAAGCGCATCGACAAAATCGGTTTCGAAGAGGCGGCGGAAATGGCCACCTTCGGCGCCAAAGTGCTGCATCCGGCCACCCTGCTGCCGGCGGTGCGCAGCGACATTCCAGTGTTCGTCGGCTCCAGCAAGGATCCGGCGGCCGGCGGCACGCTGGTGTGCAACACCACCGAGAATCCGCCGCTGTTCCGCGCGCTGGCGCTGCGCCGCAAGCAAACGCTGCTGACGCTGCACAGCCTGAACATGTTGCACGCGCGCGGTTTCCTGGCCGAGGTGTTCAACATTCTGGCGCGTCACAACATCTCCGTCGATCTGATCACCACTTCGGAAGTCAGCATCGCGCTGACCATGGACACCACCGGCGCCACCTCCGTCGGCGGCAGCCTGCTGACCACCTCACTGCTGACCGAACTGTCGTCGCTGTGCCGGGTGGAAGTGGAAGAAAACCTGGCGCTGGTGGCGATCATCGGTAACCAGCTGTCGCGCGCCTGCGGCGTGGGCAAAGAGGTGTTCGGCGTGCTCGATCCGTTCAATATCCGCCTGATCTGCTACGGCGCCAGCAGCTATAACCTGTGCTTCCTGGTGCCGGGCGAAGAAGCCGAACAGGTGGTGCGTACCCTGCATCACAACCTGTTCGAATAAGTCATTATCCCTGATTGCGGGCGCAGCATGCTGCGCCCCTGCGTCTAAAAAATCCGTTCAAAACCTGCAGGGGTTCAGCCTGCTGAACCCGCAAAAAACACAACCACACCCATCGTTCTCAATCTGGCTAAGGAAAACCTGCATGTTGGCTCTACTCACGCGTCTCTTCCCCCTGTGGGCGATACTGCTGTCCGTCGCCGCCTATTACACCCCGACCACCTTTACCGGCATCGGCCCCTACGTCAGCCCGCTGCTGATGCTGATCATGTTCGCCATGGGCGTCACGCTGCGACTGGACGACTTCAAACGCGTGCTGGCGCGCCCCGGCCCGGTGGCGGCCGGCATCTTCCTGCACTATCTGATCATGCCGCTGGCGGCCTGGATCCTGGCGATGCTGTTTCGCATGCCGCCGGATCTGTCCGCCGGCATGGTGCTGGTGGGCAGCGTGGCCAGCGGCACCGCCTCCAACGTGATGATCTATCTGGCCAAGGGCGACGTGGCGCTGTCGGTGACCATCTCGGCGGTCTCAACGCTGGTGGGGGTGTTCGCCACGCCGCTGCTGACCCGCCTGTACGTCGACGCCGAGATCAGCGTCGATATCATGGGCATGCTGTTAAGCATTCTGCAGATCGTGGTGATCCCGATCGGCCTGGGCCTGATCGTCCACCATACCCTGACCAAAACGGTGAAGCGCATCGAGCCGCTGCTGCCGGCGCTGTCGATGGTGTGCATTCTGGCCATCATCAGCGCGGTGGTGGCGGGCAGCCAAAGCCATATCGCCTCGGTCGGTCTGGTGGTGATCGTCGCGGTGATCCTGCACAACGGCATCGGCCTGCTGAGCGGCTACTGGGGCGGCAAACTGTTCGGCTTCGACGAGTCCACCTGCCGCACGCTGGCGATCGAAGTCGGGATGCAGAACTCCGGGCTGGCAGCCACGTTGGGCAAAATCTATTTCTCGCCGCTGGCCGCGCTGCCGGGCGCGCTGTTCTCGGTCTGGCACAACCTCTCCGGTTCGCTGCTGGCAGGGTATTGGTCCGGCCGCCCTATCAAGAAAAAATAAACCGCCTGTCGGGACGCAAACAATTGCGTCCCGTTTCTTCCCTGCGAAATTTCGTATTTCCCACTGGTCGGATTGTCATAATTTCCCTCATCCCCTATCATCCGTGAAAAATAAAAATTCAGATTCTTCCTATCCATGCCGATAATGTTGGCAAGAGGAAGAGACGTTCTACTTTTTTTAATTAATTAAGTCACCAGGGTTGCCCGCCATAAAAGAAGCAGCCTAATTATTATTTAGATATATACCCACCGTCTTATTTGCTGCGGCAAATCAAGATACCTCGCAATGTGCATGTCGCTCATTATTTCGGGCCGGCCCTCGGCCGCCCGTGGTTAACCTCATGGATTGGGCTGGCTGCCCCGGCGGCCTCTCATAATGGATTACAATGATAAAAAAAATCACCGCCTTGACGCTGTTGGTCAGCACGGCCCTTTCCGCCGAAACCCTGCCGGATGCCCACATGATGCGGGATATGTCGATGGGCGAGTCGCGCCGCGCGCTGCAAGACAGCACGCGTGAAGTCAACCAGTTGATTGAGCAACGCCGTTACCAGCAGCTGAAGCAGCAGCGCCTGCTGGCGGAGCCGGAGCCGGCCGCGCCCGCCCTGCCGCAGTCCGCGCAGTGCCTGCCGATCGCCGGCGTTTATCTGCAGGGCGTCACCCTGCTCTCGCCGAGCGATTTATCCGCCCTGAGCGCGTTGCCGGAACAGTGCATCAGCAGCAACGATATCAATCGCCTGACCCGTGAATTAACGCGTCTTTATGTGCAAAAGGGCTATATCACCGCGCGCGTGCAAATTGTTCGCCCTAATTCACAAGGAGAATTGGGGTTAAGCGTCACCGAAGGATTTATCGAGAAAATAGAAGGCGGCGATCGCTGGGTCAACAGCCGTTTATTATTTCCGGGGCTGGAAGGCAAGCCGTTGAAATTAACCGATCTCGACCAGGGATTGGATCAGGCTAACCGTTTGCAATCGAATACCACCAAGCTGGATATATTGCCCGGCCATCAGGTTGGCGGTTCGGTCATTCGTTTGCGCAATCAGCATGCCAAGCCCTGGCTGATTACCGCCGGCACGGATAATTACGGCCAAAAAAGCACCGGCCAGTGGCTGGCACGTGCCACCGCCACGCTGGACAGCCCGTTCGGCCTGTCGGACTTCGTCAGCCTGAACGCCAACAGCACGCTGGAAAACCCGGCCCACCGCTATAATCGCGCCTATACCCTGCTCTATTCGCTGCCGTACGGCGCGTTCACCTTCAGCGGGTTCGCCAGCTTCTCGTCCTATGAGAACCACCAGCAACTGCCGCACAACGTGGTCAAACTGCACGGCCAGACCCAACAGTACGGTCTGCGCAGCGACTACGTGTTTTACCGCGATCACGATCAGATAGACAGCCTGAGCGGACAGCTGACCTACAAGCGCATCGATAACTACTTCGAAAGCGTGCGCCTCGAGGTCAGCAGCCCCACGCTGACCCTGGCCGAGCTGAGCGCCAGCCACCTGCAGATTCTGCCCAACGGGGTGTTCAGCGCCAACCTCAGCGTCGAACAGGGCCTGCCATGGCTGGGCGCCGATCGCCACCCGAGCTCGGTGCACCTCGACAGCCAGTTCACCAAAGGCAAGCTGTTCGCCAACCTCAGCCAGCGTCTCAAGCTGGGTGACGCCACCTATCAGCTCAACAACCTGTTCTATGGCCAGTACAGCCGCGACCCGCTGCCCGGCGTGGAATGGCTGAGCCTCACCGATCGCAGCGCCGTACGCGGCTTCAGCCGCAGTACCCAGTCCGGCGACAACGGCTGGTATCTGCAGAATACGCTGTCGCGCAGCTTCAATTTAGGCGCCGCCACGCTGACGCCGCGCCTTGGCGCCGACGTCGGCCGCATTTTGCCGCGTCAGGATAACTCGGGCTGGCGCAGCAGCGCCGGGCTGAGCAGCGGCGCCACGTTACGCTACCGCCAGGCGCTGGTCGATCTGGAGGTCAGCCGCGGCTGGATCTTGTCGAACCACGCCACGCCCGAGGATCCCGTTCAGGTGCTGGCGCGCTTTTCTTACACCTTTTAATCAGCAGTTTTGCAGGACCCCACGGCAATATACGGAGATACATGGATGAAAAATAATAACTTCAGACTTTCGGCGGCAGGCAAACTGGCCGCCGCGCTGGCGATAATTCTCGCCGCTTCCGCCGGCGCCTACGCCGGAGAGATCGTCGCGGCCAACGGCGCCAACGGCCCCGGCGTTTCCACCGCCGCCACCGGCGCCCAGGTGGTCGACATCGTCGCGCCGAACGGCAGCGGGCTGTCGCATAACCAATACCAGGACTTCAACGTCAACCAACCCGGCGCGGTGCTGAACAACTCCCGCGAGGCGGGGCTGTCGCAGCTGGCCGGGCAACTGGGTGCCAACCCGAATCTGGGCGGACGCGAAGCCAGTGTGATCCTTAATGAAGTGATCGGCCGCAACCCGTCGCTGCTGCACGGCCAGCAAGAGATCTTCGGCATGGCGGCCGACTACGTGCTGGCCAACCCGAACGGCATCAGCTGCCAGGGCTGCGGGTTCATCAACACCAGCCGCTCCTCGCTGGTGGTCGGCAACCCGCTGGTGGAAAACGGCCTGTTGCAGGGCTACAGCACCCTGGGCAACCGCAATACCCTGAGCCTCAGCGGCACCCTGAACGCCAGCGGCGTGCTGGATCTGATCGCACCGAAGATAGACAGCCGCGGCGACGTGATCGTACAAGACTTCACCCACCGCAACGGCAAAGTGACGCCGGCGGCGATCAACGCCATCAGCGGCCTTAACCGCGTGGCGCGCGACGGCAAGGTGCTGGCCAGCGAACAGCCGACGACCGCGCTGGACAGCTACTACCTCGGCAGCATGCAGGCCGGGCGCATCAACATCATCAACACCGCGCAAGGCAGCGGCGTGAAGCTGGCCGGCATGCTGGCTGCCGGCGACGAACTCAAGGTGAAAGCCTACGATATTCGCAGCGAAAGCCGCATTGAAGATGCCAGCAGCAACAAAAACGGCGGCGATAACTATCAAAATTACCGTGGCGGCATCTACGTCAACGATCGCAGCAGCAGCCAGAAGCTGACCCGCACCGAGCTGAAAGGCAAGAACATCAGCCTGGTGGCGGATAACCACGCGCACCTCACCGCCACCGATATTCGCGGCGAAGACATCACCCTGCAGGGCGGCAAGCTGACGCTCGACGGCCAGCAGTTGAAGCAAACTCAAGGTCACACCGACGACCGCTGGTTCTATTCCTGGCAATACGACGTCACCCGCGAACGCGAGCAACTGCAGCAGGCGGGCAGCACCGTCGCCGCCAGCGGCAACGCCAAACTCGTCAGTACTCGGGAAGACGTGAACCTGTTGGGCGCCAGCGTCAGCGCCGACCGGGCGTTGAGCGTCAAAGCAGCGCGCGATGTGCACCTCGCCGGGCTGGTGGAGAAAGATAAGTCCAGCGAACGCGGCTATCAGCGCAACCACACCTCCAGCCTGCGCACCGGCAGTTGGAGCAGCAGCGACGAAAGCGAAAGCCTGAAGGCCAGTGAACTGCGCAGCCAGGGCGAACTGACGGTGAAAGCCGGCCGCAATGTCTCGACTCAGGGTGCCAAGGTCCACGCCCAGCGCGATCTGACGATCGACGCAGATAACCAAATCCAGGTCGGGGTGCAGAAAACCGCCAACGCCAAAGCGGTGCGCGATGACAAAACCTCCTGGGGCGGCATCGGCGGCGGCGACAACAAGAACAACAGCAATCGCCGCGAAGTCAGCCACGCTTCCGAATTGACCAGCGGCGGCACCCTGCGCCTGAACGGTCAGCAAGGCGTCACCATTACCGGCAGCAAGGCGCGCGGCCAGAAAGGCGGCGAAGTCACCGCCACCCACGGCGGCCTGCGCATCGACAACGCGCTGAGCACCACCGTGGACAAAATCGACGCGCGTACCGGCACCGCCTTCAACATCACCAGCAGTTCGCACAAGGCCGATAACAGTTATCAGAGCAGCACCGCCAGCGAGCTGAAGTCCGACACCAACCTGAAGCTGGTCAGCCGTAAGGACACCGACGTGATCGGCAGCCAGGTCGCCAGCGGCGGCGAGCTGAGCGTCACGTCGCAGACCGGCAATATCAACGTCAAGGCCGCCGAGCAGCAGCAGAACATCGACGAGCAGAAAACCGCGCTCACCGTCAACGGCTACGCCAAAGAAGCCGGCGACAAGCAATACCGCGCCGGTTTACGCATCGAACACACCCGCGACAGCGAGAAAACCACCCGCACCGAGAACCGCGGCGCCACCCTCAGCGGCGGCAGCGTGAAACTCGACGCGGATAAGAACGTGACCTTCAGCGGATCCAAATTGGTCGCCGACAAAGGCGACGCCAGCGTCAGCGGCAATAAGGTTTCGTTCCTGGCGGCGGACGACAAAACCACCTCGAATACCGAGCAGACCAAGGTCGGCGGTGGTTTCTACTACACCGGCGGCATCGACAAGCTCGGCAGCGGTGTGGAGGCCGGCTACGAGAACAGCAAAACACAGGCGCAGAGCAGCAAGGCCGTCACCTCCGGCAGCGACGTCAAAGGCAACCTGACTGTCAACGCCCGTGACAAGCTGACCCAGCAAGGTGCGCAGCACAGCGTCGGCGGCACCTATCAAGAAAACGCCGCGGACGTCGATCACCTGGCCGCTGCCGACACCACCAGCAGCAACACCACCAAAACCGACGTCGGCGTGAACATCGGTGCCAACGTCGATTACAGCGCCGTGACCCGTCCGGTCGAGCGTGCGGTCGGCAAGGCGGCCAAGCTGGACGCCACCGGCGTCATCAACGACATCGGCGGCATCGGCGCGCCTAACGTCGGCCTGGATATCGGCGCACAGGGCGGCAGCAGCGAAAAACGCAGCAGCAGCTCGCAGGCGGTCGTCAGCTCGGTGAAAGCCGGCAGCATCGACATCAACGCCAAAGGCAAAGTGCGCGATCAGGGCACGCAATATCAAGCCAACAAAGGCGCGGTCACGCTGACGGCGGACAGCCACCGCAGCGAAGCTGCGACAAATCGTCAGGAAGAGCAGAGCCGCGATACCCGCGGCAGCGCCGGCGTGCGCGTCTACACCTCCACCGGCAGCGATCTGACCGTGGACGCCAAGGGCGAAGGCGGCACCCAGCGCAGCAACAGCAGCGCCAGCCAGGCGGTGACCGGCTCGATCGACGCGGCCAACGGCATCAACGTCAACGTGAAAAAAGACGCGGTCTATCAGGGCACCGCGCTGAACGGCGGCAGCGGAAAAACCGCCGTCAACGCCGGCGGCGATATCCGCCTTGATCAGGCCAGCGACAAGCAGAGCGAAAGCCACAGCGGCTTTAACGTCAAAGCCTCCGCCAAGGGCGGTTTCACCGCCGACAGTAAAAACTTCGGCGCCGGGTTCGGCGGCGGCACCCACAACGGCGAAAGCAGCAGCAGCACCGCGCAGGTCGGCAACGTCAGTGGCCAACAGGGCGTTGAGCTGAAGGCGGGCCGCGATCTGACGCTGCAGGGCACCAACGTCAAGAGCCAGGGCGACGTCAGCCTGAGCGCGGGTAACAAGGTCGCACTGCAGGCGGCGGAATCGACCCAAACGCGTAAGGAAAGCAAGCTGTCCGGCAATATCGATCTGGGCGCCGGCAGCAGCGACAGCAAGGAAAAAACCGGCGGCAACCTCTCCGCCGGCGGCGCCTTCGACATCGCCAAGGTGAATGAGTCCACAACCGAGCGTCAGGGCGCCACTATCGCCTCAGACGGCAAGGTCACCCTGTCCGCCAACGGCAAAGGCGATGACGCACTGCATCTGCAGGGGGCCAAAGTCAGCGGCGGCAGCGCCGCGCTCGAGGCGAAAAACGGCGGCATCCTGCTGGAGTCCGCCAAAAACGAGCAGCATAAGGACAACTGGAGCCTGGGCATCAAAGCCAACGCCAAAGGCGGCCAAACCTTCAACAAGGACGCCGGCGGCAAGGTCGACCCGAACACCGGCAAAGATACCCACACGCTGGGTGCCGGTCTGAAGGTCGGCGTGGAACAGCAGGATAAAACCACCCACGCCAACACCGGCATCACCGCGGGCGACGTGGCGATCAACAGCGGCAAAGACACCCGTCTCGCCGGCGCGCGTGTCGATGCCGACAGCGTACAAGGCAAGGTGGGCGGCAATCTGCACGTTGAAAGCCGCAAAGACGTTGAGAACGGTGTGAAGGTCGATGTGGATGCCGGCCTGAGCCACAGCAACGATCCGGGCAGCAGCATCACCTCCAAGCTGTCGAAGGTCGGCACACCACGTTACGCCGGTAAGGTGAAAGAGAAACTGGAGGCCGGAGTGAACAAA
This sequence comes from Serratia sp. CY47280, assembly GCF_052168655.1. Taxonomy (NCBI): domain Bacteria; kingdom Pseudomonadati; phylum Pseudomonadota; class Gammaproteobacteria; order Enterobacterales; family Yersiniaceae; genus Serratia; species Serratia sp. CY47280. The sequence goes on along the minus strand of NZ_JBJNMG010000007.1, from coordinate 24,218 downwards.
GTGGCCGACGCCACCACCGACAAGTACAACAGCGTGGCGCGTCGCCTCGATCCGCAGCAGGACACCACCGGCGCGGTCAGCTTCAGCAAGGCCGAAGGCAAAGTCACGCTGCCGGCAACGCCGACCGGCGAAAAACCGCAAGGCCCGCTGTGGGATCGCGGCGCACGCACCGTCGGCGGCGCGGTGAAAGACAGCATCACCGGGCCGGCCGGTCGCCAGGGGCACCTCAAGGTCAATGCCGACGTGGTGAACAACAACGCGGTCGGCGAGCAATCGGCGATCACCGGTAAGAACGGCGTGGCGCTGCAGGTCGGCGGCCAAACCCAACTGACCGGCGGCGAGATCCGCAGCCAGCAAGGCAAGGTGGAACTGGGCGGTAGCCAGGTCAGCCAGCAGGACGTCAACGGCCAACGCTATCAGGGCGGCGGCCGCGTCGATGCGGCGGCCACGGTTGGCGGCCTGGCCGCCGGTGCGGCGAAACAGGGCGTTGACGGCAACGTGCCGTTCGTCAGCGGCCATGCCTCAACAAAACAGGCGGATGCCAAAGCCGGCGTGTTCAGCGGCAAATAACGCGCCTTTCCTGCACAACGCCCCCGGTTAAAACCGGGGGCGTTTTTTTACAGCGTGCTCGGGGTGTCTTCCCAGTCGCGATCGTCGTCCTTGGCATCCTGATCCAACACGTTGTAAGCCACCGCGCAGAACAGCGAGTTCAGGCGCTTCATGTCCCCCAACAATCCCAAATGCAACGAACTGGTCTCGATGCTCTGCACGTTTTGCTGGTGCAAACGATCGACGTGCGCGTGCGCGTAGCGGCGATCCAGAATGCGGAAGCGGTGCTTGGAACGGCGCAGGCGTTTGGCGCTGGTGACGTCGCCGGACAGGAACACCGACAGCCCCAGGCGCAGGTTGCCGATCAGCCGTTCGTGCAGCCCGTCCAGCTCCGCCAACCCTTCCGCCGAGAAGGCGCGGCGCGCGGCGTGCGACTTGGCGCCCACGTCGCCGGCCATGCGCTCGATGATGTCGCCCGCCTGTTCCAGGTTGAGCGCCATTTCGATGATCTCCGCCCAGCGGCGCGAGTCTTCCTCGCCCAGATCTTCCTTCTGGATCTGCGCCAGATACAGCTTGATGGCGGTGTACAGCACGTCGACGTCATCGTCGAGGCGCCGCACCTCTTTATCGACCCCCTGCTTACCGTGCAGCACTTCACGTTGCAGGATCATCATGTGTTCCACCACGTCGCCCATGCGCAGCGTTTCACGCGCCGCATTGGCCAGCGCCAGCGTCGGCGTATCCAGCGCGCTGGCGTCCAGATGGCGCGGCCGCATGCGCGGATCGTCAGCCGCTTCGTCGACGATCAGCCGCTCGCACAGCGTCGCCATCGGCCCGGCCAGTGGGATCATCACCAGGCAGCGGATCAGGTTGTAGAACACGTGGAAATAGATCACCAGCTCTTCGCTGCCGCCCGGCAGCTGAGCCATCAAATCCGCCAGATAGGAGACGAACGGCAGCACCAGTATGCAGCCCACCAGCTTGAACAGCAGGCTGCCGAGCGCTACGCGCCGCCCGGCGGCGTTCTGCCCGCTGGCGTTGATCATCGCCAGCAGGCCGCTGCCGAGGTTGGCGCCGATCACCAGACAGAGCGCCACCTTCAGCGAAATCACGCCGGTGGCGGTCAGGGTGGCGGTCAGCAGCACCGCCGCCAGGCTGGAATAGCTGACGATGGCGAACAGCGCGCCGGTCAGGGCGTCCAGCATCACGTCGCCGGTCAGCGACGAGAACAGCACTTTCACCCCGGCCGCCTGGGTGATCGGCGTGGCGGCGGCGACGATCAGCTCCAGCGCCAGCACGATCAGCCCAAGGCCGATCAGGACGCGTCCGATCTGGCCGATCCGCATTTGCTTGCGGCTGAGGAACAGGAAGACGCCGACCAGGATCAGCAGCGGCGACAGCCAGGAAAGATCGAAGGTCAGCACGCGCGCCATCAGCGCGGTGCCGACGTCGGCGCCCAGCATGATCACCAGCGCAGGCGCCAGCCCCACCAGCCCCTGCGCGACGAAAGAGGTCACCAGCAGCGCGGTGGCGTTGCTGCTTTGCACCAGCGCGGTCACGCCGATGCCGGAAACGAACGCCAGCGGTTTTTTCTCAACGCTGTCGCTCAACACGCGCCGCAGATTGGCGCCGTAAACCCGCATGATCCCGGTGCGCACGATGTGGGTGCCCCACACCAACAGCGCCACGGACGAAAGCAGGTGAAGAAGGGTCAGCACGGAAGATACGCTCCATTAACGCCCGGCCAAAGGAGGCTGATACCCGATGCTTGTCACGCGACGCAGAGAGGCGAGCCAAAGGATGACGGGTACAGTGCGCGGTCCCGCCTGCCGGGCGTGGGTCTGGCAGGACAGCGGGCGGGCGGCAGACCGCAGAAGAGAAGGGTTAATGCGGCGGCGGGAAGGCCCCGGCGCCGCGCTGCGAAGTCATGCAACTTCCCGCAATACAACAGGTTCCAAGTGTAGCCCAATTTCCGCGCCGTCGGGCCGCAGGTCGGCCACCGAACGGTTGAGCACGTCAACCAGCAATTCTACCTCGCAAACCTGAATCCGATACCGTACCACATTCCCGAGCAAACTGTGACCCAGGATCACCCCGCCGATCCCCTGTCCGGCCGGCAACAGGCCGATCGACTCGGGGCGGATCGCCACCTTGCCGACATAGCTGCGCCCGGTCAAGCGGCCGGCCTGTTCGGCGCTCAGCAGGTTGTAGTTGCCGATAAAACCGGCGGCGAAGGCATCCGCCGGCTGGGTATACAGGGTTTCCGCATCGCCGCTCTGCACGATCTGCCCCTTGTTCATCAGCACGATGCGATCCGACAAGGTCAGCGCCTCTTCCTGATCGTGGGTGACGAAGATCGCCGTCAGGTTCAGCTCGCGCTGAATGCGCCGGATCTGCTCGCGCAGGTGTTTGCGAATACGCGCATCCAGCGCCGACAGCGGTTCGTCGAGCAGCAGCAGACGCGGGCGAGTGACCAGCGATCGCGCCAGCGCCACGCGCTGACACTGGCCGCCCGACAGCTGATGCGGATAGCGCTTCGCCAGATCGCTCAGCTCCACCAGCGCCAGCACCTCCTGCACCCGCTGGCCGATCTGCCCGGCCGCCAGCTTCTGCATTTTCAGGCCGAATGCCACGTTGCCTTCCACCGTCATATTGGGGAACAGCGCATAACTTTGGAACACCATGCCGATGCCGCGCTTTTGCGGCGCCAGCGATACCAGATCCTGGCCCTGCAATAAAATTTGCCCGCTGTCGACCGGTGTCAGGCCGGCCAGGCAGCGCAGCAGCGTCGATTTGCCGCAGCCGCTCGGCCCCAGCAGGGTGACGAACTCCCCCTCTTCGGCGGTGAAATCGATATCCTGAAACACCTGGGTCTGGCCATAGTGTTTGTTCAGGCGGGTGACGTTGAGATAAGCCATCGGGTTAGCCCTTGTTTTTATTCAGCAAGTTCGCCAGCCAGGTGACGAGCAGCACCACGGCGAAATAGGAGATGACCAGCGCGCTGGTGAAATGCCCGCTGCCGTTGCGCATATTAAACAGGTAGACCTGCAGCGTTTCATACTGGCTGCCTACCAGCAGGTTGGCGAACACGAACTCGCCGATCAGGAACGAGAACGACAGCAGCACGGCAATTGTTCCGCCCTTGCGCAGGTTCGGCAGCACCACCCACAGCGCCGCCTGCCAAGTGCTGGCGCCGAGCAGGTGCGCGGCGTCCATCAGATCGCGCAGGTTGATCGCCTGCATGTTGTTGCTGATGGCGCGGTAGATAAACGGCAGCGCGATGGTGAAATAGCAGCCCACCAAAATCCAGGGGGTGCCGAGCAGCGGCAGCGGATCGGCGGCGAACAGCTGCATCAGCCCCACCGCCGACACCACCGGCGGCACGGCGAACGGCAGCAGGATCAGCACGTTCATCACCGCGTCCAGTTTGGGAAAGTAGTAAGCGATCACAAACATCGCCGGCAGGATCACCACCACCGACAGCAGCAGCGTGCCGAAGCAGATCAGCAGCGAGTGCCACAGCGCCTGCAAAAAGCGCGGGTCGCTCCACAGCGCCGTCAGCCACTTCAGGGTAAAACCGTCCGGTAAAATGGTGGCGCCCCACTGGGTGGCCAGCGCATAAATCAGCGTCGCCGCCAGCGGCAGCAGCAGGATCAGCAGCAGCAGGCCGGTCACCGTGCGGTGATAGAGGCGTTCAGCACGCGACATGCGCATTCTCCATCCGATTATGAGCGCGCATTGAGGTAGCTCCTGCGCAGCATCCATTGGTGGATTACCGTGATAAACGCCATCATCACCACCAGCAGCATCGCCAGCGCGCTGGCCAGGTTCGGATCGAGGGAGATGTCCCCCGCCACCAACGCCGAGATGCGGATCGGGATCACGTTGAAGTTGCCGGTGGTCAGCGCGTACACCGTGGCGTAGGCGCCCAGCGCGTTGGCCAGCAGGATGACGAAGGTGCCCATCAGCGCCGGCGCCAGCACCGGCAGGCCGATATGCCGCCAGTAGCGCCAGGGGCCGGCGCCGAGCAGCGCCGCCGACTCACGCCAATCGGCGCGCAGCGCATCGAACGCCGGATACAGCAACAGCACGCCCAACGGGATCTGGAAGTAGGTATACAGCACGATCAGGCCGCTCTTCGAATAGAGGTTGAAGCTCTCCATCAAACCGTATTTGCGCAGCAGCAGCGTCAGGCAGCCGTTCAACCCCAACAGAATGACGAAGGCGAACGCCAGCGGCACCCCGGCGAAGTTGCTGGTCATGTTGGTGAACGACATCACGAAGTCATGAAAGCGGGTCTGGCCGAGCTGGCGAAGTGAGTAACTGCCCACTAATGCAATCAGCAAGCCGTAGACGCTCGACCACAGCGAGATCTCCAGCGAGAACTGAAAGGCCTGCAGGTAGAACGGCGACGTGAGGATATCGACATAGTTGCCCCATCCCCAGCCGCTGCTCTCGCTGAAAAAGCTGTGAACCGCGATCCACACCAGCGGGGCGATCTGAAACGCGCCGAACAGCACGATAAACGGCAGCAGGCACAGTGCGGCGATCCATTTGGTTTTGCTGTTCATCGCGCATCCTGCGCCAGCAGCGCCCGGCAGCGCGGCTTGTCATGCGCCGCCTGCAGCAGATCGCAGATCGTGCCGCACAGCTCGGTTTGCTGCGGATCGGCGTCGTCCAGGCTGAAGCCCGCGCCGAACACGAACAGCGGCACCTGGCGCTCTTCCGGCAACACCCCGCCGTGGCTGCGATCGTCGTTCATGCCGTGGTCGGCGGTGACCAGCACCTGATAACCGGCCGCCAGCCACTCGGGCAGGTAGCGCGACAGCGAGCCGTCGGCGCGCCGCGCCGCGTTGCGGTACTGCGGCGAAGAGAGGCCGAAGCGGTGCCCGGCGTCGTCGATGTTCATCGGGTGGATCAGCAGGAAATCCGGCTGATGACGCTGGCGCAGGCTTTCGGCGTCGTCGAACAGATGGCTATCGGGATAGCCGTCGTCGTAATAGAAATGGCCGTGCTGAATCGGCAGCTCGGGAGCGTCGGTGTGGCGGTCGCGCGCGGCGTCGAACGGCGTGCGGTTATACAATTCGCTGAACCAATGATACGCGGCGGCGGCGGTGGTCAGCCCGGCGGCGCGCGCGTAATGAAACACGCTTTGTTGATGAGAAAGGCGCGAGACGTGGTTGTGCACCACGCCGCTCTCCACCGGCGTGACGCCGGTGAGGATGCATTCATACAGCGGCCGGGAGAGCGAGGGCAACTCGCTCTCCAGCAGGTACAACCGCCCGCGTCCCGCCGCACATTCGGCCTGCAGATACCCCATGGCGTCATGCGCCACCCGGTAGTTGAGGCCGTCCAGCAGCACGAGGATCGTTTTCATGGTGCGTTAACTCACTGCTGCATAAACATAATGACGTTTTCCTGCCACAGGCGCGGCAGCGCTTTGGCGCTCTGTTCCCAGGCCGCCGGATCGGCGATCGGGTGCGCATTCTTGTACTGCTCGGCCGGCAGCAGCTTGGCCTTGACGTCGTCCGGCAGCGTCAGATGTTCGGCGCGGATCGGGCGGGCATAGCCGCGCGCCAGGTTGATCTGGCCGGCGTCGGAGAAGATGTATTCGCGCGCCAGCTTGGCGGCGTTCGGGTGCTTGGCGTATTTGTTGATGATGGTGGTGTAGCCGGAGGTGATCGAGCCGTCCGACGGGATCAGCACTTCAAAGCGGGTTTTGTCGATCTGATCGCGGTAGTTCAGGCCGTTGAAGTCCCACACCACGCCAACCTGCACTTCCCCTTTCTCCAGCGATGCGATCACCGGGTTACTCAGGCTCAGGCGGCCGGCCTTGGCCAGCTTGCCGAAGAATTCCAGGCCCGGCTTGAGGTTTTTCTCGTTGCCGCCCATGGCGTAGGTGGCGGCCAGCACGCCGCTGGCCGCCTGCGACGCGGTGCCGACGTCGCCGATGGTGACCTGATAGCTGCCCTTGAGCAGATCGGCCCAGCTGTGCGGGATGTCTTTCACCTGCTGTTTATTGATGATAAAGGCGATGGTGCCGGTGTAAGCCAGCGCCCAGTGGCCGTCTTTGTCTTTCGCCCAGTCCGGCACCTGATCCCAGGTAGAGGGTTTGTAGGGCTGCGTTACGCCCTTCTGCACCGCCACCGGGCCAAAGGCCGCGCCGACGTCACCGATGTCCGCCGTAGCGTTGTTCTTTTCCGCATCGAATTTGGCGATCTCCTGCGCGGAGCTCATGTCGGTATCGACATGCTTCAGGCCGTACTTGCTCAACAGATCTTGCCAGGTGCCTTTCCAGTTGGCCCAGCTGTCCGGCATGCCGACGCTGTTGACTTCGCCTTCTTTCTTCGCGGCCTGCTCCAGCGCCGCCAGATCGGTATCCGCGGCCCAGCTCATCTGGCTGGATAACACGATGGCACTGGTTAACACAGAAGCGCACAAACGTTTCATAACTGATGCTCCAGGTGGTAGTGTGGGGATGGCTGGACTAGTCCAGCAAGGACCAAACCAATCTAACGGACGAATGTGATAATTATATGTCAGCTTAAAAAAGCGACAGTTTTATCACCCATTGCAACGGCGAAAACGCGACGCTGGTCTACCTTAAGGAAGGCCAAACGCACTGAAACGGGACACCCGCTGTATGAGTGAAGCACCGACGACCGTCGCCACCATCTGCCAAACGCTGAGCGCCCGCATCACCGCCGGCGAGTTCGCCGTGGACGGCAAGCTGCCCTCCGAACGCGCCCTGAGCGAGCAATTCGCCACCACCCGCATTACCTTGCAGGAGGCGCTCGGCCAGTTGGAGGCGCAGGGCGTCATCTACCGCCAGGTGCGGCGCGGCTGGTTCATCTCGCCGCCACGTTTGATCTACAACCCGCTGCAGCGCAGCCATTTTCACGCCATGGCGCAGCAGCAGGGGCGCGCCGCGCATACCGAAGCGATCGACAGCGCGGTTGTCACACTCGACGCGCCGCTGGCCGGCCGTCTGGCGCTGCCTCCCGGCGCGCAGGCCTATCGCATTCGCCGGCTGCGCTACATCGACGGACGTGCGGTGCTGTACTGCGAGCACTACCTCAATCCGGCCTATTTCCCCGGCATTCTGGACGAAGATCTGACCCAGTCGCTGACCGCGCTGTACGCCGCGCGCTACGGCATTCACTACGGGCGGGTGCGTTTCGACATGCTGCCCACCCTGCTGCCGCAGCAGGCCGCCGCCATGCTGAAGGTGACCTACGGCAGCCCGGCGCTGTTCATTACGCGGGTGAATCGCGATCAGCACGACAGAGTGATCGATTGCGACCTGGAATATTGGCGGTACGACGCGCTGCACATCGACGTGGAAGCGCTGTAAATGACAAGGGCGCATCGCTGCGCCCTTGAAGAGGAAAGTCAGTCGGCGTCGTAGCCGAGGTTTGGCGCCAGCCAGCGCTCGACCTCGCTCACGCTCATCCCTTTACGCGCCGCGTAGTCTTCCACCTGATCGCGCTGGATCTGCGCCACCGCGAAGTACTTGCTCTCAGGATGGCTGAAGTACCAGCCGGATACCGCCGCTCCCGGCCACATAGCGAAGGACTCCGTCAGTTCCATGCCGGTGTGGCGGTTGACGTCCAGCAGCTGCCAGATGGTCGCTTTTTCGGTGTGCTCCGGGCAGGCCGGGTAGCCCGGCGCCGGCCGGATGCCCTGATAGTTCTCGCGGATCAGTTCCTCGTTGCTCAGGCTCTCGTCGGCGGCATAGCCCCAGTGCAACTTGCGCACCTGCTCATGCAGGTATTCGGCGAAGGCCTCCGCCAAACGATCCGCCAACGCCTTGACCATGATTTTGTTGTAATCGTCGTGCTGCGCGTCGTACGCCGCCGCCAGCGCGTCTTCCTCCAGCCCGCCGGTCACCGCGAAGGCGCCGAAGTAGTCGGCCTTGCCGCTGCTTTTCGGCGCCACGAAGTCCGCCAGGCAGTAGTTCGGGAAGTCGGTTTTTTCCGTCTGCTGACGCAGATGGCGGCTCACCGCCAGCACCTCGCCGCGCCGTTCGTCGCGGTACACTTCCACGTCGTCGCCGACGCGGTTGGCCGGGAACAGGCCGTAAACGCCACGCGGGTTGAGGCTGCGCTCGGCGGCCAGCCGATCCAGCATCTGATTGGCGTCGTGGAACAGGCGCTTGGCCTCTTCCCCCACCACCTCATCCTCCAGGATGCGCGGGTATTTGCCCGCCAGCGACCAGGTCATGAAGAACGGCGTCCAGTCGATGTAGTGGCGCAGCGTCTCGATGCCGGCCGCCACCGGAAACACGCCGAGCTGCCGCGGCGCCGGCGGCTGATAATCTACCCAGTCCAGCGCCATGGCGTTGGCGCGCGCCTTCTGCAAATCGACCGGCGGCGTGCGCGGTTTTTTGCGCGCGTGCTGGATGCGCACCGTTTCATATTCTTTGCGGGTGCGCGCCACAAACTCGTCGCGCTGGGTGGCGGACAGCAGTGCCGACACCACGCCCACGGTGCGCGAGGCGTTCTGCACGTAGGTGGTCGGGCCGCTGTAGTTCTGCTCGATTTTCACCGCGGTGTGCGCCTTGGAGGTGGTGGCGCCGCCGATCAGCAGCGGCAGCGTAAAGCCCTGGCGCTCCATCTCTTTGGCCACGTTGACCATCTCGTCGAGCGACGGCGTGATCAGCCCCGACAGGCCGATGATGTCGACGTTCTCCTCGCGCGCGGTGCGCAGGATTTTCTCCGTCGGTACCATCACGCCAAGATCGACGATTTCATAATTGTTGCACTGCAGCACCACGCCGACGATGTTCTTGCCGATGTCGTGCACGTCGCCCTTCACCGTCGCCAACAGGATTTTCCCCGCGGAGGTGCCTTGCTGCTTGCTGGCCTCGATGTACGGTTCCAGGTAGGCCACCGCCTGCTTCATCACGCGGGCGGATTTCACCACCTGCGGCAGGAACATCTTGCCCTCGCCAAACAGATCGCCGACCACGTTCATCCCGGCCATCAGCGGCCCTTCGATCACTTCGATTGGGCGTTCGGCCTGCTGCCGCGCTTCTTCGGTGTCCAGCTCGATAAACTCGGTGATGCCCTTCACCAGCGAGTATTCCAGCCGCTTCTCCACCGGCCAGCCGCGCCACTCCGCCTGCTGCACCGCCGCTTCGCCGTCTTTGCTGCCGCGGTACTTTTCCGCCAGCTCCAGCAGGCGTTCGGTGCCGTCCTCGCGACGGTTGAGGATCACGTCTTCTACCGCCTCGCGCAGCTCAGTAGGCAGATCGTCGTAAATCGCCAACTGCCCGGCGTTGACGATGCCCATGTCCATGCCGTTGCGAATGGCGTGATACAGGAACACCGCATGGATCGCTTCACGCACCGGATCGTTGCCGCGGAACGAGAACGACACGTTGGACACCCCGCCGGAGATCATCGCGTGCGGCAGGTGGGTTTTGATGTCGGCGCAGGCTTCGATAAAGTCGACGGCGTAGTTGTTGTGCTCTTCGATGCCGGTGGCGACGGCGAAGATGTTCGGGTCGAAAATGATGTCTTCCGGCGGGAAGCCAACGCGTTCGGTCAAAATTTTATAGGCGCGGCGGCAGATCTCGAACTTGCGCTCGCGGGTGTCCGCCTGGCCCACTTCGTCGAACGCCATCACCACCACCGCGGCGCCGTAGCGGCGCACCAGTTTGGCGTGATGGATAAAGGCTTCTTCGCCCTCCTTCATCGAGATCGAGTTGACGATGCCCTTGCCCTGAATGCACTTCAGGCCTTTCTCGATAACGGACCACTTGGAGGAGTCGATCATGATCGGCACCCGAGCGATATCCGGCTCGCCGGCGATCAGGTTGAGGAAGCGCACCATCGCCGCTTCGGCTTCGAGCATCCCCTCGTCCATGTTGATGTCGATGATCTGCGCGCCGCTCTCGACCTGCTGACGCGCCACGTCGAGCGCCTCGTTGTATTTCTCTTCTTTGATCAGGCGCTTGAAGCGCGCCGAACCGGTGACGTTGGTGCGCTCGCCGACGTTGACGAACAGGGTGTTGGCGTCGATGGTCAGCGGCTCCAGACCGGCCAGGCGGCAGGCGACCGGGAGCTCCGGCAGCCGGCGCGGCGGCACGCCCTCGACCGCCTTGGCCATCGCGGCGATATGTTCCGGCGTGGTGCCGCAGCATCCGCCGATGATATTGAGAAAGCCGGCCTGCGCCCACTCCCCGACCTGGCGCGCCATCTCGGCCGCATCCAGATCGTATTCGCCGAAGGCGTTCGGCAAACCGGCGTTCGGGTGCGCGGTGACGTAGGTCTCCGAGATGCGCGCCAGCTCGGCGACGTACTGGCGCAGCTCGTCCGGGCCCAGGGCGCAGTTCAGGCCGAAGGTCAGCGGCTTGACGTGGCGCAGCGAATTGTAAAACGCTTCGGTGGTCTGGCCGGACAGGGTGCGGCCGGAGGCGTCGGTGATGGTGCCGGAAATCATGATCGGCAGTTCCACCCCCAGCGCTTCGAATTCGGTTTCCACCGCAAAAGCAGCGGCCTTGGCGTTCAGGGTGTCGAAGATGGTTTCGATCATGATCAGATCGACGCCGCCTTCCACCAGCGCGCGAGTCGATTCGCGGTAAGCCGCCACCAGTTCATCGAACGAGATGTTGCGGAACGCCGGATCGTTGACGTTCGGCGAGATGGACGCAGTGCGGTTGGTCGGCCCCAACACCCCGGCGACGTAGCGCGGTTTTTCCGGCGTGCGCGCCGTCCATTCGTCGGCGCAGGCGCGCGCCAGACAGGCGGCCTGATAGTTAATCTCGGCGGACAGCGACTCCATGTGGTAGTCGGCCATGGCGATGGAGGTGGAGTTGAAGGTATTGGTCTCAAGGATATCGGCGCCCGCCTCAAGATAGGCGTAATGAATGGCGGTGATCACTTCCGGCTTGGTCAGCACCAGCAGATCGTTATTGCCTTTCAGATCGCTGCGCCAGTCGGCGAAACGCTCACCGCGGAAATCGCGCTCATCCAGACGGTAGCTCTGGATCATGGTGCCCATGCCGCCGTCCAACACCAAAATGCGCTGCGCTAACTGGCGGCGCAGTTGTTCTACTCGATTCGTCACTGTAACCCCTTCCATTGCCATCCAGCCCATTGCTCAACTGCCGCAAAAACCAACGAGTCATCCTAGCACAGCTTGTAAGGACAAAGGGCCAGGCGACAATTGAGAGTTTTTCAGGTTGTGCGCCAACACCTCCGATGAGCTGACGGCGGCTTGCAATTCATCGACAAAAAACGAAAATGAATTCCATCATACGGAAAAAGGAATCTCACCCATGGCCACCCCTGCTCCCGCCAAGCGCGGCAAGAAGCCCCGCGCAGCAGCCCCCGCCGCCAGTGCGGCGACCGGTCAGGTACAATCGTTGACCCGTGGCCTGAAACTGTTGGAATACATTTCGGAAGCCCAGGGCAACGTGGCGCTGACCGATCTGGCCCAGCAGGCCGGCCTGCCGAACTCCACCACTCACCGCCTGCTCACCACCATGCAGCAGCAGGGATTCGTGCGCCAGGTCGGCGATCTCGGCCTGTGGACCATCGGCTCGCACGCCTTTGTGGTCGGCAGCAGCTTCCTGCAAAGCCGCAACCTGCTGGCGATGGTGCATCCGACTCTGCGCCACCTGATGGAGGAGTCCGGCGAAACCGTCAACCTGGCGGTGCTGGATACCAGCGAGTACCAGGCGATCATCATCGATCAGGTGCAGTGCACGGCGCTGATGCGCATGTCGGCGCCGATCGGCGGCAAACTGCCGATGCACGCCTCCGGCGCCGGCAAAGCGTTCCTCGCCACCCTGCCGGACGATCAGGTGACCAAACTGCTGCACAAGAAAGGCATGCACACCTACACGCCGCATACCCTGACGCCACACAACCTGAAAGAGGGGCTGGCGCAGATCCGCAAACAGGGCTTCTCCTTTGACGACGAAGAGCACGCGCTCGGCCTGCGCTGCGTGGCGGCCTGCATCTTCGACGAGCACCGCGAAGCCTTCGCCGCCATTTCCATCTCCGGCCCGGTGTCGCGCATCACCGACGATCGCGTGATCGAGCTGGGCGCGCTGGTGATCCACGCGGCGAAAGAGATCAGCCTGGCCTACGGCGGCGTGCGCTAATCCCGCCCATCCGAGGGGCGCCCCAGCGCGCCCCTGCTCCCCTGCCATGCTCTGTTGTCAGCATGTAACAGGCTGTCGGCATCCTGTTTAGCGCACAGGCAAAAAGCTTGAAGCCGATCACAGTTAACGATCCTCACGGCGAAAGCCCATTGCAACCGCTCAAACTTCCTTCGACAATGTTACCGATAACATGTTACCGGTAACAATCAGACTGAACGAAGGTAACGTCACCCGGTGTTTTGGAGCCAAACCATGACCAACAATCAAAATCGCATTTACGTCGTTATGGGCGTTTCCGGCAGCGGCAAGTCCGCCGTCGCCGCCGCCGCGGCCCGCCAACTCTCCGCCGGCTTCCTCGACGGCGACTTCCTGCACCCGCGCAGCAATATCCTGAAGATGGCCGCCGGCGAGGCGTTGAACGACGACGATCGCGCGCCGTGGCTGGCCGCGCTCAACGACGCCGCCTTCGCCATGCAGCGCACCAACAACGTGTCGATCATCGTCTGTTCGGCGTTGAAAAAGCAGTATCGCGACCGCCTGCGCGCCGGCAACGGCAACCTGTCATTCATCTATCTGCACGGTGAGTTCCCGGTGATCGAATCCCGCCTGGCGGCGCGCAACGGCCACTTCTTCAAGCCGCAGATGCTGGTCACCCAGTTCGCCGCGCTGGAGCAACCGGGCGCCGACGAGAACGACGTGATGGCGATCGACATCAATCAGCCGCTGGACGCGGTGATCGCCGATACCGTGCGCCATATCCAGAGCTTCCTGCCGCAGGACGTGTGCGCGTGAGTACCGTAACGCTGGTCGGTACCGCAGTCGGCTCGGTTTTACTGCTGTTATTCCTGGTGATGAAAGCGCGCATGCACGCCTTCGTCGCGCTGATGCTGGTGTCCATCGCCGCCGGCATTTTCTCCGGCATGCCGCTGGAACACATCGCCGACACCATGCAAAAAGGCATGGGCGACACGCTGGGCTTCCTGGCGATCGTGGTGGCGCTCGGGGCGATGTTCGGCAAGATCCTGCATGAGGTCGGCGCGCTCGATCAAATTGCGGCGCAATTGCTGAAACGATTCGGACAAAGCAAGGCGCACTACGCGCTCGGCATCGCCGGCCTGATCTGCGCGCTGCCGCTGTTCTTCGACGTGGCGGTGGTGCTGCTGATCGGCATCGTGTTCGCCGTGGCGCGCCGCACCGACGGCAATATCGTCAAGCTGGCCATCCCGCTGTTCGCCGGTGTGGCCGCTGCCGCCTCCTTCCTGCTGCCGGGGCCGGTGCCGATGCTGCTGGCATCGCAGATGAAGGCCGATTTCGGCTGGATGATCGCCATCGGCCTGGTGGCGGCCGTGCTCGGCATGCTGATCGCCGGCCCGCTTTACGGCAGCTTTATCAGCCGCTTCGTCAACTGGCCAATGCCGCCGGAAGAGAACGAGCCGACGCTGACCAAGGGCAATCTGCCGTCGTTCGGCTTCAGCCTGGCGCTGGTGCTGTGCCCGCTGGTACTGGTCGGCATGAAGACTATCGGCGCGCGGCTGGTCACTCCCGGCTCGCAGCTGCAGCAGTGGCTGGAGTTTATCGGTCACCCGTTCACCGCCATTCTGCTGGCCTGCCTGATCGTGATTTACGGTCTGGCGAAACCGCGCGGCATGAGCAACGAACAGACCCTGGCCATCTGCTCCGCCGCGGTGCAGCCGGCCGGGATCATCCTGCTGATGACCGGCGCCGGCGGGGTGTTCAAGCAGATCCTGGTGGATTCCGGTGTAGGGCCGGCGCTCGGTGACGCCATGATCGGCGCCGGCCTGCCCATCGCCGTGGCCGCTTTTGCGTTGTCCGCCATGGTGCGGGTGATCCAGGGCTCGGCCACCGTCGCCTGCCTGACCACCGTCGGTCTGGTGCTGCCGGTCACCAGCCAGCTCGGGCTGAACGGCGGGCAGTTGGCCGCGCTGGCCATCTGCATCGCCGGTGGCTCCATCGTGCTGAGCCACGTCAACGACGCCGGTTTCTGGCTGTTCGGCAAATTCACCGGCGCCAACGAACTGCAAACGCTGAAAACCTGGACGGTGATGGAAACCCTTCTGGGCAGCGTCGGCGGCGCCATCGGCATGATTGCATTCACGATGTTTTAAATCCTGAATCGCCCCCGGCCTTGCACACCAGGGCTGCAAATCACCCCCGGGGGCACCGCCACAGGCGGCGACTATAACAACAGCAATGTGAGGAAGGCATGATTAATCCAACCTTGTCCCGTGTCACACAGCGCATCATCGACCGTTCCCAGGCCAGCCGCGCCGCCTATCTGGCGCGTATCGAGGCGGCCCGCGCCCAAACCGTCCACCGCGCGCAGCTCGCCTGCGGCAACCTGGCCCACGGCTTCGCCGCCTGTCAGCCTGATGACAAGGCGTCGCTGAAAAACATGGTGCGCAGCGATATCGCCATCATCACCGCCTATAACGACATGCTGTCGGCCCACCAGCCGTACGAACACTACCCGCAGCGGCTGAAGCAGGCGCTGAAAGCGGTCGGCGCCGTGGGCCAGGTGGCCGGCGGCGTGCCGGCGATGTGCGACGGCGTGACGCAGGGGCAGGACGGCATGGAGCTGTCGCTGATGAGCCGTGACGTGATCGCCATGTCGGCCGCCGTCGGCCTGTCGCACAATATGTTCGACGGCGCGCTGTTCCTCGGCATCTGCGACAAGATCGTGCCGGGGCTGGTGATGGCCGCCCTCTCCTTCGGCCACCTGCCCGCGCTGTTCGTGCCGGCCGGCCCGATGAGCAGCGGCCTGCCGAACAAGGAAAAAGTGCGCGTGCGCCAGCTGTACGCCGAGGGCAAGGCCGACCGTTTGGCGCTGCTGGAGGCCGAGGCGGCCTCTTATCACGGCATCGGCACCTGCACCTTCTATGGCACCGCCAACACCAACCAGATGGTGATGGAAGTGATGGGTCTGCATCTGCCGGGCGCCTCCTTCGTCCATCCGGACACGCCGCTGCGCGACGCGCTGAACGACGCCGCCGCGCGCCAGGTGACCCGACTGACCGATACCGCCGGCAACTACCTGCCGATCGGCTGCCTGGTGGACGAGAAAGTGGTGGTGAACGGCATCGTCTCGCTGCTGGCCACCGGCGGCTCCACCAACCTGACCATGCATCTGGTGGCGATGGCGCGGGCGGCGGGCATCATCATCACCTGGGACGATTTCTCGGAGCTGTCGGAGGCGGTGCCGCTGCTGTGCCGCATCTACCCGAACGGCCCGGCCGACATCAACCAATTCCAGGCCGCCGGCGGCGTGCCGCTGGTGGTGCGCGAGCTGCTGCAACACGGCCTGCTGCACGAAGACGTGCACACCGTGGCCGGTTTCGGCCTGCACCGCTACACCCAGGAACCGTGGCTGGACAACGGCCAATTGGTATGGCGCGAAGGCGTGGCCGGCTCGCTCGACGCCAGCGTGATCGCCAGCGTGGCCCAGCCGTTCGAACATCATGGCGGCACCAAAGTGATGGCCGGCAATCTGGGCCGCGCGGTGATGAAAACCTCGGCGGTGCCCGCCGATAACCAGATCATCGAAGCGCCGGCGGTGGTGTTCGACAGCCAGCACGATATCGTGCCGGCGTTCGAAGCCGGCAAGCTGGATCGCGATTGCGTGGTGGTGGTGCGCTTCCAGGGGCCGCAGGCCAACGGCATGCCGGAGCTGCACAAGCTGATGCCGCCGCTGGGTGTGCTGATGGATCGCGGTTTCAAAGTGGCGCTGGTGACCGACGGCCGCCTGTCCGGCGCCTCCGGCAAGGTGCCTTCCGCCATCCACGTCACCCCGGAAGCCTATAGCGGCGGCCTGCTGGCGAAAGTGCGCGACGGCGATCCGATCCGCGTCAACGGCCGCAGCGGCGAGCTGCAGGTGCTGGTCGACGCCGACGAGCTGGCGCGGCGCACGCCATGCCAACCCGATCTGAGCGCGGAACACATCGGCTGCGGCCGCGAGCTGTTCGGCGCGCTGCGCAGCCAGCTGTCAGGCGCCGAGCAGGGCGCCTGCTGCATCAAATTTTAATCGATAGCCTGGCCGCATCGCCGCCTGGCGGCGGCCACAGAGGAGAACGTCAGCATGAACAAGTGGACAACAAGCGCCGAGCAGATCCTGACGGCGGGGCCGGTGGTGCCGGTCATCGTGATCAACAAGCTGGAACATGCGGTGCCGTTGGCGAAAGCGCTGGTCGCCGGCGGCGTGCGGGTGCTGGAGGTGACGCTGCGCACCGCCTGCGCCATGGACGCCATTCGCGCCATCGCCCAAGAGGTGCCGGAAGCGATCATCGGCGCCGGTACGGTGATCAATCCGCAGCAGCTGCGGGAAGTGACCGAGGCCGGCGCGCAGTTCGCCATCAGCCCAGGATTGACCGACGAGCTGCTCAAGGCGGCCACCGCCGGGTCCATTCCGCTGATTCCGGGCATCAGCACCGTTTCCGAACTGATGCAGGGCATGGATTACGGCCTGCGCGAATTTAAATTCTTCCCGGCGGAAGCCAACGGCGGCGTAAAAGCGCTGCAGGCGATCGGCGGCCCGTTCCCGCAGGTGCGTTTCTGCCCGACCGGCGGCATCTCGCCGGACAATTACCGCAGCTATCTGGCGCTGAAAAGCGTGCTGTGCATCGGCGGCTCCTGGCTGGTGCCGGCGGACGCACTCGAAAGCGGCGACTACGCGCGCATTACCGAACTGGCGCGCGCCGCCGTCGCGGGCGCCCAGGCCTGATTTACATCGCAGCGGTGGCGGCCGGCAGCGCCGCCCCGCTGCGCTGGCTGAACCGCTGCTTCTTGCGATAAGCAAATACGTCTTCCACATGCCCTTCGCGGATGCGCTGCTGCAACCCGCGCCAATACTCCGCGGTAAACAGATCGCTGTGCAACTCTTCAAACACCTGCCGAATGCGCCGATCGCCGCACAGGAAGTGGCGGAACTCTTCCGGGAACACATCGTTGGGCGCGATGCTGTACCACGGCTCGCTGGCCAGCTCGTCCTCCGGATAACGCGGCGGCGGAATGTCGCGGAAGTTGACCTCGGTCATGTAGCAAATTTCGTCGTAGTCGTAGAACACCACCCGCCCGTGGCGCGTCACGCCGAAGTTCTTGAACAGCATATCGCCGGGGAAAATATTGGCGGCGGCCAACTGCTTGATCGCGTTGCCGTACTCTTCAATCGCATCGCGCATTTGCTGGTCGTTGGCCTGCTCCAGATACAGGTTCAGCGGCGTCATGCGCCGTTCCATATACAGGTGTTTGATCACGATGCGATCGCCGAGATCTTCCAGCTTGTCCGGCACTTCGCGCCGAAGCTCCGCCAACAGCTCAGGGCTGAGACGCGCCTTGTCGACGACGAAATTCTCGTACTCCTGGGTATCCGCCATGCGCCCGACGCGATCGTGCTCTTTCACCAGCTGATAGCAAGCCATCACCTGCGCCTGCGTCACCTCTTTTTGCGGGGCGAATTCGTCTTTGATCACTTTAAACACCCGATCGAAGGATGGCAGGGTGAACACCAGCATCACCATGCCCTTCACCCCCGGTGCGATGATAAATTGCTCCTGCGACTGCGCCATAAAGGTCAGGTATTCGCGATAGCATTCGGTTTTGCCGTGTTTTTGGCAGCCGATCGCCATGTACAGCTCGGCGGTGGTTTTGCCCGGCAGGATCTCGCGCAGCCACTCCACCATCGCCGCCGGCAGCGGCGCGTAGACCATGAAATAAGAGCGGGCGAAGCCGAAGACAATGCTGGCCTCGGCCTTGCCGGTCAGGCAGGCATCGATAAACAGCGCGCCCGACTCGCTGTGGTGGATCGGGAGCAAGAACGGATAAACACCGTCGGCCAGGCGCAGCTTGCCGACCAGCCAGGCGGCCTTGTTGCGATAGAACAGTTCGTTGGCTATCTGGAAGGTTGCGCCCGCCAGCTGCGGTGCGCTGAAGGCGCGTTGCAGCGCCTGAGTGATGTCGCGAATATCGCGTGCCAAGTCCTCCCACGGCAGCCGCAGCGGCAGATCGCTCAGCACGCTGCGCAGCATCGCCGGCAGATCGCCATTGGGGGTAAAATCGCGCGCCAGCGGACGCGGTATGTCGCGAAAGCGCCGTTCCGGCTGCGAACTGAAGACGAACAGCTTGTCCGGCGTCAGATCGCGGTGCTTGAACAGCCGGCAATAGACCGAGTTAAAGAAGCTTTCGGCGATCTCGAAACGCGGATAGTCCGGCAGCAGGTCGATATAAACCGCTTTAACCCGGCTGGGGAAGTCGGCATCGAAGTATTTCTGCCCGGTGATGCATTTGAGCTGCTCCACCACCAGGCCGACGTGATGGTCATACAGATGGATGCGCTTTTTCATCGCCTGCTGCACCGCCGGCCAGTCCGCCTGCTCGAAGCGCTGCTGCGCGCCGGCGGTCACTTCCAGAAAGCGGCCGTACTGCGCATCGAAGCCCTGCAGGATCGTCTGTGCGATCAACAACTCCAGTTTTGCCGCCATCCTTACCCCCGCCAGAAAAAGAAGCCTGCGCATGCAGGCTCCGGGTGAAACGTCTTCAAGCTTGCCGCATCAGAACTGCTGTTCTTCCGTCGAACCGGTCAGCGCGGTGACCGAAGAGGCGCCGCCCTGAATGACGGTGGTGACCTTGTCGAAGTAGCCGGTACCCACCTCCTGCTGGTGCGACGCGAAGGTGTAACCGCGATCCACCGCGGCGAACTCCGCCTGCTGCACCTTCTCGACGTAGTGTTTCATCCCCTCGCCCTGCGCATAGGCGTGCGCCAGGTCGAACATGTTGAACCACATGCTGTGGATGCCCGCCAGCGTGATGAACTGATACTTGTAGCCCATGTCCGACAGCGCCTGCTGGAAGCGGGCGATGGTCTGGTCGTCGAGGTTCTTCTTCCAGTTGAACGATGGCGAGCAGTTGTAGGCCAACAGCTTGCCTGGATATTTGGCGTGGATGGCGTCGGCGAAGCGCTGGGCGGCATCCAGATCCGGCGTTGAGGTTTCGCACCACACCATATCGGCGTAAGGGGCATAGGCCAGGCCGCGGCTGATCGCCTGTTCGACGCCGGCATGGGTGCGGAAGAAGCCTTCCGCCGTACGCTCGCCAGTGACGAAGGCGCTGTCATACGGATCGCAGTCAGAGGTCAGCAGGTCGGCCGCATCGGCGTCGGTACGGGCGATCACCAGCGTCGGCACGCCGAGCACGTCGGCCGCCAGGCGCGCGGCGACCAGTTTCTGGATCGCTTCTTGCGTCGGCACCAGCACTTTGCCGCCCATATGGCCGCATTTCTTCACCGCCGCCAGCTGATCTTCGAAGTGCACCCCGGCGGCGCCGGCGGTAATCATCGCTTTCATCAGCTCAAAGGCGTTCAACACGCCGCCGAAGCCGGCTTCCGCATCGGCGACGATCGGCAGGAAATAATCGGTGTACCCTTTGCTGCCCGGCTCAATCTGGTTCGCCCATTGGATCTGATCGGCACGGCGGAAGGTGTTGTTGATGCGCTCGACCACCTTCGGCACCGAGTCCACCGGATACAGCGATTGGTCAGGGTACATGGCCGCCGCGCTGTTGGCGTCGGCCGCCACCTGCCAACCGGACAAGTAGATGGCCTCGACGCCGGCTTTGGCCTGCTGCAGCGCCTGGCCGCCGGTCAGCGCGCCCAGGCAGTTCACGTAGCCTTTGCGCGCCTTGCCGTTCAACAATGCCCACAGTTTGGCGGCGCCGTTTTGCGCCAGGGTGCATTCCGGGTTGACCGAACCGCGCAGGTTGATCACGTCTTCGGCGCTATAGGGGCGGGTAATGCCTTCCCAACGGGCCGATTTCCATTCCTGTTCCAGCTGCTGGATCTGTTGAGAGCGAGAGGTAGACATAATTTTTATCCTTTCAGTCATGTAGGGTTGATTGGGAAAATTCAGGCCAGCAGCTCATAGCCGGGCAGCGTCAGGAAATCGATTAATTCATCTTGCGTGGTGATGCGCTCCATCAGGCGCGCCGCCTCTTCGAACCGGCCGGCGTTAAAGCGCGCTTCCCCTACTTCTTCACGCACCACCAACATCTCTTCTTGCAGCATCTGGCGGAACAGCGCCTTGGTGACCGGGCGCCCGTCGTTCAGGCTCTTCTCGTGGTGGATCCACTGCCAGATAGACGTGCGGGAGATCTCCGCCGTCGCCGCATCCTCCATCAAACCGTAAATCGGTACGCAGCCGTTGCCGGAGATCCAGGCTTCAATGTACTGCACCGCCACGCGGATATTGGCGCGCATCCCCGCTTCGGTGCGTTCGCCGTCGCACGGTTCCAGCAGCTGTGCGGCGCTGATCGGCGCATCCTGCTCACGCAGCACGTCCAGCTGGTTTTGACGATCGCCCAATGCGTTGCCGAACACCTCCATCACCGTGTCCGCCAAGCCCGGGTGCGCCACCCAGGTGCCGTCGTGGCCATTGTTGGCTTCCAGCTCTTTGTCCGCCCGCACCTTGTTCAGCACCCAGGCATTTTTCTCGGCGTCTTTGCTCGGGATAAACGCCGCCATGCCGCCCATGGCGAACGCGCCGCGCTTATGACAGGTTTTGATCAACAGGCGCGAATAGGCGCTGAGGAAAGGTTTTTCCATGGTTACCGACTGACGATCCGGCAGCACGCGATCGCCGTGGTTCTTCAGCGTTTTGATGTAGCTGAAGATGTAATCCCAGCGGCCGCAGTTCAGACCGACGATGTGATCGCGCAGGTGATACAGGATCTCGTCCATCTGGAACACCGCCGGCAGAGTTTCGATCAGCACGGTCGCCTTGATGGTGCCGCGCGGCAGATCGAAACGATCCTCGGTAAAGCTGAAGACATCGCTCCACCAGGCCGCTTCCTCCCAGGACTGGGTTTTCGGCAGGTAGAAATACGGGCCGCTGCCCTTGGCCAACAGCTGGCGATAGTTGTGGTAGAAGTACAGCGCGAAATCGAACAGGCCGCCGGGGATGGCTTCATCACGCCACAGTACGTGCTTCTCCGGCAGGTGCAAGCCGCGCACGCGAGCGATCAACACCGCCGGATTCGGTTTCAGCTGGTAGATCTTGCCGGCTTCATTGGTGTAGGAGATGGTGCCGTTAACCGCATCGTGCAGGTTGATTTGACCGTCGATGACTTTGTCCCAGCTTGGCGCCAGCGAGTCTTCGAAGTCCGCCATAAACACTTTTACGTTGGCGTTCAACGCATTGATCACCATCTTGCGCTCGACCGGCCCGGTGATCTCTACCCGGCGATCGCGCAGGTCTTGCGGAATGCCGCGGATCTGCCAATTTCCTTCACGAATGGAATTGGTTTCCGAAATAAACCCAGGCAATTCGCCGCGATCGATATTTTGTTGCCAGCGGGCACGCGCCGCCAACAGCTCATTGCGACGCGGCGTGAATTTCCCCACCAGTTCCGCCAGAAATTCAACCGCTTCATCCGTTAACACCTGGCGCTCCGCAGCGGCGAAACCCTGCGTAAACCTTAACTCCGTGCCTGCTATCTGTTGCGTCATGACCTTGCTCCTTCCCATCGTTGCGCCCGAGCGACCGGCGCATTTTCATCAGAAATCACTGTGGATCAGGGCGGATGGAACGATCCTAAACTGGTCAGATCTCATCCCGATAGCGTTAAGAATACCCAACAAAAAATAAAAATCAAAAACCATTTCCATTTTATTATTAAATATTTTATTAACACTTTATTATCAATTGGTTAGGATAAACAACACGGTCAACAGGTAAGGAAATCGGTTCCAATAAAATTGCAAAGACGGACTAACGCGTTGTTAAGCAATGGTTTTTTGGGAGAATTGACGAGTAAAAAGAAGATCGTGCAGAGGGTGAGCAGTGCGGCGGCCTCGATTCAGCCGCCGGCAGGCAGAAAAGATCAGTCGAGCGTCGGATTCATATGGCGCAGATCGTAAGGTGTGATCTGGTAGACGTAATAGTTGAGCCAGTTGGAAAACAGGAGGTGACCATGGCTGCGCCAGGTGGCTTTCGGTGTCAGTGCGGGGTTGTCATCGGGGAAATAGTTGAGCGGTACGGCAGGATCGAGGCCGGCATCGTTGTCGCGACAATACTCTCCTGCCAGGGTCAACGTATCGTATTCCGGATGGCCGGTGACGAACGCCAGGCGCTTATCCCTGCTGGCGAATAGGTAGGCTCCGGCCTGTTCGGATTCGGCCAGGATGTCCAAGTCGGTATATTGGCGAATCACCTCGGTCGGGAAATCGGCATAGCGCGAATGCGGCGCCAGGAAGCTTTCGTCGAAGCCGCGCGTCAGCAACGCATGCTGCTGCAGCGTTTGGTGCGGATAAACGCCCGAGAGCTTCACCTCGCGCGTCATCTTGGGAATGCCGTACAGAATATTCAACGCCGCCTGTACCGCCCAGCACACGAACAGCGTGGAGGTAACGTGGTTCTTAGCCCAGTCGATCACGCGCTCGATCTGCGGCCAGTAGGCAACATCGCAGAAATCGACCAACCCCAGCGGCGCGCCGGTGACGATCAAACCATCGAAGTTCTCGTTCTGGATATCCTCGAAGTCACAATAGAAGTTATTCAGATGCTCGGCCGGCGTGTTCTTCGATTCGCGGCTATCGATACGCAGCAGCTGGATATCAATCTGCAGCGGCGAGTTGGACAGCAGGCGCAAAAACTGGTTTTCCGTTTCGATCTTCTTTGGCATCAGGTTGAGGATCAGCACTTTCAGCGGCCTGATTTCCTGTGTTTTTGCCCGCGAGGATGTCATCACGAAGACATTCTCACCGCGCAAGAAATTGACCGCAGGTAACTCATCAGGAACACGAATCGGCATTGCTTAACCCTCACACATCCATTTATACGTTTAGACTTCTAGATGCCCGAAGATAGCGTTTTTTTCCGTCGATGTCGAGCATTCGGCGGAAAGGTGAAAATGTTTCATTGCACGAGCGGCGCCAGGGTATGGCAGGGGGATGAAAGGCGCTGAAAGCAAAAAGGCCATCCTTTCGGATGGCCTCTTGGCTTATTTGGTGCTTGGCAGTGTCCTACAGTATTCGTCTCATCCTGAGACTCTCCCCTGCGGGGCCGCCGCAAGCGGCGTTAAGGCCCGTTCCCGACGGGCCTTTCGCATGCCCATGTTCGAGCAGAACACCAAATAACAGACAAAACAAAAAGCCCCATGCTTTCGCATGAGGCTTGTTGTTTTATTTGATGCTTGGCAGTGTCCTACTCTCGCATGGGGAGACCCCACACTACCATCGGCGCTACGGCGTTTCACTTCTGAGTTCGGCATGGGGTCAGGTGGGACCACCGCGCTATTGCCGCCAAGCAAATTCTTTTTTCTGCCGAACTTCTAAACCCACTTTAAATAAAGTGGTGCTGATACCCAGAGTCGAACTGGGGACCTCACCCTTACCAAGGGTGCGCTCTACCAACTGAGCCATATCAGCACGCTTAATTTGATGCCTGGCAGTGTCCTACTCTCGCATGGGGAGACCCCACACTACCATCGGCGCTACGGCGTTTCACTTCTGAGTTCGGCATGGGGTCAGGTGGGACCACCGCGCTATTGCCGC
>NZ_JBJNMG010000006.1:0-233335 GCF_052168655.1 Serratia sp. CY47280 | reverse complement strand
TTACTTCAGTTAGTCACTCTTCAAGACTTGATATTTTTTTGCATCCAAAGATGCTGGATATCGTCTTGTGGAGTGCCCACACAGATTGTCTGATAAATTGTTAAAGAGCAGTGAGTTAGGCGCTTTCGCTTGCTAACTCGAGGTGGCGTATATTACGCTTTCCTCTTTCAGAGTCAACCCTAATTTTCAGGATTTTTTCTCTGAGACCCCCGGATACTCTGTGAAGTTGTTCACATGTTCCGTGTCGATGGAGGCGCATTATAGGGAGCCGGTTCAGAATGACAAGCGTTAATATGCATTTTTTATCTGACCGCTCACTATTCATTCGTAACGCCTATTAAACCCGCTTTTTGATGGCTGCAGGCAGGTCCGCCAGGCTATTTAGCACCCAATCGGCCAGCTTTTCGCCCTGCTCCGTCACCGGCTTGCCGGTACGCACCAGCACCTTGGTGCCGACGCCGGCCGCGATCGCCGCCTGCATGTCTTCCGGTTTATCCCCCACCATATAAGAAGCGGCCATATCGATGTTCAATTCCTGCTGCGCTTGCAACAGCATGCCCGGCTGCGGTTTACGGCAGTCGCACACCTGACGATACTCCTCTACTGCCGCCTCCGGATGATGCGGGCAGAAATAGATGCCGTCGAAGTCGACATCGCGATCGGCCAGCGACCAGTCCATCCACTCGGTCAGGTACATAAACTGGTCTTCGCTGAACTTGCCGCGCGCAATGCCGGACTGGTTGGTCACCATCACCAACGCGAAGCCCATCTTTTTAAGTTCGCGACAGGCGTCAATCACGCCGTCAATAAAGTGGAAATTGTCGATTTCATGGACATAACCATGGTCAACATTAATCGTACCGTCACGATCGAGAAAAATTGCTGGAACGCTTTGTGTCACCGCTTTGCTCCTGAGGGGCTGAATACGCTGACAGTATCGCATGTTTTACCCCGCACTGAGAACGCCGGAGAACGTCGCTGGCCGTTGACTTAGACGTCTAGACGCCTTAACATCTGATCCATACCTTGGTTCCACGCCGAGGTTTACTTTTATCTAGCCACGGGCAACCACGCTAAAATAAGAAGAATATGATTAAACTTTCTAACATCACTAAAGTGTTCCAGCAGGGTTCGCGCACCATTACCGCGCTCTCTGACGTGACCCTTCACGTCCCTGCCGGGCAAATCTATGGCGTTATCGGGTCTTCCGGCGCCGGTAAAAGCACGCTGATTCGCTGCGCCAACATGCTTGAGCGCCCTACGTCCGGCCAGGTCCTGGTCGACGGTCAGGATCTGACTTCGCTGTCGGAAAGCGAACTGACGCGCGCCCGTCGCCAAATCGGCATGATCTTCCAGCACTTCAACCTGCTCTCTTCCCGCACGGTGTTCGGCAACGTCGCGCTGCCGCTGGAGCTGGATAATACGCCGCGCACCGAGATCAAAAAGCGCGTGACCGAACTGCTGGAGCTGGTCGGCCTGGCGGACAAGCACGACGCCTACCCGGCCAACCTGTCCGGCGGCCAGAAACAGCGTGTGGCGATCGCGCGCGCGCTGGCCAGCAACCCTAAAGTGCTGCTGTGCGACGAGGCCACCAGCGCGCTGGATCCGGCCACCACCCGTTCCATCCTGGAACTGCTGAAAGACATCAACCGCCGTCTGGGCCTGACCATTCTGCTCATCACCCATGAAATGGACGTGGTGAAACGCATCTGCGACCAGGTCGCGGTCATCAGCCAGGGGCAACTGATCGAAAAAGACAGCGTCAGCGAAGTGTTCTCACACCCGAAAACCCCGCTGGCCCAACAGTTCATTCAGTCCACGCTGCATCTGGATATTCCGGACGACTACGCCGTGCGCCTGTCGCCGGAGCGCCAGGGCGACCGTCAGCCGCTGCTGCGCCTGGAATTCACCGGCCAGTCGGTCGATGCGCCGCTGCTGTCTGAAGCCGCTCGCCGCTTCAACGTGAACAACAACATTATCAGCGCCCAGATGGATTATGCCGGCGGCGTGAAATTCGGCGTGATGCTGGCGGAGCTGCACGGCAGCGACGAAGACGCGCTGGCGACGATTAAGTTCCTGCAAGAAAATCAGGTAAAAGTAGAGGTTCTGGGTTATGTCTGAGGCAATGATGTGGTTGATGGCGCGTGGCGTGTGGGAAACCGTCATGATGACCTTTGTCTCCGGCTTCTTCGGTTTCGTGCTCGGCCTGCCGGTAGGCGTGCTGCTGTATGTGACCCGCCCTGGGCAGATCATCGCCAACAATTCGCTGTATAAGATCCTGTCCGGGCTGGTGAACATCTTCCGTTCCATCCCGTTCATTATCCTGTTGGTTTGGATGATTCCTTTTACCCGCATGATCGTCGGTACCTCGATCGGTCTTCAGGCGGCCATCGTGCCGTTGACCGTGGGCGCCGCGCCGTTCATCGCGCGCATGGTGGAAAACGCCCTGCTGGAGATCCCGTCCGGTCTGGTGGAAGCGGCGCGCGCCATGGGCGCCACGCCGATGCAGATCATCAAGAAAGTGTTGCTGCCGGAAGCCCTACCGGGCCTGGTCAACGCCGCGACCATCACCCTAATCACCCTGGTGGGTTACTCCGCCATGGGCGGCGCGGTCGGTGCCGGCGGTCTGGGCCAAATCGGTTACCAATACGGTTATATCGGTTATAACGCCACAGTTATGAATACCGTATTAGTATTACTGGTAGTTTTGGTTTATCTGATCCAATTCTGCGGCGATCGCATCGTCAAAGCCGTTACCCATAAATAGTTTCACAGCATATTAATGCGAGTCTAATGAGGAAGGGATATGTCGTTAACATTTAAATCCATCGCGACAATTGGCGCACTGATCGGCACTCTGGCTCTGGCGGGCTGTGGCCAGGATGAAAAGAATCCAAACCACATCAAGGTCGGCGTGATCGTCGGCGCAGAGCAGCAAGTGGCTGAAGTGGCGCAGAAAGTGGCGAAAGAGAAATACGGTCTGGACGTCGAGCTGGTCACCTTCAACGATTACGTGCTGCCAAACGAAGCGCTGAGCAAAGGCGATATCGATCTGAACGCCTTCCAGCACAAGCCTTATCTGGATCAGCAGATCAAAGATCGCGGCTACAAGCTGGTGCCGGTCGGCAGCACCTTTGTTTACCCGATCGCCGGTTACTCCAAGAAAATCAAATCGCTGGACGAACTGAAAGAGGGTTCTCAGATCGCACTGCCGAACGATCCGACCAACCTGGGCCGCTCGCTGCTGCTGCTGCAGAAAGTCGGCCTGATCAAACTGAAAGACGGCGTTGGCCTGCTGCCGACCGTGCTGGACGTGACCGAGAACCCGAAAAACCTGAAGCTGGTTGAGCTGGAAGCGCCTCAGCTGCCACGTTCTCTGGACGATCAGCAGATCGCGCTGGCGGTGATCAATACCACCTACGCCAGCCAGATCGGCCTGACGCCGGCGAAAGACGGTCTGTTCGTGGAAGATAAAGACTCGCCTTACGTCAACCTGCTGGTTGCGCGCGAAGATAACAAAGATGCGGAAAACGTGAAGAAATTCGTGCAGGCCTATCAGTCTGACGAAGTTGACGCCGCCGCCAACAAAATCTTCAACGGCGGTGCGGTGAAAGGCTGGTAAGCGCTTATTCACCAATTTTATTCCTATAATTGCAAGACGGGCCAAGGCCCGTCTTGTTATTTCCGCCATAGATTGCTTCAATAGCGCCACTTTCATTAAGGCAGAGGAATCTCAATGCGTGTTTTACCTCTCTGTTTGTTAGCGCTCGCGCTGGCCGGATGTTCATCGCAACGTATCGCGCCATCCTCAACAAACAGCACCAGCAAGCCGACCACGACCGCCCCGGCCAAGACCACGCCGGCCGCCCGCCCCGCTCCGGTAAAACTGTATAAAAGTGCAGAAGAACTCGTGGGTAAACCGTTCCGCGATCTGGGTGAAGTGTCCGGCGAATCGTGCCAAACCACCGTACAAGACTCCCCACCGAATCTGGCTACCGCCCGTAAACGCATGCAAATCCGCGCGTCTTACATGAAGGCCAACGCCGTGCTGCTGCACGACTGCCAGATTGTCAGCGGCGTCGCCGGTTGTTATCAGCAGGCCGTCTGCCAGGGCTCGGCGCTTAACGTCTCGTCCAAATGACCGAATTCGTTTTCGAGCAGATCGGCGTGATCCGCTCGCCGTATAAAGAGAAATTCGCCGTGCCCCGCCAACCTGGGCTGGTCGAAGACGGTGGCGGCGAACTGCTGTTGCTACCGCCCTACAACCAGGCGGAAGCGGTTCGCGGTCTCAGCGATTTCAGCCATCTGTGGGTGATGTTCATTTTCCATCAAACCATGGAAGGCGGCTGGCGCCCGACGGTACGCCCACCGCGTTTAGGCGGCAATGCCCGCATGGGCGTGTTCGCCACCCGCTCCACCTTCCGCCCCAACCCGCTCGGCATGTCGCTCATTGAGCTCAAAGGCGTACGGGTGAAAAACGGGGAAGTGGCGCTGGAACTGGGCAGCCTCGATCTGGTCGACGGTACCCCGGTGGTGGACATCAAGCCTTATCTGCCGTTCGCCGAGAGCCAACCGCAGGCCCGCGCCGGCTTTGCCCAGGCCGCGCCCGCCGGCGATATGCCGGTGCGTTTCGCGCCGCAGGCGGAACAGCAGCTGCAGCAACATCAGGCGCGCTACCCGCAATTAAGGCGTTTTATCAGCCAGGTGCTGGCACAGGACCCCCGTCCCGCCTATCGTAAAGGAGAGGACGTCGAACGGGATTACGCCGTCTGGCTGCTGGATTTCAACGTGCGCTGGCGCGTCGTAGACGGCCACACCGAAGTGCTGGCGCTCGACCCGCGTTAAAATTCCGCCGCCTCTCTTTTGGCGACCCGCTCGCGCTGGTAAACTAAATCACTTTTTGGCCGCCACTCTGGCAGCCCGATGCAATTTGCAGTTCTAACGGAACCAAAACACC
Source organism: Serratia sp. CY47280 (assembly GCF_052168655.1). Taxonomy (NCBI): domain Bacteria; kingdom Pseudomonadati; phylum Pseudomonadota; class Gammaproteobacteria; order Enterobacterales; family Yersiniaceae; genus Serratia; species Serratia sp. CY47280. The sequence continues at coordinate 228,378 of NZ_JBJNMG010000006.1, read as the reverse complement.
ATGCGTACTAGCCAATATCTGCTCTCCACTCTGAAGGAGACACCTGCCGACGCCGAAGTGATCAGCCACCAGCTGATGCTGCGCGCCGGGATGATCCGCAAGCTGGCCTCCGGTCTTTACACCTGGCTGCCGACCGGCCTGCGCGTTCTGAAGAAGGTTGAAAACATCGTTCGCGAAGAAATGAACAATGCTAACGCGATCGAAGTGTCCATGCCGGTGGTTCAGCCTGCCGACCTGTGGCAGGAAAGCGGCCGTTGGGAGCAATACGGCCCCGAGCTGCTGCGCTTCGTCGACCGCGGTGACCGTCCTTTCGTGCTGGGCCCGACGCATGAAGAAGTGATTACCGATCTGATCCGCAACGAGATCAGCTCGTACAAGCAACTGCCGCTGAACTTCTTCCAGATCCAGACCAAGTTCCGTGATGAAGTGCGCCCACGTTTCGGCGTGATGCGTTCCCGTGAGTTCCTGATGAAGGATGCCTACTCCTTCCATACCTCGCAGGAGTCTCTGCAGGAGACTTACGACGCGATGTACGAAGCGTACAGCAAAATCTTCAGCCGCATGGGCCTGGATTTCCGCCCGGTGCAGGCCGATACCGGCTCGATCGGCGGCAGTGCGTCGCACGAATTCCAGGTGCTGGCAGACAGCGGTGAAGACGATATCGTGTTCTCCACCGGTTCCGACTTCGCCGCCAACATCGAGCTGGCGGAAGCGGTCGCGCCGGCGGCTCCGCGCGCGGCGGCCAGCGAAGCGCTGCGCCTGGTAGATACCCCGAACGCAAAAACCATCGCCGAGCTGGTCGAGCAATTCGCGCTGCCAGTGGAAAAAACCGTGAAGACGCTGATGGTACGCGCCACCGAAGAGAGCGGCCACAAGCTGGTCGCTCTGCTGGTGCGCGGCGATCACGAGCTGAACGAAGTCAAGGCAGAGAAGCTGGCGCAGGTTGCCACGCCGCTGACCTTCGCCACCGAAGAAGAAATTCGCGCCATCGTCGGTGCCGGCCCGGGTTCACTCGGCCCGGTCAACCTGCCGATGCCGGTGGTAGCTGACCGCAGCGTGGCGGCGATGAGCGACTTTGGCGCCGGCGCCAACGTTGACGGCAAACACTACTTCGGCATCAACTGGGAGCGCGATCTGCCGCTGCCGCAGGTGGCCGATATCCGTAACGTGGTGGAAGGCGACGCCAGCCCGGACGGTCAGGGTACGCTGCTGATCAAACGTGGCATCGAAGTGGGCCATATCTTCCAGCTCGGCACCAAGTATTCGGAAGCGATGAAAGCGACCGTGCAAGGCGAAGATGGCCGTAACCAGGTACTGACCATGGGTTGCTACGGCATCGGGGTCACGCGCGTTGTGGCCGCCGCCATCGAGCAGAACCACGACGAACGCGGCATCATCTGGCCGGACGCTATCGCGCCGTTCCAGGTCGCTATTCTGCCGATGAACATGCACAAGTCGTTCCGCGTGCAGGCGCTCGCCGAAGAGCTGTACAACACTCTGCGCTCCCATGGCATCGACGTGATCCTCGATGACCGCAAAGAGCGTCCGGGCGTGATGTTCGCGGATATGGAACTGATCGGCGTGCCGCACTCTATCGTTATCGGTGACCGTAACCTCGACAACGAAGAGATCGAGTACAAGAACCGCCGCGTCGGCGAGAAGCAAATGATCAAAACCGGCGAAATCGTTGATTTCCTGCTGGGCCAGATCAAACGCTGAGCGACGAACGCCAGAAAATAAAAAACCCGCCTAGGCGGGTTTTTTTATATCCGAAAACGCTTACTTGCTGCTGCAGTTTTTGCTGCGGTCGAACGCGATTTTGCCGTCCGGTACCACCGCCTTCTCTATCAGCCCTTCTTCCATCGATGGCTGCACGCTGAAATGCGCATTGAAGGTCAGGAACACCGGCTCGCCGGCATTTTTGTTGGCTTTGGCGTAACCTTGCTCCAGCGCGATGCTGTTATCCACCGGGAACGTGATGCCGGTAGCGCAGTCCTTGAAGACTGCCGCATCCGCCATATAGGTGTAACTGCCTTTCATCACCATCGGCGTTTTAGGCAACGGTTTTTCAATCGGCTCCAGGCGATAGTTCAGCTTGGAGGCGATCGGCGCGCCGCTGCGATCCAGCATCTCCAGGCTCTTGCCCACCGGACGGAAGTAACGTTTTTCACCGGTGCTGTCGGTCAGCACCAGCTTATCCGCAGTGCGCGCCCATTTGCCGTAGTCGGCAAAGGTCTGATCGCCGTCTTTGGTGCCGCGATAGGTTTCCTGCAGAACAAAGGTGCCGTCCTCATCCAGGAACAGCGCCGTATCCAGCCCGCCGCAATCGGCGCAAGGCAACAATCCTTGATAACTCTGCGGCATCGCCTGCAGCGGTTGTTCCTTAGGCTGATAATGATTGTTGCATCCCAACAACGAGAGTGCGCCTGCCGCCAAGAACAGGGCTACCGTAATTTTCTTCACAGTTATTCTCCTACTGTGTTCATGTATTCCTAAGTGCGAACCTTGCCACGCAGCGCCTTGGTGGCGCCTTTACGCGTCTTGCCTTCCAGGCGACGCAGTTTCGCCCCTTTCGTCGGCTTGGTCGCCTTGCGCGTTTTTTCCACCACCATCGCCTGCTGAATCAGCGCGACCAACCTGGCCAACGCCGCTTCGCGATTCAATTCCTGACTGCGATACTCTTGCGCCTTGATAATCACTACGCCATCAGCGGTAATGAGATGATGATTCAGCGCCAGCAGCCTTTCCTTATAATACTCTGGCAGGCTGGATGCCCGGATGTCAAAGCGCAAATGGATCGCCGTTGAGGTTTTGTTCACGTGCTGGCCGCCCGCGCCCTGCGCGCGGATCGCCGTCAATTCCAGTTCATTATCCGGTATGGCTACGTTTCTTGACAGTTCCAGCACCGGTTACACCTGTGCCTGCTGCCACTCGGCAAACTGGATTTCCAGACTATTCTGAGCATCGGACAGCCAAATAGTTCCCTCCTGCAGCGTTGCCTGCAGCGTCATGGTGCGGCTGGCCAATGCCGTCAGGCGCGCCAACTGCTCGTCGTCAAGGAAACGCACGCTCAGGTTCTTGTAGCCGGCCACCTTACCCTGCATTCCCTGCCACCACACGTGCGCAGCGCGCTCGCCGTAAGCGTACAACACCACGCGCGGCGACTGGTTGCAGGCCTTGCGGATGCGTTTTTCGTCGGGTAATCCCATCTCGATCCACATTTCCAGCCCGTTGTGGTCGTTGCGCTGCCAGATCTCCGGCTCGTCGTCGGCGCTCAGCCCTTTGGTGAACACCAACCGCTCGTCGGCATGACAGATCCAGGCCAACAGGCGCAGCATCATGCGCTGCTCGTTTTCGGACGGGTGTTGCGCCAACGTCAGCGTGGCGTCGTGGTAGAAGTGACGATCCATATCAGCAATATTGACCGCGGCTTTATAAATGGTTGCTTTCAGCGCCATGGGTGACCTCGTTATTATCCGGCGACAGTGTACTTGATCAGGGCCAAACCCCGCCAGCGCGGCCAGGCCACGGCAGTGCGAAAGGCGTGCCGGGGTGCTGATAACTCCATAACAGCTGTGCTATAGTCGTCTAGGATAGGATAAAACTCCGAGAGCCTGCGCCTCATCGCGATAGTAGTCTTGATGATGCAGAGGTTCTTAAGGGAGGAAACTGTGCAACAATACTGTGAGTTAGTACGCCGTACTTACGCCGAGATTGGCAGTGGAGATCTTGGCTACGTGCCTGATGCGCTGGCTTGTGCGTTAAAGGCATTGGACGATGTCGCAGCGAACGATGCGCTACCGTCCTCCGTTAGGGAACAGGCGGCCTTTGCCGCCGCTAACTTATTGGTGAGCGACTATGTTGATGAATGATGAGTACCAACCCATCAATTGCGATGACTACGACAACCTGGAACTCGCCTGTCAGCATAAACTTATTCTGAAGCTGGAGTTACGCGACGGAGAAGTGATCGAGGCCAAGGCGATCGACCTGCTGCAAAAGAAACGCGTTGAGTATCTGACCATCGAACAGAACGGCCAGCAGCGCGACCTGCGTCTGGACCATATCAGCAGTTTCAGTCATCCGGAAATCGGTACCGTGGTCGTCAGCCTGTCGGACTGAGCAGCGGTAACCCCATCCCAACAGGGCAGCCCAACGGCTGCCCTCGTCATTTAGGGCTTCAGGCTGGCGTAATAGGCCGCCAGATCGGCGATATCGTCATCCGACAGCCCCGACACGTAGGCCTTCATCACCTCGGCCTGGCCGCCGTTGCGTTCCCCTTTCTTGTACGCCTGCAATGCGTGCTGCAGGTACATGGCATTCTGCCCGGCCAGATTCGGGTACATCGGCACCGTCACCTTGCCCTGCGCGCCGTGGCAGGCCGCACAGGCGGCGGCTTTGGCCTGGCCGGCCGCCGCATCTCCCGCCGCCAACGCCGGCAGGCTGAACAGGCCGGCAGCCAACAGCGCGATTTCCACAAACTTCATCATTGCTCCTCACGATTATGATTTTTTTCCCAGCGCAGCCGCCACGGGCGTTCGCCTTCCGGCACCTGCCCCGCCTCACAGACGAATACGCCCAGCGCGGCGATCAGCTGCTCATCATAATAAATCAACGGGATGCGTTCACGCTGCCAGGGAGGAATACCCAGCTCCTGCCACAGTTTTTTTATCGGCCGCGAATGGACGCGCCCCACGATGCGCACCGCACCCTGCACGCCGCCGAACCGAACGCTGACCTGTTGCGATGGCTGCGGTGCGCGCAGCACCAGCTCGCCCTCACCGGCAATCAACTGCCCCAGCCCGTCCGGCAACGTCAGCGGCTGGTCAGGCTGCCAGGGCAGATGCACATCGAGCAGCGCCGCCAGCGGCGGCAACAGGTGCAATCGGCCGCGGAAACGGCGGATCTGATAGGCGCCGAGCTGCAGCTGCGGTTCGGCATCCTCCCGGCTGAGCGCCACCTCATCCCACAGGCGCTGAAGCTGCTCACGCGCCGGCATGGTGACGTTAAACAATGCGATCCAGCGCCGCAGCAAGGCGAAGCGCCGCACCGGCGAACAGTCGGTCAGGCCGTCAATCGCCAATGAGCGATCCGCCGCCAACAGGCTTTGCAGCGGTTCTGCCAACAGTTCGTCCAGCAGTTGCTCCTGCTCGGCGCACAGGCCGGCGCTGCGCGCTACCGCCGAGGCGAAGTGCGGCCAGCGCTGGTTGAGCTGCGGCAACACCTGCAACCGCAGGAAATTGCGATCGAAGCGCGTGTCCTGATTGCTGTCGTCATCTATCCAGGTTAAGGCGTGGCGTTGCGCGTAGCTTTCCAGCGTCTGACGCGAACAGCCCAACAGCGGCCGCAACAGCAGGTGCTCGCCCAGCGCGCCGCGCGCCGCCATCGCCGACAGCCCCGCCGGCCCGCTGCCGCGCTTGAGCGCCAGCAGGAAGGTTTCGCTTTGATCGTCGAGGTGTTGCGCGGTGAGCAGCGCTTCGCCCTCCGTGAGGGCGGCGCTGAAGGCGGCATAGCGCGCCGCACGCGCCGCCGCTTCGATGCCGCCCTGGCGGGCGTCCACCTGCACATGCGTCACCGTCAACGGGATCTGCCAGTCGGCACACCGGCTGCGGCAATGCTCAACCCAACGGTCGGCAAAGGCGCTCAGGCCATGATGCACGTGCAGCGCACGCAGCTGCAGCGCCGGACGTTGGCGGCCCAACGCCGCCAGCAGATGCAGCAGCACGCTGGAATCCAGGCCGCCGCTGAACGCCACCAGCAGCCGCTGCTGCGCGCCCAGTTGGTCCGCCACCTGCGTCGTTAATTGATCAGTATCCATCGGTAGGCTTTGTCACTTCTACATAGCTGCACGTTAACCCCGCCTACCGCCATCAATCAAGCATTAACCGTCCGGGCCTGGCGTCGCGTCAGCAGCCACCAGCCGCCCAGCACCGCGATCACCGCCAGCGCACATCCGGCCGCTCCCCAGCCGATCTGGGCGAAAATGCGGCCATACGCCTGCATCGCCGCCCCCTCTATGTGATCTTCGGCGGTCTGATTGGCGATGATGCCCGCCAGATAGTTGGCGATCGAACCGGTCGCCAACATATAGATGCCGGTCAACACGCCGGTGGCGCCGGGGATATTCAGCCGGGTGATCTGCGCCATCGCCACCGGATCGATAAACAGTTCGGCAAAGCCCATCACCGCCAAACCGGCGATCATCAGCCCCATCGAGCCCGGCCCGTGTAGCCGGGTATTGAGCGCCATCAGCGTAAAGCCGACGCCGATCAACAGCAGACCGAAGGCGAACTTGCACCAGATGCGCAGCGTGCGATCGCCATCGCCACTCGCCAGCCAGGCCAGCGCCACGCCGCCCAGCATCACCGCACAGGCGTTAACCGACTGGAACAAGGCGGTCGGCACCGTCCAGCCGAACCAGCGCCGGTCAACGAAATGATCGATAAACAGGCTGATGGAGCTGCCGCCCTGCTGGGCAAAGGCCCAGAACAGCGTGCCTAGCAGCATCAGCACGATGATCTGCCACAGCCCCCTGCGCTGGCCGGCGTCCGCGCGCAGCATAATGCGCGCCACCAGCACCACCGCCGCCACGCACACCAACCCGAGCAAATAGCCGGCCCAGCCACGTTCAAACAGCAGCGTGAAGAACAGCGGCGACGCCAGCAGCGCCGCCAGCAGCCATCCCCAGTGCGGCAAGCCCAGACTCCTGGCGCGCATCAGCGGTGCATTCACGCCGCGCGTGTGGCGGAAATGGCGTCCGCCCAGCAGAAAAATCACCAGACCGGCGAACATGCCGATCCCGGCCAACGCAAAGCCGACGTGCCAACCATAGCGTTCGGCCGCCAACCCGCAGGCGATCGGCGCCAGAATAGATCCGACGTTGCCGGCGGCGTACAGCAGCGAGAAGCCCCCTTCGCGGCGCGAGTCCTGCGCCGGATACAGCTCGCCCAGCAGGCAGCTGATATTGGATTTGAACAGGCCGTAGCCGCAGATGATGATGGCCAGCGCCAGATAGAGCGACTGGGCGGAGACCGCGCTCAGGCCAAGCACGATATGCCCCAGGGTCATCAGCGCCGCGCCGGCGATCACCGCGACGCGGTTGCCCAGCAGGCGGTCGGCGAGCCAGCCGCCAAGAATAGGAGTGACGTAAACTAACGAAGCGTAAGCGCTGTAGAGATCGATGGCGTGGCTGTCGGTATAGCCGAGTTGGTGGGTCAGATAGAGGATCAGTAACGCACGCATGCCGTAAAAGCTGAAATATTCCCAAATTTGTATCGCTACGACATAGTAGATTGCGCGCGGCTGTGAGGGTGTTTTCATGGAGGTCTCCCATCAGTCGGTGAACGGCAAAGGGGAAGCGCGAGCGCCTCCCCTCTTATTGGCTGCGGTTATTTCGCCTTCAGCACTTTCACCCGATAACGTCCGTCCGCCTGACGATAGGCGCCGTGAATGTCGGTTTCAAAGCCCGGATAATGCGCGCCGATTTCGCACAGCATCTGCAGGAACTCCAGCACCGGCCGGCTCTCTTCGGTCAGCATTTCGCCCGGCATCACCAGCGGCACGCCCGGTGGGTATGGGAGGATCATGTTGGCGTTGACCTTGCCGACCATCTCTTCCAGATAGACCTCTTCCACTTCGCCGTGCAGCTCTTTCTGGAACGCCTGGTACGGATTCATCACCATGGTTGGCAGCACTTCGAACGCGCGGTACATCAGGTCCGGCAGGTTGTGCTGCTCCACTAGGCGGTGAATGTTCTGCGCCAGATCCTGAATGCGCATGTTTTCATAGAAATCAGGCGCTTCGTGATACAGCGAAGGCAGCATGTTTTTCACCCGCAGGTTCAGATCGAACGAGCGTTTGAAGTCGGTCATCGCGCGCAGCAGGCTGAGCGCCTTGGTTTTGTCGATGCCAATGCTGAACAGGAACAGCAGGTTGTACGGCCCGGTTTTCTCGACGATGATGCCGCGTTCGTCGAGGTATTTCGCCACGATGCTGGCCGGGATACCGAACGGCTGCATCTCGCCTTCCTTGCTCATCCCCGGCGTCAGAATGGTGACCTTGATCGGGTCCAGATACATGTGTTCGTTGTCGATGTTCTTGAAACCGTGCCAGGCGCTGTCGGAGCGCAGCGGCCAGCATTCCGGCTCATCGATATGCTCCGGCTGCCAGACGTCGAAGAACCAGCCGTCGGACTCGACTTTCAGGCGTTTAATCTCTTTGCGGAACTTGATCGCGCGCTCGATAGAGCCGTGGATCAGGCGCTTGCCGGCGTTGCCTTTCATCATCGCCGCGGCGGTTTCGGTCGACGCCACGATGCCGTAGTGCGGCGAGGTGGTGGTGTGCATCATGTAGGCTTCGTTGAAGGTTTCTTCGTTGATGTCACCCTTCACATGAATCATCGAAGCCTGCGAGAAGGCCGCCAGCAGTTTGTGGGTGGACTGGGTTTCGTAGATCACCTTGCCCTCCACGCGGCCGCCGCTCATGCCGCACTTGCCTTTATAGATCGGGTGGAAGTTGGTGTAAGGCACCCAGGCGGAATCGAAGTGGATCGACTTCACGTCCAGGGTGTTCTTGATAAAGTCGGTGTTGTACAGCAGCCCGTCATAGGTGGAGTTGGTGATCACCGCGTGCACCGGCCAGGTGGCGTTCGGGGTCTCCTTCACGCGCTTGGCGATGGTGGCGCGCTGGAACTCGCTCTGCGGAATGCCGCCGAGGATGCCGTAGGCGTTGCGGGTCGGGCGGAAGTAGATCGGCGTGATGTCGCTCATCATCATCAGGTGAGTCAGCGACTTGTGGCAGTTACGGTCAATCAGCACCGTGCTGCCCGCCGGCGCCGAATACATGCCGACGATCTTGTTGGCGGTGGAGGTGCCGTTGGTGACCATGTAGCTGCGTTCGGCGTTGAACACGCGGGAAATGTACTCCTCCGCCTCTTTGTGCGGGCCGGAGTGATCCAGCAGCGACCCCAGTTCGGACACCGAAATCGAAATATCCGACTTCATGGTGTTCGGGCCGAAGAAATCGTAGAACAGGCTGCCCACCGGGCTCTTCTGGAACGCGGTGCCGCCCATGTGGCCCGGCGTACAGAAAGTGTATTTGCCTTCGCGCACGTATTTAAACAGCGCCTTGGTCAACGGCGGCAGGATGGTGTCGATATACTCGTCGGTGTTCTGTTTGATCTTGGCGGCGATGTCGGTTGCCGCGCCGAGCGCATATTCGAAGAAGCGCACCTGCATGCGCAGATCGTTCAGGCTGACGTCCAGCGTGGAATAGGTGTTGGCGAACGCGTACAGCGGCATGTACTCGTTCAGCTGACTGATCTCTTCGCACAGCTCCAGGTTGTATTTGTCCCAGTCGAAGATCACCCCGCACAGGCGGGCGTTGTTCTCGATCAGTTTCAGCAGGTCTTCGCGATCGTTAGGGTAAACGATGCGGAAATCCAGACTTTCCAGCGCCTGATGCAGTTCACGGATAGGCTCTTCTTTGAAGTAGACACCCATGTGATTCATGATGGCGATAACGTTCATATGCATTTCTCCTGGCAAAGCAAGCCCCTTCCCGTCGCGGCTGACAGGTCGGAAAGAAAGGGGCTGGGTAAATTCAGTCGGTCAGCGGACGCGAATCAGTGCGCTTTGGCCGTGGTGTTTTCATCGACCGCCGCTGCGTTGGCAGCCTGGCGGGTATTCATTTTCCGGGCGTAGAACATCAGGATAATCAGGCTGATGATAAAGGTGCCGGACAGTTCGAATGAGTTGGCGCCCATCAGCGCGATGAAGCAGAAGCCGCAGCCGCACACCGAAGCGATCAGGCTCAGCAGGTTGCGCACGTTGACCCCTTCGAAGCGGATCAGATCTACGCAGGAATAGAAGTAAGGCAGCATGGTCAGCAGCACCGCGATGCCGGTCAGCTCGCCGAACAGGTCGGAAGCCTTGCCGCCGGCGGAGCTCATCAGGGTGATCAGCACCATCAGCGCGGTCATTTTGCAGCCGGCCAGCAGCAGGCCTTTTTTCGGAATGCCGTTTTTATCCAGCTCGCCGTACACTTTCGGGAAGTTGCCGTCGTTGGCGGCGCGCACCCCGGCCTGGCCGACCAGCATCATCCATGACCCGAGCGAGGTCAGGCAGGCAAAGGCGGTGAACGCGGAAACCATCGGTGCGGCCCAGTTGCCCATAATCGCCGAGGCGCTGATGGCGAACGGCGCGCCGCTGGCGGCCATTTCAGACGCCGGGAACATGCCGCTGATCACCTGGGTGGCGGCGATGTAGATGATGCCCGCCAAACCGGTGCCGAGCATGGTCGCCAGCGGCACGGTGCGTTTCGGGTTTTTCACCATGCCTGTGCTGACCGCTGCGGATTCCACGCCGATGAACGCCCACAGGCACAGCAGAATACTTTTGATGACCGCATGGCTGTCGGTGGTGCCGGAGGTATTCCAGTTAGCCTGGTAGGTGGCGGCGTCAAACCAGTGCCAGCCGAGGGTGGCGGTCACGATCACCGGGATCAACACCAATACCAGGCCCAGGGTAGTCAAACGGCTGACCCAGGTTCCGCCCAGCATGTTGACGAAGGTGAAGACCCACACGATGGCGATACAGGCGATACCGGCAGGTATCGGGTTGTTCAGCGCCGGGAAGAAGGTGGAGAGATAAGAAACGGCGGTAATGCCGATGGCCAGGTTACCGATCCAGTTGGCATGGTAATAAAGCACGCCGGTCTGGAAACCGAAGGCCGGGGAAATTTCACCGGCGTAGGCGATAGGGCCGCCCTGCTGCGGGTTTTTGGTGGCGAGACGGGCATACACATAGGCCAGCGACATCGCCCCGATAATCGAGATCACCCACCCCCAAATGGCGATGGATCCGAGACTCGCCAGGTTGGCGGGCAATAAGGCAATCCCGCTCCCCATCATATTGCCGGCGACGACGCCGGTGCAGGCAATAAGCCCTATTTTCTTGGGTGAAGCCATGGTCAGTTTCTCCTGATTTACGTTTCTTATAAGCCACACCCATAAATAAAAGATTTTAATGAGCCGGCTTGATAGTCAGGATGCTAACCATCGGGGGGAATAAAGTCCTAAAGATAAAGTGAGATTACGCTCATGATCATACAAATGATAACCTGAGGTTTTTGATTAACACATCAAGATAAAAAGGTAAGCTAAAGAAAAGATAAACATCTTTTAAAAACAGAATGATACCTAGGTTAATAATGAATAACAAACGACAGAAAAGGAACAATATTACGCAGCAAAATAACACAATGGCGCAACATGTCTTCACCAATAAATAACGCCGACAGCATTCCCGGAGAATAATGGCGGCGTAGTATCGGTTAATTATTGGTGCTGGTAGTTATTTAAATAAGGCACCACGTTGGTCAATGACGTCTGGAATACGCCATTGGTGATCCAATGCAAGGTATCCTCACCGGGGCGCAAATTGAACGCGGTAATATAAGAATCCGCCGCCAAATGATTCTGCCCCTGCATTTCATACACTTTGCCCAGCAACACATAATTCAGCCACGACATTTGCAACTCAATCCCCAGATCGATCGCCCGGTGCGCCTCGTCAATGCGCCCCTGCGCCAACGCATCGACCGCCAGAACTTGCTGCATGATCGGCGTGTTTTTCAATTCGGGGATCGTCGTCAGATGGCTGATATCGGCGCGCAATTGTGCCAAGGCCTGGCTGTCGAACGGTTGGTAAGAATTGCGCAGCACATCCACCAGCGCCTTTTCCGCCAGGAGGTAGTGGAAATTCGGCGCGCTTTTAATCAGCTCGCTCAGCTGAGCGCTGGCGCGAGTCAACGAATCGGCATCACCGTGGATCAACAATTGATGTGCCTGGTAGAAGCGCTGCAGCAGCGGTCCGTTGTCGGGCAGCAGCTGCGCCAGACGCTGCTCCAGCTGCGGCGGCCAGGGTTGCTTCAGCGCCGTGGACAGGCTGGCGAGGAAATCGCTTTGGATCTTCAGCTGGTTATCGGCGGTAATGAAGTAACGCTTGTCCAACATGATTGAGCTGTCGGCGTTATCCACCAGCCGCACGGACAGGAAACACTGCTGGGCGCGGTAGTGGCGCTGATTGACGAACTCGATATACAGCGACTTGCCCGAGTTGCTGGGGCCGGAATAGTTATAGTTGGTCTGGTCGTGCACCAGGAAGGTCGAGTAGGTGTTGAGCGAATCGGTGATCAGCTCGCTGACGCCCACCACATAAGAGAGCTGCGGCATCCAGTTGCTGCAGCTCTCGCCGCCCTGAATGCGAATATCGATATCGCGCGGGTTGAGCAGCACCGGCATGGTCGAAACCGGCACGCGCTGCGACAGCGTGGCGATGCCGACAAACGCCACGCAGACGCTGAGCGCCGCCAGAAACGCCAGCCACACCCAGAACGTCGAGCGGAGATAAAAGCGCGGCAGCTTTTCGTCAGGCGCGGCGACCGGCGCTCGGGGCCGGCTCGGCGGCACGTACGGCGTCTCGTCGTCGTCATCGCTGCCGTCTTCCGGCTCATGCATGATCACCGCGATCTGCGGCGCCTGTGCGGGAGCGGGTTGCGTCTCGCCCTCTTCACACCATATCACCGACGTCGCCAGCTTATACCCACGCTTGGGCACGGTGATAATGTATTCCGGGCTGTCGCTGTCGCCGTCTTTCAGGTATTTGCGCAGCTCTGAAATACATTGGGTCACCACGTGGTTGGTGACGATATTGCGCTTCCAGACGTTGTCGATCAGCTCGTCGCGGCTCAGCACCACATCGGGGTGCCGGGCGAAATAGCACAGCATGTCGATCAGGCGCGGTTCCAGCGTTTTCTGGCGGCCGTCTCGGCTGATGGTGTTGTCGGCAGGGGTAACCAGCCACTCCCCGACGCGAAAAGCAGGCTCTTGCATGGCGGAAATAACTCTGTAGGCATGTAGGGCAAGGGCGCGATCATAGCATAACCGCCCCCGGCTGTGGCCGCCGGGAGGCGATTAAGCCGTTAACTCTCGTATAATTCTAACGGTAAACCATCAGGATCGCTGAAAAAGGTAAAGCGGGATTGGGTGTAGGGATCGACGCGCACCGGTTCGCAGGCAACGCCGGCCGCCTGCAGATGGGCGATGGCCCGATCGATGTCGTCAACGCTGAACGCCAGATGGCGCAGGCCGCAGGCCTCCGGGCGGCTGACGCGGGCCGGCGGCGAAGGGAAAGAAAACAGTTCGATAGTGTATTGTCCGTTGAGCGCGAGATCCGCTTTCCAGGAGTCGCGCTCCTCGCGGTAAACTTCACTCAGCAGGGTAAAACCGAGAATATCGCAATAGAAATGCTTACTGGCAGCGTAGTTCGCGCCAATGATCGCAATGTGATGCACCTGACGTAATCCCAGCATAGAAACCCTCTCCTGTTCATTCTGATGGGGCACGGTATCCGGCGGCGGCGATGACGTCAACGGCAAAAACCCCGCGGATTGCCGCGGGGCATGATTCAGCACACGGCGTCTCAGGCCTTCAGATCCGCCAACGCCGCGCCGAAGTTGATGTGCAGCACCTGCCCATCGACCACCAGCGCCGGTACACTCTGCACGCCGAGGCGCTCAGCTTCCGCCACGCGCGTTGGGCGTTCCCCCAGGTGCACCACTTCCACCTGCACGTTATCGCTCAACAGTCCCAACAGCTGCTGTTCGGCACTCACGCATACCGGGCAGCCGGCATGATAAAACACGGCCTTAGTCATCCTCATTCTCCTTGGTATTGACGGTTTCGGGCACGTTTACTTACCCATATTGTTTCGAATCGAAACAATATGAACAGTATGCCAGCATCAATGACTTGTCAATATAGTTTTTAATCGATACTATTTACGCAGCCTGATGAGGATACGATGCTAAAACTGTTTGATCTGCTTGAACGCCTGAATAGCCTGCAACGCAGCTGGCTGCGCAGCCACGAAGAATTGGAAAGCCTGCCGCCGGTGCAGCTGAGCGCGCTCTACTATCTGGCACGCTGTAATCATTACTCCAACACGCCGATGGCCGTGGCGGAATACCTTGGCCTGACCAAGGGAACGGTGTCCCAATCGCTGAAAAAGCTGGAGCTGAACGGCATGATCGCCCGCACGGCGGACGCAAAGGATCGCCGCAGCGTGCGGCTGCGGCTGACAGAAAAATCGCGAAGTTTAATGGAGACTCTGTTTCCTCCTGCCTATCTGCAGCAGGCGCAAGACGCCATGCAGCAGGACGGCGAACAGTTGCAGGCGCTGTTAACCCAGCTGCTGCGCCAACTGCAGCGGCAGGAAAATGCGGCGCTGTTCGGCGAATGCCACCGCTGCCGCTATCACCAGCAGCGCAATGGCCAACCGTTTTGCGGCCTGACACAGGAACCGCTGCCGCTCGACAGCGTGAACCTGATCTGCCGAGAATTCGCCTAAACGATTATGCTGGCGCTTTCAACACCTTCACCAGATAGCGCCCGTCCTCCGTCAGTTTGGCGCCGTGGATGTCGGTTTCAAAACCGGGATAGCGCTCACCGATAGAGCACAGCATCAGCAGGAAATCGAGCACCGCCCGGCTCTCTTCGGTGATCATTTCTCCCGGCATCACCAGCGGCACGCCCGGCGGATAAGGCAGGATCATATTGGCCGCCACCTTGCCCACCAACTGATCCAGCTCGCAGGTTTCCACATTGCCGCGCACCTGCTCCTGGAACATCTGGTGCGGCGTCAGCTTCATTTCAGGCAGCACGTCGAACGCCCGCTGCATCAGGCGCGGCAGATCGTGTTGGCGGATCAGCCGATGAATGCCGGCAGCCAGATCCTGGATACGCATATGGCGATAAAAATCCGGATCCTCGGCGTACAGATCCGGCAGCATATTCTTCACCCGCAGGTTGAGATCGTAGGCGCGCTTGAAATCAGTCAGGCCGCGCAACAGGCTCATCGCCTTGGTTTTGTCGATGCCGATGCTGAACAGGAACAGCAGGTTGTACGGCCCGGTCTTCTCCACCACGATGCCGCGCTCGTCGAGATACTTCGCCACCAGCGCCGCCGGGATCCCCTCTTCCTCCAGCGCACCCAGCTCGTTCATGCCCGGCGTCAGGATCGTCACCTTGATCGGATCGAGGTACATATGATCGCGATCGGTCTGGCCGAAGCCGTGCCAGTTATCGTCAGGATCCAATGGCCAACACTGCGCCTCATCGATCTCCTCCGGCTGCCAAATGTCAAAGAACCAACTGTCGCTCTCCTCGCGCAGCCGCTGCACTTCACGGCGAAAATGCAGCGCGCGCTCCACCGATCGATTGATCAAGCGGCGCCCCGGGTTGCCGCGCAGCATGGCGGCGGCGGTCTCCATCGATGCCACAATGCCATAGTGCGGCGAGGTGGTGGTGTGCATCATGTAGGCTTCGTTGAAGGTGCTCTCGTCGTAGTCGCCCTTGATATGAATCATCGAGGCCTGAGAGAAGGCCGCCAGCAGTTTATGTGTAGACTGGGTTTCGTAGATGACCTTTCCGGGCACCCGATCGCCGCTCATGCCGCTCTTGCCGTCGTAAATCGGATGGAAGTTGGTGTAAGGCACCCAGGCGGAGTCGAAGTGGATCGACGGCACTGCCAGCGTCTGCTTGATGTAGTCGGTGTTATACAGCAAGCCGTCATAGGTGGAATTGGTGATCACCGCATGCACCGGCCAGGTGGCGTTCGGGGTCTCCTGCACCCGAGCGGCGATGCTGGCGCGGGTGAACTCGCGCTGCGGAATGCCGCCAAGGATGCCGTAGGCGTTGCGCAGCGGGCGCAGATAGATCGGCACAATATCGCTCATCATCAGCAAGTGGCACAGCGATTTGTGGCAGTTGCGGTCGATCAGCACCGTGCTGCCCGCCGGCGCCGAATACATGCCGACGATCTTGTTGGCGGTGGAGGTGCCGTTGGTAACCAGATAGCTCTGCTCGGCGTTGAAAGTACGCGCAATATACTCTTCGGCCTCGAGGTGCGGCCCGGTGTGATCCAACAGCGAGCCGAGCTCGGTGACTGAAATCGAAATGTCGGCCTTCAGGGTATTGGCGCCGAAAAAGTCATAGAACAGGCAGCCCACCGGGCTTTTTTGGAACGCGGTGCCGGCCATGTGGCCCGGCGTGCAGAAGGTGTACTTCCCTTCGCGCACGTAGTTGAACAGCGCCTTGGTCAGCGGCGGCGTAATGGTATCAATATATTCTGCGGTGTACTGCTGGATGCGCTGCGCGATATCGTCCGCCGCATTCAGGCCATACTCGAAGAAATAGAGCACCATGCGCATTTCATGCAGGCTGACGTCGAAGGTGGAGTGGGTATTGATAAAGGCGTACAGCGGTAGGTATTCGTTCAGCTCGTTGATCTCGCTGCACAGCTCCAGGCTGTAGTCGTCCCAGTCGAAGATCACCCCACAGATGCGGGCATTGGCTTCGATCAGCTTCAGCAGGTCACCGCTGTTTTTGGGGTACACCAGTTGGAATCCCATGGTGGCCAGCGCAGCGTGGAGCTCGCGGATCGGCTCATCTTTGTAGTAGACGCCCGTCGGGCCCATGATGGCGATGATATTCATCGGCAGCTCCTGTCAGTTAACGGCCAAGTCTCTATAACACCACGAAAATCCGGCGGTGTGTAGCCCAAAAAAAAACCGCCCGGAGGCGGTTTCTTGCAGCGAAGAACAGAACTCAGCAGTAGCCGTAGTTCATCAGACGCTGGTAGCGACGGTTGAGCAACTCTTCGTCGTTCAGACCATCCAGATCTTTCAGATCGGCCAGCAGCTGCGCTTTCAGCGCGGCAGCCATCGCCGGCACGTCGCGGTGCGCGGAACCCAGCGGCTCCGGGATCACCGAATCGATCAGCTTCAACTCTTTCAGACGCGGTGCGGTAATGCCCATCGCTTCTGCGGCCAGCGGCGCCTTGTCGGCACTCTTCCACAGGATGGAGGCACAGCCTTCCGGCGAAATCACCGAGTAGGTGCTGTACTGCAGCATGTTCACCTTATCGCCCACGCCGATCGCCAGCGCGCCGCCGGAGCCACCTTCGCCGATGACGGTGCAGATGACCGGGATGTTCAGACGCGACATCTCACGCAGGT
The DNA here is from genome assembly GCF_052168655.1 of Serratia sp. CY47280. Taxonomy (NCBI): domain Bacteria; kingdom Pseudomonadati; phylum Pseudomonadota; class Gammaproteobacteria; order Enterobacterales; family Yersiniaceae; genus Serratia; species Serratia sp. CY47280. The sequence continues at coordinate 211,302 of NZ_JBJNMG010000006.1, read as the reverse complement.
TGCGCGCGATGGCTTCTGACTGGCCGCGTTCTTCCGCACCCACGCCCGGATAAGCGCCCGGAGTATCGATAAAGGTGATGAGCGGCATCTTGAAGCGTGCGGCCATTTCCATCAGGCGCAGCGCCTTACGGTAACCTTCCGGCGCCGGCATGCCGAAGTTGCGGCGGATCTTCTCTTTGGTTTCACGGCCTTTCTGGTGCCCGATGATCATCACCGGGCGGCCATCCAGGCGCGCAATGCCACCGACGATCGCTTTGTCGTCAGCGTAAGCGCGATCGCCCGCCAACTCTTCGAAGTCGGTAAAGATGTGTTTGATATAATCCAGGGTATAAGGACGGCGCGGGTGGCGTGCCAATTGGGCAATTTGCCAAGCCCCAAGATCGGCAAAAATCTTGCGCGTCAGCTCAACGCTCTTTTCACGCAGGCGCTGAACCTCTTCGTCCAGATTAATATCTAATTTTTCGTCTTGACGGCTGACTGCAGTCAGCGAGTCAATTTTCGCTTCCAGCTCTGCAATCGGCTGTTCAAAATCAAGAAAATTCAGACTCATAGCATTCCTATTTTAGTCAAATTCCAAGTCCACCTGCTCATTGCCTACCAACGTCCGCAAGTCGATCAACAAGCGGTCGGTGGGCGTCACGCGCCAGGTTGCGCCAAAACGCAGCTTGGCTCGTGCATCTTCCCGTTGATAGTAGAGATGCACTGGAATCGTCCCCGAGCGATGGGGTTCCAACGACTGACGGAGACGGTTCAAAAGCTGGTCATCAATTTGCCTGTCAGTCAGCGAGATAGCAAGCCCGCGAGCGTATTTTTCCCGGGCTTCACTGATGTCCATTACCTCGCGGGCCATCATTTTAAGCCCGCCGCTAAAGTCATCAAAGCTGACCTGTCCACTGGCGATAAGGATACGGTCTTTTTCCAACAAATGCTGGTATTTTTCTAGCGCTTCGGTGAATAGCATCACTTCCAGACGGCCCGAACGGTCATCCAGCGTGCAGATGCCGATACGGTTGCCGCGCTTGGTCACCATGACCCGCGCGGCGACCACCAACCCGACGGCGGTAGTCATTTTGCCCCGATCCGTCGGGTGCATGTCTTTCAAACGCTGGCCACCGGCGTAACGTTCGATTTCCTTCAGGTACTGGGTGATCGGGTGACCAGTCAGGTACAGCCCCAGCGTCTCCCGTTCACCGTCCAGCACCACCTGCTCCGGCCAGGGCGCGATATTGGCGTAGGATTGCTCCACCTGCTCCGGCGCTTCCGCCAGCACGCCAAACATATCCACCTGGCCAATAGCTTCGGCTTTCGCATGCTGATCCGCCGCTTTCAACGCGTCGCCGAGCGAATTCATCAGCGCAGCGCGGTGCGGCCCAAGGCGATCGAACGCCCCGGACATGATCAGTTTTTCCAGAATGCGGCGGTTCAGTTTCTTGATGTCAGAGCGCGCGCACAGGTCGAACAGGTCTTTGAAGTAACCTTGTTCGCCGCTGTTGCGCGCCTCGATAATGGCCTCGATCGGCCCTTCCCCCACGCCCTTGATCGCGCCGATGCCATAAACGATCTCGCCGTCGTCGTTGACGTGGAAGTGATACAGGCCACTGTTGATGTCCGGCGGCAGGATCTTCAGCCCCATGCGCCAACATTCGTCCACCAGCCCCACCACTTTGTCGGTGTTGTCCATATCGGCGGTCATGACCGCCGCCATAAACTCGGCCGGATAGTGCGCCTTCAGCCACAACGTCTGATACGACACCAGCGCATAGGCGGCGGAGTGCGATTTGTTGAAGCCGTAACCGGCGAATTTCTCCACCAGGTCGAAGATTTTCACCGACAGTTCACCGTCGATGCCGCGCGATTTCGCGCCGTCTTCAAAGCCGCCGCGCTGCTTGGCCATTTCGACCGGGTTCTTTTTACCCATCGCACGACGCAGCATATCCGCGCCACCCAAGGTGTAGCCGGCCAACACCTGGGCAATCTGCATCACCTGTTCCTGATACAGGATGATGCCGTAGGTCGGTTCCAGCACCGGCTTGAGCGACTCGTGCTGCCACTGAATGTCCGGGTAGGAGATCTCTTCGCGGCCATGCTTGCGGTCGATGAAGTTATCCACCATCCCTGACTGCAGCGGCCCCGGACGGAACAGCGCCACCAGTGCGATCATGTCTTCGAAGCAGTCGGGCTTCAGGCGTTTGATCAAATCTTTCATGCCGCGCGATTCAAGCTGGAACACCGCCGTGGTTTCCGAGCGCTGCAGCATGTCGAAGCTTTTCTTGTCGTCGAGCGGAATGGCGGCGATGTCGATCGGTTCCAGCCCGGTCTTGGCGCGCCGGGCGTTGATCATTTCCAGCGCCCAGTCGATGATGGTCAGGGTGCGCAGGCCGAGGAAGTCGAACTTCACCAGCCCGGCATATTCCACGTCGTTCTTGTCGAACTGGGTCACCGGATGGTGCCCTTCGGCGTCGCAGTACAGCGGCGCGAAGTCGGTGATCTTGGTCGGCGCGATCACCACGCCCCCGGCGTGTTTACCGGCGTTGCGCGTTACCCCTTCCAGCTTGCGCGCCATGTCGATCAGCGCCTTGACCTCTTCATCGGCCTCGTAAATCTCCGGCAGCTGCGGTTCGGCGGCAAAGGCTTTCTCCAGCGTCATGCCCGGATCCGGCGGCACCAGTTTGGAGATGCGATCGACGAAGCCGTACGGGTGCCCCAGCACCCGGCCTACGTCGCGGATAACCGCTTTCGCCGCCATGGTCCCGAAGGTGATGATCTGCGATACCGCTTCGCGGCCGTACATCTCCGCCACGTGCTCGATCACCTGGTCGCGCTTCTCCATGCAGAAGTCGACGTCGAAGTCGGGCATCGAAACACGTTCCGGGTTCAGGAAGCGTTCGAACAGCAGGTCGAATTCCAGCGGATCGAGGTCGGTGATTTTCAACGCATAGGCCACCAGAGAACCGGCGCCGGAGCCGCGCCCTGGGCCCACCGGCACGTTGTTGTCCTTCGACCACTGGATAAACTCCATCACGATCAGGAAGTAGCCGGGGAACCCCATCTGGTTGATCACCTTCAGCTCGACGTCCAGACGCTCGTCGTATTCCGGGCGGCGCTGCGCGCGCACTTCAGGATCGGGGAACAGGAACTCGAGACGCTCTTCCAGCCCTTCTTTAGATTTGAGCACCAGGAAGTCCTCGGTGCTCATATCGCCGGTTGGGAACTGCGGCAGGAAGTATTCGCCGAGGCGAATGGTGACGTTACAGCGCTTGGCGATCTCGACGCTGTTCAGCAGCGCTTCCGGGATGTCGGCGAACAGCTCGCACATCTCGTCTTCGCTGCGCATGTATTGCTGCGGGCTGTAGTTGCGTGGCCGCTTGGGATCGTCCAGCGTAAAACCGTCGTGAATGGCGACGCGAATTTCATGAGCGTCAAAATCGTCTTCCACCAGGAAGCGCACGTCGTTGGTGGCCACCACCGGCAAACCGCGCTCGGTGGCCAGCGCCACCGCCGCATGCAGATAGTTCTCTTCGTCCGGGCGGCCGGTGCGGATCAGTTCCAGGTAGTAACAGTCCGGGAAATACTGTTGGTAGAAGTCCAGGAATTGATCCACCTGCGCCTGGTTACCGCGCAGCAGGAACTTGCCGACGTCGCCCTGACGCGCGCCGGAAAGCAGGATCAGCCCTTCGCGATGTTCAATCAGCCAGTCGCGATCAATGGTCGGGCCGGCGGCGCCGTAGCCACGCTGATAGGCGCGGGAAATCAGCAGCGTCAGGTTCTGGTAGCCTTCGTTGTTGCTGGCCAGCACCGTCAGCTGAGCCAGTTCGTCGCCCAGCTCATCGCTTTGCACATGGAAATCCGCGCCGATGATCGGTTTGATCCCGGCGCCGTGCGCGCTGCCGTAGAACTTCACCAGCCCGCACAGGTTGGTGAAATCAGTGATTGCCAGAGCAGGCATGGCTAACGCGGCGGCTCTTTTCACCAGCGGCGCCGTCTTGGCCAATCCATCAATCATGGAGTAGTCACTGTGGACGCGCAGGTGAATAAAACGAGGTTCGGCCATCTCCAGATACCTGATTGAAGGGGCTCAGCAGGCTGAGCCCGGGTTAATGCTATCGTCGAGCCCGGTCAGGCCCGCAGACTACAGCGCCAGCGCTCTTTTCACCGGCGCGAAGCTGCGGCGATGATGCTCGGTGGCGCCCAACGCAGCCAGCCGCTCCAGGTGGAGGGCGGTCGGGTAGCCTTTATGCTGCGCGAAACCGTAGTCCGGGAACTCGCTGTCCAGCTCGGCCATTTCGCGATCGCGCGTGACCTTCGCCAGAATGGACGCCGCGCTGATCTCCGCCACACGGCTGTCGCCCTTCACCACCGCCTGCGAACGCATCGGCAGGTTCGGGCAACGGTTACCGTCGATTAAAACCATGTCCGGCGCGATATGCAACCCGGCCACCGCGCGCTGCATCGCCAACATGGTGGCGTGCAAAATGTTCAGCTGGTCGATTTCCGCCGGTTCGGCGCGCCCCAGGCTCCAGGAGAGCGCTTTGGCGACGATTTCGTCATACAGCGCCAGCCGGCGTTTTTCACTGAGTTTCTTGGAGTCTGCCAGCCCGACGATCGGCTGCGCCGGATCGAGGATCACGGCGGCGGTGACCACTGCGCCGACCAACGGGCCGCGACCCACTTCGTCCACACCGGCAATCAGCGTGGCAGCGGGATAGATAAAGGGTTCAATCATGCTTTCGCCAGCTCCAACACAGCCTGAGCGGCCTGTTCGTCCGCACCGCAACGGATGCTTTGGTGCAAGGTAAGGAAAGTCTGTTTCAACGCGTCGGTTTCCGGGCTCTCTTCCAGCAGCGGCATCACGGCGGCGGCCAGTTTGTCCGGGACGCAGTCATGCTGCAGCAGTTCGGTGACGATCTCCCGCCCCGCCAGCAGATTCGGCAGCGAGACATAAGGCGTTTTCACCAGCTTCTGCGCCAACCAGAAAGTGAACGGCTTCATGCGATAGCCCACCACCATCGGGCACTTGGCCAGCATGCATTCCAGCGCCGCCGTGCCGGACGCCAGCAGCGCCGCGTCGCTGGCGATCATCGCCTCGCGCCCCTGGCCGTTCAGCAGATGTACCGTCAGATCCGGCGCAACCTCGGCCTTGATGCGCTCAAACTGCTCGCGCCGTTTGGCGTTAACCAGCGGCACCACCACTTCCAGCTCGGGATAACGCGTGCGCAGCAGCTGCGCGGTTTTGAGAAAGTCGGCGCTCAGCATCTCGACTTCGGCGCCGCGGCTGCCCGGCAGCAAAGCCAAACAGCGCGCCTGCGGAGCGATGCCAAGCTGAGCGCGCGCCGCCAACCGATCGGGCTGCAGCGGCATGGCGTCCGCCATGGTGTGGCCGATAAACCGGCAAGGGACGTTGAAACGATCGTAAAACGCTTTTTCGAAAGGGAGAAAGGCCAGCACCAAATCGGTGGCTTTGCCAATTTTGAAAACGCGCTTTTGCCGCCAGGCCCACACGGACGGGCTGACGTAGTGGATGGTGCGAATGCCGCGCTGCTTGAGGCGGCCTTCCAGCGTGATGTTGAAGTCCGGCGCGTCGATGCCGACAAACACGTCCGGCCGCAGCTCACCGAAGCGGCGAGTGAGATCCTTGCGGATCTTCAACAGGCGTGGCAAGCGCTCGAGCACTTCCACCACGCCCATGACCGCCAGCTCTTCCATTTCGTACCAGGCTTCGCAGCCTTCGGCCTGCATCAGCGGGCCGGCGACGCCAACGAAACGCGCGTCGGGGATCTGCGCCTTGAGCGCGCGGATCAAACCGGCGCCGAGAATGTCACCGGAGGTTTCTCCGGCGACCAGTCCGATAGTCAATGGACGATTCGACATAGCTCAGCGAATGATGCCGCGGGTGGAACGGGTGAAGAAATCGAGGTACTGCTGCACCACCGGCTGCTCTTTGGCCAGGGCTTCGATTTCCGCCTTCGCTTCATCCAGCGTTTTTTCACTGCGATACAGGATTTTGTAGGCGTTGCGGATCGCCTGCATTTCATCCTTGTCAAAACCGCGACGCTTCAGGCCGACCGCGTTGACGCCGAACGGCGTCGCGTGGTTGCCCTGCGCGATGACGAAAGGAGGCACGTCCTGAGCGACGCCGGAACAACCGCCTACCATCACATGCGCGCCGATAATGCAGAACTGATGGATCGCCGTCATGCCGCCAATGATGGCGTGATCGTCGATTTCCACATGCCCCGCCAGCGTGGCATTGTTGGCCAACACGCAAGAATTGCCGACCACACAGTCGTGAGCAACGTGCACGTTGACCATCAGCAGGTTATCGTTGCCCACTTTGGTCAGGCCGGTGCCCTGCGCGGTGCCGCGGTGAATGGTGACGCTTTCGCGGATGCGGTTGCGATCGCCCACTTCAACGCGCGTCGGTTCGCCTGCGTATTTCAGATCCTGGTTCACTTCACCGATGGAAGCGAACTGATAAATCTGGTTATCGCAGCCAATCTTGGTAATGCCGTTCACCACCACGTGGGATTTCAGCACCGTGCCGGCGCCGATTTCCACCTGGGAGCCGACGTAGCAGAAAGGGCCGATATGCACGTTGGCGCCGATCACGGCGCCCTCTTCGACTATCGCGCTAGGATGGATAAAGGCGGTTTGGTCAATCACGGATTAAGCCTCCCGGCTGCGGGCACACATCATGGTTGCTTCGCAGACAATTTTACCGTCAACGGTCGCCACGCCTTTGAAGCGAGTCAGACCGCGGCGAGTTTTCTCGAAGGTGACTTCCATGACCATCTGATCGCCTGGCACCACAGGGCGCTTGAAGCGTGCTTCGTCGATACCGGCGAAGTAATACAGCTCGCCCGGCTCCAGTTTACCGACGCTTTTAAACGCCAGGATACCGGTGGCCTGCGCCATGGCTTCCAGGATCAATACGCCTGGGAAAATCGGTTTGCCAGGGAAGTGGCCCTGGAAAAACGGTTCGTTCACCGATACGTTCTTCACCGCACGCAGATATTTGTGCTCTTCAAACTCGAGGACGCGGTCGACCAACAAGAACGGGTAACGGTGAGGAAGCAGATCCAAAATTTCTGCAATATCCAGAGTATGAGTGTCAGTAGTCAAAATACTCTTCCTGTCTCTAAAAACTGATGGCATCAACAACACGGCCTGCGCTGACCCCAAAAGGAGATCATCATGCAGGCCGCAAATTAACATCTCTTTGCGCTTTTGGTCTCACGACCAACGCGTTTCGTTTTGTACCCGCCAGGGCGGGCGGCAATGATTAGTCTTTTCCGACTTTACGTTCGACAGCTTTCAAGCGTTTGCTGATCTCATCGATATTCATCACCAACGCAGCGGTTTTACGCCAAACCTTGTTAGGCTGCAACGGAATGCCCGAAGAGTATACCCCAGGTTCGGTGATTGGTCGCATAACCATTCCCATTCCGGTGACAACCACCTTGTCGGCAATTTCCATGTGACCGTTGATCACGCTGGCACCGCCAATCTGGCAGTAGCGGCCGATTTTCAGGCTGCCGGCCATGATCACACCGCCGGCGACGGCGGTATTGTCGCCAATCACAACGTTATGTGCAATCTGGCATTGGTTGTCGATGATAACACCATTCCCGATTTGGGTGTTATCCAAAGCGCCGCGGTCAATGGTGGTGCAAGCGCCGATTTCGACGCGATCGCCGATAATCACCGTGCCCAACTGAGGGATTTTGATCCACTCGCCGCGCTCATTCGCATAGCCGAAACCGTCTGCGCCGATCACGGTGCCCGACTGGATCAGGCAACGCTGGCCGATTTCGACCGCATGATAAATCGTGACGTTCGCCCACAGACGCGTTCCCGCGCCGATGCGTGCGTGTTTGCCGATGAAGCAGCCCGGGCCGATAACCACGTTATCGCCAAGCACCGCACCCGACTCGATCACCGCGTTCGCCCCAATGGCGACGTTCTGCCCCAGCTGCGCTTCAGGTGAGATCACCGAGCTTGGCGCGATATCCTGGGCCGGCGACGGCGTGGTGTCCATCAGCTGCGCCATGCGCGCATAGGTCAGGTAAGGGTTCTTAACCACCAGCGCCGCAGCACGGCAGTGTGGTAAATCCGCTTCGGTAAGCACCACGGCGCTTGCCTGGCAGGAAGACAGCTGCTCTTGATAGCGGCTGTTTGACAAAAACGTGATTTGGCCAGGCTGTGCCGAATGCATAGAAGCAATGCCGGTGATGACGAGATCGCCATCACCGTGCAATTGTGCATCCAACTGCTGCGCTAAATCAGCCAGTCGAATTGAAAGCATGTGTTATTTAACCTGTTTCAGCACGTCAGCAGTGATATCTTTGGAAGAGTCTGCATAGGCAACGGCGTTGGCGTCGATCACCACGTCATAACCGCCTTTGCTGGCGACAGATTTCACCGCGTCCTGAATGCGGCTCAGGATCTTGTTACGCTCTTCCATCTGGCGACGACGGTTGTCCTGCTCGAAAGCCTGCGCTTTCTGAGAGAACTGCTCGCGCTGCGCCATCACGTCTTTTTCCAACTTGCTGCGATCGCTGGCTTTCATGGTAGCGCCGTCACGCTGCAGACGCTGCATTTTGGTCTGCAGGCTACGTTCCATGTTCTGGAGTTCGCTTGCACGGCCTTTAAACTCGTTTTCCAGCTGTTTAGCGACCGTTTCGCGGGCCGGCAGCTGTTGGAAAATGCTGGAGACGTTAACGACAGCGATCTTATCTGCTGCCTGAACGCCAGCTGAAGCAGCCATTGCTAAACCGAGGCCTGCGGCACACAACCACTTTTTCACTATAAACTCCTTACCATCACCCATTTGTGTCATATGACACTGAAGTACACAATTTGCCAGACTTGTCCCACCAAACAATGAGAATCATCTCCCTCTGCCGGCGGGCGCCTGGCCATTGCGATTCTTAATAACTGTTATGCCCAGAGGCGAGACCCGTTACCAGGTCTTACCGATGTTAAACTGGAACTGTTCGGACTTGTCGCCTTCGTATTTCTTGATCGGGTTGGCGTAAGAGAACACCAACGGCCCCAGTGGCGACATCCACTGCAGCGCGATACCGGCGGAAGAACGAATATTACTGGCTTTGCTGTAGTCCGGCACGCCGTACATCAGCGTTTCGTTGGTATTCTTCCACTTGGTGTCCCACACGGTACCGGCATCGATGAACAGCGACGTCCGCACCGAGTTGGCGTATTTCTCGCTGATGAACGGCGTCGGGGTGATCAGCTCCAGGCTGGCGACCGCCATGGCGTTACCGCCTACCGCGTCATCCGAGCTACAGATGCTCTGACGATCGGTCGTGCTGCCGGCGTTGAACTGACACTGGTACGAGTTGGAGTTGTAGTACACCGCCTTCGGACCAATGGTGTTGGACTGGAAGCCGCGCACGGTGCTCGAACCACCGGCATAGAAGTTCTCATAGAACGGCATTTCCTTGCCGCCCAGCCCATCCGCGTAACCCAGACGGCCGCGACCCAACAGCACCCAGGTGCGGTCGTCGTTGATCGGCACGTACTGTACGCTGTCCAGCGTCACCTTGTAGTATTCGTTGTCCGAGCCCGGAATGGTGACCTTGCCGTTCAACGTGGTACGGTTACCCGAGGTCGGGAAGTAGCCGCGGTCCAGGTTGTTATAGGTCCAGCCCAGGTTCAGCGTAAAGTCGTCCGTCGAGTAGCTGGCGCGGTCGGTCTTGTTCGCATCCACGCCCATCGAGTCGAGGTAACGCCACATGGCGATCTGCGGCTGCATGTTCGACAGACCGTTGTGGACGTAGCCCAGGCCGGTGCGCAACGAGTTGTTTTCGTTGATCGGGAAGCCCAGCGTGCCGTCGATACCGTAACTCTTGTTGGTATAGTCCGACAGATCCGCGTCATCCGCCTTAAAGTCGTTGTAGAAGATGCGGCCGCCCAGGCTCACACCGTCAACGGTGAAGTACGGGTTGGTGACCGACAGTTCGGTATAAGTCTGGTAGTCGTTCTTGGTGCCGCTGATGCCGACCGAGTAGCCGGTACCCAACCAGTTATCCTGCTGCACGCCGGCCTGGAAGCTGACGCCGCTCTCGGTGCCGTAACCGACGCCGAAGTTAAAGGTACCGGTGTTGCGTTCTTTCACCTTATAGGTCACGTCGACCTGATCGGCGGTGCCCGGCACGCGCTGGGTTTCCACGTCAACCGTTTCGAAATAGCCCAGACGGTTCAGACGCTCTTTACCCTGCTCGACCTGCTCGTTGCCGAGCCAGGCGCCTTCCATCTGGCGCATTTCGCGACGCAGTACGGAATCCTTGCTGGTGTCGTTACCTTCGAACTTGATGCGACGCACGTAGAAGCGGTTGCCCGCGTCAACGTTGACGTGCAGCTTGACGGTTTTATCCGCGTCGTTGATCTCAGGCTGAGTGCCGACGCGCGGGTAGGCGTAACCATAACGGCCCAACATCGTTTTGATGTTGTCTTCCATTTTGGTCACCTTGCTGCCGTTGTACAGCTCGCCTGGCTCAATTTTGGTGATCTGAGCGACTTCCGCCGAGTGGCCGGCCAGGTTGCCGTTCACGACAACATCGGAAAGCTTGTACTGCTCGCCTTCGGTGATGTTGATGGTGATGTAGATGCCTTTTTTATCCGGCGTCAGGCTCACCTGGGTAGAATCGATGTTGAAGCGGGCATAGCCGCGATCCAGATAGAAGCTGCGCAGGGTTTCGAGATCGCCCGCCAGTTTCTGCTTCTGGTATTTGCGGTCGCCGACCAGGTTCCACCACGGCACTTCGTCACGCAGTTGGAAGCGTGAGATCAGTTCGTCGTTGGTGAAAGCATGGTTGCCGACGATGTTGATTTGTTGAATCTTGGCGGAGACCCCTTCCGTGAACACCAGTTTCAGGTCGACACGGTTGCGCGGCAACGGCGTGACTACGGCTTTCACCGAGGCGCTGTATTTACCGACGCTGTAGTAGAAGTCTTCCAGCCCTTTTTCAATGCTGGAGATCGTGGTGCGGTCGAGCGCCTCGCCCACCCGGACGCCGGAGGCTTCCAGGTTCTGCTTGAGCATGTCATCTTTCACCGACTTGTTGCCGGAGAAAGTGATGCTGGCGATGGTAGGACGTTCCTTCACCTGCACGATCAAGGTATTACCATCGCGCAGTACGCGCACGTCCTCGAAGTTGCCGGTGGCAAACAAGGCACGAATGGTATTACTGATGTCATCGTCAGTGACGGTATCGCCGACGCGAACCGGCATGTTGAGTAACGCCGCACCGACGGCAACTCGCTGCAGGCCTTCGAAATGAATGTCTTTCACTACGAACCCGTCTGCACCGTATACGGTGGCGCTGCCAAACAGCAGCGACGCTATGAGCAACTTTTTCATCGCCATCGTTGTTATGCGTTCTTCCTAACCTATCCCCGCCCCTAGAGGCGGGAAAAATCATTGAAAAGTGCAAGACCCATCAACAACACCAGCACGATCGAACCTATGCGGTAGCTGTAGTCCTGTACTCGCTCGGAAACCGGCCCACCCTTCAGCTTTTCTATCGCCAGGAAGAGGAGATGCCCACCATCTAACACCGGTAATGGGAACAGGTTGATGATCCCCAGGTTGACGCTAATCAACGCCAGGAACATCAGATAATACACGAATCCGACTCCGGCTGACGCCCCAGCTCCCTGTGCAATCGAGATCGGGCCACTCAGGTTGTTCAGCTTTACATCACCGGTTATTAATTTGCCCAGCATGTTGACCGTCAGCCGCATCAGCTGCCAGGTCTTGTCGCCGGCCTGATACAGCGCCGGGAACGGTCCATACTGGCGAATCGTCTTATACTCTTCCGGCAGCGGCAGCACCTTTGGAATGATGCCTGCAAACCCCACCGATTTGTCTTTTCCCACCGGCTTTGTATCCGGTATCAGCGTCAAAGACAAGGGGGCGCCGTTTCTTTCAATCTCCAAAGCCAGCGGTTGCCCCGGGCCATCGTGGATACGCTTCACCAGCGTCTGCCAACGACCCAACGGCTGACCATCGACTTTAACGATCCTGTCCCCCGCTTGTAAACCCGCCTTTTGCGCCGCCGAGTTAGGCTGCACTTCCGCCAACACGGATTCGATCTGCGGGCCGCGCGGCATAATGCCCAGCGCGACAACGGGATCCTGCTTGTCCGGTTCAAAGTTCCACTGGCGCAAATCCAGGGTTTTGGTCACCACCTGCGAAGAGCCGAACGGCGCGACGCCGACTTCGGTTTGCGCATCGCCAATCTTCGCCACCAGCGCCAGACGAACTGATTCCCAATCAGGCGTTTCGATGCCGTCAACCGACTTTAGTTCCATGCCAGACGAAATTTCGGCCTTGGCGGCGATGGATTGCGGCGCGATTTCGCCGATCACCGGGCGGAAACTCGGCACGCCGATGATGAACACCAGCCAATAGGCAAGGATAGCAAACAGGAAGTTGGCGATGGGGCCGGCGCTGATGATGGCCGCGCGCTGCCAGACGGTTTTGTTGTTAAAGGCCTGATGGCGCATTTCCGGCGCCACCGACTCCACGCGCTCGTCCAGCATCTTCACGTAACCGCCAAGCGGGATCAGAGCGATGACGTACTCGGTGCCCTGGCGATCGGTACGGCGCCACAGCGCCCGGCCGAAGCCGATGGAAAAGCGTTCAACGCGCACGCCGCAACGACGGGCAACCCAAAAGTGTCCGAACTCATGCACGGTAATCAAGATACCGAGCGCAATCAGAAACGCCACCAGGTTCCAAAGCACGCTGACCATCATCCCTCACTTTCCGTCATCGACGGATTAAAACACCAACAGCATCAGGCAGGCAAACACCGGCACCGCCGCGGTCAGGCTGTCGATACGATCCAGTATGCCGCCGTGACCGGGAATCAAATGCCCGCTGTCCTTGATGCCCGCTTCGCGTTTGAACATGCTTTCGGTCAAATCGCCCAGCACCGAAGCCAGCGCGGCTAGCACCGAACAGGCCAACAGCGTGGTCGGCACCACGTTCAGTGGCGCGTAGCGGCCGAACAGCCAGGAAATGACCGCCGACGTCAGCAGCCCGCCGATCAACCCTTCCCAGGTTTTACCCGGCGAGACCTTCGGCGCCAGTTTATGCTTGCCGAACAGCTTGCCGAACATGTAGGCGCCGGAATCCGCGCCCCACACCAGCAGCATCACGTACAGCAGCCACCAGGCGCCGGTAAACGGATTTTGCTCGTAGCCGAACTGGCGCAGCGCCAGCATGCCCCAAAAGAACGGCACGATGGTCAGCAAGCCGAACAGCAGGCGCAGCGGGCGCGAATTGCGCCAGATAGAGGCCGAGCCGGGATAGAACAACACCAGCAGCAACGCCGCCAGCCACCAGGCCAGCGACAGCCACAGCGAGCCGCTTATCTGCGGCACGGATTGATGGTAAGCGGGGACGCTGAGCATCATCAACGCCAGCAGAAAACCGCACAGTATCGCCAACCAGATGCGCTGCGAACGGGAGGTAAAACCGGCCAATTGGCCCCACTCCCAGGCTGCTAACATGCACACGACGAGCGTTACCAGAGCAAAGGCCAGCGGCGGCAACAGGAACAGCGCCGCGATAACGATCGGGATTAAAATCAGAGCAGTTATGAGGCGATACTTCAGCAAAAGTTCTCCCTAGGACGCATCGGCGCCGATAGGTGTTGTTCCCCCGAAGCGGCGCTCACGTTGTGCAAATGCATTCAGCGCACCTTCAAAGACAAGTTCATCGAAATCAGGCCAGAGCACATCAGTAAAGTAAAGTTCAGCATAGGCGATTTGCCACAGCAGGAAGTTACTGATGCGATGCTCGCCACCGGTGCGGATAACCAGATCCACCGGCGCCAGGTCGCTCATGCAAACCCGCTCGCTCAATAATTCCTCGCTGATCTGATCCGGGTGCAACTCCCCTACCCGTACCTGTTCGGCCAGTTCCCTTACTCCCTGAATGATATCCCAACGGCCACCGTAGTTGGCAGCGATATTGAGCGTCAGGCCATCGTTATTTTCCGTCAGTGCTTCAGAGCGGCGGATCCGCTCCTGCAAACGCGCGCTGAATCGGCTGATATCGCCGATCACCCGCAGCCTGACGTTATGTTTATGCAGGCTTTTTACTTCACTATCCAGAGCGCGGACAAAAAGCTCCATCAGGGCGGAGACTTCCTGCACCGGACGGTTCCAGTTTTCGCTGCTGAAGGCATAAAGCGTGAGTGCATCTAAATGGTGGCTGGCGGCAAAACTGACCGCGCGGCGAACCGATTTCACCCCTGCTTTATGACCGAAGACACGTAACTTGCCCTGACGTTTGGCCCAGCGTCCGTTACCGTCCATGATAATGGCGACATGGCGCGGCCCCTGGGAAGATGGATTAGCCTCTTGTTGGTTTGCGGACGACATAACTCGTACTTATTTCCTCAGTAGAAATATAACTGCCTTTCCGGAACATCAGGCCCTTACGCGCAAAAAAAGCCGTGTGCCCGACACGGCTTTCAGCCTGCCCTCGCGATACCCGGCACAGCCGGGCCGCCATTGGCGCACAGAGCGCCAATCGGGCCATAATTCAACGGTATAACCGCTGACAGGTGGCGCAGACTATACCACCTCAGCGGGGCATGAACAAACGGCCCCGCTGCGGCACGCGCGAATTACGAGCAAAATCGGATAATCGCCGTGATCAGCCGCACAACGCGCGAACGCGCTCCTCGGCAGCGGCGCGCGCCTGACGGTCAATGTCTAAGACCGCGTCGATGCAGGTCGGTTCCTGCAGCGCGAGACGTTCCACCACCTGGCGGTTGACCGCGGCAATGTCGGTAAAGCGGATCTGCTGCTGCAAAAATGCCGCCACGGCGATTTCGTTGGCCGCGTTCAGCGCGGTGGTCGCCGCCTGACCGGCCTCGAACGCCTCGATCGCCAAGTACAGGCAAGGATAACGTTCGCGTTCCGGTTCGGCGAAGGTCAGCGAACCGATGCGGCAGAAGTCCAGCGCTTCCACGCCGGAGTTCACGCGCTGCGGATACGCCATCGCGTGGGCGATCGGCGTGCGCATATCCGGCGTCCCCAACTGCGCCAGCACGCTGCCGTCGGCATAGCGCACCATCGAGTGAATCACCGACTGCGGGTGCAGGATCACTTCCATTTGCTCGGCCGAGGCGTTAAACAGCCAGCGGGCCTCAATGTATTCCAGACCTTTGTTCATCATGGTGGCGGAATCCACCGAGATCTTGCGGCCCATCGACCAGTTCGGGTGGGCGCAGGCTTGATCCGGCGTCATCGCGGCGAACTGTTCCAACGGCGTGGTGCGGAACGGGCCGCCGGAACCGGTAAGCACGATGCGCGAAACACCATGACTGTCCAGTGAAGAGTATCCCAACTGACGCTGAATGTTCTCAGGCAAACTCTGAAAAATTGCGTTGTGCTCGCTGTCGAGCGGCAGCAGTTGCGCCTGGCTTTGCCGCACCGCGTCCATAAACAGACGGCCGCAGGTGACCAGCGATTCTTTGTTGGCCAGCAGTACCTGTTTGCCGGCGCGGATCGCCGCCAGCGTCGGCAACAGCCCCGCAGCGCCGACGATGGCCGCCGTCACTTGATCGACGTCATCCAACGCTGCCAGCTCGCAGGCCGCTTGTTCTCCGGCCAAGACTTCGGTAACGACACCGTTTTCCGCCAGGACAGCGCGCAGCTCGCGCGCAGCGTTTTCATCCGCCATCGCGGCGAAGGCGGGCCGGAATTCCATGCATTGCTGCGCCATGACCGCGACGTTACGGCCGGCCACCAGCGCTTTGATCGCAAAACGGTCGGGATTCGCCCTGACCACGGCCAGGGTACTGGTCCCTACCGAGCCGGTCGAGCCAAGAATGGTCAGTTGCTTCATGAGTTCACTCTGAATAACTGTCTGATGAGATCGGAGGTGTTCCAGTGTGGAACCTTGGACACCGCTTGTCCATGATCTTTCAGTACGATGAAACGGGATCTGCGCCACAAAAAACAAAGCGCCGCCCAGGCGACGCTTTCTTTCTGCGCGATGCTGATTAGAAATCCATCAGCTCTTTTTCTTTCTCCGCCAGCGCGGCGTCGACCAGCTTGATGTAAGCGTCGGTCATTTTCTGAATCTCGTCTTGTGAGCGACGTTCTTCGTCTTCGCTGATCTCTTTGTCTTTCAGCAGCGCCTTGACCTTGTCGTTGGCGTCACGACGCACGTTACGCACCGCTACGCGACCCTGCTCGGCTTCGCCGCGCACGATCTTGATCAGATCCTTACGACGCTCTTCGGTCAGCGGAGGCAGCGGAACGCGAATGTCAGAACCGGCGGAAGACGGGTTGAGGCCCAGATCAGAGCTCATGATCGCTTTCTCAACGGCCTGGCTCAGGCTGCGGTCGAACACGTTGATTTTCAGCGTGCGGGAGTCTTCTACGGTTACGTTGGCCAGCTGACGCAGCGGCGTAGCGGCGCCGTAGTATTCCACCATGATGCCGTCCAGAATGCTTGGAGAAGCGCGGCCGGTGCGGATCTTGCTGATTTGGTTTTTGAATGCTTCTACGCTTTTTTCCATGCGTGAATCAGCATCTTTTCTGATTTCATTAGTCACGTTGCAAACCCTTGGAAGCTGGTTACTTGGCAGGCGATACTCAAGTATAGCCCGTAATCGTACTCGAAGAGCGCGCGGCGCCTGGCGTCACGCGCTCCGAAAAAGGGGGGCGAACAGCCTTATTTGCTGATCAGCGTACCTTCGTTCTCACCCATCACCACGCGGCGCAGTGCGCCAGGCTTGTTCATGTTGAACACGCGGATCGGCAGACCGTGATCGCGGGCCAGCGTAAACGCCGCCAGATCCATCACTTTCAGCTCGCGCTCCAGCACGTCCTGATAGGTTAATTGTTCATACAGCGTCGCATCCGGGTTTTTCACCGGATCGGCGGAGTATACGCCATCCACTTTGGTGGCTTTCAGCACCACGTCGGCTTCGATCTCGATACCGCGCAGGCAAGCGGCGGAATCGGTGGTGAAGAACGGGTTGCCGGTACCGGCGGAGAAGATCACCACGCGGTTGTTGCGCAGCAGGCTGATCGCCTCTGCCCAGCTGTAATTATCACACACGCCGTTCAGCGGGATCGCCGACATCAGGCGGGCGTTCACATAGGCACGGTGCAGTGCATCACGCATAGCCAGGCCGTTCATCACGGTAGCCAGCATTCCCATGTGGTCGCCCACTACGCGGTTCATGCCGGCTTGCGCCAGGCCCGCGCCGCGGAACAAGTTCCCGCCGCCAATAACTACACCGACCTGAATTCCCAGTTCGACCAGCTCTTTCACTTCCTGAGCCATGCGATCCAAAACGCTGGCGTCGATACCAAAACCTTCTGCACCTTGCAGGGCTTCGCCACTCAGTTTAAGCAGAATACGCTGATATACGGGTTTTGCATTGGTTGCCATGGTGTTCTGTCCTAAGAAGCAGTATTAGTATTGGGGATTTCAGCCGATGAAACGCGCCTGAGGTGAGTATCACGCTGCAGGGCCTGCCACCGGTGTAATTCTGGCTGGATAGTATGGAACCGCCAGACGGCGGTTCCATCGACAGTCATTAAGACTGTTTGCTCATCGCGGCAACTTCAGCAGCGAAGTCGGTTTCGACTTTCTCGATGCCTTCGCCCACTTCGAAGCGAATGAAGTTGGTCACGTCAGCGTTGTGCTCTTTCAGCACCTGAGCAACAGATTTGCTCGGATCCATAACGAAAGGCTGACCGGTCAGAGAAACTTCGCCGGTGAATTTCTTCATGCGGCCTTCAACCATTTTCTCTGCGATTTCTTTCGGCTTGCCTGACTGCATGGCGATGTCCAGCTGAACCTGGTACTCTTTTTCTACCACTTCAGCAGACACGTCTTCTGGCTTCACGAACTCTGGCTTGCTCGCCGCAATGTGCATTGCGATTTGCTTGACCAGCTCGTCGTCAGCGCCTTTAGCCGCAACCAGAACGCCGATACGCGCGCCGTGCAGGTAGCTGCCCAGCACGTCGCCTTCCAGGGAAGCAACGCGGCGAATGTTGATGTTTTCACCGATTTTTGCCACCAGCGCTACGCGCTCTTCTTCGAACTGTGCTTTCAGCACGTCAACGTCAGTGATTTTGCCGGCCATAGCGGCATCCAGCACTTTGTCGGCGAACGCCTGGAAACCGGCGTCTTTCGCGACGAAGTCAGTCTGGCAGTTAACTTCCAGAATGATGCCGTAGTTGCCTTCGATCTTGGTTTTGATCACGCCGTCAGCAGCTACGTTGCCTGCTTTTTTAGCGGCTTTGATCGCACCGGACTTACGCATGTTTTCGATTGCCAGTTCGATGTCGCCGTTGGATTCAACCAGCGCCTTCTTGCAATCCATCATGCCAGCGCCGGTACGCTCGCGCAGTTCTTTTACCAGGGCAGCGGTAATATCAGCCATTTATTTTTCCTCGGTTATCTCGCGTGGAGACAGTTCTCATTCAGATAAGCAAAGGGGGCCTTTACAGGCCCCCCTAACCAACATATGTCAATACCTGGTTAATAAGGGCTCAGTGACGAGCTTGCCTTATTATTCAGCTTCTACGAAGCCTTCTTCCGCCTGAACGGCCAGATCTTGAGAACGACCTTCACGCACAGCGGCAGCAACAGCAGTCAGGTACAGGTTTACTGCACGGATTGCGTCGTCGTTACCAGGGATGATGAAGTCAACGCCGTCTGGGTTGGAGTTGGTATCAACGATAGAGAATACCGGGATACCCAGGTTGTTGGCTTCTTTGATCGCGATGTGCTCGTGATCGGCATCGATAACGAACAGTGCGTCTGGCAGACCGCCCATATCCTTGATACCGCCCAGGGAGTTTTCCAGCTTGGCCAGTTCACGAGTGCGCATCAGCGCTTCTTTCTTGGTCAGCTTGTCCAGGGTGCCGTCTTGAGACTGGATTTCCAGATCTTTCAAACGCTTGATGGACTGACGAACGGTTTTCCAGTTAGTCAGCATGCCACCCAACCAGCGGTGGTTCACGAAGAACTGGTCACAGCTGTTCGCAGCGTCTTTTACCGCTTCGCTTGCTGCGCGTTTGGTACCAACGAACAGGATCTTGCCTTTACGGGAAGAGATCTTGCTCAGTTCAGCCAGAGCGGCGTTGAACATTGGTACGGTCTGCTCCAGGTTGATGATGTGAACCTTGTTACGAGCGCCGAAGATGAAAGGCTTCATTTTCGGGTTCCAGTAACGGGTCTGGTGACCAAAGTGAACACCAGCCTTGAGCATGTCGCGCATGGAAACAGTTGCCATGATTAAACCTCTATAGATTAATTGGGGTTATGCCTCCACGTATCCCATAACGCCGACCCTGGCGGCGACAAGTCACCTCAGGGCACCCCGGCGGATGTGCCGATACGTGTGTGTTATTTACACAAAATGAGTGCAGTTAAAGTATTTTCGGCCAATTCCTGCCAGGTCACAAGAACCAAGTCGCGGATCGCCGGCGCGCTTTATACCATAAACCCGCTGCCGACACCAACTTTTGTTGCTTTTCGCCGGGCGTCGGGAAATGAAATTTGGCAGCCTCCGGCCGGGCTGATACCATAAGTCACTGCTTCTTATTGTCGACGATAACGACACCTGCGGACAAATTTCATGGCAATCTCAATTAAAACACCTGATGACATCCAAAAAATGCGCGTGGCCGGCCGCCTGGCCGCCGAAGTGCTGGAGATCATCGAGCCGCACGTCAAACCTGGCGTGACCACCGGCGAGCTGGACCGTATCTGTCACGAGTACATCACCAACGAGCAGCAGGCCATTTCCGCCTGCCTCGGCTATCACGGCTTCCCGAAATCCGTGTGTATATCGGTGAACGAAGTGGTGTGCCACGGCATCCCGAGCGACGACAAAACGCTGAAAGACGGCGACATCGTCAATATCGACGTGACCGTGATTAAAGACGGTTTCCATGGCGACACCTCTAAGATGTTCATCGTCGGCAAACCGACCATTCTGGGCGAGCGCCTGTGCCGCGTCACTCAGGAAAGCCTGTATCTGGCGCTGAAGATGGTCAAACCGGGCATCCGTCTGCGCACCCTGGGCAAGGCTATTCAGCAATTCGTCGAAGCCGAGAAGTTCTCCGTGGTGCGCGAGTACTGCGGCCACGGCATCGGCGAAGTGTTCCACGAAGAGCCGCAGGTGCTGCACTATGACGCGGACGACGGTGGTGTAGTGCTGCAGGCGGGCATGGCTTTCACCATCGAACCGATGGTCAACGCCGGCGACTACCGCATCCGCACCATGAAAGACGGCTGGACGGTAAAAACCAAAGATCGCAGCTTGTCGGCGCAGTATGAGCATACTATTGTGGTCACTGATAACGGCTGCGAAATAATGACGTTGCGCAAGGATGACACCATCCCCAACATCATTACGCACGAGATGTAAGCACCGCGACGAACGCCGCGTGCAGAATATCACCAGGCCGGCTTATGCCGGCCTTTTTTATGGGCTGCGCACTATGTCTGACAATCTTCTTCAACAGGCGGCCCCGGCCGTGCCGATGCCACCCGTCTCTCCCAGCGCCTACGGCGACGACGACCTCACCTGCCTGGTGCTGAAACAGCGGCTGGAGCAGTTTCAGCTGTGGCTGGCGGCGGCGTTCGACGCCGGCTCCAGCGCCGAAAGCCTAGTGGCGGCGCGCAGCGACTTCATCGATCGCCTGCTGCGCCGGCTGTGGACCTTCTACGGCTTCGAAGATATCCCGGAAACCGCGCTGGTGGCGGTCGGCGGCTACGGCCGCGGCGAACTGCATCCGCTGTCGGACATCGACGTGCTGGTGCTCAGCCAGCGCCGGCTGACGGAACAGCAGTCGCAGCGAGTCGGCGAATTCATCACCCTGCTGTGGGATCTCAAGCTGGAGGTGGGCCACAGCGTGCGCACCCTGGAAGAGTGCCTGCTGGAAGGCCTGGCGGATCTGACCGTGGCCACCAACCTGATCGAATCGCGCATGATCTGCGGCGACGTCGCGCTGTTCCTGCAGATGCAAAAACACATCTTCAGCGACGGCTTTTGGCCTTCGCCGCAGTTTTTCCACGCCAAGATCAACGAGCAGCAGGAACGCCACCAGCGCTACCATGGCACCAGCTATAACCTGGAACCGGATATCAAAAGCAGCCCCGGCGGCCTGCGCGACATCCACACGCTGCTGTGGGTGGCGCGCCGCCACTTCGGCGCCACCTCGCTGGACGAAATGGTCGGCTTCGGTTTCCTCACCCAGGCCGAGCGCAACGAACTGAACGAATGTCAGAGCTTCCTGTGGCGCATCCGCTTTGCGCTGCATCTGGTGCTGCCGCGTTACGACAACCGTCTGCTGTTCGATCGTCAGCTCAACGTGGCGCAGCTGCTGCGCTATGAAGGTGAAGGCAACGAGCCGGTCGAGCGCATGATGAAAGACTTCTACCGCATGACGCGGCGCGTCAGCGAGCTGAACCACATGCTGCTGCAGCTGTTCGACGAGGCCATCCTGGCGCTGGACGCCACCGAAAAACCGCGTCCGCTGAACGACGATTTCCAGCTGCGCGGCGATCTGATCGATCTGCGTGACGAAACGCTGTTCATCCGCGAGCCGCAAGCCATCATGCGCATGTTCTACCTGATGGTGCGCAACCGCGAGATCAAAGGCATTTACTCAACCACCGTGCGCCAGCTGCGCCACGCGCGCCGTCACCTGAAACAGCCGCTGTGCACCATCCCGGAAGCGCGCGATCTGTTTATGGCCATCCTGCGCCACCCCGGCGCGGTGTCGCGCGCGCTGGTGCCGATGCACCGTCACAGTGTGCTGTGGGCTTATATGCCGCAGTGGGGCAAGATCGTCGGGCAGATGCAGTTCGATCTGTTCCACGCCTATACCGTCGACGAGCACACTATCCGGGTACTGCAGAAGCTGGAGAGCTTCGCCGATGCGCAAACCCGGCCGCGCCATCCGCTGTGCGTGGAGCTGTATCCACGCCTGCCGCACCCGGAACTGCTGCTGCTGGCGGCCTTGTTCCACGATATCGCCAAAGGGCGCGGCGGCGATCACTCGATCCTCGGCGCGGAGGACGTGGTCGAGTTCGCCGAGCTGCACGGTCTCAACTCGCGAGAAACCCAACTGGTGGCCTGGCTGGTGCGCTGCCACCTGCTGATGTCGGTCACCGCGCAGCGCCGCGATATCCAGGATCCGACGGTGATCCAGCAGTTCAGCAGCGAAGTGCAGAGCGAAACTCGCCTGCGCTACCTGGTATGCCTGACGGTGGCGGATATCTGCGCCACCAACGAAACCCTGTGGAACAGCTGGAAGCAGAGCCTGTTGCGCGAGCTGTATTTCGCCACCGAGAAACAGCTGCGCCGCGGCATGCAAAACAGCCCGGATCTGCGCGAACGCGTGCGCCACCATCGGCTGCAGGCGCTGGCGCTGCTGCGCATGGACAACATCGACGAAGAGGCGCTGCACCGCATCTGGAGCCGCTGCCGCGCCGACTATTTCCTGCGCCACTCGCCGAATCAGCTGGCCTGGCACGCCCGCCATCTGCTTGCCCACGATTCCACCCAGCCGCTGGTGCTGGTCAGCCGCCAGGCGACGCGCGGCGGCACCGAGATCTTCATCTGGAGCCCGGATCGTCCTTATCTGTTCGCCGCCGTCGCCGGGGAGATGGATCGCCGCAACCTGAGCGTGCACGACGCACAGATCTTCACTAACCGCGACGGTATGGCGATGGACACCTTTATCGTGCTGGAACCGGACGGCAGCCCGCTGGCGCAGGATCGCCACGCGGCGATCCGTCAGGCACTGCTACAGGCCATCACCCAACGAGAGTATCAGCCGCCGCGTGTGCGCCGCCCCTCTTCCAAGCTGCGCCACTTCAGCGTGCCGACCGAGGTCACCTTCCTGCCGACCCACACCGATCGCCGCAGCTACCTGGAGCTGACGGCGCTCGACCAACCCGGCCTGCTGGCGCGGGTGGGCGAAGTGTTCGCCGATCTGGGGCTGTCGCTGCACGGCGCGCGCATTTCCACCATCGGCGAGCGGGTCGAGGATTTGTTTATTCTGGCCGACGGCGAGCGGCGCGCGCTCGACCAAGAAACGCGCAGAAAGTTGGAGCAACGGTTGACAGAGGCCCTCACCCCGAACGATAAAATGTGATACAAGTAACTTTTTACCGACAACATCAGGAAAGAGAACAGCATGCAGCAATTACAGAACGTTATTGAAAGCGCCTTCGAACGCCGTGCGGACATCACCCCGGTGAACGTAGACACCGTAACGCGCGAAGCGGTAAACCAGGTGATCGGCCTGTTGGACAGCGGCGCCCTGCGCGTTGCCGAGAAGATCGACGGTCAATGGGTCACCCATCAGTGGCTGAAGAAAGCCGTGCTGCTCTCTTTCCGCATCAACGACAACAAGGTAATGGACGGCGCGGAAACCCGCTACTACGACAAGGTGCCGATGAAATTCGCCGACTACGACGAAGCGCGCTTCCAGAAGGAAGGTTTCCGCGTCGTGCCGCCGGCCACCGTGCGCCAGGGCGCGTTCATCGCTCGCAACACCGTGCTGATGCCGTCTTACGTTAACATCGGCGCCTACGTCGACGAAGGCACCATGGTCGACACCTGGGCCACCGTCGGTTCTTGCGCGCAGATCGGCAAGAACGTTCACCTGTCCGGCGGCGTCGGCATCGGCGGCGTGCTGGAGCCGCTGCAGGCCAACCCGACCATCATCGAAGACAACTGCTTCATCGGCGCACGCTCCGAAGTGGTGGAAGGCGTGATCGTGGAAGAAGGCTCGGTGATTTCGATGGGCGTCTACCTCGGCCAGAGCACCCGCATCTATGACCGCGAGACCGGCGAAATCC
Source organism: Serratia sp. CY47280 (assembly GCF_052168655.1). NCBI lineage: Bacteria > Pseudomonadati > Pseudomonadota > Gammaproteobacteria > Enterobacterales > Yersiniaceae > Serratia > Serratia sp. CY47280. The sequence continues at coordinate 187,412 of NZ_JBJNMG010000006.1, read as the reverse complement.
ATTACGGCCGCGTGCCGGCGGGTTCGGTGGTGGTTTCCGGTAACCTGCCGTCGAAAGACGGTTCTTACAGCCTGTACTGCGCGGTGATCGTCAAGAAAGTCGACGCCAAAACGCGCGGTAAAGTCGGCATTAATGAGTTATTGCGTACTATCGACTAAATTGAAATAGCGGGTGATTCACCCGCTATTTTTTTGTCTGCGTTTCGCTGGCAGTCACAGTCGCAGATCTCGCTTTCCGCCATAATCGCAGTCGTGGAATATAACGATCACATCTAAAGAGGGCGCAGTATGTACGATAACTTGAAGAGTTTGGGCATCAATCAACCGGAAGACGTCGATCGCTATAGCCTGCGTCAAGAGGCCAACAACGACATCCTCAAGATCTATTTCCGCAAGGACAAGGGCGAGTTCTTCGCCAAGAGCGTGAAGTTCAAGTATCCGCGCCAGCGTAAAACCGTGGTGGCGGACAACGCCGGCCAGGGCTACAAGGAAATTCACGAGATCAACCCGAACCTGCGTTACGTGATCGACGAGCTGGATCAGCTGTGCCAGCGCGATCAGGTGGAAGTGGATCTGAAGCGTAAAATCCTCGACGACCTGCGCCATCTCGAGGGCGTGGTGTCGCACAAGATTGCCGAGATCGAAGCCGATCTGGAAAAACTCACCCGCGGCAAATAATGCGGATCGGTTGACCCGCATCATCGTTAAGGCGCCCTTTTACGGCGCCTTTTTACGTTATGACTGCAGCAGCGTGCCCCACTGCTCGACCCACGGGCAGGCGGCCACTTCCGGCTCCGGCTGTTCCATCGCATCGATTTCCAGCACTTCACCAACGCGGGTGGCGCCCTGCTCTTGCAGCAACGCATCAAACGTGCGCCCCGCGCCACAGAAGTGGTCATAGCTGCTGTCGCCGAGGGCAATCAGCCCGTAGCGCAGTTCCGGCTGATAGCCAACCTGATCGCGAATGGCGTGGAACAGCGGCGCGATGCTGTCCGGCAAATCGCCCTGCCCGGTAGTGGAGGTGATCACCAGCGCGTAATGCTGACGATAAAACTGCCAGGCCTCCAGCGTGCCCTCTTCGAACAGTTTGACCTCATGGCCCTGCTCGCTGAGGATGTTTTGCGCCTCTTCCGCCACCAGCAGCGAATTGCCGTAGACCGTTCCCACGAAGATACCAACCTGAGCCATGGCTCCTACTCCCTTCATTACCTTTAAAAATTGTCAGCTATCCTGACCGTTAGCCGCGCTAAACTCAACCCCGGCAAGTTCAGGGAATACCCCCGCCCAGCCGAACTGCGCCATCACCCCTTGCCAGTCTTCGTCCCAGCGCGCCGTCACCTGTAGCGGCTCGCCGCTCACCGGGTGCGTCAGCTGCAGATGGCTGGCGTGCAGCATCAGGCGCGGGCAGCCGAAATGCTGCGCCATCCCACGGTTCTGCCGCAGATCGCCGTGCTTGCTGTCACCGATGATCGGATGGCGAAGATGCGCCATGTGGCGCCGCAATTGGTGCTTGCGGCCGGTTTCCGGCTGCAGTTCCACCAGACTGTAACGCGCGCTGTCGTAGCGGCCGACGGCCACCGGCATCTCTACCTGCGCCAACGGCCGGTAGTGCGTGACGGCCGGCTGCGGCCCCTTGTCGGCATCGGCATGTTTATCGGCGATTTTGTCCAGCTCCGCCGTCAGCGGGTAGTCGAGGGTCGCCCCCTCCTGCACGTAACCGCGCACCACCGCATGGTAGGTTTTCTGCACCTGATGCTGCTCGAACTGCTGCGACAGCAGGCGCGCCACCTCGCTGGAAAGCGCCATCAGCAGCACGCCGGAGGTCGGGCGATCGAGACGGTGCACGGTAAAGACGTGCTGCCCGAGCTGATCGCGCACCGTTTGCATCATAAAACGTGTTTCATGACGATCCAGCCAACTGCGGTGTACCAACCAGCCCGACGGTTTGTTCACCGCCACCAGGTGTTCATCCTGATACAAAATCTCAATCACATCGCTTTCCCAGGTCAATAGCCGTTTCGGGCGCGAGTATAACAGGCGTGCGGCTCAGCGCTAGTTTACCCATTCGATGGTCACCAGGCGCGTATCGGCGCGGCCGCGATCGTCCACCGCCCGAATGCGATAACGCCCGTTGTTGATCGGCCGCCAGTCGATCGGCTTTTTGCTGGCGCTGCTACCGAGATAGATATCGTCGACAAACCAGTACACCGTCTTGCTGTCGGCATCCGTCACCGCATTGAAGGCGATTTTGTCCCGCCCCTGCTGCGACTGGCGCAGGGTATAGGTGGTATTTTTCAGCGGCGAAGTGATGCGCGGTGCGTTGCCGCCGACGGCGATGCCGTTATCCTTGCAGCGGTTAACCGGCGGCGTCCGTTTCGGCAGCCCGGCCTGGGCGAACACGTTGGCCAAATCGGAAGGCCAGAATTCAAAGATTTCGGTACGAGTCTGCGCCGCGTCATACGGCGGGCAAACGACCTCGCCGCTGTGAATATCCAGCACCACAGGCCGATAGACGCTGTCCACCTTGATCGGCGACTTGCCGGGAATGAACCAGGTCTTGCCCTTTTGCTGGCACCACGGCGTCGGCAGATCGCCGCTGGCGAGACAAATCTCCACCCGCCGCAGCCGTTGGGGGAACGGATGTTTCGGTTCCCGCAGGCCAGGGTAGCTGGCGTTGACGCTGTCGATGATATTGAAAAACAGCGGCGCGGCCGCCTCGGCGCCGACCAACGCATTGTTGCCGCGCCCGTCGAAGTTGCCTTCCCACACCACCAGCACGTAAGGGCCGAAAATTCCGACGCTCCAGGCGTCGCGAAAGCCCCATGAAGTCCCGGTCTTCCAATACGCCGGCAGCGAAGAAGAACGCTGTGCCAGCGTATCGCCCGGCCGCCGGTGCTGGCGCAGCATATCCAGCGTGATGAAACTGGCCTCCTCACTCAGCAGCCGCACCGGCGTCGATTCGGCCTCGTTCAATCGCATGCGAAGCGGCCGCAGCTCGCCGCGGTTCGCCAGCAGCGCATACAGCTTCGCCAATTCCTGCGCCGTCACCTCACCGCCGCCCAATACCAGCGACAGCCCGTAGTGGCTCTCATTGGCCATATTGGCGACGCCGGTCAGGCGTAAGAACTGATAAAAAGTCGGCTGGCGCAGCTGCGAGGCGACATATACCGCCGGGATGTTACGGCTGAAGTTCAGCGCGTCGGTGGCGGTCACCGGGCCGAGAAAGCGCCGGTCGAAGTTTTCCGGCGCATAGGCGCCGAACGACGAAGGCACGTCTTTCAGGATAGTCATCGGATGCAACACGCCTTGCTCCATGCCCAGCGCGTAGATGAACGGCTTCAGCGTCGAGCCCGGCGAACGTTTGGCGTTGGTGCCGTTCACCTGCCCCTGGATCGGCCGATTGTAATAGTCCGCCGATCCCACCAGCGCACGCACCCCCATATCGCGACTGTCCACCAGCAGCACCGCGGCGTTTTGAATGCCGCGGCTGCGGTTGCGGGCGATAAAGGCGTTGACCTGCCGCTCGACCAGCCGCTGCAACCCGGCGTCCAGCGTAGTGTCGACGCGCGTATCACGCTGCACCAGTTGCTGCGTCTGCAGGCGCAGCTGTTCGATAAAGTGCGGCGCGATATAGGGTACTTGCTCAGGCTGCCGCAGCGCCAGCGGCAGGCGGAACAGCGTTTGCTGGCTGGCGTCGGTCGGGTAAACCTGCTGCCAGCGCTGGAACAGACGGTTGCGCGCCTGCGTCAATGCGGCACCGAGCACGCCGGTTTTTGGCTCCAGACGGTAGCTGGGCGACTGCGGCAGCACCGCCAGCGTCAGCGCCTCCGGCAGGGTCAACGCCTTCGGCGACTTGGCGAAGTAGATCAGGCTGGCGGCGCCGATGCTTTCAATGTTGCGACCGTAGGGCGCGTAATTCAAATAGGCTTCCAGGATATCGCGCTTGGAGTAGCTCAGTTCCAGCTGCACCGCGCGCAGCACCTGCAGCAGCTTGCCGCCCGGCGTGCGGGTATTGAGATGCCAGCGCATCCGCGCCAGCTGCATGCTGATGGTCGATCCGCCCTGCATTTTGCCGCCGGCGACATAGCTGCGCCAGAAGCCGCGCATCAGGCTGACGGGGTTAAAGCCGGGGTTGTAGTAGAACCAGCGATCCTCGTGCAGCAGCAGCCCGCGCACCGCCAGCGGGGACACCTGCTCCAGCGGGGTCCACAGCCGGTAGCGATCGTCGTTGGCCAGCGTGATGCGCAGCAGCGCGCCGTGCCTGTCATAATAAACGGAAGACTGCGGCAGCCCCTGCCACAGGGGCGGATGCGGCCACAGCCGAATCGCGGCCAGCAGCAGCGCCAGTAAAAACACCGCCATCAAGCCGTTTTGCAGCACGCGCCCGGTCAGGATCTTCATACGTTCTCAACATATCGGCGCCAGACGCTGGCCTGGCGCCGGATACGGCCTAGTCGTTGCCCGCCGGCACCACCACCAGCTTGCCGCCGCCGGCCGACATGGCCTGCACTTCACGGTCGTACATGGCTTCGCCGTAGGCCGGTGGAACAATAAAGCTGCCGGTATTGGTGGCCTTGATCTGATAGACGAACTCCTGCACCTCGGTGCCGGCGTTGCCGTAGATAATCACCCGATCTTCGCGGATATCGCTGTAATCCGGCGCCCAGGTAGAGCCGGTGGCGGCCAGCGGCGACTGCCAGCCGCCGCGATCGTCGCTCTCCTCGCCGGTATCGGCCGGTTCCGGCGGCGTCTGCTGCACCACTTCGAACCCGCCCGGCAGCAGATCGACGATCGCCAGGTTGCTCTGCCCCTCTTTCGAGTTGGCGCGCACCTTCAGATGGACGTTGATCTTCTGCCCCAGCGTCACCTGCGTCACCGCTTTGCCTTGCTCGTCGGTGTAATCGCGGACAATCTCAATGCCGCGCGACAGCGCTTTTTGCGGCGCATTCAGATCGTAACCGGCCTGCGTCACCACATACCAGGCCGGCGCATTGCCGCCGTTGGTGAAGCGCACGGCGGTGGCATCGGCGTTAAACTGCCCCTGAACGAACAGCCCCTGCAGCTCACTGATGCGCTGCGGCTCGCTGCCGCTTTTGCCCACCTGCACGATGCCTAACGCGTCCGCATTGGCGGATTGCGCCGCCACCTCAGTCGAATAGCTTTCCAGCGCCAGGATGCTCATTGCAGAGGAGTACGTGGTGTAACGCTCTTCTTTCAGTGCCTTGACCATATTCTCCAGCACCTGCGGCGGAATCGACGCCACCTTCTCAGGGAAGTGACGGGTAATCAAATACAGCCGCGTCGCATCCTGCACCAGCGGATCGAAATAGTTCTGCGTCCACCAGGCGCTGTCATAGGCTTTGCTCAGTTGCTGCCAGCTCGGTTGCAGCAACGCGACGGCTTCGTCGTCCATCTTCAACAGGCGATAGGAAGAGGCCAGATACAGCGCGCTCAGGTCGGTTTTCCACTCCTCGCCATAGCGTTTTTGCAGCGTATCCTGCACCGCCGCCAGCGAGTTGGTGGTCACTTCGCCCTGCAGCGTCAGCAGGTAAACCGCCCAGCTGCGCAGGCGCAGCAGATACAGATCGTCGAACCCGCTGGCCGCCAGCTCGCGCAACGCGCCGTTGGCTTCATCCAGCATGCCTTCCGGCAGGGCGTAGCCCGCCGCTTTGGCTTCGAGCAGATATTGCACCACATAAGGCGTGACGAAAGGATCGGCATCCGGCGATGAACGCCAGGCGCCGATCGCCCCGCTGTCGTTCTGGCGGGCGCGCAGCACGCCAAGCAGATTGCGCAGCTGCTTGCTGACTTCCGCCTGGCTCAGGCTGCTTTTCATCTCTGGGTGACGGCTCTGCAGCATCAGCGGAATGGAACGGCTGACGATCTGCTCGGAACAGTAATATGGGTAATCCGCCAGGTATTGCGCCAGCCCATTGGTCAGCACCAGCGGTGAATTCGACACCGCAGCCCGGCGCTGCGCGAAAGCATCGAACATCTGGCGCAGGCCATCGACGTTCTGGCTGCTGCCACTCATGCGCCCCATCACCGACTGGGTGCGGTACGGCGCCGCCGGCCGCACCGAGGTGCTGACGGTGCGGCGGCTGGCCTGGTCGCCGTAACGGGCGTCGAACACCAGCGGCGCATCGCCCAAAACGGCTTTGGCGCGCAGGCGGAAAGCGATCACGCCCTCGCGTTTTTCCGCCAGCGTCAGGCTTTGCGTCGCGTTGCCCACCACCTCCAATTGCGGCGGCGGCGTCAGCAGGACGTTGATGGCTGCCGACTGGCCGTTCAGCCCTTCGAGGTTGTTGCTGATGCCCACGCTGACGTCGAACTCATCGCCCGGCGCCACCATCGCCGGCACGTTCGGCGTCATGATGAAGCTGTCACGCACCGTGGCGGCGGTTTGCGCCTTGCCGATTTTCTCCGGCGTCACCGAAATCGCCATGACGCGGATCTTGCCGTTGAAGTAGTCCGGCACCGGGTAGACGAACTGCTTCTCGCCGCTGACTTCGGTAATGCCGGACCAGTAGGCCACCGGCTTGTCACGCTTGCGTTTGAACGGGTTGAGGTTGAGATCCAACCCTTCGCCCGCATCGCCGCCCGGCGCCGCGGTCAGCGCCATCAGCTTGCTGAACTCCGGCAGGATCAGATCCAGGATCTGCGAGCTGCTCACGTTCAGTTCGCGCTTGCTGAAGAAGAACTCCAGCGGATCCTTCAGGCGGTAACGCGCCACCTGCAGAATGCCCTCATCGACGGCGAACAGCGCCACCTGCTGCGGCGCATCGGTCTTGACCGTCATCGTCAGGTTTTCACCCGGCTTGATGACCGCCGGCGCCGTCACCTCGAGGCTGTTTTGGCGCGCCTTGGTGCTGATCTTGAACGGCATCACGCCGTAGCTCAGCGGGCTCATGAAGATCTCGCTGGAGTTGATGTCGCGCACGAACTGCACGTTGATGTAGCCGTTGCCCTCCATGCCGGCCGGCACGCGGATCGTCTGCACCGAGCTGGTGGTATCGCTGTGGAACCACTGCCAGGCGTAAACCTTGTCCTTCTCGATGGTGATCAAACCGCTGCCGGTATAGGGCGCGTTAATCGCCACCTCGATCTCCTCGCCCGGCTGGTATTCCGCCTGGTTCAGTTTCAGCTTCAGTTCGGCGTTGCGATCCAGCGAACGGCTCAGGTTGGCGTTGCCGGCCACGCTGTAGGCGACGCGGTTGAGCGTCTTGCCCTGCGCATCTTCAATCACCAGCACGAAGTCGCCCGGCTTATCAGTCGTCAGCCGCAGATCCGCGCCCTGCTCACTCAGCGCCAGCGGCTGTTCCGACAGCTGCACTTCCTTCATCTTCGACTGGTATTTGTAAACGCCCGAATCCTGTTTGGTCAGCACCGAAATGTATTTCTGTTCGATCAGCACCTGCTTCAGATTCGGCATGGCGATCTGTTTCAGGGCCGGATCGATGGCGATCACATTCAGATGCCGCTCCGCGTCGCGATTGATGTAGCCCAGATCGCCGTCGGCCTTCACCCCAATCAGATAATCGTAAGGCGAAACCAGCGTACGGGCGGTAGCCGCCACCGAACGCCCGCCGCCGGCGACGAACGCCTCCGACAACAGCTGCAGCTGATAGGTCGCGTCGGCGTAGGATTTCAGATCGAGCGGAATATCGGCCGCGCCATGCTCATCGGTGGTGCGATCTTCCAGCTCGGTTTCGAACCCGTCGCTGTTTTGCCGGTTTTCGTAGAACGCATAATCCGGGAAGCGATCGAAGCTCGGATACATCGGCCGCAGCGTCAGCCTGGTGGTCACGCGGCGATCTTGCGCCGGGGTGCCGAACAGGTTCTGCACGTCGATGCTGGCCTTCAGCTCAGACGGTTTTACCCAGCCTTGCTGGCGGTCCGGCGTCAACGCCAGCTTCACTTTCAGCTGATCCGGTTCGAACTCCTTCACATTGACCGCGGTATGGCCGAGCAGCGTGGAGGTATCGTTGTTTTTGCCGATCAGATACAGATAGACGTTCCACTCGCCGGTCGGTGAGTTTTCATCGGTGGTATAGCTCAGCTCGTTGAAACCGCTGGCGCCCAGCGTCAGCGGTACGGTGGACATCAGCTTGTCGCGCGGATCGCGAATTTCGGCACGCACCGGCACGCCGGCCAGGCCAACGCCCCAGTCGGCGGCGCGGGTGATCAGGCCAATATTGAAAGTATCCCCCGGCCGATAAACGCCGCGATCGGAGAATAGATAACTGCTGAGGGTGCGCGGATCGGTCGGCGTTTGTTCACCGGCGACGTCGAAGCGCGAGAAGTCCAGCCCGCGATCGTTATAGCTACCGGTCGGCAGGAAGGAGACATCCCCTTCCTTTTCCACCAGGAACATCACCGGCTGGCGCTCGTTGGTGTATACATCGAGCGCCGGGAAACGCACGTGGCCGTCGGCACCGGTGGTTTGGCTGAGCAGCGTCACGCCGTTTTTGGCCACTACCGACACGGTGGCGCCGCTGACCGGTGCGCCGCTTTGGATCGACTGCACAAAGACATCGCGCGTCTTATCCTGCGAGCTCTTGGCGACGATGCCCAGATCGGTCACCACCACAAAGCGCGAATCGCCGACGTCGGGCTGCTCTTCCCCTTCGCTTTCATCTTGTTCCTGATCCTGCTCGGCGCCCGCCTCTTCCGCCGCCGGTTTTCGGTTCGGCTGCCATTCGGACAGCGTCAGCAGGAATACCCCGCGATGGGAGCTGGCGTTGGTGGAGAGATAACGGGAGAGATCGATGCCCTGATAGTTCACTTCCCCCGGCCGCTCGTTGTTGAGCGCCGTTTGGTATTTGAAATGCTCGGTGAAATATTCGTCGTTGAGACGGTTGAATTCCGTGGACGAGTAGTCCCGACTTTTGAAGGAGACAATGTGCTGCAGCTGGCTCGGGATCACCCGTTTGATGTCCAGCCGCAGGCCCGCCACGTTACGCGCCGCCACGCTGATCTGCTTGTCGCCGTTAACCGACAGCAGCGAGCCCTGCGACATGAACTGCAGCGATTTCGGGAACTCCGGCACTTCGACCACCCGATAAACCTTCTTCGGCATCTTGTAACCGCCGACAGAGACCAGCTGGTTGTCTATCTCGAGCAACACAAAGCGGTGCGCCGGAGCGTCGAAACGGAAGCTGAACTGCGGTTGATAGGCCTCTTCCGCCTCGTTAAGCGTCAACGGCAGTGGCGTCGCCTGCGCCAGCACGTTTTTGCCGACGCTGTCGACCGTCCATTGATAGAAGTCTTCGGCATCGTTGGCGGCCTCGGCATCGCTCGGATCGTGCTGCGGCAGCAGCCAGGCTTTGGTGGCCCGCACCAACTCTTTATCCTTCACCGCATCGCTGAAACCGACCACCAGCGCACGCTGCCCTTGGCCGCCGTCGGTGTCCACGACCTGAGCGCTGGCGTCACTCAGCGCCAGGCTGTAGAGGGTGGGTACCTTGACCCAGTTGCTTTTCGCCTCTTCGACAGCGTTGCCGGCCGCCGTCGATTTAACGCCCTTACCGACGGTCAGATGCACCGCGCCGCCCTGATCCAGCGCCTGAAGCGGCTCGGAATGCACCCAGGCGTTCAGTTTTTTCTCGTCATAGACCAGAGAGAAGTTCAGCTTTTTCTCGGAGGACGTGCTGCCTTCCTTCAATCCCAGCGAAATCTGTTTTTCAAAGCTGGCGACGTCGACCGGCGCGTTGAACTGCAGATTGAAAATCGCGCTGCGTTTCTGCGCATTCTGTGGATCGCGGTAATACTCGGCCTGCCCCAGACGGTAATCGAACGCGGGCACGGTGAAGGCATAGCGGGTTTTGGCGAGCTTGACCTGCGGCGCCAGCAAGGTGGCGGGCTCCAGGGCCACCTCATATTTCGCTCCCATCGGCAGCGGTTTTTTCGGCGAGAACACCAGCGTTGATTCATTGCTCCACGCCCACTGCCCTTCCGCCGTCGGTTTGAGGGTGATACCGGCGCTCACGGTTTTACCCACCACGGCGATCGGCGCGACCGAGCCGCTGAAGGTCAGGCTCACCGTTTGCGGCGCCTGCCGGGCGGCGGCGTAATCTATCGGCTCGGGGTTGGCCACCTCGGCGCTGATCTCCTGAACCACCAACGGCGCCGGCTCGATGGGCTGGGGCCGATTTTGCCACCAGTGCCAACCGTAAAACGCGCCGCCCGCGGCCCCCGCCAGCAGCAGCAGGCCCAGACCGATCGCTTTCGGGTGTTTATCCACGCCGCTTTCGAGCCGCAAAAAACCGCGCGGCAGCGCAGCCCACCAGGCCGGCGCGCGCCAGCTGAGGTTGCCGACCAGCGGTCTCAGCAACCGTCCCAACAGCGACAACGCCCCACCCAGCAGGCGACAAACGCCCTTAACCAGGGTAAAAGGCAAACGCAGGATAAACCTTAATAAATCCATTATTGCAGCACCTCATCATCCTAATGCAGCCCCCGGTCAACCGTCGCGGTTCAACCGAGCCGAAAGACACCGTCGGCTCTCCTGCCCGGCATCCGCGCGAGTACTCTACACTGCCGGACGGCAAAAATCTGCGCGCCGCCGGCGGATTACGGCTCTTTATTCAACATCAAATCCAGCTGTTGCAGCAGCACCAGCAGCGGCAGGCTGCTCGGCTCACGATCTTTCAGCGCCTCTTCGAAATAAGGCGTGATGGCGAAGCGCGTCGGCAGCGGCGCTTGGGCATCCAGCAGCGCATACATGCGCGGCAGAAACACCCACTGCAGCCAGGCTTCGGCCGACATGCTGTCGATACAGAACGGCTCGGTGCTGGAAAAAGCCTCATGCTCAGGCGGCGCGGCCTGCCACAGCGCCAGATCGCGCATGGATTGTTCAATCGCCTGCAAACTGCGGCGCACCTGGTTATGTATACTCATCTGCATTCCCGATCTCTTTTCATTATGGTATTCAGCTCGCTGGCTGAAAGGCGGCAAAGCATAGCATTTTTATAGCCCAAATTTGGCGCGCCCGAGACCGGCTGCCGTTTTTATCTGGTGGCGATCGCCGCCACGCGGCACAATAGGCCCATCGAATACACCACACAGATAAAGATTCATGTCCGTAATAACAGAGAAAAAAAACCACGCGACGCCCGGTAAAGCCATGCTGGCCTCGGTCACCGGTTATGCCATGGACGGGTTTGACCTGCTGATCCTCGGCTTTATGCTGCCGGCCATCAGCATCGAATTAGGATTAACCTCATCGGCCGCCGGTTCGCTGGTCACCTGGACGCTGATCGGCGCGGTGCTGGGCGGCGTGATCTTCGGCCACCTTAGCGATCGTTTCGGCCGAATCCGGGTGCTGACCATCACCATTCTGATGTTTTCCCTGTTCACCGGCCTGTGCGCCGTGGCGCAAGGGTATTGGGATCTGCTGGCCTATCGCACCCTGGCAGGCATCGGGCTGGGCGGCGAATTCGGCATCGGCATGGCGCTGATCGCCGAAGCCTGGCCGGCGGAGAAACGCAACCGCGCTTCGGCTTACGTCGGCATGGGCTGGCAATTGGGCGTGCTGGCAGCCGCCTTCCTGACGCCGCTGCTGCTGGAACACATCGGCTGGCGCGGTATGTTCCTGGTCGGTCTGCTGCCGGCGCTGGCGTCATTCCTGATCCGCCGCACGCTGGGCGAGCCGGAGGCGTTCGTGCGGCAGAAAGACGCCGGGCAGCCGCTCTCCTTCCTGCAGCGTTTGCGCCTGCTGTTTAAGGATCGCGCTACCAGCAAGGCCAGCATCGGCATCTTCATTCTCTGTTCGGTGCAGAACTTCGGTTACTACGGGCTGATGATCTGGATGCCGACTTACCTGGCGAAAAACTTCGGCTTCTCACTCACCAAGTCCGGCCTGTGGACGGCGGTGACGGTGGTCGGCATGACGTTCGGTATCTGGCTGTTTGGCATGCTGGCCGATCGCTTCGCCCGCTGGAAGATTTTCGTGTTGTATCAGGTAGGCGCGGTAGTGATGGTGATCGGCTACGCCCAGTTGAGCGATCCGATGCTGATGCTGTTCGCCGGCGCCGTGATGGGCATGTTCGTCAACGGCATGATCGGCGGCTACGGCGCATTGATTTCCGATACCTACCCGGTACAGGCGCGCGCCACCGCGCAAAACATCCTGTTCAATCTGGGGCGCGGCGTCGGCGGCCTGGGGCCATTGGTGATCGGTGCGCTGGTGACGCAGGTGTCGTTTACCGCCGCCATCAGCCTGCTGGCGGCGATTTACCTGCTGGATATCTACGCCACGCTGTTCCTGCTGCCGAAAAAACAGGGCGCAGGCGATACGCTGGGCGCGATTGGTTAACGCTGGCGATGGATTAAGCAGAGGAGCACGCACGGCGGGAGAGAACAAAAAGTTGGGGGCACTGCGTTAACAGTGCCCCCGGTTCGTTTTATAGCTATCCCGCTACACAGTGTGCTCCCTGCTCAATCCTTGAAAACTTTTCCTGCGGCCATCCTGACCAAGTGATCCTTGCATCATCCTGCAGCATCGTCCTGACGCGGTTCCTCAGCCTTCCTGACCCGCCGACAGTCCTGTGTCGGCTCTCAATCTCCGTCCTGGAGGTGTCCCTGGTTTCTATCCTGAAACATCCTGGGCATCTCCTGACGCCATCCTTCGCTCTGCCTGAGCGCATCCCTTTCTTCTTCCTGAAGCTGCATCATCCTGATGCTTTCCTGCTCCGCCGGTTCCGTTCCGGTAACGATAAGATCGCTTAAATTCCCCGGAATCACAAGGGTTTGGGAGGTGTCTCACACTAAATTAAGACTAAGAGTTATCCTAAAGAAATTCTAACCAATTGATCTGGATAACAATAATCTCATAGCCTGGAAAAAGGTGGGAAAAATTAAGAGCGATATCTCACAGCCCGTGTGAGAGATCTCTCACACGGGCGACGGCGAATCCGTCGCGATTCAGTCCAACACCGGGCGCAGCGCATCGAGGAAATTCCCGAGCGTCGCCGCCAACAAGGTGCGCTTATCGCTGCCGAACTGCTCCAGTACCACGTTGCCGCTGACGTTGCACAGCGACACCATCGTCATCTCGGATTCGGTGGTCGCCAGGAAGAGGGTCGGCGACAATTTGAGGCGCTTTTGCGTCACTAAATGGCCGATGAGGTTTTCCTGCAGGCGGATAAAATCCTCTTCGCTCCAGACCTGCAGCAGGCTCAGGCGATGCTCGCCGAACTGCGCGCTCATGTCGCCGGCGTATTGCTGCGTGTAGAAGCGATGCGCATCCGGCTGCAAACGCAGCTCCAGCGCGGTCTCTACCTTTTCCAGCGTCGCCGCCGGTTCGAAAGGCTGCGGCAACCACAGCACGTCGTCCTCGCGATTCTCCACGATGCAGGGCGACGGCACGCCGTACAGCGCCTCGCTGGCCGGCGCGTGGCCGCGCTCTTGCTGCCACAACTCGACATAGCGTTGAGTGAATTCACGCAGAGCGTGCGATACATCATGGTCCATATTCTTTCTCGCATACGTTAAACTGACGGCCATTGTACCTATCTCTGACCGAGGTGACAGCAGATGTCCTCATATCAAGACCACCAGGCCCTGTCAGGGCTGACGCTGGGCAAACCCACCGCCTACCGCGATCGCTACGACGCCACGCTGCTGCAGGCGGTGCCGCGCAGCATGAACCGCGAGCCGCTGGGGTTGTATCCCGACAACCTGCCCTTCCACGGCGCGGACATCTGGACGCTGTACGAACTCTCCTGGCTGAACGCCAACGGGCTGCCGCAGGTGGCGGTCGGCGAGATCAGCCTCAATGCCGACAGCCTGAACCTGATCGAATCGAAAAGCTTCAAGCTGTATCTCAACAGCTTCAACCAAACGCCGTTCGCCGATGGGGAAACGGTGCGCAGCACCCTGCAACGCGATCTGTCCGCCTGCGCCCAGGGCGAAGTCAGCGTCACCCTGTTCAGCGTCGAGCAGTTGGAAGGCTTGCCGATCGCCCGTCTGGCCGGCGACTGCATCGACCAGCAGGATATCCGCATCGACAATTATGAGTTCAACGCCGACTACCTGTTAAACGCCGCCGGTGAAGAGGTAGTGGAAGAGCAATTGGTCAGCCACCTGCTGAAGTCCAACTGCCTGATCACCCATCAACCGGACTGGGGCTCGGTGCAGATAAGCTATCGCGGCGCCAAGATCGATCGCGAAGCGCTCCTGCGCTACCTGGTCTCCTTCCGCCACCACAACGAATTCCACGAACAGTGCGTCGAGCGCATCTTCAATGATTTGATGCGCTACTGCCGGCCGCAGAGCCTGACGGTTTACGCTCGCTACACCCGTCGCGGCGGGCTGGACATCAACCCGTGGCGCAGCAACGTCGCGTTCACTCCCGAGCACGGCCGCCTGGCGCGCCAATAAGTGCGAAACATTGCTCAACAACTGAGCTAACGAGCGGTTTGTGTTGGTAAAAGCGCAGGGACGGCGGTAAGGTTAAAACGAGGCTGCAGCCGGGCAGAACGCCCGTTGCACCGCAGCACGCCAACCATAACGAGATGCTGTTTTGCTGCGTATGGATTACTACCGCCCCGCACCGGGTGCAAAGGAGTTACCTTGATTACACACATCAGCCCGCTTGGCTCTATGGATTTATTGTCGCAGCTGGAAGTAGACATGCTGAAACGCACTGCCAGCAGCGACCTGTACCGCCTGTTCCGCAACTGTTCGCTGGCCGTGTTGAACTCCGGCAGCCAAACCGACAACAGCAAACAGCTGCTGTCGCGCTATGAAACCTTCGATATCAACGTGCTGCGCCGCGAGCGTGGCGTGAAACTGGAGCTGGTCAACCCGCCGGAAGAGGCGTTCGTCGACGGCCGCATCATCCGTTCATTGCAGGCCAACCTGTTCGCCGTGTTGCGCGACATCCTGTTCGTGCACGGCCAAATCGCCAGCGCCGGCCGTTTCCAGCATCTGAACCTGGAAAACTCGGCCCACATCACCAACCTGGTGTTCTCGATCCTGCGCAATGCACGCACGCTGCATCTGGATGAAGATCCCAACATGGTGGTGTGCTGGGGCGGCCACTCGATCAACGAGAACGAATACCTGTACGCGCGCAAGGTCGGCAGCCAACTGGGCCTGCGCGAGCTGAACATCTGCACCGGCTGCGGGCCGGGCGCCATGGAAGCGCCGATGAAAGGCGCGGCGGTCGGTCACGCGCAGCAGCGTTACCGCAACAGCCGCTTCATCGGCATGACCGAACCGTCGATCATCGCCGCCGAGCCGCCTAACCCGCTGGTGAACGAGCTGGTGATCATGCCGGACATCGAAAAACGCCTGGAAGCCTTCGTGCGCATCGCGCACGGCATCATCATCTTCCCTGGCGGCGTCGGCACCGCCGAAGAGCTGCTGTACCTGCTGGGTATCCTGATGAACCCGGAGAACAGCGAGCAGGTGCTGCCGCTGATCCTGACCGGGCCAAAAGAGAGCGCCGATTACTTCCGCGTGCTGGACGAGTTCATCATGAACACGCTGGGCGACGCCGCGCGCCGTCACTACACCATCATCATCGACGATCCGGCGGAAGTGGCACGGCAGATGAAAAAAGCCATGCCGCTGGTGAAGGAAAACCGCCGCAACACCGGCGACGCCTACAGCTTCAACTGGTCGATCCGCATCGCACCGGATCTGCAGCTGCCGTTCGAGCCGACCCACGAGAACATGGCGAACCTCAATCTGTATCCGAACCAGCCGCCGGAGCAATTGGCCGCCGCGCTGCGCCGCGCCTTCTCCGGCATCGTGGCCGGTAACGTGAAGGAAAACGGCATCCACGCCATTGAACAGTTCGGCCCGTACAAGCTGCACGGCGAACCGCAGATGATGAAGCAGATGGACAGCCTGCTGCAGGGCTTTGTCGCCCAGCACCGCATGAAGCTGCCGGGCAGCGCCTATGTGCCCTGCTACGAAATCGTCGCCTGATCCTCAATCCTGGGCGGCGTAACGGCCGCCCTGTTTTTTCTGACCTTGCCGCCCATGATGATACACCTACTGATTGTCGACGCCCTGAACCTCATCCGCCGCATTCACGCCGTACAGGGCTCTCCTTGCGTCAACGCCTGCCGCCACGCGCTGCAGCAGCTTCTCCAGCACAGCCGCCCGACCCACGCGGTAGCGGTATTCGACGAGGACGATCGCAGCGATAGCTGGCGTCACCAAATTCTGCCGGACTACAAGGCCGGGCGTTCGCCGATGCCGGAAAACCTGCAGCAGGAGATGCCGCAGTTGCGTGAGGCCTTCGCCGAACTGGGCGTCGCCAGCTGGCATTCACCCGGCAACGAGGCAGACGATCTGGCGGCCACGCTGGCGGCGAAGGTCGCCGGCGGCGGCCACCAGGTGACCATCGTCTCCACCGACAAAGGCTATTGCCAGCTGCTGGCGCCGAACGTACAGATCCGCGATTACTTCCAGAAACGCTGGTTGGATATGCCTTTCGTGCAGCAGGAATTCGGCGTGCAGCCGCAGCAACTGCCGGACTACTGGGGGTTAGCGGGGATCGGCAGCAGCAAGATCCCCGGCGTGGCCGGCATCGGGCCGAAAACCGCCGTGCTGCTGTTGCAGCAGTCGGGCAGTCTGGACGGGATCTATCAGCACCTGGAGCAGGTGCCGGAGAAATGGCGCGGCAAGCTGGAGCAGCACCGCGAGCTGGCCTACGTCAGCAAACAAGTCGCCACGCTGCGCACCGATCTGTCGCTGGACGGCAACCTGCAGCAGCTGCGACTGCCGATACAATAAGGGCGCTGCAAGCAGCGCCCTTCATCAGGTTTAACGCGATTAATCGCGCTCGTCGCGGCGACCCGGCACCGCCGACCACATGCGGCGCACGTGTACGGTGATCTCTTCGCGGTCGTGATACAGCTGTTTGGCGTGCACTTCGACGCTGATGCCGGCAGCGCCCAGCGCTTCGCGGATGCTCATCAGGTTTTGCGACACTTCCTCATAGCGCTTTTTCATCGGCAGCTTGAGGTTAAAGATCGCTTCGCGGCACCAACCTTTCACCAGCCACTGAATCATCAGGCTGGTCACTTTCGCCGGTTTCTCCACCATGTCGCACACCAGCCAGTAGATTTTGCTGCTGTTCGGCTCGAACTTGAAGCCGTCGGCGCGGTGGTGCGTCACCTGGCCGGTTTCCATCAGGCTCGGCGCCATCGGGCCGTTATCCACCGAATGCACCATCATGCTGCGTTTCACCAGCTGATAGGTCCAGCCGCCCGGGCAGGCGCCCAGATCGACCGCGTGCATGCCGCTGGCCAGGCGTTCGTCCCACTCGTCGACGGGGATGAACACGTGGAACGCTTCTTCCAGCTTCAGCGTCGAACGGCTCGGCGCATCGGCTGGGAAGCGCAGACGCGGAATGCCCATGTAGAACGGCGAGTTGTTGTTGCTGTAGGAGTAACCGACGTAGCAGCAGCCCGGCGCGATGAAGAACACGTGCACCACCGGGCGAGTCGGGTTCTCGCGCGCCATCAGCACCTTCTGCTCGCGCATCGCGGCGCGCAGCGGCACCGTCAATTTGCGGCAGAATTTCATCAGCTCTTTGCTTTCGTTGGTGTCCGGCACTTCCACCCGCAGCTCGCCGCCGCGGTCAACCACGCCGATCAGCATGCCAACGATCGGCGATACCCGATCTTCCGGTGGCAGATCGCGCAGCAGCTCACCTACCACGATCATCTGGCGGGCGAAAATCAGTTCGCGGAACGGAATCTCCCGCGCCAGGCGATCGGCATCGTCCGGCTGATAGCATTCGAACAGCACGTAACCGCTGTGCTCTTTTACTCGTGCAAAGCCGTAAATCTCCAGCTGGGCGGCTTTGTCGGTGATCTCTGCCGCACACTCTTTTTCAAAGCCTGGGCGGCAGTACAACGCAATCTTATTCATGGCGCTCGGCCTTTTTCCTCAGACGCAAAGCGCCAATCAACATCAATATCCAGCCGATCAGGAAGCACACGCCGCCAACCGGCGTGATATATACCCAGACCTTCAGGTGCGACAGCGCCAGGCAATAGAGGCTGCCGCTGAACAACACGGTGCCGAACGCCAACAGCGCTCCGCTCCAGTAAAACCACAGGCTCACGCGGCGCTGCATCGCGACCGCCAGCGCCAGGATGGCCAGGGTGTGGAACCCCTGATACTCCAGCCCGGTACGGATCCAGGCCATTTCATTGGCGCCGAGCGTACCGCTTAACACATGCGCGCCGAATGCGCCCAACGCGACAAACACAAAGCCGCTGATAGCGGCGAAAACCAGCATGGAACGGCTGCTCATCGTGATCTATCCCATTAAAAATTACCGGCCGCGGCAAGGCGGCGGCCGGCCTTATTGTTCGTAGCGGAAGCGGAACTTCTCTTGTTCGCTGGCGGCGCGCGCCAGGATCCACTGCCGGAAGGCGGCTATTTTACCCAGTTCTGCCTGGCTGTCATGACATACCAGATAAAAAGCGTTTTTACTGACCAGCACATCGTTGAACGGGCACACCAGGCGACCGGCTTCAATCTCGGTTTGCGCCATCACGTTGTTCACCAGCGCCACGCCCTGACCGTGCACTGCCGCCTGCACCACCATGGCGCTGTGGCTGAAGATCGGCCCCTGCTGCACGTTGATGTGCTGCAACCCCAGTTGGCGCGTATAAGCCAGCCAGTCGCGGCGTGAAACGTCATGCAGCAACGTATGATAAGCCAGATCCTCTGCGGTTTTCAGCGGATGATCGCCGGTCAGCAGGCTCGGCGAACACACCGGCAGCAAATATTCCGCATACAGGCGCTCGGCGCGCAGCCCCGGCCAGTTGCCGCGGCCGTAGAAAATCGCCACGTCGACGTCGTCCGCCAGCTTGTCCTCTTCGCGGTCCACCGCCTGGATGCGCACGTCGATGCCCGGATAAGCTGAGTTAAAGCCGGACAGCCGTGGCACCAGCCACTGAATGGCGAAGCTCGGCGGCAGACTGACGGTCAATGCCCCCTTGGCGCTACGCGCCTGCAGCTTGCGCGTCGCCTCGTTGATCGAAGAGAAAATCTCCTTGATATCGAGGTAGTAACTTTGGCCCTCTTCGGTCAGCAGCAGCGAGCGATTGCGCCGGCGAAACAGCTTCAGTCCGAGGAAGTCCTCCAGCGACTTGATCTGGTGGCTCACCGCGGCCTGGGTCACGAACAACTCTTCCGCCGCCTTGGTGAAACTCAGGTGGCGAGCGGCCGCATCGAACACGCGCAGCGCATTGAGGGGAGGTAAGCGTTTAGACATTAAATTAGCTACTTTTGTGTAACATTAATCCGAATGATTCGGCGCTGAAAATCGGGCGGCTTTGTGTGGCAAGCCATCGGTAAACGCTAACGGCGTATTGCCATTAGTTTTTTTAATCCGAGCCATTATAATTTGTCCGTTGAGGATGCGCCAGCAAATACCTATAGTGGCGGCACTTCCCGGGCCGGAACGAAAAGGGAGTGGGTGTCGAGGACGCCGATGAACTTTTGGCTTGTGGTTGTGATGTTGTGTTTGCAAATTGTCCGGCGATTCCGGACATGGTAGCTAGGCTACTGTTTTTTCACTTCCTGTACATTTACCCTGTCTGTCCATAGTGATTTTATGCAGCACCGCAAAACTTGCGGTGCTTTTTTTTGCCTGACGGTTACTGGTTGCTTTCAACCA
Organism: Serratia sp. CY47280; assembly: GCF_052168655.1. Lineage (NCBI taxonomy): Bacteria > Pseudomonadati > Pseudomonadota > Gammaproteobacteria > Enterobacterales > Yersiniaceae > Serratia > Serratia sp. CY47280. The sequence goes on along the minus strand of NZ_JBJNMG010000006.1, from coordinate 167,756 downwards.
TCTCTTTCACATCGGCGCGGTTGATCTGCTGCTCGACGCCGTTAGCGTCTTTATAGCTGATCATGCCGGTATCGTTGTCCACTTTTGGCTTGCCGTCAGCGACAATGGTGCGTCCGTCATTGGTATGCATCACGTAGTTGCTGGAACAGGCGGCCAGGGTGAACGTAAGCATCAGGGCAGAGAGAACTGCGGCTGTTTTCTTCATTGAGGACTCCTTTTTAGTTTTAAATGCTGATAAATACCTTTTATGTGTATAGATGCGATTAATAAGCGCACATTTAATAGCATAACAAACTTTTCCAATTTTGCCAGGCGATAAGTCCTAATAGGCAGGATCGCTTGTCTCCGGCGGCAAAATAGGACAGGATCACCCATCGACTCAAGCCAGTGACAATCAGGGTATGACGCCTTTTAACCCCAGCCTTTTTCGCCAACAGTTTCCCGCGCTCGCGCAGGATGGTATCTATCTGGACAGCGCCGCCACCGCGTTGAAACCGCAGGCGGTCATCGACGCCACGCAGCAATTTTATCGCGATGACGCCGCCACCGTGCACCGCAGCCAGCATCGGGCGGCGCAGGATCTGACTGCCCGCTTCGAGCAGGCACGCGGCCAGGTGGCGAAATTGATCAATGCGCCGTCGGCCGACGACATCGTCTGGACGCGCGGCACCACCGAGGCGATCAACCTGGTGGCGCAGAGCTACCTGCGCCCGCGTCTGCTGCCGGGCGATGAAATCCTGGTGAGCGAAGCGGAACACCACGCTAACCTGATCCCCTGGCTGATGGTGGCGGAACAAACCGGCGCGCGGGTGGTGAAACTGCCCATCGGCGCCGACCGGTTGCCGGATTTGACGCAGCTACCCGCCCTGCTCAACGACAAAACCCGCCTTTTGGCGCTGGGGCAAATGTCCAACGTCACCGGCGGCTGCCCGGACCTGGCACTGGCAATCGCCATGGCGCATGCCGCCGGCGCGCACGTGATGATCGACGGCGCTCAGGGCGTGGTTCACGGCCCGGCCGACGTACAGCGGCTCGACATCGATTTTTACGCCTTCTCCGGCCACAAGCTGTATGGCCCGACCGGCATCGGCGCGCTGTACGGCAAAGCCGAGCTGCTGGCGCAGATGGCACCCTGGCAAGGCGGCGGCAAGATGCTGACCCAGGCGTCGTTCGACGGTTTTACCCCACAAAAGCCACCGCACTGTTTCGAAGCCGGCACGCCAAACATCGCCGGCGTGCTGGGGTTGGCCGCCGCACTCACCTGGCTCAGCGAACAGGACATGGCGGCGGCGGAGCGCTACAGCCGCGAGCTGGCTGACCGGGCGGAACAGCAGTTGGCGCAGCTGCCGGGCTTTCGCAGCTTCCGCAGTTCCGGTTCCAGCCTGCTGGCGTTCGATATCGCCGGCGTACACCACAGCGACATCGTCACGCTGCTGGCGGAGCAAGGCATTGCGCTGCGCGCCGGCCAGCACTGCGCGCAGCCGCTGATGGCGGCATTAGGCGTCAGCGGCACGCTGCGCGCGTCGTTCGCCCCCTACAATACACAACAGGATGTCGATACGCTGGTCAGCGCGTTGACTCACGCCCTCGATCTGCTGGCCGACTGACGTGATTTCCGGAGACACTATGCTCGCCCCCCATCCTTTTGGCCGAGAGATCACCGCCGAAGCCTTGATCGCTACCTTCAGCGCGCTGAAACAGTGGGAAGACCGCTACCGCCAGCTGATCATGCTCGCGAAACGGCTACCGCCGCTGCCGGAGGCCTTGCGCAGTGAAGAAATGGCGTTGAGCGGGTGTGAAAACCGTGTCTGGTTAGGGCACCAATTGCTGGAAGACGGCACGCTGCACTTCTATGGCGACAGCGAGGGCCGCATCGTGCGCGGCCTGCTGGCGGTGCTGCTGACCGAAGTGGAAGGAAAAACGCCGCAGCAGATCGCCGCATTGGATCCGCTGGCGCTGTTCGACCGTCTGGCATTGCGCGCGCAGCTGAGCGCCACCCGCGCCAGCGGCCTGGCGGCCTTGGGCTCCGCCGTCAAGGCGATCGCCGCCCGTTACGCCTGACGCGCCGCCTTCGCCACCATCTTTTTCAGCGCGTGCGATACGGCGACGAAACCGAAGGTGGCGGTAACCATGGTCGCCGCACCGAACCCCGCGCTGCAATCCATTCTTTTTGGCCCTTCCGCCGTGCTGCGCGAAGCGCACACCGAACCGTCCGGCTGCGGGTAAACCAGCGGTTCGCTGGAGAAGACGCAGTCGATGCCCAGCTTACCCTTACCGTTTTTCACCACGTTGAAATCGTGCTTCAACCGCTCGCGCAGCTTGGCGGCCAGCGGATCCTGGATGGTTTTGGCCAGATCGGCCACTTCGATTTTGGTCGGGTCGACCTGACCGCCGGCGCCGCCGGTGGTCACCACCGGGATCTTGAAGCGGCGGCAGTATGACAGCAACGCCGCCTTCGGCCGCACGCTGTCGATCGCGTCGATGACGTAGCTGAAGTTATGGTCCAGCAGCTCGGCGACGTTGTCCGGGGTGATGAAATCGTCGATGCAGGTCACCCGGCATTCCGGGTTGATCGCCAGGATACGCTCCGCCATCACCTCGGTTTTCGATTGCCCGACATGCTGGCGCAACGCGTGGATCTGGCGGTTGGTATTGGTAACGCAGACATCATCCATGTCGATCAGGGTGATGGCGCCGATGCCGGTGCGCGCCAGCGCCTCAGCCGCCCAGGAACCCACGCCGCCGATACCGATCACGCAGACGTGCGCCTGCGCGAACACCGCCAGCGCCTGCTGGCCGTACAATCGCGCCGTGCCGCCGAAACGCTGCAGATAGGCTTCCGAATAAGCTGTGCTCATAACGCTTTAATTACCTTCGTAATGCAAATGATAAGGGCCGGAAAATCCGGCCCTTGCGGGTCAATCTTTTCACGTCGTATGCGTTTACCGAGTGGCCAGCAACGAACCGCCGCCGTTTGACTGATTGGCGCTGAACAACTGACCGCCACCGTTGTTCTTCAGCACCCAGACGCGGCCATAGTGGTTGTAGTATCCCGCCGAGTGGCCGGCATCCGGCCCGATGCCCTGATACATGTCAAAATGCTGGCCCTTGATAGCCCCGCCCACGTCGAGTGCGACCATCAGACGCATCTCGTATTTTCCCGTGAATTTACCCTTGTTGTCCAGCAGCGGCACTTCGGCCAGCAGCGTAGTGCCCGCCGGGATCAGCGAACGGTCGGAGGCCACCGAGGCTTTGGCGATCAGCGGCACCGCACTGGCGCCCTTCACCGGCGCAAAAGCTTCCGGACGGAAAAACACGAACGACGGGTTCTGCTCCAGCAGCTCACGCACCTCTGCGGCGCTGTGGGTATCCGCCCACTGACGGATCGCCTGCATCGACATGTCCGCCTTGGCCACTTCACCGCGATCGATCAGCACCTTGCCGATGCTGCGATAGGCGTGGCCGTTCTTACCGCCGTAGCCGAAGAACACCAGCGGCTGGCCGTTGCCGTAGTCGACATAGCCACTGCCCTGGACTTCCATCATGAAGTTGTCCATCAGCGAGTTGGTGTAAGCGATGATATAGCGATCGTCAAGCGCGCCAGAATAGATGCCCGCGCGATCCGGCAAGCGGCCTCTGCCCTTCGGCGGCATGCGGTACAGCGGATAGCGGAACTCGCCCTGTTGGGTATAGCGCGCCTGCACCACCGGCGTATAGTAGCCGGTAAACTGCACGTTGCCGTAATTGTCGACACCTTCCATCTGGTAAGCGCTGAGGCCGTACTGGCTCAGCATGCGCGTGTCGGCGCCGGACGCCATCCAGCTTTGCACCGCCTGATAGGTGCTGTTGTTGCGGTTAAACAGCGAAGGCGACGCGTACTTGATCTCCATCAGCTGATCCGAATAATCCTTGGCGTTGACCGGCGAACCTTTGGCGTTGGGCTGATTGACCAGCTCCAGCGATTGATCCAGACGGCCGTCTTTATATTGCTGACCCCGATCGGTCGGCTTGGACGAACAGCCCGCCAACACCGCCACCAACAACCCGCCCAGCAGGTATTTGCCCCAACGTCCTTTCATCGCGCACACTCTCAAACTGATATGATCTACCGGCTGAACGATAACAAACGCTCATTGATAAAGGAATCGCTGCAAATAAAAAAAGCCGCACGGAGGATGGTGATGAAAAAGAAGGCAAATTGCGGGCAAATCCAGCAGAAAAACGGGTTTAGGCCAATAAAATGCAAAAAGGGTTTGCAACAAAACGCACGGAGAGTATAGTGCGCATCCATCGGACGCGGGGTGGAGCAGCCTGGTAGCTCGTCGGGCTCATAACCCGAAGGTCGTCGGTTCAAATCCGGCCCCCGCAACCAACCGATGCCGCATTGGCGGTATTTGCGTTTGGCTTCGATAACAAAGTATTATACGGACGCGGGGTGGAGCAGCCTGGTAGCTCGTCGGGCTCATAACCCGAAGGTCGTCGGTTCAAATCCGGCCCCCGCAACCAACCGAATGTCGTACCAGCGGCATAACATGAACGGTGGTTTCGTAGTAATACAGCATCAAGACGGACGCGGGGTGGAGCAGCCTGGTAGCTCGTCGGGCTCATAACCCGAAGGTCGTCGGTTCAAATCCGGCCTCCGCAACCAACTCTTGATGACAACAGATAAGCACCCTTCCGGGTGTTTTTTTGTATCTGCAATCCGCAAAAATAGCCGGACTCTCGCCCGGCCCTGCTTTTATCGGCTCGCCAGCGCGCCGCCGTTGGCGAAATAAGCCTTGATCCCCGCCAGAATCGACTCCGCCACCTGCTGCTGGAAATGGCTGGTGCGCAGCTTGCGCTCCTCTTCGATGTTGCTGATAAATGCCGTCTCTACCAGGATCGACGGGATATCCGGCGCCTTCAACACCGCAAAACCGGCCTGATCGACGCGATTCTTGTGCAACCGGTTGATTTTCCCCATCCTATTCAACACTTCCTTGCCGAACTTCAGGCTGTCGTTGATGGTCGCGGTCTGGATCAGATCGAACATGGTATGGTCGAGATAGCGGTCGCCGCTCTTGCTAACGCCGCCGATTTGGTCCGACGCGTTCTGCGTCTGCGCCAGGAACTTGGCCGCCGAGCTGGTGGCGCCCTTGGTGGACAACGCGAACACCGATGAACCGCGCGCGGCGCGGCTGGTAAAGGCGTCAGCGTGAATCGAAACGAACAGATCGGCGCGCTGCTTGCGCGCCTTGGCGACACGCACCTTGAGCGGGATAAACACATCTTCGTTGCGCGTCATGAACACTTTCATGTTCGGCTCGCGCTTGATCATGGCGCTTAGCTTGCGGGCAATCTGCAGCACGATATCTTTCTCGCGCGTCTTGTACTTGCCGATCGCGCCGGGATCTTCGCCGCCGTGGCCAGGATCCAGCATGATGACGATCGGCCGATCGCGCCCCGCCTTGCCGGCCTGCGGCGCTTCCGGCGGCAGCGTGCGCTCCAGATCGCCCTTGTTGTAATCTTCCAGTAACGCCAGTAGCGGATCATACTCCTCACCGCCGCTGCCGCCCTTGGTCGGGTAGAGATCCATCACCAGACGGTTGCGATACTCCGGCACCGGCGCCAGCGTGAAAATATGCGGGCTGACGCTCTGCTTGAGCTCCAGCACCAGCCGCACGGTATTCTGATCGAACTGGCCGACGCGCGCCTGCTTGAGATACGGATCGTCGGCGCGCACCTGCCCGGCAATGCCTTTCAGCACGCTGTTGAGGTGTACGCCTTCGATATCCACCACCACGCGATCGGGATTGGTCAGGGCAAACTGCTTGTATTTCAGTTCGACGTTGGATTCGAGCGTGACGCGGGTATAAGTCGAGGATGGCCAGACGCGCACGGCGATCACGTGCGATGACGCGGCGAAGCCCGTGCGACTCACACTCAGCAACCAGCTGGCGGCAACGCCCTGTAATAAACGACGGCGGCCCAGATTGTGATTAGAGTTTGGCATGCGGCTCCGGCAGTAATAGCTGTTTACAACAGATGAAAAAAACACCAATAGAATGGGGATGCCGAAAACTTTAACCAATCATTCCAGCCCTGTCATCAGAAAATCTTTTTATGGTTTTTCAATTTATTAACGATTTAGCACCCTTAGCGCACTCTTCATGACGATTTCCCACTTGCCATTGGCGCCATAAAAGAATAAAAATACAAAAATATCGTATAAATATGCAAAAGAGGTTTAGCCGTGAAGGAACGTAGTACAGAGCTGGTGCAAGGATTCCGTCACTCAGTCCCCTATATCAACGCCCACCGCGGCAAAACGTTTGTCATCATGCTCGGCGGGGAAGCCATCGAACACGAGAATTTCTCCAATATCGTCAACGATATCGGGCTGCTGCATAGTCTGGGCATTCGCCTGGTGGTGGTTTACGGCGCACGGCCGCAGATCGACGCCAATCTGGCGCAACATAACCATGAGCCGATCTACCACAAGCACATCCGCGTGACCGACGCCCATACGCTCGAACTGGTCAAGCAGGCCGCCGGTTTATTGCAGCTCGACATCACCGCCCGGCTGTCGATGAGCCTCAACAACACGCCGCTGCAGGGCGCACACATTAACGTGGTCAGCGGCAACTTCATCATCGCACAGCCGCTGGGCATCGATGACGGCATCGACTACTGCCACAGCGGCCGTATTCGCCGTATCGATGAAGAAGCGATCCACCGCCAGCTCGACAGCAACGCCATCGTGCTGATCGGCCCGGTCGCAGTTTCGGTCACCGGCGAGAGCTTCAACCTGACTTCGGAAGAAGTGGCTACCCAGCTGGCGATCAAACTGAAAGCGGAAAAAATGATCGGTTTCTGCTCCTCACAAGGCGTGACCGACGCGGAAGGCAACATCCTTTCCGAGCTGTTCCCCAACGACGCGCAAAAGCGCCTTGAAGAGCTGGAGGAAGGCGGCGACTACCATTCCGGCACCGTGCGCTTCCTGCGCGGCGCGGTGAAAGGCTGCCGCAGCGGCGTGCGCCGCAGCCATCTGATCAGCTACCAGGAGGACGGTGCGCTGGTGCAGGAGCTGTTCTCGCGCGACGGCATCGGCACCCAAATCGTGATGGAAAGCGCCGAGCAGGTGCGCCGGGCGACGATCAACGACATCGGCGGCATCCTGGAACTGATCCGGCCGCTCGAACAACAGGGTATTCTGGTGCGCCGTTCGCGTGAACAGCTGGAGATGGAGATCGACAAGTTCACCATTATCGAACGCGACAACCTGACCATCGCCTGTGCGGCGCTGTACCCGTTCCTGGAGGAAAAAATCGGTGAGATGGCCTGTGTCGCGGTGCATCCCGATTACCGCAGCTCATCGCGCGGCGAGATGCTGCTGCAACGGGTGGAAAATCAGGCGCGACAGATGGGGCTAAAGAAGCTGTTCGTGCTGACCACCCGCAGCATCCACTGGTTCCAGGAGCGTGGATTCACCCCGGCGGAAGTCGACGTGCTGCCGATGCAAAAACAGGCGTTGTACAACTACCAGCGCCGCTCCAAAATTCTGCTGGCGGATCTGTAATCACAGTGGGCGCGGCCGTTGCCGCGCCCGTTCATCGCTTATTCCGTTGCCTGCAACCGTTCAGCCAATCCGCTGCGGCGCTGGGTCGGCGTGCGAATAGCCCGCAGCAGTACCGTCTCCGTAGCGTACAGTGAGAGCTGCTTACGCGCACGAGTGATCGCGGTATAGACCAGCTCACGCGTCAGCACCGGCAGGAAATGGTTCGGCAACACCAGAACCGTATGGTCAAACTCCGATCCCTGTGATTTGTGCACCGTCATGGCATAAGCGGTTTCATGCGCCGGCAAACGGCTTGGCTGTACCGACTTGATACTGCCGTCGGGCAGTTGGAAATGCACGCGCAGATCGCCGTGCTCATCCGGCAATGTAATGCCGATATCCCCATTGAACAGCCCCAGTGCGCTGTCGTTGCGGCCGATCATCACCGGCCGCCCCCGGTACCAGCGGCCAAGCACGCCCGGTTTGCGGTCGATCAGGCCCGCACGCTGCAGCCCGAGCTCAATGCGCTCGTTCAGGCCGGCGACGCCGAACGGCCCTTCACGCAGCGCACACAGCACCTGGAAACGGCCAAAAGCCGCCAGCACCGTCGCCGCGTCCGCCCCTTCGGCCGTCAGCCGCAGATAGTCGCGGTAGCCCGCCACGCAGGCATCCAACAGCGCCTGATACTCTTCGCTCGTCGCCAGCGCATAGCCCGCGACATCGCCGAAACTGCCGTTTAGTGCCGCCAGTGCGCGATCCCCCGCGCCGGCGTTGACCGCCAACGCCAGCTGGCCGATGCCGGAACGTGCATCGAAGCGATAGCTCTTGCGCAGCAGACACAGGCTATCGCGCACCGCCGCTTCCGCGTCGGCCTGCCGCCCTTCGATCGAACAGCCGGTCAGGCGGCTCAGCTCTGCGGCACGCGCATCGCTGTATCCCTGCTCGGCAAAACGGCAAATATCCCCCAGCACCGCGCCGGCCTCTACCGAAGCCAACTGATCGCGGTCGCCAAGGAAAATCACCCGCGCCCGATCGGGCAGCGCGGCAATCAGGCGCGCCATCATCGGCAGATCGACCATCGAAGCCTCATCCACCACCAGCACATCCAAATGCAGCCGGTTGCCACGGTGATAGCGCATGCGCTGACTGTTAGGTTGCGCTCCCAACAGACGGTGCAACGTCGCCGCCTCCGTCGGGAACAACGCCTGCTGCGCCGGGGTCAACGCCAACTGACGGCTGGCGCTGCCAAGCGACTCCGTCAGGCGCGCCGCTGCCTTGCCGGTCGGCGCCGCCAGCTGGATGCGCAAGCGTTCGCCTTCATCCAGCTGCACCAGCGCCGCCAACAGCTTGGCGACGGTGGTGGTTTTACCGGTACCCGGTCCGCCGGAAATAACCGCGATACGCCGCGTAGCCGCCACCGCGGCGGCGATCTTCTGCCAGTCGGGTTCGTCACTCGCCGTGCCGAACAAGCGGTCGAGAATGGCGCGCAACGCCTCCTCCGGCACCGCCAGCGATTCACCTTCGCCGCCGATAAACGCCGCCACTTCACCTTCGTTTTGCCACATGCGCTGCAGGTATAAACGCGGCCCGCGCAGTACCAGCGGCGTTGCGCCGCTGCCATCCCCGACCGCCGCACTGGCCGCCAAACGCTGCTGCCAACGCGCGCTATCCGGTCGTCCGACCGCCTCCCACACCGCCAACGCCAGCGCTGGTTGGCGCCCTTCAAACAGCGTGTCCGCCTGCAGTTGCTCCAGCATCAGGCAGACATGACCGGCCCCCGCCTCTGCGCTCAGGCAGGCGGCGGCCAGCAAAATATCAGGCTCGTCTTCGTTCGCCACCACGCGGGCGAACTGCACGTCCAGCGGGCGCAGCGCGCCAAGCGCCACCGCCTGCTCCAGCAGTGCGATCATGATCCTTCCTCCGCCGCCGCAGCCTCGCCGCTGAACAAGCGATCCATCCCCTCCACCAACTCAAACTCGGGGAGACAGGTGAAAATGCCATTGCCCGGGTGCGCCGCATCCACGCCGCGCAGGAACAGATAAATCACCCCGCCAAAATGGCGTCGGTAATCATAATCCGGCAACCGATGGCGCAGATAACGATGCAACGCCAGCGTGTACAGCTGGTATTGCAGATCGTAACGATGCTCCGCCATCGCCTGCTCCATCGCCGGCCGGGTATAGGCGCTGCTGTCCTCTCCTAGCCAGTTGGACTTGTAGTCCAGCAGGTAGTATTTGCCCTGCCAGCAGAACACCAGGTCGATAAAGCCTTTCAGCATGCCCTGCACCTGGTGAAAATCCAGCGCCGGACAGCGGGCGGAAAGCGGATCGTAACGCTTCACCAGGGAATCGAGCTCCTTCGCCTGCAACAGCCGATTAATCGGTAAATAGAACTGCAGCTCTGCCTGCTTATGCTGCGGCGTCAGCGCCGCCAGCGTCACGCCGCTGTCATCGAGCGGCGTATTGAGCAGCACCTGCATCCACGCCAGCAGAATCGGTTGCCAGTGTTCGGCGAACCCTTGCTGCTGTAGCTGTTCCAGCAGCCACTGTTCGTCGAGCGGCTGGGTGAAGTCCAGCGTTTCAAACAGGCTGTGCAGGAAGGTGCCGGGCGTTGCGCCGCGCGGGAAGGTATGCGGTGTAAGCGCTGGCTCACTTTCTTCCCCGCGCTCACCGGCCGCGTCGACATCCAGACGCGGCAGCAGATCCTGCATCAGGCTCGCGCCGTGCTGTTGCAAACCGGTATAGCTGGTCACCCGCCAAAAATCCTGGATCCGCCGGGTAAAGCTTTTCGCCTCCAACGCCTCGGTTAGCGAAGCCTGGGGGTGCCAGGGTTCTTCATCCGGCGGTTCAACCAGCGACAGCGCGATACCGCCGCCCGCTAATTGCTGCAGCCGCTCCTGCAGATACACGGCGTCACCGGCTTGCCCGCCCTGCACCAGATAACCCAATGCGCTGCGGTGCAGATCGGTATCGCCCTGTTTCTTGCGCGTGACCTGGAACAACGGTGCGATGCCGATGCTGCAGTGGTACACCGAGCGGGTCAGCGCCACATACAGCAGACGCAGGTCTTCCGCTAATCGCTCCTCCTCCGCCCAGGCCTGGCTCTCTTCATTGGCGTCGAGATCCAGCAACGCCTGGAAACTGTGGCGATCGTGATACAGCGCCTGTTGCTGCTGGCGGAAGTTGCCGACGAACGGCAGCCACACCAGATCGAACTCCAACCCCTTAGACTTGTGAATCGTGATCACCTGCACCAGATGCCGGTCGCTCTCCAGCCGCAGCTGCTGATTATCGGACTGACGATTAGGCTGGGAGATCTGCTGCGCCAGCCAGCGCACCAGCGCATGCTCGCTGTCGAGCTGCGCCGCCGCCTCTTGCAACAGCTCCCCCAGATGCAGCACGTCGGTCAAGCGACGCTCGCCGCCGGCGCTGGCCAGCAGGTTCTCCGCCAGCTGGCGCGCTTTCATCACCTCGCTCAGCATCGGCAACACGCCGCGGCGCAGCCAGAGCGTGCGGTAACTGTCGAATTCATTAACCAGCGAGTCCCAGGCGCGCTCATCGCGGCTCAGGCCGTCCAACGTCGGCGCGTCCAGCCCCATCAGCCCGGTGGCCATGGCGCTGCGCAGCGTGCGCTCTTGCTCCGGCGCCAACACCGCCTGCAACAACCACAGCAGGTCTTTGGCCTCCGGGGTGTCGAACACGCTATCGCGGTTGGACAGATACACCGAAGGAATAGAAAGCGCACTCAGCGCATCGCGCACCAACGCCGCCTCATTGCGGCTGCGCACCAGCACCGTGATATCGGAGGCTTGTACCGGCCTTGGCATCTTGCCGCCCTGCAGCCACGCCTGGCCCTGCTGCCCGGCGCTGAGCCAGTCGCGAATTTGCGTGGCGCACAGGCGCGCCATCAGCTGTTGGTAATCACTTACACCGGCGCCTTCCCCCTGCTGCAGCCAGAACTGCATCGCCGGTTGCGGCTTGCCGTGCAATTCAAACGCCAGCCCTTGGTTCTTTTCCGCCGCGCTGACCTCGATAAAGGGGATTTGGCCGAACAGGAAAGGCTTTTCTACCTGAGAAAACAGGTGATTAACGCTGGCGACCATCGACGGCGACGAGCGCCAGTTGGTCTCCAGCGTATAGTGGGCGCTCACCTCTGAGCGCGCCCGCATGTAGGTAAAGATGTCGGCACCGCGAAAGGCGTAAATCGCCTGCTTGGGATCGCCGATCAGCAGCAGGCCGCAATCGGGCCGGCCGACGTAAAGTTTTTGGAAAATGCGGTATTGCTGCGGATCGGTATCCTGGAATTCATCGATCATCGCCACCGGGTAACGCTGGCGGATCGCCTGTGCCAGCTGTTCGCCGCCACCGCTTTGCAAGGCGCCGTCCAGCCGGCTGAGCAGGTCGTCAAACCCCAGCTCGGCGCGCTGGCGCTTTTCTTGCTGAATGGAAGTGCGGATCTCGCTGAGCGCGCGCGCCATGATCAGGTCGCGCAGCGTCAAGGGTTCATCAAACAGCTCGTCGATCGCCGTGAACAGCGCATGCCGCGGCGGCTCGCCTTTCTTGGTCTTCTCCAGCAGCACCGACTGGCGAAATTTATCCAGTTCCTTCGGCAGCTGGTAGTCCTGAGTCTCCTGCCCGCTCCATTCGCCGACCTTGTTCAGCCAGTTCGGCAGGTGTTTGCTGCTGTAGCTGCGCTTATCGACACCGGACTGGGCGATTAACGCCTCCAGATCGCCCGCCGCCGCCCGCCATTGCGCCTTGATGGCGTCGATGCGCGCGACGATCTGCTCGTGGCGCATCAGGACGGTTTCTTCGTCCTTCGGCGGCCGACGCAGCGCCGGCGCTTCACCGTGCAGATAACCGGAAAGGTCGGCCAGCAACGCTTCCGGGCCGCTCCACTCCTGGCTGACCGCACGCGCCACGCCCAGTGGCAACGGATAGCAGTGGCGACGCCAGAAATCGGCGCAGGCCTGCCGCCGCAGCGGCAGTTCATCCTGCACCAGCGTTTGTTCAAACAGCATGCCGGACTCAAAGGCGTTGTGCGTCAACATTCGTTGGCAAAAGCCGTGGATGGTGTAAATCGCCGCTTCGTCCATCTGCCGCTCCGCCGCCAGCAGCTGCGAGGCGGCGTCGGTCAAATCGTCAATTTCTTCCATCAGCGCCGAAAACAGCGGGTTGGCGCTGATACCGCGCACGCAGGCGATGCGCAGCCCGTGGATATTGTCGCGGATGCGCCCGCGCAGCTCCTCGGTGGCGGCCTCGGTAAAGGTCACCACCAGGATTTCTTCGACCGTCAGCGGCCGGGGAAACGCTGCTTCACCGCCCAACCCCAGCAGCAAACGCAGGTACAGCGCGCCGATGGTAAAGGTTTTGCCGGTGCCCGCTGACGCCTCGATCAGGCGTTCGCCGAACAACGGTAACGTCAGCGGCTCCAGCCTTTGCGGGGCAACTTCCGTCATGGCGTCGCCACTTTGCGCGGCAGGATCTGCTGCAATGCAGACGCGTTCGGATAGGTAACCCAATCCTTAGGCGCCGCGTAATCCGCCTTGTCTTGCCCGCTGCCGCTCACCTGCGACAGCACCGCCAGCCCCTGCGGTTGGATCACCGCCTGGTGGAAATAATCCGCCAGCTTGGCCGGCGTCAGCTGTTGCACCTGCGCAATCAGCTTCTGACGGGTATCGAAGGCGAAATTGCCGCGATCGAAATCGTTGGCGAACCGGCTGGCTTCTTCGCTGAGGGTTTGCGGCCGCTGCTTCAGCTCATTAATGAGCGCCTGTTTGTACTGCTCAAAATCGGCCTCGCTCATGTCGCGCAAGCGCTTCTCGGTTTTCGGGTAGAAATCCTGATAGCGCTGGTACAGGTAGGCCGGCTGCTTGCTGTTGCTCTGCAGCAGGAAGCCCACGCCCCACTGGCGGCCCACCGACATCGGGAAGGCGAAGACCGCATACCCCAATTGCTCCTGAGTGCGCAGCTGGCTGTAGAACCACGGCTGAATGATCTGCCCCAGCAGCGAGCTGTAGGCCATGCCGGTCACTTCGTCGTAGCCGGTCGGCACATAGACCGCCGCCAGCGCCGAGTCGGTGCTGCTGCCCACCTGTTGCAGGTTGGCTAGCTGATTCTTGTCCACCACCACGTCTTCGCCGTGCCACCATTCGATGCCGGTACAGCCCAGACGATGTTTCAACGTCGACGCCAACGTGTCGACCTGCTGCTTGCTCATGTTGCCCACCACCAACAGCTCCGGCGTGGCCTCGGCCAGCAGGCTGTCGCGATAGGCCAGCACGTCTTTCAGCGTCAGCGTCTTCAGCACTTCGCGGCGCTCACTGCGTTCGGAATACGGCACGCGGGAAACCATCTGCACCGGCTGAATGGCCAGCTCAAACGCTTTGCCCTTCTCGGCGGCGTCCAACTGCTCCAGGTACCAGGATTTGGCCTGCGCCAGCTGATCTTCCGTCGGCGTGAAGCTGGAATAGCCCTCGATCAGCGCCGTCAACAACTGCGGCAAACGCTGGGTAAAGCCGTTGGCGTTAAACATCAGGCCGTTGTTCGGCGACGTCGAGAAACTCAACCCGCCGACCGACGCCTGATAGCTCAGTTGATCCAGCGCGAGGCCGGCCAGATAATCCGTCAGCGAGAACAGCACCTGGTTGCGCGCGGAATCCATGGTCTTGGCGTTGCGGAAAGCGACGGTGACGTCGGCCTTCGGCTCGTCGGCGAAATAACGGCTCGGCATATACAGCACGCGCAGGCCGGGTTTATCCACCACCATTTCCGGCTTTTTGAACTCGTGCGACGGTTTGGTCAGGGTGAAATCATCCGGAATGTACGGGTTGAGCGCCGGCAACGACAGAGAAATGCCGCTGCCCAGCTGCTGCCACTGCGTAAAGCGCTGTGGCGTGATTTTGTCGACCTGGTAAGGCGCGTTGACGAAATAGGCCGTCTTGTTGTGCGGCTCATCGGGGCTGACGAACCAGATGCGCGCATTTTGCGGCGTCATGGCATCCAGACGTTCAGCGATCGCCTTGGGATCATAACGATCGGCCAGGTAGGGTGCGTCCAGCGCATGCTCAACCGGCACACGCAGCATGGTGTCCACCAGCCATTCGATGTAGTCCATGTCGCGCGTGATCGACGGATAACGGAAGTCCAGATTCAGAACGTGCGAGATTTCGTCGAAATAACTCTGCTTGATGCCTTCGCTGCGCAGCATTTTCAGGTAGTTGAAAATGGCGGCGACGACCTCGTCGCGTTTGGCCAGACCTTTGTCGGTCAGTGAAACGCTGATGGCGAAGACGCCGCCGTTGCGATCGACCATCGGATCCGCGCCGGCATTGATGGCGTCCGCCAGCCCCTGCTTCTGCAACCAGTCAGACAGGGTGTTTTTGCTGCGGTTGCCGATCAGGTAGCTGATGTAGGTATCGGTTTTGCTGCGAAACGCGGCGCTGTTGTTATCGATGCGGAACTCGACCTTCAGCTGCTTGCGCGGCTGCGCCGGCACATAGTGAATGATGATACCCTGCTGTTCCGGCGTCACGGCCGGCACGGTGATCGGCGGCACGCTGGCGTCGTGATTCGGCACGCGGCCAAAGGTTTTCGCCGCAATATCCGCCAACTGCGGCAGCGGCTGATTACCGTACAAAACGCCCATCATCAGGTTGGCGGAGTAGTAGCGTTTATAGAAGCCGGTCAGTTCATCATGCAACTTGCTGTCCGGCTTGTCTTTCAGCGTATCGAGATTGCCGCCGGAGAAGCGCGCGCTCGGGTGCGCCGGGTTAAGGGTTTCCGCGCCGACCTGCGCCATGCGCATGCCGTCGCGCGAGCGCGCCATCGTCAATTCGGCGTTCACCGCGTTGCGCTCACGATCGGCATTGCCCGGATCCAGCAGCGGCTCGGCAATGGCGTCGGCCATGCGATCGACCGCCGGCTCCAGCGCGTCATTCTCCACTTCCAGATAGAAGGCGGTGCGATAAGAGGCCGTGCTGGCGTTATGGCTGCCGCCGTGCTTTTTCAGGAATTCGGACAGGTTTTCCGGCTCTGGATAGCGTTTGGAGCCCATCAGCACCATATGTTCCAGATAGTGCGCCAAGCCCAGTTGGCTGTTCGGATCTTCGAGCGACCCGACCGGCAATGCCAGCGCCGCCAGCGATTTCGGCGCCTGGGCATCGGACACCAGCAACACCGTCATGCCGTTAGCCAACTTGATCGCCTCGTACTGACGCGGATCGTGTTCGCTCTTGTTGATCTTCTCCGCCAGCGGTTGCCATCCTTGCGCGGCCCAACTCAACGGTGCCCAACACATAGCCAATAATACCAGCCCGGCGATACGGGCCAACTGTCTGCGCATATCCAAAATAAACCCCTATTCTGACGTCGCTACGCCCACTCCCTGACGTTGGCGACGTGCATCAAAACCACATAACCAAATCGGTACTCGCCGGGTTCTTCGCCAATGTGGCGGTCCGAAACACGGCGGGTATATGCCTGTACGTTATGTCAGACCGGGAATTACCCCAATGGTTGAATATAACCTTCGTTATTTTTACCACCTCCCGCTGCACAGCACCACCGAGGGATTGTTACCCCAGGTTATGCCGCGCCACCGGCAGCAGATAACGCTCTGTTTCGGCCAGAATTTGCGCCAAGTATTCATTATCCAATTGGCGGAATACTCGCTGCACGTAGGGATCTTCCCCTTCTCCGGGAATGCGCTGATCGCCCTGCCAAGCCTGCAGCAATTTGGCGCGGGCCTTAATTTGCGCGTCTTCCTCCCAGTCGATTTGCTGCGTTTCCGGCAGATAGCACTGGCTCAGCCACGCCCAGCCGCTCTTGTTCAGCAACAGCAGCGGCTCACACAGACCGCGTTGATAGCCCGCCAGCAGTTCCGCCAACTGCGCCTGCGCCTCTTCTGGCGCCAGCGCGGCAAAGCGCCAGGCGGAGTTCTTGCGGCCATACATGCGGCTCTCGCCGGTGCCGCCGGCACAGCAATACACCAGGTGCTCCAGCCACAACAATATGCCGTCCACCGCCGACAGCGTAGCGGGCCGCCAGCGCAACAGGCCGTCATCCTGCACCTGGTGCAGCCAGCCACTGAGGCGCACGCCGGCGATATCGATATCCAGCTCCAGGCTATGGCTCTGCGCCCGTTCCGCACGCACCTGCTCGGCCAGTTCGCTCATTTCTTCCTGCTGCTTTTGCCAATAAATTTCGCCGAAGGCGCCATAGGGCAACCCACCGGCGGCGCGCACCCGCTGGAATAGCCGCTCGGGATCGTCGCCGTCGATAAGCGTATTCAGCAGTTGACTGTTGAACTGGTAACGGCTGAGGTTATCCAGCGTGAAGGGTTCTTCGTCCGGCAACTCGGTCTCTTCCAGGATAAAACTGACGCCCAAGCGCAGCTGGAAGAAGGCACGAATCGGATGGCGATAAAACCGCAGCAGCTCATCCAACGCTATTTGCTGCAGCGCTTCGGCGGGCAGCGGCTGGTTGAACGCCGGATGCGCCGCACCGCGACCATCGGCGGCGGGCAGCCACTCGGCGGCATAGCTTTGCGCCTCCGAGCCCGGCAAGAAATTCTCGGCGGCGAACGGCATGCGCGCATGCCACTTCAGCAAGTGCTCGCCCACTCGGCGGGCGCTGTCGTCTGCACTAAGTTCCTCGTCTCCCGGCAGACAATAGCTTTGCTCCAGGTACTCCAGCAGCTCGGTGACCAGCACCGAAGGATAGCGCGGGCTGTTGTCCTGAATGGAACGGCCGATGAAGCTGATATACAGCCGCTGCTGAGCGGACAAAATCGCTTCCAGGAACAGATAGCGGTCGTCATCCCGCCGGCTACGGTCGCCACGTTTGACCTGCTGCGCCATCAGATCGAACCCCAGCGGCGGCAGCGTGCGCGGATACACGCCGTCGTTCATGCCCAGCAGGCACACCACCTTGAACGGAATGGAACGCATCGGCATCAGCGTACAGAAGTTGATTTGCCCGGCGAGGAAGCGCTGACTGATGCGTTCCTGATCGAGGCGCGCCGCCAGATCGTCACGCAGAATGGTCAACGGCACCTCGTCGGGATAGCGCGCCGCCAGGCCAAAATTGATGGCCTGCTGCCACTGCTGTTCGATCAGCGCCAGCACGACTTCAGTGTCACTGTCCGCGGCGAAGAAGGCATCCAGCAGTTGCCGGCACAACGGCAGCCACGCCTCGAGCGGGCGCGCTTCGCTCAAGACTTGCCGCCAGTGGCTGAGCTGCGCCAGCAGGTCTGCCAACTGCCCCGCCAACTCGGCGGCCAACCCGCTCGATTCGTCGTAAGGTAAAATGCCCTGCCAATCGCCGGCATTGCTGTCCATCGCGTAGCCGAGCAGCATGCGCGTAATGCCGAAGCGCCAGGTATGCTGGCCAGTGGCGGGCAGATCCAGTTCGCGCACGTTATCGTCGTCCAGGCCCCAGCGAACGCCGGATTCACCAACCCAGTGACGCAGCAGGCGCAGCCCCTCTTCGCCGATGGCGAAACGGGTAGCCAGGGCAGGCACCTCCAGCAGCGCCAGCACCTGTTCCGAGGTAAAGCGGCTTTGCGGCAAATCGAGCAGTGAAATGAACGCCTGCAGCGCCGGATGCGCCTGCCGCGCTTTACGGTCAGAAATGGCGAACGGCAGGTAGCGCTCGGCGGGCGCGTTGCCGAACACTGCCTGAATATAAGGCGTGTAGCTGTCGATATCCGCTACCATCACGATGATGTCGCGCGGTGTCAACGACGGATCCTGCGCCAGCATGGTCAGCAGTTGATCGTGCAGCACCTCCACTTCCCGCTGTGGGCTGTGGCAGGCGTGCAGGCTGAGGGAGCGGTCATTCTCATCAAGCGGGCGTTTGCTGACGCTGCTTTCCAGCGTTTCCGCGGTAATACCGATCACCGCATGATCTTCCAACTCCAGCATGTCGCGCTGAACGGCGTGCAGCATGGTATCCGCCGGGATATCGACAAAGGCGTCGACCTCTTGCGCCCCTTCCATCTGCGACAGCAGATAGAGATGATCGCGCCCCAGCTTGCCCCAGGAGGCCAACAGCGGGTTGCTGAGCTGCTGCTGGCCTTCGGCGTCAAACAGGCGCGCCGCGTCATCCGGCTCGCGGAACAGCCCCTGCTCACGAGCCTGGTGGTAGTGACGGCGTTTACGGCTCTGCAAGCGGGCCAGGAAAGCGTAATCCTGAATGTCGCCCCAGTAATAACGACAGGGGTTGGTGAACATCAGGTGGATATCGATATGCCGCCCCAGCGCCTGCAGCGCCTCCAAATAGACCGGCGGCAACGCCGAGATGCCGCAGATAAACACCCGCGGCGGCAAACCGGGTGGGCACGTTTTTGCCTGCTCCAGCGCGTGGATAAAGCGGCTGTACAGATTGGCGCGGTGCCATTCCGGCTGCCCCAGTTCGCGTGTGTACTCTACCAGCCGCGCCCAGAGCGGCGCCTGCCATTGCTGAGCCTCCGCCAGACCGTCGATGCGCTCACCGCGCTGCCAACTCTCCAGCCACTGCGGGCGATAAACCAAATATTGGTCGAACAGGTCGGCGACCCGGCCGGCCAGCTGATGAATTTTGCGCTTGTCGCCGTCATCGGTCAGATAGTGCTGTAGCGGCGCAAACGCCGGTTGGGTCAGCATCTCTGGCAGCAACCACATCAGCTTCCAGGTCATGGCGTCCTTGCTGAAGGCGCTCTCTTTCGGGATATCCGGCAGCACCCGGGTGAACATGTCCCAAATAAAGGTCGCCGGCAGCGGAAACGCGACATTGGCGGCGATGCCGAACTGTTCCGCCAGCTGCATCTGCAGCCATTGCGCCATCCCGGGGCTCTGCACCAGCACCACTTCCTGTTGAAAAGGATCGGCCAACGGATCTCTGGCTATCAGCGCGCTGGTCAGCGTCTTCAATAAATCCAGCTGATTGGAATGATAAACCGTGAACATGAACGCTCCTTTAAAACAAAAAACATACCGGCTCAAAAACGGGTGCAATACCAACGGCTCAGCGTTGCCCACTGCCGCTGCGGCGTTTGAACCCTGACCGTCAATCGACGGCAATCACTCTCCGCATCGTCAAGCGCCGCCTCACGTCGCCAGCCTTCCGGCGGTGGTTCGGCATCGAGCCGCCCGGTGACGGCGAACGTTTCCAACTGCTGGTGCGCCAGCGCCCAGGCTTGCCGGTAGTGCCACTGGCGCTGAAACGACTGCAACAGCACCTGATGATACTGTAACAAGCCAAGCAGCGACACCGAGAACAGCAAGGCTGCCACCAATACCTCCGGTAGGCTGAAGCCGTTGCGGGATAGCCGCCCTGCGCGAGCGTTAGCCATCGCAGTCAGCCAGCCTTTTCTCGGGGCAAAAATCCAGCCGCCCCCCTGGCTGCGCTTGCACCTTGCCAGCAGCCTCTGCATCGTCAAACACGCCCCATTGATACAGCCAAAGCGGCTCCCCCCCGTGCATCTCACCAAGGCCGCGTACCGTCACCACCCCCGCTCTGGTAGACAGCCGGGCGCAGGCCGTCAATTCCACGCGCTGCCTGCATAGCCAGGCCGCTGCACTCAGCTCGGCGCGCGGCCAGCGCTGGCTCATCCCCCAACTCAGCGCCGAAGCGGCCTGATTGTAAGCCTGAAGGTAACGCTGCTGATCGGCGGCCAGTAACAGCGCGTTATCCAATTGCCGATGCTGAGCATTGAGCAACATCAGCCCCAGCGCCAGCAGCAACATCACCGCCGCCAGGGTGCTACCGCCTCGCTGGGTGCGCCGCTTCATGGCAGCGCCGCCATTTCGACGCTCCCGCTCAGACTGCGCCTGATACGCGTATCGCTGGCGGAGCGCCCCGTCAGCGTCAGACGAGCCAACGCTGCGCCGTGATCGCCCCGCTCTATCGCCACATGAAACCGCTCAATGCGCACTTCGTCATGATCGAGTAGCCGCTCCCAGCCGCCGCCGTCGCATTGGCTTACGCCGCGCTGCCCTTCCAAGCCGCCATTGCGCAGCCGATAACCGAAATAGCCTACATCCTCGCCCGAGGTGAGCCATTGCCCGCTGCGGGTGATGTCGTAAGCGACGATAACGCAGCTGCCCGCCGCTTCTCCCGATGCCTGGCCGATCAGCAACGGACGGCCTGCGCACTGCCCGGCGCAAAAACCGGCGCGGCGCAGATCTTTCTCAATGCCGAACGCCAGCTGTCGCAGCGTTGACTCCAGCCGAAAGTGCTGACCAACGGCCACGTTCTGCTGGCGTAACAGCGGGTAAGTTTTTGCCGCGCCAAGCGCGATCACGCTGCCGAACACCAGCGCCAACATGACCTCCGGCAGAGTAAAACCGCGTTCGACAGTCAGCATGGCGCGATCCCCCTTATCCGGAGCCCTTCGCTGCATAAACGCAGCCGCCCTCGGGCAGACAGCACTAGCCGCAGGCCGCCTGCCTCATTGCTGAGCTGGATATGCCCCGCCTGCGCAGTATTGCGCAAACCGTAAAACCCGATTTCTTTGTCGGTATAACCGCTCAGCGCAACGTCACGATAAAACGGCAAAAAAACGGAGCCTTCGGCTGAACCGCAATCCGGCGGCGGCACGCCACCGCCCAGACACCAGGGCGTGCCGTTCTTGAACCACAGCAGCGCCGGGCGGTTACGCCAGTTGGCGTCCGCCTGCAGTCGCAGCAAAAACGCCAGCAGCTGTTGGGCCGTGTGTTCCAGCCGCAGCGCTTGCTGATGATAGCGCCATTGCCCGACGCCCCAGCCGGTGAGCATGCCGGCGATCAGGAGCGCCGCCAACAGCTCAATCAGCGTCATACCACGCTGGCGGTCATCGATGTTCGATAGCGTATTTTCGTTCATGCGGCCAGTGTAAGGGCCGTAACAAAGCGGTAAAGCCGCATGCGCAAGCCTTGCGGCAAGCTGCGCAATGTTTTCCCTATAGTGACAAATGGCGACAATAAAATGCGGCGCGGCGCGCAATGCGGATAAAAAAAGGGGCGCAATCGCTGCGCCCCTGGTGTGATGCGGTTAAGGTCAGATCGCGACCGGCGCCTTGATGGCCGGATGCGGATCGTAACCTTCGATCTCGAAGTCTTCGAAACGGTAATCGAACAGCGAAGCCGGCTTGCGTTTGATCACCAGTTTCGGCAACGGACGTGGTTCACGCGTCAGCTGCAGCCGCGTCTGTTCCATGTGGTTGCTGTACAGGTGGGTATCACCACCGGTCCAGACGAAATCACCCACTTCCAGATCGCACTGCTGCGCCATCATGTGCACCAACAGCGCATAGCTGGCGATGTTGAACGGCAGGCCCAGGAACACGTCGCAGGAACGCTGGTACAGCTGGCAAGAGAGCTTGCCGTCCGCCACGTAGAACTGGAAGAACGCGTGGCACGGCGCCAGCGCCATCTGGTCCAGCTCACCGACGTTCCAGGCGGAAACGATGATGCGGCGCGAATCCGGATCCTGCTTCAGCTGTTGGAGCACATTGCTCAGCTGATCGATCTGACGACCATCCGCCGCCCCCCAGGCGCGCCACTGCTTGCCGTACACCGGGCCGAGATCGCCGTTTTCATCGGCCCACTCGTCCCAAATGGTGACCTTGTTGTCACGCAGGTAGGCGGTGTTGGTATCGCCGTTCAGGAACCACAACAGCTCATGAATGATCGAACGCAGGTGACATTTTTTCGTGGTCACCAACGGAAAGCCATCCTGCAAATTGAAACGCATCTGGTGGCCGAAAATCGACAACGTGCCAGTGCCGGTACGGTCGGCTTTAGGAGTGCCCTCGGCGAGCACCTTGTTCATCAAATCCAGATACTGTTTCATTTGTCCCTCACGACAGTTGTTGCTGCGGGCGACGACGGTACGCCCAAATCATCATAATAATACCGGCCACCACCATCGGGATGGACAGGATCTGCCCCATGCTGATCACGCCGTCGAACAGGCCAAGCTGGGCATCCGGCTGGCGGAACGCTTCGACGATAATGCGGAATGCGCCATAACCGCTCAGGAACAGGCCCGATACGGCACCCATCGGCCGCGGCTTGCGGATGAACAGGTTCAGAATGATAAACAGCACCACGCCTTCCAGCAGCAGTTCATACAGCTGGGACGGGTGACGCGGCAGCACGCCGTACTGGTTCAGCAGCGGCAGCAGAGAAGGATCGGCGGCGGCGAGGGCCACGTCTTCGCTGCGCGAGCTTGGGAAAAGCATCGCCCAAGGGGTGTCGGTAGTCACGCGGCCCCACAGTTCACCGTTGATGAAGTTGCCGAGGCGGCCGGCGCCCAAACCGAACGGGATCAATGGCGCGATAAAATCGGAAACCTGGAAGAAGGTGCGTTTGGTACGACGAGCGAACCAGAACATCACCAGAATCACCCCCATCAAACCGCCGTGGAACGACATGCCGCCATCCCAGACCTTGAACAGATAGAGCGGGTTATCCAGGAACAACGGCAGGTTGTAGAACAGCACATAGCCCACGCGGCCGCCGACGAATACGCCCAGGAAACCGGCATAGAGCAGGTTTTCCACTTCGTCTTTGGTCCAGCCGCTGCCCGGCTTGTTGGCGCGGCGCACCGCCAGCCACATGGCAAAAACGAAGCCGACCAGATACATCAGGCCGTACCAATGCAAAGAAACCGGGCCAATGGAGAAAATGACCGGATCAAATTTAGGAAACGCCAGATAGCTATTGCTCATCTATCACCACAACATGTCTGTTATTTTTCCCCATGCGGGGGCGGCAGGTGCCAAACGGCGACGGACATTACCTCGCGCCTTGCAAACGGCAGCATTGGCCGCTGCGGTTTGCAAGACGACGAACATGCGTCGCGCTGAGGTTGCGCATCATAACATAGGCTTGGCGCGGTCCGGGCCGGCAGCGCGGGAAAAGTTCTGTAAAAAAATCACATCGCGCGGCGATTATCTGCCGCCGCGAATCAATCCGCCCATGCCGCGTCGCTCCATAAACGCCGCCACCAAATGGCGCACTTCCGTGGTCATTTGGGTGTTCAACACCCGGAGCGCCAACACTTCCGCGTCGGCAAGGTCGATATGTCGCAGCAGGTATTTGATGCGCGCCACGCTGCGGCCGTTCATGCTCAGATTGCGATAGCCCATGCCCACCAGCAACAGCGCGCCCATCGGATCGCCGGCCAGTTCACCGCACAGGCTAAGCTGCAGCCCGGCCGCTTTCCCCTGTTCGGCGATCAGCTTCAGCACCTGCAGCATCGCGGGATGCAGACTGTCGTACAGCGAGGCTACCCGCGTGTTGTTGCGATCCACCGCCAGCAGGTACTGGGTCAAATCGTTGGTGCCTACCGAGATGAAGTCGACGCGCCCGGCCAAATGCGGGATCAGGAAAATCATCGACGGCACTTCCAACATCACGCCGATTTTCGGTTTCGGGATCGCGTAGCCAAGCACCTCTTCCACCTCGCGCCCGGCGCGGTCAATCAGGCGCTTGGCCTCATCGACCTCTTCCAGGCTGGTGACCATCGGCAGCAAAATGCCCAGGTTGCCGGTGCCGGCATTGGCGCGCAGCATGGCGCGCACCTGTATCAAAAAGATCTCCGGCTGGTCCAGAGTGATGCGAATGCCGCGCCAGCCCAGGCAGGGATTTTCTTCGCTGATCGGCATGTAGGGCAGTTGCTTGTCGGCGCCGATGTCTAGCGTGCGCAACGTGACTGGTTTGTTGGGGTAAAGCTGCAACATACCTTGATACTGCGCGACCTGTTCTTCTTCGGAAGGGAAACCGCTTTGCAACATGAACGGAATTTCAGTGCGGTACAATCCCACGCCGTCCACCCGGCCGCCCAACAGCTGTTCATGTTCCGGGCTGAGGCCGGCGTTCAACATCACCTGAACGCGTTCGCCGCTTTTCAACTGCGCCGGCTGTTCGACGTCGTCTTCCGCCAGCTTGCTCAGTTCCTGTTCTTCGCTGATCAGCCGTTGGTATTCCTGCACCAGCACCGGCTCAGGATCGACCAGCAGTTCGCCGCGATACCCATCAACGATCAGCAGCCGCTGGCTGAGCAGAGAAGGCTGGATGTCGGCGCCCATCACCGTCGGCACGCCCATCGCCCGCACCAAAATCGCCGCATGCGAGTTGGCGGCGCCGTCGCGCACCACCACGCCGACCAGGCGATCCTGCGGCACTTCTGCCAGCAATGTCGCGGTCAGTTCATCCGCCACCAGCACAAAACGCGCCGGCCACTGGGTGGCGCCCTGAGTGGTGTCGTCGAGGTGGAACAGCAGGCGCTGGCCCAGCGCGCGCAGGTCGCTGCCGCGCTCGCGCATATAGGTGTCCTGCAGTTTGGCGAACTGTTCGGCAAAGGCTTCTATCACCTGCTTCACCGCCCATTCCGCCACCGAGCCGTTATCAATTTCGGCGAACAATTCGCGCTTGAGGCGGGCATCGTTTAGCAGGTGAGAATAAAGATCGAAGATCGCCGCGCTCTCTTTTTGCGAGCTGGCGGCAAAACGCTTGCTGAAGCGACGAAATTCCGCGCCGGCCTCTTCCAGCGCCAACGTCAGGCGCTCGCGCTCGCTGGCGGTGTCCAGCGTCGACGCGCGGTAAACCTGATCGAGCGAAGGCTGGCTGCTGTCCTGCCACCCTTCCGCCACCGCCACGCCGGGCGAGGCCGCCAGCGCGCGCACGCGCGTTTGGCGATACTGGCCGAAAATGGCGTTAAGCTGCGACTGTGACAGGATCCCGGCCATCTGCGTGGCCAGGGTGACCATGAAAGACTCTTCGCTTTCGTCGAACTGGCGCAGCTCACGCTGCTGCACCACCAGCACGCCCAACAGCTGGCGCCGGTGAATGATTGGCACCCCGAGGAAGGATCGGAAACGATCCTCTTTCACCTGAGGGACATATTTGAAACTGGGATGGCTTTGAGCATCGGCCAGGTTGATAGGCTCGGCCCGGCGGCCGACCAACCCGACGACGCCCTCGTCAAACGCCAATGCGATAGTGCGCCCGCGCGGCTTTTTCAGACCGCGCGTGGCCATCAGGTAGTAGCAGCGGCGATCGTTGTCCGCCAGGTAGATGGAACACACTTCGGTGTCCATCGCCAGACAGGTTTCATTGACCAGCAGATCCAGCGCATCCGTCAGACTGGCCGCCGCGGCCACCTTCTCTACAATTTCTCGCAAGCGCGTGAGCATAGTCGGCTTAACTTAACCTCTCTTTCGGCGATAAGCGGGGGCCTGCCGCGGCGCCGCCTGCTCTTGCATCGGCATCACGGTCACGGCGAATTCTTTCATCACCCGGCGGTAAACGTCGCGTTTGAACGACACCACCTGGCGCACCGGATACCAGAAGCTCACCCAGCGCCAACCGTCGAACTCCGGCGTGCTGCTGCGCTGCATATTGATATCAGCGTCATTGCACAGTAGCTGCAACAAAAACCATTTTTGCTTTTGGCCGATACAAACCGGCTTTGTGTCCCAACGCACCAAACGTTTCGGCAATTTATAGCGCAACCAGTTGCGGGTCGAAGCCAGGATGCGCACATCCTTTTTACTCAGCCCCACTTCTTCGAACAGCTCACGGTACATCGCCTGCTCCGCAGTTTCGCCAGGGTTAATCCCACCTTGGGGAAACTGCCAGGAGTGCTGACCGTAACGGCGGGCCCATAAGACCTGCCCCTGACGATTACAGATTACGATACCAACATTCGGGCGGTAGCCATCATCATCGATCACCGGACTACCTCGATAAGCTTAAATTCGCATAGATGTCCTGATTGTTTCACACAAGCTACAGGCGGTAAACCACTGCTTTACGGTGCTGCGGGCCGGATAACATTGGGATAACTCACAGATATAGGCAAAGTTATAAACATACCCCAGCCTTTTAAGCCGGTTTTATTCACTTTTTCTGTGGATAGGTGTGTGCAGAACTCGAGGGATAAGCCGGTAAAACTCTCACACCCTCAAATATCCCCTCATACCGAAAAATACACATTTACTTTAAAAACATATAATTAACCAACAACACGCACTGGTGAACAGGTCAAAAATGTGATCTATGCACGGTAAGGATCTTACCCTGGCGAAAGATCCACCAACGCCGTTTTTATCCACAGATTATGCGGGCAAGTTACGCACAAAACGGACAAATTCGTAAAAAACCGCCTGAGTCAAGGCTGTAAATTGAACCAGTGATCGGCAAAAATTTGGGTTATCCCATAAATCTGTGGATAAATAGGTGTAAGATCCTGTTTATTGTCGGTGGCTTCAGGTGAACAAGCCCCGTGAGTGTATTGTCGGCCACGTAAGGAAAGAAAAAAAGTCATGTAAAATCATGCTACTATTATTCTTTTCCCCAGGCGACAGCGGTTATCGCTCGCCGCGTATAATTGCAGTACATTTTTCAACCAAATTCGACAGGCTTGATTTATGGCATTTTTATCCCCTTTGCCGCCCCCGCCGGAAAATGAACGGCAGCTGTTCGAGCGCGCTCAGGCGCTGGCCGGCTTCAGCTTTGGTGAACTGGCCGCCCGTGCGCAATTGCCGATCCCCAAGGATCTGAAACGCGATAAGGGTTGGGTGGGCATGCTGCTGGAGCTGTATCTCGGCGCCATGGCCGGCAGCAAACCGGAACAGGATTTTCCCGAGCTGGGCATTGAGCTGAAAACCATTCCTGTCGACGCCGCCGGCAAACCGCTGGAAACCACGTTTGTCTGCGTCGCCCCGCTCACCGGCAACAGCGGCGTCACCTGGGCCAGCAGCCACGTTCGCCACAAGCTGGCGCGCGTGTTATGGATACCGGTAGAAGGCGAACGGCAGATCCCGCTAGCCCAGCGCCGCGTCGGTTCGCCGCTGCTGTGGAGCCCGAGCGCGGCAGAAGAAGAGAGGTTGCGCCGCGATTGGGAAGAACTGATGGATCTGATCGTGCTCGGTCACGTAGAACGCATCACCGCGCGCCACGGCGAAGTGCTGCAACTGCGCCCCAAAGCGGCCAACAACAAGGCGCTCACCGAAGCCATCGGCGAACAGGGGCAACCTATCATGACGCTGCCGCGCGGTTTCTATCTGAAAAAGGGTTTTACCGGCGCGCTGCTGGCAAGACATTTCTCAATCTAGGCGATTTCGTTTAACTCTGGTTTAGCTAACCCTGTCAGCGCCGCGATAAACGCGTATAATTCACACTTTGCATTTATTTAGTATTAAGGTGTGTCGGGCAATGTTCGAATGGATTATGGATCCCAATGCCTGGTTAGCGTTAGGTACGCTAACCATTCTTGAGATCGTACTGGGTATTGATAACATCATTTTTCTGTCGCTGGTGGTGGCCAAGCTGCCCAAAGCGCAACAGAACAAAGCTCGCCGGCTCGGGCTGGCCGCCGCCATGATTATGCGTCTGGCGCTGTTGGCCTCCATAGCCTGGGTGATCCGCTTGACGCACCCGCTGTTCACCGTGCTGGATCACTCTATTTCCGCCCGCGATTTGATCCTGCTGCTGGGGGGATTGTTCCTGATCTGGAAAGCCAGCAAAGAGATCCACGAAACCATCGAAGGGTCGGAAGAAGAGCACCACACCAAGGTGCACAGCTTCTTCGGCGCGATCGTGCAAATCATGCTGTTGGATATCATCTTCAGTCTGGACTCGGTGATTACCGCCGTGGGCCTCTCCGACCATCTGTTCATCATGATGGCGGCGGTGGTGATCGCCGTCGGCGTGATGATGTTCGCCGCCCGGCCGATCGGCGAATTCGTCAATCGCCATCCGTCGGTAAAAATGCTGGCGCTGGCGTTCCTGATCCTGGTGGGCTTCACGCTGATGCTGGAAAGCTTCCAGGTGCACGTGCCGAAAGGCTACATCTACTTCGCCATGTTCTTCTCCATGTCGGTAGAGGCGCTCAATCTGATGCGCAGCAAGAAAAACCGTTCGCCGGAATAACCCTACGCGGAGGCCGCCATAGGCGGCTTCCGCCGTTTCGTTGCCCCCTCATTTCACTTTTTCTTATCAGATAAAGACTTATCTGAGACGCCCCCGGCCAAGAGTTTGCTAATCTTGAAAGAACATTGTTTTCTGCATAATCGAGGATCCGCAGGATGAAAAAGTGGGTAATGGCAGTGTCTGCGCTGGTGATGGCCGCCGGTTTGGCGGGATGTTCCAGCGACTACGTCATGGCGACCAAAGACGGCAACATGATCCTGACGCAAGGCAAACCAGAGATCGACACAGACACCGGACTCATCAGTTATAAAGATGAGAAAGGCAACCACCGCCAGATCAACGGCGATCAGGTTTCCCAGGTTATCGAACGCTAATCACCGCACGCCGGCTATCGCCCGCTCGAGCGCGGTAGCCCTCATTCGTGTCCGCACGGAATCCGCTTCCCCCATCTTCACCGCTTGGTTATAGTCAGGAAAGGCGACATCGCCGCCCGACGGACTTTGCGCCGTCTTCTGAATTGGGCTCCTGTTTCACCGGGCCGCACGGCCCGTCAGCGCTAACAAGAAAGGAAGGCCGTTAATGCAATACCACCGTATTCCCCACAGTTCTTTAGAAGTGAGCGTGCTGGGACTGGGCACCATGACCTTTGGCGAACAGAACAGCGAAGCCGACGCCCATGCGCAACTGGACTATGCATTGGCCGCAGGCGTGAACCTGATAGACACCGCCGAACTGTACCCGGTACCGCCCCGCCCGGAAACCCAGGGCCTGACCGAGAGCTATATCGGCAGTTGGATCAAAGCGCGCGGCAATCGCGAAAAAATCGTCCTGGCCAGCAAAGTCTCGGGCCCGGTGCGCGGTACCGACAGCAGCATCCGTCCGCAGCAGGCGCTGGATCGCAAAAACATCCGCGCCGCGCTGGACGCCAGCCTCAAGCGGCTGAATACCGATTATCTCGATCTTTACCAATTGCACTGGCCGCAGCGCGCCACCAACTGCTTTGGCAAACTCAACTATCAATATACCGATGACAAAGCCACGGTCACGCTGTTGGAAACGCTGGAGGCGCTGACCGAGCAGGTGCGCGCCGGCAAGATCCGCTATATCGGGGTCTCCAATGAAACGCCCTGGGGCGTGATGCGCTATCTGCAGCTGGCGGAGAAACACGAACTGCCGCGCATCGTGTCGATCCAAAACCCGTACAGCCTGCTGAACCGCAGCTTTGAGATTGGCCTGGCCGAGATCAGCCAGCACGAAGGGGTAGAACTGCTGGCCTATTCCAGCCTGGCGTTCGGCACCCTGAGCGGTAAATACCTCAACGGCGCTAAACCGGCCGGTGCGCGCAATACGCTGTTCACCCGCTTCAATCGTTATTCAGGGCAGCAAACCCAGCTGGCGATCGCCGAATACGTGGCGCTGGCCAAAAAACACGGGCTGGACCCTTCGCAGATGGCGCTGGCCTTCGTGCGTCAGCAGCCGTTCGTCGCCAGCACCCTGTTGGGCGCCACCTCGGTGGAGCAGTTGAAAATCAACCTCGACAGCCTCGACGTGATTCTGGATGAGGACGTGCTGCAGGCGCTCGAAGAAATCCACACCCGGTTTACCATTCCGGCACCTTAATACCCTGAGGGCGCAGCCTGGCTGCGCCCCGTTTCACCGCCGCTGCGACCACCACAACGCGCAAATCGCCAGCGCAAACACCACGCCAAACCCTACGCCGACGCCCACTACCGGCACGCCCAGCTTCACGACCAAAGAATACAGGCCCAGCATCAGCAACATGGCGGCGTTTTCACCCAGGTTTTGCACCGCGATCGCATTGCCGGCGCCGACCGAATGTTTGCCCCGCTCCTGCAGCAACGCGTTGAGCGGTACGACGAAGAAGCCTCCCAGCATGCCGATGATCGCCAGCAAGACGTAGGCATTGAGCATGGTCGTTTGCAGCGCAAACACCGCGACCGCGACGCCGATCAGGATCCCGGCCGGCATACAGCGTTTCACCGTCTCCAGCGTGACGAAGCGCGCGGCGGTGCCGGCGCCCACCACGATGCCGACGGCCACCATGGCGTTCAGCAGCGTCGGCGTGGCATTATCGGCAATACCCAGCGCCACCGGCACCCACAGCACCAGCAGAAAACGCAGCGTCACGCCGGCCCCCCAAAACAGGCTGGTGCCGATCAGGGAGAAACGCGTCTGCCCATCGCGCCACAGCGTAACGCAGGCGGTAAAGAAACTGTTCGTCATGGCCCGCGGCCGCCATGAAGCCCCCGGGCGCGCCGCCGCCAGACGCGGAATATACAGGTTGGCGACCACTGCCCCCGCGTAAACCAAGGCGCAGGCCGCCAGCGCCGCGACCACATGCCAGTCCGCCAGAATACCGCCGGCCACCGAACCGGTCAGAATGGCCGCGATGGTCGAGGCCTCGATCAGGCCGTTAGCCTTGACCAGTTTCTCGCCGCTGGTGATCTCGCCCAGAATGCCGTATTTGGCCGGTGAATATGCGGCGGCCCCCACGCCGACCAGGCTGTAACCCAGGAACGGGTTCCCCCCAAAACAGATCACCAACGCTCCCGCCAATTTTAGGGCGTTGGCGAACATCATCACCCGCCCTTTGGCAAAGCTGTCGGCGATCTGCCCGACGAATGGAGCCAGAATGATATAGGTGGCGACAAAGGCCATCTGCAGGATCGGCTGGCTCCAGTCTGGATACAGCTGCTGCTTGATCAACGCCAGCGTGGCGAACAGCAACGCATTGTCGCCGAACGCCGAGAGGAACTGTGCGCTGATCACCGCGATCATGCCGCGTGACAACAAAGGGGACTCGGTCGAAGGATTCATCAGGCACTCTCCGGCTGTTCGGCCATATGACGCAGGGTGACGAAATCGGGTTTGCCGCTGCCGAGCACCGGCAGCGTTTTCAGCAGGCGAATATCGCGCGGCACCGCCAGCTCCGGGCTACCCAGTTCACGCGCCACCCGCAGCAATGCCTCGCGGGTAATAGCGGGATCGGTGGTGAACAGCACCAACGCCTCCCCCTTGCTGCTGTCGCCTTTGACCGTGGCGGCATGCAGTTTTTCCGGCGACAGCCGTTGCGCCAGCAGTTCGACGCTCTCCAGCGACACCATCTCACCCGCCAGCTTGGCGAAGCGTTTCACGCGGCCGCGAATGGTGCAGTAACCCTGCTCATCCAGGCTGACGATATCACCGGTGTCATACCAGCCCGGCTGCAGTACACCATTCGCATCTTCCGCCGCCGGCGGCTCCAGTTCGCCGGGGCGCTCAACCCGCAGATAGCCTTTCATGATATTCGGCCCCCTCAGCTGCAGACGGCCGCCGTTATCAATACCCGGCACCGCGATCAGGCGCGCCTCCATCTGCGGCATGATGCGGCCGACGGTGCCCACCTTGGTCGCCAGCGGCACATTGATCGAGACCACCGGCGCGCACTCGGTCACGCCATAGCCTTCCAGAATGCGGATGCCGTATTTGTCCTGATAGATCTGTTTGGTGCTGTCCGCCAGTTTCTCCGCACCGGCCACGACATAGCGCAGGCGGGCAAAATCATACGGATGCGCGAAGCGCGCATAGTTGTTAAGGAAGGTCGCCGTGCCGAACAGCACCGTGCAGTTACGGTCATACACCAGCTCCGGCACCACGCGATAGTGCAGCGGGCTGGGGTAGAGGAAAATGCGGCTGCCGGTGATCAGCGGCGTAAGCAGCCCCACCGTCAGGCCGAACGAGTGGAACAGCGGCAGCGACGACATGAAGCGGTCGCGCGGCGTGAAATCGGCGATGGTGCGGATTTGTTCTACGTTGGCCAGCAGACTGGCGTGCGAATGCACCACGCCCTTGGGGTGGCCTTCAGATCCAGACGTGAACAGGATCAGCGCCGCGTCCTCCGGGCGTTGCGGCAACGCCGCGCGTTGCGGCTGCAGCAAGTGACGCAGGATCCACAGCTTATCCGCCAGCGTGACGGTGTCTTTCAGATCTTCCAGATACATCCAGTTAGCCTGCGGCACCTGTTCCGGCAGGTGGGTCAGCTTGCCCTTCTCCAGAAACTGGCGCGAGGTGACGATGGTCTTGATGCCGGCGGCCGTCATCGCGCTGTTCAGGCCCTTGGCGCCGGCGGTGTAGTTGAGCATCGCCGGAATGCGATTGCGCAGCGAAGCGCCGAAGATCGCCGCCGCGGTGATAGTGGCGTTCGGCAACAGCAGCCCGACGAGTTCCCCTTCGGCGGTAAAGCGTTGCAGAATGCGGCTGACACCCAGCGATTTTTTGATCAGCGTCTGGTAGCTGTCTTCTTTGAAAGCGATGTCTTCGATACACGGTTTTCGGCGCCCATAGCGGTGCTGCGCTGCCAGCAAGGCATGGAACAGCGTCTGCGGTTCGCGCGTGTCCATCCGCGCCCGCATCATAATCTGCATCAGCCGATCGCCCGCCAACGCCCGGCGATCGCGCGCACGCGGCGCCTCCGGCATCGGCAGCGTGGTTGGCGGCAAGATGCGAATGTTGATTTGCGGGAACCAGCGGATCTTGAACACCCCAGCCATACGGCCGAACGGGCTGAATTCGGGGCCGTCGATCCGCACCGGCACCACGGTGGCGCCCGATTTGGCGGCAATAAACGCCGCGCCGTCGTAAATTTTCATCAGTGCGCCGGTCACGGTGATGCGCCCTTCAGGGAACACCACGATCGGCCGTCCCTGTTCGACCATCCGCACCAGCTGCTTGATGGCCATCGGCTTGGTAGGATCGAGCGAGACAAAATCGATGTAAGGCCGCAGCCAGCACATAAACCAGCTCTCGCCGATGCTGGCATAGACCGCAAACACCGGTTTTATCGGCAGGAACAGCGCTAACAGCACGCCGTCGAGGAAAGAGACGTGGTTCGGCGTAATCAGTAATTTTTGCCGCTCGAAGTGCTGGACGTCCCCTTCGACCCGAACCCGAAACAACAGGCGAAACAGCGCGCGCAGCAGTGAAAAGATCATGCCCTTCTCCCTTGACCATGGAGGCGTAAATCGTTGTAGGGAAAAGAATACTATATGGCAGGCAAAAAAAAACCTACGCATCCGCGTAGGTTGGTGCAATTGAAAATGGCTTCAACATACAGAGTATGCTGATTTCTCACCAATCAATACCTCTGGGATCACCTACTCTAGAGAGATGGCGTGCAGGAAACTACCGCCGAATCGCAAGAGTTCTGCTCCAAGTGCAACCAGCTGTAAATTTCCCGCGATCTGCTGTAATAACTCAATGAAACTTAAACCTTCCCGCAGCGACGATAAAATAAATATAACAACGATGAGCCGGTGACCCAGACGTGAAATCTTCACTCATCGCGCGCTGACCTCCACCAGACAGCTCATGGCGTTCGGCCCCTGCGTCAGCGGCGAGGTGCCGATATCGAGCGTCAGCACGTTCGGGTTGCCCGCCTGCTCGACCGGTCGGCGCTGCGCGTCGTAACCCGGCTCGAACCAGGCACCGGTCGCCATCAGCACCACGCCGCGCGTCACGCCATCGGTGAGCGATACCCCCGCCAGACAGCTGCCGCGTGCGTTGCTAACCAGCACTTCGGCGCCGTCCGCCACGCCGCGCGGCGCCGCATCGTCCGGATGCATGTACAAGGTTTCGCGCCCGGCAGTCTTGTTGCCCTGCGCCAGCGGCGCCGGATCCATCTGGCTATGCAGGCGATCGCTCGGTTGAATGGAGATCAGGTGCAGCGGCCAGTTTTTGGCCTGCGGCGCGCCCAGCCACTCCACCGGCGGCCGCCACTGCGGATGCGGCGCGAAATCTTCGTAGCGATAGCCGGCGATCCGCTCGCTGAACAGCTCTATCTTGCCGCTGGACGTTTGCAGCGGGTTAGCCTGCGGATCGGCGCGGAACGCCTCAAAAAAGACGAACTCTTTGGCCGGCGCGGGCAGTTCGACATAGCCCCGGCGCCAGAAATCCTCAAACTCGGGCCAGGCGACGCCGGCGCGCTGCTGCGCTGCGCCGCATTGCCGGTAGATAGCTTCGATCCAAGCCCGCTCGTCGCGATTCTCGGTAAAGCGCTCACGATAGCCGAGACGCTCCGCCAGATCGGCGAAAATATCGAAATCGTTGCGCGCCTGATGCTGCGGCGCAATGGCCTGATGCATCGCCAACACGTAGCGATCGCGCGACGAGCCGCCGATGTCGTTACGCTCCAGCGAACTGGTGACCGGCAGCACGATGTCCGCCATTTTGGCCGCCGCCGTCCACCAGATATCTTGAACGATCACCGTGTCCGGCTTCTGCCACCCCTCCACCAGCCGATTCAACTGCTGATGATGATGGAACGGGTTGCCGCCGGCCCAGTGCACCAAATGGATATCCGGATAATGCCGCGTCTCGCCGCAAAATTGATAGGCTTCGCCGGGGTGCAACAGCATGTCGCAGATGCGCGCCACCGGGATCGCCAGCCCGGCCGGGTTTTCGCCTACCGGCATGGTCGGCGCGGGGGTATCGACGCGCGGGTTGCCGACGCCGTTCATCGAGCCGTGGCCGAACGAGAAGCCGCCGCCCGGCAGCCCCACCTGGCCCAGCATCGCCGACAGCGCGATCATCATCCAGTACGGTTGTTCCCCCCGATGTGCGCGTTGCACGGAGTAGGAGCAGGTGATGAAACTGCGCACGCCGATCAGTTGCCGCGCCAGCAGCGCAATACGCACCGCCGGAATGCCGGTAATGGCGCTGGCCCAGTCGGGGGTTTTCGCCACGCCGTCACCGGCGCCGTTCAGGTAATCCGCCAGCTGTTGATAGCCTACGCAGTGGCTGTGCAGGAAGGCTTCATCCTGCGCGCCCAGCCGCTGGATTTCATAAGCCAGCGCCAGCATCAGCGCCACGTCGGTATTCGGCCGGATCGGGATCCATTCCGCGTTGACGAACGCGGGGCAGTCGTCGCGCATCGGGCTAATGTTGATCACCGGCGTGCCCTTATGCGCCAGCTTTTGCAGCCAGGGTTTGAGCGCATGTTCCGCCGCGCCGCCGGAAGAAACCTGAGCGTTTTTCAGCGCCAGCCCGCCAAACGCCACAAACAACTCACAATGCTCCACCACGCTCGGCCAACTGGTGACGCGCCCGGTCAAGGGCGAGAAAGTGCCGATCACATACGGCAGAAAGAACTGCGCCGCGCCCCAGCTGTAGTTGCCCTGCTGATCGACCCCGCCGCCGCCGCCGAAGTAGAACCGCCGCACCAGCGAGCGTGCATGGTGCAGCCGCCCGGCCGACGACCAGCCATAAGAACCGGTGAACAGCCCGGAGGCGCCGTAGCGATCGCGCACCCGGCGATTCTCTTCCGCCACCAAATCGAGCGCTAACTCCCAGCCCACCTCGACGAAATCTTCCCTGCCGCGCAGCTTACGGTCGCTGCCCTCGCGCTTTTGCAGCCACGAGCGGCGCACCGCCGGTTTGCGAATGCGTTTGTCGGAGTAGACCATCGGGACGATGGAATCGAGCAGCGGCGAAGGGTCGGGATCGTCGACGAAGGGTTCACAACGGATAAGCCGACCGTCTTCAACCACGGCGGTATAAGCGCCCCAATGGGCGAGCTGCGGATAGCGTTTAATGGACATGGCATTCTCGGCGCAAATCGGAATGCACAGACGTTACCTCAGCCCGGCGCCAGTGCCAACGTACAAATTGCGCTATCGTTCGGTCGTCGATGGTTATGCGTACAGACTCGAAGAGATTCTGCAACGGCCGCCACAAGTTGCGCACGAGACCGCTTGCGGCCCCGGTTTTTTTCCGCAAAACTGGGGGATGTAAGCGATTACCCAGGATGTGTTGACTGATATGGCTACGATAAAGGATGTTGCCAGGCTGGCGGGTGTTTCCGTGGCCACGGTATCCCGCGTGATAAACAATTCCCCCAAGGCCAGCGAAGGGTCGCGCACCGCGGTGCTGGCCGCCATGGAACAACTGCAGTATCACCCTAACGCCAACGCACGAGCGCTGGCGCAGCAATCCACCGAGACGCTGGGCCTGATCGTCTCCGACGTTTCCGATCCCTTCTTCGGCGCAATGGTCAAAGCGGTCGAGCAGGTGGCCTACGCCACCCATAATTTTCTGCTGATTGGCAACGGTTACCACGACGCCGAAAAAGAGCGCCAGGCGATTGAACAGCTGGTGCGGCACCGCTGCGAAGCGCTGGTGGTGCACGCCAAAAGGCTGAGCGATCAGGAACTTTGCGGCTGGATGCAACAGATCCCGGGCATGGTGCTGATCAACCGCACGCTGCCGGGCTTCGAAACACGCTGCGTGGCGCTCGACGATCGCTACGGCGCCTGGCTGGCGACCCGTCATCTGATCCAGCAAGGGCATCAGCGCATTGCCATCATCTGCTCCACCCACCAGATTTCCGACGCTACCGACCGGCTGCAGGGCTATCTCGACGCGCTGCGGGAACACGGTATCGCGGTGGATGAAAAGCTGATCGCCTATGGCGAACCGGACGAGATCGGCGGCGAACAGGCGATGACCGAGTTGCTCGGCCGCGGCCGTTCGTTCTCCGCCATTACCTGCTATAACGATCCGATGGCCGCCGGCGCGCTGTCGGTGCTGAGCGATAACAGCGTCGACGTACCGGGGGAAATTTCGCTGATCGGTTTCGACGACGTGTTGATTTCGCGCTACCTGCGCCCACGCCTGACCACCATTCGCTACCCTATCGTCGCGATGGCCACCCAGGCGGCAGAGCTGGCCCTGGCGCTGGCCAACCGGCAACCGCTGCCGGAAATCACCAACATGTTCAGCCCGACGCTGGTGCGCCGCCACTCGGTCGCCACCCTCAACAACGCGCACGAACAGCCGTAATGACATCGCTGCATGGGTGAGCAGTCACCCATGCGTTCATATTGCGTAGCCCGCCGCATTTCCCGCTTTTGGATTTTTTCCGCTCCCTGCGTTCGTGCATATTGATCGAACAATAACCTTTACGCTATATAGCCTAAACGCTATATTCTGAGCGTGTCATGTGGCAAGTGGTGACCGTCGAACGGTTCGACGACTGGTTTTTAGCGCTGAACAACGCCCAGCAAACCAGCATCCTGGCGGCGATCTTCAAATTACAGACGTTCGGCCCGCAGTTGGCGCGGCCGCACGCCGATACGCTGCATTTTTCCGACGCGGCCCGGCAGTTGAAGGAGCTGCGCGTTCAACATCGCGGGCGCCCTTTCAGAGGGTTTTTCGCTTTTGACCCACAGCGGCAAGCGGTATTGCTGTGCGGCGGCGATAAAACTGGCGACAAACGCTTTTACCAGCGCATGTTGCCCATCGCCGCCATGGAGTTTTCACATTATCTGGCAACCCGGAGGTAGTACAGATGGCCAAACCTTTATCCCAACTGATCGATAAACTCGATCCCGCCGTCGTTGCCGCAGCCAGGCAAAAAGCGGACAAGGAAATTTTCGAACTGCGGCTGGCAATGCTGAGGGAAGAGCTGGCGGTCTCTCAGGTTGAATTGGCGAAGCGGCTCGGCATCAGCCAACCCTCCGTCGCCAATTTGGAAAAGCGCGGCAGCGAAATAAAGCTGTCGTCGCTCAAACGCTATATCGAGGCGATGGGCGGCACGCTATCGCTGGATGTGCAATTGCCCAATGGCCAGCACCGCCGCATGACGCTGTAAAGCGGGCGCCAGGCGCCCGCCCGCTGATCAGATAAGCTCCAGCGCGATCAGTTCTTCGATGGTTTGGCGGCGGCGGATCAAGCGCGGCTCGCCGTTTTCGAACAGCACTTCAGGCAACAGCGGACGGCTGTTGTAGTTGGAGGACATCGATGCGCCGTAGGCGCCGGTATCGTGGAACACCAGATAATCGCCGATCTGCACCGGCGGCAGCTCACGGGTTTCCACGCCGCCGCCCGCCTGCTGGGTGAAGACGTCGCCGGATTCGCACAGCGGCCCGGCGATCACCGTGTCGCGCAGCGGTTGCCCCGAGGTGTCACGCCCATCGGCCGGCAACAGCGAAATATGGTGATAGCTGCCGTACATCGCCGGGCGCATCAGATCGTTAAAACCGGCATCCACCAGCACAAAGTGGCGGCTGCCCATGTTTTTCACCGCCCGCACCTCGGCCACCAAGACGCCCGCTTCCGCCATCAGGAAACGCCCGGGTTCAATCTCCAGCTGCACCGGGTGCCCCAGATGCGCGGCGATGCGCTCACGCGCCCGGTTCCACAAACCGAAATAGTGTTCGGTATCGATCGCCTCTTCGCCGTACTGATACGGGATAGACAGGCCGCCGCCGGCGGAAATGGCGCTGATGTCATGACCGAGATCGATCACCTGCTGCACCATCGCATCGCAGACGCGCTCCAGATGCTGGTAATCGACGCCGGAACCGATGTGCATATGCACGCCGATCAGTTTCAGGCCGTAGCGGCGGATTTTCTCCACCGCCTGCGGCAGATCGGCATACCAGATGCCGTGCTTGCTGTTTTCGCCGCCGGTGTTGGTTTTCTGGCTATGGCCGTGGCCAAATCCCGGGTTAATGCGCAGCCACACCGGATGCCCTGCGGAAACCTGGCCGAGCTGATCCAGCATGTCGATGGAACCGGCGTTAACCGGGATCTTCAATTCGCTGACGCGCGCCAGCGTGGCATGATCCAACACGTCCGCGGTAAACACGATCTCACTCGGTTCGCCGCCCGGCTGAAAACCAGCCTGCAGCGCCCGTTCGATCTCGCCCAGCGACACCGAATCCACCTTCACGCCCTGCTCGCGCATCAAACGCAAAATATGAATGTTCGAACAGGCCTTCTGTGCGAAACGAATGGTGTCGAAGTGGCGCAGTTGAGCGATGCGCTGGCTGATGATGTCCGCATCATAGGCCCAGACCGGGCAACCGAAACGCTGCGGCAAGGCCAGCAGGTTAGCGGCATTCAACGCGGTGGAGGTGTCGTGCAACGAGCGAGGCATGGCGATATTCCCAATTCGAAAATGACGGCAGATAGAGTCATAGTGCCGCACGCTGAACTGGGTGGAAAATATCTATTTAGCCGCAGTCTATTCATTTATGATATGGCTTTCTCTACAGTCGAGCGGCCTTGCCATGCACAGCATCTCTTTGCGGCAGATAGAAATCTTTCGGGCGGTGATGACCACCGGCAACCTGACCGAGGCGGCGGCCCTGCTGCAAACCTCGCAACCGACCGTCAGCCGCGAGCTGGCGCGCTTTGAGAAGCTGATCCGGCTGCAGCTGTTCGACCGGGTGCGCGGGCGCTTGTCCCCCACGGTGCAGGGCCTACGGCTGTTCGAAGAGGTGCAACGCTCCTATTACGGCCTCGATCGCATCGTCAACGCCGCCGCCGGCATCCGCCAGTTTCAGCAGGCGCAGCTGTCGATCGTGTGCCTGCCGGTATTTTCCCAATCGCTGCTGCCGGCGGTGTGCCGGCCCTTTATCGAACGTTACCCGGAAGTCAGCTTCAGCGTGATCCCGCAAGAGTCGCCGCTGCTGGAAGAGTGGTTGTCGGCCCAGCGCCACGATCTCGGGCTGACGGAAACCACCCTGACGCCGGCGGGCACCGAGCGGGTAACGCTGATGACGTTGAATGAAGTCTGCGTGCTGCCGGCGGGCCATCCTTTGCTGGCGAAAGACCCACTGACGCCGCAGGATTTCGCCGGGCAGAACTTTATCAGCCTGTCGAGCACCGACAGCTATCGCCACTTGCTCGATGCGCTGTTCGCCGAGCAGGGCGTCGAGCGCCGCATGGTGATGGAAACGCACAGCGCGGCGTCGGTGTGCGCCATGGTGAGGGCCGGCGTGGGGGTGTCAATCGTTAACCCGCTGACGGCGCTCGACTATGCCGGCAACGGCGTGCACGTGCGATCCTTCAGCATCGACGTACCGTTCACCGTCAGCCTGATCCGGCCGCTACACCGCCCTTCGTCGGCGCTGGTGACGGCCTTTATCGACCATTTGCATCAACAGGCCGCACTGTTCACCGCTCGCCTAGCCGCTGCCGTCAAGCGGTGAAAACGGCGTGGGAATGTTGCCGAAGCCTCAGCGCAGCGTCACCTGCCACTGCGGATCGCTGGCGAACCACTCCACCAGAAAGTCCAGCATGGTACGCAAGGTGGCAGGCATCTGGCGGCGCGAGGTGTAGATGCCGTAGATGCCCATCGACTGCGGCCGATAACCCGGCAGCAGCTCCACCAATTCGCCGCTGGCCAGCAGCGGCGCCGCCGAATAGTAGGGCTGCATGGAAATGCCCGCGCCCTGCACCGTGCCGGCCATCAGCACCACCGACT
Source organism: Serratia sp. CY47280 (assembly GCF_052168655.1). Taxonomy (NCBI): domain Bacteria; kingdom Pseudomonadati; phylum Pseudomonadota; class Gammaproteobacteria; order Enterobacterales; family Yersiniaceae; genus Serratia; species Serratia sp. CY47280. The sequence goes on along the minus strand of NZ_JBJNMG010000006.1, from coordinate 127,049 downwards.
CGTTGGCGCTCAGGTTGCCGCTGACCGCCACCGCCGATTTCACCCCCTGAGCGTCAAAGTGCCACAGGCTTTTGCCGAAATAGGAATAAGTCAGGCAGTTGTGCAACGCCAGATCCTGCGGCTGGCGCGGCGTGCCGTGCGCCGCCAGATACGCCGGCGCGGCACACACCACCGATGCGCAGGTGGACAGCGGCCGGGCGATCAGGTTGGGATCCAGCTCGTTGGTGATGCGCAGCGCCAGATCGATGCGCTCTTCCACCAGGTTCACCGCCCGGTTGTTCATCTGCAGATCGACCGCCACCTGCGGGTGGCGCTTCAGATACTGAGCGACGGCCCCCACCAGCGCCGTTTGTCCGAGCGATTGCGAACAGGTGATGCGCAGCAGGCCGCGCAGTTCGTCGCTCTGCCCTTCCTCCACCAGATCGATTTCCCCCGCCAGCGCCAACATTTGTCGGCAGCGCTCCAAAGTACGCTCCCCGGCGTCGGTCAGACTAAGCTTACGGGTAGTGCGATGCAGTAAACGCGCCCCGGCCCATTGCTCCATCTGCGCCAGATAGCGCGTGACCATCGCGCGCGACATCTCCAGCGTTTCTGCGGCGGCGATCATGCTGCCGCGATCGACGATGGTGACAAAAACCTCAGCGGCGGTAATGCGATCCATGATTAGTCCGATTTATGCAACGAATAATTGCTTATTATCCGGTTTTTCTATCGCTTTATGCAACCTAACATCATTACAACATTAACCGATACCTAAGGACCTCTGCCCATGTTTAAGAAATCACTGTTAACTCTGGCCTTCACCGGCGTCGCCACCCTGAGCACTTACGCCACCGCTGCCGATACCCTGACCATGGAAGTGTATAACCCGGGCGAAAAAAGCGTGTTCCCGGTGTCTTCCGAAATCGTCAGCGGCAAACACGAAGTGGCGCTGATCGACGCTCAGTTCCAGCGTAATGATGCTGAAGAGCTGGTGAAAAAGATCAAGGCGACCGGCAAGAAGCTGACCACCGTTTATATCAGCCACTCAGACCCGGATTTCTATTTCGGTCTGGACGTGATCAAGGCGGCCTTCCCGGAGGCGAAAATCATCGCTTCGCCTGGCACCATCAAAGACATCAATGCGACCAAAGACGGTAAAGTTGCCTACTGGGGCCCGATCCTGAAAGACAACGCGCCAAAAACCGTGATCGTGCCGCAGCCGCTGCAAGGCGATAGCTTCACCATCGACGGCCAGAAAGTGGAAGTGAAAGGCTTGAACGGCCCGACCCCCGATCGCACCTTCGTGTGGATCCCGGCGCTGAAAGCGGTCGTGGGCGGCGTCGCGGTCGCCGGTGACAATATCCATCCGTGGATCGCCGACAACCAGAGCGTGGAATCGCGCCAGCACTGGCAGCAGACGCTGAAAAATATCGAAGCGCTGAAGCCGCAGGTCGTCGTACCGGGTCACTTCCTGCCGGGCGCCGCGCAAACGCTGGCATCGGTGCACTTTACCCAAAAATACCTGACCACGCTGGAAGCCGAACTGCCGAAGGCCAAAGATTCCGCCGCGCTGATTGAAGCGATGAAAAAGCACTACCCGACGCTGAAAGACGAATCGAGCCTGGAACTGAGCGCAAAAGTGCTGAAAGGCGAGATGAAGTGGCCGCAATAAGCGCCCCTGCGTGATTGAACCAGCCCTGGCGCCGCGGTGAACTGCCGCGCGCCAAGCGAGGAGTAAAAATGACCGAAACCACTCTGCATTACATTTTCGATCCGCTGTGCGGCTGGTGCTACGGCGCCACGCCGCTGGTGAAAGCGGCTCAGAGCCTCCCCGGGCTGAAGGTCGTGCCGCACGCCGGCGGCATGATGACCGGCAACAACCGCCGCCAAATCACCGACGAATGGCGCAACTACGTCATTCCGCACGACAAACGTATCGCCGAGATGACGGGCCAGCCTTTTGGCGAAGCCTATTTCAACGGCCTGCTGCGCGACACCACGGCAGTGATGGATTCCGAGCCGCCGATCACCGCAATCCTGGCGGCGGAGAAACTGGCGGGACGCGGGCTGGACATGCTGCACCGCATTCAGCGGGCGCACTACCAGGAAGGCCGGCGCATCGCCGACACGCCGGTGCTGGAAGCGTTGGCGAAAGAGCTGGGGTTGCCTTCGGCGGCGTTTATCGCCGAAATGCGCTTTAGCAGCGGCGCGCCGACCGCGCAACACATCGCGGAAAGCCGGGCGCTGCTCGCCAAAGTGCAAGGCCAGGGCTTCCCGACCTTTGCGCTGCAGGATAGCGAAGGCCGCCTGCATCTGCTGCCGGCCGGCAACTATCTGGGCAATGTGGAAGCCTGGAAAAACCTGCTGGGCGCCGCCGCGCTGGCGTAACCCTTCTCGCCCCGATCGCCGGGGCGGGTCATTCGACCCGCACGAACCGCCCTTCCGCCCGCACGTTGTGACCGAACCCGCAATCCCCCCGCGTATGCATCTCCAGCGCTTGCTCGCCAAACTCCAGCATGACGTCGCAGACCTGCGCGCTTTCCGAGTCATGCTGATGGTAGACGGCCTTGCCGTGCTCAATGGGCAGCTCGGCGGTGAAATCGCCCATGTTCGGCCCGTAATACAACCCCATCTGCGGCATGGCGTAGCCGGAAAAATCAATCAGCCACCGCTCGCCCTGCGGCTTCACCGTCACTTCGCTCCACACGCCGCGCCCGGCGTATTGCCAATACACGCCGGCCGGCCCCTGCGGCTGTGGCCACTGCGCCAGGCGTTGGCGCAACAGGCTCATGTTGTGCTGCGATTTGTCATCGTGCGGCGCCAGCGCCAGATAGGCCTGCGCCTTGAGCAATTCGCCGGCGTGCATCAGCGACAACGCCACGTTGTTGTAAGCCGTGGCGACAGCCTGCTCGCTCAGGCCGCAAAACTCGCTCCAAGCCGCCTGATCGCGAAAGATGTCGGCGGCTTTAGCGTAATCCTGCCGCTGATAGGCCTTTTTTCCCAGTTCGGCGTAGCTCGCCACCTTTTGGCAGTCGGCGGCGATGTCCGGCTCGTCAATGTGCGCCCAGGCCCGGGCGCTGGCGAAGACGCCGCAGGTCAGCAACAGAGGAAACCAAGCCTTCATCGTTTATCCTTTCTGCAAAAATTCGGCGCCAGTATAACCGCCCGGCGCCGGAGTGTATGCCGCAATTGCGCCCAGCTGCACGCTGCCGGCGATTCAGCCGCTTTATTTCAAACGGTTAGCGGAGTTAAAACTGCTTACAGTCGCGGTTTGTTTGTTACCGGCCCGCAGCCCATGCTGAACGAAATACCGCAATTATCGAGCCGTTATGAACGCAACCCCCTTGCAGAAACACGCCGTGTGGCAGCTGATCAAACCCTTTTGGGTGTCGGAGGAACGATGGCGCGCCTGGATGATGCTGATCGCCATCGTCATCCTGTCACTCGGCCTGGTCTATATCAGCGTGCTGATCAACCAGTGGAACCAGGTGTTCTACGATGCGTTGCAGAACAAAAATTACCCGGTATTCAAGGCGCAGCTGTGGCGCTTTACCTATCTGGCGCTGATTTTTATCGTGTTGGCGGTCTACAAGATCTACCTCACCCAGGGGCTACAGATGCGCTGGCGGCGCTGGATGACGGAAAAGTTCATGGGGAAGTGGTTGGCGCACCAGGCGTATTATCACACCGAGCAGCAACAGATCGTCGATAACCCCGATCAGCGTATCGCGGAAGATCTCAACGTATTGACCCAATATACCCTGTCGCTGTCACTCGGGCTGCTCTCCAGCCTGGTGACGCTGTTTTCCTTTATCGACATTTTATGGCACGTCAGCGGGCCGATGACCTTCGCGCTCGGTCAGCACGCCATCACGCTGTCCGGCTATATGGTGTGGTTCGCGCTGCTGTATGCGGTGCTGGGATCGCTGCTGATCTGGTGGGTCGGCAAACCGCTGGTCATGCTGGGCTTCAACCAGGAACGGTACGAGGCGAACTTCCGTTTCGGCCTGATCCGCATCCGCGAAAACAACGACGCCATCGCGCTGTACCACGGCGAACCGCGCGAGGCACAGCAGCTAGGCGATCGTTTTGACACCATTCGCAGCAACTGGTGGGCAATTATGCGCATCACCCGGCGGCTGAACATTGCCACCAACTTCTACAGCCAGTTCGCCATCGTGTTTCCCCTGCTGGTGGCCGCGCCGCGCTACTTCTCCGGCGCCATTCAGATGGGCGGCCTGATGCAGATCGCCTCGGCCTTCGGCCAGGTACAGGGGGCGCTGTCGTGGTTTATCGACGCGTTTAACGATTTGGCGACTTGGAAAGCCTGCGTTAACCGTTTGGCCGGCTTCAACGCCGCCGTCGATCAGGTTCACCATCAGCCGCGCGGCATTCAGCTGCGGAAAGAGACCGCCCACCCGTTAACACTGGATAACCTCAGCCTGAACTTGCCCGATGGTCAGCCGCTGCTGGCCGGCGCCGAGATGACGCTGCAACGCGGCGATCGCCTGCTGATCGTCGGCCCTTCCGGCTGCGGCAAGTCGACGCTGCTGCGGGCCATCGCCGGTATCTGGCCTTACGGCGCGGGCGCCATCGGGGTGGCGGCCAACGCCAACACGCTGTTCCTGCCCCAGCGCAGCTACATTCCGATCGGCACGCTGCGCGAGGCGCTGAGCTACCCGAGCCTGGCGTCAGAATACAGCGACGAACAGCTGATGCGGGTGCTGGAAAACTGCCGCCTGAAGCACCTGCAGCGCTGGCTGGATACCGCCGCCAACTGGAGCCATCGCCTGTCGCCGGGTGAGCAACAGCGGCTGGCGTTCGCCCGCGCCCTGTTGATCCGCCCGAACATCCTGTTCCTCGACGAGGCTACCAGCGCGCTGGACGACGAAACCGAGCAGCTGATGTACTGCCTGCTGGTGGATGAACTGCCGGACGTGACGCTGATCAGCGTGGCGCACCGCAACAGCGTGGCGAAGTACCACCAGACCTGCTGGCGCTTCAGCCGCAGCGAAGATCAACCGGCGCGCCTGGCGCTGAGCCCGCTGCCGGTATAACCCGCAGAGCCGGGCGCTACCGCGCCCGGCGTTCGTTCAGATGCCGTCGGTCTGCACGTCTTCGCACTTCACTCGGCGGCGCTCATGCCACAGGCTGGTCAGGCCCCGTTTGCCGCACGCCAGCGCCACCTCGCGAAACTCATCCAGGCTCAACCCGTCGCGCTCCAGCATCATTTCCGCCGCCAGCTGCATATTGACGCCGGTGAGCACTTCGCAATCGCCCTGCTCATCCGCCAGTTCGCAGGCGCTGCGAAACGGCGAACCGCCGAGCATATCGGTCAGGAACACCACGCCGTCCGGCTGCATCACCGCAGCCAGCGCCGAGCGTAGGGCGTCCCTGAGCTGCGCGGTACTCATCTGTTCGGGGAAATCAACCGCCGCGCAGTGCCGCTGCGGCCCCACCACCTGTTCCACCGCCTGCAACAGCCCGGTGGCAAAACCGCCGTGGCCGGTAATCACAATGCCTGGCATCGCTCGCTCCTCACAAAATGCCGATAAATTTGCCCACTACGCCAATCGCTACGGTGACGCCTATCAGCTTCACCGGTGAGAATCCGCGCTTCATCAGGAAGAAAATAAGCAGCGTGAAACACAGCGGCAATAAATTGGGCATCAACTTGTCCAGCACGTCGGTCTGCAAGGCCACACTGGCCTTGCCGGCATGCATTACCAGCGGCGTGGACAGGTGCACATACGACGCCACCAACGCGCCGATCACCGTCATGCCAACGATCGACGCGGCGTGAGAAATGCGCCGGGTGTGGGTCTTCAGCAGCGCCAGCACGCTGGTGCCGGCCTGATAGCCGTAGTGCGCCAGCCCAAAACGCAGGCCGAAATGAAACAGGTTGAACAGCAGCAGGAAGACGATAGGCCCGAACAAGCTCCCTTCCAACGCCAGCGAAGCGCCTATCCCGGCACAGATCGGCAGCAGCGTCAGCCAAAATAGCGCGTCGCCGATACCGCCGAGCGGCCCCATCAGCGCCACTTTCACCGCGCGAATGGTGGAGATTTTCTCCTTGTTCTGCTCCATCGCCAGCACCAGGCCGGACAGGAAGGTGACGTCGAACGGGTGCACGTTGATAAATTCCATGTGCATCTTCATCGAGTTGGCCAGATCCTGCGGGTTGCGGTGGATCTTGCGCAGCCCAGGGATCAGCTGATACAGCCAGCCGCCCGCCTGCATGCGTTCATAGTTGAACGACGCCTGCAGCAGCAGCGAACGCCAGGCCATGCGGTTGATGTCGCCGCGCGTCAGCGCCTCGGCGGGCTGGCTGTCCAGATAGTCGTCCTGCTCCACCTGGCTGGTGGCCAGCGCCTGCGCCATGCGCTGCTCGGCCTTTTGCGCCAGCAGATCGTCGGAATCGTTAAATGCCATCTTCGGCGTCCTCCTGCGGAGCGGGCCGGGCGGTCGCCTCTGCCGCGCCGCGTTGCGTGTTGAAGAAATCAATCAAAGCGATCGCCAGGGCGCCCAGCGCCACTGCCAGGATCGGCAGCTTGAGGAACGTGACCGAGATGAAACCGAGGATAAAATAAGCCACGTAGGTTTTTTTCATCATCACCTTCATCAGCAGCGAGAAACCGATCGCCGGCATCATGCCGCCCGCCACCGCCAGCCCGTCCAGCAGCCAGCCCGGCGCTTTCTGCACCATGGCGCTGGCCGCGTCGGCGCCGAAGTAAATCGGTAGGAACGCCACCACGAAATAGAAGATGAACAGAATGCTGATGCCGAGATAGTTCACCCGTTCTATGCCGCGCCAGTTCAGCTCTTTCACCATACGATCGCAGCGGTGCATCATCGGTGAGAACAGCGTAAACAGCAGCGTGATGCAGCCCTGCACCGCAATCGAGAACGGCACTGCCACGCCGATCGCCACTTTAGGATCGGCCTTGGTCAGAATGGCGAACGCGGTGCCGATCACCCCGCCGATCACCACGTTCGGCGGTTGGGCGCCCGCCAGCGGCACCATCCCCATCCACACCAGCTCCAGCGTCCCGCCCACCAGCAAGCCGGTGTAGACGTCACCCAAAATCAGCCCCACCAGCGGCCCCATCACCACCGGCCGGTGGAAGTGGGTTAGACCGTCGAACAGGTCAACCCCCGCCAATCCGGCCAACAGCGCAATCAATAACGCATCCGTCAACATGTTTCCCCCCAGGCTCAAAAGAGCAATTTGCCGATCGCCTCACCCGCCTCATCCGGCACCCGGCGCACTTCGCACTCCACGCCCAGCGCCGCCAGCGCGCGGAACGCGGCCACGTCGCCGTCGTCCAGCGACACCGTTTTGTGCACCTGCCGCTTCCCCTCGGCGAAGTGCATATTGCCGACGTTGACGAAACGGATCGGCACCCCGCCGCGCACCAGCGTCAACACGTCCTGCGGTGTTTTGCACACCAGAAAAATCTTCTGCCTGTCCGCCGCCTTGTGGATCACGTCGATGGTTTTCTGCAGCGTGAAGTAGCGGGTCTGCACCCCTTCCGCCACCACCATGTCCATCAGGTTCTGCTGCACCGGATCGGCGGCGGCCTCGTCGTTGGCCACCACCACCAGGTTGGCGCCGAGGGTATTGGTCCAGGTCACACCCACCTGGCCGTGCACCAGGCGATTGTCGATGCGGGTCATTAAAATGTTCGGCATGTCAGCGGCCCTCCGGGTAACAGGCGGCGTGGTAATCGTCGAGCACCTGCGTCACTTTATGCAGCACCCACTCCTGCGGATCGGCGCTTAATTCGCCGGCGTTCAGCGCCCGCGCCTGATCCGGCAGGTACTGGCTGAGCAGCGCCAGCGGTGCCGGGCTGCGGCGCAGGTTGTCCAGCAACCCGTCGACGGCCTGCTGCACCTGCGGCTGTGGCCAGTAGTAACGCACCCGATCGCTCAGGCTGTAGTGGCGATCGAGATACTGCTGGTGCGGCGTGCCGTGGTAATAGCGGCTCCACTGCTGCGGCTGCTCGCGCATCACCTGCTCCAGCGTGGCGCACAGCTGCGCCGACTGGCGTTCCCCCAGCCATTCACGCTCGATGCGATCGAGGGCGAACAGCGCTTCGCGCAGCGCGAAGGTCAGCGCCGGCCCCACCTTCAGGATGGCGAAGTGATCGCGCACCAGTTGGCGGTAGGCCTGCGGTGGTTGGTAGTCCGTAGAGTGCGCTTCATAGATCATGCCCGGCTGCCTTTCGATGAAGTGGCTCAATGCGTCGGCGCGCTGCGGTTGGTAATGCTCAACGCTGTAGTGATCGAACTCGACGCCCGGCTGTACCACCAGCGCGATAGTTCGCTGCCAGGCATCGTTCAGCTCGGCTTTTTGCCAGGCGATGCGGTGCGTTTCCAGCGTTTGCGCCACCGCCTGCGGCGTGGTGACCTGCAGACCCGCCAGCGCCTCCTGCGCGCCGCCCGGGACCGGCACTTCGGTGCCGATTACATAGACCGGCGCTTCGCCGCCGCTCTGCGCCCAGGCCCGCTCCGCCACCGCGCACAGGCGCGCCGCACGCTCGGCGACCGTGGCATCCCCCAGGGGCGAGGGATCGCCGGCGCACGACATGGAACAATCGAGGTGAATTTTGCGAAATCCGGCGCGAACGTAATCGTCGATCAAGGTTTCCGCCAGCGCCATCGCCTCCTGAGCCGGGCGATCTTGCCAAGCGTTGGGCCCCAGGTGATCGCCACCCAGCCACACGCGCTCGCGCGCCAGGCCCACTTCATCCGCCAGGCGCCACAGCGCATCGCGGAACTGGGCCGCCGTTTGGCCGGTATAGCCGCCGAATTGATTAACCTGGTTGGACGTCGCCTCCACCAATACCGGCGTGCCGCGCGCTTTGGCCTGCCGCAGCGCGGCCTTCAGAACCCAGGGATGGGCGGAACAGACGGAAAAGATCCCGACCGGCATACCGGCCTTGTGCTGCTCGACAAGCTGTAACAACTGCTGCATGAAGCCCCCATGCAGGCGCCCTGCTACCGATCGGCGATGATGACCTCCACGCCCAGCTCGGTTAACGCCCGCTCGTAATCGTCCGGAAGACGGCTGTCGGTGATCAGCCGATGGATTTGTCCGGCTTCGCGAATCATGCAAAAGCTCTTGCGACCGAATTTGCTGGCATCCGCCACCGCGATAATCTCGCGTGCCACCTCGCACATCACGCGATTGAGGTGCGCCTCACCGGGGTGAGGCGTGGTGATGCCGGCGCTCAGATCGAACCCGTCGACGCCCAAAAACAGTTTGTCGAAGCGGTACTGACGCAATTGCTGCTCGGCAGCCGGACCGTAGAGCGAGTAAGAGTTGCGGCGCACGCTGCCCCCCAGCACCATGACTTCCACCCCGTCGTTTCCCGAAAGCTCGTAGGCAATGTTCAGCGCATTGGTCATCACCACCAGATCGCGCCGCCCCTTCAGGAACGGCACGATCTGCGCGGTGGTGGAACCGGAATCGAGGATCAACGCATCGCCATCGCGCACATAGCCGGCCGCCGCGTTGGCGATCAGCGTTTTGACGTCGCGATTCAACCGCCCTTTGTCCCGTAACGGCCGATCGAAAGCGAATTGCTGATTGAGCATTGCTCCGCCGTAAGCGCGCAGCGCACACCCTTTTCGTTCCAGAAAGCGCAGATCGTTGCGGATCGTCACCGTGGATACCGCAAACTGCTTACTGAGCTGCTCCACGCGCACGCTACCGTGCTCGCATAACAGATCGATGATGTGTTCACGTCGCTTTGCGGTATTCACTGGCATGAGCAGCGGTCCTCAGGTTTCCGGCAACGCCGGGGAGAAGATGGCTTTCGCTCTACTGCGCTGGCATTACAGCAAAGCGAAAGCAATGAAATTGTGATCGGGCTTACAGCCCCGTTTTAGCAAAAAAACCGCCAAAAAACCTTTCGAATCGAAACGAATCGAAAAGCAAAAAGTGGAATGGGAGAAAAATGAAATGCCATGACGAGCGCTACCCCCCGGAGCGCTGAGACGTGGGCTGCACGGAAAGCGAAAGCGGCGCATGGTGCGCCCCACGCCATGACTTTTAGTTCACTCAGTGACCAGGATCACATAATGATAATTATCCTGCGGCCGGTGGGGATTAACCGCCACCATCCCGCCGGGCCATCCCCTTGTCAGTACGAGCCATCTTCCCTACACTTGCGATCAGATATCGGCCCCTTGTCGGTACGTAAGCGTTAACGTCAATCAACGCATCACGCCATGCAGCGCTGATTGACTGCATGCCCTGGTGCGAGGAACCCATGCCGCAACCCGCTTCATCCCCAGCGTCCACCGCGACCCCGCGTCGCCGGTTACACCGCCCTATTTTGCTGATCGTCGGCATTATGCTGATCGCGGCCAACCTGCGCGCCGCCCTGACCAGCGTCGGCCCGCTGCTGGAGCAGATCCAGCAACAGCTGGCGTTGTCCGCCACCGCCGCCGGCCTGATCAACTCACTGCCGCTGATCCTGTTCGCCGTTCTCTCGCCGCTGACCCCAGCGCTGGCGAAACGCATCGGCATCGAGCGCACCCTGGGCCTGGCCCTCGCGCTGCTGGTCTGCGGTATCGTGCTACGTTCCCTGCCGCAAGACGCCATGCTCTGGCCGGGCAGCGTCCTGATCGGCGCCGCCATCGCCTTCGCCAACGTGGTGCTGCCAACGCTGGTGAAAAGAGATTTCCCACATCGCGCCGCCGCGATGATCGCTGCCTATGCGGCGGTGATGTCACTGGTTGCCGCCATCGCTTCCGGCCTGGCCGTGCCACTGGCCTCCCTGGCCAACCTCGGCTGGCGGTTCTCTTTGCTGTGTTGGGGTTTGCCCGCGCTGCTGGCGCTGTTGGTGTGGCTGCCGCAGCTGCGGCGCTCCGCCACCCCCGTCCCCAAAGAGCCGCAGCCAACAGAGCTGCAACGCTATCGCTCTCCCTGGGGCAGCGCACTGGGTTGGCAAGTAGCGATGTTCATGGGGCTGCAATCGATCGCCTTCTACACCATCATCGGCTGGTTCAGCGCCTTTGCCGCCAGCCACGGCACCTCCGCTCAGCAGGCGGGTTTCGAACTGTTCGTTTACCAGGTGGTGGCAATCGTCGCCAACTTTGTCATGGTGGTGATTTTGCCGCGTGCGCGCGATCAGCGGGCAATAGCGTTGGGCAGCTCGCTGCTGATCTTCATCGGCGTCGGGGGATTATTGGTGCAACCCGCCAGTTCACTGGTGTGGCTGACGTTTGCCGGGTTGGGGGCGGGGAGTTCGCTGGTGCTGGCGCTGTCGTTCTTTGGATTGCGCAGTCAGCATCATCATCAGGCGACGCTGCTGTCGGGTATGGCGCAATCCGTCGGTTATCTGTTAGCGGCGCTGGGGCCCACCCTATTTGGCTTACTGCACGATCTGACGGAAGGCTGGCGCTGGCCGTTGATCGCCCTGCTGTGCCTGACCGTCTTGCAAATGCTGTTCGGCGCGTTGGCCGGCCGCAGCCGCGTGATCAGCTAACGCTGCGGCGCGATGGGGGCCGCGCCGCCTCAGAGTCGGTGTCCTGCCATAAATCTTCAATAAAGGCGCGCTGCTCATCGCTCAGCACCCATGACGGCGGAATTTTGGACGGTGCGCGACGCTCAGCGCCCTCACGGTTTTTAGCCTGCTTTTTGTTCACGAATCGCCTTCCTGCTTAACCTGCTAACTCAGTAACCAGTAAATCACGGCGGCGGTTAACAGCCAGAATAGCCCGCTACCGATAAACACACACAGCCATGCTCTACGTTTGATATCAGATCCATCCTTGCTCACCACAGCGCCCTCAACCAATAGATTAAACCATTCAAACATTAATTATCGATCTGTTTTAACGATCGATAAAGTCGTTTTTTCCTATGGAAATTTAAAAAACAGCTGCTAGCCATAGATCTGCATTACCGCCCTGGTAAGAACGGCACCGTGGATATCACTGTTATCGGCAGGCGATAACTTGAATTGATAGGCGAACGAACGTGCAGTGTGTCATACCTTGAAAGGTCAAAATTAAACCACTGGTAAATAATTCAACTATCAATTATTTGACTGGCCGTAAGCCAAATCGACAACAGACAGCGCTAAAGGCGGGGGATAAAATGAAACGACATACTGGGGTCATACGAAGAGAAGCACCGGCCCGCTTTGGTCTCGCCCGGGCCGGCGTGAGTTAACCGATTCTGCTGACGGAATCCCGGCTGGCATGTTCACGCTCGCTGCCGGTCAGCTCACGTAAATGACCCGAGCGCATCTCAAGCAACCGATCGGCGTATTCGAAATAGTGATCGTCATGGCTGATGGCAAACACCGTTTTGCCCAGCGCACGCAGTTCTGGCAATAGTTCACGATAGAAAATGCGCCGGAATTGCGGATCCTGATCCGCGGCCCATTCATCCAACAGCAAGATATCACGTTGTTCCGCCACCGCCAGCAGCAAAGCCAGACGCTTGCGCTGCCCCTGCGACAGTTGCGGATTGGTCACCCTGGTGCCGTCGAACTGCAGTTTGCTTTTCATATTCAACCGCTCGAGCCAGGCGGCGACCAGCTTCGCATCGGGTTCACCGCCTTCCGGCCCTTGTAAACGATCGAACTGATGAAAATCGGTGAAAATCGCCGAAAATAGCCGGCGGTAGTCCGGCATATCCGCCGCGGTCTGGGCGACGCCATCCAGCACGATGTGGCCGCTCACCGGTCGGTACAATCCGGTCAACAGCATCGCCAGCGTTGACTTGCCGCTGCCGTTGCCGCCGATCAAAAAGACCAGCTCGCCACGCCGCAGCGTCAGATTAAGCGGCCCGACGGCAAAACCGGGCTGCTGTTCCTTATCTGCATAGTGAAAAACCACGTCACGCAGCTCCAGCGTCTGCCAGGAACGGCAGGCGGCGACAGGGAACGCCGGTTGGTACTCGGCCAAGTGCAGCGTCTTCAGCTTGTTGAAGGCGACTTCGGCGCTGACCAGCGTCGGAAACGCCCCCACCGCCTGCAGTAATGGCGTGCGCAAGAACAGCAGCGTCAGGGAATAGGTGGCAGCCACCGCCGAGTCCGCCCATCCCAGGCTGTTAGCCATAAAGAACACCAGCCCAATCGCGCCTAACATCATGATATTTGACCAGTTGAGCGCACTCAAATGGAAGGTATCGGCGCGAATGATATGGTGGCGGTAAGCTTGCGCATCGGGTTGATAGGTCTGTTCGTACAGCGCCTGCGCTCGCTTGCGGTTTAACGTCAGTTCCTTGCGACCGTCAATCACCGATTCGTAATGATGATAGAGACGCTCTTCCGACTCGCGCAAACTGGCCATATGGCGATAAACCCGCGAGACCAGGCAGCCGCTGCCCACCACGGTGACGGCGACCCACACCGCCGTCACCGCCAACATTTTCGGCGATAACCACCCCAGATAGGCCGCCGACCCCAAGGTTAAAATCACCCCTTGCACCAGTTCGGGCAAGCGCACGAAGGCGACGGTGATATTGCGGACATCGCTGGACAGGCTCGCCAACAATGAGGCGCTGCCTAACTGTTCAAGGCGTTCAATATCGGTATCCAGGATGCGCTTCACTAACTGCCCGCGCAGGCGGTAGACGAAGTAATGGCCCAATGTCGTCAGCGCCAATTGCGATCCCAGCGTGACCGCCATCAGCAATGCCAGCAGGGCGAGAAACATTGGCAGTACGGCCAACGCATCGCCGCCGGCGTCCATCAGGTATTGATTGATAAACGCAATAATACCGATGCCTAAGCCGGCGCTGGTCATGGTCAATGCCATAACCGCCAGAAATGGCCAACGATACTGGTGATAAACCACCCGTAGCAGTTCCATGAAAAAACCTCTGAAGTCGCGATCTGGCAGGCATTGTAAGCGGCACGAGAATGAGATCAAGACGAATTCTCATTGCTCGCGCAGCCTCTGATTTCGACGCCAAGGGCATTTTGATGATTGCTTATTGAAACGAGAGACTTACACTGACGCCTCTATCCGCTGAAGGGAACAGCCGATTATGCTCGCCACTCACGAATACGCCAACGACCTGATTCTGTTCGCCCTGATTGTCGACTACGGCTCGTTCAGCAAGGCCGCGGAGAGCGCCGGCATCACCAGTTCGGTGGTCAGTAAACGCATCGGGCGGCTGGAGAAATCCCTGGGCGCCCGGCTGCTGTACCGCACCACGCGCAGCCTGACGCTGACCGAAAGCGGCCAGGCGCTCTACCAACAGGCCAAAGAGATCGGCGCCAAAGTGCAGGAGGCACTGTACGCCGTCAGCGAAAAAAGCGAAGAATTAACCGGTACCATCCGCATGTCGGTGCCGACCATTTCGGGCGAGCTGCTGCTGAGCGAGAGCGTGGCGGAGTTTTGCGCACTGCATCCCAGTCTAAAGGTCGAAATGCGGCTGGAAAACCGCTTCGTCGATCTGGTGGAAGAAGGCATCGATCTGGCGATCCGTACCGGCACTATGCCAGATTCGAGCCTGATTGCCCGGCCGATCTTCGATTCCCGCTGGGTGATCGTCTGCTCGCCGGGCTATTTGAAAAGCCACCCGGAACCGCGCAGCGCCGAAGACCTGCTCGGCCACAATTGCCTGACCTACACCTACCAGGAGAGCGGCACCGCCAACTGGCTGATAAAACGGCCGGGGCGCAACGAAATCTACGAGCTGCAGGTTAACGGCAACCTGTCGGCCAACAATGCGCGGGCGATCCGCAAAGCGGTGATCGGCGGCCACGGCATCGCCATGGTGCCGCGCTGCATGGTGTATGAGGATTTGCAGGACGGCAAACTGACGGAGATCCTGGCCGGCCACTGCGGCAAGGTATTGGGCATTTACGCCGTCTATCCTTACACCCGCAATCTGCCGTTAAAAACTCGCCTGCTGATCGAACATATCATCGGTTCCTACCAAAATATCAGCCACTACTTCTGAATGGTCCTCTCTGATTATTTCCCCGCTGCCGCAAAAGACCGCGGGGATTACGGCATTTTTGGACATAATCTATTGAACATTAGCGCCTAATTAATGTGAGCTCGCGCACTCATCACACAGCAAAGATCCCTATCACACTGATTTTAAATCAATTAATTTAACCCCTTCTACCGGCGATTTTCTCACCGCCGACGCCGTTCGCCGATGTTAAAAAATTACCGCATGGCATCGTCACCAACGTTGTGATTAGAATGAAAATGTTGCGGTAATTAACCTTTCAGCTACATATCTCTGCCCATAAAAATAATAACCCTGAGGATCTTATGCCCCTGCTTTTTAGTATTGCGCCCATCGTCCTACTGATTTGGATGATGACCAAAAGGAATGGCGTGCCCTCTTATCTCGCCCTGCCGCTGACGGCCGCCGCGGTGTATGCCGTACAGCTCCTGTGGTTCGATGCCTCGCTGCGGCTGCTGCATGCGAATATCATCACCGCGCTGGTGTCGACGCTGACGCCGATCACCATCATCGCCGGCGCCATCCTGCTCAACAAACTGATGCAGGTAAGCGGCGCGGAAAACGTGGTGCGGCGCTGGCTGGAAACCATCAGCCCCAATCCCGTGGCTCAGCTGATGATTATCGGCTGGGCATTCGCCTTTATGATCGAGGGTGCCAGCGGCTTCGGCACCCCGGCCGCCATCGCCGCGCCGATTCTGGTCGGGCTGGGCTTCAACCCGCTGCGCGTCGCCCTGCTGACGCTGGTAATGAACTCGGTACCGGTCTCCTTCGGCGCCGTGGGCACCCCCACCTGGTTCGGCTTTGCCAATCTCGGCCTGTCGGACGCCAGCCTGCTGGAGATCGGCCGGCAAACCGCGCTGATCCACTTCATCGCCGGCTTCGTCATTCCTCTGCTGGCGCTGCGCTTTATCGTTTCCTGGCAGGATATCCGCCGTAACCTGCCGTTTATCCTGCTCAGCGTGCTGAGCTGCACCCTGCCCTATCTGCTGCTGGCCCAGGTGAACTATGAGTTCCCGGCGCTGGTCGGCGGCGCCATCGGCCTGGCGCTCTCGGTGCTGCTGGCACGCGGCGGCATCGGTCTCGCCCGCAGCGACAAACTGCAGAACGCCGGGCAGGCGGTGCCGTTCTTGCAGGTGGTCAAGGCCATGACCCCGACCCTGCTACTGATTGCTATTCTGATAGTGACGCGCGTGCATCAGTTGGGCCTGAAGGCGCTGCTCAACAACACCACGCTGCTGTGGCAGGAAAACCTCGGCTGGCTCGGGGAGCTGCGCATTAGTCAGGCGCTGATCGTCGAACTGCAGCAGGTACTGGGCACCTCCGCCGCCGCCGGCTACAAAACGCTGTATGTCCCGGCGCTGATCCCGTTCCTGTTGGTGGTGGTGCTGTGTATTCCGCTGTTCCGTCTGAATGGCGGCCAGGTGCGGCAAATGTTCAGCGAAACCGGCGGGCGCATCGCGCGGCCCTTTATCGCGCTTTTCGGCGCGCTGGTGATGGTCAACCTGATGATGCAGGGCGGCGACAACGCGCCGGTGATCCTGATCGGGAAAGCGTTGGCGGCGCTGACCGGCGAGAGCTGGCTGCTGTTCTCTTCGTTCCTCGGTGCGCTGGGCTCGTTCTTCTCCGGTTCCAATACCGTTTCGAACCTGACGTTCGGCGGCATTCAGCAATCGATCGCCCAGAGCAGCGGCCTTGACGTCAATCTGACGCTGGCCCTGCAGTCCGTCGGCGGCGCCATGGGCAACATGGTGTGCCTGAACAACATTATCGCGGTCTGTTCGATCCTCGGGATCGGTAACGCCGAAGGCAAAATCATCAGAAAGACCGTGCTGCCGATGCTGGCGTACGGCGGGATTGCGGCCGGTATGGCAGCGATCCTCACGCTCTGACTGAACACTCGTTATCGCAAGCAAGACAAGAAGGTAAACACTATGATCATCTCCGCGTCAACCGACTACCGGGCCGCCGCCCAGGCCAAACTGCCGCCGTTTCTGTTTCACTACATCGACGGCGGGGCCTACGCGGAGCATACGCTGAAGCGCAATACCGCAGATCTGGCCGATATTGCCCTGCGCCAGCGCGTGCTGCGCAATATGTCCGAACTCAGCCTGGAGACCACGCTGTTCGGCGAGCAGCTGGCGATGCCGGTAGCGCTGGGGCCGGTGGGGCTGACCGGCATGTACGCCCGCCGCGGCGAAGTGCAGGCCGCGCGTGCCGCGGCCAAAAAAGGCATTCCGTTCACGCTGTCCACCGTGTCGGTCTGCCCGATCGAAGAGGTAGCGCCGGCGATCGATCGGCCGATGTGGTTCCAGCTCTACGTGCTGAAAGATCGCGGCTTTATGCGCAACGCACTGGAGCGCGCCAAGGCCGCCGGCGTGAAAACGCTGGTGTTTACCGTCGACATGCCGGTGCCCGGCGCCCGTTACCGCGACGCCCACTCGGGAATGAGCGGCCCTAACGCCGCCCTGCGCCGCGTGCTGCAGGCGTTTACCCATCCGCAGTGGGCCTGGGATGTCGGCCTGTTCGGCAAGCCGCACGATCTGGGCAACGTCTCGGCCTACCGCGGCAAACCGACCAGCCTGGAAGACTACATCGGCTGGCTGGGCGCCAACTTCGATCCGTCGATTTCCTGGAAAGATCTGGAGTGGATCCGCGAATTCTGGGACGGCCCGATGATCATCAAAGGCATTCTGGATCCGGAAGACGCCAAAGACGCGGTGCGCTTCGGCGCCGACGGCATCATCGTCTCCAACCACGGCGGCCGCCAGCTGGACGGCGTGCTGTCGACCGCGCGCGCCATGCCGGCGATCGCCGACGCAGTGAAAGGCGACATTACCCTGTTGGCCGACTCCGGCATCCGCAGCGGCCTGGACGTGGTGCGCATGATCGCGCTGGGCGCCGACAGCGTGCTGCTGGGGCGCGCCTTCGTCTATGCGCTGGCGGCGGCGGGCGAAGCCGGGGTGGCCAACTTGCTGGATCTGATCGACAAGGAAATGCGCGTCGCTATGACGCTCACCGGCGCGAAATCCATCACGGAGATCAACGCCGGATCGCTGGTCAGAAACGCCTGATTCACAGCGGCTGCACGCCCTCCGGGTACGCGTTGTAGCTCATCTTGCTGATGAATGCCCCGGCCGGTGACACCAGCACCCGGCCGGCGGCGTCCAGCCCGAGGAAGGTGCCGGTGCAGCGTCCGGAGATAAAGTCGAAGAAGAACACCGAGCACACCGGGATAATCTTTTCCCGGAAGGTGAACAGGAACATCTCATCCTCAAACTTGTAGTAAGTGGCGTAGTCCATGTCGCCGTGGCCGAACTGTTCGCCGCGCAGGTTTTGCCAGGCGTAGCGCTCGGTGTTGACGTAGAAGTGCTCGTAGTAATGGTTGGGGCTGTAGACGTTCAGCGTGCGATAGCCGATCAGCTCGCGGGTCAAATGCGGTGCGATGCCGCCCGGCGTGACGCCTGCAATCAGCCCAACGTGGAAGCTTTGCTTGAGGCGAGACCCCTTTTCTACCGCATGTTCAGGCAGTAGCGTGCTGCGCACCAGCAGCGCCCGGCCGCTGTCGCGGTTGAGCACCAGCGTCAGGCATTCGTTGCCCGGCGACTGCAGCGGAATATTGAAGAAATAGCGTGCGGCGGAGGTTTGCACCTCTTCGTAAGCGTCCTCGCCGCTCTCCCCGCCCCAGGCCCAGAGCACCCGCTGCCGATCGGCGCTGAAACGCAGCGTGAAGTCCCCGCCGTCTTCAAAGGCGATCTGCAATGTTTTGCCGCGCCAGTCCTGGGTGCCCGGCAACCGGTTGGTGTCGATGCCGCGTGCGAAATCGTCGTAATTCTTCCAGTCCGGTTCGGCATTTTGATTCAGTACGGATTGTTCTGCTGACATCTTCGCTCTCCTTGATTGAATGGGATAAAACCGTCTTACACGTCGGCAACGCTCGCCGGTTTCACCGTTCTGCGGCTCACCACCGCGGGTGCAGTTTCATCGAGAAAACAGCTCAGTACGCCGGCGCAGACCGCGCCGGCAGCCGCCAGCCACATCACGCTGACCAGGCCATAGCGATCGGCGATCAGCCCGGCGATAAACGGCGCCAGGCAGCCGCCAATCACCTCGCCGATCCCCATCACCAGCCCCAACGCGGTGGCGATGCGTGCCGGCGACACCGTTTCCGACGGGATAGTGGCCATAAACAGCGTGAAGCAGCCGAGGCCGGTATAAGACAGGAACACCAGCACGCCCAGCAGCCACGGGTTGTCGACGTAGCTCAGGAACAGCGGGCAGCACACCGCCAGCAGCGAAAAGAAAATCAACGTCGGTTTGCGCCCGAGGCGATCGGAGATCGCCGGTACCGCCACGCCCCAGAAGACCCAGGCGGCGCCGATGGCGCTCATGATGCCGCCCATCGTGCCTTCACCGAAGCCACGGTCGGTCACCAAAAAGTTAGGGGTGAAGGTAATGATGATCATGAACCAGGTGACGAACACGCAGGAAATCAGAATGCACAGCGCCACGTTCTTGATTTTGAACAGCTCGCCGTAAGCGGCTTTGCCCGCCGCCTTACCGGTCGCCGGCGCGGCGATAAAGGCGGGATCTTTTTTGCCGTTCACATGGCGATAGATCAACCACGCCAGAATGATGCCCGGCACGGCGGTCAGGTGAAACGCCATGCTCCAGCCCCACTTCTGCGCCAGATAGATGATCAGCGGCGGCGCGATAATGCCGCCCAGCAGCCCCGGCGCCGCGCCCTGGATCAATCCCATGTTGAAACCGCGGCGCTGCGGCTGCGATTTTTCCACCATCAACGATTGCGCGATCGGCAAAACCGGCCCTTCGGCGATCCCCATGAGCGCCCGGAAGATCAATAGCATGGCAAACCCGCTGACCAATCCCGACAACGCGGAGAACAGCGAAAACACCAGGATCGACAGGATCAGCATCGGTTTGCGGATATTAAAGCGATCGGCTATCGCCCCCAGCCCCGCGCCAGACAGCGCCCAAGTCAATGCCAGCACCGCCGACAGCGTGCCGAGATGCACGTTGCTGAGCTTGAGGTCGGCGGCAATCATCGGAAACAGAAACGAGATGGTCAGACGATCGACGAACACGCAGCCGAAGACGAAAAATAAAATAATCAGCAACCGGTTCTCTTCACTTAATGCGCGGCGAGGCCCTGGCGATGTATTCATAGCGTCATTTGTCCATAAGTTAACTTATGAATGGCGACCCGCCATGGCATAAGTGTATTAAGCGCTCGGCCAAGAGAGACATTGGCCCTCCGTCACGACAACAACTCATTAACATATTAATGACATAAAATTATCGCAAGCCGGCGGTCTGTCAACCGGCGCTTTCTTAGAGACGAATGAAGTTTTTATCCGGTACTATTTTAAAATAGAATTATCACAATCAGATATTTTATCACTTTGTTTTTACAGACAATAAAATAATAACGGGTATTTTCCCGCGGTTAAAAATGCCTATTTTCACGCCATCTGTGAATAATCTCACCATTAACTCTTCAGGTTTATTAATTTGTTATCCCCTTTCAGTTAACGATAGGCAGCATTCGGATTCGTTTTTATCTATTGAATCATTTCGTTTTATTTCATGACCGCACAACAAAATAACTCTTACGAGGGAAAGGCTATTGGCAGGGTTACATCATTTAATCTGGACAATAACAAAAGCGCAGAGCGTGACGTAAATCACGGCAATCATGCCGTATCCTGCAAAGTAATTATGCTCGCAACAGCAATTATCTATTGCGATTAGGGCTGTTTATCTCAATTAAGCGCCATGCAACACTTCGTGCCATCGTTCGACACCGCGCCGCAAGGCCAGAGACGGAGTGACACATGAGCATCGAAAAACTAACCCGGGAGCCGCTTTCCATCGGCATCGAGTTGCCGCTGGACAACGATTGGTCCACCAGCGGGCAGCTGAAACGCCAGCAGGATGGGCGACCGTTCGGCGTGCCGGACATGAGCGAACACGCTGCGCGCATCAAGCTGGCCGATGAGCTCGGCTTTCGCGCCGCCTGGGTTCGCGACGTGCCGCTGTACGATCCGGACTTCGGCGACGCCGCGCAGGTGTTTGAGACCTTTACCTACCTCGGCTACCTGTCCAGCCTGACGCGCAATATTCTGCTGGGCACCGCGGCCGTGGTGCTGCCGCTGCGCCAGCCGTGGCTGGTACGCAAAGCGGCTTCCACGCTGCAAACGCTGAGCGGCGATCGTCTGCTGCTCGGCGTCGCCAGCGGCGATCGCCCTGTGGAATACCCGCTGTTCGGCGCCGATTACGCCGCGCGCGGTGAACGCTTTCGCACCAGCGTCGGCATTCTCAAAGGGGAAGCCGACAGCGCGCTCCAGCCTGGATTGCGCCTGCTACCGGCCACGCCGCCGCCGCCGCTGCTGGTCGCCGGGCTGGCGCAACAAACGCCTGAGTGGGTGGGAAAAAATATGGATGGCTGGCTGTCGTATCCCGGCACGCCTGCGGACCACGTTTCGCGGGTCAAACTCTGGCGTAACGTGGCCGGTGACAAACCCTACGTCAGCTTTATTCATCTCGACCTCACAGATAACGCCGACGCGCCGATTCAGCGCCATCGCTTCGGCATCAAGAGCGGCCGCAATGGGTTGATTCAGGAACTGAGCGCCATGCGTGACGCCGGGGTCAACCACATCGGCCTGCATTTCCGCCGCAACCAGCGGCCGCTGGAAGAGACGATGCAGGAGATCGGCCAACTGGTGTTACCGGAATTCCATCGCGCCTGACGCCCGCTTTAGCCCGCTATTCCGACCTGAGCTGGTCTTTGCCCCGTTACCGGGGCTTTTTTATTTCCGCCGCTGCTAGTTCATAACAACTCAGTCTAATCCCTGCGGCAAAACGGCGGCATGATGACGGGGAAACGAGCCACCATGAGGAATGAGCAATGACGGCAAAACTGACAGAAGCGAGCTTTTGGCGCAAAACCGCCGACTCTTCATCGCTGCGCGAGCCGCGCGTGCTGATCCGGGTCTACGTCGACGAAGGCGAGATTGACCGCGCCATCGCGTTTTACGAGCAGCTGCACGGCGTGGAAGCGGATATGCGTTTCGACTTTCCCGAGCATCGGTTGGTGCTGGCAGCGGTAGGACCGTTTCTGATCCTGGAAGGCGCGGAAGAAAACCTGCGCCCTTTTCGCAGCACCGTCGGCACGCTGCTGGTCGATGACATTTACCCTTACCACCAGCGGCTGCTGGCGGCCGGAGCCGAGATCTTCTTCGGCCCGGTGGAAGTGCCCACCGGCGCCTGTTTCAATGCGCGCCTGCCGGACGGCACGATTGTCGAGTACGTGCATCATCGGCCGCGCGCGGACGAATAAACCGCCTCAGGGGATCGCCGGCGTCATGGCGTAACCGCGCAGATCCTTGCGCAGGCTGACCATGTACAGCACGATCACCGCCGAGAACGGCAGGCCGCACAGCACCACCGCGGTTTGCATCGCGCTGAAACTGCCGGCGTACAGCAACCCGGCGCACACCAGCGTGGTGACCGCCGCCCAGAACACTCGCAGCCAGGCCGGCGCGTCATCGTGCGCGGAACCGCCCTGGCAGGAGAGGTTAGCTATCATCAGCGTGCCGGAGTCGACCGGCGTCAGGAACAGCACAAAGCTTATCACCACCACGAAACCGGCGGTCAGCTGGGTATAGGGCAGGTATTCGAACAGCTTGAACACCGCCATCGGCGGATCGCTTTGCGCTACCTGCCCCAGGATCGCCTGCCCGCCTTCCAGCACCAGGCTGATGGCGGTATTGCCGAAGATCGACAGCCACGCCAGCGTGAACCCGAGCGGGATCAGCAACACGCCGAAGATCAGTTCACGGATGGTGCGGCCTTTGGAAATGCGTGCGATAAACAGCCCGACGAACGGCGCCCACGCCACCCACCAGGCCCAATAAAACAGCGTCCAGGCACCCTGCCATTGGCGCGCCTTGCCGTACAGATACATATCAAAGCTGCGGCTGACGAGCGAGGTCAGATAATCCCCGAGGTTCTGCAACATGCCGTTGAGCAGGTTCAGCGTCGGGCCAGCCAGAAACACGAACAGCAGCAGCAGGCACAAGAAGCCGACGTTGATGTTCGACAGCATGGCAATGCCCTTCTCGACGCCGGTGACCGCCGCCAGCGTGGCCACCACCATCATCACCACGATCAGCGCCAGCAGTACGCCGGTGCTTTGCGGGATGTCGAACAGGTAAAACAGCCCCGAGTTCACCAGCAGCGCGCCGATCCCCAGGTTGGTCACCATCGAGATAACCGTCACCAGAATGCCGAAGCTGTCCACCAGATGGCCGACGCCACCGTGGATACGCTCGCCGAAGATCGGGTACAGCGCCGAACGCAGCGCCAGCGGCAAACCGCGACAATAGGCGAAATAGGCGAGCGCGGTGGCGATCAACGCATACAGCGCCCAACCGTGCAGCCCCCAGTGTAAAAAGGTCAGCGCCATCGCCTGCCGCGCCGCCGGCACGCTGCCGCCGCTGCCTTCCGGTGGCGACAGGAAGTGATCCAGCGGCTCATAGGCGCCGTAATACACCAGCGCAATACCGATGCCCGACGAGAACAGCATCGCCACCCAGGAGGGGTAGCTGAACTGCGGCGGCTCGTCATCCTGGCTCAGGCGAATATGGCCAAAGCGCGACAGCGCCAGCCAGAACACGAACGCCATGCAGGCGACCATCAGCAGCATGTAATACCAGCCGAACACATCGGCCACCCAGCTTTGCGCGACATTCAACCACTGTTTGCTGGCGGCGGGAAACAGCACAATCAGCGATCCCAGCAGCAGGATCACTGCCGCTGAACCGAAAAATACCGGGACATTTAATCTGACAGGTTCTTCGTCAAGCGATGGGGGAGTTTTCATTGTCATTGGCAGGCTTCCATGATGCGAAAGACAGACGATTTAAATGCAACCTTCAGTTAACATCTTATCGTCATTTATTTGACATTTTCGCAGCATATAGAGTATTGATTGACCGTTCAATCAATCAAATTCAAAGTGTGATTTGCCTATCAGTTGGGGAAAATATGTACCGCAGAGACATTCCTGAGCAGCGCAAGGAGCAGCTGATTAATGCCGCCTTCGAAACCATCAGCGTGGTGGGGCTGGCCGGAGTCACCCTCTCTCAGGTGGCGAAAGAGGCCGGGCTGTCGACCGGCATCGTCAGCCACTATTTTGGCGATAAAGAAGGATTGTTGAGCGCGACCATGCGCAAGATCCTGCGCGATCTGCGCGACGCGGTGGCCGAGTGCCGCGCTCAGGCGGCAAGCGACAGCCAGTCGCAGCTGTGCGCCATCATTCAGGGCAACTTCCACCCCAGCCAAACCAACGCTATTTCCATGCGCGCCTGGCTCGACTTCTGGGCCGCCAGCATGCACCAGCCGGTGCTGCGCCGCCTACAGCGCGCCAACGATCGGCGGCTCTATTCCAATATTTGCAGCCAGTTCCGCCGCGAGCTGCCGCTGCAGCAGGCGCGCGACGCGGCGCGCGGGCTGGCGGCGATGATCGATGGGCTTTGGCTGCGCGGTAGCCTGGCCGGGGATGACACCGATCTGCAGCAGGATTACCGCATCGCCTGCGACTACGTGATACAACGGCTCAGGGCCGCGCCATCGGCGGAGTGAACGGCAGCGTCAGCGCGGTTCCTGCTCTTCGCTGTACTGGGTTTGCCACATGGCAGCGTAGCGGCCGTTCGCCGCCAACAGCGCCTCATGCCCCCCGCGCTCGACGATCTCCCCCGCCTCCAGCACGATGATCTCATCGGCATCCACCACGGTGGAGAGCCGGTGGGCGATCACCAGCGTGGTGTGGTTGCGGCTCACCTCGCGCAGATGCCCCTGGATTTCGCGCTCGGTCTGGGTATCCAGCGCGCTGGTCGCCTCGTCGAACACCAGGATGGCCGGATTTTTCAGGATGGTGCGCGCGATCGCCACCCGCTGCTTTTCACCGCCCGACAGCTTCAGCCCGCGCTCACCCACCCGGGTGTCGTAACCGTCAGGCAGGCCGACGATAAAATCATGGATATGCGCCAGCCGCGCCGCCCGCTCGATGTCTTCATCGCTGGAGCCGGTTTTGCCGTAACCGATGTTGTAGCGCAGCGTATCGTTAAACAGCACCGTATCCTGCGGCACGATGCCGATCGCCTGCCGCAGGCTGGCCTGGGTCAGTTGGCGAATGTCCTGGCCGTCGAGGGTAATGGCGCCGCCCTGCACGTCGTAGAAGCGGAACAGCAGGCGCGACAGCGTGGACTTGCCCGCGCCGGAGGCGCCGACCACCGCCACCGTGTGGCCTGCCGGAATGGTAAAACTCACCTGCTTGAGGATTGGTCGGCGCGTGTCGTAACCGAAGCTGACCGCGTCGAACCGCACTTCGCCGCGATCGAGGCGCAGCGGCTGCGCATCCGGGCTATCGACGATCTCACGCTTTTCCTGCAGCAGATCGAACATATTCTCCATGTCGATCAGCGCCTGGCGCACCTCGGAATAAATAAAGCCGAAGAAGTTCAGCGGCTGATACAGCTGCAGCAGGTAGGCGTTGACCAGCACGAAGTCGCCGACCGTCATCGTCCCCTGGGTAATGCCCTGTGCCGCCATGGCCATCATCACGATCAGCCCGATCGAGATAATGGCGGTTTGCCCCAGGTTGATCGCGGTAAAACTGAATTGGTTCTTGATGGCGGCGTATTCGTACAGCCGGCGCGACAGATCGAAACGCTCGGCCTCGAACGCTTCATTGCCGAAGTACTTCACGGTCTCATAGTTCAGCAGGCTGTCGATGGATTTGCTGTTGGCGTCGGCGTTGGCCTTGTTGAGCTCGCGGCGAAAACGGGTGCGCCAGCTCACCGCCAGCACGGTGAACAGAATGTAGCAGCCGACCGTGGTCAGGATCGCCAGCGCAAACCAGCCGTTCAGCATATGCCACATGATTGCCGTGACCAGCGAGAGTTCGAACAGGATCGGCACGATGGAGAACAGCAGCCGCGACAGCACCGTGGACACCGCCTGGGTGCCGCGCTCGATAGACAGCGACAGCCCGCCGGTCTGGCGCTCCAGATGAAAGCGCAGGCTCAGCGCATGCAGCTGGCGAAACACCCGCACGCCCAACAGGCGCGTGGCGTTCTGGCTGACGTGGATAAACATCACGTTGCGCAGCTCCTCAAACAGCGCACCGCCCACCCGCGCCACGCCGTAGGCGATAATCAGCCCCAGCGGCACCGCCAGCATTTTCGCCGTCTCGCCGCTCAGCGCATCGACCATCGCTTTGTAGGCCAGCGGCACCAGCGTGGTGCTGACCTTGGCCGCCACCATAAACACGAAGGCCACCACCAGATACCCCCGCAGCCGCGGGTTGTCTTTCGGCCACAGGTAGGGCAGTAGGAATTTCAGCAAACGGGAACGGTCCATCATGTAATATTCATCTTCTCGGTCGGGCTCGCGGCGCATGGCCGCGCGGGGGTTATGAGTTTGGCCTGGCCGGCGGCGAACGCCGCAGCCATTCCGTTTTCCTGCGGTGGCAACTCAGCATCATCCGTCAGGAGAAGCAGCAGCGACTCGGGCAAAGTTCAGGCATGGAGGAGACAATCACATGACCCAGACGTATGCAAAGCGCTTTGCGCAGGTCTTTGACTATATCGACCGCCACCTGGACGAGGCGCTTACCGTCGACACGCTGAGCGAAGTGGCCCATTTTTCGCGCTTTCACTTTCAACGCCAGTTTAGCGCGTATTGCGGCATCTCGGTGTGGCGTTATATCCAGTGGATGAGGCTTAAACGCGCCTCTTACCGCCTGGCGTATAACCCGCTGGAGCCGGTGATTGACATCGCGCTGGACGCCGGTTTTCAAAACCCGGAGTCCTTCAGCCGCGCCTTCAAACAGGCGTTCAGCCAAACGCCGAGCCAGTTTCGCAAACAGCCGGCCTGGATCGATTGGCAGCAGCGCTTTCCCGAGCCGAAACACAAAAGGAAACAACCCATGAAGGTAGACATTGTCGATTTCCCGGCCACGCCAGTGGCGATGATCGAACATAGCGGCCCGCCCGCGCTGGTCAACGAAACCGCCGCACGCTTTATCGAGTGGCGCAAAACCAGCGGCCTGTCGCCGGTCAGAAGCAGCCGCACTTACGGCATTGCACCGCACGATCCGGCCACCACCGACGCGCAAGACTTCCACTTCTTCATTTGCGGCGAGGTCACTGCACCGATCCCGGAGGACAACGCCTCTGGCGTGGTGAACGGCACGCTGCCGGCCGGACGCTGCGCGGTGCTGCGCCATCACGGCTCGCTGGATGGGCTCTCGGAAAGTGCCCACTATCTGTACCGCGAGTGGTTGCCGGCCAGCGGCGAGGAGCTGCGTGACTTTCCGCTCTATTTCCACTACCACAACTTCGTGCACGAGGTGGCGGAATATGAACTGGTGACCGATCTTTATCTGCCACTGAAATAGCTGACATCCGGCCCCGTAAGGAGCCGGATTAATGTTAACAGGACGGCGACGATCCCTGCGGCGGCAGATAGCGCTGTGGATCGAGCGCGGTGGCGCGGTAGCGGATCTGGAAATGCAGGAACACCGAATCGGTGCCGGTGCTGCCCATGGTGCCAATCTTCTGCCCCGCTTTCACATCCTGGCCGTTGCGCACCAGCGTGGTGTCGTTGTGCGCGTAGGCGGTAATAAAGTCTTCGCCGTGCTTAATCATGATCAGGTTGCCGTAGCCGCGCAGCTGGTTGCCGACGTACACCACTTTGCCCTTGGCGGAAGCATAGATCGGCTGGCCGCGCTTACCGGCGATGTCGATGCCCTTGTTGCCGCCATCGGCATTGGAGTACGCCTGCACGATCCGGCCGCTGGTCGGCCAGCGCCAGCAACGTGCGGCGCCCGGCGGCGGCGTTTGCTTGGCGATCGCGGAGGAAGACGTTTTACGGCGCGTGGCGGCGGTTTTGGTCGGCGCGCTGCCGCTCAGCCGCAGCTTTTGCCCCACTTCCAGGCTATAAGGCGGGCGTATCTTGTTGATTCTGGCCAGATCGCTGACTTCGCTGTCGGTGATCCAGGCGATGTAGTACAGCGTATCGCCCCGTTTGACGGTGTAAGACTTGCCGGTGTAGCTGCCCTTTGGCAGTTTGTCGTAGTCACGGTTGTAGGTATTTTTACCCGAACACCCGGCCAACAATAGCCCCAATGTCAGACACACCGCGATGCGGCGCCACCTCGCCAGCTTGCTTCCTGTGCTCAAATCCTGTCCCCAATCGTCTTTTCGGTTCTGATACGCGTCAGCCGCACAGTGTAACATTTGCGCCGGGTCAGTCAAAAAGCGGGAAAGAGGCAACTATCGGAAAACAACTGGCACGGAGGCCGCTGCGGCACGATCGGCGGGAGGAAAAATGGCGCCATAAGGCGCCAAATCATGCAGCGATGCCGGGGTTACTGTTTACCTGAGGTCAGCAAACTGAAGCTGGTCATCAGATTGCGATAGTCAGGGATATGTTGAGAGAACAGGTTCCCCAACCCTTCGATATCATTTCGCCAATCGCGGTGCAATTCGCACGCCGCGCCAAACCAACTCATCAGCTGCGCGCCGGCCTGGGACATGCGATCCCAAGCCGCATCGCGCGTAATCGCATTGAACGTGCCGGATGCGTCGGTGATGACGAAAACCTCATACCCCTCTTCCAACGCAGAGAGCGCAGGAAACGCCACGCAAACCTCGGTCACCACGCCGGCGATGATCAGTTGTTTCTTGCCCGTGGCCTTTACCGCCTTGACGAAATCTTCATTATCCCAGGCATTGATATTGCCGGGACGAGCAATATAGGGGGCGTCAGGGAACGTTTGCTTTAGCTCTGGCACCAAAGGGCCGTTCGGTCCGTTTTCAAAACTCGTGGTCAGTATCGTCGGTAAATTGAAGTATTTAGCCAGATCGGCCAGCGCCAAAACATTATTTTTGAATTTATCCGGATCCTGATCTCTAACCAGGGACAGTAGCCCCGTCTGATGATCGACTAATAACACGGCGGCCTGTGCCTTATCTAATCGGTTATATTTAAAAGTCATTCCCTTCTCCTTTATCATCAAAATCATCAAATTCCGATCGCCCCATGCATTCCAAGCATGTAGCATGCTTTCAAACGCTCCGACATCAGGCTAGCAATGAACCAGCCGGGTAAATAGAACGATTATTGGGAATGAGTATCTCACCACTGGGAAGGTCAACTTTATATGATAGATTTCAATGAGATGGTTATGTTTGCCAGAGTAGTTGAATGCGGTGGATTTCTTTCCGCCAGTAAGAAGTTTGGTATACCCAAATCGACGCTATCAAGACGAATATCCAATTTGGAAAAAAGGCTCAATGTCAGACTTATTCAGCGTTCAACGCGAAACCTCATGGTCACCGATATAGGAAAAGAATATTATCAGTACTGCCTGCAGATGATTAGCACCGCAGAGAAAGCGGAATGCCTCATTATTAACAAAAGCGAAAAACCCACTGGAAAAATAAAACTAACCTGCTCAAACATTCTCCTGGATCTTGGCCTAACGGAAGTCCTGGCGAAATTCATGCTGCAATACCCCAAGGTCAATTTGCATGTAAAAATATTTAATCGCAACGTGGATATTATTTCTGAAGGGTATGACCTCTCATTAAAACTCATCGCCGATGAGCCCAAAAACAGCAACTTGGTGATGCGTCGAATTTGCGCTGTGCCCACCGCATTTATGGTCGCCCCCTCTGCAACTATTCAGTACCAAAGTATCAATACGCCCGAAGATCTCTCCAGTTTGCCAACGGTCGGGTGGTTATCGACCCATCTTCAGGCCGCCTGGACGTTTCAACAAGCCGATCGCGAAGTCAAAATAAACAACGAGTCGCGCATGGTGTGCGATGACATTCGCCTGATCAAGGAATCGATCGTAAAAGGCGTCGGTGTGGGCTGCCTGCCGCTGAAATTAGCCCGCCAGGAACTGCTCGACGGCAGCCTGAAAACGCTGCTCGACGACTGGACATTGGAACAACACAAGATTGTCGCGTTTTACCCTTCCAGACAAGGACTCCCCCCTTCGGTAAGGGCGCTGATTGATTTCATCGTTGATGAACTGGCCGAATAACACGCCGCTACCAAGCATAAA
This sequence comes from Serratia sp. CY47280, assembly GCF_052168655.1. Taxonomy (NCBI): domain Bacteria; kingdom Pseudomonadati; phylum Pseudomonadota; class Gammaproteobacteria; order Enterobacterales; family Yersiniaceae; genus Serratia; species Serratia sp. CY47280. The sequence goes on along the minus strand of NZ_JBJNMG010000006.1, from coordinate 96,951 downwards.
CGCCACGCCGGATTTACCGCAGTGATTAAAAAGTGACTACTATAATAGAGCGCTCGGAAAAATAGAGTGCCCCCGAGGATCGCAACAAAGAGAATGGAGCTGTAACATGCTAAACCTTGATCGCAATAATCTGCCCCTCCTGAGCGAAGAACTGCTCAAAAAGCAACGCACCACCCTGCTGATCATCGCCTTCCTGCTGCTGGCGGGCGGTATAGTGTGCCTGGTTAATCCTTTCGCCTCCGGCGCGGCGCTGAGCATCGTGGTCGGCGTCCTGCTGCTGTTGAGCGGCGCCGGGCTGATTATCGCCATGATCGCCAACCGAGCGCAGAATACTTGGCCGATGATCGGCGGCATTCTGCTGGGTGTGGCCTACCTGATTATCGGCTATGTGTTCATCACCAGCCCGCTGGCGGGCATTCTGGCGCTGGCAGTGTACCTCGCCGTGCTGTTCGCGCTCGGCGGCATCGCCCGCCTGGCGGCTGGCTATATGCGCCGCGGATTGCCGGGCAACTGGCTGCAGTTCGTTATCGGCGTGCTCGATTTGATCATCGCCTGGATGCTGATCGGTTCAGGCCCGGCGGCGTCGGTCACGCTGGTGACGGCGATCGTCGGCATCGAGATGCTGGTCAGTTCCTTTGCGCTGTTCCAGGCGGCGAGTCTGTTTAGAAAAAGCTAACTCGGTAGCCGCCACTCCCTTGAGCGGCGGCTTTGAATAACACGCCAATAAAAATACCCTAGGGCATTCTTATTGCGTAACGCCATTCCCCAATCGTTGAACCTATACCATCGAGAGAACGTAGGTGGATACCAAAATATTGATTATCAAAAATAGCCGCATAGCCGACCTGCTCGGCAGAAAACGAGACAAAGCAATAAACATGGTCAAATTCCTTGAGGTGGCCAATCGGCCCAGAGACACAAATATCTCCCGGCGCCAAACTCGCACGGTGGGTTATCTTCTGCCATCCCTGCTCCAGAGCCCATTCAACGAAATAATCAACATTGATAGACTGCATGCTGCCAAGTTGCGGATAAGGTAGGTCACAAAGTTTAAGGCAACTGACCTGGTGTGCAACACAGGCATTACTTGTCGCGGTAGGGCTGTATTCCGGCACAAACCAGTCTTCTACTGCTTCCCTGATTGAACGGTAATCTTCTTTAAACATCCCGACAAACCGTTCAGCATTACTGGGAAATTGATCATTCCACACCATGGCATCAGCCAGTTGCACAACAAACGGTGCATCTATCGTGACCTTTGTTTTGGGCAGTAGTTGCAGTATCAGAGCGAGCTCCTGAGTATCACTATATTCTTTAACATGACTTTCTCCCGATTTCGACGAGATAACTACCGTCGGAGTTCCCTTTCCATTACTACCTAACATAACACCGGAGATATCTTCGATTTTCATCGGCAAACTAAAAGGCAAGTTTTCCTTGAATAACTCTCTACCATATGCCTGGATCGTTTCAAAACTCACCGTTGCCCCCAAGCTTGCAGAACCTGCAATGACCTCATAGGTCACGCCATATCCGATCCCCCTGATTATTTTTTTCTTATTTTTACTCCATGGGTTAACGCCAAGCGCTTCGACTGCGGCAATGGAGGCCTCTCCGATAGAATCTTTTCCACCGACGTCTGCACAGATTGCATAGATATGATTATTTTTATAATTTATTTTAGCCATATCTCCCATATTCACAGCGACCCCGGTGATCTTCTTCCAATTACCTGGAATAACAAAATATGGAATAATACGTGCATTAACATAATCTCCCTCACCTCGCCAACCATTCCCTCTTCTTAAGCTGGTTTCCTTTTGCCCTGTCGGATCGATTTCCTCGGCATCAGGACTGCCATCGGCATCCGTATCCGCATCGGCAATAATTAAAATATGGCCATCATCTTTAATCATAACTACAGGATCTGGCATGACCGGCTCATCTGGGGAAGTCCGGTTATTTTTCCATGGGTGGGAGATGATATTTGACATAATGTTACCCTCGGTGAAAGGATGGCACCAACCGATATATATTACCGACAAGCAAAAAGATATACGTGATACATTATGACGGCTTGTCGGCCATATTAATTCGGCAGAGTTTTATCTTCGATTTAACAGATGCGACCACCAACTCTTTGTCTTCTTTACTGTAAAATTTACTCCCTTGACTCATTGTGACACTCAGCAATCTTTCTTTATTTTGTTGTTCTTTTTTAATGGCTTCCGCCAACGCATCAAGATTAGGCGTGATTAATTCAACACCCGCCTGCCTGATCTCCAATTCATAGGCCAAATCCTCCAGATTCTGGTAGAGATAATTTCCAATATCAGTATAGTATGCCTTGTTAGCATTAATAATTAACGCAATATCCTGATCTAAAAGGTTAACGGCTTCATACATGCAATTAGCCGATGCCGCAGCCGTCTTGTAATTATAGATTTGCGTTGCATAATTATAATGACCGGGAAAGATATTAGCGCCAGCTGCAATGCCGCCACTGTACATCGCAGTGGTCACTGAACCACTTGCGGCCGAAATCACAGCAACGAGAGTACCAAAAAAACCCACTTCATTATATCCATAAGTTTGCTGATAAAGACTTATGTATTTTTCTCGCCATAAATTCCGATAAACCAAAGCGATTTTTTTAATGTTATCAATCTTAGGTTTTTTTTCTGCCTCGACCGGCCACGGTGCGGGCCGAGGTGTTTCTACCGGGATCGGATAAGGACTAGTACAGCCAGAAAGCATCCACGCTAATGATAATGAAGCTAATAGATTATTCATATTCTAAGCTCACAACACAGACACTTATTTATAAAAATAGCTCAGTACTTTTTTTCCTCCACTTTTCTAGTTATAGACTTTTAGTTTGAAATTTAAATCTAAGAAATCAACGATCGTCTGATATTTTGTTCTTAACAATGGTTTACCTATGCATAAAAATCTTGGATAGAATATCTTTGACCACCGCTCCTTTTCACTAAAGTTAAAACATTCAATATAATAAAGCAGACCTCTGCCCTGACGGAAAATCGCCAATAGATATGATAGTATTGTGCACAGCATTCGATAATATGTCCTCTTATCCCTACCCCCTCATCTGACAGGTAGTGTTCTATCATGCCTCCACTCCTTAGCCAGGTGTAAACCAGGCTTGATTGGGATGCTCTTGTAAAAATGACGTTTGCCTCTCATTACCACCGAAAAACGCGTTGATGCAACCGCCCCTCTCTACCGTTCACCCCACTTTACGACCGCCGTCACACCTCGCCACCGCCAAATTGCGTTGGTTATAGAGTCGTCTACAATTCAATCGAATTACCCCCTACAACATCAGAAATTATTATTATTAGAGGTGATTATGTTACAGAAACACGAAAACGTAATAAGTATGACTGTACTAAGCCCGCAAGCCACCCAACAGCTGATGCCATCGTTCTCCTCCTTGCCCCACACGCAACACGCCGACGGAAAATATCGCCTGCGCCGTTACTCGGTCGTCAAATACCTCAACCCCAACGTCGCCGAAGTGGGGCCGCGCACTTTCATGCAGTCGGATCAGATCAACCACTTTCAGGGCAACGTGGTGCGCCGCTTCGAACCTATCGACAGCGCCGTGTTGCAGAGCGCCGGCATGGCAGAGATGTGCAACCTGTTTGCAGAAAGCAACGAACTGCCGGAAGGCGCCGAGATAGAGATCCACCAGATGCGCGTGGTCGCCATCGAGAAAGACACCCAGGTGGCGCCGGAAGGCATTCACCAGGACGGTTTCGACCACATCGCGATGATCGCCATTCACCGGCACAACATCGTCGGCGGTGAAATCATGCTGTATGACGACAGTCACCACGATCCCTTCTTTAAAAAAGCGCTGGCGGACGGCGAAGCCGTGCTGCTGGCGGACAGCAAACTGTGGCACAACGCCACGCCGATCAACGCCGTGAGCCCAACAGAAGAAGGCCATTTGGACCTCTTCGTCCTCACCGCGCGGGGAGAGAAAGCATGACCTTTACTCCCGAGCTCGCCCGCCGCCAGTTCAGCGCCCTGTCCCAGCTAATCGACGGCAAACCGGCGATCTTTTTCGACGGCCCCGGCGGTGCGCAGGTTTCACGGGGCGTGCTGGAAAAAATGACGGATTACCTGGGGGCATACAACGCCAACCTGGGCGGCCACTACTTCTCCAGCCGAGTCACCGGCGAGGTGATGGGCCAGGCGCGGGAATCGGTGCGCGCCTTGTTAAATGCCCCGTCGGCCGACACCATCGTCTTCGGCATGAACATGACCACGCTGACTTTTCATCTCAGCCGCATCATCAGCCGCGACTGGCAGGCCGGCGATGAGGTCATCGTCACCGCGCTGGATCACTACGCCAACGTCTCCAGCTGGCAGCAGGCCGCTGCCGACAGAGGGGCCGTGGTGCATCAGATACCGCTCGAGAGCGCCGACTGCGCATTGGATGCCGCGAAAGTGTGTGAGCGCATCAATGCCAACACCCGCCTGGTGGCGGTCAGCTACGCCTCCAACGTCACCGGCAGCATTGTCGATATCAAAACCATCGTCGAAGCCGCGCATCAGGTCGGTGCGCAGGTGTATGTCGACGCCGTTCATTACGCCCCGCATAACCTGATCGACGTACAGGCGCTGGGCTGTGATTTCCTGGTGTGCTCCGCCTACAAGTTCTTTGGCCCGCACGTCGGCATGGCCTACATCGCGCCGCAGTGGCTGCAGCGCCTGCGTCCGTACAAAGTCGAGCCGGCCACCGACGTCGGCCCCGGCCGTTTCGAGACCGGTACTCAGAGCTTCGAAGCGCTGGCCGGCGTCGCGGCCGCTATCGAGTATCTGGCGCAGTGGGGCTCGCCCGGCGCGCCGTTAAGGCAGCGTTTGCAGGAGAGCTTCGCCGCCTACCACCAGCATGAAGAGGCGCTGTGCCGCCACTTCCTGCAACGGCTGCAGCAGCTCGACGGGGTGCGGCTTTATGGCAATCCCCAGGCGGACAGCGCGCGCCGCACACCGACCTTCGCCCTGACCTTCAGCGGCCATACGCCTGACGCAATCGCCCGCCGCCTCGGGCAGCACAACATCTGCGCCGGCAGCGGGCATTTCTATGCGTTGGGCTTGGTGCAACAGCTGGGGTTGCAGGACGGCGGCGTGCTGCGCATCGGCATGATGCACTACAACACTCAAGGCGAGATCGATACGCTGTTCAACGTGATCGCCGAAGATATTCTCAGTTAACCCGGCCACATCGCCCGCTCACCTTATTGAGCGGGTTGAGCGGACGAAAAGGAATCAAACTGCCCGCCTTTTCTTCCATGAGAGTCCACGGCACGCTGATGCGTGCCTTTCTTTCACTCCGTTACGAAATGCGGGGATAATGAACATACTCATGCTGGAACGGCAAAAGAAGCTGGGATCGGCGCATCGTGCGGTTGTCACCGGATACGCCGGAGGTAGCGCATTGCACGCATTCTCTTTTGACTCAGCAGTGGGCATAATGACAAACACGGTCTGGGTCAGATGAGTATGAATGGTGAAGTCGCAGCGAATTACGTTAAATGACATTGCTGTACTGGCGGGTGTAACCAAAATGACGGTCAGTCGCTATCTGCGCACGCCGGACAGGGTTAAACCGGAAACAGCTGCGCGCATTGCCGCCGTTATCGAGGAAGTCGGCTATCAGGCCGATCCCGACAATCCCGCCCTCTATTCCAATAGCCCTCCCCTCATCGGCGTTCTGGTTCCTTCTTTTAACAATCTGATATTTGCTGATGTCCTCGCCGGCATTGAATCCGTGACGTCTATACAGGGTTATCAGACGCTGGTCGTCAATTATGACTACAACAGCAAACGCGAAGAGGAGCAAATTGCCGCGATCCTGGCTTTTAAGATAAAAGGGCTGCTGCTGACCGAGTCGGTCCATAGTTTGCGGGCGGAAAAATTCCTGAAGACGGCAAAAATACCCGTTGCTGAAATCATGGGGCTGTCAGGCAATACAGATCGAATTAACGTGGGTTTTGATAATGTGAAAGCCGGCTACGATATGACCACCATGCTGCTGGCCAGCGGTAAAAAACGCATTATCTATTTTGGTTCAATGTCTGATATCCGCGATGAACAGCGTTATACGGGATACTGTCAGGCAATGGCTAACCATGATTTACCTACCGGTCGTATCTCCCCCAATAAGATCTCTTCCATTTCGATTGGAACAGGGATGATGACGCTTGCGAGCCAGATGTATCCGGATATGGACGGTATTCTCTGTACCAACGACGATCTGGCCGTGGGCGTGTTACAGGAATGTCTGGCAAACGGTATCAGCGTGCCAGCGCAAATGGCCATTGCCGGATTTCACGGTCTTGAGATCGGGCAGATCATTACTCCTCGGTTAGCCAGCGTACTGACGCCACGGTATGAGATGGGGAAAGTGGCGACAGAAATCATAATAAAAAAAATTAAAGGGCTGCCGACCATTGAACGTGTCGATCTCCACTTCCGCCTGTCAATGGGGGAGACAATATAGCTTGCCCCTGCCAGTGACTTTATCATTGGCCATCACTGCCCGCTTCGCCAGAAGACCATCTCTCGTTATCCCGGCCAGAGATTCGGCCAGATGGCGCCACCCACCTGACCGAACGCCCCCTTAACGTGCCTTGCGGCGGCGGAGCCAGAATAGGACCAGCAGAATAATGACGACCGCCGCGACGGCCATGCCAGGCAGAATCATCGGCTGTGCGCGCGCCAACAGCGGTTTCGGGCCCCCGGCGCGCACCTCACTCACGTCGGCCTCAGTCACGCTCAGCGTGCTGTTGCCGTATTTCTGCAGCACGAAGTTAGCGATATCGGCAACCTGCTTATCCGTCAGCTCTCCGACATAGGAACCGGCGCCAAAGCTCGGCATCAGGACGTGCTTACCGTCAACCCGGCGATCAACCCCCTGCAAAATGACGGCAATCAGGTTTGACGGATTGCTCGCGGCCGTGGTGGAGTTGTTGAACAGCGAAGGGTAGGCCTGGTTCAAACTGCCGCTGCCATCCGGCTGATGGCAACTGGCGCAGTAGCCGCTGTAGAGCGCCTCGCCGCTATTGAGCGTGTGGTTGGCGTTGGGCGAATTGATGCCGCGGAGATGGTGCTCAACGTTGTAATGCGCTTGACTAAAGCTATTGCCCTGGCGCTCATCGCCCTGTGACGGCACGGTCTTCAGGTAAGTCGCTATCGCCTGCAGCTGCCGGTCGGTCAGGTATTGGAAGCTGTGCTCAACGGCTTCAGCCATTGGCCCCGCCGCTTGCGCGCGCCCTTCCGCCCGACCGGTTTTCAGGTAGGCCACTAACTCCTGCTCGCTCCAGCCACCGATCCCTTCTTGGCGATCTGCGGTGATATTCGGCGCGTACCAAGAGCCCAACGATGCCCCCATCAGGAAGCGCGAATTGTCTTCCGCCATCAGCACATTACGCGGCGTATGACAGGTTCCGCAGTGAGCCGGGCCCTGCACCAGCGCGGCCCCTTCGTTCCACGCCTCACCTTTCGTCAGATCCGGGGTGAAGCGCCGATTGTCCAAATAAAGCCTGTTCCACACCGCCATGGAGAGGCGGATGTTGAACGGAAACGGCAGATCGGTTTGGTGCTTGGCCGGCTCATCGACCGGGGCAACGCCATGCATGAAATAGGTATACAGAGCGTGGATCTCGTCATCACTCAGACGGGTGTAGGCGGTGTAGGGCATGGCCGGATAGAGATACGCCCCATCTTTCCGGATCCCGGCGCGCAGCACGTCGGCAAACGCCGCTTCGGAATAGCCGCCGATACCGTATTTTACCGATGGAGTAATATTGGTGGCGTAGATAGTGCCCATGGGGGAAGCGATGCCGTACCCCCCGGCAAAAGGTTTACCCTGCTGCTGCGTATTCGTATGGCAGGCCATGCAGTCCGAGGCGATAGCTAGCGCTTGCCCTTTAGCGATCAGATCGCCGTCCTGGGCATGCGCCGCAAAACCGCTTCCCAGCAGCAGCGTCGCTGCCAGCGCGTGGGTGATTTTATTCATTTGCTCTCCAGGGCTCGAAGTACGTCATTGGCCGCCTTGAGTCCAAGCGCCGCCATCGTCAACGTGGTGTTGACAACGCTGGCTGAAACCATGGCGCCTCCACCCGGGATCCAAAGGTTGTCGTGATCGTGAGCGCGGCAATTACCGTTCACCACCGAGTTCGTGGGGTCGCTGCCCATGATCGTGCCGCCCATAATGTGGTTGTTGGCATTCAGCTTGTCGTTAATCACAAACTCTTGCGCATCGAACAAGTCGCCAATCTGCCGTAGCTGGGTTTTGACCACTTCCAGCCCTTTGCGCACGTAATCGCCGACGTCGTAGTGGATGTCCGGGCAGGCCAGGCCATGCTTGTCTTTGCGAGTGGGGCTCAGGGTCAGACGGTTGTTCGGGTCCGGCAGCGGTTCCAGGCTGATGGAGAGATCCACCGAGCGGCTGGCGCGATCGCGCACTTCATCCTGCAGCGCCTTGCCGACCTTGCCCGTTTTCAGGACTTCAAGGGCGGAGGGGATCACCCGGTTGATGTTGTTGATGATGATCTTGTTGGCGGAGTGGTCGCTGCGGAACGCGCCGTCACGATACCCCACCATGCAGCTGCTCTGCGCCGGGCCGCGGCCAACCCACAGGGCCTCTCGCGCCAGGAAGGAGCAGTGCAGGCCCGAGTGATCCATCATGTTGCGTCCCACCTGATCCGAGCTGTTCGCGATGCCGTTCGGGTTCTTTTCGTTGGCCGCCAGCAGCAGCAAGCGCGGGTTCTCAATCCCATTGCAGGCCAGAACGAACGTTTTACCGATCGCCCGATGGGAGTTGTGCGCCGTGTCATACCAGTGAACGGCGGTGACGCGGTTATTGTCGTCGGTGTCAATTTTGTACACCACCGCTTCAGGGATCACCTTCGCCCCCTTGTGTTCGGCCCGTTCAACGTGGTGAATACCGTTGTACATCGCCCCGATCGGGCAAATCGGCTGGCAATTGTTATTGCCGCAGCAGGTGGGCCGTCCATTCCAGGGCCGGGTGCTGCGGCCTTGCGGAATGGGCACCGATTTAAAACCGTGAGGATTAACAATCTCAGCAATGCGTCTGTCGCCGTAGGCCCAGGGCACCATGTCCATCGGGTAAGGCCCGCTGCGTTCCGCAGGGGACTGCCACTCCGGATTATTCGGGCCGGCAACGCCTATTTCCTCTTCGGCTTTCGCGTACCACGGTTCGATATCTTCGTAAGAAATAGGCCAGTCTCTCCCCACGCCATAGAGAGATTTCATGCGAAAATCATTGGGATGGTTGCGCCAGCAAGAAGCGGCCCAGTGCCAGGTGGTTCCCCCCACCACACGCAAATAGCCCTGTTTAAAGCCAGAGCCATTGGGGCCGGTCAGTTTGATATAGTCGTTCTCCGGGAAATAGAGCGGCGCGGTGGCGTACTCCGATTGCGGGTAAAGCCCCTGAAAATCCGACCCCGCACGATTGTGCAGTGGCATATTGCGCCAGTTTTCCACAGCCTGTGCGCGCTCAATCCGCGGGCCTGCCTCAAGTACCAGCACCGAGTAGCCCTGGCTCACCAAAGCATCCGCCATCAGACCGCCCACAATACCGGAACCGACAATGACGACATCGGCCTCTGCATCGCCGGAAGCATTAATTATTGGGCTTTTCACACGCGGTCCTCATATTTTTTATCGGCTACGGCAGGCAAATCTGTTGCGGGAATGGAAGGTTGGCGGGTAACGCCCGGCGGCAGGCCGGTCCACCACAGCGGGCCAAAATTGCACCAGGTCGGCACGATCAGGGCATCCTGAACCGTGCGATACATCAGTGCCTCTTTATAGGTAATCAACTGACCCTGCTCGGCGCTTGAAGGATCTACGGTTCCGGTATACCACGCGGTCACGATGGCCTGAATAAGCTCCCTCTGCCCCTGTTCAATCGCATGTCGGTTCAAGGTTTCCGCATCGGTAGCTTGCTGGCTCAGGGTGAACAGGGCGTTGAGTTGCGAGTTCAACTGCGGAAAATGTTCGCGCAGTGCGGAAAAATAGCGGGCGGAGAGGGTGACGTCCAAATCGTCAAACTCGGTAATTTTTCTCGAAATTTGCAAAAATTGCGCGTATTCAACGGGCGAGGCGGCAATTTGTGCCCGTTCGGCATAGGTTATATTTGAATAAGGCAACAGGCTGGCGGCGACGATGACGCCCACCATTTTTCCCAGCGCCTCCCTGCGGGTAAGCACGATTTGCAACGACATTGTTAGCTCCGAAATAATTTATTTTTATATAGTTTTTTTAATATCTATCAGAACGCAGGCAAACCAAAATAAAAAATTGTGCCAATGGGGAGGAACCGCATTAAAAGATCAAGGCGTTATGAGATTGGCTACATCGACTACAGAGGTAAACTCACGGCCTTTAAGGATGTAATGTGAACCTGAAGAAAATATCCCTGTAAATAATACGGCGTAATCTCTGCCGTAAATTTATTCAACCCAACTCAATCTTTAAAAATTAGGGGCTATGGCTTTGACGGGAAAGGCGTATTCTTCGGAATCGCTGCAGACAGCGGATGAGCGAGGCTTTCCGCCGGGCAGCCTGAAGTCACGATACCAGCCGCCGCTGAACGTCTTGCTACGTCAGCAGGGCGCAGTCGATTTTCGCCACAATTTTACGCAGAGCTGCCGGTGCCGTGCAGGTACTCATCGGGCGGTGCAACTCACCCGGGAAGATAACAGCCAGTTCACCGGGTTGCAGGTGGATGAGAGTCTCACCGGGGATCGCCGGGCTAAACCCAAGATCGTGCGCCTCGTTAAACGGCTCACTCAGGGGCAGAGGTAGCCCCAGAACCCCGGCGCCAATCACTTCTTTCCCTTCCAGGACAAGATGGATATCCAGATACTGGCGATGAAACTCTGGCTTCTGGTCGGCCAATAGTTTGGTTTCCCCTTCAACGACGTTAAAGAACATCTGTTTACCCTGCACCTGATAGTGCCCGACAGGTAAATTGTACGGCTCATTTTCAATAATACTGGCCAGCATTTTACGGATGGCCGCCGGATAGAACCTATTATTTACGGCAGTGGTTAAAGCATCAATAATCATAATATTTTCTCTGGTCAAAATCGGCTCGGTATTTCACCGACAAAAACAATGGTTGGATAGTGTTATGGCAACACGCAATCTCGGCGTAATTACGGCAGAATCACTATTAGATCGTTCTACGGGCGCCACTATGAATAAACAACAAAGCAAACCGCTTTGTTTCTAATATTTACAACCTATCACCACTGTGAGTAAACTCCACCTGAAAGGCCATTCGGTATGGTGAAATAAGTCATGGCCTATCTCACGGTTTTTAGCCGTTTAAAACTGTGACAAAAGTCACTTAATTAAGTGTTACGAAACAGCGTTACTTATCCTGTGATCCACGGCAGAAAATCACTGGCTATTCACCCTTTTCACCAGAATCGACCGATTTCACACTCTCCGCCTACGGGCATAACGGGCTATCGCCCCCGATAATAATCGACAGAAGCCACGAAATTGCACACGAGATCACGCCAGCAGTAACATGCTTTTTTAACACTCTTTGGCGTGATGTAGATCGCAATAATAAGCGGTAAAAAAACGTCTGATACAGGATATCCCCTATTGTTTTCAGACAGGATCGCAACGATGCACACTGACACTCAACCTACCATTTTACTTATCGCGCCGGTGATGGATGCTTTACAGGCCGCGTTGGACGCCAGTTACCGGGTATTCCGTCTCTATGAACAATCAGATATTCCAGCCTTCCTGGCTCGCCATGGCGCAGACGTTCAGGCGGTGGTCACCCGTGGTGACGTGGGGGTAACCCGGGAGACGCTGGAGCAGCTGCCGCAGGCGGGCATGATTGCTGTTTTTGGCGTGGGAACTGACGCTATCGACCTCAACTACACCCGGGAACGCCATATCAGCGTCGGGATCACCGCCGGCGTGCTGACCGATGATGTGGCCGATCTGGCGATGGGGCTAATGCTGTCCGCCAGCCGCCGCCTCTGCCAAGGAGACCGTTTTGTACGCGAAGGCCGCTGGGAAACGACGCCGCCACCGCTGGCGACCAAAGTGAGCGGTAAGCGCATCGGTATTTTTGGCATGGGGAATATTGGCCAAGCCATCGCCCGCCGGGCGAAAGGCTTCGATATGACCATACTGTATACTGACCGCCGGCGCAAAGACGACCTGGATTACCCGTGGTGCGCCGATCTGCACACGCTCGCAGCGCAGAGTGATTTCCTGGTGATCGCGGCATCTGGCAGTGCGGAAAACCGCGGGATTATTGATGCCAGCGTATTTAACGCCATGCCCGATCGTGCCTGGCTTATCAATATCGCCCGCGGCAGCCTGGTCGATGAGGCGGCGCTGATAAAGGCGTTACAAAATCATGTTATCGCCGGGGCCGCTCTGGATGTGTTTGAAAACGAGCCCCATGTCCCGACAGCGTTCTTTGCGCTCGAGAATGTTTTGCTTCAGCCCCACGTGGCCAGCGCTACCGTAGAAACCCGCCAGGGAATGAGCCAATCCGTTTTGGATAATCTCGCAGGTTATTTTTCCCATCAGGATATTCCTGGCTTAATTCAATAAAAATGATCGCCTGAATGGCGCACCATCATTTTTATTCAGCCTAACAAAATATCCGCTTATCGTGGCGGATATCATCGAGGCATTACTATGACCGATAAAATACCAGGAACTCGCTGGCTGCGGGTTATCGCGCCGATCCTTGTCACCTGCATTATTTCATTTATGGATCGCGTTAATATCAGCTTTGCTCTGCCGGGCGGCATGGAACAGGATTTAGGTATTACCAGCCAAATGGCTGGCGTGGCCAGTGGGATATTTTTTATTGGTTATTTATTTCTGCAAATCCCTGGCGGACGACTTGCGGTTTACGGTAGCGGGAAACGTTTTATCGCCTGGTCGCTCGTGGCCTGGGCGATTGTCTCTATCGCCACCGGCTTTGTCACCCATCAGTATCAGCTGCTCGTGCTGCGTTTTATTCTCGGGATCTCCGAAGGAGGAATGTTGCCCGTCGTGCTGACCATGGTCAGCAATTGGTTCCCGGAAAAAGAACTGGGCCGGGCCAATGCCTTTGTCATGATGTTTGCCCCACTAGGGGGGATGCTGACCGCCCCAGTTTCCGGCGCGATTATTGCCACTCTCGACTGGCGCTGGCTGTTCATTATCGAAGGCTTGTTGTCGGTCGTGGTGCTGGCCATTTGGTGGCTGGTGATCAGTGACCGCCCGGAAGAGGCGCGTTGGCTGCCGGCGAAGGAACGCGACTATTTATTAACCGAGCTGGCCCGGGAGCGCAAAGCGCGAGAAGGGATGGTGCCGGCGGCAAAAGCACCGTTAAAAGCGGTGTTTCGCAACAAGGGATTAATGCGCCTGGTCGTGCTGAATTTCTTTTACCAGACCGGAGACTATGGATATACGTTGTGGCTGCCCACCATCTTGAAAAACCTGACCGGTGGCAGCATGGCCAATGTTGGAGTATTGGCGATCCTGCCGTTTGTTGCCACTCTGGCGGGGATTTATGTGATTTCGATGTTCAGCGATCGCAGCGGTAAACGCCGTTTGTGGGTCAGGATCTCCCTGTACTGTTTTGCGGCGGCGCTGATAGCCTCGGTGATCCTGCATGAGCACGTGGTGGCCGCCTATATCGCGTTGGTGGTGTGCGGCTTCTTCCTTAAAGCGGCGACCAGCCCCTTCTGGTCAATTCCCGGACGCATTGCGACGGCAGAAGTGGCGGGCAGCGCACGCGGGGTGATCAACGGGCTGGGCAACCTCGGTGGGTTCTGCGGCCCCTATCTGGTAGGCGTCATGATTTATGTGTACGGACAGAACGTCGCGGTTTGCGCGCTGGCGGCATCGCTGCTGCTGGCGGGAAGTATCACCTTCCTGCTGCCGAAAGAATGCGATCGCTCCTGCGAAGAAACGGATAACCGCCTGCCCTCCGGGGCCAAACAGAAGTGGAGTTAAGCGGCAATAACGCGGTGTGGGCAGCAACGGTGGCTCACACCCGCATCAGGACTGGATGGCGCGTTGTGTTATCGCGGTAAGATGCCAGGCCAGCGGCTTGATCGTCTCACACGTCAACCCACACCAAACGGTGATGCAATCGTTGAGAATCAGCTTTTCTGAAAACGGTTATAGCTCAATGGGGTGATGTTTACGGAGGTTTTGGAGCGGGTGAAGGGAATCGAACCCTCGTATGCAGCTTGGGAAGCTGCCGTTCTACCATTGAACTACACCCGCATCGGTGTGCGACAGGCATTATAACCGGTTATCGGCGGCGGGCAAGCGGAGATGGCGCGTAACTGTCGATGTTTTAAGCGGTTAAGTCCCGTAGACGAAAAAAAACCGGCGCAGTTGCCCGCACCGGTTGTTTCACGCTAAACGCGATTATTTCTGCGGGCGCATCGCCGGGAACAGAATCACGTCGCGGATGGTGTGGCTGTTGGTGAACAGCATCACCATACGGTCGATACCGATGCCCAGACCGGCGGTCGGCGGCAGGCCGTGCTCCAGCGCGGTGACGTAGTCTTCGTCGTAGAACATCGCTTCGTCGTCGCCGGCGTCTTTGGCGTTCACCTGATCGGCGAAACGCTGTGCCTGGTCTTCGGCGTCGTTCAGCTCGGAGAAGCCATTGCCGATTTCACGGCCGCCGATGAAGAACTCGAAGCGGTCGGTGATTTCCGGGTTCACGTCGTTACGGCGCGCCAACGGCGACACTTCAGCCGGGTACTCGGTGATGAAGGTTGGCTGAATCAGATGGCTTTCCGCCACTTCTTCGAAGATCTCGGTCACGACGCGGCCCAGACCCCAGCTCTTCTCAACCTTGATGCCGATGGATTCGGCGATGGCCACCGCTTTACCCATGTCGGCCAGGTCAGCCAGATCGGTTTCCGGACGGTATTTCTTGATCGCCTCGGTCATGGTCAGCTTCTCGAACGGCTTGCCGAAGTCGAACACTTCGTCGCCGTACTGCACCTGAGAGGTGCCCAGCACTTTCTCGGTCAGGGTGCGGAACAGGGTCTCGGTCAGCTCGATCAGGTCTTTGTAATCCGCGTAAGCCATGTAGAGTTCCATCATGGTGAACTCTGGGTTGTGACGCGGAGAAACGCCTTCGTTACGGAAGTTGCGGTTGATTTCGAACACGCGTTCGAAGCCACCGACCACCAGACGCTTCAGATACAGTTCCGGCGCGATGCGCAGGTACATGTCGATATCCAGCGCATTGTGGTGCGTGATGAACGGACGCGCGGATGCGCCGCCCGGGATCACCTGCATCATCGGGGTTTCGACTTCCATGAAGCCGCGTTCCACCATGAAGTTGCGGATAGCCGACATCACCTGCGAGCGCACTTTGAAGGTGTTGCGCGATTCTTCGTTGGCGATCAGGTCCAGGTAACGCTGGCGGTAACGGGTTTCCTGATCTGCCAGGCCGTGGAATTTGTCCGGCAGCGGGCGCAGCGCTTTGGTCAGCAGACGCAGCTCGGTGCAGTGGATCGACAGTTCGCCGGTCTTGGTTTTGAACAGCTTGCCGCGCGCGCCGAGGATATCGCCCAGGTCCCACTTCTTGAACTGCTCGTTGTACACGCCTTCAGCCAGATCGTCGCGCGCGACGTACAGCTGAATGCGGCCGCCCACGTCCTGCAGCGTAACGAAGGATGCCTTGCCCATAATGCGGCGGGTCATCATACGGCCGGCGACGGTCACTTCTACGCCCAGCGCTTCCAGCTCTTCGTTGTCTTTATCACCGTACGCGGCGTGCAGTTTGTCGGAGGTGGAATCGCGACGGAAGTCATTCGGGAACGCAATGCCGTTCTCACGCAGGCCGGCCAGCTTCTCGCGGCGGGACTGCAGTTCGTTATTGAGATCCAGCGCCTGATCGGCGCCCTGTACTTGTTGTTCAGACATTTCTATTCCTCATAACCCGGCTTTCAAACTTGCCTCAATGAATTTATCCAGGTCGCCATCCAGTACGGCCTGCGTGTTACGCGTTTCGACGTTGGTGCGCAAATCCTTGATGCGGGAGTCATCCAGCACGTAAGAACGGATTTGGCTGCCCCAGCCGATGTCGGACTTGTTGTCTTCCATCGTCTGCTTATCAGCATTTTTCTTTTGCATCTCAAACTCGTACAGCTTGGCTCGCAGCTGTTTAAACGCTTGATCCTTGTTCTTATGCTGAGAACGATCGTTCTGGCACTGCACCACGATGTTGGTTGGCAGGTGAGTAATACGTACGGCGGATTCGGTCTTGTTGACGTGCTGACCGCCCGCACCGGAGGCGCGGTACACGTCGATACGCAGATCCGCCGGGTTGATTTCGATATCGATATCGTCGTCCACTTCCGGGTAGATGAACACCGAGCTGAACGAGGTGTGGCGACGGCCGCCGGAATCGAACGGGCTCTTGCGCACCAGGCGATGCACGCCGGTTTCAGTGCGTAACCAGCCGAACGCGTAGTCGCCGATGATCTTGATGGTGGCCGATTTCAGGCCCGCGACGTCGCCGTCGGATTCTTCGATCACTTCGGTCTTGAAGCCCTTGGCTTCGGCCCAGCGCAGGTACATGCGCAGCAGCATGCTGGCCCAGTCTTGCGCTTCGGTGCCGCCGGAGCCGGCCTGGATATCCAGGTAGCAGTCGGCGCTGTCGTATTCGCCGGAGAACATGCGGCGGAATTCCAACTGATCCAGCTTGCTCATCAGTTGATCCAGCTCGGCGACCGCTTCGTTGAAGGTCTCTTCATCGTCGGCTTCCACCGCCAGTTCCAGCAGCCCGCCGACGTCTTCGCCGCCCTGCTCCAGCTGATCGATGGTTTCAACGATGGCTTCCAGCGCGGCGCGCTCTTTGCCGAGCGCCTGTGCGCGCTCCGGCTCGTTCCAAACGTCCGGCTGCTCCAGCTCGGCGTTGACTTCTTCTAGGCGTTCCTTCTTGGCATCATAGTCAAAGATACCCCCTAAGAACCGCAGTCCGCTCGGACAGGTCCTGAATTCGGTTTTTTACCGGGTTAATTTCAAACATGGTTTCGTTCTTTTACGTTGATGTCGTCGATGGCGGAATGCCATTGGAACCGCTAATTCTAACGGATCCGGGCGGCAGTTTATAGCGAGTTGGTCAGTTTTTGTGGCGATCGGGCGACAAAGCGGGTGGCAGGAAGAGCAGGAATTTCACCAGCGTTTTATTACCGGTGCCCCTCACGCCGCTAAGCTGTTCAAGTATTGAGCAATGTGGTCATTGAGACTATAGTCGCTATGATGACTCACAGGGACAGGCGGTGCCAAAATGGACATTTTCGTCACGGATGATTTCGACAAATTTATGAAGAAAAATCGCATCGTCGATCAAAAGATTTGCACCGCGGCTCACGAACTCGCACACGGTAACCATGACGGCGATCTGGGCGGCGGCGTCTAGAAGAAACGTATTTCGCTCAATCGGGGTAAACGGGGTGGTGCTCGATCCATCGTGGCGTTTAAACGCGGTCGTCATCAGTATTTTATTGATGGATGGCTGAAAAACACCGTAAAACAGAACGGTGCAAAAGAAATCAACGATGATGAATTGGCAACCTATCGCGAGCTCGCCAGAGATTTTCTTGCCATGCCGCCGGAAATTATCAAACGAGCCATCGATAGCGGCTACTTGCGAGAGGTGAAATGCGATGACTGATAATCGCCTGCTCAGACTGCAAAAAATGGCACAGCGTTTTAATGAGATCGGTGCGGTGTCAGACGATACCGTACGCAACATCGCCACACGAGTACAGGCGCAGGAACAACATGCCCAGCGTGAGCAGCATGATCAAATGGACGGCGCACGCATCAAAATGCTGCGCAGACGGCTCGGCCTGAGCCAGGCCGATTTAGCGGCCGTGGTCAACATGTCGACCACCAGCGTACAAAAATGGGAACGTAACGCGGTAAAACCCCAGGGAGCCGCGCTCAGAATGCTGGAAATTATCGAACAGAAAGGGGTCGCTAGCCTGATCATCTCACCACGAAACTGATGAGCGTTCGTGCACCAGTCACTTACCGATGCACGAACGTCAATTTCGCCTCAGCGCGGCCAAAGATGCTGGATCAGCAGCTGCACGTTGCGGTTGCCGCGAAACTCGTTGACGTCGAGCTTGTAGGCCAGTTCCACCTCGCGCACGCTGCTGTCAGGCCACAGCGTGGTGTCCACGTTGAACGCGATGCCGTCGAGCAACGGGCCGCCGCCGAGCGGCTCCACCATCAGCTTCAGGTGTTTCTCGCCCACCAGCCGCTGCTGCAGGATGCGGAACTTGCCGTCGAAGGTCGGTTCCGGGAACGCCTGGCCCCACGGGCCGCCCTCGCGCAGCAGCTCCGCCGTTGTCAGCGACAGCTCCTGCATCGCCAGTTCGCCGTCGGACCAGATCACCCCTTCCAACATCGCCGGATCGAGCCATTCACCCACCAACTCGCCGAAACGCTGGCGGAACTCGTCGAATTTGGCCTCTTCCAGCGACAATCCGGCCGCCATCGCGTGGCCGCCGAACTTCATCATCAGCCCGGGGTTCAGCATATCCAGCCGCTCCAGCGCATCGCGCATGTGCAGGCCGGGCACCGAACGGCCGGAGCCTTTCAGTATGCCGTCGCCCGCCGGTGCGAACGCGATCACCGGGCGGTGGAAACGCTCTTTGATGCGCGAAGCGAGGATGCCCACCACGCCCTGGTGCCATTCCGGGTGATACATCGCCAGCCCGTAAGGCAGCTCGGTGCTGGTGCGCTCCAGCTGATCGCACAGCTGCAGGGCTTCCACCTGCATGCCTTGCTCTATCTCGCGTCGCGTCTGGTTCAGCGCATCGAGATCGTTGGCCAGCATACGCGCCTGCGCAATGTCGTCGCTCAGCAGCAGCGCCACGCCGATAGACATGTCGTCCAGCCGGCCGGCGGCATTGAGGCGCGGACCGAGAGCGAAACCGAGATCGTTGGCCGCCAGTTGGCGGGCATCGCGATTAGCCACTTCAAGCAGCGCGCGGATGCCCGGTCGGCATTTGCCGGCGCGGATGCGGTTTAACCCCTGATACACCAGAATACGGTTGTTGGCATCCAGCGGCACCACGTCGGCCACGGTGCCGAGCGCCACCAGGTCCAGCAGCTCCGCCAGATTGGGCATCGCCAGCGCGCGCTGCTCGAACCAGCCGCTGTCCCGCAGGCGGGCGCGCAGCGCCAGCATCAGGTAGAACGCGACACCAACCCCCGCCAGCGATTTGGACGGGAAGGCGCAGCCGCGCAGGTTGGGGTTAACGATCGCTTCGGCCGCCGGCAGGGTCTCGCCCGGCAGGTGATGATCGGTCACTAGCACCTGCATACCCTTGGCGTGCGCCACGTCGACGCCGGCGTGGGAGGAGATGCCGTTATCGACGGTGACAATGAGTTCTGCGCCGCGCGCCGCCGCCTGCTCCACCACTTCGGGGCTCAGGCCATAACCGTCTTCGAAACGGTTAGGCACCAGATAATCGACGGCTGCGCCGCCCATGCTGCGCAGCGCCAGCACCGTCAGCGCGGTGCTGGTGGCGCCGTCGGCGTCGAAATCGCCCACCACCATGATGCGGCGGCCGTCGGCCAGCGCCTGTTGCAGCAGGCCGACGGCGTCGTCGATGCCGTCCAGCTGTTGCCAGGGCAGCATGCCCTTGACGCCGCGTTCCAGCTCTTGCTCAGCCTGCACGCCGCGCAGGGCGTAAAGCCGACGCAGCAGCGGCGGCAAACTGGCGGGCAGATGCGTGTCGTCCGCCGCCGGGCGGCGGCGTAGTTGCGTTTTGATACTCACCGGCGATTAACCACCGGCTTTGGTGGCGGCCTGGTGCGCATCCAGCATGGCGGCCATCTCTTTCGGCCCCTGATAGCCCGGGATCATCATGCCGTTTTCCAGGATGATGGCCGGCGTGCCCTGAATGCCGAACTGCACGCCCAGCTCGTAATGCTTGCTGATGTCGGTTTTGCAGGTCGCCGGAGAAACGGCATCGCCCTTCATGGCGGCGTCGAACGCCTTGGCCTTGTCGGCGGTGCACCAGATCGACTGCATGTCTTTTTCAGCCTGGGAAGCCAACCCCTGGCGCGGGAATGCCAGGTAACGCACGGTAATGCCCAGATCGTTGTACTCTTTCATCTGCTGATGCAGTTTGTGGCAGTAACCGCAGGTGATATCGGTGAACACGGTGATCACGTGTTTCTCTTTCGGCGCTTTGTAAACGATCATCTGATCTTTCAGCGCGTCCATCTTGGTGCCCAGCAGTTGGTTGGTCACGTTGACCGGCTCTTTGCCGCTGACGTCAAACAGCGGGCCCTGCAGGATGTGCTTGCCGTCTTCGGAGGCGTATAGCACGCCGCTGTCGGTCAGCACGGTTTTCAGGCCGTTGACCGGTGAAGGCTGCACGTCCGCCTGCTGGATACCCAGGCTGGCGAGCGCTTTTTTGATCGCCGCGTCATCGGCATGGGCGGCGCCGGCCACCGAAGCCACCAGCAGAGAGAGCAGCATTAAACCTTTTTTCATTGTTCCAATCCTTTCGAACCCGCCGCTCAGGCGCGCGGGTGATGCTGTTGATGTAGCTGTTTCAGTCGTTCGGTCGCTACATGTGTATAAATTTGCGTGGTCGAGAGATCGCTGTGCCCTAACAACATCTGTACGACACGGAGATCGGCCCCATGGTTCAGCAAATGGGTGGCGAACGCGTGCCGCAACACGTGCGGCGACAGACGCTCGCTGTCGATGCCCGCAAGGATGGCATAGTGTTTGATGCGATGCCAGAACGTCTGTCGGGTCATTTGCTGGCAGCGGGTGCTGGGGAACAGCACATCCAGCGTCTGGCCATTGACCAGCCATGGGCGGCCGTGCTCCAGGTAATTTTCGATCCAGTAGACCGCCTCTTCGCCCAGCGGCACCAGCCGCTCCTTGTTGCCCTTGCCGATCACCCGCACCACGCCCTGGCGCAGGCTGACGTCGCTGATGCTCAACCCCACCAGCTCGGAAACCCGCAGCCCGGTGGCGTACAACACTTCGAGCATCGCCTTGTCGCGCAGCTCCAGCGGTTGATCGACGCAGGGCGCCTGCAACAGCGCATCGACCTGCGCCTCGCTCAGATCCTTCGGCAAACGCTGCGGCAACTTGGGAGACGCCAGCTGCGCGGTGGGATCGTCGGCGCGCAGCTTCTCGCGGTACAGATATTGAAACAGGCGCCTCATGGCGCTCAACAAACGCGCGGAGCTGGTGGCCTTGTAGCCGCCGTCCACCCGCTCGGCGAGAAACGCCTGCAAATCCAACGCCTGCGCCTGCAGCAAGGTGGTATTTTGCTGGCCAAGCCAGGCGCCCAGGGCCTGCAAATCCAGCCGGTAGGAGGCCAGCGTATTTTCCGCCAGATTGCGCTCAAGCCACAGCGCATCCAGGAATTGTTCAATCAGCGCATTGTCTTGCTGTTGCACGCGGTCCTCTCTTTGTTGCATTTCCACCCGCGCCATTATGCCTTAAGCCGACGCAAATCAGGTATACTCGCTGCAATTCTCTAAACAGCAACGTAACGGTTTACACATGAAGATTGGTCTGTTTTACGGCTCCAGCACCTGCTACACCGAGATGGCGGCAGAAAAAATCCGTGAGATTCTGGGTGAAGACCTGGTCGACCTGCACAACCTGAAAGACGTCTCGCCCAAGCTGATGGAGGACTATTCCATTCTGATCCTCGGCATCCCGACCTGGGATTTCGGCGAACTGCAGGAAGACTGGGAAGCGATCTGGCCGCAGTTGCCAGAGCTGGATCTGAAAGGCAAGATCGTCGCCATGTACGGCATGGGCGATCAGCTCGGTTACGGTGAGTGGTTCCTTGACGCGCTGGGCATGTTGCACGATCACATCGCGCCACTGGGCGTGCAGTTCATCGGCTTCTGGCCAACTGAGGGCTTCGAGTTCACCAGCCCCAAACCGCTGAGCGCCGACGGCAAACACTTCGTCGGCCTGGCGCTCGATGAGGTCAACCAATACGATCTGAGCGAAGAGCGCCTGCAGCAATGGTGCGAACAGATCCTGCTGGAGATGGAGCCGCTGCTGTAGCCGCTATCGGGCGCTGAGCGCGCCCGATTCCCCTCGCTTATTTCCACAGCCGGAAGCGTGGCTCATCTTCCCCGGCCGGCGTTTCCTTGGTCAAACGCGCCGGATCGGCCACCTGATACCAGTCCAGTTTGCGCGTCAACAGCATAATGCCCGCCAGAATGGCGAACAGCAGCCCGGCTCCCAGCACCAACGCATTGTCCTCCGACTGCAACAGCAAATAGAGCACGCCGTACAACAACAATAGGCTCGCGGCGAACAGCGCACCGCGCAGCTTGCCGCGCAGTACGGCGCTCAGATAGAAGCCGATCAGTCCGCTGCAGGCGATGCTGGCCGCCAGGTAAGCGAAAGCGAATCCCAGGTGTTCGGAGAAGGCCAGCAGAATCAGGTAGAACAACACCAGCGCCGCGCCGACCAGCAGGTACTGAATCGGGTGCACCCGCAGCCCGGTCAGGGTTTCGAACAGGAAAAACGCCATAAACGTCAGCCCGATAAACAGCAGCGCGTATTTGACCGCGCGCTCGGTCAGCTGATAGTGATCGACCGGTTCGACCAGGCTGGCGCTGAAGGCCGGCAGCTTGTCCTCGTCGATAATGGCATCGTCGTAATAGAACGCACTGTTGATGTTGTTGGCAAACCAGGTGCTGCGCCAGCGAGCGCTAAACCCTTGCTCCGTCACCTTGCGTTCGTCCGGCAGGAAGTTGCCGAGGAAATTCGGATGCGGCCAGTTGCTTTGCAGTTGCAGCTCGCTGCTGCGCCCCAACGGCACCAGCGACAGGCTGCTGGTGCCCGCCAACGTCAGGGTGAAGTCGGCGTTCAGCCCCTCTTTTTGTTGCAGCATCGCCAGCGTCAGCGGGGCGTGGATCCCCTGGCGCAACGATCCCACGCCGGTGCCCGGTTCAAACGCCACCGGCTGCGGCATTGCCAGCGGGGAAATGCGCTTGATGCCGCGAGAGTCGCTCAGCGCCACCAGCAGGAACGGCTGGCCGACGGTCACGTTGGCGCGTTGCAAATCCGTCAGCTCCGGCTGGCCGAAACGCACCTTGAAGTTCAGCGGCCCCTGGTAAACCTGCGTCTGATAAATGCCCAACTTGCGCACCTCCACATTCGGCGCGCCCTGTACCTGAAGCGACTCCGGCAGCAAATAGCGGTAATGCTGCACCCGCTGCACTACCGTTTGTCCTTTCTCGTCTTTCTTCTCTTCGCGTTCGACATAGGGAATGACAATCAACGGACCGAGCACGCGCTGCGCCCCGCTGGTGCTTTCGCTCACCTGCCCGACCACGCTTTGCCGATAGCCGCTGCGTTCGTCGATCACGCTCATCAGCTGGGCGATGGGGATCAACATCACCACCATCAATCCCAGCAGCGTGGTTATTTTCCAGAAAAGTACCGATTTCATCATGCTCGCTCCTCGTAGGTAATAAGGCCACGATAAAACCCGCAGGTGAAATCAGAATGTGGTTATGTGAAGGGAAGGTGAAGTCACAGCGATAACATGAAAGTCGCTTCCACCCCGTGCGGCCGGCGGTTGCGCAGGTGAATGCCGCCATGATGCAGACGGGCGACTTCCTGCACGAAGTTCAGGCCCAGCCCGCTGCTTTTCGGCCGTTCGGCGCGCGGCAGCGAATAAAAACGTTCGAACACTTTATCGAGGGCGTAGTCAGGAATGCCGCTGCCGTCGTCACAGACGCTGATGCAGTAATGCTGTTCCCGCCGTTCGCCTCGCACGCTGACGCACCCGCCCGACGGGGTAAAGTCGATCGCGTTGTCCAGCAGGTTGGTCAACGCCTGGCTGATCAGCAACGCATCGCCGTTCAGCGTCACCTCCGCCAACGCCTCCAGTTGCAATCTGACGCCGCGCTGCATCGCCTGCGCCTCTTTGCCCGCCATCGTCTGGCTGACCAGCGCCGCGATCGCGATGGGCGCGGTCTCCATGTCTGGCCGGCTCTCCAGCCGCGCCTGCACCAGCAGTTTGTCCACCAGCTGCTGGATGCGTGCGCTTTGCTGCTCGATGTTGGTGAGAAAACGCCGGGCGGTATCCGGCGGTGGCAGCTCCTGCAACAGCTCCGCCGCGCCCCTGATCGCCGCCAGTGGGCTTTTCAGCTCATGCGTCAGGGTATGTGCATACTGTTCGATATAAGCTTTACCTTCCAGCTTCAGTCGCATGCTCTCCAACGCCTGCGCCAGCTGCGTCAATTCCCGCCCGCCCACTTTGGGCAGCGGCGCGTTTTCCCCTTGCGCCACCCCGTCGGCATAACGCACCAGCCGGCCTATCGAACGGTTGATCCACCAGACGAATACCGCGCCGATCAGCAACGCAATCCCCAGCAGCAACGCGCCGGCCCATAGAATGCGCCGTTCGCTGCGTTTGATCACCGGCGCCATGGTGCTGTTGGGTTTGCCCACGGTGAGCACGCCGATAATACGCCCTTGTTCTATCACCGGCGCGGCCACATACATCACCGAACTGTTTTCATCTTCAGGATCGCTACGGGTGCTGCGGGCGCCGTACTGGCCGCGCAGCGTCCGATAAACGTCATTCCAGCGCGAGTAGTCTTGCCCCTGCGCGCGGCCGGCAGAATCGAAAATGACCCGGCCCTGGGCATCGGTAAGATAGACGTGGTATTCACTGCGATCCTTGCGGATGCCGGAGATATTGGCGCCGATCGGCCGCTGGTTCAGCTGCGTGAACGCCTGCGCCAGTTGGCCATGCGCCGCATCGCCGCGCTGCATGTCCTGACGGGCGATTTGCGCCAACAGGTTGGCGGTGTCCACCAGCGTGCCTTCGGTAGCGCGCCGCACGCCGGGCTTCACTTCCTGGACGAAAATGCTCAGCACGAAGTACCCGGCCACCGCCACGATCAGAAAATATCCCAGCAGCAGGCGCAGGCCAATTTTCATGGCTGGCGGCTCACGCTGTAGCCCAATCCGCGGTGGGTGTGGATGGGCGGCTCACCGGGCTCAACCGCACGCAGCTTGGCGCGCAGCGTCTTGATGTGGGTATCGACGGTGCGATCCAGGCTTTCTTCCGCCTGCGCCCAAACGCTTTCCATCAGTTGCTGCCGCGAGAACACCCGTCCAGGCGCCAACAACAGCGTCTTCAGCAGCAGGTATTCATAACGGGTCAGCGGCAGCGGCCGCTGATGGTAGGAGATGGTGGCCGCGTCTTCGTCAAGCGTGAAAGCGCCGAAATGGTAGCGCGCGCTCTGTTGCAGGCGCTGCTGCTTATGCAGGCGGCGCAAAATGGTGCGCACCCGGGCGCTGACCTCGCGAGGGGAGAACGGCTTGGCGACATAGTCGTCGGCGCCGATCTCCAGCCCGATCAGGCGATCCACTTCATCACTGCGGGCGGTAAGAAACAGAATCGGCAGGTCAGCCGCCTGAGCCAGCAGGCGGCGACACAATTCAAAACCGTTGATATCCGGCAAACCGACATCGAGGATAGCAAGCGCGGGCGCGCCTTGCGCCAACGCCTGCAACGCCGGTTCCGCACGTTCGAACCAGCGTACTTCGAAGCCTTCGCTCTCCAGCGTGTAAACCAGCGTATCGGCAATGCTGGGTTCATCCTCCACCAACCAGAGCACGGGTTTCATCAGGGTTCCTCGCCGTTACCCGCCGGCGGATACAGCAACAGCTGCCGCAGGTGGCGCCACTCCTCTTTGCTCATGCAGTCGGAAGCCAGCCACAGCCGGCGGCGCTTTTTGCCTTCCATCGGCTGCAGCGTCAGCAGCAGGCCGTAGCCCGGCATCCAGGGCTTTTTCGCCAGCCGCCATTCTCGGCCGTGCCAGCTGAAACGCCGGTCCGCCAGCAGCCGCAGCTCGCCCTGCACTGCGGCGATGCGCTTCTGGCTACGAATGCACTGAAACACCACCAGCGTCAGCAGCACCAGCCAAAGCGGGCCATAACCTTCCGGCCAGGGCGAAATCAGGATCAGCAAGATCAGAACGCCATGAGTCAACAGGGAAAAAAGCTGGGTGCGCCAGGAAATGCGGATATCACATCGCCACTGGGCCACGGTCTTTATTTCGCGTTTGGATCAGGGTCACCATTCTCTGCAGCTCGCCGTCCTGCGGCGCGCCATGATTCATCAGCCAGTTGAACAGATCGGGATCGTCACACTCCAGCAGGCGGATAAACAGCGCCTTGTCCGCGTCATTCAGGCTGTCGTATTCGTATTCGAAGAACGGCATGATGGAGATGTCCAGCTCGCGCATGCCACGACGGCAAGCCCAGTGAATACGTGCTTTGTTGTTAATATCCATGTTGTTATGACTCACCTCTTTTCAGCGCGGCAGCGCCAGCGCAGGGTTCAAATGACACACTGTATGGCAACGCCGTCGCAATATAATTCCATCAGCCGGGGATCTGTCTGCAAGGGTGCCCTGGCCGCAAGCCTATAGAGTAACAATTTGACATACACGCCGGGAAGGCGCTTTGCTGCGGAAAACGTAATAAAGCGCAAAATGCCAAAAAAAGCGCCCCCCGGTCCCACGGCGCGAATAACAGTTTGCAAAGCCCGCCGCCTCTTTTACCATGGGTTCAATACCCTTCAGGTAAGCTAAACGTTGAGCAGGAACTTACTATGGCGCATAACATTCCATTCCCACCCCGTCAGCCCTCCGCTTCCACCCATCTCCCCCTGACGCTGATCTCGCTGGAAGATTGGGCGCTGGTGACGTTGAACGGGCCGGACACAGTGAAATATCTTCAGGGCCAGGTGACGGCGGACATCGACGCGCTGGCGGCCGATCAGCACGTGCTGTGCGCCCACTGTGACGCCAAGGGCAAAATGTGGAGCAACCTGCGTCTGTTCCACCGTGGCGAAGGCTTCGCCTATCTGGAACGCCGCAGCGTGCTGGACAGCCAGCTGGCTGAAATCAAAAAATACGCGGTGTTCTCCAAAGTCACTATCGCCGCCGATAATGACGCGGTGTTGCTGGGCGTCGCCGGTTTCCAGGCGCGCGCCGCGCTGACGGGCCTGTTCGCCACGTTGCCGGACGCTGAGCACCCGGTGGTGCAGGACGGCGAGACCACGATTCTGCACTTCGCTACGCCGGCGGAACGTTTTCTGCTGGTGACCCGCGCCGCCGTGGCCGAACAGCTGATCGGCAAGCTGCATGACCAGGCAGAGCTGAATGACAGCAGCCAATGGCTGGCGCTGGAGATCGAAGCCGGTTATCCGGTTATCGACGCTGCCAACAGCGCACAGCTGATCCCGCAGGCTACCAACCTGCAGGCGCTGGAAGGCATCAGCTTCAGCAAGGGCTGCTATACCGGTCAGGAGATGGTGGCGCGCGCCAAATTCCGCGGTGCCAACAAGCGGGCGCTCTACTGGCTGGAAGGTAAAGCGGCCCGCGCCCCGCAGGCGGCGGAAGATCTGGAGCTCCAACTGGGTGAAAACTGGCGCCGCACCGGCACCGTATTGGCGTCGAGCCAACTGGCCGACGGCACGCTGTGGGTACAGGTGGTGATGAACAACGATTTGGATGCCGACAGCCAGCTGCGGGTGCGCGACGATGCCGCCAGCCAACTGGCGATCAAACCGTTGCCCTACTCGCTGGCCGAAGAGAAATAATCCGTCGGCCGCAGGCGCCCTGCCTGCGGCCATCTTCATTACTCGTCCAATTCCCCGTCGCGCTGCACCAGATAAATCAGCACCAGAATGATGGTGACGAAGAAGCGAAACGCATCCGGCACGCCGTTCCACTGCTTCGACATCCACATGCCAAACCACTCGCCCCCAATCGACATAAAGCCGACCTGCCAGGTGAGAAAGCCCAGCGTCAGCCCCACTACCGCCAGCTTTTTCCGACCGTTAAAGGCGTGCGCAGGCAGTTTCAGGCCGCCCAACAAACGCAGGCCGCCGATCCAGCACAGCAGCGCGGTCAGGCTTTCCAGCGCGATGATGAAAATATAACCGGCGTGATGCAGCCACGGCGTCTGTATCGAGCGGTATCCGATGGTGGCGTCGGGGAAAATCGTGTCCATCATAAAGACGTGGCGCACGAAGGCGAAGTTGGAACCGTAGTCGGTGATGTTGCCGAAGGCGACCAGCGAAGCGAACAAGGCGATAGCGCAGACCAGCAGCGCTTTGGATAAGCGAACGATCATCTTGGTGAGTCCTGAACAGAGGTTAAAGAAACGGTATGCGGGCTCAGAAATGAAGGAACGGGCTTGCTGGATACCCGAAAGAAGCAAGCGCCTCTTTTTTAAAACAAAAGAGGCGCCAGTTCAATACGCATTCAGACGTAGCGGGAACGCTTAGACGTAGAGGTAGATCGCCATGAAATGGCAGGCGCTGCCGCCGAGCACGAAGGCGTGCCAGATGGCGTGGCCAAAGCGAATGCGCTTGGAGGCGTAGAAAATCACGCCCAGGGTATAGACCACCCCGCCGATCGCCAGCAGCGTGACGCCGCCGGCCTCCAGCCGCGTAACCAACTGATAAATTACGATCAGCGACAGCCAGCCCATCGTCAGGTAGGTCACCAGCGACAGGGCTTCAAAACGGTGGGCGAAGGCCAGCTTGAACAGCACACCGAGCAGCGCCAATCCCCAGATTACCGCCATCAGGCCCTTCGCCAGCGGCGAATCCAGCCCCACGAGTAAAAACGGGGTATAAGTGCCGGCAATCAGGAGATAAATGGCACAGTGGTCAAATTTTTTCAGCCAATGCTTGGCCTTCTGATGCGGGATCGCATGGTAGAGCGTGGAAGCGAGAAACAGCAGGATCATGCTACCGCCGTACAGGCTGTAACTGGTGATGGCCGTCGCATCGGCGCCGGTATTCACCGCCTGCACCAACAGCAACACCAGGCCGACGATGCCGAACACCAGCCCGATGCCGTGGCTGATGCTGTTGGCGATCTCTTCCGCCCACGGATAAGCCGCTGCGACAATCTTATTGCTCCCGGCTTTCACTACGTCCGTTTTCCCCATAACGCGCAACCCCTCAAAATGCCCTGCTTTGTTCGAAATTAACGCAAAGCAGCTTAACTGAGAATAATTCCAGTGTACACGTGTACGCTAAAATAAAAATGTGAACGCGTGTAACCATCGAAATCCCCCGCCCGGTGGTCTACAATCGTCAGGCTTCAACCCACCCACCTTGAGGTTTACACCATGTCATCCGCTGTACCCGCGTTAGATTTCGGCTCAATGACCCAAGTCATCCAATTCCTGATGGAAATCGATAAGTTGAAAGGTGTTCAACGCCGCACCAAAGTGCTGGGCACCCAGCGCCAGGAAAACTCCGCCGAACACAGTTGGCACTTCGCCATCGCCGCCATGAGCCTGGCGCCCTACGCCGGTGATGACGTAGACATTCAGCGCGTGATCCAGATGGCGCTGCTGCATGACATCGTAGAAATCGACGCCGGCGACGTGCTGGTCTACGATCTGGCGGCCCGCGCAGCGATCCACGATCAGGAAGTGGCGGCGGCACGTCGTCTGTTCGGCATGTTGCCGGAGGCTCAGCGCGAGTATTTCACCGCTTTATGGCAGGAGTATGAAGATGGCGAAAGCGCCGATGCACGCTTCGCTCTGCTGCTGGATCGCACCATGCCGATGCTGATGAACCTGCACAATGAAGGCCAGAGCTGGGTGGAAAACGGCATCAGCCTGGAGCAGGTGCTGGCGCGCAATGCATCGATCGCCGACGTACACCCCGAGCTGTGGCACCATATGGAGCAACACCTGCGGGATGCGCAGCGCAAAGGCTGGTTGAAGTAAGGGACCGGGCTGCCGCTTCTTGGCCGCAGCCCGTCTTCGTCAAGCGAACGCCTGCTGGCGTTCCAACGCCTCCTCATAGCTCGGCATCGATCCCGCCGCCCCGGCCCGTTCCACGCAGACCGATGCGTAGGCGGCGGCAAAGCGCACCGCATCGGCTAACGGCACCTGATTTGCCAGCTGCGCCGCCAGGGCGCCGTTAAACGCATCGCCCGCGCCGGTGGTGTCTTTCGGCTGCGCCGGAAACGCCGGGATCAGCTCGCTGTTTTCCCCGTCCGAGAACAACGCCCCCTGCGTGCCCAACGTCACGATCAGCAAACGAATGCCCTTAGCGTGCAACACCTGCGCCGCCTGGCGCGCCGAAGCCACATCGCGCACCGGCACGCCGGTCAGCAACGTGCACTCGGTGGCGTTGGGCGTCAGCAGATCGACCTGCGCCAACAGGCTGTCCGGCACCGGCTGAAACGGCGCCGGGTTGAGTATGATGAACGTTTGCGCTTCGCGGGCGATGGCGATCACCTGCTCAATCGCCGGCAGGTTGTTCTCCAACTGGGTCAACAGAATATCCGCCGCGGCGATCGCCGGGCGGCACTGGCGCACCTCGTCTTCGCTGACCGTCAGGTTGGCGCCGGGATCGACGGCGATCATATTCTCCGCCTCCTCGCCGGCAACATAG
Source organism: Serratia sp. CY47280 (assembly GCF_052168655.1). Lineage (NCBI taxonomy): Bacteria > Pseudomonadati > Pseudomonadota > Gammaproteobacteria > Enterobacterales > Yersiniaceae > Serratia > Serratia sp. CY47280. The sequence continues at coordinate 66,406 of NZ_JBJNMG010000006.1, read as the reverse complement.
ATAAGCGCATTGCCGGTCGGGCAATCGCCGGTCGAAAACAGCGTCACCGCATCGAAACCGGCGGCGGCGAGGTGGCGCCGGGCGAAGGTGCCGAAGTCGTCGCGCCCCACCTTGCCGATATAATGCACCCGCGCCCCGGCGCGCAGCGCGGCGGTGGCCTGGTTGGCGCCCTTACCGCCCGCGCCCATCATGCTGTTGCGGGCGATCAGCGATTCACCGGGCTGCGGAAAGCGCGCCATGCCGGCGACGATATCTAGGTTGAACGAACCGAACACGCAGACTTTGCCTTTCATTGCGGGTACTCCCTGCTCAATTGGAGGTGGCGCCGGGCGGCCAGGCAGGCGCCTTTGCTGCCGGTTTCATCGGTCAGGCGGCTGACGGAGATCGCCAGCCCCTGCGCCGGCTGCGGCCCGCGTAAATGGCGGCGGATCTCTTGCTCAAGGTGCGCCAACGGGAAACCGCTCATGGCGATCACGCCGCCGCCCAGGATCAGCCGCTGGGGATCGAGCACGTTCATTTCGATGGCGATGGTCTGCGCCAATCGTTCGACGAAGCACCGCAGATCCGGATGATCGCCGTGGCGCTCAAACAGCCGGTCGAACGGCGTTTGTGCCGCGTTGGCGCGCGCCCAGCCGGTCAGCCAATGGCCGGAGGTCAAACTCTCGACGCAGCCCCGTTTACCGCACGGGCACTCGCCCTGATGGCCGGGCCAGGGAATGTGCCCCAGCTCGCCGGCGGCGCCGTGCGCCCCGTGATAAAAGTCGCCGTTCAGCCACAGGCTGTTGCCCATGCCGGTGCCCAGATACAGCCCCACCGCCACCTGCGGCAGCGCCGGCAGCTGCTGCAAATCCCACCACAGCAGATGGTTGACGTCCTTGTCCATTCGCACCGGCAACGCCAACAAATCGGCCAACAGCGCCGCCACCGGCTGGGCGTCCAGCGCCGGGATAAACGGCAGCGACAGCACCCGCGAGCGATCGCGACTGAGGATCCCCGGCAGCCCCAGCATCACCTGCGCCACCTGACGATCCTCGCAATGCCCGGCGATCAGGCGGCCCAACGCCGCCAGCGGATCGGCCTGCTGCGCCCAGTCGGCGGTCGCTATCTTGCGGTACCCGCTGAACTCGCCGTCATCATTCATCAACAACAGGCGGGTATTGGTGCCGCCGACGTCAACGCCAAGAAAATGCCGCATCATGTCCCCCGCCTCAGGCCGCCTGCCGCATTTGATCCAGCATTTTTTCCCATGCCGTCTCCAGATCCGGATCGAGGTTGAACAACCCGGAGCTGCCGACGATCAACACCTCCGCGCCGGCGCCCATCAGATCGCGGTAGGTCCGCTGATTGCAGGATCCGTCGATCTCGATCAGATAGCGCAGATTTTGCTGGCGTTTCAGATCGCGCAACTGACGGATCTTTTCCAGCATTTCGGGAATGAACGGCTGCCCGGCATAGCCCGGATCGACGGTCATCACGGTGACCTTGTCCAGCAGGTGAAGGTAGTGGCGGATAAACTCCACCGGCGTGGCCGGGTTCAGCACCACCCCCACTTTTTTGCCCAGCGCGCGGATTTGATTGATCACCCGAAACGCGTCGCGGTTGATGGTTTCGGCGTGCGGGCAGATAAAGTCCGCGCCGGCGCGGGCGATCGGGTCGATGAAATCGGTCGGGTTCTCCACCATCAGATGCACATCCAGCAACAACGGGGTGTGCGGGCGGATCTGTTCGATAAAGAACGGCGACAGCGTGATGTTTTTAACGTAGTGCCCGTCCATGATGTCGATATGCAGCATATCGGCGCGGCGATTCAGCACCGCCAATTGCTGGCGGATATCCATCAGGTTCATGCACATCAGTGAAGGTGAAATCTGGTATTTCATTAGCGTTATCCTGCGCAAAAGGGAAAAGGGATCAGTGGCCCGCCGCGGTTCTGGCCTGGGCCGCGCTGCGGCGCATCGCCCGCCGCTGCCGATAGCGATGCCGGAAAAACTTCATCGCCAGCACCGCGATCAGCACCGCGCCCCACATCGCCAGACTGAAATGCGGGCTGACGTTCATCAGGTTCAAACCGGTCGCGATCACCTGCAGCACGATCAGCGCCAATACCACGCCGCTGACCCGACCAAAACCGCCGAATGGATCGGTGCCACCCAGAATGATCGCCAGCACCGTCAGCAGCAGGTAAGAGTCGCCGTAGCCCATGCGCGCCGAGTTGAAGCGCGCCATCATCACCAGCCCGGCAATGACGCACAGCAGGCTGGAGAGGGTGTAAATGGCGATCAGTACTCGATGGGTATTCACGCCGCTGAAGTGGGTAGCGTTGATGTTGCTGCCGCTCATGTAGATGCATTTGCCGAGCCGGGTTTTCTGCAAGAACAGCGCCAGCAACGCGGCGACCACCAGGAAGATCCACAGCGGTACCGGCACTCCCAGCACGCTCTCAGCGCCGATAAACCGCACGATCTCCGGCATGCCGCTTAGGGCCGCGCCGCGCGTCAGGTAGATGCCGATACCGTTGACCGTGGTCATGGTGGCCAGCGTCACCAGAATCGGATGTGCACCGACGTACGCCACCAGTGCGCCGGTCGCCGCGCCGATAAGCCCGGCCAACAGCATCGCCGCCGCCAGTGCCAACACCAGCCACAGCGCCTGCAAGCCCAGCCCGGCGTCCGCCGGCAGATAGCTGATGAACAGCCAGGCCATCAGCAGGCTGGTCAGGTTGGCGCTGGCGATAATGCACAGGTTCAGGCCGCCGCTGAGGATCGGGATGAACATCGCCAGCGTCAGCAGGCCCAGCTCCGGCAACTGGAAGGCCACGCTGGTGAAGGTGGCGCCGCTGAAGAAGCGCCCCGGCATCAGCAGGCTGAAGGCCAGCACCACCGCCAACAGCAAGGCCAGCAAACCGACGGCGGCCCCGTCTGGACGAAATTTCAGGTTGTTGCCCATCAGGTGCTCCTCAGGCGAAACCGACGTCGGTTTCTTTGCGTTTCTTGTAGTGAGTGACGGTGATCGCCGCGACGATCACCAGACCGATCACCACGTTCATGAAGTAGCTGGACACGCCGATCAGGTTGAGGCCGTTTTTCAGCACGCCGATCAGGAACACGCCCATCAGCGTGCCGACAACGCTGCCCTTGCCGCCGTTCAGGCTGGCGCCGCCCAGCACCGCCGCCGCCAGCACGTCGAGCTCGCCGCCCACCAGCGCGTTGGGCACCACTTCCCCCATGCGGTACACCTGCACCAGGCCGCCGATCGCCGCCATCGCGCCCAGATAGCCATAGGCGAACAGATGCAGCAGGCCGACGCGGATGCCGATGCGCCGCGCCGATTCCGCATCGCCACCGACGGCAAACAGCTGGCGCCCGAGGTGCGTTTTGTTCAGCAGCAGCCAGGTCAGCAGTGCCACCGCCAGCATCACCAGCGTCGGCAAACCGAGCTGATAGCTCTGCTCACCCAGTTGGAACGGCAGCACGCTGCGCGGCAGCGTCCACCAGTCCGGCAAGGCGTACAGGCTGCGGCCGTTGGTCAACCACATCAACATGCCGAACAACAACGCCTGCATGCTGATGGTGACGATGATCGAGACGATGCGCAGGCAGTAGATCAACAGCGCGTTGACCATGCCGAGCGCGGCGCCGATCGCCAACGCCAGCAAAATACTGCCCGCCGGGCTGGCCAGGCCGTAATGCGTCGCCAGCGTGGCGATCAGGTACTGCACCACCGAGGCGACTGCGGCGAAGGAAATGTCGATGCCGCCGGTCACCAGCACCACGAACAGGCCGAGGGCGAATATGCCGCTCACCGCGTAGCTTTCGCTGAGGTCGAGCAGGTTTTGCACCGTCAAAAACTGATCGCTGAGCAGCGAAAAGACGATGACCGTCAGCAGCAGCACCCAGGCCAGGTAGCCTTCGTTGCCGCGCGGTTTCAGACTGAATCTACGCATTAACCGCCTCCGCCAGCTGCTGCTGGCTCACCTGCCCCGGCAGGTACTCGCCGATCACGCTGCCGCCGCTGAAGTGCAGCACCCGATCGCAGTTGTAATACACCTCGGGCACCTCGTCGGAGATCAGCAGAATCGCGATCCCCTCCTGCGCCAGCAGATGGATCAGTTGGTAGATGCTGGCCTTGGCGCCAACGTCGACGCCGACGGTCGGCGAGTCGAGGATCAGGATCCGCGGCTGGGTCAGCACCCACTTGGCCAGCACGATCTTTTGCTGATTACCGCCGGACAGCGTCGAAACCGCCTGATCCGGATCCGCCACCCGCACGCCGAGTTTGGCAATCCACTCCGCGACGATGCGATTCTTGCGGTAATCGTCGATCAGGCGAAAACGCCCGCGCAGCTTATCGAGAATGGTCAGCACCGCGTTATCCGCCACCGACTGTTGCTGCACCAGCCCCAGCGTCAGGCGATCCTCCGAGACGTAACCGATGCCGGCCTTGATGGCGTCCTCATGGCCGCGAAAGCGTACCGGTTTGCTGTCGAGATAAAGCTTGCCGCTGTCGGGGCGGGTCATGCCGAACAGGCTCAGCGCCAGCTCGGTACGCCCGGAGCCGAGCAGTCCGCACAGCCCGAGCACCTCGCCCTGATGCAGGCGGAAGCTCACGTCCTGATACTGCCCGGCGCGGCTGAGACGATCCGCCTCCAGCATCACCCGATCCTTATTCATGCTCGGTGACTTCAGGCGATAATCCAGCTTCAAGCCGGTCATCAACTCGGTCAGGCGATCGCCGGTGATCTCCGCCGCCGGCCAAGTGCCGATCTTGTTGCCATCGCGGATCACCGTGACGCGATCCGAGATCTCCAGCACCTCGTCCAGCCGGTGGCTGACGAACACCACGCAGATGCCTTTCGCTTTCAGGTAATCCACCGTGCGCAGCAGCTGATTGACCTCGGTGCGGGTCAGTGAGGCGGTCGGTTCATCCATGATCACCAGCCGCGCTTCCGCCACCAGCGCGCGGCAGATTGCCACCTGCTGGCGCTGGGCAATCGGCAGCTCCGCCACCCGTTTGTCGAGATCGAGATTAAAACTCAGCTCCTGCAGCAGGCGCTCGGCGGTGCGCCGCAGCCGCGCCGGCCGGTGCCACCCCAACAGCCCGCGCAGGTTGTGCTCGAAGGCGATGTTTTCCGCCACCGTCAGGTTGGGAAACAGCGACAGATCCTGATAGATCACCTGAATGCCGAAGGCGCGCGCCTGATCCGGCGACAGCCGGCCGAAGGTTTGCCCATCGAGGGTAATGCGGCTGCCGTCATCCGGTTGATACACGCCGGCGATCGCCTTGATCAGCGTGCTCTTGCCGCAGCCGTTGGTACCGGCCAGGCAGTGCACCTCCCCCGGCATCAGCGCCAGTGAGATATCGTTCAGCGCTCGCTGCCCGCCGAAGGTCATCGACAGCTGTTGCAACGCGATCAGCGGTGCACCCTGCGTTGCCGTATTGCCGGAAATCGCCATGATTACAGCCCCATTTTCACCAGCTTCGGCAGGTTTTGCTTATCCAGGCTTTCGGTGGCGTTGCCGAGAATAGTGTGCTGCTGCGCATCCACCTGCACCTTGCCCATGCCCTCGATGGTCATGCCATCGGTGATTTTTTCTCCTTTGTGCATCATGTCGGCGATGCGCACGAACACTTCGCCGGCCACCATCGGATTCCAGATATAACCGCCCTTGATGGCGCCGCGATTGACCAGCGAAGCGCCCTGGCCTGGGCTGAACGGCCCAATGACGCAGATATCGTTGCTTTTGCCGCGGTTGAGCACCGCGCGCCCGGCGCCGATCGGCCCCTGCGAACCGAACGCCAGCACGCCTTTCAGATCGGGATATTTGGCCATCAGATCGTTGGTGGTGCGCACACTGTCATCCAGCGATTCCCCCACGCCGAACTTGTCGCCCACCAGCTGCATGTTCGGGTAGTGCTGCTTCTGGTAGTTGATGGCCGAGTCCGACCAGGTGATGTGCAGCGGCACCGTCAGGCTGCCGACATACACCGCATACTTGCCCTGCTCTTTCATGCAGGCGGCCAGCGCTTTCATGTGGTTGACCCCGTGCTGCGAGGCGTCCACCAGCTCAAAATCCCAGTCGGCGTACTTCTGTCCGGGGGATTCGTGCACGATCACCTTGATGCCCGCTTCCTGCGCGCGCTTGAGCACCGGCTCCAGCACCCGGGCGTCGTTCGGCACCACGCCGATAATGTCCACCTTCTGCGCGATCAGATCCTCGATGGCGCGCACCTGCAGCGCCGGATCCGCCGCCGTCGGCCCGACCATCCAGGCGTCGATGCCGCGTTTGGCGCTCTCGCTTTTGATACCGGCCTCCATGGCGTTGAACCAGGGAATACCGCCGATCTTCACCACCACGCCCATTTTCAGCTTGTCCGCCGCCTGCGCGGAGACCGACAGCAGCAGCGAGGCAAACAGACCGACCAGTACGGATTTTTTCATTGTTCTCTCTCCACAAGTGTTGGCTGTAATAAAAGGTTTTCGTTGTTGTTATCGCGCCGCCCTTTTCGCGGCGGGTGAAACTTCAATCACGTCGACGTTATTCCAGGCCAATTCCTGACGAAACTCGTCGTCGCCAAGCCTGTCGGTGATCAGCGTATCTATTTCCCGGTAATGGCAAATGCGAGCGAACGAGCGGCGGCCGAACTTGTTGCTGTCTACCAGCAGGAACTTGCGCTCCGAGGCCAGCAGCATCTGTTGCTTCAGCCGCGCATGGTGCTCATTGCTCTCGCGGATGCCGCCGTCCTGGCAAATGCCGTGACAGGAGAAAAACAGCTTGTTGATCACGAACTCTTTCAGCATCTGCTCCGCCAGCACGCCGATAAAATCCTCGTACTTGGCGGAATACTCGCCCCCCAGCCCGATGGTGCGCACGTTGGCCTTGCAGGCCAGCGTCTGGATGATGTGCAGCGAGTTGGTCAGCACCACCAGCGAAATATCCGGCAGCTGGCGCGCCAAAAACCAACTGGTGGAGCTGCTGTCCAGCAGCAGGCAATCCCCCGGCGCGATAAACCCCAGCGCGCGTTTGGCGATACGCGTCTTCTGCTCCGGCGACTCATTGCTGCGCTGGCGGAAGGACTCTCCCTGGTCTATCTCGGCGGGCACATAGGTTTTTTCCACCGCCGGCGGCTCGACGAACACCGCGCCGCCGTGGCTGCGCAGCAGCAGGCCGCGCCGTTCAAGCAGGGCCAGATCACGCCGCGCCGTCTCGATAGAGATGTGGCACAGCTGCGCCACCTCCTGCACCATCACGCGGCCGCGCTGGCTCAAGACTTCGGTAATAAAGCGATGACGTTCTACAGGCAGCATGTTTCTTTTCTCCTCCACGACGATGATTACGATATCGATTTGCCGCGCCGCGTTTTGCGCGCAGACGCAAAGCGCATCGCCCCGCGGTCGGTCAACGATCGCGCTGTGATAGTTGTCAAAAAAATCGGGAAGGAAATGAAATGAATAATTACGAAAGTGTGGAGTAACAGACAGTTATGATGCGCGACCGCCTGAGGCAGACAGGAGAGAAACGGTAAACGGTCACAATTCCACGTTCCGCAGCATGACCGTTAATGACCGTTTGTGTGGTTTTGACCGAGCGCCGGCCCCAAAGTAGCCCGGCGTTCTATTTACAGCGGCTTATGCGCCGTTTCCCGCGCCGCCCATACCGCCCAAAGTGTGATAAGCAGAGCCAACGCAACATAGGCGGAAATCGCCAGCGTGCTGTCGTAAGATTTAAACAGAGAAGTGATGATCAGCGGGGCAAAGCCGCCACCGATAATCCCCGCCAAGGTATAGGCTAACGAAGAGCCGGCATAACGCACCCGTGTCGGGAACTGTTCCGTGATGAATGCCGCCTGTGGCCCATACATCGCCGCATGGATCAACAGCCCAATCACCACAGCCATGCAGATCAACACCGGTTGACTGCTGTCGAGCAGGACGAAGAACGCAAACGCCCACACTATCGCCGCCAATGCACCGCCGATATACACCGGACGACGGCCGAAGCGATCCGACAACGCGCCAAACAGCGGTACTGCGACGGCGTTGCCTATCGCCCCCAGCATGGTGGCACCCAGCGCCAGCGGGCGCGGCAGATTCAGCACGGTGGTGACGTAGGTCAACGTGAACACGACCACCAACGCATAGAGCACGTCAGAGCCGATACGCGATCCGCCGGCGATCAGCAGCGGACGCATGTGCTGCGTGAAGACTTCGCGCACCGGCGACTGCGTAACATCTTTCGACGCCTCCAGTTGCAAAAATGCCGGCGTCTCACCCACACCCCGGCGCAGCCACAAACCGAAAATGACCAGCACCAGACTCAGCAGGAACGGAATCCGCCAGCCCCATTGCTGAAAATCGTCCGCCGACATCGCCAACGTCACCAGCGTAATGAGGCCTGTGCCGATCAACGAACCGCAGGACGGCCCTACCTGAGCAAAGGACGCGTTGCGCCCGCGCTGATGCGGCTTACCGTGTTCCATCGACAACAGTACCGCACCCGCCCATTCTCCGCCCAGCGCAATGCCCTGAATAAAGCGCAGCGTCACCAGCAGCAGTGGGCTCCAAATCCCCCAGCTGGCGTAGCCGGGCAGCAACCCCATCAACGCCGTGGTCACGCCCATGATCACCAGCGTGGTGACCAGTACAAAGCGCCGCCCCAACACATCGCCAAGGTGGCCGAATAAGATGCCACCGATCGGCCGGGAAACATAGCCCACCGCGTAAGTGGAGAAAGCCAGAATCGTGCCCACCAGTGGATCGAACGATGGGAAGAATACATGGTTGAAAATCAACGCTGCCATGATGTTGTAGACGGTGAAATCGTACCATTCCAGCGCCGTACCGATCGAGCTGGCCGCCGCAAGTTTGCCGGTATTGGGCGTTGCGGCGGCACTTTCTGCGGCCGGTGCGGCAACCTGTGCCGTTTCAGTGGTGTATGCATTCATGATGTCAGCTCCTGTGCAGTCAGTTGCCAGCCAAGGGCATAATGCCAGGCATCGGCGGCGGGCATGTTCAGCGCTTCAGCGGCCTGCTCGCTTAAACGCAGGCCGGCTTCGGCGTCGCTGCTTTCGATCAATAGCATCGGCAACATTCGGCGGTTTTCTCGCGATTCTTTCGGCAGCGGGGAACTGAGTTCGGCATCCGGCGTCAACAGGCTGCTGCGCACGAATCCAGGCTGTTCAGCCAGCTGCGCGCCCAGTTGCAAGATGCGGGCATGCAGCGCTTCCGATGCCGCCGACGGCAGCACGAAGATACAGAGATGACTGCCGCACCCTTGGCCAGTGACCGCCTCCACCGCACACACTCTGCGCATTGGATCTCGCATTTTCTCCAGGCTCGCCACCGACCATGGCGTTTGGTGTTGAAACGCGGCGCGATAGGCTTCGGAGGTAAAACTGGCCAACGATTCGGTTTTATACAACCCCAAATATTGACGCCCCCCCTGCAATGCCCGATAGCGTGTGCCGGATAAAAAGCCGGGCACCCGCACTCGCTCCTCCACATGTTCGCGGTCATACCAGCGATTAAAATCCGCATCATCCTGCGTGGCGACATCCGTCGCGACAAACAGCATTCCGTTCTGGGAATCGTTCATGAATATTCTCCTGGTCATCTCAAAAGGCAGGCCTGCGCCCACCGGAAAATCACGCGTCGGCGAGGCAGCGTTCGATCGCCAGCGCCCACCCCAACAACACCTCATCACGCATCGGCAACCCAGCCAGCATCAGTCCGACCGGCGCCTCTCCTGGCTGTTGGCAAGGCAAGGACAACGCGCAACCGTCGAGGAAATTGATGATCGCGGGATTGCGCAGCATCAGTCCGTTGCAACGGAAGTAGGCATCATCCGCCGCCAGCTCGCCGATAGTTGGCGCAATCAGCGGCACGGTCGGCATCAGCAAAGCGTCAAAACTCTGCAGCGCCGCCGTAACTCGCCGCTGCCAGTCGGCACGTTGTCGCTGCAACAGCTGCAGCTCAGCATCGCCCAAGGATGCACCGCGGCGAATGCGCGACAGCACCCTTGGGTCATAGCCATCGGCCCGTTCAGCGATCAACGCTTGATGCCAGCGCCAGGACTCCAGCGCGGTGAAACCGCCATCGGCATTGATCGCCGCCAGCTCGGCGAACGCCGTGGCGGGGATCAATTCAATACGTGCGCCTGCCTGACTCAGGCATTGCAGGCTGCGCTGGAACGCCCCGGCAACTTCCGGCTGCAGTTCATCCAGCACCACCGCTTGCGGCACGGCAAAATGCGCCTGCGCCAACGTTTTTTGCGGCACCCGCAGCGGACAGCCGGCAATCAGTGCATCCAGCGCAATACAGCTGGCGACGTCATGAGCGATCACGCCGATCGAATCCAGCGAAGGCGACAGCGGCAGTAAGCCAGCGTCATTGATGCGCCGTGCAGTGGGTTTATAACCGGTCAACCCGCACAGCGCGGCGGGAATGCGTACCGACCCGCCGGTATCGCTGCCAATCGCGCCCAGGCACATGCCGTCGGCCACCGCCACCGCCGCACCGGAAGAGGAGCCGCCGGGAATGCGCGCCGCCTGGCGCTCCCAAGGATTGGCCGGCGTCCCGTAATGCGGATTGATGCCCAGACCGGAATAGGCGAACTCCGTCATCGTCGTTTTGCCAACCACCACCGCGCCGGCTTGCAACAGCCGTTCCACTACCGCAGCGTGTTTTTCAGCGGCTGGCGCGTCCGCTAATACGCGCGAACCGGCCGTGGTCACCTCACCGGCCACGTCAAACAGATCCTTGACCGAGATCGGCACGCCATCCAGCGCCGACAGAGGCGAGCCGGCGGCGCGTCGCCGATCGGAGGCCTGCGCTTGCCGTTGCGCCCACTCGGTGTATGTTCGCGTAAACGCGCGCCCCCCCTCTCCCCGCTCATCGACGATCTGCGCCAAAGCGGCGGTGGTGAGTTGCACTGCGGTGAACTCACCGCTAGCAAGCCCGGCGGTGGCCTGCATCAAAGTCAGCTTTTTCATTACGCCACCACCGGCAGTTCGATGCTGCGGTAGCGATGACTGATGGTTCGCCCGAGCACGTCGTCCACCAGTTCCATGCGAAACTCGCCAGCCGGTCGAATGCCGCCGATCGCCGCCACCGTGCCGCAAGTCATCGCCAACCCGTCGGGCGTTTGCGGCTGCGCCAGCCCGCACTCCGGCGGCTGCATACCGGTGAAGTAACGTTCCAGCAAATCACCGGGCGTACGCAACGCGGCAAGGCAGCCCTGTTGATACAATCGCCATTCGCCCTCTTCCCTGATCCACGAACGCAAGATCAAACTGTCCCAATGTTCCAACACCTCCTGGAGCGGCCAGGCGGCTCGCGCCACCGGTTTAACGCAAATCTGTTTCGACAGCGCCACGCTGTGCGCTTCGAGTTGACGATCGGTGTGATCGGACGCCAATGACACGAACAGTTCGCCGCGGTGGGCAAAAATCAGCGGTTCCACTTCGCCGGACGTCGCGTTGCCAATGACTTCAATGGTCTCTTGCTGGCTCAACTGATTGGCGGCAACGCGGTAAAACAGGGGGATTGCACTGGGCTGGGGCACGCCCAGCTCGGCCAATTCACGAATATGGTGCAAGATCGCCTCGCGATCGCGTCCGGTCCAACCGGCGATCACCAGATGATCAATCTCAACATTCAACGTCGCCGCGCCGCAGGATTCAGGTAAAGTGAAGGTCAGTCTCATGGCAGTTTCGCCCCTTTTGTTAAAACACTGTGAAATTTCACTATATCTTTAGTTACCAAATAAGCGATTTCCATGCCATGTTTTTGTGTACTATGTCTAAAAACTTTCTTCTTGCAGGAGCAAAACGTGAAGACTGTTGACGCAGAAAGCCCGCAGCGCCCGATGACGGAAGAAGCCGGCGTGTCACTGAACGAGCTGGCCTACCGGCGTTTCAAACAGGCGCTGGTCACACTCAGCTACAAGCCGGGCGAATATCTCAATACCGCGCAGGTGATGAACGACCTGGATATGGGGAGAACGCCGATCAATCAGGCAATCCACCGCTTGGCCAACGAGGGGTTATTGCAGGTCATCCCGCGCAAGGGCGTGATGGTTTCACCGTTGTCGATGGACGATGCGTTGGAATTGATCGAAGTAAGGCTGGCTAACGAGATGCTGTGTATGCGGCTGGCAAGCCAGAAGATTACCGAGAGGCAGATAGCAACGCTGACCGAACTCAATCGGCAAATCGAAGCCGCGAGCCAGGAGCGAGATAGGGTGCGCATGATGACACTCGATCATGAGTTTCACCAGGAACTGGCGCAGATCGCCGGCAATAACATGCTGGCGGATATCCTGAGTGTACTGCACGCCAGGGCGCAGCGTTTTTGGGCCAGCACCCTGTCGCGGGAAGGGCATATGCGCGAAGTGATCGACGAACACCGGGCAATTATCGCCGCGCTGGCCGCACAAGACAGCGCCGCCGCCGCCGAGGCCGCGCAGGCGCATATCCTGTCATTCCGCACTGCGCTGCTGCACGACGGGTAACCCCGCGGCGCAGGATATTACCGGGAATAGTTATGATGACCCTGTTCTGCCGATGAGCAGGAGATAAACGGTAAACGGTCACATTTCACGCTCCGCGGAATGACCGTTTTTATAGTTTTGATCGAGCTCCATCGAGAGGTGGCCGACGTTGGTAGGCGTTGCCTTAAAAAACAGCAAAAAAATCCGGTGAGAATCTCACCGGATCGTTAGCCGCCTGACACACATTATTCTTCGTGCTCATGCTCTTTCAACATCGCCTCACGCAACACGGCGTTCAGGCGTTTCTGATAGCCTTTGCCTGGCCGCTGAAGCCAAGCCAACACATCCGCATCGATTCGGATGGTTTTTGATACTTTCATCGGCTTATAAAAACGCCCCTGAACCGCAGTCTGCCACGTTTCTTCCCCCAGCGCCGGCGCATCGGCATAATCGATGTCCTCGTCCGGCAACGCATTCAGTGAAGCAATTTGCGCTTTCTGCTCCTCCGTCAACGGCGGGAGTACGCTATGGGCCAGATTTTTGGCGGAATTTTTGCGCTTCATATCTTCCCCTCTCTTTGGCATCGGCCTTGCGTGCTGAAATGATACGCACGATCTCGACGGTATCGCCTTCGACATCCGTTTCGATCGTCGTATGTGCCACCAGCAACAGCAAACAGGATCCGACCATACCGATCGTTTGCCAACGTTCTTCTCCATCCTCGATCCTTTCCAGCACAGCCAAATGGTTGGGATCCAGAAAAACCCGTTGCGCTATCTCAAAACTGACACGGTGTTTACGCTGGTTGCTGTGATTTTTATCCTGATTCCATTCAAAATAAAAATACATTTTTGTAACTACATTTTGATTGTTATTTAATCAAAATACACTCCGCACGACGGGATGTCAAAACCCCCTCATGCATTCAACGCCCGCCTGCTGCCTCGATAAAAGTACCGGTCACGTAAGACGCAGCGTCAGACAGCAGCCAAGCTATCGCCTCCGCCACTTCCTGCGGCTGCCCGCCGCGCTGCATCGGTAAACTGTCCTTCACGCGATCCACCCGGCCGGGCTCGCCGCCGCTGGCGTGCATCTCGGTATAGATGAATCCGGGCCGTACGCCGTTGACGCGGATGCCCTGCGCCGCCACCTCGCGCGATAACCCGATGGTCAGGGTATCGACGGCGCCTTTCGAGGCGGCGTAATCGACGTATTCCCCCGCGGCCCCCAACCGGGACGCCGCGGAAGACACATTGACGATAGCGCCGCCCTGCCCGCCATGACGCTGCGCCATGCGTTTCACCGCCTCGCGGCAACACAGGAAGTAACCGGTGACGTTGGTGCCGAGCACCTGATTGATGCGCTCGGCGGTCAACTGTTCAATGTTCGCCTGCTGGAACAGAATGCCGGCGTTGTTGACCAGCGCGCTGAGCGTGCCCAGCCCGGCATCCAGCGCCCTGAACATCGCCATCACCTGCGCTTCATCGGCCACATCGGCCTGCAGCGCCAGCGCCTTACCGCCCTGCGCCTCGATCTCCGCCACCACCTGGCGCGCCGCATTTTCGTCACGCAGGTAATTCACACCCACCGCATAGCCCTGCCGGGCCAGCAGCAAGGCGGTCGCGCGGCCAATCCCCCGGCTTGCGCCGGTCACCAATGCCACTTTCGTCATACTGTTTTTTCTCTGGTTAGCGATATCAACACAGCGGCCTGCGCGCAGGCGCCCCGTATGCCCGTCAGAGTATAGAACGGCTCCCTAAAAACCGCTTCAAAGCTGAGCCAGGCGGCGCAGCTGCTTTTTAATGCGCGACTTGGCGCAGCCGTAAGCATCCGTCGCCGCCGCCTGATGCACCCGCTGCAAAGCGGAAGCATGATGGCCGCCGTGGCTATGGCTCTGCGCATCGCCGCGAAAAGACAACAGCAACAAAACGAGCAGCGTCGCCACGCCTACATACATCAGCCGCCGCGAGGCGCCCGCGTTCGGGAAACCTTCAGTCTGCATGTTTTGCTCCCCCAGCCATAATTTCGAATGGCAGCAAAATAACTGAAATTCCCCCCCGCTCCCTTAACGCGAGATTAAAGCCAGATTAAGGTTTGCTTAAGAACGCGCAGGCAGAGCGGTTTTCCCCGTTGTCTTCCCGTCAGCGTTATAGTTAGATAAGCGCGACTCAAGGCTCTCAGCGGAAATAACGTGAACATACTGTTGGTGGAAGACGACCTGCAATTAGGCAAGGCGCTGTGCCGCGCATTGGAGCTGGCCGGCTTTAATTTGTGCTGGGTGCGCCTGCTCACCGACGCGGAAAATAAACTTTCACCCGGCGGGTTCGATTTGATGCTGTTGGATCTCACGCTGCCGGACGGCGACGGTTTGCAGAAGCTGATCGCCTGGCGCGCCGCCGGGCAAAATATTCCGATCATCATCCTGACCGCTCGCGACCGCATTGAAAGCTTGGTGAACAGCCTCGACTCCGGCGCGGACGACTTTCTGGCCAAACCCTTTGCGCTGCCCGAACTCATCTCGCGCGTCAAAGCGGTTAACCGGCGCATGGCGGGCTTCGCTTCTCAAACCTGGAGCCTCGGCGCGCTGTATCTCGATCCGGTCAACCATCAGGTCATGCTGGATAACGAACTGCTGATGCTGTCGAAAAAAGAGTATCACCTGCTGCACGAACTGATGCGCTGCGCCGGCACCGTGGTGCGCAAAGCGGTGTTGGAACAGCGGCTGTTCGGCCACGGCGACAGCGTGGAAAGTAACTCGCTGGAAGTGCACATGCATAATTTACGGCGCAAAATCGGTAAAGAAAGAGTGATTACCGTACGCGGCATTGGCTATTTGCTGAAGAAAGAGTAGCGGAATGATCGGTTTCAAATCCTTCTTTATGCGTACCATTATTTTTCAGGTGCTGGCCATTTTATTATTGTGGGGGATCCTCGTCGCCTGGGTGAAATATTGGTATTACCCCGACATGGAGAAATATTTCGATAACCAGCAACGCATCGTCGCTGCAGGCATCGCCAATATTCTCGACGAAACCGGCACTGACAATATCGATTACCGCGGCATCATCAAGACCATTGAAGGCATGTACATTGATTCCATCAATAACGGCATGCAGGATGAAATCGACTATCACCCGCTGTTTGTGGTTTACGATCGGGACAGCCGGGTGCTTTACAGTTCGCAAACGCAGGGAGAACCGCTGCGCCTGCCGCCTTCGGTGCTGTCCGGCTCCGTCAATTACGCCGGTGCCAACTGGCATCTCGCCGGCAGCTGGAGCGAAAAGCACCAGTACCGGGTGATCGTCGGCGAATCGTTCAACGATCGCACCACGCTGTTCGGCAACCCGGCGGAGAGCACCGCCGTACCGCTGCTGGGCATTCTGGCAGCCATCATCGTTACCTTGCTGTTCACCGCCTATTTCAGCCTGCGGCCGCTGCGCCAGATCGCCCGCACCATCTCCGATCGCCAGCCTGGCAACCTGTCGCCGATCAACGTCAGCGAGCAGTATCAGGAAATCCGGCCGGTGGTGGTGGAGGTCAACAAGCTGATGGCGCGCATCGACGCCGCCAATCAGCGCGAGAAGCGCTTTATGGCCGATGCGGCGCACGAGCTGCGCACGCCGATCGCCGCCGTGCTGGCACAGCTGCACCTGCTGACCCAGGTCGGCGAGCAGCAGGAGCGCCGGGAGATCATCGGCGACATGCAGCAAGGGCTAGATCGCGCGGCATCGCTGTCGCGCCAGCTGATCAACCTGGCCAAGCTGGAGGCGGAAGATTTTCCACTGAAAATTGAGGCGGTGGACATCTACGCAGAGATCGGCAAATGCATCGCGCAGCACGTCCCCTATGCGCTGGAAAAGGATGTGGAACTCTCGCTCGACGGCAGCGAGGACGTGGTGGTGAGTACCGATCGCCATGCGCTGATCGCCATCTTCACCAACCTGCTGGACAATGCGCTCAAGTACGCGCCCCCCGGCAGCCGTATCGAAGCCAATATCCGCTCGCTGGCGCCGCTCGGCTGCTATATTACGTTGCGCGACAACGGCCCGGGGGTGAGCGAAGAACACCGTTCCCGCCTGTTTGAGCGCTTTTACCGCGTGCCCGGCACGCAGCAAACCGGCAGCGGGCTCGGCTTGGCCATCGCCCGAAACCTGGCCGACAAAATCGGCGCGCAGCTGCGCGTCACCGAAGGCCTTGACGATCGCGGCATCGGCTTCATCATCGATTTGCCGGAAAGTTACCGGCCACAGACTGAGAGTTAACAACGACCATGATCGCCCCTGTTCTGCTGCAACGGCAGCAACTCGACCGGCTATGGGATATCGACCGCAGCGAAATTATCGACACTCTGTATCGCCTGCACGACGGCAAGCTGCAAGCCTACCCGGACTACTACGACGTGCGCGGCTGGGATCCGCACGATCGGGAAACCTATACGCCGATCCACGAAGCCTGCTTCGATCGCGGCGGCGCGTTCTTCGCGCTGTTCGAAGGCGAGGAGATCGTGGCAGCGGCGGCGCTGGACACCGAACCGCGCGGCCCACAGCGGGATCTGCGCCAGCTGCTGTTCTTTTACGTCAGCGCGCACAAACGCGGCCAGGGGTTAGGCAAGCAGCTGTTCCAACTCTGCCTGCGTCAGGCGGCGCAAGACGGCGCCGCCGGGCTGTATGTCTCCTCCATTCCCAACAAAAGCACCGTAGACTTCTATCTGGCGCAGGGTTGCCGGCTCATCGAACAACCGGATACCGAATTGTTCGCCCGTGAGCCGGAAGACATTCATCTGGTCTGCCCTTGCCGCTAGCGGCCGGGGTTAACGGGCGATGCGCATCACCGAACGCACGTCGCTTTTCTTGTTCAGATCCCACACCTCGGCGATCTCCGCCAACGCGTGCTCCTGCGTCTCGATAGTGAGCGCTCCGGTCGCCGCCAGCGCCAAAATCTCGGTCGCGTAGCGCTGCATCTCCGGGATCGGCGGGAAGTTGCCGGTGCCGCTGCCGAGGATCTGCAGCTGGTTGCTGCGCAGCACCGCCGCCGGCAGCCGGATGTCCGGCGCGGCCATCGAACCGACGTTGACCAGGCGAATGCCGCGTCCGCCGGCGTAAGACGAGAGATCGTGATTATTGAGCGTCGCGAGCAGCGCTTCGGTCGCCGGCCCCCAGATGTAATCGACGATCACCTGATAACCGCCAGGCCCCGCCGCTGCCGCGAAGGCCTGCGTCAGCGCCTCGCCGTGCAGGCTCAGATCCACCGTGGCATCCACGCCCAATGCCTCCAGCACGCTCAGCCGACGGCCGGCGGCAACGATACGCCCAGCCCCTGCCTGACGCGCCGCGGCAACCGCCAGTTTGCCTGAGGTGCCGGTGGCGCCGATGATCAGCACCGTTTCACCGGGCTGCAGATCCGCTCGCCAGCGCAACGGCAGCCAGGCGGCGAAGGCCGGATTGATCAGCGCTGCCGCCGTGGCGTCATCCACCGCCTCCGGTACCGGCACCGTCCATGACGCGACGCTGCGCTCAGCCATCGCACCGTAAGGACGGCGGAAGGAGGCAAAGTACACCCGTTTTCCGTCCGCCGTACGGCCCACGCCGTCGGTACCGGGCACAATTGGCAATTGCTTCGGGCTGGAATAGTGGGTGCCGGCGACGGTGGCGCGATCCAGCTGTTTGATGCCGGCCGCCAGAACGTCGATCGGCACTTCATTCGCCTGCGCCTGGGGCTCCTCAAAAGTGCCGAAAACCGGGGCTTGCCCCAGCGCTGTTACGATTGCCGCTTGCATGGTGACTCCTTAAATCGTGGGAACGTACAGGAAAGAATAGGCCGCTATAAAATAAAAAGGGACACCGCATGATGCGGTGTCCCCCAAACACAAACTTTGCCGAACGTGTTATTCGTAATCGCTCATCGGCACGCAAGAGCAGAACAGGTTACGGTCGCCGTACACGTCGTCCAGACGCTTAACGCTCGGCCAGTACTTGTTCTCGCGCACGCCGGCCACCGGGAACACCGCCAGCTCGCGGCTGTACGGGTGCTGCCAGTCGTTGACCAGCTCCGCCTGCACGTGCGGCGCATTCACCAGCGGGTTGTCTTCCAGCGGCCATTCGCCTTTGGCGACGCGGTCGATCTCGCTGCGGATCGCCAGCATCGCATCGATAAAGCGATCCAGCTCCACTTTGCTTTCCGACTCGGTCGGCTCGACCATCAGCGTGCCCGCTACCGGGAACGACATGGTCGGCGCGTGGAAGCCGAAGTCGATCAGGCGCTTGGCGATATCCATTTCGCTGATGCCGGTCTCTTCCTTCAGCGGACGAATATCGAGGATACATTCGTGCGCCACGCGGTGATCGCGGCCGGTATACAGAATCGGATACGCGTCTTTCAGACGGGTTGCGATGTAGTTGGCATTCAGGATTGCCATCTGGCTGGCCTGCTTCAGGCCTTCCGCGCCCATCATGCGGATGTACATCCAGCTGATCGGCAGGATGGAGGCGCTGCCGAACGGCGCCGCGGAGACCGCGCCCTGCTGGGTGGTTACGCCGTCGATCTGCACGACACTGTGGCCTGGTACGAACGGCGCCAGGTGCGCTTTCACGCCGATAGGGCCCATGCCCGGGCCGCCGCCGCCGTGCGGGATGCAGAAGGTTTTATGCAGGTTGAGGTGCGAAACGTCGGCACCGATGTAGCCTGGCGTGGTGATGCCCACCTGGGCGTTCATGTTGGCGCCGTCCAGATATACCTGACCGCCGAACTGATGCACGATCTGGCACACTTCACGGATGGTTTCTTCATACACGCCGTGGGTCGACGGGTAGGTCACCATGATGCAAGAGAGTTCTTCACCTGCCTGCTCCGCCTTGACGCGCAGATCGTGCAGATCGATGTTGCCGTTCTTGTCGCAGGCGACCACGACCACGCTCATGCCCGCCATTTGGGCGGAGGCCGGGTTGGTGCCGTGCGCCGAGCTCGGGATCAGGCAGACGTGGCGGCCCGCTTCGTTGCGGCTTTCGTGGTAGCGACGGATCGCCAGCAGGCCGGCGTATTCGCCCTGCGCGCCGGAGTTCGGCTGCATGCACACCGCGTCATAGCCGGTCAGCTGCACCAGCCACTGAGACAGTTGGCCGATCATCTGCTGGTAGCCGGCAGCCTGCTCCGGCGGGCAGAACGGGTGCAGTTCGGAGAATTCAGGCCAGGTGATCGGGATCATTTCCGCCGCAGCGTTCAATTTCATGGTGCAAGAGCCCAGCGGGATCATTGCCTGGTTCAGCGCCAGATCCTTACGCTCCAAGCGATGCATGTAGCGCATCATCTCGGTTTCGCTGTGATAGCGGTTGAATACCGGGTGGGTCAGGATCGGGTCCTGGCGCAACATGGCGGCCGGGATCGATGCGCTGTTCTTGCTCACCGCCGCGTCCAGCGCGTCGATGTCCTGGCCGTGGTTGTCGCCGGCCAGCAGTGCAAACAGCGTTTGCACGTCTTCACGCGAGGTGGCTTCATCCAGCGTGATGCCCACGGCGCCGTGAATGTCGGTACGCAGGTTGATGCCGAAGCTCAGCGCACGTTCCAGCACGGCAGCCTTGTCTTTCACTTCAACGGTCAGGGTGTCGAACCAGGTGTTATGACGCAGCGTCAGGCCGGCCTTCTGCAGCCCGGCGGCCAGAATGTCGGTCAGGCGGTGGATACGCCCGGCGATGCGCTGCAGCCCTTGCGGGCCATGGTACACCGCGTACAGGCTGGCGATGTTGGCCAACAGCACCTGCGAGGTACAGATATTCGAGTTGGCCTTCTCGCGGCGGATATGCTGCTCGCGGGTCTGCATCGCCATACGCAGCGCGGTGTTGCCGGCGGCATCGCGGGAAACGCCGATGATGCGGCCCGGCATCGAACGCTTGAACTCGTCGCGGCAGGCGAAGAAGGCAGCGTGCGGGCCGCCGTAGCCCATCGGCACGCCGAAGCGCTGCGCGGAGCCAAACACCACGTCGGCGCCCTGCTTGCCCGGCGCGGTCAGCAGCACCAGGGCCATGATGTCGGCGGCCACGCTGGTGATGATTTTGCGCGATTTCAGTTCGGCCAGCAGCGCGCTGTAGTCGTGCAGCTCGCCGGTGGTGCCCACCTGCTGCAGCAACACGCCGAACACGCCGTCCAGCTCCAGCACTTTTTCCGCTTTATCGACGATGACGTCGAAGCCGAAGGTTTCGGCGCGGGTGCGCACCACGTCCAGCGTCTGCGGATGTACGTCGTCAGCCACAAAGAAGCGGTTGGCGTCTTTCAGCTTGCTGGCGCGTTTGGCCAACGCCATCGCTTCGGCGGCGGCGGTCGCTTCATCCAACAGCGACGCGGAGGCCAGATCCAGGCCGGTCAGATCGAGGGTCACGGTCTGGAAGTTCAGCAGCGCTTCCAGGCGGCCCTGCGACACTTCCGGCTGATAAGGGGTATAAGCGGTGTACCAGCCCGGGTTTTCCAGCATGTTGCGCAGGATCACCGGCGGCGTCAGCACGGCGCTGTAGCCCATGCCGATATAGGATTTGTAGCGCTGATTTTGCGAGGCGATCGCCTTCAGCTCAGCCAGCGCCTGGTGTTCGGTCGCCGCGTCGCCGACCGGCGGCGGCCCCGGCAGCTGAATATCCGCCGGCACGATCTGTTGGATCAGCGCGCTGAGCGAGCGAGCGCCCACCGCTGCCAGCAACTCCTGGCGTTGTTCCGCAGAAGAGCCGATGTGGCGTTCGATGAACGCTTCGCTGTGTTCGAGTTGGCTGAGTGTCTGAGTCATTGCTACAAATTCCTGAATGCTTGCGTGATACGGGATATAGCTTGAACGGTAACTAAAACGCCCCGGCCGAGAGGCCTGGGGCGCGGTCACGATTACTCGTCGATCGAGGCCTGATAAGCCGCGGCGTCCAGCAGGTTCGCCAGCTCGCCTTCGTCGGAGGCTTTAATCTGGAACAGGAAGCCGTCACCGTAAGGTTCGCTGTTCACCAGCTCCGGGGAGCTTTCCAGCTCGCCGTTCACCGCCACGATTTCGCCGCTGATTGGCGCGTAAATGTCCGACGCCGCCTTGACGGATTCCGCCACGGCGCAATCTTCACCGGCGGCGACGCTGCGGCCCACTTCCGGCAGATCGACAAACACCATATCGCCCAGCAGTTCCTGCGCGTGTTCGGTGATGCCTACGGTGTAAACGCCGTTACCTTCTGCACGAACCCACTCGTGGGAGGATGCGTATTTCAATTCTGTTGGCACATTGCTCATCGCCGGTTACTCCTTCGAAGAAATAAAAGAATCAATCAATAAAAAATCAATTTGTCAGCGGCTTGCCGGCGCGAACGAAACCGGGCTTGGTCACTTTGACCGGCATTTCACGGTTGCGGATCTGCACGATAGCCTGCTCGCCGATGCCTGCCGGCACGCGCGCCAGCGCGATGCTGAAGCCCAGCGTCGGAGAGAACGAGCCGCTGGTGATCACGCCTTCGTGGGTTTGCCCCGCCGCGTCGGTGAAACGCACCGGCAGCTCATTACGTAATACGCCTTTTTCCGTCATGATCAAGCCGACCAGTTGCTCGGTGCCCTGCTCGCGCTGTTGCTCCAGCGCTTCGCGGCCGATGAAACGGCGATCTTCCGGCTGCCAGGCGATGGTCCAGCCCATGTTGGCGGCCAGCGGCGAAACGCCTTCATCCATCTCTTGCCCGTAGAGGTTCATGCCCGCTTCCAGACGCAGCGTGTCGCGCGCGCCCAGACCGGCCGGCTTGACACCCGCGGCCAGCAATTTTTGCCAGAAATCCGCCGCCTGCTCTTTCGGCAGCGCGATCTCATAGCCGGCCTCGCCGGTGTAACCGGTAGTGGCGATGAACAGCTCGCCGGCCTGCACGCCGAAGAATGGCTTCATGCCCTCGACCGCGCTTTTTTGTTCCGGGGTGAACAGGGTGCCGGCACGCTCTTTGGCCTGCGGGCCCTGCACTGCGATCAGCGCCAGATCGTCGCGCACCGCCAGCGCGACGCCATACGGCGCGGCGTGCTCTTCGATCCAGGCCAGGTCTTTGTCGCGGGTGGCGGAGTTCACCACCAGGCGGAAATAGTCTTCAGTGAGGAAATAAACGATCAGGTCGTCGATCACGCCGCCGGAGGCATTCAGCATGCCGGTGTACAGTGCTTTGCCGGGTTGGGTCAGTTTGGCGACGTCGTTCGCCAGCAGGTAGCGCAGGAACTCGCGGGTGCGGGCGCCGTGCAGATCTACAATGGTCATGTGAGACACGTCGAACATGCCGGCATCCTGACGCACCGCGTGGTGCTCATCGAGCTGCGAGCCGTAGTGCAGCGGCATCATCCAGCCGTGAAAGTCTACCATGCGCGCACCGCACGCTACGTGCTGGTCGTACAGTGGGGTTTGCTTTGCCATCTTTTCCCTCTTTCCACTCGTCGCTAGAAGTTAGGGTGCTGCCACGCAATGCGGCGGAGCCTGGCTCGCGGCCCGATCGCCATGGCGCACTGACTGCTCAACACAAATGCTGCGCCGGGACGGGCGGAAACTGCGTGTAACCGCCGTGACGCAAACGATACCTTTCCCTCGAACTTATCACCGAACGACCACATTAACCATAAGTTAAAATAGGCTCATCGCCGTTCCCGGGCGGTAAAATGCCGGGGTAGTGTGCAGAGTTTTTCACTGGAAAAATGCGCCTTAAGGCACAAAATTAACAATTAAAGCGGTAAAACGCCGAAGTTATATAACAAACAGATGGCCGCGCATGGGATCCCGACTTTTGATAACCGAACATGGAATTAGAAAAAGTAATGATAAAAAGCGGCTGAAATTAGATTATTTCAAATGAAGGGTTATATAAGGAAAAGCGATGGAATAAGGCGAGAAGCGCGAGCCCGGTGCGGGCCCGCAGAAGGAAGGGATCAGGCAAGCCACTCGGGCAGATCGTTCAGGCCCATCGCCTGACGCACCAGCTTAGGCTTGACGCCCGGCAGGCTGTCCGCCAGCCGCAGGCCCACGTCGCGCAGCAGCTTTTTGGCCGGGTGGTTGCCGTCAAACAGTTCGCGGAAACCCTGCATGCTGGCCAGCATCACCGCCGCGCCATGTTTGCGGCGGCGCTCATAGCGGCGCAGATAGAGGTGCTGGCCGATATCCTTGCCCTGCCGCTGCAGGCGGCGCAGTTCGGAAATCAGCTCGGCGGCATCCATAAAGCCCAGGTTCACGCCCTGCCCGGCAAGCGGATGCACGGTATGCGCCGCATCGCCCACCAGCGCCAGGCGGTGCGCGGCGAAGCTGCGCGCATAGCGGCCGGTCAACGGGAACGCCAGCCGTTCGCTTTCCAGGCTGCAAGCCCCCAGGCGCATGTCGAAGGTCATCGCCAGTTCGCGGTTGAATTGCTCCGGTTCCAGCCGTTTGAGCCGTTCGGCTTCTTCCGGCGTCACCGACCAGACGATAGAGCTCAAATGCGGATCGCTGAACGGCAGGAACGCCAGAATGCCGTCGCCGTGGAAAATTTGCCGCGCCGTCGCCTGATGCGGTTCTTCGGTGCGAACGGTGGCCACCAGCGCGTGGTGACGGTAATCCCAGAAGGTGAGCGGAATATCGGCGTGCTGACGCAGCCACGACTGGGCGCCGTCGGCGCCGATCACCAACCGGGCGGTCAGCATGCGCCCGTCCTCCAGCGTGACGAAGGCGTCATTTTCGCCCCATGCTACCTGCTTGAGCGCGGCCGGGGTAATCAGCGTGATGTCCGACAGGCTTTCGGCGCGTTTCCACAGCGCCTGCTGGATCACCGAATTTTCGATGATGTGGCCGAGATGGCTGAAGCCGCACTCGTCGCCGCGGAAAGCAATCTTGCCGAAGCTGTCGCGATCCCACACTTCCATCGCATTGTAGGCGCTGGCGCGCAGCTGGAGAATGTCGTCCCACACGCCGATGTGCTGCAGCAAACGCTCGCTGGCGGCATTGATGGCGGAGACGCGCAGGGCCGGCTGTTCCGACGGCGGCGCCATCTCCGGCTGGCGCTGCTCCAGCACCGCCACGCGCAGCCCGCTGCCCTGCAGGCCGCAGGCCAACGCCAGCCCCACCATACCGCCACCGGCGATAATCACGTCAAATGATTGCATGCTGCTCGATTTCCTTAAATAACGCGCGACGCCTTGCCGCGCCGCGCTTTGGGCGCGTTAAAGCGCCCGACCATGTCTCTAACGTTCCACCCAGCCCAGCGTACGCTTGGCGAAGGCATCGCGTATCGCCGGCAAACGCGCCATCGCCATCAGCCCCAGATTGCGCCCAATCACCAGCGGGCCATAACGGTTGGCGAACAGATGAATCAACCCGTCGGTCACGCCGATCGTCGCCTGTTGATCGTTTTGCCGCCGCTGCTGATAACGGCTCAGCAGTGCGTAACCGCCGGCGTCTTCGCCGCTGTCTGCCGCTTCCGCCAGCGTTTCCGCCAGCGACATCACGTCGCGCAGGCCAAGGTTGAACCCCTGCCCGGCGATCGGATGCAGCGTTTGCGCCGCGTTGCCCACCAGCGCCAGCCGGTGGCTGACATGGCGATCGGCGGTCAGCAGCCCGAGTGGATAACTGTGCCGTTTACCGGCCTTGAGGATACGCCCCAGCCGCCAGCCGAAAGCCTGTTGCAGCTCGGCGATAAAGCGCTCGTCGTCCCAGGCATCCACCTGGGCGCGATCTTCACGCGGATGGCACCACACCAGTGAACTGCGCCCCTGCGACATCGGCAACAGCGCCAGCGGCCCATAGCGGGTAAAGCGCTCAAAGGCGCGCCCCTGCGGATCTTCCGCCGTGGTGACGTTGGCGATGGTGGCGAACTGCGGATAGTCCTCCTGCCGCCACTGCACGTTGCAGGCCTGCGCCAGCGCAGAGCGCGAACCGTCGGCCGCCACCAGCAACTGCCCGCGCAGACGCTGGCCGTTGTCCAGCAGCACTTCCGCCCGCTCTGCGGTGCGGATCACGTCCACCACCCGCGCCGGGCAGTGCAGCGTGACACCCGGCGCCTTGGCCAGCAGCGCGAACAGCCGCTGCCCGGCGTCGTGCAGTTCGATCACCTGGCCGAGCGCATCGACCTGATAATCTTGCGCCTGCAGATTCACGAAGCCGGCGTGCCCGCGATCGCTGACGTGCACCTGAGTGATCGACGTAGCGCAATCGCGCAGCGCCGGCCAAACGCCGATGCGCGCCAGCTGTTGGCAGGTACCCTGCGCCAATGCGATGGCGCGGGCGTCAAAACCTGGGTGGCTGCGGTCATCCGGCCGGGTCGCCTCGACCAGATCCACCGCCATTCTTCCCTGAGTGAGCGACGAAATGGCCAGCGCCAACGTCGCGCCCGCCATACCGCCGCCAACGATAATAACGCTCATGCTACGACCTTGCCGCCGCCATCAAGGCCTCGATGGCATCGGCGTCTTTCACCACGGTGGCGGTCAGGTTTTCATTGCCGTCGGCGGTGATCACGATATCGTCCTCGATGCGGATGCCGATGCCGCGGTACTCCGCCGGCACGTCCGCATCCGGCGCGATGTACAGCCCCGGCTCCACGGTCAGCACCATGCCCGGCTCCAGCAGCCGATCGCGGCTCGGCGTGCCGTAGTGGCCAACGTCGTGCACATCGAGACCCAGCCAGTGGCTCAGCCCGTGCATGAAGAACTGACGGTGCGCCTGCTCGGCGATCAGCGAGTCGACTTCACCTTTCAATACGCCCAGCTCCACCAGCCCGACCACCATGATGCGCACCACTTCGTCATTGACTTCGCGAATACTGGTGCCGGGTTTGAACAGTTCCAAAGCGCGCTGCAGCGACGCCAGCACAATGTCGTACACCGCGCGCTGCGGCCGGCTGAACTTGCCGTTGACCGGGAAGGTGCGGGTGATGTCGCCGGCGTACCCCTGGTACTCGCAGCCGGCGTCGATCAGCACCAGATCGCCGTCGCGCATCTGGCTCTCGTTCTCGGTGTAGTGCAGGATACAGCCGTTTTCGCCGCTGCCGACGATGGTGTTGTAAGACGGGTAACGGGCGCCGAGGCGGGTGAATTCATGATGAATTTCCGCTTCCAGCTGGTATTCGAACATGCCCGGGCGGCATTTTTCCATCGCGCGGGTATGCGCCAACGCGCTGATCTCACCGGCGCGGCGCATCACCGCCAGCTCTTCCGGCGACTTGAACAGCCGCATGTCATGCAGCCACGGCCGCCAGTCGGTAACGGTGGCCGGCGCCTGCAGACTCTGGCGGAACCCCTTGCGCAGCTTGTCCAGCGCGCCGAACAGGATCTGATCGGCATAGGCGTATTCGCCCTGCGCGTGGTAGACCACGTCCAGGCCGTTGAGCAGCAGGTGCAGCTGGTCATTGATTTCATCGAACGGCAGCGCGCGATCCACGCCCAGCTTCGCCGGCGCGGCGTCTTGCCCCAGGCGGCGGCCAAACCAGATTTCCGCCGTCAGATCGCGCACCCGGTTGAACAACACGCTGTGGTTGTGCGTTTCGTCGCTTTTAATCAGCACCAGCACCGCTTCCGGCTCATTGAAGCCGGTCAGGTACCAAAAGTCGCTGTTCTGCCGATAGGGATAGTCTGAATCTGCACTGCGCGTCGTTTCCGGCGCAGAGAAAATAACCGCCGCGCTGGCCGGCGCCATTTTCGCCAACAGCGCCTGGCGGCGGTTGTTGAATTCCTGCTGAGTCATTACCTTCTCCTGAAATCATGCCATCCGCACCGCCGGCGGAGGGGCGATAGAACGTTTAGTGCAACGTCGGTTTGATATTTTCCGGCGCCGTCGGTTTTTGACGGGTGAATTCGCCGTGGCACATGATGGCGGCAACCCGCACATACTCCGCCACTTCTTCCAACGACTGTTCCAATTCTTCCTGATCTTCGTCTTCGTCGTAGCCCAGCTGCGCGATGTTGCGCAGATCGTCGATCGCTTCACCGACCTCGTCTTTCACCTGAGCCAGCTTCGGCTGCATCATGCCCAGCCCGAGCAGGAAGTGGTTGACCCAACCGCCCAGCGCGTCGGCGCGATCGAACACGCTAACGATCTCCCCTTCAGGCAGCATCAGTTGGAACAGGAATTCGTCATCTTCCAGCGTGTCACGCGTCACTTCATACAGCTGCTGCAGCGGTTGGCTAAGCGCCTGCGGGAAGGCGACGCCTTCGTTGGTCAGATCGTGCACCAGCGCCTGCCAGCCGGCGTCACGGCTGCCGCCGCACAGCAGGCCGCTGATCAGGCCGTGCATTTCTGCCGCGGTCAGCGCCACCGACTGCTGGTTGAGGGCCACGGTCAAAGATTGGTAACTTGGAAATGTATTCTGTATAGACATGCGCATTCGTCATCGTTGGCAGGATAAGTTCGTGTTATGCTACCACCAAGGTCCGTCGCTATACCAGATAAGCGCGACACCTCAGTGGCTAGTTATAATCGCGATGTGGCAGGTTTCACACTGCGCCGGCGGGTGACGAAAGTGCGGTAAATACGCATTTTGAAACCCTTTTTTGACTGGCAATGTGCGCCACAGTAGATTACAACCAGGTACTGAAAAAGGGGTTGTATCTTGGTACCGAGGTATATATAGTGGCGCCCGCTTTGACGGCCCGGCCAGGGCGGACAAGGCTGGCGCGAAATTTAGGCAGGAAGGTGGCATGTCTGCACAACCGGTAGATATTCAAATTTTTGGCCGCTCGTTAAGAGTCAATTGCCCGCCAGAACAACAAGATGCGTTGAATATGGCGGCGGACGATCTTAACCAACGGTTGCAAGATCTTAAAGTTCGCACTAGAGTCTCCAATACTGAGCAACTGGTTTTCATCGCGGCATTGAACGTCTGTCACGAACTTGCTCAAGAACGGTTGAAAACCCGTGACTATGCGTCCAATATGGAACAACGCATACGGATGCTGCAGCAGACCATTGAACAAGCGCTGCTTGAACAAGGTCGCATCTCTGAACGTCAGGATGCACAATTCGAATAACTTAAGTTGTTGAAATCAAAGTTTCAGCAACGAGTACAAAATTTCTCTGAGATGTTCGCCAGCGGGCCAGTCCCCTGAGCCGATATTTAGTACAAACAGAATGTGTTGCTCCGCGATCGGTGAGCACGCTCGGTGCGCCGAGAAGCCTTAAGATTGCGACGGCACGTTCACCTTGAACCATGGGTTCAAGGGTTACAGCCTGCGACGGCATCTCGGAGATTCCCCTTCTCAGCGGTTTATGTGTGCTGAACGCCACACTGAGCAAGCCTGATACGATGTCTTTTCAACCCCAATTCGCGCAGCAGCGCCAAGCCATTCGTCAACTCATTCGCCAACGTCGGCGTGAGCTTACGCCGGGCCAGCAACGCTTTGCCGCAGACAAGATAACCGAACGCCTCGCCGCGCACACACGTATTCAGGCCGCGCACAACATCGCGGTATTTTTGTCGTTTGACGGCGAACTCGACACCGGGCCGCTGATCGAGCAACTGTGGACGCTCGGCAAACAGGTTTACCTGCCGGTGCTGCATCCGTTCAGTTCAGGACACCTGTTGTTCCTGCGCTATGCGCCGGAAACGCCGCTGGTGCGCAATCGCTTCGATATTCTCGAGCCGCGTCTCGATGTGCGCCAGGTGTTGCCGCTGGGTGAACTGGAGGTGGTGCTGACGCCGCTGGTGGCATTCGATCATACCGGACAGCGTCTGGGCATGGGCGGCGGCTTTTACGATCGCACCCTGCAAAACTGGCGCAGCGGCGGCCCCTATCCCATCGGCCTGGCCCATGATTGCCAGCAGGTGGAGCACCTGCCGACCGAGCACTGGGATATCCCGCTGCCGGAAATCCTCACCCCACTCTGCAGCTGGGCGTGGCACGAGCCCAAATAGAAAAGGCCGGATCGCTCCGGCCTTTTTCGTTGCGGCGAGCCGCCGAATCAGAACAGCAGACGGGCGCGAATGGTGCCGTCGATGGCCTTCATACGCTGCAGCGCGGCGTCAGCGCGCGCGGTTTCCGCTTCGATGTCGATCACCACGTAGCCGATTTCCGGCCCGGTTTGCAGATACTGCGCGGCGATGTTAACTCCCTCTTCGGCGAAGATCTGGTTAATCTGCGTCAGCACGCCCGGACGGTTTTCGTGGATGTGCAGCAGGCGGCTGGCGTTCGGACCATGCGCCGGCAGCGACACTTCTGGGAAGTTGACGGCGGACAGAGTCGAACCGTTGTCGGAGTATTTCGCCAGCTTGCCGGCCACTTCGTCGCCGATGTTCTCCTGCGCTTCCTGCGTGGAACCGCCGATGTGCGGCGTCAGCAGCACGTTATCGAACTCGCACAGCGGCGAGTTGAACGGATCGCTGTTGGTCGCCGGCTCTTCCGGGAAGACGTCGATCGCCGCGCCCGCCAGGTGATTGCAGGCCAGCGCGTCGCACAGCGCGGGAATATCCACCACAGTGCCGCGCGAGGCGTTGATCAGAATCGCGCCCGGCTTCATCAGCGCCAGCTCTTCCGCCCCCATCATGTTCTTGGTGGCCAGCGTTTCCGGCACGTGCAGCGTCACCACGTCGCTCATATTGAGCAGATCGGACAGATGACGCACCTGCTGCGCGTTGCCTAACGGCAGTTTGTTCTCGATATCGTAGAAGAACACCTTCATGCCCAGCCCTTCGGCCAGAATGCCCAGTTGGGTGCCGATATGGCCGTAGCCGATGATGCCCAGCTTTTTGCCGCGCGCCTCATAAGAGCCCACGGCCAATTTGTGCCACACGCCGCGGTGCGCCTTGGCGTTGGCGGCCGGAATGCCGCGCAGCATCAACAGCAGCTCGCCCAGCACCATTTCGGCCACGGATCGGGTATTGGAGAAGGGGGCGTTGAAGACCGGAATACCGCGTTTGGTCGCCGCTTTCAGATCAACCTGGTTGGTGCCGATGCAGAAGCAGCCCACCGCCACCAGTTTTTCTGCGGCGGCGAACACCTCTTCGGTCAGATGCGTACGCGATCGGATGCCGACGAAGTGTGCATCGCGGATGGATGCCTTCAGCGCTTCGGTGTCTAACGCACCTTTGTGGTATTCGATGTTGGTATAACCGGCGGCACGTAAATTATCGACCGTGCTCTGATGAACCCCTTCCACCAACAGGAATTTAATCCTGTCTTTCTCCAATGATACTTTTGCCATTTACCCGACCCTATGTTCAGACTTCAGAAGCGGCTGTGACGACACAGCTCCCATCCAACATAACAAAAATAACGCGGGCGGCAATACAAACGATTGCCTGCCCGGCAGGACAAGGCGCAGCGTTGATGGCGGTTTACGGCAGAAAATGCCATAGGGAAAGTTTTCAGCAGAAGCTTTGGGGAGTCAGCTTTCACAATGTGACATAAGTCACCAAATTTGCCGTTTTTCAGAAAAGATATTTTAACCGAAGAATTATGCGGCCCGGCGCTACCGGGCCACAGACGGCAGAGGCTTATTTGACTACTTTCACGCCTTCCGGGGTGCCGACCAGCGCCACGTCCGCGCCGCGGTTGGCGAACAGCCCCACGGTCACCACGCCGGCGATGCCGTTGATCTTGTTCTCCAGCGCGATGGCGTCGGTGATGCTCAGGTTATGCACATCGAGGATCACGTTGCCGTTGTCGGTCACCACGTTCTGGCGATACTCCGGCAGGCCGCCGAGTTTCACCAGCTCGCGCGCCACGTAAGAGCGAGCCATCGGGATCACTTCCACCGGCAGCGGGAACTTGCCCAGCACGTCCACCTGCTTGCTGGCGTCGACAATGCAGATAAATTTCTTGGCGATGGCGGCGATGATCTTCTCGCGCGTCAGCGCCGCGCCGCCGCCCTTGATCATCTGCATATGGCCGTTGATTTCGTCCGCGCCGTCCACGTAGATATCGAGCGAGTCCACTTCGTTGCTGTCGAACACGTGGATGCCGAGGCTTTTCAGCTTGGCGGTGGAGGCGTCTGAGCTGGACACCGCGCCTTCGATCTGGTGCTTGATGGAGCCCAGCGCGTCAATAAAGTGGGCGGCGGTAGAACCGGTGCCGACCCCGACGATGGTGCCCGGCGTCACGTATTCCAGCGCCGCCCAGCCCACCGCTTTTTTCAGTTCATCCTGCGTCATAATATGTCCCTTGCCTCTGTACGAAAACGTGTGCGTATTATAGGGTAAAACGCTATTTTTCACGCCGGCAGGATCACACTTATTTACCGCAGCCCGCATTTTTACCCGCTTGGCGGCGAGCTGGGGGCGTGATTTTTCCACCTGCGCCGCACGCAAAATGTGGCATAGTGCCGGTATCATTCTAATTTAAGGGATATCTTTCCGATGAAACGCCCAGACTATCGTACTCTGCAAGCGCTGGACGCGGTGATCCGTGAGCGCGGCTTCGAGCGCGCCGCGCAAAAACTCTGTATCACGCAATCGGCGGTATCCCAACGCATCAAACAGCTGGAAAACCTGTTCGGCCAACCGCTGCTGGTTCGTACCGTGCCGCCGCGCCCGACCGAACAAGGGCAAAAGCTGCTGGCGCTACTGCATCAGGTGGAGCTGCTGGAGGAAGAGTGGCTCGGCAATGACACCGGCGTCGATACGCCGCTGCTGCTGTCGCTGGCGGTCAACGCCGACAGTCTGGCAACCTGGCTGCTGCCGGCGCTGAAGCCAGTGCTGGCGGACTCCCCCATTCGCCTGAATCTGCAGGTGGAAGATGAAACCCGCACCCAGGAGCGGCTGCGCCGCGGTGAGGTGGTGGGCGCGGTGAGTATTCAGCCGCAGCCGCTGCCGAGCTGCCTGGTGGATCGGCTGGGGGCGCTGGACTACCTGTTCGTGGCCTCCCGCGGCTTCGCCGAGCGCTATTTCCCGAACGGCGTCACCCGCTCCGCGCTGCTGAAAGCGCCGGCGGTGGCCTTCGATCATCTCGACGACATGCATCAGGCATTCCTGCAGCAGAACTTCGATCTGTCGCCGGGCAGCGTGCCCTGCCACATCGTGAACTCATCGGAAGCCTTCGTGCAGCTGGCGCGTCAGGGCACCACCTGCTGTATGATCCCGCATCTGCAGATCGAAAAGGAGCTGGCATCCGGTGAACTGATCGATCTGACGCCCGGGCTATACCAGCGCCGCATGCTGTACTGGCACCGTTTCGCGCCGGAAAGCCGCATGATGCGCAAAGTGACCGACGCGCTGCTGGAACACGGTCATCTGGTGCTGCGTCAGGATTAAAACGAAAAAAGGTTCGCCGCAGCGAACCTTTTCTTCAATACGATAACCTTACTGCGCGGCGTTACGCTGCAGCTCGAACACCACGTCCACCTGATCGTCGAAGTGAATGCTTTGCTGTTCATAGGTTTGCGCCGCGTCGCTTTCCGCCGCCGCACCGGCCGCTTTATACATCCGCGCCACCGGCATCGGCTGGTAGTTGGCGACCCGGTAGCGAATGCTGTACACCGGCCCCAGCTTGGCGTGGAAGCCTTTGGCCAGGGATTCGGCCTGCTGAGTCGCGTTCTCGATCGCTTTTTGCCGCGCCTGCTCGCGATACACGTCCGGCTTGGCGACGCCCAGCTCCACCGCGCGGATCTCGTTCAGGCCGGATTTCAGCGCGCCGTCCAGCAGCTCGTTCAGCTTGTCCAACTGACGCAGAGTCACCTGCACCTGGCGCACCGCCCGGTAGCCCTTCAACACCGACTCACCGGTTTTTAGGTAATCGTATTCCGGCTGGGTGCGCAGGTTGGCGGCGCTGATGTCTTTCTTCTCGATGTTGTTTTTCTGCAGGAAATCAAAGTACTGCGCCACGCGCTCGTCTACCTGCTTCTTCGCCTGGGCGGCGTCTTTGGAGGAGACGCTCACTTCGATCGCCAGGGTGGCGATATCCGGCGTGGCGTCCACGCTGGCGGTGCCGGAGGTGACGACGTGCGGCCCTTCAGGCACTTCAGCCGCCTGCAGCGCCATCGGTAACGTCCCTAATCCGACCATTGCGGCCATAGCCAATGCTTTTAGCTTCACAGTGTCTCCTTAATGACAGGCTGTCTCTGATCGCCGGCTTTTCCCTGTGAGAACCGCCGGTTTCCTGGCATCAAACGTAGCATATCGCGCGGCGTTTTGAATTCGGATTAGTGACAAATTCTTATAAATTTGCCCCCTGCCAGGCCAGCTGCAGCGCGATGCCCCACATCACCAGCCCGACCAGCGCGTTGATGATGCGCTGCGCCCGCTGCGTGTTCAGCCACGGCGCCAGCCAGGAGGCCAGCAGCGCCAACCCGAAGAACCACACCGCCGACGCGCTGACCGCGCCAAGCGCGAACCAGGAACGCACGTCCGCCGTCAGCTGCCCGCCCAGGCTGCCGAGCACCACAAAGGTATCCAGATAGACGTGCGGGTTCAGCCAGGTGACCGCCAGCATGGTGACCACGAGGCGCCAGCGGCTCTGCGCCAGCTCCTGCGCCGCGGCCTGCGCAGGTTGCGGGCTGAAGGCGGAACGGAACGCGCCCCAGCCGTACCACAGCAGAAACGCCACCCCGCCCCAGGTGACCAGCGCCAGCAGCAACGGCGAGCGGGTCAGCAATGCGCTGCCGCCGAAAATCCCGGCGCAGATCAGCACGATATCGCTCAACGCGCACAACGAGGCAATCATCAAATGATACTGGCGGCGAATGCCCTGGTTCATCACGAATACGTTCTGCGGGCCCAGCGGCAGGATCATGGCGGCGCTCAGGGCAAAGCCCTGCAGGAAGACGGCTAACATGGGGATTCCTCGAATGATAAAAGGCGCCGGACGAGGGCGCGTGTCGGTCAACACGCGCATCATACGAGGAAGCGATCATTAGGTGAAATTGATGTTTCTAATCCAGTATCAGAGATGCTAATACTTAAATCGGCGTGACGAACCCCAGCTCCTGAGAGATGCGTTGCGCGGTGGCCAGCACCGGTTTAATCAAGCTTTTGACGCCGATCTGCTGCAGCTTGGCGGTCGGCAGAGAAACCGACACCGCATAAGGCACGCGCTGTTGAATATCGAACACCGGTGCCGCCACGCAGGAGACCCCCAGCTCGTTTTCCTCGCGATCCATCGCCATGCCGCGCTGGCGAATGTCGGCCAGTTCCTCATACATCTTCGGCAGCTCGGTAATGGTATTGCGCGTCAGCGTCTGAATCTCTTGCTGGTGAGTCTGCCAGTAGTGAGCCGGATAATCGTCGTTGCCGTAAGCCATGAAGATTTTACCCATCGCCGAACAGTACAGCGGCATATGCTGGCCGATATAGGCGCGGGTGCGCATCATGCCGGTGGTCGGCTCCAGCTTGTAGATCAGGATGACGTGGTCGTCTTCGCGGCTGGAGAAGTTGACCGTCTCGCCCACTTCCAGATTCAGCTGTTCCAAATGCGGCGCGGCCACGTGAATGATGTTGAGTGACGATAGCGCCTTCTGGCCGATGGAAATGAACTTGGTGGTCAGGCGGTAGCTGCCCGGCGACGGCGCCTGGGTCACATAGCCGCTGGTGTGCAACCCTTGCAGCAGGCGGTGCACCGTGCTCTTGTTCATGCCGGCCAGCTCGGACAAATGCGCCAGCGGACATCCGTTGGGGAAATTACTCAGGATCTCAATCAACTGCAAACCGCGGAACAGGCTTTGGCTGCCCAGCGGTTTGTCTTTCTTGTCATCTTTCTCGTCGACGGCTTTCAGGCTCATAGCGAAAATCTCTCCAGTGTCGAACCGCCAACCGGCGCTGCGGCAAAGTCAGCAGGCTCTTTGCCGGGCATGTTACCCCAAGGCCCGCATCAGGTGAAGACGGAACGCCGTTTCATTGTCCGCAGCGGGATAAAAATCCGCAATATTTCCCCCGTGTTGAAGTGAGCCATCGGTCACACTTCCGCAAAGTAAAAAATAACTCATTGTTTAATAACAATAATTAAAACCTCACCGCCTTTGATTTAGCGCAACGAACGTCATATTATTTTTGAAATTGAATTTCGCATATTGAAATTTAAAGACCAGATACTCACCAGTAGTTTGGCTAATTTGCCCGACATCTTCGCACGGGCACGACACCAGGGGCGCATCACATGACTATGGATAATGCGGCACAACCCATCCTTACCCTCAGCCACATCGTCAAACGATTTGGCGGCAACGTGGCGGTCAACGACGTCAGCCTGCAGGTGATGCCGGGCGAAGTTCTGGCGTTGCTGGGCGAAAATGGCGCCGGCAAATCGACGCTGATCAAAGTGCTGGCGGGCGTCTACCCGCGCGACGGCGGCGATATTCGCTTTCAGGGCGCAAGCATCGCCTCCGCCGCCGCGATAAAAAGCACCAGCCGCCAGCCGATCGCCTTTATTCATCAGGATCTCGGCCTGATCGAATGGATGACGGTGGCGGAAAACATGGCGCTGGTGATGGGGTTTCCCCGCCGCTTTGGGCTGATCGACTGGCGCGCCATTCGCCGCCGGGCGGCGCAGGCGCTGCAAGACGTCGGCATCGCGCTCGATCCCGATGCGCGCGTCTTCGAACTGTCGCGCACCGAAAAATCGCTGCTGGCGATCGCTCGCGCGGTGGCGGTCAACGCCGAGCTGCTGGTGCTGGATGAACCGACCGCCTCCCTGCCCGCCAACGACGTGCGTCATCTGTTCGCCGTGATCAACCGGCTGCGCGCCAAAAAGGTCGGCATGATTTATGTCACCCACCGTCTGGACGAAGTGATCGAAATCGCCGATCGGATCTGCGTGATGCGCGACGGGCGCTATGTCGCCGGCGGTCGCACCGCCGACTACTCGCTGCGCGATCTGGTGCAAACCATCGTCGGCGAAGCGATGGCGGACGATCAGCGCGAACCGCTGCCGGAACATCGTCCGCCGGTGCTGCAGCTCGATAGCGTCACGGTGGGCGACATCGGCCCGGTGAGCTTCGACTTGCAGCCGGGCGAGATGCTGGCGCTGGCCGGCCTGCGCGGGGCCGGGCAAGAAGAGATTGGCCGGCTGCTGTTCGGGTTGCGCCAGGCCGACGGCGGCGCGATTCGATTTCGCGATCGGCCCTATCAGGCGAGCACCCCGCAGCAGGCGATGGCCTGCGGCGTTTCGCTGGTGGCGGGCGATCGCACCGGCGAAAGCCTGGTGATGTCGATGAGCGTGCGTGAAAACCTGTTTATCAACCCCTGCGCCAGCGGCCACCGGCTGCTCTCCCGCTACGGGCGGCGAGCGGAGATCGGCGCCAGTTGGTGGAAGGTGCAGCTGTTCGACGTACGCCCCAAGGACGTCAATATCGATATCAGCGCGCTGTCCGGCGGCAACCAGCAAAAGGTGGTGATGGCGCGCTGGATGCATCTGGGGGCGCCGCTGCTGATCCTGGAAGATCCCACCGCCGGCGTGGACGTCGGCGCGCGCGCGGAAATCTACCATCTGCTGAATAAATCCCTGGCGGAAGACGTGGCAGTGCTGGTTATCTCCAACGATTTCGAGGAGATCGCCCATATTTGCAACCGCGCACTGGTATTCAACCGCGGGAAAGTGGTCGGCGAGCTGAAAAATCAGCAGGTGTCATTCGCCAATTTATTGGAGCTGGCCTCTGCCAGCACTGGGGAAAACGTCGCAATCACGTCAGAATCCGAGGTAGGCCATGTCTAAAACATCCGTTAAATCAACCGCACTGGAGCAGCGCGTCAGCCTGGCGCAGGACGGCGCCGGCCCGTGGCTGATGCAGGTTCTCACCCGCTATGGCCTGCTGCTGCTGTGCATCGCGCTGGTCGTGCTGTTCTCACTGCTCACCCCCTCCTTCGCATCGATGCTGACGCTGCAGGCTATCTTGTCGAGCAAGGCCAAAATCGCCCTGTTGGCGCTGGCGGCGACCATCCCGATGATCGTGGGCAAGATCGATCTTAACGTCGGTTTCGGCATTGTGCTGTGGCACATTCTGGCGATCACGCTGCAGGTGGAATACGGCTTCTCCTGGCAGATGGCGGTGCTGACGGTGCTGGCGATCTCGGCGCTGTACGGGTTGCTGAACGGCATTCTGGTGGCGCTGGCCGATATCGACAGCTTCGTCGCCACCCTCGGCTCCGGCACCGTACTGTACGCCATTGCCCTGTGGCACTCCGGCGGGCGGCAGATCGTCGGCGACTTGCCGGATGCCTTCATCGCGCTGCACCACACCGAGATCGCCGGCATTCCGATCGTGGCGTTTTACGTGCTGATCGTCGCGGTGGTGCTGTGGCTCATCACCGAACACACCCCGCTCGGCCGCTGCATGTATGCGGTGGGCGGCAACCCGGCGGCGGCGCGCCTGAACGGCATCTCGGTCAACCGCTTTACCATCGGCGCCTTCATCGCCTCCAGCGTGCTCACCGGTTTCAGCGGCGTGTTGATCGCCGCCGAACAGGGCGTCGGCCAGGCCAGCGTCGGCATGGACTATCTGCTGCCGGCGCTGGTCGGCGCCTTCCTCGGCAGCACCACCATTCGCCCAGGGCGCGTCAACGTCTGGGGCACCGTGGTCGGCATCGCCATTCTGGCTATCGGCATCGCCGGCATTCAGCAGTTCGGCGGCGAATTCTGGGTCGAGCCGCTGTTCAACGGCGCGACGCTGTTGCTGTCGATCACCCTGGCCGGCTATGCCCAACGCCGTCGGCTGCTCAATCAGAAAGCGGTACAACGCAGCCAGGCGACGCCGGCTGACAACAACAATCAGACAGCGACCCACCCTTAAACCAGGAGCACACCATGAAACGCATTTGGCTGTTACCGGGGTTCACCACATTCTTGCTCGCCGCATCGCCGGTCTGGGCCGACGCCTATCTCGATCAGGCCACCGCCGCCGTGGCGAAGGCTACCGCCAGCGTCACCCAGTGGGACGGCCCCACCAGCGGCCCGCAGCTGCAGGCCAACAAGAAGATCATTTTTATCGCCTCCGACATGAAGAACGGCGGCGTGCAAGGGGTGCAACAGGGGTTGAGCGAAGCGGCGAAAGCCGCCGGCTGGAAGCTGGAAACGCTCGACGGCGGCGGCTCGGTGAAAGATCAGCTGGCATCGCTCAATCAGGCCATCGCCCAGAAACCAGACGGTATCGTGATCGGCGGCTGGAACCCTAACGTCGCCAAGATCCCGCTGAAAAAGGCCGTACAGCAGGGCATCGTGCTGACCGCCTGGCATGCGGTGCCGGAACCGGGCCCTATCGCCAAATACAATGTGTTCTATAACGTCACGTCGGATTCCAACGAAGTGGCGCGCATCGCCGCGCAATACGCGGTGGTGCAGTCCGGCGGCAAGGCGAGCGTGTTGATCTTCACCGACTCGCTGTACCAAATCGCCTTGGACAAGGCCAACGTCATGAAAGAAGAGATCGCCAAATGCAGCGGCTGTACGCTGCTGGAATTCATCGACACGCCGCTGGCAGATACCGCCAACCGCATGCCGGCAATGACCTTCAGCCTGCTGCAGAAGTACGGCGACAAATTCCAATATGCGCTGGCGATCAACGATCTGTATTTCGACTTTATGGCGCCGGCGCTGAAAACCGCCGGCAAAGGCGGCAAGAACGCGCCTTACAACGTGTCGGCCGGCGACGGTTCAATCTCCGCTTACCAGCGTATCCGGTCGGGCGACAGCCAGTCGGCGACGGTG
Source organism: Serratia sp. CY47280 (assembly GCF_052168655.1). Lineage (NCBI taxonomy): Bacteria > Pseudomonadati > Pseudomonadota > Gammaproteobacteria > Enterobacterales > Yersiniaceae > Serratia > Serratia sp. CY47280. The sequence goes on along the minus strand of NZ_JBJNMG010000006.1, from coordinate 27,368 downwards.
CCGGAGCCCTTGAAACTGCACGGTTGGCAGCTGCTGGACGAATTCAACCGCGCCTTCGCCAAGCAGCCGCCTTCCGGCTACGTCACCCCGGCGCATCTGGTCACCCGCGACAATATCGCCGCCGACGGCGGCGCCAATAACCTGTATGACCCGCAAAACGATTACCAGGGCCATTACAAAGCGATCTGGGGCGTGAAGTGAACGGCGGCATTCGGCATTCATTGCGCACGCACGCTCAGCTCGAGCGCTTGTGCTCACCGGCGATTTGGGCCGAAGGGCCGGTCTGGCTGCCGCAAGAGGATGCGGTAGTGTTCAGCGACGTGAAAGGCAATCGCATGTTCCGCTGGTCGCGCCGGGGTGAGCTAAGCCTATACCGCTCGCCGTCGCACTACGCCAACGGCAATGCGCGCGACGGCGAGGGGCGTGTGGTCAGCTGTGAACACGGGCGGCGCGGCATCAGCCGCACCGAAAGCGATGGCGAAGTGCGCCTGTTGATCGACCGCGTCGACGGCAAGCGCTTTAACTCGCCGAACGACGTGGCGGTGTGTTCCGACGGCACCCTGTGGTTCACCGATCCGCCCTACGGCATCATCGGCGACGAAGAGGGTTACAAATCGGAAAGCCAGGTGATCGGCTGCTATCTCTACAGCTTCGATCCGCGCGACGGTTCGCTGACCATCGCCGCCTGCGACCTGCAGCGCCCGAACGGCCTGGCGTTTTCACCGGATGAAAAATGGCTGTACGTGGCGGACATGTCGATCGTGGATTTTCCGACGCTGGGCCGCCGCGAGCTGCGCGTCTATGCGGTCAACGGTCGCGAGCTGGAAGCCGGCCGCCGTTTTGCAACCGTGGAACCCGGGTTCCCGGACGGCTTCTGCGTCGATCGGGCCGGCAATCTGTTTTGCAGCTGCGCCGACGGCGTGCTGGTATTCGATCCAGAGGGGCGACAGATCGACAAAATCAGCGTGCCGGAACGCGTCTCCAATTGTACCTTCGGCGGCCCGAACGGCGATGAACTCTATATCACCGCCACCACCTCGCTCTACCGCATGGTGCTGAACACCCGCGGTTAACCGGGGTCTCGCAAGACGCAGGGTGGGTTTTGATCCGCCCTGCTTTGTCACGTCTGAAGCACGCCATCTCCACCAAAACGTGGCGGCGATCACAAAATCACCACTCAATTTTAACGTCATGTTTTTCATGAATAATTTTACTCCCCCTTGCTTTGACTTCCCTGAATCACCGGGATAGCATTTATTTGAAATGCAATTTCGCATATTGAAATTTAGCGAACCAAAAACAGACGATTCGCACAGGCGGAGAACCGGCATGAGAGTGAGTTACAGCGAGTTAAAACAGCAATTCAAACGCGTGCTGCTGGCGCGCGGCGTGGCGGAACATCTCGCCGACGACTGCGCCGGCATGTTCGCCGACACCACCGCCAGCGGCGTTTACTCCCACGGCGTTAACCGCTTTCCGCGCTTTATTCAGCAGCTGGACGCCGGCGATATCGTGCCGGACGCCGAACCCAGCAAACTGTTGTCTCTGGGGGCGATCGAGCAATGGGATGCGCACCAGGGCATCGGCAACCTTACCGCCCGCCGCATGATGGATCGCGCCATGCAGTTAGCCGACGAGCATGGCATCGGCCTGGTGGCGCTGCGCAACGCCAACCATTGGATGCGCGGCGGCGGTTACGGCTGGCAGGCGGCGGAGAAAGGCTATATCGGCATTTGCTGGACCAACTCGATCGCCGTGATGCCACCGTGGGGCGCCAAAACGTGCCGTATCGGCACCAACCCGCTGATCGTCGCCGTGCCCGGCAACCCGATCACCATGGTGGACATGTCGATGTCGATGTTTTCCTACGGCGCGCTGGAGCTGAACCGGCTGGCGGGCAAAACCCTGCCGGTGGACGGCGGCTTCGACAACGACGGCCGCCTGACCCGCGATCCGGCCACCATCGAAGAGAACCGGCGCATTTTGCCAATGGGGTATTGGAAAGGATCGGCGCTGTCGATCGTGCTGGACATGATCGCCACCCTGCTGTCCGGCGGCGCCTCGGTGGCGGAAGTGACGGAAGATCACCGCGACGAATACGGCGTCTCGCAGGTGTTCATCGCGATTGAGATAGACCGGTTGATCGACGGCGACAGCCGCGATCAAAAACTGCAGCGCATCATGGATTACGTCACCAGCGCCGAACGGGACAACCCCGACGTCGCCATTCGCCTGCCGGGCCACAAGTTCCCGCGCATTCTGGAAGAAAACCTGCGCGACGGCATTCCGGTTGACGAACGAGTCTGGGCGCGCATTCAGGCGCTGTAACGGGAGGATCATCATGATATTCGGCCACATCGCCAACACCGCGCCCGAGCAGTACCCGACGCCGGTCGCCAACGCCGTCGCCTATTTGCAGCGCACCGATTTCAGCGTCTTGCCCGCAGGGCGCTATGAAGATCCCGCCACCGGCTACGTGGTGCAAGTGCTGGATCTGCATACCCAACCACCGGATGCGCTACGCCCGGAAGTCCACCGGCAAAACGTCGACGTGCAGTTTCTGGTCAGCGGTACCGAGCTTATCGGCGTAGCGGCGGACAACGGCGACAACGTCATTCATCAGGAGCTGCTGGCGCAGCGCGACATCCTGTTTTATCAGGACGTGGCCGACGAATCCTGGCTCACGATGCGGCCCGGCAACTTCGCGGTATTTTTTCCGCAGGACGTGCATCGCCCGGCCTGCATTAACCAACGCCCCTGCGCGATACGCAAGGTGGTGGTGAAGATACCGCTGGCGTCGTTTAGCGCCCGATAGACGCAGCACTCGTAACGATAACAACACCGGTCCATGAGGCCTGTGCGGGCGCCCTTGCGCCCAAATTAAGCAAAACAATAACGCCCGACCCTACAAAAAAGTGAACATCGAAAGAGGTCCTTATGAATACAGCCTCCGTTTCCGTCAGCCAAAGCCAGGCTATTCCCAAGCTCCGCTGGCTGAGGATCGTGCCGCCGATCCTCATCACCTGCATCATTTCTTACATGGATCGGGTCAACATCGCCTTCGCCATGCCCGGCGGCATGGATGACGAACTCGGCATCACCGCCTCGATGGCCGGGCTGGCCGGCGGCATCTTCTTTATCGGTTACCTGTTTCTGCAGGTGCCCGGCGGCAAGCTGGCGGTATACGGCAACGGCAAGAAATTCATCGGCTGGTCACTGTTGGCCTGGGCGGTGATCTCGGTGCTGACCGGGCTGGTCACCAACCAGTACCAGCTGCTGTTCCTGCGCTTCGCCCTCGGCGTTTCCGAAGGCGGCATGCTGCCGGTGGTGCTGACCATGATCAGCAACTGGTTCCCGGATAAGGAGCGCGGCCGCGCCAACGCCATCGTCATCATGTTCGTGCCGATCGCCGGCATTCTCACCGCCCCGCTGTCGGGTTGGATCATCACCGCCTGGGACTGGCGCATGCTGTTTCTGGTGGAGGGCGCTCTGTCGCTGGTAGTCATGGCGCTGTGGTACTTCACCATCAGCAACCGGCCGCAGGAAGCCAAATGGATCTCGCAGGCGGAGAAAGAGTATCTGGTGAAGACCCTGCACGACGAACAGCTGCTGATCAAAGGAAAAACGGTGCGCAACGCCTCGCTGCGCCGGGTGCTGGGCGACCGGATCATGTGGCAGCTGATCCTGGTGAATTTCTTCTACCAGACCGGTATCTACGGTTACACCCTGTGGCTGCCGACCATTTTGAAAGGGCTGACCCACGGCGATATGGAGCAAGTGGGCCTGCTGGCTATCTTGCCCTATATCGGCGCCATCTTCGGCATGCTGATCATCTCCACCCTCTCCGATCGCACCGGTAAGCGCAAAGTCTTCGTCGCCCTGCCGCTGGCCTGCTTTGCCGCCTGCATGGCGCTGTCGGTGCTGCTGAAGGATCACATCTGGTGGTCTTACGCTGCGCTGGTCGGCTGCGGCGTATTCATTCAGGCGGCGGCCGGGGTGTTCTGGACCATCCCGCCCAAATTGTTCAACGCCGAAGTGGCCGGCGGCGCACGTGGCGTGATCAATGCGCTGGGCAACCTCGGCGGCTTTTGCGGCCCGTATATGGTCGGCGTCCTGATCAGCCTGTTCAACAAGGATGTCGGTGTCTACAGCCTGGCGGCCTCGTTGGCGATCGCCTCCGTGCTGGCGTTGATGCTGCCCAATAAATGCGACCACAGCGCGAGGAGCGAATGATGGAATATTGGCTGGGACTCGACTGCGGCGGTACCTTCATCAAGGCGGGTTTATACGACCGCAGGGGCCATGAACACGGCGTTGCGCGGCGCAATCTGGCGATCGTCGCGCCGCAGCCCGGCTGGGCCGAGCGCGATATGGCATCGCTGTGGCGCACCGCCGCCGACGTGATCCGTGAAGTGCTGTCCGCCAGCGGCGTCGCTGCCGGCGCCATCCAGGCCATCGGCATCTCGGCGCAGGGTAAGGGGGCGTTTCTGCTGGATAAGCAGGGGCAGCCGCTGGGCAACGCCATGCTCTCTTCCGATCAGCGCGCGCTGGCGCTGGTGCAGGAATGGCAACGACAGGGCGTGCCGCAGGCGCTGTATCCGCAAACGCGCCAAACGCTGTGGACCGGGCACCCGGTCTCGCTGCTGCGCTGGCTGAAGCGGCATCAGCCGGAACGTTACGCCCGCATCGGCAGCGTGCTGATGGCGCACGACTACCTGCGCTATTGCCTGACCGGCGAGCTGGCCTGCGAAGAAACCAATATCTCCGAATCCAACCTGTATCAGATGCGCAGCGGACGCTATGACCCGGCGCTGGCGCAGCTGCTGGGCATCGGCGACATCATGCCCGCCCTGCCGACGATCGTCGGTTCGGCCGATATCGCCGGCCGCGTCGAGGCAAACGCCGCGGCCATCACCGGCCTGCAAATCGGCACCCCGGTGGTCGGCGGGTTGTTCGACGTGGTGTCCACCGCGTTGTGCGCCGGCCTGCAGGACGAAACCCGGCTCAACGCGGTGATGGGGACCTGGTCGGTCACCAGCGGCATCACCGACGCCATCATCGAGGGTTTCGATCATCCCTTTGTCTATGGCCGCCACGCCGAAAACGGCCAATACATCGTGCACGAAGCCAGCCCCACTTCCGCCGCCAACCTGGAATGGTTCTGTCACCAATGGGGGCTGCAGGACTACGACCAGCTTAACCGCTGGGTCGCCGCCCTGCCGAAAGCCGCCGGCGATCTGCTGTTCGCCCCTTTCCTGTATGGCTCCAACGCCGGCCTGGGGCTGAGCGCCAGCTTCTACGGCCTGCAGGCCTTCCACCAGCGCGAGCACCTGGTGCAGGCGATCTACGAAGGCGTGGTGTTCTGCCACATGACGCACCTTAACCGTATGCGCCGGCGTTTCCCTGAGGCGCAGGCGCTGCGCGTGACCGGCGGCCCCGCCAAATCCCGCCCCTGGATGCAAATGTTCGCCGACGTCAGCGGTCTGCCGGTTGAGCTGCCGCAGGTGGAAGAAACCGGCTGTATGGGCGCGGCGATGGCGGCCATGGTCGGCAGCGGCGTCTTCAACGATTTCACCGCCGCCCAGCACCGGCTGGCGCCGCGTATCGAGCGGCTGCTGCCTGATGCGGCCGCCGCCGAAGCTTACGACCACAAACACCAACGTTATCAGGCGCTGATTGCTGCATTGCAAAATCTGCAGCCCGCCAACAAGGAGGCCCCATGAGCACGAAACCGCGCCTGCAGCTGGCGCTCGATCAAACCCGTTTGGATACGGCGCTGCGCACCGCCGAGACCCTCAGCCCCCATGTGGACATCATCGAGGCCGGTACCATTTTGTGCATCAGCGCCGGTATTCAGGCGGTTAGCGCGCTGCGTGAGCGCTGTCCGCAGCACACGCTGGTGGCCGATCTCAAGGTGGCCGACGCCGGTGCGACACTGGCCGATCAGGCCTTCGGCCAGGGCGCGGACTGGATGACGGTGATCTGCGCCGCGCCGTTGGCCACCATGGCCAGCGCGCGGGAGGTCGCCGAGCGTCACGGCGGTGAAATCCAGATCGAACTGTTCGGCCGCTGGACATTGGAGGACGCGCGGCAATGGCGCGGCCTCGGCATTCGTCAGGCGATCTATCACCGCGGCCGCGACGCGCAGGCCAGCGGGCAAACCTGGGGCCGGCAGGATCTGGATCGGATGAAGGCGCTGTCCGATCTGGGCATCGAGCTGTCGGTGACCGGCGGCATCACGCCCGCCGACCTGCCGCTGTTTAAAGAAATCGCCGTCACCGCCTTTATCGCCGGCCGCGCGCTGGCCGAGGCCGGCGATCCGCCGGCCGCCGCCAGGCAGTTCCGCACCGCCATCGATGACATCTGGAGATCATGATATGCGTCAGCACCCGTTGGGAATTTACGAGAAAGCGCTGCCGAAACACCTGAGCTGGCCCGAACGCCTGGCGCTGGCCAAGGCCTGCGGCTTCGACTTCGTCGAAATGTCGGTGGACGAAAGCGATGAACGTCTGGCGCGCCTGAGCTGGAGCAAGGCGCAGCGCCTGGCGCTGGTGGACGCCATGCTGGAAACCGGCATCCGCATTCCGTCGATGTGCCTCTCCGGCCACCGGCGCTTTCCGTTTGGCAGCCACGATCCGGCGCTGCGACAGCGCGCCTTCGACGTGATGGAACAGGCCATTCAGCTGGCCAAAGATGTCGGTATCCGGACGATCCAGCTGGCCGGCTACGACGTGTATTACGAAGAGCAGGACGAGGGGACGCTGGCGCGCTTTAGCGAAGGCATGCAGTGGGCGGTAGACCGTGCCGCCGCCGCCCAGGTGATGCTGGCGGTGGAAATTATGGACACCGCCTTTATGAACTCGATCGCTAAATGGAAAGCCTGGGACGCCCTGCTGGCCTCGCCGTGGTTCTCGGTGTATCCAGACGTCGGCAACCTCAGCGCCTGGGGCAATGACGTGCCGCGCGAGCTGGAGCTGGGCATCGATCGCATCGCCGCCATTCACCTGAAAGACACCTACCCGGTCACCGCCACTTCGCCGGGGCAATTCCGCGACGTGCCGTTTGGCGAAGGCTGCGTCGACTTCGTCGAGGTGTTTCGCACGCTGCAGCGCCTCAATTACCGCGGCGCATTCCTGATTGAGATGTGGACCGAAAAAGCCGAGGAGCCGGTGGCCGAGATCGTTCAGGCCCGCCGCTGGATCGAACAGAAAATGCAACAAGGGGGCATGACATGCTGACTCAGTTAAAACAACAGGTGCTGGAGGCCAATCTCGATCTGCCGCGCCATAAGCTGGTGACCTTTACCTGGGGCAACGTCAGCGCGGTGGATCGCGAACGCGGTCTGGTGGTGATCAAGCCTTCCGGCGTTGAATACGAGCATATGACGGCGGAGGATATGGTGGTGGTCGATCTGGCCAGCGGCCGCACCGTCGAGGGGGCAAAAAAACCGTCGTCGGACACCGCCACCCATCTGGCGCTGTACCGCGAATTTGCCGATATCGGCGGCATCGTCCACACCCATTCGCGCCACGCCACCATCTGGGCGCAGGCCGGGCTGGACATCCCCGCCTGGGGAACCACCCACGCCGACTATTTTTATGGCGCTATCCCCTGCACTCGCCTGATGACCCAGGATGAAATTGAGCACGATTACGAACTGGAAACCGGCAACGTGATTATCGAAACCTTCCGCCAGCGCGATATCAATCCCAACGCGATCCCGGCGGTACTGGTCAATGCCCACGGCCCCTTCGCCTGGGGCAAAGACGCCCACAACGCGGTACATAATGCGGTGGTGCTAGAAGAGATCGCCTACATGGGCATTTTCTCGCGCCAGCTGACGCCGGGCATTCACAGCATGCAGCGCGAGCTGTTGGACAAACACTACCTGCGCAAACACGGCCAAAACGCCTACTACGGGCAGTAGAGCGCCGGGGACTTAACCGTGGCACCCGATGCTTTGCCGCATCGGGTGCCAACGGGCATGAGCCGCAGTGTAACGAAAACCGCATTCGCTCATCGACGCGAAATTCGCTATCATCCGCCCCCACCCACCAGCCGGCCGCCCGATGTCTACGATCACCGATACCTTTATCGCCCCGCCATGCCATGACCCAATAGAGATCCTCTATCAGGACGATCATCTGGCGCTGATCAATAAGCCGGCCGGGCTGCTCAGCCTCTCGGGCAAGAATCCGCAGAATCTCGATTCGGTACACCACCGGCTGGTACAGATCTTCCCCGGCTGCGCCCTGGTGCACCGCCTGGATTTCGGCACGTCCGGGTTGATGGTGGTGGCCCGCAACAAGGCCGCCAACGCCGCGCTCTGCCGGCAGTTCAGCGAGCGCACCGTCAGCAAAGTGTACAGCGCGCTGCTGTGCGGCCATCTGGCGAATAACGAAGGGGTCATAGACGCGGCGATCGCCAAAGATCCGGCGCTGTTCCCGCTGATGTCGATTTGCGCCCTCCACGGCAAGCCCGCCCGCTCCCGCTATCGGGTCGTCGAGCGTTTTTATCGTGAAACGGAAGGCGGGATCTCGCTACCGCTGACGCGGGTGCAGCTCACCCCGGAGACCGGGCGCACCCACCAGCTGCGTATTCACAGCCGGCAGTTGGGCCACCCTATTTTAGGCTGCGATCTGTACGGCGGGCGCCTGCTGCCGGGTACCGAACAGACGCCGCGGCTGATGCTGCACGCCAGCGAGCTGGACTTTGTGCACCCCATCAGCGGAGAGCGGATCGCCGCTCGTCACGCCGCGCCGTTCTGAACGCGGCTTACCACATCAAATCGTCGGGCACTTTAAAGTCGGCGTACGGATCGTCTTCATCCTGCTCTTCCTGACTCAGCGCACTGTGCAGCACAATGCTGGCCGCATCGCGCTGCGCGATTTTATCGGCGACGCTCGCGGGGATAATCGCGTATTCACACTCTTCCCGGTTCTCGACCACCAAGCGGGCAATGGCGAGGCGGCCATTGATCAGCTGAGTCTGCGTCGCCTTATCCACCAGGATTTTCTTGATCAGGTTGCCGTCGGTGAAGTTGAAACCGATATCACCTTTCGCCAGAACGATGCGGTTCATCTCGATCAGTTGCTTCACCTGCGCCTTGTATTCTTTGGACAGCGCGGCTTGCTTTTGCTGCTCGTTCAACTGCTTATCGCGCTCAAGCTGCGCCTTTTTATTCTCTTCCACCGCCTCTCTGGCCTCACGGGCCTGAACGCGTGATTTTTTAGCCGTTCTTTGGACTTTGGCCATTTTCTTGCTGGTTACCAAGCCCGCTTTGAGCATCTGCTCTTGTAAGGTGAGTTTTGTCATGTTCGTGTCTGAAGCCGTGGGATCATGGGGGGATTATACCCGTAATTTTTCAGGCTGCACCAGGTTGCCGGCCCGGTACGTTGGCGGTTTGCGCTGCAGGGCAACGGCGATAAACCGACCCGAACGCCAGATCATGAATAGCGCTCATGTGGTAATGAAATTAAGTCTCTTTCACTCCCTGCGGGACTCTGGCAAAAATAGACCTCATTAACGACAGACAATATGAAATCGGCTGAATGAAAAAAAGAGAAAAACAACCCATTGAAAAAAATGGATAAATCCAGCCATCATACCATATAACAGGATGCTATAAGACGATGAATAGAGACTTTACCTTTACGATTAAGAGCAGTTCTTTCGATGAAGATTATAACCCTTCTGAAAGTACGCGTATCACCACCAACTTCGCCAATTTGGCCAGAGGGGAAAACCGCCGGGAGAACCTGCGCAATACGCTGGTGATGATTAACAACCGCTTCAATACGTTGGCGCATTGGGATAACCCCAAGGCCGATCGCTATTCGGTCGAGCTTGAAATCATCTCGGTTGAGATGCGCGTTGAAGATCAGGGTGCCAGCTTCCCGGTGATCGAAATCCTGAAAACCAACATCATTGATAAAAAAACGCAAAAGCGTATCGAGGGCATCGTTGGGAACAATTTCTCCTCTTACGTGCGCGACTACGACTTTAGCGTCTTGCTGCCGGCGCACAATAAAAACACGGCGGAATTTACCATTCCGGATGATTTCGGCGATTTGCACGGCAATATCTTTAAGCACTTCGTCAATTCAAACGAATACCATGAAAATTTCAGCAAACCGCCGGTGATCTGCCTCAGCGTGTCCAGCAAAGACACCTACCATCGGACGGGCAATCAACACCCGGTGTTGGGCGACGAGTATCGGCAAGACGGCGCTTCGCTGACCGACCAGTATTTTAAAAAAATGGGCCTGCAGGTGCGCTACTTCATGCCGAAAAATAGCGTCGCGCCCCTGGCGTTTTATTTCCCCGGGGATTTGCTGAGCGATTACACCGATCTGGAACTGATCGGCACCATCAGCACGATGGAGACCTTCCAGAAAATTTATCGGCCTGAAATTTACAATGCCAACTCGGCGGCGGGGCAATGCTATCAGCCAAGCCTGAATAACCAGGATCATTCATTAACCAAGATTGTTTACGATCGCGAAGAGCGTAGCCAGTTAGCGATTGAGCAGGGGAAATTTACGGAAGAGCAATTTATCAAACCCTATAAACCTCTTCTTGAGCAATGGTCTGCTCACTACGCGCTTTGATTCACTCAAATACAGGTCATCTATTATGAAAATATTGCTCCCTACGTCGACCGCCGGCAGCTTGCCCAAACCTGTCTGGCTGGCCCAACCGGAAACCCTGTGGTCGCCTTGGAAATTGCAGAATGAAGAATTAATCGAAGGGAAACAGGACGCCTTGCGTTTGTCGCTGGCAGAGCAACAACAGGCCGGCATCGATATCGTCAGCGATGGCGAGCAAACGCGCCAGCACTTCGTCACGACGTTTATCGAACACCTCAGCGGCGTCGATTTCGAGAAACGCGAAGTGGTTAAAATCCGCAATCGCTACGAGGCGAGCGTGCCAACCGTTGTGGGGGCGGTCTCGCGCCAAAAACCCGTTTTCGTTGAAGACGCCAAATTTTTACGCCAGCTGACCAAGCAGCCGATTAAATGGGCCCTGCCGGGGCCGATGACCATGATCGACACGCTTTATGACAACCACTATAAAAGCCGCGAGAAATTGGCCTGGGAGTTCGCCAAGATCCTCAATCAGGAAGCTAAAGAGCTCGAGGCCGCCGGCGTCGACATTATTCAGTTTGATGAGCCCGCATTTAACGTGTTCTTTGACGAGGTGAATGACTGGGGCATTGCCGCCCTGGAAAGAGCCATTGAAGGGCTTAAGTGTGAAACCGCCGTACATATCTGCTATGGATATGGGATTAAAGCCAATACCGACTGGAAAAAGACGCTGGGCTCGGAATGGCGGCAATATGAAGAGGCGTTTCCGAAACTGCAAACGTCCAACATCGATATCATCTCCCTGGAGTGCCATAACTCGCACGTGCCGATGGATCTGCTTGAACTGATCCGCGGCAAAAAGGTGATGGTCGGCGCCATCGACGTAGCGAATCATGCCGTTGAGACGCCGGAAGAAGTGGCCGCTACGCTGCGCAAAGCGCTGCAGTTTGTCGATGCCGACAAGCTCTATCCGTCGACCAACTGCGGCATGGCCCCCCTGCCCCGTCAGGTCGCCCGCGGCAAGCTGAATGCGTTAAGCGCAGGTGCCGAGATCGTGCGCCGAGAGCTGTTAGCCAAATAACCTTGCCAGCGCCCGCCACAGGCACCTCCTGTGGCGGGCGATTATCATCAATTCCCCCTCCCCGCAACGTCCCCGCTCTGGTGTATACTCGGATTTCTACGCGATGCCAGCCACAGCGGTTTTGGTTCAGGCCTGGCCTGAACAGCCCTCAGCCAGCCCACACCAGCCGAATAACAGTGGAATAACCATGAGCCCAAATACCGCTCGCATCAGCGAAATCATCGATCGCGCCAGGATCTCCCCCTACCAAATCCTGATCCTCACTCTGTGTTTCCTCATTGCCCTGCTGGACGGTTTCGATACCGCCATCATCGGCTATATCGCCCCGGCGCTGCGCGAAGAGTGGGATCTGCTGCCCGCTCAGCTCTCTCCCGCCTTCGGTGCGGGGCTGTTCGGCCTGCTGATCGGCAGCCTGCTGTTCGGGCCGATCGCCGACGCCTTCGGCCGCAAACGCGTGCTGCTCGTCGCGGTGCTGGTGTTTGGCGGCTGCACCCTGGCTTCGGCCTATACGCATTCGATCGAATCCCTGACCCTGCTGCGCTTCATCACCGGCATTGGCCTCGGGGGCGCAATACCAACTTGCATCACCCTCAGCTCGGAGTACTCACCGGCGCGCCGCCGCATGCTGATGGTCACCTTGAGCTGGAGCGGCTTTACCGCTGGGTTAGCCCTGGGCGGCCTGCTGGCCGGGCAGATCATCCCGGCGTTCGGCTGGCGCGGCCTGCTGCTGGTCGGTGGCATCGCGCCGTTGGCGCTGCTGCCGCTGTTGGCCTGGCAGATGCCCGAATCAGTACGCTTTATGGCCGCCAGCGCCAAACATGCCGATCGGCTGCGCCGGGTGGTCGAGCGCATCACCGGCCAGCGTTGGACGGGGGTAACCATCGTCGATGACGAGCGCCCGGCGCAGGCCAGGTCGCCGATCTCGCACCTGTTTATCGAAGGGCGCGCCGTGCGCACCCTGCTGCTGTGGGCGGCATTCTTCTGTTCGCTGTTCGTGTTTTACCTGCTCACCAGTTGGCTGCCGACGATCCTCAAAGACGCCGGTTTCGATATCGCCCACGCCTCGCGCATCGGCGCGATGGTGCCGCTCGGCGGCACCCTGGGCGCCATTCTGATGGCGCTGCTGATGGATCGGGTCGGGCCCTACCGCGTGCTGGCCGTCTCCTACCTGGGTGCCGCGCTGGTGATTGGCGCCACCGGGTATCTGATGGGCGACGTCTACACGCTGGCCGCCGTCGTGTTCCTTATCGGCTTCGGCGTGGCCGGCGCGCAGAACGGCCTGAATCTGGTCTCCGCCACCCTTTACCCGACCGCAGCCCGCGTGACCGGCGTCAGTTGGGCCATGGCCAATGGCCGCTTTGGTTCGATCGTCGGCTCGATGCTCGGCGCCTGGATGATGACCGCCGCCGGCTCGACGGAGGTGTTCTTCCTCTGGCTGGCGCTGCCGGCGCTGTTGGGCGCCGCCGCCATCTTCCTGCTTTATCGCCTCAGCCTGCGCCGCCGCGTGCCGCTCACGGAGCCGGCAGCGGACATCTGACCGCCCTAAAAGAAAAGGCCGAGACGCCATCGGTAGCGTCTCGGCCTGCAGTAAAAAAGGGGGCCAAGGCCCCCTTCTGTGTTATTCCGCCTTGGCGGAAGCGTCTTCGGTGCGATACAGGTGCACGTCCATTTGCGGGAACGGAATGCCGATGTTGTGGGCATCCAGCGCGCGCTTGAAGTTTTCCATCAGATCGAAGTACACGTTCCAGTATTCCGCATTGGTGGTCCAGGAACGGGTCACAAAGTTCAGGGAAGATGGCGCCATCTCGTTCAGACGCACAGTCACGCCTTTAGCGTGCATGATGCGTTTGTCGGCGGCGATCACATCGCCCAGCACCTTCTTCACCACGTCGATATCGGCGTTGTAGGCCACGCCCACCACGATATCCACACGGCGGTTCGGCTCGCGGGAGTAGTTGATGATGTTGCCGGCGATGATTTTACCGTTCGGCACCACGATGGTTTTGTTGTCTGCGGTGCGCAGGGTGGTGGAGAAAATCTGCACCTGATCGACGGTACCGGCCACGCCGCCCAGATCGACATATTCACCCACGCGCAGCGGGCGGAAGATCACCAGCAGCACGCCGGCGGCGAAGTTAGACAGCGAGCCTTGCAGCGCCAGGCCGACGGCCAAACCGGCGGCACCCAGCACGGCGATCACCGAGGTGGTCTGCACGCCGACGCGCCCCAGCACGGCGATGAAGGTGAACGCCAGCACGCCGTAACGTACGATCGCCGACAGGAAGTCTGCCACCGTGGCGTCGATGCCGCGCAGCTTCATCACGCGGTTCAGCGCATTGCCGACCACGCGGGCCACGATCGAACCGATGATCAGGATAACGATGGCGGCGACGATATTCACCGCGTACTGGATCAACAGATCCTGGTTCTTCACCAACCAGTTGCCGGCACCGTTGATGCCGTCTACTACATTCAAATCTTTCATTCGTGTCGTCCTAACTCAGTCCCTAACGGGAGAAACTCGCAAAAATACACTGGCCTCGGCAGCCAGTAGGAAACCACCGCCTAAGGGTAACCAACATTAAAGGCTCATGCCAACCGTCAGCGTTAAAAATAGCCGATACCGCCCGCCGCGTCTTCTATGCTGAAAACAGCGCGTTGGCTATTTCACGACAAGGGATCCGTTCTTCATGCACATTCGCTCTTCGCTCAAACACTATTGGCAAGTGCGGCCCAGGCTGCTGTTTTCCGTCGGTGCCGGGCTGTTGTGCTTTCTGCTGCTGCCCGCCCAGCTCTCGTTGCTGCAGCGCCTGATGATCGGCTGGAATACGCTGGCCTGGCTCTATCTGCTGTTTCTTTGGCGGCTGATGCTGGTCAGCACACCGCAGCACATTCGCCAGATCGCTCGGCGACAGGATGAAAGCGCCAGCACGGTGTTGGCGCTGGTCAGTTTCGGTTGTCTGGTGAGCATTCTGGCGATCCTGTTCGAATTGAGCAGCGCCAAACAGGCCAGCGACTCGCTGAAAACGCTACATCTGGCGTTAACCGGCGCAACGCTGGCAGTCTCCTGGCTGCTGCTGCCGACCGCCTTCACCATGCACTATGCCCATCAGTTTTACCGTCAGGGCGCACAGCAGGATCCTTTGCCGCTGCTGTTTCCCGGCAATCTCACCGAGCCGACCTATCTGGACTTCGCCTACTTCTCCTTCACCATCGCGGTCGCGTCGCAAACGGCCGACGTGGCGGTCGGCGCCGCGGAGGTGCGTAAAATCGCGCTCGTGCAGTCGGTTATTTCGTTCGTGTTCAACATGCTGATCCTGGGCCTGTCGATCAACGTCGGTGCCGGCCTGCTGGGCTGAAAACGAAAAAGGCTCCCCGCAGGGAGCCTTATGCACGTGCAACAGGTGCCGAAGATTACAGAACGTCTACCGCGTTCAGATCTTTGAAAGCCTGCTCCAGACGCGTCACCATGCTGGTCTGCGCTGCGCGCAGCCATACGCGTGGATCGTAGTATTTCTTGTTCGGCTGATCGGCACCTTTCGGGTTGCCCAGCTGGCCTTGCAGGTAAGCTTCGTTCGCTTTGTAGTACTGCAGGATGCCATCCCAGGTCGCCCATTGGGTGTCGGTGTCGATGTTCATCTTGATCACGCCGTAGCCCACAGACTCTTTGATCTCTGCATCGGTAGAACCGGAACCGCCGTGGAACACGAAGTTCAGGCTGTTGTGCGGCAGGTTGAATTTCTTGGACACGTAGTCCTGAGAATCGCGCAGGATGGTCGGAGTCAGCTTAACGTTGCCTGGCTTGTACACGCCGTGCACGTTACCGAAGGAGGCTGCGATGGTGAAGCGCGGGCTGATGGCGTTCAGTTTTTCGTACGCGTAAGCCACGTCTTCCGGCTGGGTGTACAGTGCGGAAGCGTCCATATGGCTGTTGTCCACGCCATCTTCTTCACCGCCGGTGCAGCCCAGTTCGATTTCCAACGTCATGCCGATTTTGGCCATGCGCTTCAGGTAGGCGCTGCAGATCTCGATGTTTTCTTCCAGAGATTCTTCAGACAGATCGATCATGTGGGAAGAGAACAGCGGTTTGCCGGTAGCGGCGAAGTGCTTCTCGCCGGCGTCCAGCAGGCCGTCCAGCCATGGCAGCAGTTTCTTCGCGCAGTGGTCGGTGTGCAGGATCACCGGCACGCCGTAGTGTTCAGCCATCTGGTGAACGTGGTGTGCGCCAGAGATAGCGCCCAGAATCGCTGCACCCTGAGGCACATCGGTCTTCACGCCTTTGCCGGCGATGAACGCGGCGCCGCCGTTGGAGAACTGAACGATAACCGGCGCGCGCACTTTAGCCGCGGCTTCCAGCACTGCGTTGATGGAGTCGGTACCCACGCAGTTTACCGCTGGCAGCGCAAAGTTGTTCTCTTTAGCAACTGCGAAGACTTTCTGAACGTCATCACCCGTGATGACACCCGGTTTTACGAAATCAAAAATTTTAGACATGTTACTTTGTCCTGTTTCGTCGGCCGTAGATGGATGTAAATCGATGTTTTCACGCCGCGCAGCGTGAGCCGCGCGGTATAAAACAAACGGGCGGCTTTCGCCTCCCGTTGTCTGAATTACTGCTTAGCGCGCTCTTCCAGCATCACGACTGCAGGCAGCGGTTTCCCTTCAACGAATTCCAGGAATGCGCCACCGCCGGTGGAGATGTAGGAAATTTTGTCAGCGATACCGAACAGATCGATGGCTGCCAGAGTGTCGCCGCCGCCAGCGATAGAGAAAGCGTCGCTATCGGCGATCGCGCGGGCGACAATTTCGGTGCCCTTACGGAAGTTAGGGAACTCGAATACGCCAACCGGGCCATTCCACAGAATGGTCTTGGCGTTCTTCAGGATAACGGCCAGACGCTCGGCAGAGACGTCGCCCATATCCAGAATTTGCTCGTTGTCCTGGATCTCGTTGGCCTGCTTCACGGTCGCGGTCGCGGTTTCAGAGAACTCGGTCGCCACGCGCACGTCGGTCGGAACCGGGATGTCGCAGGTTTCCAGCAGTTTCTGCGCGTTCGGGATCAGATCCGGTTCGTACAGGGACTGGCCCACGTTGTTGCCCTGCGCCGCCACGAAGGTGTTGGCGATGCCGCCGCCGACGATCAGCTGATCGGCGATTTTGGACAGGGAATCCAGCACGGTCAGTTTGGTGGAGACTTTAGAGCCGCCCACGATGGCGACCATCGGACGGGCCGGGTTGCCCAGGGCCTTGCCCAGCGCTTCCAGCTCGGCGGACAGCAGCGGGCCGGCACAGGCGACAGGCGCGAACTTGCCCACGCCGTGGGTGGAAGCCTGCGCGCGGTGCGCGGTGCCGAACGCGTCCATCACGTACACGTCGCACAGCGCCGCGTATTTCTTGGACAGGGTTTCGTCGTCTTTCTTCTCGCCCTTGTTGAAGCGAACGTTTTCCAGCACCACCAGTTCGCCTTCGGCGACGTCGACGCCATCCAGATAATCCTTCGCCAGACGCACTGGGGATTTCAGATGATCTTTCAGGTAGTTGACCACAGGCAGCAGGGAGAATTCTTCGTTGTACTCGCCTTCGGTAGGACGACCCAGGTGGGAGGTTACCATCACGCGGGCGCCTTGCTTCAGCGCAGCTTCGATAGTCGGCAGGGAAGCGCGGATACGCGCGTCGGAAGTCACTTTACCGTCTTTTACCGGCACGTTCAGATCGGAGCGGATCAGTACGCGTTTACCCGCCAGATCCAGATCGGTCATCTTAATTACAGACATGGTGAACCCTCTTTATTGAATCTCTATAAAATTGCCTGAGCAGCGCGCCCATCACGCCGGCGCCGCCGTACTAGAAACCGCTGGCGGCCATTGCCCGTGTTGTATCCAACATCCGATTGGCAAAGCCCCATTCATTGTCGCACCAGACCAAGGTCTTTATCAGGTGCTGCCCGCTGACCCGGGTCTGCGTACCGTCGACGATAGCGCTGTGCGGGTCATGGTTAAAATCAATCGAGACCAATGGTAATTCCGTGTAGTCAACTATACCACGAAATGATTCCCGTGCGGCCTTTTGCAACAGCTGGTTGACCTCCGCCACCTTCACCGCGGCGCTCACGCTGACGCTAAGATCGATAGCCGTCACGTTGATGGTCGGCACGCGCACCGAGATAGCCTCGAAGCGATCGCAAAACTGCGGGAAGATGCGAGTGATGCCCGCGGCCAGCTTGGTATCGACCGGAATGATCGACTGGCTCGCCGCGCGGGTGCGCCGCAAATCCGCGTGATACGCGTCGATCACCGGCTGATCGTTCATCGCCGAGTGAATGGTGGTCACGGTGCCGGACTCGATGCTGTAGGCGTCGTCCAGCAGCTTGATCACCGGAATAATGCAGTTGGTGGTGCACGAGGCGTTGGACACGATGCGGTGTTCCGCCAGCAGCGTCTGATGGTTGACGCCAAACACGATGGTGGCGTCCAGATCGTTGCCGCCCGGATGGGCGAACAGCACTTTCTTCGCCCCCGCCGCCAGATGGGCTTCGCCATCCGCCCGGCTGCCGTACACGCCGCTGCAGTCCAGCACCACGTCGACGCCCAGTTCGCCCCAGGGCAACTGCTCCACCGCCGGCTGATGCAACAGGCGAATCGCGTCGTCTCCGACGCTCAGCGTGTCGCACTCTTGCCGCACATCCCACGCAAAGCGGCCGTGGCTGGAATCGTACTTCAGCAGATGGGCCATGCCTTCGGCGTTCGCCAGCTCGTTGATCGCCACCACGGAGATTTCCGCCCGTCGTCCCGATTCGTACAGTGCGCGCAATACGCTGCGGCCGATGCGGCCAAAGCCGTTTATCGCTATGCGGATGGTCATGCTGCTCCTGAAAAAGGGCCGTCCACGCCGGGTGACTCACCGGCGCCGCCCGGCGCTGACTGGTTGTCTCACTAACCCGCATAGAGTAGTGGATCGTACCGCCCGCTGTGAATCGCCGAGTTTGCATTATTCCCGCGCTTCAGCGGTTTTTCACCGCCGTCACATCGGCATTTCTGTTGAAGAGTGCTTCAACTGAAACGCTTCAGCTGAGCATAAACCAAAGTTTTGGCAAAAGGAACAGGTGCAACAGTTCCTCAGGTAACGGAGGGGAGTTTTACGAGCATAAGATGATCTGGCGCACATTTTTGGCCTCAAGACCGCGACGAATTTTCGCTCGCCGGCCCCGTTTCGCCGTAGTGCTCACGAAAATAGTCGCGCAAAAATTCGACCGTCACCCGCACTTTCGCCGACGTTGCCAGCCGGGAAACGTACACCGCCCAGAAAAGATCGCTGCTAGCGGTTTAACTCTGTAAACGGAGCGCCCGCATCGGCGGGCGTCCTGGTTAAGCTTTCGGGAATATCCACAAATGCTCGGCCGGCAGGGAGAGCCGGCACAGCGTTTGATCGCGCGCCTCGTGGCCATAGGCACGCACCACGAAATCTTCGGCCACGGTGCGGAACAGGTATTCCCAGCGATCGCCGAGATACATGCTGGTCAGCAACGGCAGCTCAAGCTGGTTGCCCTGCGGATCTTCACCCAACCGCACGCGCTCGACGCGGATCACCGCCGTGCCCTCCTGCCCGACCTGCACGCCTTCGCCCGCTTTGCCCCACAGCGCCCAATCCTTACCTTCGATGCGCGCCCGATCGCCTTCCAGCGCGACGACCTTGCCCGGCAACCGGTTGTTGCTGCCCATGAACTCGGCGGTGAACAGCGTGGTGGGCGAACCGTACATCTCCTGCGGCGTGCCCTGCTGTTCGATTTTGCCGTTATTGAGCAGCAGGATGCGATCGGAAATGGCCATCGCCTCGTTCTGATCGTGAGTCACCATCAGTGCCGACAGACCGAGCTTGATGATCAACTCGCGCAGGAATACCCGCGCCTCTTCGCGCAGCTTGGCGTCGAGGTTGGACAGCGGCTCATCCAGCAGGATCACCGGCGGGTTGTAGACCAGCGCGCGCCCGATCGCCACGCGCTGCTGCTGGCCGCCGGAGAGCTGGTGCGGATGGCGTTTGGCCAAATGCCCCAGCCCGAGCTGATCCAGCACCGCCTGCACCCGCTGGGCGATTTCCGCCGAGGCAGTCTTACGCAGTTTCAGCGGGTAAGCGACGTTCTCAAACACCGTTTTATGCGGCCACAGGGCGTAGGACTGAAACACCAGCCCCAGATTGCGCTCTTCGGCGGGAATTTCACTGCGTGCGCTGCCGTTGTACACCGCGCTGTTGCCGATGACGATCCGCCCCTGGCTCGGTTTCTCCAGCCCGGCTACCGCCCGCAGCAGCGTGGTTTTTCCGCTGCCCGACGGGCCCAGCAGCGAGACCACTTCGCCCCGTTTCAGATCCATCGACACCCCTTTCAACACCGGGTTGTCGCCATAGGTCAAATGCAGATTCTCTACCGAAAGTTCAATCATGTAATTTCACTCCAAAGCGCAAGGCGATCCCCAGCCCCAGCACCACCAGCAGGATATTGATGAACGACAGCGCGGCGACGATATCGATAGCGCCCGCGGCCCACAGGGAAACCAGCATCGAGCCGATGGTTTCCGTGCCCGGAGACAGCAGATACACCCCGGTGGAATATTCGCGTTCAAAGATCAGGAACATCAGCAACCAGGAGCCGATCAGGCCGTAGCGCGACAGCGGAATGGTGACGTGGCGGGTGATCTGACCGCGGCTGGCGCCGGCGCTGCGCGCCGCCTCCTCCAGCTCCGGTCCCACCTGCAGCAGCGTAGAAGAGATCAGCCGCAGGCCGTAAGCCATCCACACCACGGTGTAGGCCAGCCAGACGCTGAAGATGGTGCTGCGCAGCGAACGCAACCAGACGATCACGTTCTCGCGCAGCCACTCGGCCATCGGCAGCACTGACAGCCAGCCTTCCTTAAGCGATTTGTCCAGCCACATCGGCAGGAACAGAAACACCCACAGGAACGCCAGGCCGGCCAACAGCCCCGGCACCGCGCGCGGCACCAGCACGCTGTAGTCGAGGAAGCGCGTGGCGCCATCCGGCTTGCGGTGCATGGCAATGCCGATAAACAGATAGCACGCCACCGCCAGCGCCCCGCCGATCACCCCGATCGCCATCGAGTTGACGATGGCGCGCAGCAGGTTGGGTTGCGCCCAGATGGTGCGGAAGGTGTTGATCGACAGTTCGTCCCAGACAGACACGCCCACGCCCCAGTTGGAGATAAAGGCGCGCAGCACTACGCCGATCAGCGGCACGCCGATGGTCACGGTCAGCCAGAACATCACCACCGCGCCGGCCACCCAGCGCCATTTGCCCAGCGGCAGCGCGCGCGCCTGCGAGGCTTTGCCCTTGACGGTGACGAAACGGTTGGCGGTACGCATCAGCCTGCGCTGCAGCATCACCAATGGAATGGTGATGCAGATCAGCACCACCGCTACCGCCGCCATCAGGTGGTAAGAAGGCGTGCCCAGCTTGTTGGTCAACTGATACAGGTAGGTTGCCAGCACCAGGTTGCCTTCCGGATCGCCCAGCACCAGCATCAGGCCGAACACCTCCAGCCCGAGGAAGAACAGCAGCACCCCGGCGTACAAGATAGACGGCCGCACCATCGGCAGGCTGACGGCGGTCATCACCTGCAGCGGCGTAGCGCCGGCGGTGCGCGCCGCTTCTTCAACGTCGGAGCCCACGCTGCGCAGCGCCGAGGAGATGTACAGATACGCGTGGGGCACGTGCGTCAATCCGGCTATCACCACGATGCTGGCCATCGAATAGATGTTCCACGGCACGAAACCCAGCAACGCTTCCGCCCACAGCGAGAAGAAGCCGACCGGCCCCGCCGCCACCACGTAACCGAAACCCAGCACCATCGGCGACACGAAGATCGGCACCAGAATCAGCGGTTCGATGATCCGCCGCCCCGGCAGATCGGTGCGCACCATCAGAAAGGCCAAAATGCCGCCGAGCGGGATGGCGATAATTACCAGGCCGAATGCCAGAATAAAGCCGCTTTTCAGCGCCTTGTAGAAATCCGGATCGGTAAAGATGAACTCGAAGGCCTCCAGGCTGAAGACCTTGGAGGGAGAGAAAAACGGTGCCGAGAGGAAGCTTTGAATGATGATAAACGACAGGGGGACATAGATAACCAGCGCGGTTATCAACACCACCAGGCCGCGTGGCAGGCTCTGCCACTTTCTGCGCCATGCTTGCATAAATGCTCCCTATGGTTGTAAACGACGACCAAAGGGCGCGCGCCCGTGCGGCAGGCGCGCGTCCGAATGCAGTCCCTGTTATTTCGCCGCGGCGGCGCGCCATTGTTTGATGTAGTCGAGACGTTTGGCCGGCTGCAGATATTCCAGCAGGCTGTCATCGACCGGGATCGGCTTGAGCGCGTTGCCCAGCAGCTTGGTCATGCCATCGATGTCGTTCTTGCCTTCGATGTCGTTGCGGATCGAGGGGATATCCGCCTGATTGGCGAGAATATTTTGCCCTTTCTCCGACAGCACGTAGTCGAACCACAGCTTGGCGGCGTTAGGGTTGCCGGCCTCTTTGCTGATGAAGCTCACGCGCGACAGCACCAGGGTATAGTCTTTCGGATAGACGATGCCGAGCGACGGATCGCTCTTGGCGCGGGCCTCGGCGTATGAACCGAGGATATTGAAGCCGATCAGGTTTTCACCGGAGGAGACGCGCTCCATCATGGTGCCGGTGGAAGATTGCACCGCCAGCCCGCCCTTGGCCACGTCGGCCAGCGTTTTGAAGTAGTTAGGATCGGCCTTGAAGTCCTGCACCGACAGCATGAAGCCGACGCCGGATTTTTCGATGTCGTAGGTGGTGACTTTCTTCTTGAATTTGTCCGTCTGACCGGCGATCAGTTTAGCCAGCGCCGCGTGTGAATCCGGCACATCGCCCTGCGGGATCAGCCGTTTGTTATAGATAAACACCACCGGCTCATAGGTGGTGCCATACACTTTATCTTGCCATACCGCCCATTTTGGCAACTGAGCCCGCTCCGGAGAGGCATACTCCTGCGCGTAATCGCCCGCCAGTTTCAAAATGGTGTCCATCGACGAACTCCACACCAGGTCGCCGCTGGTGCCGCCGGCCGCCTGCTCGCTGATAAAGCGGTTATACAGTTCGGTGCTGTTCATGTCGTTGTATTCGACCTTGATGCCCGGATACAACGCCTCGAACCCCTGGATCAGCGGCGCCGCCGCCTTGGTGTCGGTGGTTGAATAAATCACCACCTTGCCTTCTTTCTTCGCGCCGTCGACCAGTTTCTGATAGTCGGCAGGGTAGCCCGCCGGGAAGGCCGCATAGGCGGAAACGGAGCCCAGTAAGGTGATAGCAGCTACGGTCGCGCTGATTTTTTTCATCATCATCCATCCCCTGATCACATTTAATAAACCAAAAATTAACATACAGTTAATATTTATGACGAGGCAACGGCGTTGCTTGTTATCTTTCGGTTTTGTGAGGTTGGACGTTTTTCAGCCAATAAAAAGCCCGGCAGCACGGGCTTTACAGCACTTCCTATCGCAGACTATTCGGCCAGGTGAGAGCGCCGCCGCAGGCGAATTCGCTGTACGATGGCAACCCCCAGCAGCGTCAGAACAAATCCCGCCAGCTGCACCAGCGACAACGCCTCACCAAACAGCGCGTAAGCCTGCAGCGCCGCCGCCGGCGGCACCAGCAGCATCAGCGCGGTAATGCGAGTCAAATCGCCGTGGCGCACCATCCAAATGAACAGCGCGGTGCCGCCCAGCGACAACACGCCGGCCGACCACAGCAGCGAGAACCACAGCGTTGGCGAATTGTCCCAGGCGCCTGAGCCCATTACGGCCGCCAGTACGCCGGTCACGATCGCCGCGCCGAGGTGCTGAATGGCGCCTGCCGCCCGCAGATCGGCCGCTGCCAGCGAAGACTTCTGCACCATGATGCCTATCGTCAGCGCAACGATGCTGCCAAACCCCATCAGGATCGGCAGCAGCGCCATATTGCCGACGTCGATGCCGGTCAGCCGCGGGGAGAGCACCAGCGCAACGCCGATAAAACCGACCGCCAGCCCGGCCCAGGAACGTAACCCGATCGGCTTACGCAGCACCAGCGCGAAAATCAGCGCGGTAAACAGCGGCTGCAATCCGCCGATCAGCGACATCACTCCGGCTGCCAGGCCGTTCGCCACCGCCCACCAGCTTGCGGCAAGGTAAACACCGTTCATCAACATGCCGGTCAGCAGGTGCATTACGAACTGTCGCCCCTTGGGCCAGGCGCAATGCAGCGCCAGCAGAGCGAATACTGCCGCGGCGATCAAAAAGCGAAAGGTCAGGAAAAGGTTGGGATCGGCATGATCCGCCACCGCCCGCGCGGCAATAAAACCGGTCGACCAAATTAATATCAGGAAAAACGGCGCAATCAATGCCTTTCGCCGATCGCGTTTTTCGCGCTGGGTTATTTCCATATCACTACCTAAAAAATGCCGTTGATGAATTAATGCAGAGCATACTAACCAATTTAACACGGGCTTAACAGTATCGACGCTGGCACCAAGCAGGCGTGGTGAACATAATTGCGGGAAATAATGAAGTTTCAATCTTATATAATTCACCAAGCTTATAATTAATTCCACCACGTTACGATAATGTAAATTAATTGCTACATCCGGTATAACTATTCCCCTCCTGGCGGCATTGTCGGAATAATTCCCCTTTGCTAGCCTTCCTGAAGCCACTTAATTAACTGGACTGACTCATGGCCGAAATCACTGATTTTATGAAACTGGATATGCGTATTGGCGAAATTATTTCCGTGGAATATAACGACAAGGCATTAAAACCCGCCTATAAGCTGCGCATTGATTTCGGCGAAGAAATTGGCATTAAAAACAGCTCGGCGCAATTATGCGAAAACTATCAGGAAGATGATCTGCTTGGAAAAAAAGTCATCTCCGTCGTTAATTTCCCCGCCAGGCGGGTTGCCGGATTTAAATCTGAAGTGCTGGTACTTGCCGCGGTCACCCGGGATCAAGGCACTGTCTTGCTGAAACCCGATGTCGACGTGGAGATCGGCAGCAAGATTTTATAATCGCCACATCATTCGTGAGGCCACCGAGAAATGCGACAGTTATCCCTGCTTGATGAAGTTAAGAAGGCGTACCAGGAACACCGTTCAGCCTTTATCCCCGGCGCCACCATGCAAGCGATCCTGCTGGCGCTGGGCGCGCGGCCGGAAGATTTCGCCAGGCTGCAGCAGGTCAGCGCCAATCTGGCGGACGATCCCACACTGCCTTTCCGCAAGTCCAGAAACGGCCGCTTCTGCTTCGACTTCGATCGCGCCCAGATTGAGCGGCTGGAGTTCCAGCCTTTCGTGCTCTCGGTCGAGGAAGACTTCATCCGCTACGATTCGGGAAAGGTGCGCCATTTCCGCGGCATCAACGACGATCTGCAGTTGAATACGGCATTTCAGGCACTGATGAAATTCAAAGCCTACGTGATCGATGGCGTGAGCGTGACGCCGCGCCCCCGGCTTAATCAGGAGATCAACAAATTCGTCTGCACGGTGTTCAACCTGCGCACCGTCACCACGCCGCAGATGTTGGGCGAACCGGCGCTGGAAGGCGTACACAGCGACGGCGTCGACCACACCATGACGACCTTCCTCGGCTGCGACAACATGACCGACGACAGCGCCAAGACCTTTATTCACGATATGCGCGAAACCAGCGGGATCAAATTCGATCGCGCCCGGCCGGAATGGATTTTGGGCGAAATACAGCATCGGCATTTCCTCGATACCCTGCTGATTGTCGACCATGAGCGCAAACACAGCCTCTCACCGGTGGAAGCGCAGGACAAACGCCGGCATTCGACCCGTGATATGCTGATCTTTTTCACCCGTAAACCGGTCGAAGACGGCCACGTCTCCTTCGCGTATGACTCTTTTAAACCGCATATCGAAATCCCGCTGTCGATAGACATGGTGGCGCGCGCGAGCTAACGCGCTGCCGGGCCGGCCGCCAGGATCCCTCTGTGCGGCCGGTTCACGCCGGGGTAAACAGCGCTGGATTAATCAGGTTTTTGTCGCCGAATTATTATATCCTGCCGGACGAAAATTTTTGCGGGCTTACGCTGCCCCACGCGCCTCCTCCTGCAGTGCTTCATTCCGCAGCCAGGCCGTTTATTTCATGAATACAGGCAGTGCCATACCGTTATGACCAAGAGTTTATCCCCGAAAGACATTATCGCCCTGGGCTTTATGACCTTCGCCCTATTTGTCGGCGCCGGCAACATCATTTTCCCCCCGCTGGTGGGGCTGCAGTCCGGTGAGCATCTGTGGCCGGCCGCCCTCGGTTTTATGGTGACCGCCGTCGCCCTGCCGGTGATTGCCGTGATCGCGCTGGCGCGCGTCGGCGGCAGCATCAGCCTGCTGACTGGCCCCATCGGCCGCACAGCCGGCCTGCTGTTGGCGACCGTCTGCTATCTGGCGCTGGGCCCGCTGTTCGCCACGCCGCGAACCGCCAATGTCTCTTTCGCCCTCGGCATCGCGCCCTTCACCGGCGACGGCGCCCTGCCGCAGTTCATCTACAGCCTGCTGTTCTTTACCCTGGCGATGATCGTGTCGTTGTATCCTGGCCGCTTGCTCGATAACGTCGGCCATATTCTGGCGCCGCTGAAAATTCTGGCGCTGGCCGCGCTCGGCATCGCCGCCCTGGTCTGGCCCGCCGGTGCGCCGGTCTCCGCCGTCGGCAGCTATCAGGCCGCGGCGTTTTCCACCGGCTTCGTTCAGGGTTATCAAACCATGGACACGCTGTCGGCGTTGATGTTCGGCTCGATTATCGTCACCGCCGCCCGCTCGCGCGGCGTCAGCGACAGCGGCCTGCTGCTGCGCTACACCCTGTGGGCCAGCCTGATCGCCGGCGTCGGCCTGACGCTGGTCTATATCTGCATGTTCAAGCTCGGCGCCGGCAGCGGCAGCCTGGTCGGGAACGATGCTCAGGATGGCGCGGCAATCCTGCACGCCTATGTGCAGCACACCTTCGGCGATCTGGGCAGCGTCTTTATGGCGGTGCTGATGTTCATCGCTTGCCTGGTGACGGCGGTCGGCATGACCTGTGCCTGCGCGGACTTCTTCTCCCGCTACCTGCCGCTCTCTTACCGCACGCTGGTGGTTATCCTCGCCCTCTTCGCCATGCTGGTTTCCAACATGGGGCTGGCCAATCTGATCCGCGTCTCGCTGCCGGTGCTGACGGCGATCTACCCGCCCTGCATCGCGCTGGTATTGCTCAGCTTCAGCCAGAACCGCTGGCGCAGCGCCAAGCGCGTCTTCGCGCCGGTGATCGCTACCAGCCTGGTGTTTGGCCTCGCCGACGGCCTGAAAGCCTCCAGCTTCAGCAGCCTGCTGCCCGTCTGGTTCGATAAGCTGCCGCTGGCCGAACAGGGTCTGGTCTGGCTGCAGCCTACGCTGCTGGTGCTGTTGCTGGCGGCGGCTTACGACCGGTTGCGCAGCGCCGAAAGCATCAAGACCGCGTCGTAATCGCGGTTTCCGCCCATAAAAAAAGCCGGTCATAATGACCGGCTTTTTTATCGGCTTGCGCCCGGCCGCTTACTTCAGCAGCGCCTGCGCCTTGGCCACCACGTTGTCCACGGTGAAGCCGAACTCGGCGAACAGCTGCTCCGCCGGCGCCGACTCACCGAAGGTGGTCATGCCCACGATGGCG
>NZ_JBJNMG010000005.1:0-276762 GCF_052168655.1 Serratia sp. CY47280 | reverse complement strand
GCAATAGCGCGGTGGTCCCACCTGACCCCATGCCGAACTCAGAAGTGAAACGCCGTAGCGCCGATGGTAGTGTGGGGTCTCCCCATGCGAGAGTAGGACACTGCCAGGCATCAAATAAAGCCGAAAGCCCTGAACTGACGTTCAGGGCTTTTTGCTATGCGTAAAATGGAAAATCCCCGTTGTAATCCGCTTCAGCTTTCATCGTACTGTTTAATATTCATCACAAAACCAACGCATTGTTTCTCTGAATATCAGATATTCTTCGTCCGCTATTAAGTTTGGCTGTTAACTTATAAATAACAATAAAGTAACACCTGGCGGCAGGACGCCGAATTTCATCATTGCTATGGCTCGGAGAAAACATCATGACAGAAACAACCTCGGCTCTTGGGGATGAGCACGGCACCGAACAGGGAGCGCTGGATAACAAGAAACGCATTTTCGCTATCGTCGGGGCTTCGTCAGGCAATCTGGTGGAGTGGTTTGATTTTTACGTCTACTCCTTCTGCTCAATCTACTTTGCTGCCTCATTTTTTCCGGCGGGCAACAGTACGACACAGCTGCTGCAAACCGCCGGGGTATTCGCCGCCGGCTTCTTCATGCGACCTATCGGAGGTTGGTTATTCGGCTACATCGCTGACAAGCATGGCCGGAAAAACTCGATGCTGATTTCGGTCTGCATGATGTGCGCCGGATCGCTGGTGATCGCCTGCCTGCCGACTTATGAATCAATCGGCAGCTGGGCGCCGGCGCTGCTGCTGATTGCCCGCCTGTTCCAGGGGTTGTCGGTAGGGGGGGAATATGGCACCAGCGCCACCTACATGAGCGAGGTGGCAATCAAGGGGCGGCGTGGCTTCTACGCCTCGTTCCAGTACGTGACGCTGATCGGCGGGCAACTGTTGGCGCTGCTGGTTTTGGTGATCTTGCAGCAAATATTGTCCGGCGAAGAGCTGAAAGCCTGGGGATGGCGTATTCCGTTTGCCTTGGGGGCGGTGTTGGCGGTGGTGGCGCTGTACCTGCGCCGCTCGCTGAATGAAACCTCCGATGCGAAGACGCGTAACCACAAAGATGCCGGTTCGCTGACGGGGCTGTGGAAGAACCGCAAGGCGTTCCTGATGGTGCTGGGCTTTACCGCCGCCGGTTCGCTGACCTTCTACACCTTCACCACCTACATGCAAAAATACCTGGTGAACACCGCTGGTATGGACGCCAAGCTGGCCAGCGCCATCATGACCGTGGCGCTGTTCGTCTTTATGCTGCTGCAGCCGGCGGTAGGCGCGTTTTCGGACAAAATCGGCCGTCGCAGCTCGATGCTGATCTTCTCAGCCTTCGCCACGGTGTTGACGGTGCCGATCCTGTTTGCCTTGAAAGAGGTGACCAACCCCTTTATGGCGTTCGGTCTGATCGTGTTGGCGCTGTTCGTTGTCAGCTTTTACACCGCGATCAGCGGGTTGCTTAAAGCCGAGATGTTCCCGCCGGAGGTACGCGCGTTAGGGGTAGGCTTGTCTTATGCGGTGGCGAATGCCCTGTTCGGTGGTTCGGCGGAATATGTCGCGTTGTCGCTTAAATCGTTTGGCGTGGAGAACGCTTTCTTCTGGTACGTTTCCGGCATGTGCCTGCTGGCGTTGCTGGTCTCGCTCCGGTTGCATCGCAAAGGCAAGGAGATACAGCTGTAATAAAAACCCCGGCCTTGGCCGGGGTCAGAGTCCATCTTACAGGATACGGCTAATCAGCCGATCGATGCGGATACGCCGCAGACGGCGAATCAGCTTACGCACCTTGATCGGGTACTGCTGAATGCTTTGCAGCTCCTGATAATGGCCGACCACGGTGGTGTGAGTGCGGATGCATTCCAGCTCTTTTTGCCGCTGCTCGCGCATTTCCTGCTTGGGATCGTGGATCAGAATGGCGTTTTCCAGATCCAGCCGCCAGGCGCGCGGGTTGAGGTTATTGCCGGTAATCAGCTGCCACTCTTCGTCTACCCACATGCCTTTCAGGTGATAGCTGTTATCGCCATCCTTCCACAGACGCACGATCAGCTGCCCGGTGTCGATATAACGCTGCAAGCGGCTCAGAAAGCGGCGCAGGTTGATCTCGTACAGGTAGGGCAGCGCGCCGATGATTTTGAACGGCTGGTCCTCCGGAATATAGAAGTCGTTGGCGGTCTTGTCGCCGACGATGATCTCCACCTGTTTGCCCTGGCGCAGCAGATAAATGATGTTGCGCACCAGCAGCGCCGGCAGGTTGAAATAGGGAGTACACAGCGTCAGTTTCTGGTCGGCGCACGACATCAGGTGATGAATGGTTTTATTCAGCACGCTTTGCTTGCCAAGCCCAACCAGCGGCGTCACCGCCAGCTCATCGTTGCCGGCCTTGCCGCGGAAGTGGTAACCCGCGCGGCGCAGGGCGAAACGGAACAGACGGGTCTCGTTTTTGATCTCCGGGCTTTTCGGCCGATCGCTGCGATCGAGGCGTTGTACGGCGCCGGCGGTGAGCAGATGCTGCTTGATGTAATCGATCAGGGTATCGGCCAACACCTCATTGGTGATCAGCTGGTAGCGATCGTAACGGTATTTCTCATGCTGATGCAGATAAACGTCGTTGATGCTGGCGCCGCTGTAGATCACGGTATCGTCGACCACAAAGCCCTTCAGGTGCAGAACGCCCAACGCTTCGCGGGTATTGACCGGCACGCCGTAGATCGGCACCGACTGTTCCGGATGTTGGCTGGCCATGGCGCAGTACCAGTCGGCGTTGGTATTGGCGGCGGCGGCGCCGATTCGCCCGCGCTGTGCGCGGTGCCAGTCGACCAGTACGCAGATTTCCAGCTCGGGCCGACGCTGCTTGGCTTGATACAGCGCGTTGAGGATCTCGCGCCCGGCGTCGTCATGCTCCAGATACAGGGCCACCAGATAGATGCGTTGGGTGGCGTTGGCGATGGCGCTCAGCAGCGTGGTGCGAAAATCGGACGGCGCGTACAACGTACGAACATCAGCAACCGTCTGGGGGAGTTTGGGCAGTTGTGCAAGGTGTTGTTGATGTTTGCTACGTTTAAATTTTGACAACATCACAGTGCGTTTCTTCTCTCATGATTGATGGCCGGAACGCCACAGGCATAAAAACAATAAACCGAATAATCGGGCGATAATACCATTAGTTGCCCCGATTGTGCGTATGTTTTGGCGTTAAGTGGTGGATTCGTAGCGCATTGCGACGCAGGTCACTGCGCGTCGGCGGCCTGCAGCGGCAGCGTCAGATTGACGATGCCGTCCTCAAGCTGCACCTCGATGCCAAAGCCCAGTCGCTGCGCCAGCGCGATCATGCCGCGGTTATTCGGCATGGTGATGCCGCTCAGGCGGGTCAGGCCATGCGCGCGCGCGTAGGCGATCATTTTCTCCAGCAGCTGACGGCCTAGGCCCACGCCTTTGAGATCGGAACGCACCAGTACGGCGAACTCGGCGTCGGTGTTGTCCGGATCGGACAGCGCGCGGGTCACACCGATGATCTCGTCTGCGCGCACCGCCACAAAGGCCATTTCTCGATCGTAGTCGATCTGCGTCATGTTGGCCAAATCGTCATGGGTAAACTCGTTGATCTCGCTGAAGTAGCGATAATAGAGGTCTTCCTTGGTCACCCGGTCGATGAAATGTTTCAGCGCCGGTTCGTCTTCCGGCAGGATCGGGCGGAACAGGCACTGGCTGCCGTCTTTCAGCGCGATAGTCTCTTCCAGCTCATGCGGATAAGGGCGGATCGCCAGCCGCGCCTGCGGATCGCCGCTGAACGGTGCGAGCTGCATCGAAACGTCCAGCAGGGTGAACTCGCTGCCGGAAGCCAGCACCGGGTGAATATCCAGCCGGGCGATCTCAGGGCAGTCAAGGATCAGGTTGGAAACCTGCACCAGCAAGCGGCTTAGTCCAGGGATATCTAAAGGCCGCAGTGCGCTGCGCCCGCGGATCTTGCCGCCTTTCACCGCCTGCAGCACCAGATAACGCGCCAGCGCCATATTCAACGGCGGCAGCGCGACCGCGACCTGATTTTCCTGGCGCCACTCTACGCCGCCTTCTCCCAGCATGATCAACGGGCCGAAAATGGCATCCTGCTCCACCGCGATGCGCAGCTCCTGGGCGCCGGCGCGGTTGGCCATGCTCTGCACCAACAGGCCATGGATGCGCGCCTGGGGGTAGGTACGCTTCACACGGTCGAGGATCGCCTCCGCCGCGCGCTGCACTTCGGTCGCGGTGCGCAGGTAGAGCATCACGCCCTGAACTTCCGATTTGTGCGGAATATCCGGCGAACGCAGCTTCAGCGCCACCGGGTAGCCGATCTGCTCGGCGATGTGCACCGCTTCGGCGCTGTCTTCGGCGATCCAGGTCGGCAGGGTGCTCAGGTCATAAGCCTGCAGAATGGATTGCACCTCGTGGGTATCCAACTGGGTGGCGCCTTCGGCCAGCGCCTGATGGATCAGGCGGTGAGCGTCGGCGGTATTGGCGGTCAGGCCGACCGGCAGCGCCGGGGTCTCTTTCAGCTGCTTTTGGTTGCGGCGGTATTCCACCATATGCATAAAGGCGGTGACCGCGCCTTCCGGCGTGCGGTAGGTGGGAATGGCGGCCTCGGTAAACTGCCGGCGCGCCTCTTGAGAAGAGTATTCGCCGCACCAGTTGGTCAGCAAGGTGATGCGCTTGCCGCGCGTATGGCGATGCAGCGCGTCAATCAGCCGCTGCGCCGTGGCGGTGCCCGGCGCCGCCGCACTCGGCGCATGGATCAGAAGCAGCGCGTCATAGTCGTGGCTGTCGAGCAGCGCTTCGAGAGCCGCCAGGTAGCGCTGCGGCGTGGCGTCGTCGCGCAGATCGAGCGGGTTGCCGGCGCGAATGAAATCCGGCAGCGCACCGCTCAGCTTCGCCAGGCTTTCCTCGCTCAGCGTCGCCAGCTTGCCGTTGCGGCCGAGCAGTTCGTCCAGCGCCATCGCCGCCGGCGCCGCGCCGTTGCTGACGATCATCAACCGTTCCCCCCGCAGCGGATGCATATGGCTGAGGGTTTCCACCGCGGAGAACAGCTCGTGAGTATCCTGCACGCGCAGCAGGCCGGCGCGCTGGATGGCGGCGTCATAAGCGGCGTCCAGCCCCAGCTGGCTGTTGAGCAGTAATTGCGCCTGTTGGCTGCGGCCGCTTTTGATCACCAGAATGGGCTTGTTGCGTGAGGCGCTGCGCGAGGCGGAGAGAAAGCGTCGTGCGTCGCTGATGTTTTCCAGATACAGCAGGATGGCGCTGGTCTTGCTGTCGCGCGCCAAAAAGTCGAGCAGGTCGTCGACGTCGATATCC
Source organism: Serratia sp. CY47280 (assembly GCF_052168655.1). NCBI lineage: Bacteria > Pseudomonadati > Pseudomonadota > Gammaproteobacteria > Enterobacterales > Yersiniaceae > Serratia > Serratia sp. CY47280. Next base: position 271,444 of record NZ_JBJNMG010000005.1, on the reverse strand, counting down.
AGGCTGTCGCCCAGCGCGATGAAATAGGAGAAGCCGACTTCGCGCTGCTGCGCCCAGTCGAGAATGGTGTTGGCGACTGCGGCGGACTGCGAGATAAACGCCAGCTTGCCCTTTTGGATCGGCACCGGCGAGAAGCTGGCGTTGATGCCTTGCCACGGCGCCAGCAGCCCCAGACTGTTGGGGCCCAGCAGTCGCATGGCGTAACGCTGCGCGCAGGCTTTGAGCTCGGCGAACTGTTCCGGCGGCGAAGAGAGCACAATGGCGGTTTTGCAGCCGCGTTGGCCCAGCGCTTCAATCAGCGCCAGATTACGGCTGGCGTGGGTGCAGATGATCGCCAGATCCGGCGTCAGCGGCAGGCTGGCGACGTCGGGATAGGCCATGACGCCGCATACCGCCTTGTAGCGCGGCGTCACCGGCAAGATGGGCCCGCCGAAACCGCCGGCCAGCAGGTTGCTCATCATCAGGTTGCCGGCGCGGCCCGGCTGCTGCGAAGCGCCCAGCACGGCGATCGATTTGGGACGTAGTAGCGCTTCTAACCCTCGCTGGCTCATGCACGGCTCCTTTTGGCAACGTTACGCCTGATTTTAGGCGCTTTATGGCTACATTGCTGTGACCGGTGCCTCCGGTCGGGTCGGTTTTCCCGCCAGATACTGTTGACGGAAATAGCGGAAGTGCTGATTCAATCCGTCGGCGGCCGGCATATCGCCCGCCTGTTGCAGCAGGGCGGCGGCCACTTCCGCCGTGCAGTGTTGCTCGGCGCGGCTGGCTTCGCGCAGCTGGTAGGCCGATGCGGCGTCGACGTTGAGTGAAAACACCGGGAATTGATTGAGATACGGGCTTTTACGGAACATTTTGCGCGCTTCCGCCCAGGTGCCGTCCAGCATGATGAACAGCGGCGGTTTGCCGCCGACGGGCAGTTCGCTGAACACCGGCCGCTCGGCGTCGGCGTAGGACGCGGGGAACACCACGTAAGGCTGCCGTGTCGGATCGTTGATGGCCGCCAGCAGGGCGGGATCAACCTCGGTACGCGACCAGAGGAACGCCTGGGTGTCCGGCAGGATATCGGCGATCAGGCGCCCGGTGTTGCTGGGCTTGAGCGGCTCGGCGCCGAACATGATCAGGCAGAAACGGCTGCCGGCCTGCTGCGGGCGAATGGTATCGCACAGGCAGTTCTTATGCGGCAGCAGGCACCCCTGACAACGCGCCACTCGGCAACCGCGCGCCAGAAAGGGGCGGGTGGCGCGGTCTAAACGGAATTGGCGCAGGCGAAGTACGGCGTTGTCGGTCATAACGATCCTGGGAAAAACCGCTATTGTAACGCAGAAAAAAGCCCGCCGGGAGGGGCGGGCTCGATCGGGGGCGTTCGCGCGCGATGGCGGGATACGGCCTATACTTGCCGAATCACACTAACTCGTTGAGCCAGTTGTCAAACGGCGCTTTCGGCATCGCGCCGTTGAGCATGTCGACCATCTTGCCCTGACGGAATACCATGATGGTCGGGATGCTGCGGATGCGGAAACGGGCGCTCAGTTCCGGCTCGGCTTCGGTATTCACTTTCACGAAGCGCACTTTGCCGGCGCGCTCTTCGGCCACGTCTTCAAAGATCGGCGCAAAGCTGCGGCATGGGCCGCACCACGGCGCCCAAAAATCGACCACGACCGGCAGATCGTCCTGCAGCAACTGGTCCAGCGTGGCGGCGGTGGCGTTGATCACTTCACCGTCGAAGAGCTCATGGCCGCAGCGGCCGCATTTCGCATTGTCCGCCAGACGTTCTTCCGGCACGCGGTTGGTGGCATTGCAAGCTGCACAAACTGTATTCATGTTGACCTCGGGTACAGAGAAAGCCGGGTCCCCGCAACGCGGTTGCGGAGATGTTTCTTTAATGCTGACGATTATCGGCAAAACCCGGCGCATGAACAATGAGGTTTGTTCAATGGATGTGATAGTTGGGAGCTTTTAGCGCAAGTTGGTGGCTTCATGCACCAACATCAGGTAATCTTCGCGCCCTGCGCGTTGGTGGAGAAGACAATGAACGATTCATTTAGTGGCAAGAACGGTAAGGTCAAAGTGATGTACGTCCGCAGCGACGACGACAACGGCGACGACCGCAACAAGAATAAACGTCCGGCCGGCAAAGGCCGTCCGGCTGACGGTGCGCGCTCGGGCCGCACCGGTCAAGACAAGGCGCGCGGCGGCAATGACCGTCGCGGAGCCGATTCCCGCCGCAGTGAAAGCGATCGTCCTCGCCGTCCGGCGCGCTCTGAAGATCGCGGCGGCAACGAGTCGCCGTGGAGAACCGTGTCGCGCGCGCCGAGTGAAGAGCCGGCGTTCGATCACGGCGGCATCAGCGGCAAAAGCTTCATCGATCCGGAACAGCTGCGCCGCCAGCGCGCGGAAGAAACCCGCGTTTACGGTGAGAACGCCTGTCAGGCGCTGTTCGCCAGCCGCCCGGAAGCGATCGTGCGCGCCTGGTTCGTGCAGTCGGTCACGCCGCGCTTCCGTGAAGCGCTGCGCTGGATGGCGGCTAACCGCAAAGCCTACCACGTGGTGGATGAGGAAGAGCTGGCCAAGGCTTCCGGCACCGAGCACCACGGCGGCGTCTGCTTCCTGATCAAAAAGCGTCAGGGCCTGGATGCGCAGACCTACCTGAAAACTGCGCCGGCGACCGACTGCGTATTGGCGCTGGAAGAAGTCGGCAACCCGCATAACCTGGGCGCCATCGTCCGTTCGTGCGCCCACTTCGGCGTCAACGGCGTGCTGCTGCAGGATCCGGCGTTGCTGGAATCCGGCGCGGCGGTGCGTACCGCAGAAGGCGGCGCGGAGCACATCAAGGCGATCAACGCCGATGATTTCCTGTCGGTGCTGGATACCTTCCGCAAGGCGGGTTACACCATCGTCACCACCTCCAGCCACAAAGGCACCGCGCTGGCGCAGGCCAAGCTGCCGGCCAAGATGGTGCTGGTGCTGGGCCAGGAGCGCGACGGCCTCAGCGACAGCGCCTGGCAGCAGGGCGATATGAACGTGTCTATCGGCGGCACCGGCAAGGTAGAAAGCCTGAACGTTTCCGTGGCGACCGGCATTCTGCTGGCGGACTGGTGGCGTCAGAATCAGGCGTGATTTTCATTACGTCGAATAAAAAAACGGGCGCCTCAGGGCGCCCGTTTCGTTTATTGAAGCTTAGTGAGCGCCGCCGCCCCCGCCGCCGCCGGAGCTGAATGGCGGTTTCGCTACCCACACCAGCGCCAGCAGCACCAGGAATACCCCGGCCGACAGCCAGAAAATCTCGTTGGCGGAGATGATCAGCCCCTGTGCCGTGATCTCGTTGGCGATGTAGGCCGACGCCTGCTGCTTGCTCATGCCGAGCTGCTCGAGCTGCCGGTACATCTCCTGCGACTGCGGATTGTACGGGTTGACGAACTCCGTCAGCTGCGCGTGATGCTGCGATTCGCGCTGCGTCCACAGGGTAGTGGTGATCGAGGTGCCGATCGACCCCGCCAGGGTTCGCGTAAAGTTCGACAGGCTCGATGCCGCCGCCATGCGTTCCGGCGGCAGGCCGGACAGCGTGATGGTGGTCAACGGCATGAAGAAGCAGGCGATGGCGAAACCTTGAACGAACTGCGGCCAGGCCGAAGCGCCGAAGTCCATGCCCGGTTCAAACGTATAGGCGCGCCAGTAGAAGCACACGGCATACATGATGAAGCTGAAGGTCACCAGCCTGCGCATGTCGAGCCGGTTGCCGAACTTGCCGATGATCGGCGACAGCAGCACTGGGATCAGCCCGACCGGCGCCGACGCCAGCCCGGCCCAGGTGGCGGTATAGCCGTACACCTCTTGCAGCAGCTGCGGCAACAGCACGATGGCGCCGAAATACAGCATGTACGCCAGACTGATGCACAGGCAGCCGATGGTGAAGTTGCGCGACTTGAACAGCGACAGATCCACCACCGGATGGTCATCCGTCAGCTCCCAGACCACCAGGAACAACAGCGCTACGACCGCCACGACGGTCAGGGTGATGATCTCGGTCGAGTTGAACCAGTCCAGCTCCTTGCCCTGATCGAGCATCACCTGCAGCGAACCGATGCCGACGATCAGCAGCACCAGTCCAACCGTGTCGATCGGTTTGATCTCGGTTTTGGTTTCTCGCCCCTTCAGCGTCGCCATCGCCGCCATGATAACGAAGGCGCCGATCGGGATGTTGATGAAGAAGATCCAACCCCAATGGTAGTTGTCGCTGATGTAACCGCCGAGGATCGGCCCGAAGATCGGCGCGACGATAACGGTCATCGACCAGAGCGCCAGGGCCATCGCTCGCTTGGCGGGCGGGTAGTTGTTCAGCAACAGGCTCTGCGACAGCGGGATCAGCGGCCCGGCCACCACGCCCTGGATCACGCGGAAGAAGATCAGCATGCCGAGGCTGTTGGAGATGCCGCACAGCCAGGAAGCGAGGACGAACAGCGCGGTGGACCAGAGGAACAGCCGCACTTCGCCGATGCGCTTCGCCAGCCAGCCGGTGATCGGGATCGAGATGGCGTTCGCCACGCCGAACGAGGTGATCACCCAGGTCCCCTGCGAGTTGGAAGACCCGAGGTTACCGGCAATGGTGGGGATCGCCACGTTGGCGATGGTGGAGTCCAGCACCTGCATGAAGGTCGCCATGGCGAGCGCGACCGTCATCCAGGCGAGCTGGGCGCCTTCAAGCGGTTTCTGTGGCAAGATGGCCTCCCGCGCGCTTAGCCGGCGTTCGCATGGATCACGTCAGCGATCAGCTGGTTAACCGGCGCCAGATTCAACGCCAGCGCGTCGCTCTGGTACAGCGGTTTGTCGCGCACCACGTCAGAGAGCACGCGGCCGTCCAGATTGGCGGTGTCGACGGTCACCAGCGTCGAAAGACCGATGCGCAGCGGATGATCGGCCACCTGCTTGGCGTCGAGCTCAATACGCACCGGCAGACGTTGCACCACCTTGATCCAGTTGCCGGTGGCGTTCTGGGCCGGCAGCAGCGAGAAGGCGCTGCCGGTGCCCATGTCGATACCGACCACTTTGCCTTGATACACCACGTCATCGCCGTAGACATCGCTGACTACCGTTGCCGGCTGGCCGATACGCATGTTGGCGATCTGGGTTTCCTTGAAGTTGGCGTCAACCCAGATGTGATCGGCCGGCACCACCGCCATCAGCGGCGAACCGGCGGCGATCTGCGCGCCGACCTGCACGCTGCGGCGCGAGACATAACCGGTAATGGGGCTGATCACTTTGGTACGCTGCAGCGCCAGCCAGGCGTCACGCATCTGCGCGGCGGCCTGTTGGATTGCCGGCTGCTGTTCCAGCGGGGTATTCAGTACCATCGCCTGGTTGGCGTTGTATTGCTGCACCGCCACTTCCAGCGCGGCCTTGGCGCTGTCGACCGCATCGCGAGCGTGTTGCAGCTCTTCGCGGCCGATGGCGTCAACGCTGCCCAGCACCACGCGGCGTTTCAGATCGTTCTCGGCCTTGCTCAGATCGGTCTTGCGCAGGGCGATGTTGGCCTGATACTGCTTGCTGTTGATGATCAGCTGGTGGGTCTGACGCACGCTGTTGGCCAGGCCGGTTTTGGCGCGTTCAAACGCCTGCTCGGCATCGGTCGGATCAAGCGTCAGCAGTACGTCACCCTGCTTGACGTAGTCGGTGTTGTCGAAATTGACGCTGTTCACGCTACCGGACACCTGGGCCATGATCTGCACCTGGTTGCCGGAGACGTAGGCGTCGTCGGTTTCCTGATGATGACGCAGCACCAGGAACCAATACACTAAGTAAGCCACCCCTATAACAATGAAAATAACCGTCAGCAACAGCAGCCAAAATTTACGCTGCTTCTTTTTGCCGCTCGGCTGCTGCGGGTTTTGGATTTCCGCGCTCGCGCTCATGGTGTTCTCCAAGCCTTATATTATTATGCTTTCGAATCCGCTGCGGCCGGGGCCTGATAGCCACCGCCCAGCGCACGGATCAGTCCTATCTTCGCCTGCAGTAAGTTGCTGCTGGCATTTAACTCCGCCTGTTGCTGCTGCAATAGCTGCGTCTGGCTGGTCAACAGATCGTCGCGCCCGATAATCCCTGCCTGGTAACGGGCGTTAGCGACCTGATACACCTGTTGCATCGACTGGGCCGCGGACGCCGCCTGCAGCTGCTGTTGCGCAGAACTCTGCTGGATGGTGATGGCGTCGGCGGTTTCCTGTACCGCATTCAGGATGGTTTGGTTATAGGATTCCACCGCTTCGTCATACAGCGCGGATTCCTCGCCCAGCTTGCTGCGCAGCGCCCCGGCGTGGAAGATCGGCAGCGAAATCGCCGGCATCACGTTCCAGGCCTGGCTGGCCGCTTCAAACAGATTCGGGCTGGTGCCACTGGTGTTGGTGGTCATCAGGCCGGCGAAGGCTGAAATGGTCAGGCTGGGGTAAAACTCCTTACGCGCGGCGCTGACGCGCTGGCTGTAAGACTCCACCAGCTGGCGTTGCGCGGCGATGTCCGGGCGTTTGCCCAGCAGATCCGCCGTCAGCTCGCCCTGCGGTGCCATCAGGTTGTCTGCGGGCAACGGCACCTGACGCAGGTGCTGCATGGCGTTCGGCCCTTGGCCCGCCAGCGCGGCGAGCTGGTGTCTGAGCTGTTCGATTTGCGACTGCAACTGCAGAATCTGCTGTTTAGCGACGTCGGACTGCGCCTGGGTTTGTTGCGGCACGTCGACGCCGGTCAGCCCGGCCTGATAGCGCTGTTGGCGCAGCGCGGTCAGGCGTTCATTGTTGTTCACTTCCTGCTGCAGCAGCTTCTCGAGCGCCAGATTGCTTTGCAGCTGGTAGTAGGCGGACGCCACCGAACTGGTCAGCGTCAGCGCCGCCTGTTCCTGCTCGGCGCGCGCAGCGTTCACTTGCGCTTTGGCGGCGTTCACCTGGTTGCGGTATTTACCCCACCAGTCGAATTCGTACGCCAGGTTCAACCCCAGGGAGTTGGAGCTTGAATAGATCGGCTTATGCGGATACCCCAACCCCATATTGACGTTTTGCGGCACGCGTTGACGCTGGGTGCTGGCGTTCAGATCCAGGTTCGGCCCGTTGGCGGCGTTGGCTTCGCCCACCACGCTCTGCGCTTCGCGCACGCGGGCGGCGGCTTGACGCAGGGTCGGCGAGTTTTGCAGCGTCTGCGTCATCAGGGCATCCAACTGCGGATCCTTGAGGGCGCGCCACCACTGCGGGCTGACGGCCAGCGAACTGACTTTCGGCTGAGCCAACTGCAGGCTCTGCGGATCCATCAGCGTGGATTGCGGGGCAATATTATCGGTAGAAGCACACCCGGCCAGCAGCAATACGGCGAACAGCGGGGTGAATCTCCAGTTAAATGGGGATCGCATAATAGGTACCTGAACAGAAATTGTGAATTAGGATAACTGTTCTGTGATTTCCATTTGATCCAGACGTGCCAGCAATTTGCGCGTCAGCTGTTCCAGCTGTTTTTGCTCATCGTCGGTCAGCGTGGACCACAGGAAATGCAGACATTGGTGCTGCGGCGGCAGCAGTTGACTGAGAAATTCTTCCCCCTGCGGCGTCAGATGTAGATGCAGGCAGCGGCGATCGTTATCGCTTTCACGGCGCTCGATCCAACCGCGTTTCTCCAGCTCGTCGGCGATGCGGGTCGCATTGGTGCGCGAGGAGCCTAAGGCAGAGCTTAGCTCAGAAGGTTGGATGCTGTGGCTCTCCTGCGCATCCAGGGTAATCAGCGCCATAAACAGTGTTTCGTTAATCCCCTGCGCCTTCAGCATCTTGTTGCGATTTTCCAGCAACTTGCCTTGCATGTGCATGCACAGGCGGGTCAGCAGGATTTCCTGATACGGGAAATCTTTCTGCCGGGTGGCGCGGAAATTCAGCATTTGTTCTATGGGGGCAAACGAGCTTTCCATAATTTAGGGCCTCATTAATTTCGTTCGAGATAGTAACGACGGTGACTAATAATGTAAATGTTCAGCCGTGCGGATAATTTAGCAATTCGTGTCATTTGTCAGAGTTTGTAAAGATGTGGCGCATGAAAACGCCAAAGCGAAGCCAAACGTTCGGCGCGGCGTCAGCCTGGACCGAAAAGCATTAACAGCTTTAATGTGACGCCAAAGGCCGTCGCGCCGAGCAGCGTCGACAGAATGATGCTTTTACTGCGGTAGAAGCACAGCGCCAGCGCGGCGAACCCCGCCAACGTCGGCAGCAGCTTGTCCGGTTCGCGCATCACCACCGGCGTGCTGGAGACCACCAGCAGTGCGCAGATCGAGGCGATGCCAATGCTGTCGAGTAGCAGGGCGGCTTTACCGCGTTTGAGGCCGGGCTGGGCGCGCGCCGGCGCCAGCCGCAGCGGCAGATAACGGAACAAGTAATTGGCGCAACCCACCACCAGGCCGATCACCAGCACATCAGTGTTCATGGCTGGCCTCCGCAGGGGCAGGTTGGAACAGAGCGGCGACGCAACCGGCGCCGATGCCGGCCAAAATGGCGACCGGGATGGAGAACAGCACCACGCCGAGCAGCGCACCGGCCAATGAGGCAGCGATGGTCAGGCTCTGCGGGCGCCGGAAAGCGGCCAGCAGGAAACTGAGAAACAGCGCCGGCAGCATGAAGGCCAGCGAGGCCTCGATCACCGGGAACTGCTCCAGCGGGCCGTTGCCGAACAGCGCGCCGAGCGCGGTGCCGGCTACCCAGGAAAGCCAGGAACAGAGCGCGATGCCCAGCATCCAGTTTTCGCTCCAGCTGCGGTTATTGCGCATCAGCTTGGCGGTGGCGGCGGCGAAGACCTCATCGGTCAGACCAAAAGCCCACATTGCCGTTTTACCGGGCGACATGCGCGAGACGATACGGTGACGCAGCGCCGGGCCGTACAGCAGGTGGCGCACGTCCATCGCCATCACCGTCAACGCGGAGACCCACAGCGACATGCCGGCGCTCAGCAGGGCGGTGATCACGAACTGGCTGGCGCCGGCGTAGATGATGCAGGAGAAGAAAAGGCTTTCCAGCGGGGAAAAGCCCAGTTTGACGGCGCTGAGGCCGAAGGCGAACGCCACCGGGACATACCCGATGACGATCGGCAAACTGTCGACGACGCCGTTGGCGAAGGTGGCGCTGACGGCGGGCGGATTGAGGCTGTCTGCAGCTTGGCTTTGCATGGTTGTGGATCGCAGGGTAGATAGGACTTCAATAGTTTATGCCCAGAACATTACCAGAGAGTAAGTAATGTTTATACCCTGCACCGCTAATAAATTTCTTTAGTGACTATTTGCACGATAATCAGATTGTCGCTGGCCCTTGCGGATCGTGGTGCTTGCCGAGCCACCAGGTCAGCAGGTTGAGCAGGCATAACACCCCGCCGGCGGCGGCCACGCCGTACCAGCCGGCATGCTGATAGGCCGAGGCGGAGAGCAGAGAACCGAGCGCGCCGCCGATAAAGTAGCTGGTCATGTAGCCGGCTGTCAGGCGGTTGCGCGCGTCCGGCATGATGCGGTACATCACGCTCTGGTTGGTGACGTGCACCGCCTGCACCGCCAGATCGAGGATCAGAATGCCGGCGATCAGCGCCCATAGCGACTGTTTGGCTAACGCGATAGGGATCCAGGACAGCAGTAACAACACCAGGCCGACGGTGGTGGTCAACCCGGCTTTACCTTTGTCCGCCAGATGTCCGGCGCGCGAAGCGGCCAGCGCCCCGGCGGCGCCCACCAGGCCGAACAGCCCGATCACCCCCTCGGAATAGTTGAACGGCGGCGCGGCGAGCAGAAAGGCCATTGAGGTCCAGAGCACGCTGAAGTTGGCGAACGACAGGGCGCCGAGGATGGCGCGGGTGCGCAGCAACGGCGTGCGGCAGAACAGGCTGAAGATCGAGGCCAGCAGCTGCGGGTAGTTCAGCCCGGAGTGTTGCTTATAGCGCGGCAGCGCGCGCCACAGGATCAGCGCCATCAGGATCATCAGCACGCTGGCGACCCAGTAAATGGTGCGCCAGCCGCCGAACGACGCCAGCGCGCCCGCGACGGTTCGCGCCAGCAGGATGCCGAGCAGCAGCCCGCTCATGATGATGCCAACGGTCTTGCCGCGCTTTTCCGGGTGGGCCAGCGTGGCGGCCAGCGGCACCAGGATCTGCGCCACTACCGAGAACAGCCCGGTGAGCGCGGTGCCGAGGATCATCATCGGCAGCGTGGCGGAGGTGGCGGTGATCAGCATGCCCCCGGCGGCCAGCAGCGTCATGAACACGATCAGGCCGCGGCGTTCGAACATATCGCCGAGCGGCACCAGCAGCAGCAGGCCGGTGGCGTAACCGAGCTGCGCGGCGGTGACGATAAAGCCGGCCTGGTTGACCGACAGGTTGAAACTGGTGGCGATGGTTTCCAGCAGCGGTTGCGCGTAATAGTTGCTGGCGACCGCCAGGCCGGTGGCGATGGCAATCAGCACGGTCAGCGCCGGGCTGAGGCCCGGATGGGCGTTTTGTGGATTCATGATTTTTTCATCACGGGAAGAAGATAGCGCGCAGTATCCGGCAACGCGTCTGCGGAAACCAATGTATAATTTTCATTTGATTTATCTCATTTCAAGATAGATGCCATGAACCTGAAACAGATCCGTTATGCGCTGGCGGTGGCGGAAGAACAGAGTTTCACCCGGGCGGCGCAGCGCTGCCATACGGTGCAGTCGGCGCTCAGCCACCAGATCGCAAAACTGGAAGAAGAGCTGAGCTGTACGCTGTTTGAACGCACCTCGCGCCGGGTGCGGTTGACCCCCGCCGGCCAGGCTTTCATTCCGTCGGCGCAGCGCCTATTGGCGGCGCAGCAGGCGCTGGTGGAAGAGGTGACCGCCGCCGGCGATGCGGTGTCCGGCACCCTGACCATCGGCACGATTTCAACCATAAACGCGATTGATCTGACCGAAAAGCTCGACAAGTTTCATCGCCACTATCCGGCGGTAAATATTCGCCTGTACGTTGGCATGAGCGAAGCCCTGCTGGAGGACGTGCGTCAGCAGAAGTGCGATATGGCGTTCGTCGGCATCTGGCCCGGCGATGTCGATTTACTGCCGATGTCGCACCGGCAGTTGACCGATGAGCCATTGGTGGCGCTGGTGGCGCCGCAGCACCCGCTGGCCAACCGCGAGCGGGTGAACCTGCAGGCGCTCGCGGAAGTGCCGCTGGTGGATTTCTACAGCGGCACCGGTGCGCGACGCCAAACCGATCGCGCCTTCCAGGCGGCGGGTATCCGCCGGCACGTCAGTTTTGAAATCGATCATATCGAATGGCTGGAAAATCTGGTGCGGCGCGGATTGGCGGCGGGTATCGTACCTGTCTCGACCGCGCAACGCTTAAGTGCGCTGGTGTCGATTCCGATTGAAGACGGGCCGCGGCGCCAGGTGTATTGCATCTGGCCGCAGCCTTTGTCGAACGCCGCCGCACGTTTTTTACAGTTCAGCGGCATCGATATGGCGGGGTAGGGGCGCGGCAAAGGCGGCGCCCCTGAACGGTTATGACTTCGCCGCTTCGGCGGCGGTTTTCACCCAGCCGTCGAAGGTCGCCTGGTGCGCCTTGATCCAGCCGTTAACGTGGTTCTGGATATCGGCCTCCGAAGCCTGGCCTTCATGCATGCGCAGGTTTTGCGCGTTGATGTCGGCGATCGGCAGCTTCATGATGGCGAACAGCTTGGCGGCCGCCGGATTGGCTTCGGCCCATTGCTTGTTGGCGGCGATGCGCATGGTGTTGACCGGGAAGCCGTAGTTGGCGCCGTTAGGCAGCTTGGTGTCGACGTTCTTCTGCTCGCCCGGCAGCGAAGAGAATGGCACCTGCAGCCAGACCACGTCGCGGCCCGGCACCATCACATCACTGACCCAGTACGGTGTCCAGGTGTAATACAGCACCGGTTTGCCCTCTTTGTAGCGGGTGATGGTGTCGGCGATCATCGCCGCGTAGTTGCCCTGGTTGTGCTCGACGGTATTGCTCAGGCCATAGGCCTTGATGTGGTGGTTGATCACCGCTTCGCAGCCCCAGCCCGGGGTGCAGCCGGTCAGATCGGCCTTGCCATCGCCGTTGGTGTCGAACAGCTTGGCGATCTTGGGATCCTTGAGCTGTTCGACGTTGGTGATGTGATACTGCTCGGCGGTTTTCTTGTCGATCAGGTAACCCTGCGCGGCGCCGTTGACGTAGACGCCTTCGCGGTAGAACTTGGCGTCGCCGCCGGCGGCCTTGTACTGATCGGCGTGCAGCGGGTCCCAGTTGACCGCGATAAAGGTCGCATCGCCGGAGGCAATGGAGGTGTAGGCGACGTTGTAATCCACTTCACGCGGTTCCTTCACGTCGTAACCCAATTTCTCCAGCGCCTTGCTGACCAGCAGCGTCTGGAACGTCTCTTCGGAAATGGTGCTTTGCACCGGCTGTACCGCGATCCCCTTGCCGGGTAAGTCTGCCGCGATGGCGCTCTGTGAGCCAATCAGCGTCGTCAGGGCGAGAGCCCAGATGCCCGTGGTGCGCATAGTGTTTCCCCTCTTTCGATGTGGTGGTGTCATAGCCCGCCGGGGCCGCAGCCGCCGGCGGGAAAAGCGTCAGGCCTGTTTGATGAACGGGCGAGTCAGTAGCCCGATGGGGCCGCGGCGATACCAGCGGCCGATGCCCTTGCTGCGGCGATCGCGCCCCAGCGATTGGGTGAGGCGATCGAGAATGATCGCCAGGATCACGATGCCGACCCCGCCGACGGCGGCCAGGCCCATGTCCAACCGGCCGATGCCGCGCAGCACCATCTGCCCCAGACCGCCGACCGCGATCATCGAGGCAATGACGACCATCGACAGCGCCAACATCAGCGTCTGGTTCACGCCGGCCATGATGGTCGGCATCGCCAGCGGCAGCTGCACCTTGAACAGCAGCTGCCGCGGGCTGGCGCCGAAGGATTCGGCGGCCTCGATCAGATCTTCCGGCACCTGCTTGATGCCCAAAATGGTCAGGCGCACAATCGGCGGCAGCGCGAAGATAATGGTGACCACCACGCCCGGCACGTTGCCGATGCCGAACAGCATGACGATCGGCACCAGGTAAACGAAGGCCGGGGTGGTTTGCATCGCGTCGAGCAGCGGCCTTATCACCTTGGCGGCGTGCTTGCTGCGCGCCAGCCAGATGCCGAGCGGCAGGCCGATAAGAATGCAGAAGAACAGCGCGGTCAGCACCAGCGCCAGCGTAACCATCGCCTGCGACCAGGCGCCGATGGCGCCGATGGCGACCAGGGAGAGCAGCGTGGCGGCGCCCATGCCGAGGCCCGAGACCTGCCAGGCGAGCAGCGAGAACACCAGAATGGCGATCGGCGCCGGCATGCCCAGCAGCAATTGCTGGAAGCCACTCAAGATCATATCCACCGGCACGCGAATGCCCTGGAACAGTGGGCGGAAGTGCAGCACCAGCCAGTCGATGCCTTGCGTGACCCAGGAGTCGAACGGCACCCAGGCCTTATGGAACGGGTCGAGCAGGCTGAAGTGTTCAGGCTGCGCCGGGGCGCTGCTGAGCCAATCTGCGCCTTGTCCGGCGGCGTCATGAGCGGCCGGCGGCGGCGCGCTGGACCAGGCGTCGCCGGCGTTGGCGCCGGCATCGTGAGCGGGTGCGGCGCCGGCATCTGCCGGTGCGGTAGCCCAGGGATCTTGGGTTTGCGTGGTATCACTCATTGGTTGAGCCCTCCTTGTCCAACGCCTGCAGCAGCATGGCCTTGGAGATGATGCCGAGATAGTTATGTTCTTCGCTCACCACCGGCACCGCGCAGGGCGCCTGGGCGACCAGGGAAATCAGATCGCTGAGCGGCGTATCGGCCGGCACGGCGGCAGGGGCCTCGAGCAGGGCATCGTCCAGCGTTTGATTGGCGGACAGCGCCTTTTTCAGCGACTCTATCGACACCACGCCAATAAATTTCTTCCCGCGTTCAACAACATAACCATAATCACGGTCCTCATCGCGCAGCAGCTGCAGCGCCGATCGGGGGCCAAAGCCGGGGGTTTTGCGGATCAGCGTCACCGGGCGCCGTTGGGCGATATCCTTGGCGCTGAACACGTGACTGATGTCCACGCCGCGGAAGAAGGTGCGCACATAGTCGTTGGCCGGGTTGTTCAGGATCTCGTCCGGTGTGCCGACCTGGATCACCTCACCGCCTTGCATGATGGCGATGCGATCGCCGATACGCATCGCCTCGTCCAGATCGTGGGAAATAAACACGATGGTGCGCTGATGCTGGGCCTGTAATTTCACCAGCTCATCCTGCATTTCGGTGCGAATTAACGGATCGAGCGCCGAGAAGGCCTCGTCCATCAATAATATATCCGGGTTATTGGCCATGGCGCGGGCTAATCCTACGCGCTGGCGCATACCGCCGGATAATTCATCCGGATAAGACAGCGCATAATTCTCCAGCCCGACCTGACGCAGGGCATCCAGCGCTTTTTCCTGACGTTCCTGCAATGGTATGCCGGCTAATTCCATACCAAAGGCAGTATTATTCAGGACATTCATGTGCGGCATCAGCGCGAATGATTGAAATACCATGCTGATCTTATTTCGCCGCACGGTGCGCAGCGCGGTGTCGGATATTTTGGCGATGTCCTCACCGTCGATCAGCACCTGGCCGCGGGTGGGTTCTATCAGACGATTGAGAAGGCGTACCAGGGTGGACTTGCCGGAACCGGAGAGCCCCATGATGACAAATATCTCGCCTTCTTCAATGGCCAGAGTGGCGTCTTTTACGCCGAGCGATAAGCCGGTTTTTTCAAACAGCCGATCTTTTGTCAGACCTTTATCCAGCAGTTTGAATGCGCGTTCCGGGTGTTCGCCAAATATCTTATACAGGTTCTTTACTTCGAGTTTAATTGCCATGCAATTTGCTGTTTCCTCTGGTTTAATTAACGCGTTATGGGCTGTCCTTAGCAAAATAAAAGAGCTTTTTACCCTAACACAGTGAATATCTGAGACAACCCTCAATGTCATTTAAATGGGATATTAGTGGTTTACATCAAGGTTTTAATTAGTTATGGTAATTTGGCCCGTGACTCAAAATTGACGGCCGTTATTCGCCATAATGGTTTGGTTTTTGGGGAAATAATACGGTGTGGTGCAGAGAAATATTTGGGCGCCGCGCCTGCCGTTCGGATAATAAAAAACCCGACCAGAGGCCGGGTAAAAAGTCATCAGTATTTCATCAGTTTTAACGACAGGTGCCGATATCGAGGGGGATATCGTCGAGCGCTATGTTATCGCCGTAATATGACAGCCAGATGGCAGCCTCAGGCCTTGCGGTACAGCCGCCGCGGATGGCCGATATTGCCGTACAACATCTCTACCCGCACGAACTGGGTGGCGACGCAATATTCCAGATAACGCCGGGCGGTGGTCTTGCTGATGCCGGCCTGCTCAACCACGTCTTCCACCGCATGCGCTACCGTCGGCTGGGCGATAAACAGCGCCTGCACCAGCTCAAGGGTATTGGTTTCGATGCCTTTGGCGCTCGGCTCGCTGGAGAACTGCTTCGACTGCAGGTTGTACAGCGCATCGACGTTATCCTGATCGATGATCTTGAAGGTACGCTGGGTCTGTACGAACTGCATGAAACGTTCGAGCGAATTGCGCAGCCGCTTGTAGGACACCGGCTTGATGATGTAGTCGAAGGCGCCGTTGCGGATCGCTTGGCTGCAGGTATGCATGTCGCTGGCGGCGGTGATGAAGATCACCGAACAGGCGGGGTTCTTCACCGCCGGCTCTTCCATCAGCTCGATGCCCTGACCGTCCGGCAGAAAGTTATCCAGCAGGATCAGGCGCGGCTGGTGCGCGTTGGCTTTGGCTCGCGCTTCGGCCAGCGTAGCGGCGTAAGCCACCACCCGCAGGTTGAAATTTTTCTCGATGAACTCCGCGTGCAGCGTCGCCAGTTGCGGCTCGTCTTCCACGATCAGAACGTCCAGTGCTTGGTGTGACATAATCGGGTGCTCAAAAAATCGGGTTATGGGTTTTATTTAGGGATAAATATAGAGAATATCGCGCCGTGCGGCTCGTTGTCCGACACTTCTATGCTGCCATGCGCCTGCGCCACGTGGCTGGCGACCAGATGCAGGCCGATGCCGTGGTCGCTTTTATCCGCTTTGGTGGTGACGCCCTGTTCAAACAGCGTATCACGAATCTCCTCAGCGATGCCGGTACCGCGATCCGCCACCTCGATCACCAGCTCGTCGCTGCCATCGCTGATATAGAGTTCGATCGCATCGTGCGGCGCCGGGCGGTGCAGCGTCGCCTCCACCGCATTATCCAGCAGGTTGCCGACGATCGACATCAGTTCGGTCTCATTCAGCGCCGCCGGGATCTGCCGCAGCTGGCAGGCCGGATCGAAGCGCAGCTCGATGCCTTTTTCTCTGGCGCTGGAATATTTGCCCAGCAGCAGGCCGCACAGCGCCGCCGAACTGAAGCGCTGCGAGATGAAATCGAGGATCTCCTGCGCGCCCTCCGACTGGGCTTCCACATAGCGAATAGCCTCGTCGTAGCGCTGCATATGCAACAGCCCGGCCAGCGTGGCGGTCCAGTTCAGCTGCTCGTGGCGCATGATGCGCAGGTTGTCGGCATAGCGTTTCACCTGGCTGAGCTGGCTGCTCAGGGTATTGATGTCGTTCTTGTCGCGGAAGCTGATCACCCAGCCTTGCAGCTCCTGCTCCTGCATGATGCGCACCCGGCTGGCGATCACCCGCACGTGGTTGAAGCGGCACACTTCGTCGTGCGTATCCTGGCCCAGTTGCGCGGCGGCGAAGAAGTCCGGCTGCGCCTGGATCACGTCGCCGATTGGTCGGCCCAGCAAGCTGGCGGCGGGCTGGTGTAGATCCAATAGCTCGCGCGCCGCATGGTTGATGGTGATGATCCGCAATTGCGGATCGATGGCGATCACGCCCTCATAAATGGCTTCCAGCAGCGCTTTTTGCTGGCGCACCAGCAGCGCGATCTCTTTCGGTTCCAGCCAGAACATCTGGCGCTTGAGATTTTTCGACAGCAGCCAGGAAAAAACGAACAGGGCAATCAGCAGCAGCACGATAGAGCCGATAATTTGCGTCAACGTCCTGGCATTTAAATTATCGATATGCGATTTCAAATAACCGACGGAAACGATGCCGATCACCTGATTATTTTCATCCAGGATCGGCGCCTTGCTGCGTAATGATACGCCGATGCCGCCCTTGCGAATGGAAATAATGCTTTTCCCTTCCAGCACCTCTTTATTATCGCCGCCGATCATCGGTGTGCCCAGGCGGCCTTCGTATTCGGAATGATAAAGATGGCGGGCATGATTATCGCCGATGACGATATAGCTGGCGTCGCTGCTGGCGCGGATTTTTTTCATCAACGTAGCGATCCTGGCGGCGTCGTTGTTTTCCACCGCGTCCACCAGCGAAGGGATAAGGGCGATTTCCCGTGCCTGCACCTGGGCGCGGGCGCCGAGATCGCGGTGCAGTTGCGCATCCAACTGGTAATAGGTATAGGCGCCGATACAGGTCAGCAGCAGGCAGGAGAAGGCCACCAGGCACAGAAACAGTTTGATTTGAAATGAGAGTTTGAGGCGCATGGTGGAGCTTCACCGTAAAGAGATCCTGAAGCCTTACCCTATCACGATAAGCGGGGTCTGTAATATTGCGCTCGATCAACTTGTGATCCCTCACACGGGATTAGAGTGAACCGGACGAGAATTGTTCGCCTGCGATAAAATTAATAAGCTTTAAAATAAAAACGGTATTAACACCATTAAAACCGCGTTGGTTTTTACATAATCTTAATTAACCCCATAGAAACCATAACCACCATTAAAAACCCTTTTTAACTTTGAACATAATCACAGCAGATAATCCGTGCGCTTCTCTATGATGGCTGAACAAACTAATAAGAGGCCAGATTATGAGCACAACAGATGATTCTTACCTCGTAGCCAAAGACAAGACCGCTGATATTCCTCTGCGTGAGAAATGGTGGCGGATACTGGACAATTATAAAGTAGGGATTATTCCGTTACCGTTCTTTATTCTGGCCGGCGTATTGATTCTGCTCGACTGCCTGGAAGGCAAGTTGCCGAGCGATATCGTGGTGATGGTGGCCACCCTGGCGTTCTTCGGCTTCGCCTGCGGCGAATTCGGCAAGCGCCTGCCGCTGATCGGCAAAATGGGCGCGGCGGCAATCTGCGCCACCTTCATTCCTTCCGCGCTGGTGCACTATGGCCTGCTGCCGGACGTGGTGGTGGAATCGACCACCAAGTTCTACAAATCGACCAACATTCTGTACCTCTACATCTGCTGCATTATCGTCGGCAGCATCATGAGCATGAACCGCCAGGTGCTGATCCATGGCTTCCTGCGCATCTTCATCCCCATGCTGTGCGGCGAGATCGTCGGCATGCTGGTGGGGATGGGCGTTGGCATGGCGCTGGGCCTGGAACCGTTCCAGATCTTCTTCTTCCTGATCCTGCCGATCATGGCCGGCGGCGTAGGTGAAGGGGCGATCCCGCTGTCGATGGGCTACGCGGCGATCCTACACATGGAACAGGGCGTGGCGCTGGGGCGCATTCTGCCTATCGTGATGCTCGGCAGCCTGACCGCTATCGTCATCGCCGGCCTGCTTAACCAGCTGGGCAAGCGTTATCCGCACCTGACCGGCGAAGGCAGCCTGATGCCGAGCAAGCAGGGCGACAGCGACATGAGCGCGGTGGAAAAAATCAGCGGCAAGGTGGACGTCAGCACCATCGCCTGCGGCGCGCTGTTGGCCATTCTGCTGTATATGGTGGGCATGCTGCTGCACCGTCTGATCGGCCTGCCGGCGCCGGTGGGCATGCTGTTCGCCGCCGTGGCGGTGAAGCTGGCGCACGGGGTATCGCCACGCATTCAGGAAGGCTCGCAGGTGGTGTACAAATTCTTCCGCACCGCCGTGACTTATCCGATCCTGTTCGCGGTCGGGGTGGCTATCACGCCGTGGCAGGAGCTGGTGGACGCGTTCACCGTACAGAATCTGATCGTGATCGTCACCACCGTCAGCGCGCTGGTGGCGACCGGTTTCTTCGTCGGCAAGAAAATCGGCATGCACCCTATCGACGTGGCGATTGTCTCCTGCTGCCAGAGCGGGCAGGGCGGGACCGGCGACGTCGCGATCCTCACCGCCGGCAACCGCATGTCGTTGATGCCGTTCGCCCAGATCGCAACCCGTATCGGCGGCGCTATCAACGTTTCGCTGTCGCTGCTGGTGTTGGCCAAGTTCTTCGTATAACTCCTATAAATCCTTAGCGTTACTTTGCCTTTCCCCGCCCCCGCGGGGATTTTTTTTGCCCGCGCGCCGGCCTGACGTGCGGGCGGGGATAATACCGGTTACGCTGCCTGTTTCATGGCGGCGTCATACCACGCGAAGTAGCGCTCTACGCCGCGACGGCCGGATTCGATCAGCGCGCGTTTCTTCTCCTCGCTGATGCCGAACTCCAGCGTGCCGACGTCGAGCGTATCGACATACACGGTGCGCTTCCAGTCATCGCTGTCCAGATGCACCTTGGTTTGGATGTCCAGCATCACGTTGGCCACCGCCAGGGTGAAATCAAACAGGTTGTTGACCGGCGTGCGCGGGCCGGCCTGACCGGCGGCCTGGGCGATTTCGCCGGCGGAGTCGAGGCGAAGGCCCAGGGTGCGGGTGTTGATGCGTTGGCTGGAGGCGTCGATGTAAGGCGGCGTGGCGGAGAAGTCATAGTCGAACAGTCGCACCGGGTAGTTGTCGATCATGCCGCCGTCGATGCACAGGTCGCCCAGAGTATTGTTCTTCGCCACGAAGGCGAAGGGGAACGACATCGAAATGCGCAGGCCGTCCGCCACTTTCATGCGCGGCGTGGTACGGTGAGAATAAACCTCTCGCTGGCCGCTGTTGAGGTTGGCGCCGATAAAGTAAATCGACTTGAACCCTTTCGCCGCCTTCATCGCTTCGAACTGCTCGAAGGTGATATCCGGGTTGCCGGTATACTGCTTGATAATATCGCGTGACCATTGATAGAAATAATCGCCGGGCGCGATGCCGTATTGATTAAACAGGCGATAGGCATCCTGGATCGTACCGAAAAAGCCGCCGTTATAATCGAGGAATTTTTTAAAATCCATCGCCGACAGAATCTTGGTGACGTCCGCCGAGCTGCAGCCCAGGCCGACCAGCAGCGCGGCGATGGCGCCCGCCGAGGCGCCGGAGGTTTGCTTGATCTGCGGCATGATGCCTTTGGCTTCCAGCAATTCCAGCGCGCCGCCATAGGCGATGCCTTTTACGCCGCCGCCTTCAAAGACCAGATTTTCGAATTGGTAGTTCATGATATTTCCTCACTCGTGGTTTAGGGAGTAAGAAAAATAACGAAGTCGCGAACCGGAAAATATTGATTGGGGTTGTGTGAGTCGGCAAACAAAATTATTCATAATAAATATATTGTTCATATATTTATCAAAGGCATTTATTAAACAGGCGCATCGGGATTTTTGCGTCAATACTTAGCGCTGTTCAATTCTCGCAAGGAGTCATCATGTTCTGGAAACGTTGTCTGCTGGGCGCGGCGCTGGCCGTTATGTCATTACAGGCCGGGGCCGCCGCGCCGCAGGCTAAAACCCCGACGCCGGGATTTTATCGCATCATGCTGGGCAGTTTTGAAGTGACCGCGTTGTCCGACGGCATCATTCGTTTGCCGGCGGACAAGCTGTTGCTAAACACCACGCCGCAGCAGATCGCCGCCGGGTTGGCCGAGCGGCATCAAAGCCTGCCGGTGGTCACCTCGGTCAATGCCTATCTGATCAATACCGGCGATAAGCTGGTGATGATCGACAGCGGCGCCGGCCAACTGCTGGGCGACGGCCTGGGCAAGCTGGTGGATAACCTGCGCGCGGCGGGTTACCAGCCGGAGCAGGTGGATGAGATCTACCTGACCCACATGCACCCGGACCATCTCGGCGGCCTGACGCACGACGGCAAGGCGGTATTCCCCAATGCGGTGGTGCGCGCCGCCAGCCAGGACGCGGACTTCTGGCTAAGCGCGGACAAACTGAAACAGGCTAGCGCGGGCAGTAAAAGCAACTTCGAACGGGCTCAGGCGGCGATCAAGCCGTATCAGGCGACCGGTCACTTTAAGCCGTTCAGCGGCGACGGTGAGCTTTCCCCGGGCATTGCCGCCTTTGCCGCCCACGGCCATACGCCGGGGCATAGCGTGTATCAGGTGACCAGCCAGGGCCAGAAGCTGTTGCTGTTGGGGGATCTTATCCACGTGGCAGCGGTGCAGTTGCCGCATCCGAAGGTGGCTATCAGCTTTGATAATGACGCCAAGGCGGCGGTCGCTCAGCGGCTGCGGATATTTGGCGACAGCGCGCGGCAGAGCGAGCTGGTGGGGGGCGCACACCTGTCGTTCCCGGGGTTGGGGTATCTGAACCGCCAGGGCGACGGTTACACCTGGGTGCCATTGAACTACGGCGCGCTGTAAGGGAGATGGCCGCCCAACGGGCGGCCATCGTAAGCGCCTTGGGGACATTGTTCGATAATTTGGGATGATGATGCCAGAGAATCGGGGCTTATTCGCCGTGATAAAGAGTGCATGATTAACGTTACCCTCGTCGTTTTCTTTAAGGATCTCCCGATGAATCAGAAAACTCCCTCCGTCGCCATCGTCACCGGCGCATCGCGCGGTATCGGCGCCGCCATCGCCGAGCGCCTGGCCGCCGATGGCTTTGCCGTCATCATCAACTATTCGGGCAACCCGGCGCCGGCCTATGAGCTGGTGGGCAAGATAGAACAGCGCGGCGGCCGCGCCTTGAGCATCAAGGCCGACGTCAGCGATGCTGCTGCGGTTGCCCAGCTGTTCGACAGCGCCGAACAGGCGTTTGGCGGCGTCGACGTTCTGGTCAATAACGCCGGGGTGATCGCGCTAGCGCCGGTGGCGGACATGCATGATGAAGACGTGGATCGCCTGCTCGACATCAACCTGAAAGGCAGCTTCAATGCGATGCGCGAGGCGGCGAAGCGCCTGCGCGACAACGGCCGCATCATCAACTTCTCTTCCAGCGTGGTGGGGTTGCTGCAGCCGGGTTACGGTATGTATGCCGCCAGTAAGGCGGCGATCGAAGCGCTGACCAGCGTGCTGGCGAAAGAGCTGCGCGGCCGCAATATCACGGTGAACGCCGTCGCGCCGGGGCCGACCGCCACCGGCTTGTTCCTCGACGGTAAAACCCCGGAGCTTATCGAGCGGCTGGCGAAGATGGCGCCGCTGGAGCGTCTGGGCACGCCGGACGATATCGCTGCAGCGGTGGCCTTCCTCGCGGGGGCCGACGGCGGCTGGATCAACGGACAAACCCTGCGCGCCAACGGCGGCATCATCTGATTGACGACGCGCCGCCGCAGGATCGGGTATCCTGTGGCGGAACTCATCACATCAAGGGCAGCGTATGGCGGGCGACAATCAGCAATTCCAGCACGGCGTGAGATCGCCCTGCGTCAGCCTGTGCCGCATCGACGACGAAACCCAGCAGTGCCGGGGATGCCGGCGCACGCGGGCGGAAATCGCCGCCTGGCCGACCGCCAGCGACGCGGAGAAACGCGCTATTTGGCGGCAGCTTGAGCTGCGTCAATCGGTGAAATAATCCTCTGCATTATTGCGCTGTCAGACTTCATGTAGCACAATTGAGCTACATGTGATTGACCGACGTTAGGAGCGATTATGTCGACGACGACCATCCGTATTCCAGATGAGCTTAAAGCTCGAGTCGCTGCCGTCGCCGAGCAGGCTGGCGTGACGTCTCACAGCTTTATTTTGCAGGCAATAGCGGAGAAAACGCAGCAAGAAGAGTTGCGCCGCGACTTTGAGAATGAAGCGGAAAAACGCTATGCCAAGATAATTGCGACGGGAGAGACGGTCTCTTGGAAAGAGATGCGCGGTTATTTGGAAAATTACGCAGCCGGTAACACTGACGCTGTTAAACCTCCGGTAAAAAAATTGGGGCGCTGATGGCAAACGTCGAGTTGGCGCCAGAGGTCAGGGATGATATCGAACGTATTCTCGCTCATTTGGCTCAGTATGGTGCCGTGGATCCAGGGCGGCGCATTCAGGAAATCATCCAGGCGATTGCGGTATTGGAACATAATCCATTGATCGGACGAGCCCTTGGCTCAGGGCTGCGTGAATTGATTATTGGGCAGCAAGTTCGCGGTTATTTGGCGCTCTACAAATATATCCCTGATATCGATACGGCGTTTGTTCTGGCGATTCGTAGTCAGAAAGAACAAGGGTATTGAATGCACGATACCGGCCTGAAAGACCGGCATCGCTGTCATGTTCTCAGAAATCCCAGTCCTCATCCTCGGTGTTGACCGCCTTGCCGATGACGTAGGACGACCCTGACCCGGAGAAGAAGTCGTGGTTTTCGTCGGCGTTCGGCGACAGCGCCGACAGGATCGCCGGGTTGACCTCCGCCATCGCCGGCGGGAACAGCGCTTCATACCCCAGGTTCATCAGCGCTTTGTTGGCGTTATAGTGCAGGAAGGTCTTCACGTCTTCCGTCCAGCCGACGCCGTCGTACAGTTCCTCGGTGTAGCGCACCTCGTTGTCGTACAGGTCCTGCATCAGATCGAAGGCGAAATTTTTCACCTGTTGGCGCCGTGCGGCGTCCACTTTCTCCAGCCCTTTCTGGAACTTATAGCCGATATAGTAGCCGTGCACCGCCTCGTCGCGAATGATCAGGCGGATCAGATCGGCGGTGTTGGTCAGCTTGGCGCGGCTGGACCAGTACATCGGCAGGTAAAAGCCCGAATAGAACAGGAACGACTCGAGGAACACGCTGGCGACCTTTTTCAGCAGCGGATCGTCGCTGCGGTAGTGCGCCAGAATGATGCCGGCTTTCTTCTGCAGCGCGCGGTTTTCCTCGCTCCAGCGATAGGCGTCATCCACGTCCGGCGTTTGACACAGGGTAGAGAAGATTGAGCTGTAAGAGCGGGCGTGCACCGCCTCCATAAAGCTGATGTTGGAGTACACCGCCTCTTCGTGCGGCGTCAGCGCATCGGCGATCAGGGCCGGCGCGCCGACGGTGTTCTGGATGGTGTCCAGCAGCGTCAGCCCGGTAAACACCCGAATGGTTAGCTGCTGCTCCTTCGGCGTCAGCGTGGCCCAGGACGGGATATCGTTGGACAGCGGCACCTTCTCTGGCAGCCAGAAGTTGGAGGTCAGGCGGTTCCATACCTCCAGATCCTTGTCGTCTTCGATAATGTTCCAGTTGATGGCGCGCACCAGCGGCGCCGATGTTACGGTCGTCATAAATTGCCTCACAGCGCGCAGGACACGCAGCCCTGCACCTCGGTGCCTTCCAGCGCCATCTGGCGCAGGCGGATGTAGTAAATGGTCTTGATGCCTTTGCGCCAGGCGTAGATCTGCGCGCGGTTGATGTCGCGGGTGGTGGCGGTATCGCGGAAGAACAACGTCAGCGACAGCCCCTGATCGACGTGCTGCGTTGCGGCGGCATAGGTATCGATGATTTTTTCCGGGCCAATCTCGTAGGCATCCTGGTAATACGCCAGGTTGTCGTTGGTCATGTACGGCGCCGGGTAGTAAACGCGGCCGATCTTGCCTTCCTTACGGATCTCGATACGCGAGACGATCGGATGGATGCTGGAGGTGGCGTTGTTGATGTACGAGATGGAACCGGTCGGCGGCACCGCCTGTAGGTTCTGATTGTACAGCCCGTGCATCATCACCGACTGGCGCAGCGCGCGCCACTCGTCGCGGCCCGGAATGGCGATGCCGGCGGCGGCGAACAGCTCGCGCACCCGCTCAGTCTGCGGCAGCCAGTCGCGCTCGGTGTACTTGTCGAAGTACTCGCCGCTGGCATAGCGCGAGTGCTCAAAGCCGTCGAACGCGCCGCCACGTTCTATCGCCAGCCGGTTCGAGGCGCGGATGGCGTGATAGGCCACGGTATAGAAATAGAGGTTGGTGAAGTCGATGCCTTCTTCCGAGCCGTAGAAAATGCGCTCGCGCGCCAGGTAACCGTGCAGATTCATCTGGCCCAGGCCGATGGCGCGGGCGCTGCGGTTGCCCTCGGCGATCGACGGCACCGAGCGGATATCGCTCATGTCGGCCACCGCGGTCAGCGCGCGGATCGCGGTCTCGATCGCCTTGCCGAAGTCCGGCGCGTCCATGGTTTTGGCGATATTCAGCGAGCCGAGGTTGCAGGAGATGTCCTTGCCGATGCGATCGTAGCTCAGATCTTCGTGATAGGTGCTGGCGCGGTTGACCTGCAGGATCTCCGAACACAGGTTGCTCATGTTGATGCGCCCGGCGATCGGGTTCTCCCGGTTGACCGTGTCCTCGAACATCACGTAGGGATAGCCGGATTCGAACTGGATCTCCGCCAGCACCTGGAAGAACTCGCGTGCGTTGATGCGCGACTTGCGGATACGCTTGTCGTCCACCATCTCGCGGTATTTTTCACTGACGCTGATTTCAGACAGCGGCGTGCCATACACCCGTTCGACGTCGTAGGGCGAGAACAGGTACATCTCTTCGTTGTTCTTCGCCAGCTCGAAGGTAATATCCGGGATCACTACCCCCAGCGACAGCGTCTTGATGCGGATCTTCTCGTCGGCGTTTTCCCGCTTGGTGTCGAGAAAACGCAGGATATCCGGGTGGTGGGCGTTGAGATACACCGCGCCGGCCCCCTGGCGCGCGCCGAGCTGGTTGGCGTAGGAGAAGGCGTCTTCGAGCATTTTCATGATCGGAATGACGCCGGAGGACTGGTTCTCGATGCGCTTGATCGGCGCGCCCACTTCGCGAATATTGCTCAGCATGAAGGCTACGCCGCCGCCGCGTTTCGACAGCTGCAGCGCGGAGTTCACCGCCCGGCCGATCGATTCCATATTGTCTTCGATGCGCAGCAGGAAGCAGGAGACCAGCTCACCGCGCTGGCGTTTGCCGCAGTTGAGGAAAGTCGGCGTGGCCGGCTGGAAGCGGCCCGAAATCATCTCCTCCACCAGATCCTGCGCCAGGGCGGTGTCGCCCGCCGCCAGCGTCAGCGCCACCATGCACACCCGGTCTTCGTAGCGTTCCAGATAGCGCTTGCCGTCGAAGGTTTTGAGCGTATAGCTGGTGTAGTACTTGAAGGCGCCGAGGAAGGTCTCGAAGCGGAATTTCTTGGCGTAGGCCTGCTGGAACAGCTGCTTGATAAACGGGAATTCATACTGCGCCAGCACCTGCGGCTCGTAGTAGCCTTCCTCCACCAGATAGCGCAGCTTTTCCTCCAGGTTATGGAAGAACACGGTGTTTTGGTTGACGTGCTGCAGGAAGTAGTGCCGCGCTGCCAGCCGATCTTTATCGAACTGGATCCGGCCTTCCGCATCGTAAAGATTGAGCATCGCGTTGAGCGAATGGTAATCCAGCGCGCCCGTCTCGGGCCTGGTCAGTTCTGTCGTTGCCAAAATGCGGTTACTCCCTGTCTAACGTTTTCAACGTCTTGCGTCGTGCCAAGCAGCTCGAAGCGGTACAAAAAAGGCACCTGGCATTTTTTGGCGATGATGTCGCCGGCGATGCCGTACGCTGCGCCGAAGTTGGTGTTCCCAGCGGCGATGACGCCGCGCAGGTATGAACGGTTTTGCGGAACGTTGAGAAAGCGGATCACCTGGATCGGCACCGCGCCGACGGCGCTGCCGCCGCCATAGCTGGGTACGATCAAGATATAGGGTTGTTCCATCAGCAATTTGCTGCGGGCGCCGGCGATCGGAATGCGGATCGCCGGCAGGCCCAGTTTCTCAACGAATCGATGGGTGTTCTCCGAACTGCTGGAGAAATAGACCAGCGGATTCATCGTCGAGCCTCAGCAGGTGAGCGCCAGCGCGCCGATTTTGTCCGGCCGGAAACCGGACCAGTGGTCGTCACCGGCGATAATCACCGGAACCTGCTGATAACCTAAGGATTTAACGTGGTTCAGCGCCTGCTGATCCTGGGTGAGGTCGATCACCTGATAATCAATCCCCTGTTTATCAAATGCGCGATAAGTGGCGTTGCACTGGACACAGTCCGGCTTACTGTAAATAATAATGCTCATGATTCGCATTTACCTTTAGGCTGAAGGAAAGGCGGGCAAGTCAGATAACGGAGCATCGTTCCTGGCGTTTCTGACGGCGTTATCAACCGAACGACATTCCCTGCGGCTGACTCATAAAATACTATATGTAGATATTTGTTTTATCAACCACGCTATATATGGTGTTTTGTGGGGTTGGGTGCGCAGGCCGCGCCGGGGCTGGAAAAGGCGAGGGAAAAATTTTTTGCGGGTGAGAAATTCCCCCTCTCAGTGAAGAGGGGGAGTCGAGCGCATTACTGACGCATGCTGACGGCCAGACGATTAAAGGCGTTCATGATGCTGATGGCGAAAGTCAGATCGGCGATCTCGGTATCGCTGAAGTGCGCTTTCAGCGCCTCGAAAGCGCTGTCCGGCGCGCCGGTGGCGGCGATCAGCGTCACTGACTCGGCCCATTCCAGCGCGACGCGCTCGCGCTCGCTGAATTCATGGCTGACGCGCCAGCCCGCCAGCGTATCCAGCTTGGCATGGCTGAAGCCGCTTTCACGCAGCGCTTTGCCGTGCATGTCCAGGCAGTAGGCGCAGCCGTTGATCTGCGAAACGCGCATAAACATCAACTCGATGGTCGCCTTGTCCAGGGCGCCTTTCTCCAGCGCCATCAGCGCGCCCACCATATTTTTGTACGGGGCGGGCGCCAGCTCGGCATAGTTCAAACGTTGCTTAATCATGGTCAACCTCAATCGGTAGTAACGAAATCATGGCGCTACTTTAGCGGCCTTATGGTCTATGCTATAGGGCCATAAAATGATTATTTAACCGGGCCATAATGCCAACTTTCCTGACCTCGCTGCGGCTGGACAGCCGGCTCGCCGAGCCGCTGTACCGGCAGATTTACCAGCGGATTAAAGACGCCATTACCCAGAGCAGCCTGGCGGCAGGCAGCCGGTTGCCCTCAGTGCGCGGGTTGGCGAGCGATCTGGGCGTGGCGCGCGCTACGGTGGAAAGCGCCTACGCGCAACTTATTGCCGAAGGTTTCTTGCAGAGCCGCGGGCAGGCGGGCACCTATGTCTCGCCACAGCTGCCACACATGCCGCCGGGCGCGGTCCCCGCTGCGCCACCGCTGGCGGCAATGGCGCCCGATCCGCTGCAGCCGCAAGGCATGCTGCAGCCTTTCCAACTGGGGGTACCGGCGCTGGACGCGTTTCCACGGGCGCTGTGGCAGCGCATTGTCGCCCGCCAACTGCGCGGTTCCACGGTGGCTTCTCTGGCACTGCCGCCGGCCGGCGGCCTGTCTGAGCTGCGTGAGGCGATCGCCCATTACCTGCATTTGTCGCGCGGCATCAGCTGTCGGCCGGAGCAAATTTTCCTCTGTGCCGGTTATCCGGCGTTGTTGGACTGGGTGACGGAGACGCTGTTACATGCCGGCGACGCGGTATGGATCGAAGATCCCGGCTATCCGGTCACGCGTCCGCTGCTGCTGGCCGCCGGCGTCAGGCCGGTCGCCGTGCCGGTGGATGAACAGGGCATGGACGTGGCCGCCGGTATTCTGACGGCGCCTGAGGCGCGGCTGGCGGTGGTGACGCCGACCCATCAAAGCCCGCTCGGCGTCTCGCTCAGCCTGGCGCGGCGCATGGCGCTGCTCGACTGGGCGCAGCATCGCGGGGCCTGGATCCTCGAGGATGACTACGACAGCGAGTTTCGCTATCACGGGCGGCCGCTGCCGCCGCTGAAAAGCCTCGATGTTCAGGGTCGGGTGCTGTACGCCGGCACCTTCAGCAAAACGCTGTTCCCGGCGCTGCGCATGGCTTATCTGGTGGTGCCCGTCGGTCTGACGGAAACATTCGCGCGCAGCAGCCGGCTGCGTGGCTGCGGTTGCCCGCCGCTGCTGCAGGCCGGCGTGGCGGATTTTATCCGGCAAGGGCATTTCTATCGCCACCTGAAACGCATGCGGCCGTTGTACCGCCAGCGGCGCGAGTGGCTGACGCAGGCGTTGGAGCGGCAGCTGGGGGCGTGGCTGACGACGGTGCCGCAACAGGGCGGCATTCAGCTGTTGGCCCGGCTGCGCGACGGCTTGGCGGATGCGCCGTTGGCGGCGCAAGCCTGGCAGCAGGGGCTGGCGGTGCAGGCGTTGTCTGACTGGCGAATCGACCATCCGGTGGGGCAAGGGTTACTGCTGGGGTTCGCCAATTTCAGCCGGCGAGAGGAGGCGGAGCGGGCGGTACAGGGGCTGGCACAGCTGTTTAAACACGCAAATTAAACGGCCCGCGATTTCCGCGGGCCAGACGCACATCTGTTTTATCTTTATGACTGCAGGGGTGTTAACGCCGGGCCAGCAGCACGCCGAGCACGATGCCGACGGCGGCACCGATCCCTACGCCCTGCCAAGGTTTGTCACGCACATAGCTGTCGGCTTGATCGACGGCGTCGCGCGCATGCTGTGTCAGACTGGTGGAGCCATTGAATCGCGCCCGAGCGTCGCGCAGCACGCCTTTCGCCTTGCTGTGCAGCTCTTTCAGTTCCTCTTTGGTCTTATCACCGGACTCGCGCAACACTTCATCCAGCGTATCGGCCAACAGAGTGACGTCCTGATCGATATCGCGTTCTGTTCTTTCCGCTTTCTTAAACATTCAGCTCTCCATTTCGACACATGTCTTTTAAGTGTAGACCATGCCGAGAATTGTGTGGCCGATCACGGAAAAAAACCGCCGTCACGCAGGTGTTTGCCGGCGCGTGGGCTTTGTACATTTGGTTACTCGGCGAAACCAATCACTCACGGAAGCGGCGGTTTGATTCCACTAGTATCTGTTTCAACGGCTCCACCGGGGCTTACCGAAACAACACTCTGAGGATTTAAAGATGAAAAAAGTATTAGCGCTGATCGTTGCTGCCACTATGGGTCTGTCTTCTGTTGCTTTCGCTGCTGATACCGCAGCTACTGCTCCGGCTACCACCACCGCGCCAGCTGCGACCACCACTACCGCTGCGCCAGCGGCTGCTGCTGAAAAAGCGCCAGCTAAAGCAACGCATCACAAGAAAGCTAAGCACCACAAAAAAGCGCCAGCCCAGAAAGCTCAGGCCGCTAAAAAGCACCACAAAAAAGCGCCAGCTCAGAAAGCCCAGGCTGCTAAAAAACACCACAAAAAAGCGCCAGTGCAGAAAGCTCAGGCCGCTAAAAAACACCACAAAAAAGCCGGTAAAAAAGCTTAATTAATTGATGGTTGCGGAACCGGAAGGTTCCGCACTCTCCAGCCCGTATTCCAGACACCCGGTTCTTCCGGGTGTCTTCTTTTGAGGCGACGAACGATGATCCATCGCTATCTGTTTGAAGTCATTTTCAGCGCGGTAACCCTGTGTGGGGTGATCGTCGGTTGGGAATTGTTTTTGGCCGGCAGCTTCCTGTGATCATTGCGCTGCGGCAGTTTCGTGCAAATGCCGCCAGCCGAGCGCGTCGGGCAGGCGTTCAAACACCACCGTGGAGTAGCGCAGCGTGGCGCTTTGTCCCGGCAGACTCTGTTTTTCCCGGTAGCTGACTACCGCGCCCGTCGGCCATTCGGCCACCAGCTTCATCTCTTCTATCTCGATTTCCAATCCCGGTTTGGCGGCGCGATGCGCGCGGAAAAAAGCGCACAGCGCGGTGAAATCCAGCGGCGCGCCGTTCAGCGCGATCATGCTGAATTCCGGCGTAAAGCGCGCCAGCAGCGCTTGCTCTTCTCCGGCGCCTTTGCCCAGCCAGCGTTCAATGGCGATGTGGGCGTCGATCACTTCGGTAAAATACGGGTTCATAAAGCATCCTGTTGAGCGTTGAGTTGGCGCACGATGGCGCGGTTGGCGAGGCGCAGGCACAGCAACAGCGGGATAAATACGCTGGCGCCCGCCAGAATGAAGCAGGTTCGGTAGGCCGCCGCGGGCGGCAACACGGTCAGCAGCAGATTCAGCAGCAGGCTGAGCAGCGCCACGCCGAGGCAAAAACTGAGTTGGCGGTTGATATTCCACAGCGCGCTGGCGTCCGCCAATTGGCCGTCGGGGATTTGCAGGAACGCGCTGCTCTGCGCGGTGCTGCTGCACAGGCTGCCGCCAAACCCCATCAGGGCGAAGGCGGCGATCTGCAACGCGTGCTGCCCGGCCAGGTCGATCTGCGCCAGCGTCAGCATGCCGGCGCCTTGCAACAGACAGCCGGCGATCAGCAGCGGCCGCGGGCCGAGGCGGTTAAAGCTTTTGCCGGTCAGCGTGATGGCCAGGAACGACGCCAGCGCCCAGGGCAGCATCAGGCCGCCGACCTGTGCGGCGGGCATCCCCAGCTGGTTTTGCAAATACAGCATCGCCACCAGGCTGACGCCGATGAACAGGCCGGGAATGCACAAATAAACCGCCATGGCGTTGCGCAGCAGCGGATCGGCGACCAGCCGCAGGTTCAGCAGCGGCTGCGGGGTACGCAGGCTATGGCGCAGATAATAGGCCAGCACCAGCAGACCGGTGGCCAGCAGCGCCGCGCCGGAAGCTTGATGGCCGGCTTCGCTCAGCCGGGTCAGGCCGAGCAGCAGCAGCGTCAGCGCCGCGCAGGCGCTCAGTAATCCTGTCGCGTCGAGCGGTTTGCGCGCCGCCGTCGGCGTTTCCGCACGCAGCCACAGCGCCGCCAGCGCCAGTGCCAGGGCCGCCAGCGGCAGGTTGGCGAAAAACACCCAGCGCCAGTCCAACCGATCGACGAGCCAGCCGCCCAGCGCCGGTGACAGCGCCGGTGCCAGCAGCCCCACCAACATGATGGCGGCCGACAGCCCGGCGCGTTCATGGCTGCGGTACAGCTGATAGGTCAGCGTTTGGCCGATGGGGATCAGCAAGCCGCCGCCCATGCCCTGCAGGGTGCGCCAGCCGATCAGCGCGCCGATGCTGTCGGCGTTGCCCGCGCCGAGGGTGGCCAGCATGAACAACGCCAGCGACAGCAGAAACACCCGCCGTCCGCCGATGCGCTGCGCCAGCCAGGCGCTGAGCGGGATCACCAGCGTCAGGCCGAGAATATAGCCGTTGCTGACCCACGCCAGTTGGCTGACCGACGCCCGCATCACCTGGCCGATGGCGGGGTAGGCGACGTTGGCGATAAACATATTGATCAGATCGACGAAAAAGCCGAGCAGATAGACGATTGCCACTTTGCTGCGATAAGACATGGTGCCTCCGGTTGAAGGCGAGCAGTGTATCGGGGGGAAAAGTGCGGATAAATCGGCGGCGGGCGATTACACTGTCAAAATTATTTTGACAATAAGGGCGACGAAATGCTGAATTTGCAGCGTCTGGCGATCTTTGCGGCAGTGGTGGAAGCGGGCAGCTTTACCGCGGCGGCGGCGGCGCTGGGGCAAACCAAGGCGGTGGTGAGCTTTAACGTCAAGCAGCTGGAGAACGAGCTGGGGGTGTCACTGCTGGCGCGCAGCACCCGGCGGCTGTCGCTGACCGATGCCGGCGAACGCTTCTACCAGCGCAGCCTGCAGCTGCTGCAGGAGGCGGAAAATGTGCTGGACGACGTGCGTCGCGATCATCACGGGCTGAGCGGCGTGCTGCGTATCACCAGCACGCCGGAGTACGGCGCCCAGGTGGTGGTGCCGGCGCTGGCGGCATTTTCGCGACAGCATCCGCGGCTGCGCATCCAGCATGTCTCTTCTTCTTATCATGCCGATCTGATCTCTGAGCGCTTCGACGTGGCGATCCGTCTGGGCCAACTGGTGGATTCCAGCCACCGCGCGGCGCTGATCGACAGCTTTGCCATTTTTCCGGTGGCGTCGCCGGGTTATCTGGCCGACCGGCCGATTCATTCGCTGACGGATCTGGCGCAGGCGCAGTGGATCGCCCACAGCCGGCTCAGTTCGCCGCTCAGCTGGCAGGTGGTCACGCCGCAGCGCGAAGCGGTGCTGTTCAAGGTTGCGGACGCCGCCACGCTTACCGGCGACAGCGCTGCGGCATTGTTGGCGTTCGCCCTGCATGGCGCCGGGGTGGCGCTGCTGCCGGCGTGGCTGGCGCAGCCCGACATCGATGCCGGCAGGCTGCAGCGGTTACTGCCGGATCACCGTTTCCCTGAGCAGAGCATCTATGCGCTCTACCCGAATACCCGTCACGTGCCGGAGAAGGTGCGGGCGTTTATCGATTTTCTGCGCGCGCGGGTGGCGGCAAAATCGTTAGCGAAATAATAATTCGTTATAACTCTCTCATTTATCATCAAATCTCATCGGGGTATGCTGGAGGGCTTCGTCTACCCCGTCCGATGCGAGCCACCTTCGATGACCGCAGAAAATAACCTCCAGCTGAACCGACGTATTTTGTCCGTGGTGATGTTCACCTTCGTCTGCTACCTGACCATCGGCCTGCCGCTGGCGGTGTTGCCGGGATTTGTGCATGACCACCTGGGCTACAACTCGGTGTTGGCGGGCCTTATCATCAGCGCGCAATACTTCGCCACGCTGTTCAGCCGCCCGCACGCCGGGCGTTACGCCGATCAGCTGGGGCCGAAGAAGGTGGTGCTGTTCGGCCTGGCCTGCTGCGGTGCCAGCGGCCTGTTTTACGCGCTGGCGTTCGGCGTTGACGGTTACCCGTGGCTCAGCCTGCTGTTGCTGTGCGTGGGGCGGGTGTTTCTCGGCGTCGGCGAAAGCTTCGCCAGCACCGGTTCCACGCTATGGGGCATCGGCCGGGTCGGGGCGATGCACACCGCGCGGGTGATTTCCTGGAACGGCGTTGCCACCTACGGGGCGATGGCGGCCGGGGCGCCGCTTGGCGTGTACCTGAATCAGCAGTGGGGATTGGCCGGGGTGGCGGCGCTGATCGTGCTGGCGGTTGCGGTGGCGCTGCTGTTGGCGAGCGGCAAGCCGGACGTCTCGATCGCCGCCGGGCAGCGCATCGCCTTTAGCGCGGTGTTCGGCCGCATCTGGGCCTATGGTCTCGGTCTGGCGATGGGCACCGTCGGTTTCGGCGTGATCGCCACGTTCATCACCCTTTACTACGCCGACAAAGGCTGGAGCGGCGCGGCGTTTTCGCTGACGCTGTTCAGCTGCGCCTTCGTCGGCATTCGCCTGATCTTCAGCAATGTCATCAACCGCCACGGCGGGTTGAAGGTGACGCTGGCGTCGTTTCTGGTTGAGATCGTCGGGCTGCTGTTGATTTGGCAGGCCGGCGAGCCCTGGATGGTGCAAACCGGCGCGTTGCTGGCCGGCGCCGGTTTCTCGCTGGTGTTCCCGGCGCTGGGCGTCGAGGCGGTGAAACAGGTGCCGCCGCAGAACCAGGGCACGGCGCTCGGCACCTATTCGGCGTTCCTCGACCTGGCGCTGGGCATCACCGGCCCGCTGGCCGGGCTATTGATCGGGCAGACGGGCGTGCCGTCGATCTATCTGGCGGCGGCGCTGCTGGTGGCGCTCGGGGTGTTGCTCACCCTGCGCCTGCTGCAACGCAGCCGGGCCTGATTCAGGAATAGTCCGAAACCCGGATTCCTTCCCAGAAAATCATTGTTTCGGTGAATGATTACGGTAAGGTCGCTCAGCGGTCCAGAATGAGAGGAGGAATCGATGTATTTACGGCCGGATGAAGTGGCTAAAGTGTTGGAGAATACCGGCTTTGAGCGTGATTATGTCACCGATCAGGCCTATGGTTACCGCAAGGGCGCACACTACGTGTATGTGAATCGCGAAGCGCGGATGGGCAGAACCGCGTTGGTGATCCACCCGGCGCTGAAAGAGAGAAGCGTGCATTTCGCCACGCCGACCTCCCCGGTGCGCTTCAGCGAGCAGTATCTGGAGTTTCCCCTGGATTTAAGCAGCGACACCCCGAACCAGCGCTACGGCATCGCACACGGCTTCAGCTCGCGCGAAGCGCTTTCGCGCTACCTTTACAGCATGTTCCTGTAATCGGTCCCCCGACCCGGGGGACGCTATCAGCCGTGGGCCAACGCTTCGCGGTTGAAACGCTCGTTGTAGGCGCGGCGGAATTGCGCCAGTTCAAACGCATCAATATCCAGCTCGGCGAAGTAAAACAGCGCCGCTTCGGTGTGCTCGGCGTGTAGCTCCGGTGACAGCCCGGCGCGCAGCAGCACGTCACGCCACAGGGCAATCTGCTCGTCGTCCGCCTGTTTGATAAACGTCAGGTAGATGAACAGCAGATAAGCCGCCTGGTGCATCTCTTCGGTGTAGCCGTTGTTCAGCATGCGGATAAAGGTCTGGCTTTGGCGGCCGCCCATTTCCTGGATCATCGATTCGATCAGCATCGGCTTGACCCTCAGCAGATGGGCCAGCGAATCGATGGCTTTGCGGGTGTCGGACGTCAAGATGCGGTAACCGATAATGAATACGACGATCAGGGCGGCGAGGATGATCCAGGTCATTTAGGCTTTATTACACTCTCAATACGCCAGAAGAGGGGCGGGAGGCGCTGTGCGACAGCGCCCGCTATCAATGCTGTTCGCCGCTGAAATTACCGACCGCGCTCTGTTGGCGCAGGTGGTGATTGAAGGTGGCCGCGTCTTTGGCCAGCGCGTCCAGATGGGCGCCGAGCATTTTGATCTGCTTGACTAGCGCATGCTGTTCCGGCACCGAACTGGCGGTGCTCAGTTTGCGCGCCAGTTGTTCATTCTGCGCCCGCAGCGCGGCTTCGCGCTGTTTGGCTTCTTCCAGCAGTTGCTGCAGCGCCTGGTAGCTCTGCTGCCATTCGCGGTGTTGCCGTTCGAAGCTGCTCTGCAACTCATTCATCGCATTTTGAAACTGGATTTCCAGCTCGCGCATTGTCATGGGCTCGATCCTTTGCGGCACTCAATGATGGCTTAGCAGTATAGCGAAAACTGTTCGCAAGCTCACCCGTTGACGACAAATGAGACAAATGCCGCTGACAATTCCCGGCTTGCAACCGCGCCAAGGCGTCTTACAATCGACCCCATTCCCAGCCGTAAAGGCTGCCGTTCAAGAGAGGTGGAACATGAGCGAGCAGGAAAAAGACTTTTTTGAACAGGCGATGGCGGACGTGGTGCCGCTGGAGAGCGGACGGCAGACGCTGTACCTCAAGCCGCAGGCGGCGGTGGACAAAAGCGCGCGGCGCGAAGCGCAGCGGCTGCGGCAGGAAAACTTCCTCAGCACCGATTTTCTCGAGGTGATCCCCTGTGAACAGCCGCTGGAGTTCAAAGGGGAAGGCATTCAGCAGGGCGTGCTGGACAAACTGCGCAACGGGCGTTACCCGCCGCAGGCGTCGCTGAACCTGCTGCGTCAGCCGGTTGAAGCCAGCCGGCAGGCGCTGTTCCGTTTCATTATGCAGGCGGAGGCGCAAAATCTGCGTTCGCTGCTGATCGTGCACGGCCGCGGGCGGCAGAACGAAAGCCATCCGAATATCGTGCGCAGTTACCTCGCCAAGTGGCTGGCACAGTTTGAACAGGTACAGGCGTTTTGCCGCGCCTTACCGCGCGACGGCGGCGAGGGTGCCTGCTATGTCACGCTGCGTAAATCAGCGCAGGCCAAGGCAGAAAACTTTGAGCGCCACGCCAAGCGCAGCCGTTGAAAGGATAGCCGAAATAAAATGGCCGGCGAATATCGCCGGCCATCGATGAATTATTTATTAAATATTTTATAGTCCAGCGAATAACGGCCGGCGCCGGTTACCGCCAGCAACAGCAAGCCGCCAATGATGCTGATGTTTTTAAAGAAGTTGATTTCATTGCCCATCATTTCCATGCCGGTCATTTTCCAGAACGGATGGCCGATAAACGCGGTGCCCAACACGTACAGGGCGAAAATGACCGCGATAGGGCGAGTAAACAGACCGAGAATAAGCGCGATGCCGAAAATAAACTCCACCACCACGGCAACGATCGCTGCCAAATAAGGCATCGGCGTGCCATAGCCTTCCATCGCCGTGACGGTCGCACCGAAGTTGACCAGTTTCATCCAGCCGAAAATGATAAACAGAACCATCAGTAATATGCGGGACAGCAGAATTACGCCGTCTTTTGAGCTATCACCCATTTCGAACTCCTTAGCCACTGTCGGAATGATGTTGTCTTGCTGATTAAATATTAGAACAATTTACGTTTTTTTCTAGCGGCGGCGGGCGGTTGCGCCACTTTTTTCGGTGAGCGAGACGCGTGGTGAAGCCGGCGGCATTGCCTATACTTGAGCCTGGAGCAAAACAATAAAACAGGCAATGTGAGGCCAAGATGGATGAGGAATTGACCGCCGCCGGTTACCGCCGTTATTCCGGCGACAAGATTGACGTTTATTTTAACAGCGCGATATGCCGCCATTCCGCCAACTGCGTGCGTGGCAACGCGGCTATATTCACCCTGAATCGCCACCCGTGGATTATGCCGGACAATGCCGAGCCGGCCGAGGTGAAACGCGTTATCGACACCTGCCCCAGCGGCGCACTTAAATATAGGGAGAAATAATATGGAACATAAAATACTGGCAGACG
Source organism: Serratia sp. CY47280 (assembly GCF_052168655.1). Lineage (NCBI taxonomy): Bacteria > Pseudomonadati > Pseudomonadota > Gammaproteobacteria > Enterobacterales > Yersiniaceae > Serratia > Serratia sp. CY47280. Next base: position 233,945 of record NZ_JBJNMG010000005.1, on the reverse strand, counting down.
AGAAGCGTTTTTATATCAATGATGAGCAAGGCAAGCTGATCGCTGAGATCTCTTTCGTGCCGAGCGGCGACAAACTGACCATTATCGATCACACCTGGGTGGATGAGTCATTGAAGGGGCAGGGCATCGGTAAAAAGCTGGTGGCGCTGGTGGTGGAGAAAATGCGTGCGGAGCAGCGTAAAATCATTCCGCTATGCCCGTTCGCCAAGCATGAGTTCGATACCACCCCAGCCTATCAGGACATTCGCGCCTGAAGCGATAACGGGGCGCGGCGCGCCCCGGTCATTCAGCAGACGCCGAAATCGCCGTCTTCGTGGTACAGCGCCACGTCGCTGGCCTGCACTTCCGTGCGCTGCTCTTTACCCAGTTCATTCCAGCTGCAAACCAGGGTTTCGCCGTCGATCGCTACCACGGTCATCTTTGGGCCGCCGGTGGTGCGTTGTACAAAATCACCGATATTGAATGCCATGCGTTCCTCCACAACAGATTAAACCTCATCTATTGATAACACAGAATGGCGCCGCCGTTGGCAGGTGTTTCGTTATGTATTAAATTATACAGCGATTATCACTAAGGAGAGCAGACTAACATGCCGGGATTATTGATGTTTTATGTGGGCGGTACGGCGCCGGGCGCCAATATTGAGTTGCACGACGTGCAGTTCGCGGCGGCGGATCGGCCGGAAGAGGCGTATCCGCTGCTGCGTGAAAAGTGGTTCGGCGATAAGCGCAAGGTGCATGTCGACGGCTATGCGCGCATCGACTGGGCGGACGGTTACGACGTGAGCCTGGAGCCTGCGCCGTTCGCCGGTGAAGAGAAGCTGTTTTTCGTCAACGTTGGCGGCTACCGCAGCGATGAGCTGGCGGAGTTGCACCAGTTCGGCCTGTTTGTGGCGCGTTCCGCCGACGAGGCGAAGGAGAAAGCCAAACGGGTGCTGCTAACGGACAGTGCGCAGCAGCACAAGGATGACCTGGCCGAGGTGGACGACTGCCTGCTGCTGCACGCGCTGCAGGGCTACCACGTGCATCTGCGGGCCAACCCGCACGGCAAACCGGCCCGGCCGCTGTGGCAGGGGTATCTGCCGATCGGCGAACCCGCGTTATAACGTCGCCAGCGCCTGCAGCTGTTGCCGCAACCAGCGGCAGGCCTCCGGCCGGCCGTTCTTGCGGTGCAGGTAGATTTTGATCTGATACGGCGGCACCGGAAACGGCAGGGGGTGGATATCCAGCGCCACCGCCTGCCGTAATTTTTGCGCGGCGTAACGCGGCATACTCATCACCAGTTCGCTGTCGGCGACGATGAACGGTGCCCCCAGCAGCGAAGGCGTGCGGATGGCGATATCGCGCTGCAGCCCCAGCTTATCGAGCTGGTAGTCAATGACGCCGCGCTGTTCGTTCCACGGCGTCACCACCAGATGGCGCGCCCGCAGGTAGTTTTCCAGCGTCAGTTCGCCGTATTTTATGCTGAAGGCGGGTGAACAAATCGCCACATACTCATCCTCCAGCCAGTTCACCTCGTCGATCTCCGGGTAGCTTTCGCCGTCAGTTTCGGTAAAGCCCAGCGCGAAGTCGATGCGCCCCGCCAGCAGATCGTTCAGCGCCACCTTGCGCTCGGAATAGCGCAGCTGAAACGACAGCCCGGGCGCCAGGCGCTGCATCTGCGCCATCAGCGCGGGAAACACCGCGAAGGCGGTGTAATCGGTAATGGCGAAGGTGAAGCTCTCCCGGCTTTCGGCGGGGACGAAGCGCGGGCGCGGATGCAGCCCTTTGGCCAGCAGCGCCAGACTTTCGCTGACGGTCGGAGCCAGGCTGTCGGCATACACCGTCGGGTGCATGTCGTTACCGACCCGGTAGAACAGCTCGTCCGCCAGCGCCTTGCGCAGCCGGATCAGCGCGTGGCTCAGCGCCGACGCGCTGAGGGCCAGCTCCGCCGCGGCGCGCGTCACCGATCGCAGCCGATAGACCGCTTCGAACACCAGCAGCAGGTTGAGATCGAGACGCTTCAAATCCAGATGCATGATATTCATTACCTGTTGATGAAAATGCAGTTCATACAGTATTTGAGGCGCGATATGCTGGCAAGCACAGTCATTAACACACTCAGGATTTGCCATGACCATTGAGATTTATCCGGCGCAAAAAAGCGACGCCAAACTGATTCTGGATATGATTATCGAGCTGGCAGTGTACGAAAAGGCGCGCGAGCAGGTGCTGGCCAGCGTGGAAGATATCGAACGCAGCCTGTTTGGGCCGGGCGCCTGTTCCGAAGCGTTGATTTGTACGGTAAACGGCGAGCCGGCGGGTTATGCGGTGTTCTTTATGAGTTACTCCACCTGGCTGGGTAAAAACGGCATCTATCTGGAAGACCTGTACGTGGCGCCGAAGCATCGCGGCGCGGGCGCCGGTAAAAAGCTGCTGCGGCACATCGCCCAGCTGGCGTGCGAACGGCAGTGCGGTCGCCTGGAGTGGAGCGTGCTGGACTGGAACCAACCGGCCATCGATTTCTACCTCAGCATCGGCGCGCAGCCGCAGGGCGAGTGGGTGCGATATCGTATGGAAGGTGAGGCGCTGACGCACTTCGCGGCGCACGGGGTGGCGTTGCCGGCATAATAGCCGTTGGGGGGAGGCGGCCTCCCCAACTGTGGTGGTGTGAACGGTTTACTGTGGATCAATCAGGCGGGTTTGCGGGCGGCGAGAATGAAGATCATCGGGCGCTCCTGCTCTTCGCCCAGCGCCGGATTAGCGGCGATTTGCTGCGCGCTGGGGCCCCATTCGTTCAAATGCTGGATGATAAACCCTTGCTGCGCCAGCGGGTTGATATAGCCGCCGAGCGTGCGGTGCTGCTTGATGACGCCTTCCGCCAGCCAGTTGGAAACGCGCTGGCCTTCTCGCTGGTAACCGTTGACCGGCCAGGATTTCTGCCCGTTGCCGTCGGTCAGCCAGCCCTGCTGCGCCGGGGCGGTGTAGATCGGGTGCTCGGCGGTGAAGATGAACTGCCCGCCGGGTTTCAGTGCGGCGTACACCGTGGCGAACAGCGCGGGCAAATCCTCGAGGTAGTGCAGCGTCAGCGAGCTGTAGACCAGATCGTAACTTTCCGGCGGCAGCTGCAGCTGCGCCAAATCCTGCCGACGGTACTCGATGCCCGCGTCGGCGGTCATCTCCCGCGCCTTGGCCAGCATCTTTTCCGAGACGTCCAATCCCAGCACGTCGGCGGCGCCCTGTTCGCGCGCGCTGCGGCAAAACCAGCCGTAGCCGCAGCCGAGATCGACCACACTTTTTCCCTGCAAATCCGGCAGGATGCGGCGGATGGCGGGCCATTCCGGCGCGCAGTCCAGGCCGTGCTGCGAGCGGCTGAGCTGCGCATAGCCGTCGAAGAAAGCCTGATTGTCATAGATGTTTTGCGTCATGATGACTCCTTAGTGAATGACGGCGGCGGAATGCCGCTGCCATACCCTGCATATTGCTGCATAATTCTACGCTGACAACATGAATAACGGGAATGACGATGGACATGATTTCGGTGCGGCAAGCGCCCGAGCTGGCGCCGCGCGCCATTGCGTATTTTCAGCGGCACTGGGCCACGGCAGAGACGTTGATGATGTATGAAGACGCCATCAACTGCAGCCTCGGCGCCGCCAACCCGCTGCCGCAGTGGTACCTGCTGATGGAAAATGACCAGATCCTCGGCTGTGCGGGGCTCATCACCAACGACTTTATCAGCCGTGGCGAGCTGTATCCCTGGCTGTGTGCGCTCTACGTAGAGGAAACGCAGCGCGGCCGGGGCTACGGCGCCAAACTGATTGAGCATGTGGCGGCGGAAACCCGCCGGTTGGGCTTCCCGCAGCTGCACCTGTGCACCGATCTGGAGGGCTACTACGAGCGCAACGGCTTCGTTTATAACGGGCTCGGGTATCACCCCTGGGGCGAAGCCTCGCGGGTCTATTCGCGGGTGCTGTGATCGCCGCCGTCGGGGGCGCGTAAGACAAACCTGACTTTTCTTTCACCTCATCGCGCATCGCGGGTTACACTGGCCGCTTGTTCGCCACCGACCGGGTTAATTCGCCGCCGCGATGAGAGTGTCACGCCAGCTACAGCAACGCTTTACCGCCTGCATCGCCATTATGGCGGTGCTGTTGCTGTTTGTGGCGCCGGTGGTGTCGAAATCGCTGATGCACCACCCGATGATGGGCGGCATGGCGCAACCGGACGCCGCCATGCCGCACGACATGCACGCGATGGCGATGCCCGCCGCCGAGCATGCCGGCCACCACGGCATGGATCCTGCGGAGATGATTTTCTGCGGCTATTGCGAGCTGCTGATCCACGTGCCGCTGCTGCTGTGGGCATTCGTCCCGCTGCTGTGGCTGATGGCGCGCATCGCGCGCCTGCCTTGCGCGCCGCGCATCGTTTCTCCGCCCCTTCGGCGCCTTACTCTGCGGCCGAGCCCGCGCGGGCCGCCCGGCCAACCGTTTTTCCCTATTGCTTGATCATGGGTAACGCCGTCCGTATCGCTGCGGACGGTTTGCCTGCGCGCACAGTTTGAAAAACGAGAAAGGCCATGTCTTCAATAACCAAAACTCCACCTGCCGCATCGCCGCGTGGCGCGATGCTGAACCTGATCAGACGGCTGCATTTTTATATCGGCCTGCTGGTCGCTCCTTTTATTCTGGTCGCTGCATTGACCGGCACGCTGTATGTGCTGACGCCGCAGCTTGAAGAGGCGCTGTATCGCGATGCGCTTTTCACCGAACCGCACGGGCAGGCGAGATCGCTGGCTGACCAGATCGCCGCCGCCCGCCGCGCGGTGGGTGACGAGGCGCGCATTTACGCCGTGCGTCCGGCGCCCGGCGCAATGGACACCACGCGCGTACAGTTCGCGGGCGCCGATCTGGGCGCTTCTGAGTCGCGCGCGCTGTTTGTCGACCCTTATACCCTGGCGATCAAGGGCGATATGACGGTGTACGGCACCTCCGGCGTGCTGCCGCTGCGCACCTGGCTGGACAAGCTGCACAGCAGCCTGTTGCTCGGCGACCTGGGGCGCAACTACAGCGAGCTGGCGGTCTCCTGGCTGTGGGTGGCCGCGCTGGGTGGCGTGGCGCTGTGGCTGGCGACGCGGCCGAAGCGCAAGCTGAAAAGGGCAAAAGGGGGCTTCGCCGCCAGCCGCCATTGGCATATCACGCTGGGCGTGGCGCTGCTGGCCGGGCTGCTGTTCTTCTCGGCTACCGGGTTGACCTGGTCGCAGTGGGCCGGCAGCAACATCGACGCACTGCGGGCCAACCTGGGCTGGCTGACGCCGCAGGTCAACACCAGCCTGCAGGCCGATGCGCCGCAGACGCCGGCCGATCCGCACGCCGAGCACCGCGGGATGATGCCGGGCATGAAGATGGGCCCTGCCGCGCAGGCCAATGCGTTGAACGGTGATTGGGATCGGGCGCTGCACGCTGCGCGCGCCGCCGGGATCGACGCCGCCAAGGTCGAGCTGCGCCAGCCGAAAGGCGAGGGCAAAGCCTGGACGGTGACCGAAGTGGATCGCAGCTGGCCGACGCAGGTGGACGCGGTCGCCATCGCGCCGCAAAGCTTCGCCGTCATCGATCAGGTGCGGTTCGACACCTTCCCACTCATCGCCAAGCTGACCCGCTGGGGCATCGACGCCCACATGGGCATTCTGTTCGGCTTGCCGAATCAGCTGCTGCTGGCGGCGTTCGGCCTCGGGCTGTGCCTGATGATTGCGCTGGGTTACCGCATGTGGTGGAGCCGCCGCCCGGCGGCGGGGGCGCAGCATCCGGTGCATACGCTGGTTGCCGCCTGGCTGGCGCTTTCCCTGCCGGCACGCGTCGTCACGCTGCTGGTTGCAGCCGTACTGGGTTATTGCCTGCCGGTAATGGGCGTGAGCCTCGCGGCGTTGCTGCTGGCGGACGTGTGGCGCTGGCGCGTGCAGCGGCAAGGCCTTCAGGACGAAACGCCGGAAGCGGCCGCCCGCCGCGCCGAGGTGCGCAAGTTCCGCGCGGCGGTGGCGACAGTGGCGGTGGCGGTCGGCTGCGTGATGGGCCGGGCGATCCTCGGCGGCACCGTCGAACAGTTTCAGCTGCCGTTCGGTGACTGGAGCGCACAGATGGTGATCATGCAGAGCCTGATGGTGCTGCTGTATACGCTGGTGTTCACCCTGCTGCTTTCCATTCCGCTGTGGTATTTCTTCCTGGGGGAGAAAGAGGGGCGGTGAGGTAGCGTCCGGCATGCCTGCGGGCATGCCGGATATTTGGGAATAGGGCTTAAGCGCGTATCATCTCACCAGATAGGCAATTTCCACTGAAAGGAAGCGAACGATGACGTTTGAACAACGAAGGGACAAGGCGATAGCGCTGATGGAGGAAAAGAAGATGTGGCGGAGCAACTATGCGCCGCCAATCTTGCGCCTGCTGTGGCGAATGGATGTGAATATGCCACCGCCGCCGTTTGCGCCTTTCTGGCTGAATATGCTGTTCTTCGGCATTTGGTTTGGCCCGCTGTGGGGCGTGCTGATGTGGTTCATGGTATGGAAAAATCAGGGATATACCGGTGAAGAGGCCCTGACATTAAGCCTCGCCGCCGGCCTGTTGTTTGGCTTTTTTATGGCGCTTTTCCACTACAGGCGGAAAAAGGCGAACAGGCTGCCGGACTGGAACTCGCTTTGACACGTTGGTGACGAACAGACACAAAAAAGCCCGCAACCGAAGTTGTGGGCTTTTTCGCTATTATCGCCGGGTCTATCTGCACTGGGGAGTCTGAATTGGTTGTGTAACTTGTTGTTTAGTATTTGATAATATTCAGTTCAATTTTCATTTTGGTCCCATTGTTGGTCCTAAAAGAAAATGTCAGGTTTTTTGCAGGGGAGGTGGGGTTACAGTAGGAGTCTCTTCGTTTGTGAGATTAGCATTTTGCTTTCCTTCAGTCTGCTCTGTATTCATGTGTTTATTTCACGTTGGTTTTTAGCAAGCCGGTAGAGCGCCTTGCTCGCAAAATATCCACTACGGAAAGATATGGGGTTTGTTCTTGCCACGAAAATCCTTTCCGATCGATACGCACAAGCCCGTATTTTTCTACCAGAAAGTTCACTGCATCACTGAGCGATATTCCAGCATCAATATGTTCCTGGATGGTGGAGCCATTGCTGAATGGTGTGTCATTCAGCGTCAGGCCATAGTGCTGCGATAACAGATGAGTTAGCAGCAACTGCCAGATTTCAACGGGTGACAGGCAGGGCTGAGTCGCCCGCGTCGGGTGTGATGATATGGTTTGCATGATGTTTACTCTGTGATGTTAAGGGAATAAGCAGGGGGTTACTGCGGCTCAGTCTGCTCAGGATAGATAGCAATGTAGACATAGCCACAGGAGGCGAGTGTGTCGGCTTCGCAGGTGAGGCCGTTGTGGTGTAGCGTAACGCGGTGCTGGTGGTGAGTGTTAAGCTCTCCACTGGTCAGCATCAGTTCAAGTTGTTTCATCATGAGCGGAAATGCCTGGTCAAGGCGCATTGCAACATCATCGGTGAACGCCCCGCTAAATTCTGCTCGGTCAGCCAGATAGTGCAGTCGGTTGCCTTCCTGTACCAGACGTGCGCCAAAACACGGTGTTATATCGCGCCTCAGTCCCCACTGCTGGATGGCGGGATTCTCCGGCCTGGTGCCGGATTCTGAGTGATTGTTCATTATTGTTCCTGATTAAAGGGAAGGATTAATTGAGAGTGACACTTCGAAGAATGACATAAAGGCCATTGTGGTCCTGACGACGTTCAGCAAACACGGCCAGAACGCCGCATATGTCCTGAACTTCCCGGCCAGCATAATGGCAGATGCTGCCAGACCATTTATATTTGCCGGTACAGAAGCGAAACAGTCGGGAGTCTGGATGCTGTCGGTACAAGGCCATGGCCTGGCGTTTACTGATGATTTTCATATCCAACCTCGTTCTGCAAACGACACAATGCCATCCTGACCGACAACCAGGTGATCGAGCGTCTTCACATCGACCAGGCTCAGTACCTCCTTTAGCCTGTCAGTCAACCAGCCATTGTCCAGCTCAGTCAGCGTGACTTGCAGGACAGACTGCTGAAACAGTGTTGCTAGTTGCTGATGGTCTCCGGTGAGTAAAAACGTGATGTATCTGCTTAATACCCCTTCATTCGAGAAAGAACCTTCCAGCTCTGACTTTCTGACCAACAGTACGGCGGTTTACCAGCTTCACCAGCAATGATATTTATAGCCATATCGACAAGACGGGCCGTTACCGAGTTAAGTTCGACTTCGACCTTGTAAGCTGGAAGCCGGGATATGAAAGCCCGTGGGTACGTCTGGCCCGGCCTTACGCCGGGGACACCTACGACGGCTGCTGGTGGGTACTGAAATCTTCGTGATGTTTGACGGCGGCCATCCGTATAAACCGTTCATCGCCTTTGCGCTACACGACTCACGACACCCCTGACCCCGTCACCAGTGTGAATTACAAGCGCAATATCCTGCGCACACCGGCGCAATATGAGTTGCGTCTGCAGGATGAGCGGCAGAAAGAGAAGGTTCACCTCGGCACCCCGCACGTCAGCTCGCAACTGAACCCGGTTATAACGTCCTCGATGACAACCCGAAAGAGCTGCGTGGTGAAGGCAATGAATAACGAGCCCTGTGATCACCGATTTGACGGTTGGACAATTGTACCAGGCAAAAGTTAAAGTCCGTCAGCAGCAGGGCTAACGGGAGTGGCTTGACAGACGACAATCATCATCAAAAGCAGTTGCCAAGAAAATTACATGAAGCCGAACTTCTCCCGTTCAAAGCTGGAGAAAGCCTACTGTTGCTTATAATGTTAGGTATAGAGTTGTGATTCATACTGACTGAGTTTACGAGCGGCAGTGATCATACCGATATTTTCAGAGAGCTTCCTGACGAAATTCGAGCGAGTGTTGCTTGCTGATGCTATTTTGTTCATGTGATCAACCTTGCTTGGGTGTTTGCTTAGACTTGGGCTAGAGAGGTTGATTCTAAGTGTTTGATTGTATTGAGGATGAGTTGTGGCCTTTTATTGAGGCACAAACAATAAAAGGTGAAAACCTATACTAATCTATCACGAGTTGGAACGCACAGTGCTTCGGTGGCTAGCAGAGGATGAAAATGTGAAAGCTGCTTTTAAGAAGGTGCTTTAAGAGAATACGTATTCCGAGCCAATTATCACAAATACAATAGAGAAAATGCTTCGAGTTGTAGATTCATCTTCGGAGTTGATTATTGTTCTACATCAGTATGTTGTGTATTTTTTTTCTTATAGTAACATTAGCACTACTGCGGATAAAAAGGGATGAAATCGATATGAGTAATCAAGTGTTACTGGGGTTTCTTAAAGCAGGTCTTCTGGAACTTAACAGCGATGATACCAAATTAGAAAAACTGCAGGATGCAGCAAGAGATCTTGCAGGTATCTTAAAAAAAACGCCCGAAAAGGCAACTCCGTTTTGCTTAATTGCATTCGATCCTCAGGCACCAGTTGATGATCCTGTTATTACGGAAGCTACCGCGGTTTTGATCAAGCGTTGGCCTACTTACATAAACACGTTTGCAGGCTCGCCAGTGACGGTTATTAGAGCTATTTTGCTTGAAGCACTCGTCCAAGCATCAAGCGATGATAAAATTGGCCTAGCTTTTATATCATCAGCTCGTAACGTACTGCCTCATATGGAGGCTGCAAACGAGCAATCAATCTGGGTAGATGTGGTTGCAGATATCGAGCAGCGGGTTGATGCACGTGCTGAGAATGAATGGTCAACCCCACAGTCAATAAAAGTCTCCTCAATGCCAGTCGTGACGCCAGCACCAATCGAAATAACTGTGGCAGAGTTTGGTGTTGATAAGCAACTGTTAGAGAAAGAACTTCATGCAGCAGCAGGGCCAACTACGAATGCAGGCCCTACTAATGGTAATCCTAATGCTTCTCCACATAGCCAAAACCAAGCATGGGTAACTGAGTTTGGGACAAGAGCTGCCTTTGCAATCACTAATGCAGTTGAAACCGCAATTGAGGATTCAAATCTGGGAAAAATTGACCTATCTACGGATTATCTTCAGTTATCTCAGACCATTACACATTACGTTGAAGATGCAATTAAGTCAGTGGGTATAGCTACGTCAGGTTTGCAGCGGCGTACAAACCTGATTTGGTGGAAAGAAACTCTTTATTCCCCTTCAGCGCGTATAAGCTATCGAAGATTGCCAAAGCCCACCGCTGCTGTGCTTATGGCTTATGATTTGCATCAACAAGTACCTATTTTCTCTCCTGCAAGTGTTGTTGCCTTCCTCTACGAAACAGTACTGAGCTTACCTGGCATCGATAACGATGAACAAATTTCAGTTCGTAGCCTTCTAAGCGAGTTAATTAGTTCAGATAAATTGAGTGAGTTACGCAACGTAGCGTCTCAGTTACTGCCTGCTAATGACGGACGTAGACCCATTTTAGGTTCATTAGATATCATTCGTTCTGACCTTGATGATGAGCGCTTGCGTGAGAAGATCGGTATTCCAGCAGGGACCTCACTGACCTTACCCGAATGGGCGTCTTGGTTCTTCCGCGAATTACAAGCTGCTGAAGCTACGCAAAGTGTTACTAAGGCTAAGAAGCGTGGGAGTTAAGACAAATGATAACTTGTTCGCGAACGACATGCTTCGCACCAGATAGCACATGTGATTTAGGCCATTTGGATCATACTTGCTGCTCGGCCTGGAAAAAAAAGAGCGGTGCTGAAGGGCACCGAGGGGAATTAGCAACTAATGAGTTATTGCTCCCATGGTCAGGAAGTGCCTTGGGGCTTACGGATTTAGGATTTGTGGCAGCACGTCAAAAACCATTACTGGTTGGGATTGTTGGACCACAGAATGCTGGTAAAACTACATTGCTTGCTGCTTGGTACTTGCTTTTATCTCGAGGTCTTGCTCGCGCTGGTAAGCGGTGTTTCTCGGGATCTTATTCCTTCGCTGGCTGGGAAGCCGTTGCAAATGCACTCCGATGGAGCCCAGGACAACCACCAAACTTTCCTCCACATACAACTAGTCGTGGGGGACGCACTCCTGGCCTCTTACATCTTGGATTTAGAGATTTGACTGGCAAGGACTGTGGTTACCTTTTTGCTGATGCTCCTGGAGAGTGGTTCCAGAAATGGGCTATCAATCGCGAAGCAGTTGATGGGGAAGGGGCTCGTTGGGTAGCAAAGTATGCTGATGTTTTTCTATTAATTGCGGATCGAGGTGCGCTATCCGGGCCAAACATGGGAAGTGCGCGTAATTCATTTCAATTACTAGCTCGTCGCCTTTCTGTTGAAGCTGGAAGCAGACCTGTTGCACTTGTCTGGACTAAATCAGATATTTCAATTGCTCCTGAAATGGAAGCGATGGTACGAGAGACAGTGTTTAATCTCATGCCGAATACTCCAGAGTTTTTTGTAAGTGTTCAGGCTGATGCCGAGGGAGACCCTGATATTAGAAGTGGCCTTCAAGACCTTCTCGATTGGACATTAGAGATTCGGCGTGACTTTGTTAGCTTACCTCCAATCCAATCTTCTGTTTCTGACCCTCTGTTTATGTTTGGTACCAGATAATGACAAACGAAAACTCGATTCTGTTAATTGGTGAATCAGGAGTAGGTAAGACACATTACGGAGCACAGCTTTTAAAAAGGCTAATGAAGGGGGATGGGCAGTTACGTATGGATGGAGCTGCTAGTAATCTGGAACCTTTTGAAGGTGCAATGGAAAAGCTGAATGAAGGAATGTCAGCAGACCATACTCCTACGACACTTTATATTGATAGTATTTGGCCGATATCTGACTCTAATGGTACGCAAGCCGAATTGGTTTGGCCTGATTATGGTGGTGAGCAGATTAAAGCTATGTCTACAACTCGACGCGTTCCCGTAGCTTGGGGCGGCCGAGTTATCAATTCTCCTGCGTGGTTATTACTTGTTCGATTACAGCAAATAAGGTCGAACGATGACATTTTTTCAAAACCGCTACATGATATCTGTGGCAGTGGCGAAGAAAATCATCAAATTCAGATTTCCGATCAAGCTCGGTTGATAGAATTATTACAAGTATTACTTTACGTTCGGGGCGCAATTAGAACCACTAGTCTAGATAGCCCACGTATATGCGTACTTCTAAGCTGTTGGGATGAATTAGGGACAGATATTCAGGAGAAGCCAGAAGCAGTTTTGCGTGAACGGCTTCCGATGTTTTTCAATTTCCTAAAGAGCACTTGGAAGGAGCCTTTGGTACTGGGTTTGTCAGCCCTTGAACGATCCTTGACTAGTATGGACAGAGATATGGAATACTCAGTACGGGGTCCTGAGCAATTTGGTTACATTGTTCTTCCTGATGGGCAGAGAACCAGTGATCTAACGTTCCCTATACAGCAGTTGTTAGATAATAGTTCTGTAAAAGAGGTCAAGGCGTGAAGGTCGAGCAAGCTATTTATGGTGAGTCTCGTGGAGGACATGGCCTCCGTTTATCAAGTTCCGATCTTCCAATTATTTCCGCTCTGACTTCATATTTAGATTTACCTGACGCAGCACCCCTTGGTGTAAATTGGTCCCCTTTTGTGAGTGGTTTCCCACATGGAAAATACTATGTTCTAGCTCGCACATTTGCTGATCCAGCAGCAACTCGACCTGGTATGGTGTTTTCACATGCAGTTATTGTCCCGCTTGAAGAAATCATTAACCTGCCTGATCTGAGCCCACTTTTCGAAATGTTGCTCACCGAACCTGTACTTCCGGAAGTACTTGAAGTTCTCGAGTTCCCTGCTTTAGTGAAATCCCAACAGACCATTCCTGAATTGGTTTCGCTTGCTGATGCGTTAGTAACTCGTGGGCGGGGGCCTGTGGTTAGATTTGGATTGCAGAAATTCGATGAATTGATAGCATCTCTTTGGGTTCATTTATGGCCTGAAATGCGTTCGAAATTTTCATTTCGGCTGAGTTTCGGACCGCAAGATATTATCGATGAGATTACACCATCAGTTATCTGCACACCCAATTCTCTTGCCTCTCGCTGGTCATCATACCGTGTGGTTGGAAATGTTATTCATTCATCTTCCCTCGCTGCCGGGATCCTATATGGGGAAGCAGAAGCAGCTCCTGTCGTTAAGTTGGCTGAGCAAGTGGGAGCGCAAATACTTCATTTTTCTGATCTCCCATTATTGCAGCGTATTTATGAGATTGATGAAAGCATAAATCCACAGTTTGATGAATGTGTGTCAGCACTGCGTATTTTGGAAAAACTTTCTCCTAATCCTGAGCAAGGTTTGGCTCGCAAAAGCCTATTTATAAATAGGCTTGTCCTACGTTTGCCAGAAGCATCTATTGAAAACGTTTTATTATTAAGAAATCTCGGCATGGTAGGGCTTCCAGATGCATCAAAGATATGGGACGCCCTAAAAAACTGGACTGTGACTAATTCATTAGCAGCTTCAGAAGATACGGGGATGCTTTCTATTCTTACTGATGCGCTTGTTACTCCTGCTGCTGTAGAACCTTGGCGGCTTTCTATAATTAATGGCTTAATCTCCGGCTCGCAAGAATCTCCTGACGTATTAGCTAATGCCTTCTGGCGTTGGGCCAAGTTATGCTCAAAAGTATTAACAGAACTAGCAAAGTATCTGCCGATAGACGATGCATTTGAGAATCAAATAGCTAAATCAGCGCCACAGATTCTTGACGTTAATACTGGTAATTTCGTAATGGCTTTGGCTGAAAGTAAAAACTGGCTGAAAATCCATGGTGCTGCAGCGAGCGCTTGCCTTGAGCCTTTCGATGCAATCGTTCGTCAGCTTTCAGTTGATCTTAAAGCAACAGAATTAGAAGGTTTGCGTGCGGCATTGCGGAAAGCTGCCTCTATGGAAGTAATAGAGTTGGCTTTAGCTAAGCCTGATGAAGCTCGATTGCTTCAGATTGCAGCAGAGAGAATAGCGAAAAAACCAGCTCTATTACAAACACTAGATTTTACTTCCAGATATGTTCAAGACATATGGTGTCATGCGTTATCAATAAATCCTCAAGCTTGGAAAGGACCTCAAGATCCATGCAGCGCATTTGCCTTAGTTATCCAGAGTTTAATAGATGGATCTGAAACAAGTACAAAATTAATTGATACACTTTCTTCCACTCCGTTGGCAGATCTCAGTAAATTTTCTAGGCGTGCAGATGTTTGGACATTTCTTTCTGCACACGCCAGAGGTAATTGCCTCCGTGCAACGGCTAATGGTTGGCTTCGATGTGCTCTGGAAGGAGATATCGATACGCCAGATAGTGCGCTCGAAATGGCTATTTTAGCTGCTGGTAATTTGGAAGATACGTTGTGCAGTCACAATACTGATATTGGTAAATTTTTAAGTATTATAAAGGTCTTACCAAATATCGAAGAAACTTACATGCTGCATCTGTTAAATAAACATATATTAACTCAACCATTACGAAGCGGTGATGCGCAGGAATTAGGACGCATCATTTTAAGTCGACGGTGGCATCAAATTGTAGAGAGCTTAATTAGACTCACTCGTCAAGAGCGTCATGACCTCAAGCCTGTTCTTATAGTGTGCAATACCATGGTTGGGAGATTTTGGCGATTTATTCTAAAATTATCATCAAATTCAAAAGATGATAGATGGGCCGTACTCGAAGAGCTTGTGGTTGGGTTATACCCAAACGGACCAAATGATTTGGGTCTTTGGGACCGTTCAGGAGGGGAGGATGCTGACTTGATGGTGTATGGATCGGGTAGGACTCGATGGCATGAAGCTCTTTATTATCTACAGAGAGGGCGTGGTCCTCATGTAAGGAGGCTTTTTGAAGAAATACTTAACGATTATCCTCAGAATGAGCAAGTGAAAATTTTACAGGCATCTTGGTATTTTTAGAAAAATTTCAATAAACGAATTGAGAATAAAATGAACGAACAGGTGGAAAACGTGCAGGTTGAGGAAAATAATTTTACTCAAGGACACGCGCTTATTATTTCTATAGCTAACTATCCTGAAGTTAATCCATTGCCCTCCTCTGTGCTCAATGATGGCAGAGATATTTTTTCGACACTAACCTCTCCGTCGAAGTGTGGTTTTAGCATCCAAAACGTTGCCATATTGCTGGACAGTGATGCAACGCTATTTGCGATACGGAAGGAACTGAAGGCGCTAGCTGCTCGTGCTAAGTCCGGCGATACCGTAGTGATTTTCTTTTCTGGGCATGGTGCTCGCTCAGATGAAGGGACAGATGCATGGAGTTCACTAATTCCTTTTGACTGTTCCATGGATAATTTTGTTGAGAGTGTATTGTCTGAGCAGGAATTTTCTTTAGCACTAAAAAGCATCCAAGCTAGTAGGGTTGTTGTTTTTATAGATGCTTGCCACTCAGGTGCATCAGTAAGTTTCAAAAGTTCAGGGGGGAAACCTGCTATTCTTGGATATACTGAAAAATCTTTGGATAGATTGACTGAGGGGACTGGTCGTGTATTAATTGCCTCATCACGTGCCTCTGAATATTCACTCGTATTCAACGGTGCTCGTAATAGCCTGTTTACTGAGCACTTGCTGAATGCTTTTCGTGGTGGAATAAGTAGTAATGGTGATGGATTTATCAGGGTATTTGAGTTGTTTAATTATGTATCGGAGCAAGTTCGTTTAGCGGCACAGGGGAGACAACATCCAATATTTAAGGCTAGCGATCTTGAGGATAATTTTCCATTAGCATTAGATCGTGGTGGAGTTAAGAATCTATCTGAAGCAATGATTCCTAGCGTAAAACAAGATGGCGGGGATGAATTAGTCACGATTTTTTGCGAGCTTTACCCCGCAGGGCCACAAGATGAAGATATATGGGTTCGTTCCGGTGGTGATATTTCTCGGCTTCGACTATCAGGGACTGGTCGCTCAAATTGGTTTGCCGCATTACGTGTCTTACGACAAGGAGGAGGAGGTAAAAATATAACTATAGCCTCGTTAATTGAAGAGGCTTTAAATGATTTCCCAAATCATCAAAAATTGAAAACACATAAAATGTAGTATGTTTTTTACACGTAACATACAATGCATAAAACCTTTAGGTAAGCTGGGGTTGATATTTAAATTGAATGTTAAAGCAGGCCAGAAAGACTTCTTTCATTCGGGCCTGCATTAATTTTAACGTTGAGATGTTTCCCACTCACGATAAACGGCAATGATAGATGGATATTTAGAAGTATCGACCGGGCTAAAGAAATGCTGTAAGTCCTTGTCCTCAAAAAGAGTTCTAATCGGTACATGATAGGTCTTCTTGAAAGTATCTTTGTTTAATTTATTTTCTCGATAGCTCATGCAAGCCTGATCATGGGCGTTCAGCCAAACTTCTTGTGCAGAAGTGAAGTTTTTATAGACAATAGGGTAGTTAGGGGCGGAATCATGGACATTAGATAAAGCTAATACTGCCTCTCTTACCTCTTTGGTTGCTGTTGCTATAGTATTCGCAATTTCACTTTCAAGAGCAGCTTCCTGCAAATTTAAGGCTGTTTTTTGCATGTCTATTGCTTTTTGAGCGTTAGTATTTGCTGTTTCTGCATTTTTATTGGCATTACGATACTGAAACGCTGAGTATGCCGATACGAGCAGTGCTAAGACAGACATACCTATGGTTATGAAATTGAAGTGCTCATTAGTCATTAATTCTTCGGACCCCGCGAAACCATACTCATTAGAGCAAGCAACTCGTCGTTGCTTATTGATGAAGATTTTGATAATTCTTCGGCACCCTTATAGTGCTCTAAAGCAAGGATGCCTTCATCAAAACCAAGTTCTTTCAGAGAACCTTTAAGTTCTCTGAGCATGCGAGCGATCTGCTTCTCACTGAGAGGAATGCCATCAGATGTTAATCGTCTAATCTCTAACCTGATGTTCTCAAGTTCTCGCTCGCGTTCTTGAGGGGTTTTATGCCTAGCTATTCGTTTTGCATATTCATCGGCTAATTCTTTGTAAGTTGGCACTAGGTAGCTCCTTGCTGATGGCAATAGGATTAAGACGAAAGCCCGATTATTTTAAGCTAAGAAATCAAAAGAACAAGAGATTTGGTATGAGCTTTGATGCTAGCCTAACTGGTGTTACTAATTCCAGCTATGCTATCAGTCGTATCACCTTTATCCCGCCATCAATCATACTTCCACGATCCGCAGCCATTACGAAATCAGCCCACCATTGCATCATCGGACGACGTTGCTCAAGGTAATCGCTGCGGTTGTAAGCGCGACGTACCTCATTTTTGTCTACATGAGCCAGTGCAGCTTCAATGACATCAGGCGGAAATCCTTCCTCATTGAGTGCCGTACTAGCGATAGAACGTAAACCGTGTGATACGAGTACGCCTCCTAAGCCAGCACGCTTAAGTGCGGCATTAACTGTTTGGCTGTTCATTGGCTGGGTTGGTTTGATGCGACTGGGAAAGATAAACTCTCGGCCACCACTGAGAGGCCTCATCATTTCCAGAATAGCGAGCGCTCCATCAGATAAGGGAACCGTATGGTCCCGGTTCATCTTCATTCGAGCAGCAGGAATTTTCCATTCGCTAGCATCAAAATCGATCTCATCCCATCGAGCTTCAGCAGCTTCGGCAGGGCGGGTAATGGTGAGAAGCTGCCACATGAACAGGCATCGTGTGGACAGGCTGATACTTGCCGTGCGCATAGTCTGCATTAGTTGTGGTAGTTGATCCGGGCGGATACTAGGCATGTTTTTCTTCTGCGGTTTCTCGAACGCTTTCCCGATGTTTACGCTGGGAACTGCATCAATCAAGCCTGTGTTCTGCGCATAAATCATGACTTCGTTAATACGCTGACAAAGGCGGCGAACAGTCTCTAATGCACCTCTTGCCTGAACCGGCTGAACTGCTTTAACCAGAGTATGCGCCTTAATCTCAGTGACACTGATATCACCGATTGCCGGGAAAATATCTCTCTCAAGCGAGCGCCAGATATCGTCGGCATAGTCCTCTGTTACGCTGGCTTTCTTCACATTCCACCAACGTTCGGCGACTAACAAGAAAGTGTTGGTTTTGGCCTCTTGTGAATTTCTGACCTGTTCTTTCTGATGCTCCTGCGGATCAATGTCTTTCGCCAATAAAACTTTAGATTCGGCTCTGAGTTTACGTGCATCAGAAAGCGAGACGGCAGGGTAGGCACCGAAGCTCTGTTTGGTTCTCTGCTTGGTTAGAGGCCGATAGTAACGGAATTGCCAGAGCTTACTACCGCTGGACTTGATTAGCAGAGTAAGCCCATCACCATCATACAGCTGGTAATCGGTATCTTTAGGTTTGGCGGCTTGATTTCCGTATCGGTTAACGGCTTGGTTTTTCTTGCCATGGGGAGTCTCCATGCGTTTAGGCCCAACGAAAACAATAGAGCTTTTCGTTGGGCCTATCAATGGGCCTAAAAGGTTCGGATTTAATTAGTTCTCTTCGGACTTCGCGGGACAAATTGAGGGCACAAAAAAGCCCGCAGGGCTTGCGCCGTGCGGGCTCTTAGGACTTCATCGGATGACTCTGGTAATCACCGATGGAGAATTTTGGTGGAGCTGGGGGGATTTGAACCCCCGTCCGAAATTACTACACCGTCGGCACTACATGCTTAGTCCAATCTTTACATTCGCCGGCCAGCTGCGGATGGACACGCTACTGACAGACTAGCCTGATTGAGTTTAACGCTTCAGCCCCAGGCAGGACATCCACGCGATCTCTTTTGGGTTTGACCTCTCTTGATCCCCGTCCTAAGAGCGGAGGCTAGGGAGAGAGGGCTCTAAGCAGGGTATTAAGCTGCTAAAGCGTAGTTTTCGTCGTTTGCGACTATTTTTTTGCGGCTTTTTACGAGGCCAACCGCCCCTCGGCATGCTCCTAGGGCTTCGCAAATCCCGTCGAATCCAGAATCAGCCCCAAGTAACTTTGTGCAGTATACCAGAAGTTTACCTCGATAAGCCAGCGGCTTAACGATTGGCGTGCTTCATGATACGGGCTTTCGCCGTCTGCCATTCGCGATCTTTGATGTCATCGCGTTTGTCGTGCTCTTTCTTGCCTTTGGCTACGCCGATCTTGATCTTGCTCCAGGCATTTTTCCAATACAGGGACAAGGCCACCACGGTGTAACCGTCGCGGTTGACGCGGCCGAGCAGGGTATCCAGCTCGCGTCGGTTCAGCAGCAGTTTACGGGTACGCGTCGGATCGCACACCACATGCGACGAAGCCACGTTGAGCGGGGTGATGGTGGCGCCAAACAGATAGGCTTCACCGTCACGGAACGTCACGTAGCTGTCGCTGAGGTTGGCTTTGCCTGCACGCAGCGATTTAACTTCCCACCCTTGCAGCGACAGGCCCGCCTCGAACTCTTCTTCAATGAAGTATTCGAAACGCGCGCGCTTGTTTTGAGCAATGGTGGCGGAACCGGGTTTGTGTGCTTTTTTCTTTGTCATAGTGCGTTCATTATACTGGATGCTTCAGCGAAAGAAATCCTTTCCCGTTCAGCACCTGCGCAATTTTTCGCATTTTTGGCGCCCTCATCCCTTAGCAGATTTTTTGTTTGCCGCCAGATAAATGGTATTATCTGTACGTTTTATGTCTTACAGGAAATGATATGCCCCAGATCAGTCGGTCTGCATTAGTGCCGTTCAGCGCCGAGCAGATGTATCAGTTGGTTAACGATGTTCATTCTTACCCCGATTTTCTGCCAGGCTGCACCGGTAGCCGGGTGCTTAACGCTACCTCCAACGAAATGACCGCCGCGGTGGACGTCGCCAAGGCCGGTATAAGCAAGACTTTCACCACGCGCAATACGCTGCTGGATAACCAGAGCATCAATATGCAGCTGGTCGATGGCCCGTTCCGCAAGCTGATGGGCGGCTGGCACTTCACGCCGCTGAGCGAAGAGGCCTGCAAGGTGGAGCTGCACCTGGACTTCGAGTTCACCAACAAACTGATTGAGCTGGCGTTCGGCAAGGTGTTCAAAGAGCTGGCGGGCAACATGGTGCAGGCATTCACCCAGCGGGCGAAAGAGGTCTACAGTGTCTGACATCCAGGTCGAGGTGGTGTACGCCTTGCCGGAGCGTCAGTACCTGCGCAAGGTGAAGCTGGCCGAGGGCAGCAGCGTCGAGCAGGCGATCCAGGCTTCCGGCCTGCTGGAGCTGCGCCAGGATATCGATCTCAAGAGCAACAAAATCGGCATCTACAGCCGCCCGGCCAAGCTGGGCGATACGCTGAACGACGGCGACCGGGTGGAGATCTACCGGCCGTTGCTCGCCGATCCGAAAGAGCTGCGCCGGCAACGGGCAGAAAAGGCAAAAAAATAAGGCGCTATGAGCGCCTTATTTTTTTATCTGAAACTGATTTTCTCTTCCGCGTTGCAGCCTGCGACTGTCATGAGGAACACCATGCCCCCTCATGGGCCGGAAGAGCGGGCGGCACCGATTACTTGGTCAGCGCCGGTTTGTTCTGGATATCGGTCAACACGCCTGCGCTGTCGAAGGTCAGCGTCAGCGTCTGCTGGGTGATATCTTCATGGCCAGGCTGCTGGCGGAACACATAGAACCACGTCTGAGTTCCGAACGGGTCTTGCAGCATTGGGGTACCCAATGTGTAAGCGACCTGTTGTTGGGTCATCCCTTTCTGAATTTTCGCCACGTCGGTCGACGTCAGGTAGTTCCCCTGGTTGATGTCAGGACGATAAACCACCTTTTCAAAAGTAGAACAGCCTGCAGTCAGCATCACAAGAACTACAGCGGCGGCAGTCAGCGTTTTACAGCGCATAGTAATCACATTCCTTTAGGGCATAGGATGCCGATGATAATAGACCTTGCGGCAGTTGGAAACCTTTATACCCTTCATCTTTCACGTTGCGACGCGTTGGCTTTCTTTCAGCACCTCAAGCGCTTGGCCTGTTTCAGGCCGTTTAGGGGGCTTAAGATCACCGCCGCGCCGCACTTTAGATATCTTTCGGGTCAACAGCGTCACTGTCAGACCGCAGGAAAGTGAAAAAGTTGAGCTTTTTTATGCCGCCAGCAGTTCTTTGGCGTTCGCCAACGTATTGCGGGTGACTTCGCTGCCGCCGAGCAGGCGTGCCAGCTCCTGCAGCCGGGCGCGTTTATCCAGCGGCGCCATCTGGGTTTCGGTGACCGTGCCGTCGGTCTGTTTGCTGACGAACAGGTGCTGATGCCCGCATCCGGCCACCTGCGGCAGGTGAGTGACGCACATCACCTGGGTGGATTCGCCGAGCTGGCGCAGCAGACGGCCGACGATGGCGGCGGTCGGGCCGCTGATGCCCACGTCCACCTCATCGAAGATCAGCGCCGGGGTTTCCATCTTGCGGGCGGTGATCACCTGAATGGCCAGCGCGATGCGCGACAGCTCACCGCCGGAGGCGACCTTCGCCAGCGGCTGCAGCGGCTGCCCCGGGTTGGTGGAGACGCAGAACTCGGTGCGGCTGGCCCCTTCGGCGCTCAGATGCTGCGGTTCGAAACGCACGTCGATGTGGAACTTGCCGTGCGGCATGGAGAGCGCCTGCATGCTGTCGGTAATGAGCGTGGTCAGCTCGGCCGCGTAGTGCAGGCGTTTCTGATGCAGCTGCTCCGCCAGCGCCAGCGCCTGCTGGTGATGCAGGGTGACCGCCTCGTTCAGATGTTCATGGTCGCTTTCCTGCTGTGAAAGCAGCTGCTGTTCATCCAGCAACTGCTGATGCAGCTGCGGCAGCTCTTCCGGCGTGACCTGATGTTTGCGCGCCAGGCTGATTTGGCGCGACAGGCGCTGTTCCAGCTCGTGCAGGCGGTTGGGATCGAGATCCATGCGATCGGCGTAGTGGCGCAGCTCGTCGCTGGCTTCGCTGATCTGGATAGAAGCCTCTTCCAGCATGTCCAGCAGGCCGCCGAGCTTGTCGTCCAGCCCGGCCAGTTCAAGCAGCAGGTGCTTGGCGCTGTAGAGCTGGCTGAGCATGTTGTTCTCGTCGCTGTCGGCCAGCAGCTGCAGCGTCTGCTGGCTGAGGGTCAGCAGCTGGCCGCTGTTGGCCAGGCGCTTGTACTCGGCGTCAGTCTGCTCGAACTCGCCGGCCTGCGGCGCGAATTCGTTCAGCTCTTTCAACTGGTATTGCAGCAACTGCTTGCGCGCTTCGCGCTCGATGGACTGCTGCTGATGATGCGCCAGCTCGCGGCAGCTCTGGTGCCATCGTTGGTAGGCCTGGCTCATCGCCGCCAGCAGGGCGGGTTCGTCGGCGTAGGCGTCGAGCAGCGCTTTCTGGTGCTCCGGTTTGAGCAGCAGCTGATGGGCGTGTTGACCGTGGATTTGAATCAGGCGCTGCCCCAGCTCGCGCAGCTGCGACAGCGGCACGGCGGTGCCGTTGATAAAGCCGCGCGAACGGCCGTCGGCGTTGATCACCCGCCGCAGCAGGCATTCGTTGCTGTCGTCCAGCTGGTTCTGCTCCAGCCATTCGCGCGCGGACGGGGTGTCCGCCAGCGAGAAGCGGGCACAGAGGTCGGCGCGGGCGGCTCCCTGGCGCACCACGTTGCCGTCGGCGCGGTTGCCGAGGCACAGCCCCAGCGCATCGATGGCGATGGATTTGCCGGCGCCGGTTTCACCGGTGATCGCCGTCATACCCGGTTGAAAATCGATTTCCAACTCACGAACGATAGCAAAGTTGCTGATGGTTAATTGCGCCAGCATGGGAACCTTCCTGTGTATAAACACATAACTGTAGTTTCATACAGTATAAACTGGTTTTATATACAGTAAAGTGGCCGGCGCAGATTTTAGAACAATTTTTTCGACCAGCCCAGCTTGGTGCTTAACGTATTGAAATAGCTGTAGTCCTTCGGGTGAATCAAATTCAGGTGGAAATCGCTGCGGCGGATCAGCACTTCTTCGCCTTCCTGGATCGGCAGCGCGATCTGGCTGTCGCAGCTGATCTCCAGATCGCTGCCGATCTGCGAAAACTTCAGGCGGATGGTGCTGTCGCCGTTGATCACCAGCGGCCGGGCGGAAAGGGTGTGCGGGAACATCGGCACCAGCGCGATCGCCTCCAGCGACGGGGTGAGGATCGGCCCACCGGCGGAGAGCGAGTAGGCGGTGGAGCCGGTCGGCGTGGCGATGATCAGGCCGTCGGAGCGCTGTGAGAAGGCGAAGCGATCGTCGATGTACACTTCGAATTCGATCATGTGCGCCACTTTGCCGGGGTGCAGCACCACTTCGTTGATGGCGGTGCTGATGCGGCACTGCTGGTGCTCTTTATGCACGATGGTTTCCAGCAGGAAACGCTGTTCGTCGATGTACTCGCCTTCCAGCACGTCCGCCAGCTGCTGTAGGGCGTTGTCGGGATCGAGATCGGTGAGGAAGCCGAGGTTGCCGCGGTTGACCCCGATCACCTTGATGTCGTAGCGCGCCAGCACGCGCGCGGCGCCGAGCATGTTGCCGTCGCCGCCGACCACCACCGCCAGATCGGCGCGCTGGCCGATATCCGCCAGGCTGCCGGTCACGGCGTCTTTCAGCCCCAAATCATGGGCGATCTGGCGTTCGACCATCACTGAATAGCCGCGGGCGACCAGCCAGTGGAACAGCATCTCGTGGGTTGCCAGCGCTGAAGGGTGACGCGGGTGGCCAACAATGCCAATACAGGCGAATTTTTTATTCATTTGTTGTGATTTTCCTCACCGGGACCCGTTTATGCCCCACATTGTGACCGGTTGACTTGAAACCCCGGTTTTGATCCCCATAATAAGCCAAGTTGCGAGATTAATGCTAAAACGCGGAGATATTCATGAGTAGTAAAGAACAGAAGACGCCAAACGAGCAAGTCTCGGAAGAAATGGAACAACACGCTCATCACGATGATACGCTGCCGGAAGCGGCGGAAGGCGTCGATCTGCGCGATGCGCGTATCGCCGAACTGGAAGCCCAACTGGCGGAAGCGCAGCAGCACGAGCGCGACAGCCTGCTGCGCGCCAAAGCTGAAGCGGAAAACATCCGCCGCCGCGCCGAACTGGACGTCGAGAAAGCGCACAAGTTCGCCCTGGAGAAATTCTCCGGCGATCTGCTGCCGGTGATCGACAACCTGGAGCGCGCGCTGGATCTGGCGGATAAAAACAATCCTGAACTGGCCGCGATGATCGAAGGCATCGAGCTGACGCTGAAATCGCTGCTGGACGTGGTGCGCAAGTATGGCATCGAAATCGTCGGCGACGTCAACGTGCCGTTCAACCCGGAAGTGCATCAGGCGATGAGCATGATGGAATCCGCCGATCACCAGCCGAACCACGTGATGATGGTGATGCAGAAAGGTTATACGCTGAACGGCCGCCTGCTGCGTCCGGCGATGGTCGCGGTCTCCAAAGCCAAGGCGTAATCGCCCCGGCAACGGCATAAAGAAAGGCACCCGAGGGTGCCTTTTTTGTCACTGGACTATGCCTGCGGCAGGCGCGGCATCCAGTCGATCGGCGTGAGCCCTTGCTGCTCCAGCAGCTGATTGGCCTGCGAGAAGTGGCGGCAGCCGAGGAAACCGCGGTGCGCGGAGAGCGGTGACGGGTGCGGCGCCTTCAGCACATGGTGGCGGTTGCGGTCGATAAAGTTGCCTTTCTTCTGCGCGTGCGAGCCCCACAGCAGGAACACCACGCCTTCGCGGTTCTCATTCAGGGCGGCGATCACCTTATCGGTAAAGGTTTCCCAGCCCAGGTTGGCGTGCGAGTGCGCGCGGCCGCCTTCCACCGTCAGCACGGTGTTGAGCAGCAGCACCCCCTGTTCAGCCCAGCTTTGCAGGTAGCCGTGATCCGGGCGTTCGAAGCCGGGAATGTCGGTCGCCAGCTCTTTATACATGTTCACCAGCGACGGCGGCGCCGGCACGCCGGGGCGCACCGAGAAAGAGAGGCCGTGCGCCTGATTGGGCCCGTGATACGGATCCTGGCCGAGGATGACGACCTTGACGTCCGCCAGCTCGGTATAGCGGAAAGCGTTGAACACGTCCTTCTGCGGTGGATAAATGGTCTTACCGGCCTGGCGCTCAGCGGCAACAAAGGCGAGCGTTTCAACAAAATAGGGCTGCTCTTTCTCTTTGCCGATCACGTCATGCCAGGTGAGGGAGGTGGCCATAAACGCTCTCCTTTGTTTTCTTTAGCAATTCATGGGCTATAGCTTACCGTTTCGGCACGCGCAGCGAAACCCGCTTTTCATTTCTCACTGTCACGCGTAATGCAATTATTTTTGAAAATTTACAAAAATAATTGGTTTTTTCCGCAGTGGGAAAATTGATATAAAACATAAATTTGCCCCTTCATGCCCTGTGCCTACCCGGTAAAAATTGACTTTAATCAAGGAACTGGCCCGGTCAGGCTGGTATACAGAACAACAAGACAACAATGGTTTTACCAAATGGCCGAAACCAGAATTGGGTTTTCTCACGACGTGAATTTTTACGCCCTTGTACGGAGGCAACATAATGATTACCGGTATTCAAATTACCAAAGCGAACGACCAGGCGCTGGTGAATTCTTTCTGGCTGCTGGACGATGAAAAAGCGGAAGCCCGCTGCGTGTGCGCCAAGGCCAACTACGCGGAAGATCAGGTTGTCGCAGTGAGCGACCTGGGCCAGATCGAATACCGTGAAGTGCCGCTGGAAATGCAGCCGACCGTGCGCGTGGAAGGCGGTCAGCACCTGAACGTCAACGTGCTGCGTCGCGAAACCCTGGAAGACGCGGTCAAGCACCCGGAAAAATACCCGCAGCTGACCATCCGCGTGTCCGGTTATGCGGTACGCTTCAACTCTCTGACGCCGGAACAGCAGCGCGACGTTATCGCCCGCACCTTTACCGAAAGCCTGTAATTTGCGGCGCAGTCAATCAGGGAGCTTCGGCTCCCTTTTCTGCGTTTGGTGGCCGAAAACCGAACGCGGATCACATTCTGTACAAAGATAAGCATTTCTAATACAGAACTCATCCGACCTGCCGATAGCTAAATCAGCACCTATTCAGGTGCTCAATAAAAAGTCTATCGACAAGGAGTCGGCATGAGTATGCCTTTAAGTTTTACCTCTGCAGTATCCCCGGTGGCCGCGATCCCTACACCTCGCGCCGCTGCCGAGACGGCGACGGCGGCGCAGCCTGCGGCAGCGCCGGCAAATCCAGCGCCGGTGGCCACCCCTTCTCAGAACACGCTCAATGCGCAGAACCTGTTGAATACGCTGGTCGGCGATATCTCCGCGGCGGCCCCGACGGCGGCGGCAGCGCCGGGCGTGACACGGGGGCAACAATCGCAGGAAGGTGATTATGCGTTGGCGCTGTTGGCCAAGGACGTTTATTCACTGAACGGCCAGGGCGCTGCCGGGTTCAACCGCCTGAGCGACAGCGCGCTGCTCGGTTTTGGCATCGATCCCGCCAGCCTGCACGACGCGGGCAGCGGTTTCCAGGCCGGGGTTTACAGCAACGACAAGCAGTATGTGTTGGCGTTCGCCGGCACCAACGACTGGCGCGACTGGCTGAGCAACGTGCGGCAGGCGACGGGCTATGACGATGTGCAGTACAATCAGGCGGTTGCCGCTGCCAAAAGCGCCAAGGCGGCCTTTGGCGATGCGCTGGTGATCGCCGGTCATTCGCTTGGCGGTGGCCTGGCGGCCACGGCTGCGCTGGCGACCGGTACCGTCGCGGTCACCTTCAACGCGGCTGGGGTTTCGGATTACACCCTGAATCGCCTGGGTATCGATCCGGCGGCGGCGAAGAAAGATGCCGAAGCCGGCGGCATTCGCCGCTACAGCGAGCAATATGACATGCTGACCAGCACCCAGGAGTCGACTTCGCTGATCCCGGACGCCATCGGCCATAACATCACCTTGGCCAACAACGATACCCTGACTGGCATCGATGACTGGCGGCCGAGCAAGCATCTGGATCGCAGCCTGACGGCGCACGGCATCGACAAGGTGATAAGCTCGATGGCGGAACAAAAGCCGTGGGAGGCGAAGGCCAATGCCTGAAGGGCGTCGCTTGCGGCGGGCGCTGGCGATAGCCTTACTGGCGCTGGTCGCGGTGACCGGTTTACTGATGATGGCTAAGGAGCAACAGATGGGGCAGGAGATTTCGCCGTTTGACGGTCGCAGCAATCTGGCGCTGGCTCAGGCGGTGGCGCGTGGCGATACGCAGGGTATCCGTGCGCAGGCCACGCAGGATCGCTTGCGCGAACGGGGCGATCGGCAGGTCACGCTGTTGCAGTGGGCGGTGCTTTCGCAGCAGCCGGGTAGCGTGCAGGCGTTGCTGGCGCTCGGGGCAGACCCGGCGGCAGCGGGGCTGGACGGCAACAGCGCGTTGCACACCGCGGCGATGTTGCAAGATGCGCAGTACCTGCGGCTGTTACTGGCCGAAGGGGCACAGGTGAACGTGCGTAATGCCGTTACCGGCGCCACGCCGCTTGCGGCGGCGGTGCTGGCCGGGCGCGAAGAGCAACTGCGGCTGTTGCTGGCGGCCGGAGCGGACACCACCTTGAGCGATCGGCTGGGGGATACTCCGCTGCATCTGGCGGCGAAGATTAACGCGCCGCACCTGGCGCTGCTGCTGTTGCAGGCCGGGGCCGATGCCCGGGCACGCAACCAGCAGGGCGTCGTGTTCCAGTTTTACTTCTCGCAAACGCCGGCGCATTTGCAGAATGACGAGCTGAAGGCGCAGTTCCGCGAACTGGATAAATGGCTGCAGGGGCACCGTCTGGCCACGCACTACGCGCAGCAGTAAACGCCCATAAAAAAAACCGCCTGTACAGGCGGTTTTTTCTTAGGCAGCGGTGGTTATTCCGCGTCGCCGGCCGGTTTGGCCTTCGCCTGACGGCGTTTGCCGACGTTTTTGGCGTCGCGATGGCGCACTTTCACCTTGGCCTTCTCTTTGTTCTTCGCTTTATCTTCCGCGCGCTTGGCCAGCACTTTCTTCGACGGTTTACCGTTGCTCTTCTCGTTCGGCACCTTGGTTTTCGGCCGCAGTTCGTCGATCACGCGCGCTTTCAGCGGCTCGTTCAGGTAACGGCCCACTTTGCCCAGCAGCAGATGGTCGTGCGCTTCCACCAGCGAAATGGCGGTGCCTTTGCGCCCGGCGCGGCCGGTACGCCCGATGCGGTGCAGGTAGGTATCCGCCGTGCGCGGCATGTCGAAGTTGAACACGTGGGTGATATCGAGGATATCCAGGCCACGTGCGGCAACGTCGGTGGCGACCAGCACGTTAACCCGGCCATCCATCATGCGTTTGACTGCTTCGTTGCGTTTGGCCTGCACCATTTCGCCTTCGAGATAGCAGGTGTTGATGCCCGCTTCGCGCAGCCAGGTGGCCAGCTCATGCACGCGCTCGCGCTTGCGCACGAAGATCACCGATTTCTGCACGTCTGGCTGCTGCAGCAGGTGGATTAGCAGCGCGGTTTTGTGCTGCACGTCATCGGCGCGGTAGTACCACTGCAGGATCTTTTTGCGTTCGCGGCGCGACGGATCGGCCTCCACTTCCACCGGCTCTTTCAGGATGCGCTCGGCGAATTCGCGGATCGCTTCGCCTTCCAGCGTGGCGGAGAACAGCAGCGTTTGGTTGCGCCAGCGGGTTTCGGCGGAGATGGTTTCGATGTCCTGCGCGAAGCCCATGTCGAGCATGCGGTCGGCTTCGTCGAGGATCAGGGTTTCCACCGCGCGGCAGTCGAAGTTCTCTTCTTTAATGTATTGCAGCAAGCGGCCGGTGGTGGCGACCACCACGTCCTGGTTTTCGCTGAACACTTCCGCGTGGTTCATGTAAGCGACGCCGCCGGTGATGGTGGCGATATCCAGCGAGGTATGAGCAGCCAATTCACGCGCCTGGTCGGCGACCTGCATCGCCAGTTCACGCGTTGGCGTCAGGATCAGCACGCGCGGCGGGCCGGATTTTTTGCGTGGAAAGTCCAGCAGGTGCTGCAAAACGGGCAGCAGGAAGGCGGCGGTTTTGCCGGTGCCGGTCGGAGCCGAACCTAAGACGTCGCGCCCGTCCATCGCCGGCGGGATCGCTGCGGCCTGAATGGCGGTGGGGCGATCGTAGCCTTTGTCGCGCAGCGCGTCGATCAGGCGGTCATCGAGTTCGAGTTCGGAAAAAGTGGTTGCTGTCATGGTCTACCTCTACTTGGGGCGCCGATTATAGACGGGTTGGCCGCGATCTTCACCTATTTAAGCGGAAAGCCGCTCTTTTCCCGCCGATCAGATTGCCTTATGCTACGCCAGTTTTATAGCCAGGTGGTGAGTGTGAGCAAGCGATCGAAAGCCGATTTTACCCCGCGCCGCGGGGGTTTTACCTTTAAACAATTCTTTGTCGCCCACGATCGTTGCGCCATGAAAGTGGGCACCGACGGGGTGCTGCTCGGCGCCTGGGCGCCGCTGGGGCAGGCGCGCCGGGTGCTGGACATCGGCAGCGGCAGCGGGCTGATCGCGTTGATGCTGGCGCAGCGCAGCGGCGACGAAGTGACCATCGACGCGGTGGAACTGGATGAAGCCGCCGCCGGCCAGGCGCGCGAAAACGCGGCGGAATCGCCGTGGCCGCAGCGCATCCGCGTGCATGCGCAGGATATTCACCATTATGCGCAGCAGCATGCCGCTGAGTATGATCTGATCGTCAGCAATCCGCCTTATTTCGAGCCGGCGGTGGCCTGCCGCGACCAGGCGCGCCACAACGCGCGCTACACCGAAACCCTGACGCACGAGGCGCTGTTGGCCTGCGCCGCGCAGCT
This sequence comes from Serratia sp. CY47280, assembly GCF_052168655.1. Lineage (NCBI taxonomy): Bacteria > Pseudomonadati > Pseudomonadota > Gammaproteobacteria > Enterobacterales > Yersiniaceae > Serratia > Serratia sp. CY47280. The sequence goes on along the minus strand of NZ_JBJNMG010000005.1, from coordinate 204,204 downwards.
GCTGGCGGCGCAAGGCACGTTCTGCGTGGTGCTGCCGCACGACATCGGCGCCGAATTCGAACGCCTGGCGCAGCAAAGCGGCTGGCACACGGCGGCGAAAGTGAACGTCAGCGATCGGGCCGATACGCCGCTGCACCGGGTGCTGCTGGCACTGACGCGTAAGGAAACGCCGCTGCGTGAGCAGGCGCTGGCGATCAAACAGGCTGACGGCAGCTATACCGATGATTTCCGCCGGTTGATCGCTGATTTCTATCTGTTCTACTGAAAAGAAAAGGGCGCCGATAAGGCGCCCTGTCGCAGAGTTTAAGGCTGCAAAATGGTCGGCAGCGCTTCCGGCAGCAAATCCGGGTAGTCCAGCGTGTAGTGCAGGCCGCGGCTCTCTTTGCGCGCCATGGCGCTGCGCACGATAAGCTCGGCCACCTGCACCAGATTGCGCAGCTCCAGCAGGTTGTTGGAGATGCGGAAGTGCGCGTAGTACTCGTCGATTTCCGCCTGCAGCGTGTTGATGCGGCGCAGGGCGCGCTCCAGCCGCTTGGTAGTGCGCACGATGCCGACGTAATCCCACATGAACAGCCGCAGCTCGTGCCAGTTGTGCTGAATCACCACCCGTTCGTCCGCATCGTCCACCCGGCTTTCATCCCAGTGTGGCACCTGTTTGGCCTGCTGGATGAACGGCAGGCGCTGCAGAATGTCTTCCGCCGCCGACCAACCGTAAACCAGGCATTCCAACAGCGAGTTCGACGCCATGCGGTTGGCGCCGTGCAGGCCGGTGTAGCTGACTTCGCCGATGGCGTACAGCCCGTCGAGATCGGTGCGGCCGTGCTGATCGACCATCACGCCGCCGCAGGTGTAGTGCGCCGCCGGGACGATGGGGATCGGTTGCCGAGTCAGATCGAAGCCCAGCGTCAGCAGCTTTTCGTGGATCATTGGGAAGTGCTGGGTGATGAACTCCGCCGGCTTGTGGCTGATGTCCAGGTACATGCAGTCGGCGCCCAGGCGCTTCATTTCATGGTCGATGGCGCGGGCGACGATATCGCGCGGAGCCAGTTCGCCGCGCGGGTCGAAATCCGGCATAAAGCGGCTGCCGTCCGGGCGCTTCAGGTAAGCGCCTTCGCCGCGCAGCGCTTCGGTCAGCAGGAAGTTGCGCGCCTGCGGGTGGAACAGGCAGGTTGGGTGGAACTGGTTGAACTCCAGGTTGGCGACCCGGCAGCCGGCGCGCCAGGCCATGGCGATGCCGTCGCCGGAGGAGATATCGGGGTTGGTGGTGTATTGGTACACCTTGGCCGCGCCGCCTGTCGCCAACACCACCGTTTTGGCGCGGTAGGTTTCCACCTGCTCCAGCTCGCGGTTCCAGACGTAAGCGCCCACGACTCGGCGGGTGCCCGGCAGGCCGATTTTATTCGAGGTGATAAGGTCAACCGCGTTGCGGCGCTCCATCACGCAAATATTGGGGTGAGCGCTTGCTTTCCCCACCAGCGTGGTCTCTACTTCCTTACCGGTCGCGTCCGCGGCGTGCAGGATGCGGCGATGGCTGTGGCCGCCTTCGCGCGTGAGGTGATAATGCGCCTCGCCCTGCGCGTTGATCTCGGTGTCGAACAGCACGCCCTGATCGATCAGCCACTGCACGCAGTGGCGCGCGTTGCCGGCGATGAATTCGACGGCCTCTTTGTCACACAGGCCGGCACCGGCAATCAAAGTGTCATCAACGTGTGAGGCAATGCTGTCCGTCTCATCGAACACCGCGGCGATCCCGCCCTGGGCGTAAAAGGTGGCCCCCTCGCTGAGCGGCCCCTTGCTGAGAACGGTAACCTTACAATGCTGCGCCAGGCGCAGCGCCAGTGACAGGCCCGCAGCGCCGCTGCCGACGATCAGGACATCGCTAACATGTTCAGATGATGGTTGCATAACGTATGATGTGTGCAGAAGAAGAGTGAATTTCATGTTAGCCTAACTGTCCGGGCAAAAGCCACGGATAGGGTGACATCAACAGAAAAAACAATGGCGATATGGAACTTCGTGTTCTATATGAACTCCAAGCGAGTGCTTGCTCAGGAAAATAATGTATGGCTGGCAGTACAATTTTACGCGTGGAGACGGATTTGGGGAGAGTTTACCTCGGATGAGCGAGCAGTTAACGGATCAAGTTCTGGTCGAGCGGGTCCAAAAGGGCGATCAGAAGTCGTTTAACCTACTGGTAGTGCGCTATCAGCATAAGGTGGCGAGTCTCGTTTCCCGCTATGTGCCGCAGGGCGATGTGCCCGATGTGGTGCAGGAGTCGTTTATCAAGGCCTATCGCGCACTGGAATCGTTCCGTGGCGACAGCGCTTTTTATACCTGGTTGTATCGAATCGCCGTGAACACGGCAAAGAATTATCTGGTTGCTCAGGGGCGCCGTCCGCCATCCAGTGATGTGGACGCCAACGATGCGGAAAATTACGAAAGTGCGGGCGCACTGAAAGAAATTTCGAACCCTGAGAACTTAATGTTGTCAGAAGAGCTGAGACAGATAGTTTTCCGTACCATTGAGTCTCTCCCTGAGGATCTTCGCATGGCGATTACCTTGCGGGAGTTGGATGGTCTAAGCTACGAAGAGATAGCCGCCATCATGGATTGCCCGGTCGGAACCGTACGTTCGCGTATTTTCCGCGCCCGGGAAGCTATCGATAATAAAGTTCAACCGCTGATCCAGCGTTAGCAATGGCGGGCACAGGAAGGGTACTTAGGCATGCAGAAAGAAAAGCTTTCCGCTCTGATGGATGGTGAATCGTTCGACAGCGAGCTGTTGAGTTCTCTGTCGCAAGATCGAACGCTTCAACAAAGCTGGCAGAGCTATCACCTGATACGTGACACACTGCGAGGTGATGTCGGACAAGTGATGCATCTCGACATCGCCGATCGCGTAGCCGCTGCACTTGAGAAAGAACCCGCCCGGCTGGTACCTTCCGCCGTTCAGGAATCTCAGCCGCAGCCTCACACCTGGCAGAAAATGCCGTTCTGGGACAAAGTGCGTCCTTGGGCGAGCCAGATTACGCAAATCGGTATGGCGGCCTGCGTGTCTCTGGCGGTGATCGTCGGCGTGCAGCAGTACAACCAGCCTTCTGCGCCATCGAACGCGTCCGAATCGCCGGCCTTCACCACGCTGCCGATCATGGGCCAGGCCTCGCCGGTCAGCCTGGGCGTGCCTGCCGACAGTTTCTCTACCGGCAGCGGTCAACAGCAGCAGGTGCAGGAACAGCGTAAGCGTATCAACGCCATGCTGCAGGACTATGAGCTGCAACGTCGCCTGCATTCGGATCAGCTGCAGCTTGAGCAAGGCAACCCACAACAGGCTGCCATTCAGGTTCCCGGAACTCAGTCTTTAGGAATGCAACAGCAGTAATGAAGCAAATCTGGTTCTCCGTTTGTTTATTGACGGGCAGCCTGCTCTATTCCAGCATCGCCCCGGCGCAGCCAACTGCGTCCGGGGCGTTATTGCAACAGATGAGCAGCGCCAGCCGTTCTCTCAATTACGAGCTCGCCTACATCAGCATCAGCAAGCAGGGAATCGAGTCGTTGCGCTATCGCCATGCGGTGATCGGCAACGTGCCGCTCGGCCAGCTGCTGCATATGGATGGCCCGCGTCGCGAAGTGTTGCAGCGCGGCGGCGGGATCAGCTACTTCGAACCCGGTCTGGAACCGTTCACGCTCACCGGCGATCACATCGTCGATGCGCTGCCGGCGATCGTCTATGCCGATTTCACTCGTCTGGCCAAGTATTACGACTTCATCTCCGTGGGCAGCACCCGCATCGCCGATCGGCCGTGTGAAGTGCTGCGCGTAGTGGCGCGCGACGGTTCCCGCTACAGTTACATCGTCTGGATGGACGAAGACACCAAGCTGCCGCTGCGGGTGGATTTGCTCGATCGCGACGGCGAAACGCTGGAGCAATATCGGGTGATCTCCTTCGCGGTCGGCGCCGACGTGCAGGGCGCGATGCAGGGGCTGCTCAAAGCCAACCTGCCGCCGCTGCTGTCGCTGCCGGCGGTGGAAAACGTCCAGCTGAGCTGGAGCACCGGCTGGTTGCCGGCCGGCGTGGACGAGGTGGCGCGCAATCGCCGCAAATTGCCGAATGTCGCCGTGCCGGTTGAATCCCGGCTCTACAGCGACGGCCTGTTCAGCTTCTCGGTCAACGTCAGCCCGGCGGGCAGCGGAGCCGGGCAGCAGTACTACCGTCAGGGGCGCCGCACCATTCAGACCGAAGTGCGCGCGGGCAACGAAATCACGATTGTGGGCGAATTGCCGCCGGCGACGGCCAAGCGCATCGCCGACAGCATTTCTTTCAAGGTATCGCCGTAATGATGAAAGAGTGGGCCACGGTGGTTTCGTGGCAACAGGGCGTAGCGCTGCTGCGCTGTGAACCCAAGGCCGGCTGCGGCAGCTGCACCGCGCGTTCCGGCTGCGGCGCGCGTGCGTTGAACGAGTTGGTGCCGGAAACCGAGCATCAGCTGCAGGTGCATATCGATCAGCCGCTCGAACCGGGGCAGCGCGTCGAGGTCGGCATCGCGGAAGGCAGCCTGCTGCGCTCCGCCATGCTGGTTTACCTGACGCCGCTGCTGGGCATGATGCTGGGCGGCACGTTGTTGCAATATTGTTTCGGCAGCGACGCCTCGGCGGCAGTCGGCGCCGTACTGGGCGGCGGGGCGGCCTTTATGCTGGCGCGCCGGTTGGCTCGACGTCTGGGTGAGCAGGCCGACTACCAGCCGGTGGTGCTGCAGATTGGGTTGCCGCCTACCGCGATGCGCATGCAGGCGGAAAACTCCCCGCTGATTTAAACCGACGGTCGCGTCATCGCCGGGTTATGATAGGCGGTGATGCGGTTGTGGATCATATGCTCCAACAGCGCGATGAACAGATCGGCGCTGAGCAGCGAATCGTAGTTAATCGCGAACAGCAGATTTCCCTGGCCGTCGAGCAAGCGGATGCCGCGCTGCGGATGGTTTTCCAAGGTGCGGATCTGCTCGATCGGCACGTTTCCCCGTTCAGTCGTCAGCAAGGTGGCGCTCAGCCGCAGCGTTTCGGTCGGCGTGCCTTGCCGCTTGCCGAGCAGCAGCTGCCACAGCCAGCGCGCGTCGCCCTCAACGGTGTGAAACGACACCGTCTCCCCTTGATAGAGCGCATTCAACGCCAGCGGCCCGCGCTGTTGCAGCTGTTGGTCGACGATCACGTCCGCCAACCGCCACGAATGGGCGATATTGCTGAAAACCGTGCACCAGGGCTGATCTGCGCCGGTGCGAAACGCCGTGACGTCAAACAGCCCGCCAAAAGCCTTGCCGCCGCGAAAGCGATAGATATCACCGATCTTCTCAAACGGGATGAAACGCTCTTTGTGATGGTGGTCGTCAAAGACCCGCACGCCGTGCTCGTACAGGCGATAGGTCAGCGTCGGACGCAGATAATGCCGCAGCGCCAGCAGCGTACAGCCGAGTAAAATCGTGCCCGCGCCGGCCTGCAACAGCGTGATGACCTCGCTCTCGTCAATGCTGCTCAGCAGCGGCAGCACCAACAGCGCCGCCCCCACGCTAAACAGCAGCGCCGCCGCTGCCAGAATGCCCCAGTTGACCTTCGAAAAATCGTGCCGGCTCAGCATTTGCCCTTTATCGATCATAATGCACCTTCCAATCAACGTACGCAGATATGCTGGTGAACCCCGGTGGGCTGCCGATGTAGTGCCCGGAATAATGTTTTGTCGCGGAGTTCACGCCCTTTCTATCCGAGGGACGGTGGTGGCGTATATGGGGTTTTTCCTAAAGGATGTGGGGCAAAATCGAATTCTAAGAGGTTGATCCAAATATTCTTTTTCGATAATTTCAGAAGGGGTTTATTGCGCTGCGGCCGGTTATGTATTAGCACCGGAGTTTGATGGCCACGGAGCACCGGCAAGCCTCGGGTTCAGGCTGTATTGTCCGCGTTAACATCTGTTTTCACCCGCCGGGGCGACCTGTAACATTTAGCGGCGCATAATAGAATGCCTTCACTGCACCGATCGCTAGGTTTTCAGTGGTGTGGCATGTAGAATGCAGCGATTCAGGTGCAAGACGGCCTCACCCATTCACTGTCGCTTTAGGTCCATGCGGGTTTCTATAGGCGAGTAATTCAGAAATACCAAGGCAGAAAAACTTTTATAATGAAGCATATACGAAATTTCTCCATTATTGCCCATATTGACCACGGTAAGTCGACGCTGTCTGACCGCATTATCCAAATCTGCGGTGGCTTGTCCGACCGTGAAATGGCTGCGCAGGTGCTCGATTCCATGGATCTGGAGCGCGAGCGCGGCATCACCATCAAGGCGCAGAGCGTAACGCTGGATTATAAAGCGCTGGATGGGCAGACCTATCAGCTTAACTTTATCGACACCCCTGGCCACGTTGACTTCTCCTATGAAGTCTCCCGCTCGCTGGCGGCCTGCGAAGGCGCGCTGCTGGTGGTGGACGCCGGTCAGGGCGTAGAAGCCCAGACGCTGGCCAACTGCTACACCGCGATCGAAATGGATCTGGAAGTGGTGCCGGTGTTGAACAAAATCGACCTGCCGGCCGCCGATCCGGATCGCGCCGCGCAGGAAATTGAAGACATCGTCGGCATCGACGCTACCGATGCGGTGCGCTGCTCGGCCAAAACCGGCGTCGGTGTGCCTGAGGTACTGGAGCGTCTGGTGCGCGACATTCCTGCGCCGCAGGGCGATCCGGATGCGCCGCTGCAGGCGTTGATCATCGACTCCTGGTTCGATAACTACCTGGGCGTCGTGTCTCTGGTGCGCGTCAAGAACGGCACGCTGCGCAAGGGCGACAAGATCAAGGTCATGAGCACCGGCCAGGTGTATAACGCCGATCGTTTGGGTATCTTCACGCCGAAGCAGGTCGATCGCGACGTGCTGAACTGCGGCGAAGTGGGCTGGCTGGTCTGTGCGATCAAAGACATCCTCGGCGCGCCGGTGGGCGATACCCTGACGCAGGCGCGTCAGCCGGCGGATAAAGCGCTGCCGGGCTTCAAGAAAGTGAAGCCGCAGGTGTACGCCGGTCTGTTCCCAATCAGCTCCGACGACTATGAATCTTTCCGTGATGCGCTGGGCAAGCTGAGCCTTAATGACGCGTCCCTGTTCTACGAGCCGGAAAGCTCCACCGCGTTGGGCTTCGGCTTCCGCTGCGGCTTCCTCGGTCTGCTGCACATGGAGATCATTCAGGAACGTCTGGAGCGTGAATACGATCTGGATCTGATCACCACCGCGCCGACGGTAGTCTACGAAGTGGAAACCACCGGCAAAGAAGTGATCTACGTCGACAGCCCGTCCAAGCTGCCGCCGCTGAACAACATCCAGGAACTGCGCGAGCCGATCGCCGAATGTCACATGCTGATGCCGCAGGAATACCTGGGCAACGTCATCACCCTGTGCGTTGAGAAACGCGGCGTGCAGACCAACATGGTTTACCACGGCAACCAAGTGGCGTTGACCTATGAAATCCCGATGGCGGAAGTGGTGCTCGACTTCTTCGACCGCCTGAAGTCCACGTCGCGCGGTTATGCGTCGCTGGATTACAACTTCAAGCGTTTCCAGGCCTCCGACATGGTGCGCGTGGACGTGCTGATCAACAACGAGCGCGTGGATGCGCTGGCGCTGATCACCCACCGCGACAACTCGCAGTACCGCGGCCGTGAACTGGTGGAGAAGATGAAAGAGTTGATCCCGCGTCAGCAGTTCGACATTGCGATTCAGGCGGCGATCGGCACGCACATCATCGCGCGCTCCACCGTGAAGCAGCTGCGTAAAAACGTGCTGGCGAAATGCTACGGCGGTGACGTCAGCCGTAAGAAAAAGCTGCTGCAGAAACAGAAAGACGGTAAGAAGCGCATGAAGCAGGTCGGCAACGTCGAGCTGCCGCAGGAAGCGTTCCTGGCCATTCTGCACGTCGGTAAAGACGGCAAGTAACCGCGACGAGTTCGCGAAACGAGGGAGTTTGCATGGCGAATATGTTTGCCCTGATCCTGGCGTTGGCCACCCTGGTCACCGGGATCATCTGGTGCTTCGAGCGCTTTAAATGGGCGCCGGCCCGCCGCGCGAAGATTGCGGCGGTCAACGAGCAGACCGCGGGCGCAGTAGACGATAAAACGCTGGCGAAAGTGGCGAAGCAGCCAGGCTGGGTAGAGACCGGGGCATCGGTCTTCCCGGTGTTGCTGCTGGTCTTTGTGGTGCGCTCGTTTATTTACGAACCGTTCCAGATCCCGTCCGGATCAATGATGCCGACGCTGTTGATTGGCGATTTCATTCTGGTGGAGAAATATGCCTACGGCATTAAAGATCCGATTACCCAGACTACGCTCATTGAAACCGGCCATCCGAAGCGTGGCGATATTGCGGTATTTAAATATCCGCTGGATCCGAAGCTGGATTATATCAAGCGCGTGATTGGCCTGCCGGGCGACCGTATTACTTACGATCCGGTGAATAAGCGCGTCACGGTGCAGCCGTCCTGCAACAGCGGGCAGTCCTGCGATACCGCGCTGGCCGTGACCTACGCCGATGCGCAGCCGAGCGACTTCGTGCAGCTGTTCAGCCGCAGCGGCATGGGCGAGGCCAGCAACGGCTTCTATCAGATCCCGCTGAACGATAACGTGCCGTCGGGCGGTATTCGCATGCGTGAGCGCCAGGAAAGCCTCGGCAACGTCACGCATCGCATCCTGACCGTGCCGGACGCGCAGGATCGGGTGGGCGCTTACTACCAACAGCCGGGTAAACCGCTGGCGGAGTGGGTGGTGCCGGCCGGGCATTACTTCATGATGGGCGACAACCGCGATAACAGCGCGGACAGCCGTTACTGGGGCTTTGTGCCGGAGAAGAATCTGGTGGGTAAAGCCACGGCCATCTGGATGAGCTTTGAAAAACAGGAAGGTGAGTGGCCTACCGGCGTGCGTTTCAGCCGGATCGGCGGTATTCATTAATCGCTGACTGATTCCCTGTTAATTTCACGCCGCAGCCTACTGCGGCGTGAAAGATTAAGGGGATATAAACACAGCATTATGTTTCCACTCGTTGTAGAATACTTTCTCGAGCGATAAAAAGTTGGCCCCTGCTGGGAGCCACTGCAAACGAAACAGCTTTGGATCGGCTTTCGGCGAAGCAGGCCTGTTCCGTATGCTGCAAGTTTTTGACGCATTCTTGATCTATTGGTAACTCATGAACCCCATCGTAATAAACAGGCTGCAGCGGAAGCTGGGCTACACTTTTCAACAGCAGGAGCTTTTACTGCAGGCTTTGACTCACCGCAGCGCCAGCAGTAAACACAATGAACGTCTTGAGTTTCTGGGTGACTCGATTCTGAGCTTTGTCATCGCCAATGCGCTCTATCATCGCTTTCCTCGCGTAGACGAGGGCGACATGAGCCGCATGCGCGCCACGCTGGTGCGCGGCAATACGCTGGCGGAGATGGCACGCGAGTTTGACCTGGGCGAATGTCTGCGGCTTGGGCCGGGCGAATTGAAAAGTGGTGGGTTCCGCCGCGAGTCAATCCTGGCGGATACGGTGGAGGCATTGATCGGCGGCGTGTTCCTGGACAGCGACATCCAGACCGTCGAGCGCCTGATTTTGGACTGGTATCGCAGCCGGTTGGACGAAATCAGCCCCGGTGATAAGCAGAAAGACCCGAAAACCCGTTTGCAGGAATTTTTGCAGGGGCGTCATCTGCCGTTGCCTTCTTATTTGGTGGTGCAGGTTCGCGGTGAAGCGCACGACCAAGAGTTTACCATCCACTGCCAGGTGAGTGGTTTGAGCGAGCCCGTGGTGGGCACCGGCTCAAGCCGCCGTAAAGCCGAGCAGGCGGCAGCGGAACAAGCGCTGAAAAAGCTGGAGCTTGAATGAGTGAAGTAAAACAACACTGCGGTTTTATCGCCATCGTCGGCCGCCCGAACGTGGGCAAATCGACGTTGCTGAACCAACTGCTGGGGCAGAAGGTTTCCATTACGTCGCGTAAGCCGCAGACGACCCGTCACCGCATCATGGGCATCGACACCGATGGCGCCTATCAGGCGATCTACGTCGATACCCCTGGGCTGCACATCGAAGAAAAACGCGCCATCAACCGTTTGATGAACCGCGCGGCCAGCAGCTCGATCGGCGACGTCGAACTGGTGATTTTCGTGGTCGAAGGCACCAACTGGACCGCCGACGACGAAATGGTGGTCAACAAGCTGCGCAGCCTGCGCTGCCCGGTATTGCTGGCGATCAACAAGGTCGATAACGTCACTGACAAATCCAAGCTGTTGCCGCACATCGCCTTCCTCAGCCAGCAGATGAATTTCCTCGACGTGGTGCCTATCTCCGCCGAGAAGGGGATGAACGTCGACACCATCGCCGGCATCGTGCGCAAGCTGCTGCCGGAAGCGGAACACCACTTCCCGGAAGACTACATCACCGATCGCTCCCAGCGCTTTATGGCGTCCGAGATCATCCGTGAGAAGCTGATGCGTTTCCTGGGCGAAGAGCTGCCCTATTCGGTGACGGTAGAAATCGAACAGTTCGTGGCCAACGATCGCGGCGGTTACGATGTGCATGGCCTGATCCTGGTCGAGCGCGAAGGCCAGAAGAAAATGGTCATCGGCAATAAAGGCGCCAAGATCAAAACCATCGGCATCGAAGCGCGCCAGGACATGGAAAAGATGTTCGACGCCAAAGTGCATCTGGAGCTGTGGGTGAAAGTGAAATCCGGTTGGGCGGACGACGAACGTGCGCTGCGCAGCCTGGGCTATGTTGACGATCTGAAGTAACGACCCGTGGACGGCTGGGAGCGCGCTTTCGTCCTGCATGGGCGGCCGTACAGTGAAACCAGTCTGATGCTGGATCTGTTTACCGAAGGTCATGGGCGGGTGCGCTTGCTGGCGAAAGGCGCGCGCAGCCGCCGCTCCAATCTGAAGGGTTGCCTGCAGCCCTTTACCCCCCTGTTAGTGCGCTGGGGCGGGCGTGGCGAAGTGAAAACGCTGCGCAACGCCGAAGCGGTCTCCCTTGGTTTACCCCTCAGCGGCATGATGCTCTACAGCGGCCTGTATGTGAACGAGCTGCTGGCGCGCGTGCTGGAGCAGGAAACCAACTACTCGGTGCTGTTCTTCGACTACCTGCAATGCCTGCAGGCGCTGGCGGCGGAAGACAGTTCGCCGGAACAGGCGCTGCGTCAGTTCGAGCTGGCCCTGTTGCACCACCTGGGTTACGGCCTCGATTTCCTGCACTGCGCCGGCAGCGGCCTGCCGGTGGATGATGCCATGACCTACCGCTACCGCGAAGAGAAGGGCTTTATCGCCAGCCTGGTGGTGGATCACTACAGCTTCACCGGGCGCGAACTGCGCGCGCTGGCGGAGCGTCAGTTTCCCGATGCCGAGACGCTGCGCGCCGCCAAGCGTTTCACCCGCATGGCGCTGAAACCCTACCTCGGCGGCAAGCCGTTGAAGAGCCGCGAACTGTTCCGCCAGTTTGTGCGCAAACAGCCGAATACGCCGGTCGACGACGCCTGACCTTTTCCCCTTTTGCCGCCCTGCGCCCGCGTGTAAACTGCTGACACTGAAAATCGTATTTAGAGGTTGTCATGGCTGATTTGCTGCTGGGCGTCAATATCGATCACATCGCCACGTTACGTAACGCGCGCGGAACCCAATACCCGGATCCGGTTCAGGCGGCATTCATTGCCGAACAGGCGGGGGCCGACGGCATTACCGTGCATCTGCGCGAAGACCGCCGCCACATCACCGACCGCGACGTGCGCTTGCTGCGCCAGACCATCCAGACGCGCATGAATCTGGAGATGGCGGTGACCGACGAGATGCTGGATATCGCCATTGAGCTGAAGCCGCATTTCTGCTGCCTGGTGCCGGAAAAACGCGAAGAAGTGACCACCGAAGGCGGCCTGGACGTCGCCGGTCAGCTGGACAAAATGAGCGTGGCGGTTGAGCGCCTGGCGCAGGCGGGCATTTTGGTCTCGCTGTTCATCGATCCCGATCATCGCCAAATCGACGCGGCGGTGGCGGTGGGCGCCCCGTATATCGAAATTCACACCGGTGCCTACGCCGAAGCGCAGGGCGAGCTGGCGGTACAGGCCGAGCTGCGCCGCATCGCGGTCGCCGCCGCCTACGCGGCCGAGAAGGGGCTGAAGGTCAACGCCGGCCACGGCCTGACCTATCACAACGTGCAGCCGATCGCCGCGCTGCCGGAAATGCACGAGCTGAACATCGGCCATGCGATTATCGGCCAGGCGGTGATGAGCGGGCTGCCGGCCGCGGTTGCCGACATGAAAGTGCTGATGCGGGAAGCGCGCCGGTAATGGCGGTGCTCGGGCTGGGTACCGACATCGTCGAGATGGCGCGTATCGAGGCGGTGGTGGAGCGCAGCGGCGATCGTCTGGCGCGCCGCGTGCTGAGCGACGCCGAGTGGGCGCTGTATCAGCAGCACCAGCAGCCGATTCGCTTTCTGGCCAAACGTTTCGCCGTGAAAGAGGCCGCTGCCAAGGCGTTCGGTACCGGCATTCGCAACGGCCTGGCGTTCAATCAGTTCGAAGTGTTCAACGATGCGCTGGGCAAGCCGAATATTCGTTTGCACGGCCGCGCCGCCGAGCTGGCGGGGGAGATGGGGGTCACCGCGATCCACGTTTCGCTGGCCGACGAGCGGCGTTATGCCTGCGCGACGGTGATCGTCGAAAGCTGAAAAGAGAAAGGGCGCCTATGGCGCCCTTGTCAGTCCTGCGGCGATTAAATGCGATCGGCGTGGTGCAACACCACGAACTTGTCCCACAGCTGTTCGTTGCTCTCGCGGTGCTGCGGATCGGTAATGATGGTGTTGTCGATCGGGCAGACCTGCTGACAGGTCGGCGTATCGTAATGGCCGACGCACTCGGTGCAGCGGTCGGTATCTATCTGATAAATTTCATCGCCCATCGAAATTGCCTGGTTCGGGCATTCCGGCTCGCACATATCGCAGTTGATGCATTTCTTGGTAATCAGCAGTGCCATTGTCAGTTATCTTTCCATCGGTGTGCTCGGGCTGGCGCGCAATCTATCATAGAATCGCCGCGCAACGGGCACTTTTTCGTCATCTTACCGCTTAGGGTAACTCAGGCGGATCGTCAGCCAACTGATCGAAATCAACCATTCTCTGCCCGTCAAACACCCAGCGTTTATCTGCATCTGCATCTGCATCTGCGATACGTATCGTAGGCATCACTTCGGGATGGGCAATCCGTATTCCCGCCTCTTGGGCAAACAACCCGATAAAATCGAACGCGCTTAAGGGATCATCAATGATCTGGTGCTGTTGGTCGCGATCGCTCAGTACCAGCAACGGCACCTGGTAATTCTGCCGGGTATCGCCGCTGTGGCGTAAAGAACGCCCACCGCCGATATCCTTGTGGGAAAGGCCGTGATCGGAGAAATAGAACAGTTTAAACGGTGCGCCGCTCTGTTTCAGGCTGTGATAAACCTGCTCGATAAAACGGTCGGTCTTGCGGTAGGTAGAGAGATAGCAGGCCAGCTCCTTATTCGGCGACTCGACGCTCGGCGGTTCGCCGTTAAGCCGCTCGCAAAAGTCGGCGTGCGAGCCCATCAGATGCAGCACATACAGATTGCCTTGTCCCTGGCGACGCAATAATGGGTCAAATATCGGCAGCAGCGCATCGTCATCGGTATTGCGCGATTGGAAGTCGCCTTTCTTCAGGAAATAATGGCTATCGCTGAACATGGCGATTTTTGATACCGGCGTATCGAATTGTCCGAACATGCCCTGATTGGACAGCCAGTGGGTTTTGAGACCGGCGGCTTTTGCCAGGGTGATGATATTATCTCCGATGGCAATGTTGTGGCCGTTGCTCAAAGCCAGCGTGCGAGGAAGCGATTCGAACGTATTTGGCGCAGTGGAAATATAATTGCTGTAAAATCGTCCATTGGCATTATCCAGAAACGGCGTAGTGGACACCGGATAACCAAATAAGGACATATGATCTTTGCGCATACTTTCGCCGACGATAATGACATAGTTTTCATTCGTCGGTGCGCCTGCGGTTATTGACCAAGTATCCGGTGTTGTAGCACCGGCACTTAATTCATCAACCTGCTGTTGGTATTGATGGTAAGCCGAGTAGAGGGATAAAAAGAAGTCAGGCAATTTAAGATTCGCCACACCGCCATTGAAGGCTCTGGCGATAATGATAACCATCAGCAGGGCTAGCAAGGGAAGTATAGTTTTTTTTGAAATGGCTTGCCGCCAAATAAATAGGCCGAGAATGGCCAGCATAACCAGAATGGCGGCGGGCAGCAGATAACAACTGGCCGGCAGGGTCTGCAAAAACTCCCTCGCTTCTATGAGGTTGGTTTGCAACAGGGCGGACATCACGGCAGCGGAAGGGGTACCGTAAATGGCCCCGACCGGCGCATACAGCGCGCACAGCAGAATAAACGGAATAATCAGGCCGTATCGGGTAAGCGAATGAATAGATAATAATAGCAAAGTAAGCGCAATAAAAAGAATATCAATACCTTTTCCACCGCTGTATCCCATCGCCTTGATTAGAATCAATGCAGTAATGACATAGAGTAAAAAGGTACGCAGAATCGGATGCGCCACGGAATGCCGCAACTTATCTAAAATAACAGTGTGTGTATTCATAATGGTATCGTTAAATAATGCTGTCCATGCACGCCCAATTATTGATCAATAATTGAACAGGTCACCGCCCGCACATTATTTTTCGAATGCAGAGAAGGGAAATAATTGAACTGGCGGCGTTTTATCGGCCGCCATTATACGCGTCAAACCAACTTTTTCATTAACTGTTCGCTGTGCTTGATGCGATCGCGGGCATGATCGAGATCGTGCTGGATCAATGCCATAAACAGCAGGTCGGTGAGGGCGAACTGGGCGGTGCTGGAGGAGATGGCCGCGCTGCGGGTATGGGGCTCTTCGGCGATGGTATAGAGACAGTGGTCCGCGCGCTGCTGCAGACCATTGGGCGAGAAGCTGGTCAGCGCCAGCACTCTGGCGCCGGCCTGGCGCGCCTCTTCCGCCGCCAGATTGATTTCACGCCGTTCGCCGCTGAAGGAGATCGCCAGCAGCAGATCGCGTTTGTCCAGCGCCTGCACCGCCGCCAGCTGGACGTGCATGTCCGCTTCGGCCACCGCCATCACGCCGATTTTCAGCAGCTTGAAGGAAAAATCCTTGGCCACCAGCCCGGAGGCGCCGATGCCGATCAGCATCACCCGGCGCGCCTGGCGCAGCATGTCCAGCGCCTGATGCAGCCGCTCTTCGCTGTTGATGTCCAGCGTCGCGCGCAGCGCCGCCTGCTTTTCCGCCAGCAGCTTTTCACCGACGGTTTTCAGCGTGTCGCTGCTGAGGATGTGGTTGTGGACGGTCACTACCGGTTCTGCCTGCGGCTGGGCCAGCGTCTCGCTCAGCGCCAGCTTCAGCGCCGGGAAACCTTTATAGCCCAGTTTTTGGGCGAACTTGACCACGCTCGACTGGCTGATGCCGGCCAGCTGGGCCAGCTTTTGCGAGCTGAGATGGCGCGCCTGCTCGGCGTTATTCAGCAGAAAGTCCGCCAGCTTGCGGTCGTTTTGCGCCAGTGTCGGATACATCTGGCGAATGCGCAGAAGGGTACTCATTGTTCTTTCCCTGGAAACCAGCGGCCATTTTGCCATGCAGAGGGCGAAAACGCGCGGTGAAAATTTTTGTGAGCTTACCGTTAAAATAGCAAATAGCGCTCGCTTTGTTGAATAAAATATTCAAATATTGATTTAATTTTGTGAATTAAAAATTCAAAGGTGAACAGATGAACTTAGGCGCACTGGTATCGGAAACCCGCAACCCGGCCACCATGGGGCTGGATGAGATGTCGACGTTGGACATGGTCCGCTGCTTTAACCAGGAAGACCGCAAGGTGCCGGAGGCGATTGAAAAGGTGCTGCCGGCGATTGCGCAGGCGGTCGATTTGGCTGCGGCGGCGCTGAAGGCCGGCGGCCGGCTGATTTATTTGGGCGCCGGCACCAGCGGCCGCCTGGGCGTATTGGATGCCTCCGAGTGCCCGCCGACCTTCGGCGTGCCGCACGGCGTGGTGGTGGGGCTGATCGCCGGCGGGCCGGGCGCGCTGCTCAAAGCGGTGGAGGGGGCGGAAGACGACGAGGCCCTGGGCGAAGCCGATCTCCGGGCGCTGAACCTCACCGCCGTCGATATGGTGGTGGGGTTGGCGGCCTCCGGGCGCACGCCTTATGTGATTGGCGCACTGCGCTATGCACGCGGGCTGGGCTGCCCGACGGCGGCCATCTCCTGCAACCCGGATTCGCCGATTGCGCACGAAGCGCAGGTGGCGATTTCGCCGGTGGTGGGGCCAGAGGCGCTGACCGGTTCGACGCGCCTGAAATCCGGCACCGCGCAGAAACTGGTGCTCAACATGCTGTCGACCGGCGCGATGGTCAAGCTGGGTAAGGTCTACCAGAACCTGATGGTGGATGTGAAGGCCACCAACGTCAAACTGGTGGATCGCGCCTGCCGCATCGTGGTGGAGGCCACCGGCGCCGAACGCGCTCAGGCGGAGGCGGCGCTGGCGCAGACTGGCTTTGAGGTTAAACCGGCGATCCTGATGATTTTGGCCGGCGTCAGCGCCGAAGAGGCGCAGCAGCGGCTGCAGCGGCACGACGGTTACCTGCGCGCGGCGTTGGCGCGTTAATTCACGGTGGGGGTGGCGATGGACAAGACAACGGCATTGGCGACACAGATCTTGGCGGGTGTGGGGGGCGAGGGCAATATCCTCAAACTGGAGAACTGCATGACGCGGGTGCGCGTTGAGGTCAGCGACGAGCAGCGTCTGAACCTGGCCGCCCTCAAGCAGCTGCCCGGCGTGAAAGGCTATATCAAACAGGGTGAGCAGCATCAGTTTATCGTCGGCCCGGGCGCCGCCGCCAAGGTGGTGGACGCCATGCGCGGGCTGTTGAGCGGCAATGCACAGCCCGCTGCCGCCGTCGGTGATGCGGCGCGCACCAAGGCGCAGGCTAAGCAAAAATACGCTGCGCCGATGAGCGGCGCGCTGAAAAAGCTGGCCGATGTCTTTATTCCGCTGATCCCGGCGTTTATCGCCTCGGGGCTGATCACCGGCATCATCAACCTGCTGAAACGGCCCGACATCGCCGGTCAGTTGGCCGTGGACTACCCGAACGTGCTGGGGCTGCTGGCGATATTCGGCAGCGCGGTATTCGCCATCATGAACATTCTGGTTGGGGTGAACGCCGCGCGGGTGTTCGGCGGCTCACAGGCGATGGGCGGCGTGATGGCCGGGATCCTCTCCAGCCCTGCGCTGGCGCAGATCACGTTGTTCGGCGAGGCGCTGCAGCCGGGGCGCGGCGGGGTGATCGCCGTGCTGCTGGTGGTGGCGTTGATGTGCTGGGTGGAGAAACGCCTGCGTACGCTGTTGCCGGAGTCGGTCGAACTGATCCTTAACCCACTGCTGACCACGCTGGTCACCGCCTCGTTGGCGATCCTGATCCTGCAGCCGGTCGGGGGGGGTATTTCCGATGCCATCGCCCACGGCGCCAATCTGGCGATCGACAAGGGCGGGCTGCTTGTCGGGGCGCTGCTCTCGGGGCTGTTCCTGCCGCTGGTGCTCTCCGGCCTGCATCAGGGGCTGGTGCCGATCCACGTCGAGCTGGTGCAGGCGCACGGTTCCAACCCGCTGCTGCCGATCCTGGCGATGGCCGGCGTCGGTCAGGTGGGGGCGGCGCTGGCGGTGCTGTTGAAAACCCGCAATGCGCGGCTGAAGAAGGTGATCAAAGGGGCGTTGCCGGTCGGCATTCTCGGCATCGGCGAGCCGCTGATCTTCGGGGTGACGCTGCCGCTGGGGCGGCCGTTTATCGGCGCCTGCCTCGGCGGTGCGGTCGGCGGCGCGCTGATCAGCTACTGGAAGGTGGCGACGGTCATCACCTTCGGCATTTCGGGGCTGCCTTTGGCGTTGACCATCGTCTCAGGTAAGGTGATGTTGTATCTGGCGGGGATGCTGATTACGATTATCGCCGGTTTTCTCTTCACCTGGATGATGGGGTTCAACGATCCCGAGGAGTAGCGTTTGAGCGACAAGCAGCAACCATCGGCCGCAGAAGGGCGCCGCGTGGTCTTTTTCGATCTGGACGGCACTCTGCATCAGGAGGATATGTTCGGCAGTTTCTTGCGCTTCCTGCTGCGCCGTTTACCGCTGAATCTGCTGCTGGTGATACCGCTGTTGCCATTGATTGGCCTGGCGCTGTTGCTGCTGGGGCGCGCCGCGCGCTGGCCGATGAGCCTGTTGCTGTGGGCGATCACCTTCGGGCGCTCCGAAGCGACGCTGAAGGCGTTGGAGCGGCAGTTTATCGAGGTTTTCCGCCAGAAGGTGACCGCGTTTCCGGTGGTGCAAATGCGCTTGCGGCAGTATTTGGATGAGCACGATGCCGAGGTGTGGCTGATTACCGGCTCGCCGGAGCAACTGGTGGCGCAGGTCTATCGGGATTCGGCGTTTCTGCCGCGGGTGCGATTGGTCGGCAGCCGCATCGCGCGCCGCTATGGCGGCTGGGTGCTGACCTTGCGCTGTCTGGGCGTACAAAAAGTGGTGCAGCTGGAGCAACGGCTCGGTGCGCCGCTGAAGCTGTACAGCGGTTACAGCGACAGCAAGCAGGATAACCCGCTGCTGTTTTTTTGCGAACACCGCTGGCGGGTAAGCAAGCAGGGCGAGCTGCAGCAGCTGGAATAAACAAAGGGCGGAGAATTCCGCCCTTTGCTGTTATCGCTACCGCGATCAGTCGTCGGTTACGTCGTGCGGTTTGCGCCCCAGTTGCCAAATCTTCTCCGCATAATGCCCCAACGCCCACAGGCTCAGGCCGAGCAGCGCGAAGAAAATCGCCTTCGGCATGCTGTCCCAGAAAAACTCGAACAGGCGGGTATAGAGGTTGATGCCGAGGAATGTCAGCCCGAAACCGCGCAGCATGGCGTCGTCATGCTTCAACCCCAGCCAGATGGCGGCGAGGGCGGCCAGCCCGAACAGCAGGCTCCAGTGGAACAGCTCAATCTGGCGCGCGCGGTACCAGTTGTCGAGATCGCCGTAGTTGCCAAAGATGGATAGCAGCCACAGCGCGATGAACAGGTACAGCAGGCCCATCGCCAGCGACACCCGCTGCAGGCCGCGCTGCGCCAACAGCGGCCGCAGCAGCAATGCGGCGGCGATCAGCACCGCGCCGAAGGCGATAAAGCGAATCGGGTAGCTCATGCCGAGCCAGTAGGCGCCCCAGCCGGACAGGTAGCCGGTTTCGGCGCCGAAGGCATTGCCGAGCGACAGCAGGGCGAACCACCACACCAGCCCGGAGCGGCTGAACCAGCCGATCGCGCCGTACAGCAGCGCGGCGACCAGCAGCAGTACGGAAACCCGGCCGCTGCCGTTATCCAGCCAGACCCCCAACTGCCATAAGGCGCAGGCGGTGAGCAACACGGCGACAAACAGCGCCGCCTCATTGCCGTAGCGTTTTTCCGGGCGCCGTTGGCGGCGGCGCAGCGCCCAGACGTAGGCCAGCGCCGCCAGTACGCCGGCGATCGCCATGCGCACCGGCGCGTCGAAGCGGAACAGTTCGCTCAGCCATTCAAGCAGTGCGCTGTCGGCGAACAGGCTGGTGACGGCGATCAGCAACGAGGCCAGCGCGGCGAGAAACGCATAGCGCGCCAGCCGTCGCCAGTCGAAAGGTTGTACGTCCACATGCAGCAGCAACTGCTGCCGTTGCTCGGGTGTCAAGGCGCCTTCCCCAACCCAGCCGTCCAGCGCCTTGCGCACCACGACGGCGTTCTTTTTACTGAGTTTCATGTTTCTTGTCCCTGAATCACACGCTGATTCGGCCAGTATAGCCATTGGCGGGCGGCTACGACAAAGGGAGGCTAGTGTGTATAATGCCCGCCGCAAAAGCGCACGAGGAATTATGCGATGACTGAATATAACGATGAGTACTGGATGCGTCAGGCATTGCAGCTGGCCCTGCGCGCACAGGAAGAGGGCGAGGTGCCGGTGGGTGCGCTACTGGTGCTGGACAATCAGGTCATCGGCGAGGGCTGGAACCGCCCGATCGGTCGACACGATCCAACCGCGCACGCCGAGATCATGGCGCTGCGCCAGGGCGGCGCGGTGCTGCAAAACTACCGCTTGTTGAACGCCACGCTGTACGTCACGCTGGAGCCCTGCGTGATGTGCGCCGGTGCGATGGTGCACAGCCGTATCCGCCGGTTGGTGTATGGCGCCGCCGACGAGAAAACCGGCGCGGCCGGTTCGCTGGTGGACATTTTGCGCCACCCGGGCATGAACCATCAGGTGGAGATCGTCTCGGGCGTGCTGGCGGACGAATGCGCCGCCACCCTGAGCAATTTCTTCCGCCTGCGCCGCGAACAGAAAAAAGCGCTCAAGCTGGCGCAGCGGGCGGCGGATAAGCCGGAATAATCAGTAGTTGAGCGCCAGTTCCGGCATCACCGTCGGATAGCCTTTCCCCAACGCTTCCTGCTCGGCGGCCGCTTGCGCCGCCTTTCTCTCTTTTTCCTGCAGATAACCCACCAGGCTGACCTGGTAGCGGCGGATGTTCTCTACATAGTTGTAGGCTTCACGCCCGCGCGCATAGCCGTAGGTCAGCTGCGGGTAGTAGCGCTTTTGGCTGAGCATCGGCAGGCGCTGTTTGACGTCGACCCAGCTGTCCGGATTGCCTTTTTGCGTTTTGGTCAGCTTGCGTGCGTCCAGCATATGGCCCCAGCCCATGTTGTAGGCCGCCAGCGAGAACCAGATGCGCTCGTCTTCCGGCACGCTGTCCGGCACCTTGGCCATCAGTCGCTGCAGGTAGAGCGCGCCGCCCTGAATGCTCTCTTCCGGATCGAGGCGGTCGTTGACCCCCAGGCCGTCGGCGGTGGCGCGGGTCAGCATCATCAGGCCGCGCACGCCGGTGGGGGAGGTGGCCTGCGGATTCCAGTGCGATTCCTGGTAGGCGATGGCCGCCAGCAGCTTCCAGTCGATCTCGTTGGCGTGCTTCTCGAACAGCGGGCGGAAGTTGGGCAGCACCGAGTCGATGGCCGACAGGAAGGTTTTGGTGTCCACATAGTCGAAGCTGCCGACGTGGCCGAGGTATTTCTCCTCCAGCCGCGCCAGGGTGCCGTCGTCCACCATTTGACTGTAGAAATCCAGCATCGCTGCGTACAGGCTGTCGTCGCCGTCACGTTTGAGATACCAGGTGACCGGCTCTTCGTCGGTGACGTCGAACGCCACCGCCAGCTGCGGATGGATGCGCTGCAGCAGCGCGATGGTCACCGAATCGCCGAGGGTGTAGTCCAGCTTGCCGTCGGCAACCCGCTCCAGCAGCTCTTTGGAGGTGAGATCGCTGGAGGACTCCCAGGTGAGATCCGGGTATTTATCCTGCTTGAGCTGCTTTAGCGTGCTGACGTGCGCAGAACCGGAGGCGACCGCCAGCTTGCCTTTGATGTCGGCGAAGCTTTTCGGCCGCGGGGTGCCCAGTCGGTACACCAACTGTTGGGAAACAGAGTAGTAGGCCGGGCCAGTGCGTGCGCGGCTCAGGCGTTCCTGGTTGTAGATAAGGCCTGCCGCCAGCAGGTCGGCGTCGTCGTCGTCCAAATCGTCGAACAGGTCATTGATGTTCTGATGGGGGATCACCACCAGCTTCACCCCGAGGTAGTTGGCGAAGCGCTTGGCCAGTTCGTAGTCGAGCCCACCCGGCCCTTGCTTGGTGTTGAAATAGGTCAGCGGGGAGTTCAGCGTGCTGATACGCAACTCGCCGCGGGAGATGATCTCCTGGAGTTGCCCGCCCTGGCCGCTGCGCCAGGTGATATTGGGCCACAGCGCGAGAGCCAGAAGCAGGGTGACAACGCCGATGAGGATGTAGTTTATTTTAAGACGTTTCAAATAGTTATCCAGTGGTGGCACAGGTACACCGGCGACGACAACCGCGACTTTTCTCATGGTTAAATCACCAGTGCGGGGGGCATTTTGCGCAACAAAACGCCAGTGTGCAACTTTATTGACACGTTATGACAATTCGTCGGTGTGGCACGCTTTTATCAATAATCCCTACGCAAACGGTTTCGTCGGCGGCGAGGATTCTCTATAATGACGCGCGTTTTCCCCTGTTGCGCCCAATGAAGCGTCTTATCCGTCGCTTCGAAGACGAGAGAACTTTGATTATGGAAATTCTGCGTGGTTCGCCCGCTTTATCGGCTTTTCGCATTACCAAACTGCTGTCCCGCTGCCAGGACGCTCACCTGCCCGTCAGTGATATCTACGCCGAGTACGTCCACTTTGCCGATGTTAGTGCACCGCTAAGTGCCGAAGAACACGCCAAGCTTCAGCGTCTGCTCAAGTACGGTCCTTCTCTCGCCGAACACGCTCCCGAAGGCCGGTTGCTGCTGGTTACGCCGCGTCCGGGCACTATTTCTCCCTGGTCTTCCAAAGCCACCGATATTGCCCACAACTGCGGTTTGCAACAGGTGCTGCGGTTGGAACGCGGCCTGGCGTTCTACGTCAAGGCGCCCGAGCTGACGGAAACCCAGTGGCGCCAGCTCGCCGCGCTGCTGCACGATCGCATGATGGAAACCGTCTTCAGCGAGCTGCAACAGGCCGAACAGCTGTTCGCGCACCATCAGCCGGCGCCGTATCAGTCGGTCGATGTGCTGGGCGCAGGGCGCACCGCGCTGGAGCAGGCCAACGTCCGGCTCGGCCTGGCGCTGGCGCAGGACGAGATCGACTACCTGCTGAATGCCTTTACCGGTTTGGGGCGCAACCCGACGGATATCGAACTCTATATGTTCGCGCAGGCCAACTCCGAGCACTGCCGCCACAAGATTTTCAACGCCGACTGGATCATCGACGGCGAACAGCAGCCTAAATCGCTGTTCAAAATGATCAAGAACACCTATGAGCAGACGCCGGACTACGTGCTGTCGGCGTATAAAGACAACGCCGCCGTGATGGAAGGCTCGCAGGTCGGTCGCTTCTTCGCCGCGCCGGAGAACGGCACGTACGATTACCATCAGGAAGACGCGCACATCCTGATGAAGGTAGAAACCCACAACCACCCGACGGCGATCTCACCGTGGCCGGGCGCCGCGACCGGCTCCGGCGGCGAGATCCGCGACGAGGGCGCCACCGGCCGCGGCGCCAAGCCGAAGGCCGGCCTGGTGGGCTTCTCGGTGTCCAACCTGCGCATTCCCGGCTTTGAACAGCCGTGGGAGCAGGATTTCGGCAAGCCGGAACGCATCGTCACCGCGCTGGATATCATGACCGAAGGCCCGCTGGGCGGCGCGGCATTCAACAACGAATTCGGTCGTCCGGCGCTGCTGGGCTACTTCCGTACCTATGAAGAGCGCGTCAACAGCCATAACGGCGTTGAGCTGCGCGGCTATCACAAACCGATCATGCTGGCGGGCGGTATCGGCAACATCCGCGCCGATCACGTGCAGAAAGGGGAAATCACCGTCGGCGCCAAGCTGGTGGTGCTGGGCGGCCCGGCGATGAATATCGGCCTGGGCGGCGGCGCAGCCTCGTCGATGGCGTCAGGCCAGTCCGATGCCGATCTGGACTTCGCTTCGGTGCAGCGCGACAACCCAGAAATGGAGCGCCGCTGTCAGGAAGTGATTGACCGCTGCTGGCAGCTGGGCGACCAGAACCCGATCCTGTTTATCCATGACGTCGGTGCCGGCGGCCTGTCCAACGCCATGCCGGAGCTGGTGAGCGACGGCGGCCGCGGTGGCCGCTTCGAGCTGCGCGATATCCTCAACGACGAGCCGGGCATGAGTCCGCTGGAAGTGTGGTGCAACGAATCGCAGGAACGTTACGTGATGGCGATTGCCCCGGCGCAGATGGCACAGTTCGACGAGATTTGCCGCCGCGAGCGCGCACCTTATGCGGTGATCGGCGAAGCGACCGAAGAACAGCACCTGACGCTGAACGACCGCCACTTCGACAACCAGCCGATCGACATGCCGCTGGACGTGCTGCTCGGCAAGACGCCGAAAATGATCCGCGACGTTACCCGCCTGCAGGCGCATGGCGAGGCGGTGCAGCGTGAGAACATCACGCTGGCCGACGCGGTGAAACGCGTGCTGCATTTGCCGGCCGTTGCGGAGAAAACCTTCCTGATCACCATCGGCGACCGCACCGTTACCGGCATGGTGGCGCGTGACCAGATGGTCGGCCCGTGGCAGATCCCGGTGGCCGACTGTGCGGTCACCACCGCCAGCCTGGACAGCTATTACGGCGAAGCGATGTCGCTCGGCGAACGCGCGCCGGTGGCGCTGCTGGACTTCGCCGCCTCCGGCCGCCTGGCGGTCGGGGAAGCGCTGACCAACCTGGCCGCCACGGAAATCGGCAGTCTGAAGCGCGTGAAGCTGTCCGCCAACTGGATGGCCGCCGCCGGCCACCCGGGTGAAGACGCCGGCCTGTACGAAGCGGTGAAAGCGGTGGGCGAAGAGCTGTGCCCGGCGCTGGGCATCACCATTCCGGTGGGTAAAGACTCCATGTCGATGAAAACCCGCTGGCAGGAAGGCAATGAACAGCGTGAAATGACCTCGCCGCTGTCGCTGGTCATCACCGCCTTCGCTCGCGTGGAAGACGTGCGCCACACCGTGACGCCACAATTGCGCACCGATAAGGGCGACAGCGCGCTGCTGTTGATCGACCTGGGCAACGGCCATAACGCGCTGGGCGCCACCGCGCTGGCGCAGGTTTACCGCCAACTGGGCGACAAACCTGCCGACGTGCGCAACGTTGCGCAGCTGGCGGGCTTCTTCAACGCCATGCAGCAGCTGGTGGCCGATCGCGCGCTGCTGGCTTACCACGATCGCGCCGACGGCGGCCTGCTGGTGACGCTGGCGGAGATGGCCTTCGCCGGTCACTGCGGCGTAGAGGTTAACCTCGATGGCCTCGGCGACGATGCGCTGGCGGTACTGTTCAACGAAGAGCTGGGCGCGGTGATCCAGGTGAGCGCCGAACGCCTCGACGACGTGAAGCGGGCGTTCGCGCAGCACGGTCTGACCGACAACGTGCATCACATCGGCAGCGTGCAGGCCGGCGATCGTTTCGTCATCACCCAGCACGGCAAGGCGCTGTACAGCGAAAGCCGCAATACGCTGCGCACCTGGTGGGCGGAAACCACCTGGCAGATGCAGCGCCTGCGCGATAACCCAGCGTGCGCCGATCAGGAACATCAGGCCAAGCAGGATGAACAAGATCCTGGCCTGAACGTGAAACTGACCTTCGCCCCCGAGGAAGACATCGCCGCGCCGTACATCGCCAAGGGCGCTCGCCCGAAAGTAGCGGTGCTGCGCGAGCAGGGGGTGAACTCCCACGTTGAAATGGCGGCGGCGTTCCACCGCGCCGGCTTTGACGCGGTGGACGTGCACATGAGCGATCTGCTGGCCGGGCGCCGCGATCTGCAGGACTTCCACACGCTGGTGGCCTGCGGCGGCTTCTCTTACGGCGACGTACTGGGGGCCGGCGAAGGCTGGGCGAAGTCTATCCTGTTCAACGAGCGGGTGCGTGACGAGTTTGAGGCGTTCTTCCACCGTCCGCAGACGCTGGCGCTGGGCGTATGCAACGGCTGCCAGATGATGTCCAACCTGCGCGAGCTGATCCCGGGCGCCGAACACTGGCCGCGCTTCGTGCGCAACCTGTCGGATCGCTTCGAGGCGCGCTTCAGCCTGGTGGAAGTGGCGGCCAGCCCGTCGCTGTTCATGCAAGGTATGACCGGTTCGCGCATGCCGATCGCCGTTTCCCACGGTGAAGGGCACGTCGAAGTGCGCGATGCGGCGCATCTGGCGGCGCTGGAAAGCCATGGTCTGGTGGCGCTGCGTTTCGTCAACAACGCCGGTCAGGTGACGGAAGCTTACCCGGCTAACCCGAACGGTTCGCCGAACGGCATTACCGCCGTGACCAGCGCCAACGGACGTGCCACGGTGATGATGCCGCACCCGGAACGCGTGTTCCGCACGGTCAGCAACTCCTGGCACCCGGAAGAGTGGGGCGAGGACAGCCCGTGGATGCGCATGTTCCGCAACGCCCGTAAGCAGCTGGGCTAAAAACGGCCACCACCGTACAGAGGGCGCAAGCAATTGCGCCCTTTTTTATGGCCGGCGTTCGCCGAATGGCGGCAGTGTCTGCATTTTGCGACAGGCGCTATTTTCCCTGTCGCTAAATGGAGACATTTAACCGTTTGATTTTATTGGTGGTAAGCGGGTTTGGCTTTAGTTGTCTGCATTTGGCGACAGCGCGGCGTTTTTTTCATCGCTCATCGGGGCGTGATGCGCAAAGAAATTTGCTGATATAATTTTATTTTTTAATAAAATCATGTGATTATAATTTTAATTGCAAAGTTGGCACGCAACGTGCATTATTCTCGTCAGTTGCTCATTCAACTTTTTATGACGGCGCCGTCATTAGACGGCAAATCGCCTCATAAGCCTCCGAATGATGCCAAAGAAATGGTGCCTATCGTCCAACTAAACCGATAACAGACCGTGCAAGCGGCTTTATCAAGCATCGGGCGACACGTGGAGTGAGGCACCGCCTGTATCCAACTGTGATGAAGGGTTCATCAATCCTGGATACTTACGGATGCTATTCGTCCTGTTCGATGCCAGCCGCTGCGCTACATCACCCTGGGGACGAGGTTCAAGGGCATCCACACTTTCCTTGCGTTGGGGCAAGTTTCTTGCCCCGATGTCAATTCTCAACGCTGCGCTTATCCCTGTTTCGTTGCCTATGCCCTCGAACGCAGACGCTCTCCCCACACTCTCGTTTTCGCACCGGTTGATATTACCGGGGCCGCATGCCGTCGGCAGGCCTATGGGCGCGGTTCACCAATCCCGCGGCTTTTTCCTTGTGCGTTCAGGATTCTCCCTTGCCGGGCTTTTTTCTTTCCGGCGAGTCAGTTAGCATCGTGACAGAGCTGAGAGAATGAGATGATTTCGTTGAAAAAATGGCGTTTATTTCCCCGTTCGCTGCGGCAATTGGTGCTGCTGGCCTTTCTGTTGGTGCTGCTGCCGCTGTTGGTGCTGGCCTATCAAGCCTACCAGAGCCTGGATCACCTCAGCGCGCAGGCGGCGGACATCAACCGCACCACGCTGGTGGACGCGCGGCGCAGTGAGGCGATGACCAGCGTGGCGCTGGAGATGGAGCGCAGCTATCGTCAGTACTGCGTGCTGGTCGATCCTACGCTGCAGAAGCTGTACCAGAACCAGCGCAAGCAATATTCGCAGATGCTGGACGCCCACGCGCCGATTCTGCCGGACGAGCGCTACTACCAAACGCTGCGTCAGTTGCTGACCCAGCTGGCGGCGATCAAATGCCATAACAGCGGGCCGGACCAAGAGGCTTCGGCCTTGCTCGAATCGTTCTCCCGTTCCAACGCCGAAATGGTGCAGGCCACGCGCGCGGTGGTGTTCTCGCGCGGCCAGCAGCTGCAGCAGGCCATCGCCGAGCGTGGCCAGTTCTTCGGCTGGCAGGCGCTGCTGCTGTTCCTGGTCAGCGTGCTGCTGGTGGTGCTGTTTACCCGCATGATCATCGGGCCGGTCAAGGCCGTGGAACGGATGATCAACCGCCTGGGGGAAGGGCGCGCGTTGGGCAGCACTGCATCGTTCAAAGGGCCGCGCGAGCTGCGTTCGCTGGCGCAGCGCATCATCTGGCTGAGCGAGCGGCTGGCGTGGCTGGAATCGCAGCGCCACGAATTCTTGCGCCATATCTCGCACGAGTTGAAAACGCCGCTGGCCAGCATGCGCGAAGGCACCGAGCTGCTGGCCGACGAGGTGGCGGGGCCGCTGACTTCCGATCAGAAAGAGGTGGTGACGATCCTCGACAACAGCAGTCGCCACCTGCAGCAGCTGATTGAACAACTGCTGGATTACAACCGCAAACTGGCCGATGGCCCGGCGGAACACGAGAACGTCGAGCTGCGCGAGATGGTCGATTTGGTGGTCGCCGCGCACAGTTTGCCGGCGCGGGCGAAGATGATTTCCACCGAAATCGTGCTGGAGGCGGAAATCTGCTGGGCAGAGCCTACGCTATTAATGCGCGTGCTGGATAATCTCTACTCCAATGCGGTGCACTACGGCAAGGAATCCGGTAACATTTGGATCCGCAGCCGTCAGGTTGGACAACGGGTGCAAATCGACGTCGCCAATACCGGCACGCCGATCCCCGAGGCTGAAAGAGCCATGATTTTCGAGCCTTTTTTCCAGGGTAGTCACCAGCGAAAAGGGGCGGTAAAAGGAAGCGGACTGGGGTTGAGCATCGCTCAGGACTGTATCCGTCGCATGCGCGGTGAGCTGCAACTGGCGACGGTCGCCGGTGCAGACGTCTGCTTCCGCATTGAACTGCCGTTAACCGCCGAGAATGAATAAATAATGTACACATGGTCTAAGCGCCTTCGTCTTTCACAGACCGAACGTTCACCGCGTGCCACGCACAGAGCGCCGCTCGGCAAACGCCCGATCAGCTGGTTGGGCGCAGTCTTCTTTATGCCGCTGTTGCTGGCGGGCTGCGTCGATCGCGCCGTCAGCGGCGGCCTGAACTCTCAGCAGCAAGAGGCGATCCCGGATACCAAGGTGATCGATTACCGCACCGCGGCTTGCGATACCCTGTGGCAGTTGGACGACAAGGATGCGCTGGATAATGCGCTCTACTGGCTGCGCGCGATGGACTGCGCCGATCGCATCGGGTCGACCCAGGCGCGCGCGCTGGCGAAAACGGTGCCTGGTGACAGCTGGTCCGGCGTTTTCAAACAGAGCATCCTGCTGGGTAGCGCACAGCCGACCTCCGGCGAACGCCGCCAGATGATCGACAGGATCAACAGCTACCGGATGGAGTTCCCCGGCTCGCTGCGTCCACTGACGCAGCTGTGGCGCCAGCAGCAGATGCTGCAGATCACGCTGTTCGATGAGAAAGCGCGCTATCAGCATCTGCAGGAGAGCAGCGACAGCCAGATCGATTCGCTGCGCCAGAGCCAGGCGCGTTTGCAATCGCAGCTGCAGGACACCTCGCGCAAGCTGGAAAACCTGACCGACATCGAGCGCCAGCTCTCTTCGCGCAAGCAGCTGCAAGGGGAAATCCCGGACAACGGCGCGGGCTCGCAAAAGGGCGAAGCCGCCGGTAAAAACGGCGCGGCCGCCAAAGGGGCTGAGCCGCAGGACGAGCCGGAAAAGGGCACCGCGCTGCCGGTTGAACCGGAAGACACCTATACGCCGCCCCCTGCCAATAAGGAGTCCCACGCGCAATGACCGCACGCAAACCGGCCAACCTGTTATTGGTTGACGACGATCCCAGCCTGCTGAAGCTGCTGGGCATGCGCCTGACCAGTGAAGGTTTTCACGTCACCACCGCCGAAAGCGGCCAGGAAGCGCTGCGCCTGCTGGCGCGCGAACAGATCGATCTGGTGATCAGCGATCTGCGTATGGACGAGATGGACGGCATGGCGCTGTTCGCCGAGATCCAAAAACATCAGCCGGGCATGCCGGTGATCATTCTCACCGCGCACGGTTCGATTCCCGATGCGGTGGCCGCCACCCAGCAAGGGGTGTTCAGCTTCCTCACCAAACCGGTGGATCGCGATGCGCTGTACAAGGCCATCGACGAGGCGCTCGCGCTGTCGGCCACCCCGGCCGGCGACGAGGCCTGGCGGGAAGACATCGTCACCCGCAGCCCGCTGATGCTGCGCCTGCTGGAGCAGGTGAAAATGGTGGCGCAGTCCGACGTCAGCGTGTTGATCAACGGCCAGAGCGGCACCGGCAAAGAGGTGGTGGCGCAGGCGATCCACGCCGCCAGCCCGCGCGCCGGCAAGGCGTTCATCGCCATCAACTGCGGCGCGCTGCCGGAGCAGCTGCTGGAGTCCGAACTGTTCGGCCACGCCAAGGGCGCCTTTACCGGCGCGGTCAGCAGCCGCGAAGGGCTGTTCCAGGCGGCGGCGGGCGGCACGCTGTTCCTCGACGAAATCGGCGATATGCCGCTGTCGCTGCAGGTGAAGTTGCTGCGTGTGCTGCAGGAGCGCAAGGTGCGGCCGCTGGGCAGCAACCGCGATCTGGACATCGACGTGCGCATCATCTCCGCCACCCACCGCGATCTGCAAAAGGCGATGGCGAAGAACGAGTTCCGCGAGGATCTCTACTACCGCCTCAACGTGGTGAACCTGAAGATCCCGGCGCTCAACGAGCGCGCCGAAGACATTCCGCTGCTGGCCAACCACCTGTTGCGCGAAGCGGCTCAGCGGCACAAGCCGTTCGTGCGCAGCTTCTCGACCGACGCCATGAAGCGGCTGATGACCGCCAGCTGGCCGGGCAACGTGCGTCAGCTGGTCAACGTCATCGAGCAGTGCGTGGCGCTGACCTCGGCGCCGGTGATCAGCGAAGCCCTGGTGGAGCAAGCGCTGGAAGGAGAAAACACCGCGCTGCCGACCTTTGCCGAAGCGCGCAACCAGTTTGAGTTGCACTACCTGCGCAAGCTGCTGCAGATCACCAAGGGCAACGTGACCCAGGCCGCACGCATGGCGGGCCGCAACCGCACCGAGTTTTACAAATTGCTGTCGCGTCACGAGCTGGACGCCAACGATTTCAAAGAATGACAGATTCCCGCCGGTGCCTGCCACGCAGGTTCTCAACAAATCCGGCGGAATGATTTACACTCCGTTCTCTTTGCCGCGGCGCGCCCCGGCGTAGAGCACCATGGAACGTATTAAGCGGGATCGTACACAAATGAGCAGATCACTTTCCATCGCCCTGGCCCAGCTGAACCTGCTGGTCGGCGACATTGAAGGCAACACCGAACGCATGTTGCAAATCGTGCAGGAGCAGCAGAAGGCGGGAGCCGATCTGGTCATGTTCAGCGAACTGGCGCTGTCCGGCTACCCGCCGGAAGACCTGCTGTATCGCAATGATTTCTACCAGCGCTGCGACGCGCAGCTGCTGCGCCTGCAGCAGGCCTCCGCCGAGACGGCGATCCTGGTCGGCCACCCGTGGCGCGAAGGCGACAAGCTGTATAACGCGCTGTCGCTGTTTGCCGAAGGGCGCCTGCTGACCCGCTACTTCAAGCAGCAGCTGCCGAACTACGGCGTGTTTGATGAGAAGCGCTATTTCCATGCCGGCAACGACACCTGCGTGGTGGAGCTGAAAGGCTACCGTCTGGGGCTGCTGATTTGCGAAGATCTGTGGTTCCCTGAGCCGATCGACGCCGCCAAGGCGGCCGGCGCGGAGATTATCCTGTCGATCAATGCCTCGCCGTATAACCGCGAAAAACCATATATCCGTAAAACGCTGATGGCCGGCCACTGCCAGCGCACCCAGCTGCCGCTGGTGTACCTCAACCAGGTCGGCGGCCAGGATGAGCTGATCTTCGACGGCTGCTCCAAGGTATTCGACGCCGCCGGCACCATGACCCACCGTCTGGCGGCCTTCGACGAGCAGGTGACTCGTCTGGAATTCAACGAGCTGGCCGTGGTGCCGATGGCCGATCCGGCCGCTGAACTGCCGCAGCTGGCGCAGGTGTATCAGGCGCTGGTGCTGGCGGTGCGCGACTACGTGACCAAAAACGGCTTTAAAGGCGCGGTGCTGGGGCTGTCCGGCGGCATCGACTCGGCGCTGACGCTGGCGATTGCCGTGGATGCGTTGGGTAAAGACAAGGTGCAGGCGCTGATGATGCCGTTCCGCTATACCGCGGATATCAGCATCGCCGACGCCAAGGAAGAGGCGGAAATCCTTGGCGTGGAGTTCGATATCGTCTCCATCGAACCGATGTTCGACGCCTTTATGGGCCAGCTGTCGCCGATGTTCGCCGGCACCGAGCGTGACACCACCGAAGAAAACCTGCAGGCGCGTTGCCGCGGGGTGGTGCTGATGGCGCTGTCTAACAAACGCCGTAGCATCGTGCTTACCACCGGTAACAAGAGCGAAATGGCGGTGGGTTACGCCACGCTGTACGGCGATATGGCCGGCGGTTTCGACGTGTTGAAAGACGTGCCGAAAACACTGGTGTTCAAGCTGTCCGAATACCGTAATACCGTCTCCTACGTGATCCCGCAGCGGGTGATCGATCGTCCGCCGTCCGCCGAGCTGGCGCCGGATCAGGTCGATCAGGACAGCCTGCCGCCGTACGATATCCTGGATGCGATCCTGGAAGGCTACGTTGAGCGTGACAAGTCGGTCGCCGATCTGGTGGCCGAAGGGTTCGACGAAGCGATCGTGCGCAAGGTGATCCGCCTGGTGGACATCAACGAATACAAGCGGCGTCAGGCCGCCGTCGGGCCGCGCATCACCGCCCGTAACTTCGGCAAAGACCGCCGCTACCCCATCACATCCGGTTTTGGCCGCAAAAATTGGTAAAAGGAAAGAAGATGAAAAAGATCGACGCGATTATCAAGCCGTTCAAACTGGATGACGTCCGCGAAGCGCTGGCCGAAGTGGGCATCACCGGCATGACGGTCACCGAAGTGAAAGGTTTCGGCCGCCAGAAGGGCCACACCGAGCTATACCGCGGTGCCGAGTACATGGTCGACTTTTTGCCTAAGGTGAAGATCGAGATCGTGGTTGCCGACGACATCGTTGACACCTGCGTGGAAACCATCATGCAGACCGCGCAGACCGGCAAGATCGGCGACGGCAAGATCTTCGTCTTCGACGTGGCGCGCGTGGTGCGCATCCGTACCGGCGAGCAGGACGAAGAAGCGATCTGATCCTCTGCCATCAAGGGCGCAGCGTGCTGCGCCCTTGTCATTTCTGTCCTCCGCGCATCATGCTTCTTCGCCTCGCCGTTTCCCCCTTTTTGCCTGTCAGCATTCTAAAAAAGCGAACGCTATCGCGTTTTTGATACTTTTCCCGATCGCTTCGTGGCCGGCGTCTACACTCAACGCAATGTTTTTGCTTGAGGAATCCCCCCCATGATGACGTTACGCCAAATCCGCCACTTCATCGCCGTGGCGGAAACCGGGTCGATCTCCGCCGGCGCCCAGGCGGTGTTTGTCTCCCAGTCTTCGCTGACGCTCGCTATCCAGCAGCTGGAAACCGAGATCGGCGTGCGGCTGTTCGATCGCCACGCCAAGGGCATGACGCTGACCCATCAGGGGCATCAGTTTTTGCGCCAGTCGTATCTGATCCTGGCGACGGTGGACAACGCCAAGCGCAGCCTGCAGATCGGCACCGAAAGCCTGACCGGCAAGCTGACCGTCGGCGTCACCAGCCTGGTGGCCGGCTACTTTCTGGTGGAGCTGCTCACGCGCTTTAAATCGGCCTATCCCAACGTCACCGTGCAGGTGGTTGAAGATGAACGCCCGTACATCGAGCATCTGCTGGTTAGCGGCGAGATCGACATCGGCGTGCTGATCTTGTCGAACATCGAGGACCGCGACGCGCTGCAGACCGAGGTGCTGATGCACTCGCCGTATCGCCTGTGGCTACCGCCGCTGCACCCGCTGCTGGAGCACGAGAGCATCAGCCTGGCGGACGTGGCCAAACAGCCGCTGATCCAGCTCAACGCCGATGAAATGGACGTGCACGCGCGGCGCATCTGGGCGCGCGCCGGGCTGAAGCCGGAGATCGCCATGAAGACCGCCTCGACCGAGGCGGTGCGCAGTCTGGTGGCGGCGGGGATGGGGGTCTCCATCCAGCCGGACATGGCGTACCGCGCCTGGTCGCTGGAGGGCAACATGATCGAGGCGCGCAAGCTGGACGATCTGCTGGAGCCGCTGGATATCGGGTTGGCATGGCGGCGCGGCAGCGCGCGGCCGGAGCTGGTGACGCCGTTCCTCACCATCGCGCGCGAGAACGGCAGCAAACACGCCGCCGGGCTTAAGCATTCGATTTAATCGAACGCGTCGTTCAGTATTTAGAATTTGTTGCCCGCCAGAGGCTCGCTTAGGCTGATTAAAACTAACTTATTCACATTTGGTTAACGTTTTTGTCACTTAGGGGCGTCAGGCGATGGCGGATGTGCAGGTTCTCTCAGGTTTGTCCTGTCAGCAGTTCATTAACGGTCAGCTTATCGACGGCGAAGGCCAGCAGGAATGCATCGTCAATCCGGCCAACGGCGAGACGCTGATCGCCCTGACCGAAGCCTCTTCGGCGCAGGTCGGCAGTGCGGTGAAAGCCGCGCAGCAGGCGTTCAGCCACTGGTCGCGCACCACGCCGGCCCAGCGCGCCACGCTGTTGCTGCGCATCGCCGACGCCATCGAGCGGCAGGCGCCGCAGCTGGCGCAGCTGGAAGCCCTCAACTGCGGCAAACCGCTGCATCAGGCGCTCAATGACGATCTGCCGGCGGCGGTCGACGTGTTTCGCTTCTTCGCCGGCGCGGTGCGCACGCAGCAAGGGCAGCTGGCCGGCGAGTATGTGCCCGGCCACACCTCGATGATCCGCCGCGATCCCATTGGCGTGGTGGCCTCGATCGCCCCCTGGAACTATCCGCTGATGATGGCGGCGTGGAAAATCGCGCCGGCGCTGGCGGCGGGCAATACCGTGGTGTTTAAACCGTCCGAACATACGCCGCTGACCATTCTGGCGCTGGTGCCGGCGCTGCAGGAGATCCTGCCGCCGGGCGTGCTGAATATCGTCTACGGCGGCGGTGAAGGGGTCGGCAGCCAGCTGGTGGGGCACCCGCAGGTGCGGCTGGTGTCGGTCACCGGCGATATCGTCACCGGGCAAAAAATTCTTCAGGCGGCGGCCAAAAGCGTCAAGCGCACCCACCTGGAACTGGGGGGCAAGGCGCCGGTGATCGTCTGCGACGACGCCGATCTCGACGAGGTGGTCAACGGCATTCGCACCTACGGCTATTACAACGCCGGCCAGGACTGCACCGCCGCCTGCCGCATCTACGCGCAGGCGGGCATCTATCCCAAACTGGTGGACGCGCTGGGCGAGGCGGTCGCCAGCCTGCGCTTCGCCCGCAAGCGCGATCAGGACAACGAGATCGGCCCGTTGATAAGTAGCCGCCAGCGCGATCGCGTCGCCAGCTTCGTCGAGCGGGCGCTCAGCCAACCGCATATCGAATTGATCACCGGCGCCGCGGCCCACTCCGGGCCGGGGTTCTACTACCAGCCGACCCTGCTGGCGGGCTGCCTGCAAAGCGACGAAATCGTGCAGCGCGAGGTGTTTGGCCCGGTGGTCAGCGTCACGCGCTTCGAGCATCTGGCGCAGGCAGTCGAGTGGGCCAACGACTCGGAATACGGGCTGGCTTCGTCGGTGTGGACGCAAAATATCGATCGGGCGCTGCACATCGCCGCCCATCTGCAGTACGGCAGCACCTGGATCAACACCCATTTCACCTTGGCGAGCGAGATGCCGCACGGCGGCCTGAAACGCTCCGGCTACGGCAAGGATCTGTCCAGCGATTCGCTGCAGGATTACAGCGTTGTCAGACACGTAATGGCGAAGTTCAAAGCCAGCTTCTAGCGGTTCTATAAAGCAAAATCGGGCGGCAGCCGTTCCCTGCCGCACACAGATACGCAACACAGGGGTAATTACGATGAGAAAAACTACCGCAGTCACCACCACCGTCTCCGCGCTCTGTCTCACCGTGCTGTGCGGCCTGGCCCAGGCGGCCGATCTGCCGCAGTCACTGGGCAAAGGCGAAGGCCGGCTGGATATCATCGCCTGGCCCGGCTACATCGAACGCGGCCAGTCCGACAAAAACTACGACTGGGTCACCCAGTTTGAGAAGCAAACCGGCTGCGCAGTGAACGTGAAGACCGCCGCTACCTCCGATGAAATGGTCAGCCTGATGGCCAAAGGCGGCTACGATCTGGTGACCGCCTC
Source organism: Serratia sp. CY47280 (assembly GCF_052168655.1). Classification (NCBI taxonomy): domain Bacteria; kingdom Pseudomonadati; phylum Pseudomonadota; class Gammaproteobacteria; order Enterobacterales; family Yersiniaceae; genus Serratia; species Serratia sp. CY47280. Next base: position 168,380 of record NZ_JBJNMG010000005.1, on the reverse strand, counting down.
CGGCGACGCCTCGCTGCGCCTGATCTTCGGCAAGCGGGTGCAGCCGATCAACACCGCGCTGATCCCGAACTGGAAGAACATCGATCCGCGCCTGCTGAACGGCGCCTGGTACACCGTGGACGGCAAAACCTACGGCACGCCGTACCAGTGGGGGCCAAACCTGCTGATGTACAACACCAAAACCTTCCCGACGCCGCCGGACAGCTGGGCGGTGATCTTCCAGCAGCAGAACCTGCCGGACGGCAAGAGCAACCAGGGGCGGGTGCAGGCTTACGACGGCCCGATCTACATCGCCGACGCGGCGCTGTTCCTGAAGGCCACCCAGCCGCAGCTCGGCATCAGCGATCCTTATCAGCTCAACGAAGAGCAGTATCAGGCGGCGCTGAAGCTGCTGCGCAGCCAGCACGCGCTGATCCACCGCTACTGGCACGATACCTCGGTGCAGATGAGCGACTTTAAAAACGAAGGCGTGGTGGCTTCCAGCGCCTGGCCGTATCAGGCCAACGCCCTGAAGGGCGAGGGGCAGCCGATCGCCACCGTGTTCCCGAAAGAGGGCGTGACCGGCTGGGCGGATACCACCATGTTGCACAGCGACGCCAAACACCCGAGCTGCGCCTACCAGTGGATGAACTGGTCGCTGGAGCCGAAGGTGCAGGGCGACGTGGCGGCCTGGTTCGGGTCGGTGCCGGCTTCGCCGGCGGGCTGCAAGGCCAGCGCGCTGCTGGGTGAGAAGGGCTGCGAAACCAACGGCTTCAACCAGTTCGACAAAATCGCCTTCTGGAAAACGCCGCAGGCGCAGGGCGGCAAGTTCGTGCCGTACAGCCGCTGGACCCAGGACTACATCGCCATCATGGGCGGCCGCTAAGCCGCGGGGCGCAGCCCGCTGCGCCCGAATCACATCCGTATGGAGCACAGAAAATGACCATTGCCGTGCAATTCATCGATGTTTCGCGGACTTTCGGCGATGTTCGCGCCGTGGATCGGGTATCCATCGATATTCAGGACGGGGAATTCTTCTCCATGCTCGGGCCGTCCGGCTCGGGCAAAACTACCTGCCTGCGCCTGATCGCCGGCTTTGAACAGCTCACTTCCGGCTCGATTCGCATCCACGGCCAGGAAGCCGCCAACCTGCCGCCGTACCAGCGCGACGTGAACACCGTGTTTCAGGATTACGCGCTGTTCCCGCACATGTCGGTGCTGGAAAACGTCGCCTACGGCCTGATGGTGAAGGGCGTCGCCAAACGCGAGCGGCTGGCGCGGGCGCAAGAGGCGCTGGAGAGCGTGGCGCTCGGTTTCGTCGCCGAACGCAAGCCGGCGCACCTGTCGGGCGGCCAGCGTCAGCGCGTGGCGTTGGCGCGCGCGCTGGTCAATCGGCCGCGGGTGCTGCTGCTGGACGAGCCGCTCGGCGCGCTGGATCTCAAGCTGCGCGAGCAGATGCAGGGCGAGCTGAAGAAGCTGCAGCGCCAGCTGGGCATCACCTTTATCTTCGTCACCCACGATCAAAGCGAAGCGCTGTCGATGTCCGATCGGGTGGCGGTGTTCAATAACGGCCGCATCGAACAGGTGGATACGCCGCGCGAGCTTTACATGCGGCCGAAGACGCCGTTCGTCGCCGAGTTCGTCGGCACCTCCAACGTGGTACGTAGCGAGCTGGCGCAGCGCCTGCTCGGCGAAAGTCGAACCTTCTCGATCCGGCCGGAACATATCCGCCTGCTGGAGCAAGGCGGCGCGGCGCAGGACGAGATCCAGGTGCAGGGCACGCTGCAGGAAATCCATTACCAGGGCGCGGCCACACGCTATGAAATCGCGCTGAACGGCGGCGAAAAGCTGCTGGTCAGCCAGGCCAATCCGCAGTGGATCGCCGAAGGGCAACAGCGGCAGATCGGCCAGCCGATCGTCGCCTGCTGGCCGCGCGCGGCGATGGTGCCGCTGCTGGAGGAGAGGTGAGATGGACATGAGCATCGATTCCCCCTCGGCGCGCGGCGGTACCGTGCGCGCGCTGTCGACCTGGCTTTATCGCCGGCCGACGCTGTATCTGCTTTTGCTGCTGGTGCCGCCGCTGCTGTGGTTCGGCGCGGTGTACCTCGGTTCGCTGCTGACGCTGCTGTGGCAGGGGTTTTACACCTTCGACGATTTCACCATGGCGGTGACGCCGGACCTGACCTTCGCCAACCTGGCGGCGCTGTTCAACCCGGCCAACTACGACATCATCCTGCGCACGCTGACCATGGCGGTGCTGGTGTCGCTGGCCAGCGCGGTGCTGGCGTTCCCCATCGCCTATTATATGGCGCGCTACACCAGCGGCCGCGTCAAGGCGTTCTTTTATATCGCCGTGATGATGCCGATGTGGGCCAGCTATATCGTTAAAGCCTATGCCTGGACCCTGCTGCTGGCGAAAGACGGCGTGGCGCAGTGGTTCCTGCAGCACCTGGGGCTGGAGCCGCTGTTGGCTTCGCTGCTGACGGTGCCCGGCGTCGGCGGCAACACGCTGTCGACCTCGGGGCTGGGGCGTTTTCTGGTATTCGTCTATATCTGGCTGCCGTTCATGATCCTGCCGATCCAGGCGGCGCTGGAGCGCCTGCCGCCCTCGCTGCTGCATGCCTCAGCGGATCTGGGCGCGCGACCGGCGCAGACTTTCCGCCACGTTATTTTGCCGCTGGCGGTGCCGGGTATCGCCGCCGGATCGATCTTCACCTTCTCGCTGACGCTGGGCGACTTTATCGTGCCGCAGCTGGTGGGGCCGCCGGGCTATTTCATCGGCAGCATGGTGTACGCCCAGCAGGGCGCGATCGGCAATATGCCGATGGCCGCGGCCTTTACGCTGGTGCCGATCGTCCTGATCGCCATCTACCTTTCCATCGTCAAACGTCTGGGGGCTTTCGATGCACTCTGAACGCGCGCCCTTAGGGCTGAAGCTGGCCGCCTGGGGCGGACTTGTCTTCCTGCATTTCCCGTTGGCGATCATCGCCATCTATGCCTTCAACACCGAGGATGCGGCCTTCAGCTTCCCGCCGAAGGGCTTCACGCTGCACTGGTTTAACGTCGCCGCCGGGCGGCAGGACATCCTCGATGCGGTACTGCTGTCGGCGCAGATCGCCTGCCTGGCGACCGCCATCGCGCTGGTGCTCGGCACCCTGGCGGCGGCGGCGCTGTATCGGCGCGATTTCTTCGGCAAGGACAGCATTTCGCTGCTGCTGCTGCTGCCGATCGCGCTGCCGGGGATCGTCACCGGCCTAGCGCTGCTGGCGGCGTTCAAGGCGCTGAACATCGAGCCGGGCATCCTGACCATCGTCGTCGGCCATGCGACGTTCTGCGTGGTGATCGTGTTCAACAACGTCATCGCCCGGTTCCGCCGCACCTCGTACAGCTTGATCGAAGCGTCGATGGATCTCGGCGCCGACGGCTGGCAAACCTTCCGTTACGTGATCTTGCCGAACCTCGGCTCGGCGCTGCTGGCCGGCGGCATGCTGGCGTTTGCGCTGTCGTTCGACGAAATCATCGTGACCACCTTTACCGCTGGCCACGAGCGCACGCTGCCGCTGTGGCTGCTGAACCAGCTTGGCCGCCCGCGCGACGTGCCGATCACCAACGTGGTGGCGCTGTCGGTGATGCTGTTGACCATGCTGCCGATCCTCGGCGCTTACTACCTAACCAAAGGTGGAGAAAGCGTCGCCGGCAGCGGCAAATAATTTCCTTACCCGACCTCTGATAAAAGGATAACCCTATGCAAAGCCAACTGTTGATTGACGGCCAACTGGTGAATGGCCAGGGCGCGACCCAGCCGGTGTATAACCCGGCGACCGGCGAAGTGATCGCGCAGGTGGCGGAGGCCAGCCCGGAGCAGGTCGATCGCGCGGTGCTGGCGGCGGATGCCGCGTTCGCCGCCTGGGGGCAAACCACGCCGAAGGAGCGCGCCGAGCATCTGCTCAAGCTGGCAGATCTGATCGACGAGCATGCCGAGACCTTCGCCAGGCTGGAGTCGCTCAACTGCGGCAAGCCTTATCACTGCGTGTTGAACGACGAACTGCCGGCGGTGGCCGACGTGTTTCGCTTCTTCGCCGGGGCCAGCCGCTGCCTGACCGGCATGGCCGCCGGCGAGTATCTGGCCGGGCATACCTCGATGATCCGCCGCGATCCGCTCGGCGTGGTGGCTTCGATCGCCCCGTGGAACTACCCGCTGATGATGGCGGCCTGGAAACTGGCGCCGGCGCTGGCGGCGGGCAACTGCGTGGTGATCAAGCCGTCGGAGCAAACGCCGCTGACCACTTTCAAACTGGCCGAACTGGCCGCCGGGCTGTTCCCGCCGGGCGTGCTCAACGTGCTGTTCGGCCGCGGCGCCGGCGTCGGCGATCGACTGACCGGGCATGACAAGGTGCGCATGGTGTCGCTGACCGGCTCGATCGCCACCGGCGAGCACATCATCGCTCACACCGCCGCCGGCATTAAGCGCACCCATATGGAGCTGGGCGGCAAGGCGCCGGTGTTGGTGTTCGACGATGCCGATCTGCAGCAGGTGGTGGACGGCATTCGCGGCTTCGGTTTCTACAACGCCGGGCAGGATTGCACCGCCGCCTGCCGCATCTACGCGCAGAAAAGCATTTATCCCGAGCTGGTGAAGCGGCTGGGCGAGGCGGTGGCCAGCCTGAAGATTGGTGCGCCGGACGACGAGAGCACCGAACTGGGGCCGTTGATTACCGCCCAGCATCTGGAGCGGGTGGCCGGTTTTGTCGAGCGCGCCAAAGCGTTGCCGCACGTGCAGGTGGTGACCGGCGGCGAGAAGGTGAAAGGGCCGGGTTACTATTTCCAGCCGACGCTGTTGGCCGGCGCGCGCCAGGAAGATGAGATCGTGCAGCGCGAAGTGTTCGGCCCGGTGGTGACGGTGACGCCGTTTGACGATGAAGAGCAGGTGCTGGCCTGGGCGAATGAATCCAACTACGGGCTGGCGTCGTCCGTGTGGACCCGCGACGTGGGCCGCGCGCATCGCTTAAGCGCCCGGCTGCAATATGGCTGCACTTGGGTGAACACCCACTTCATGCTGGTGAGCGAAATGCCGCACGGCGGCCAGAAACTGTCCGGTTACGGCAAGGATATGTCGATGTACGGGCTGGAGGATTACACGGCCATTCGTCATGTAATGTTCAAACATTGATTTTACAGTAATTATCCGCACAATAGCGCGGCCTTCGAGCCGGCTCCGGCCGGCTGATGATAATAAAAATTGAAAGGAAGCCTATATGGGTATCACCAGACGCGATTTTCTCAACGGGGTGGCGATCACCATCGCCGCCGGGTTGACGCCGCTGCAAATCTTGCGCGCGTCGCCGCAAACCGCCAATCAAACCCTGTACTACCCGCCGGCGCTGACCGGGCTGCGGGGTAACCATCCGGGCTCGTTCGAGCATGCGCATCAACTGGGGCGCGACGGTAAAACCTTTGATTTCGGCAGCGTACCCGCCGTTGAAGAGTTCGATCTGGTGGTGGTCGGTGCCGGCATCAGCGGGTTGGCGGCCGCCTGTTTCTGGCAGCAGCTGAAAGGCGAGCAGCAGCGCATTCTTTTGATCGACAACCATGACGACTTCGGCGGCCACGCCAAGCGCAACGAATTCAACACCGACGACGGCATGCTGCTCGGCTACGGCGGCAGCGAATCGCTGCAGTCGCCGCGCTCCAACTTCAGCCCGGTGGCGATGGGGCTGCTGCACAAGCTCGGCGTCGATATCGACCAACTGGAGCAGGCGTTTGACACCACCTTCTACCCGGATCTTAACCTGAGCCGCGGGGTTTACTTCGATCGCAAGAACTTCGGCGTCGACAAGGTGGTGAGCGGCGATCCGGGCCGCACAGTGGCGGACGACATTCCGCGCGATCGCCTCAACGGCCGTTCGTATGAAGCGTTCATCGGCGATTTCCCGCTGCCGGAAAGCGATCGCCAGGCGCTGATCGCACTGCATACGGTGGAGAAAGATTATCTGCCGGAGATGACGCTGGAGCAGAAGGTCGAGTGGCTGGATACCCACAGCTACACCCAGTTCCTGCGCGAGAAGGTGGGCCTGAGCGAGCTGGCGATCCGGTATTTCCAGCAGACCACCAACGACTTCCAGGCGGTGGGCATCGACGGCACCTCGTGCAGCGATGCACGCATCTGCGATCTGCCGGGCCTCGGCGGCATGAATCTGCCGCCGCTGGACGAAGAGTCGCAGGCGGATCTCGACGATCCTTACGTGTTCCACTTCCCGGACGGCAACGCCACGCTGGCGCGCCTGATGGTGCGCAAGCTGATCCCGGCGGTGGCGCCGGCCGGCAAAGACATGAACGACGTGGTGCTGGCCAAATTCGACTACAGCCAGCTCGATCGGCCGGAGTCGCCGGTGAAGCTGCGTTTAAACAGCACCGGGCTGCACGCGGCCAACGTCGGCGACAAGGTGGAAGTCACCTATATGACCGGCGAGAAGATGACCAAAGTGCGCGCCGGGCAGGTAGTGATGGCCGGCTACAACATGATGATCCCATACCTGGTGCCTGAGATGTCGCACGAGCAGCAGGAGGCGCTGAAGCAGAACGTCAAGGCGCCGCTGGTGTACAGCAAGGTGGTGATCCGCAACTGGCAGCCGTTCATCAAGCTGGGCGTGCACGAAATTTATTCGCCGGCCGCGCCGTACAGCCGCGTGAAGCTGGACTATCCGGTGAGCATGGGCGGGTATCAGCACCCGCGCGATCCGGATCGGCCAATCGGCCTGCATATGGTCTATGTGCCGACGCTGCCGGGCAGCGGCCTCAGCCCGCGCGAGCAGTCGCGCAAAGGGCGTGCGCTGCTGCTGGGCACCCCGTTCGAGGTGCACGAACAGATGATCCGCGAACAATTGCAGGGCATGTTGGGCGACGCCGGTTTCGACCATCAGCGCGACATTCAGGCGATCACCGTCAACCGCTGGTCGCACGGTTACTCCTACTTCCTCAACGGGTTGTTTGACGACGAAGATGAAGCCAAGAAAATCATCGGAACGGCGCGGCAGCCGATCGGCAAGATCGTTATCGCCAACTCTGATGCCGACTGGAGCCCGTACGCCAACTCGGCGATCGATCAGGCGTGGCGTGCGGTGAATGAACTGGCCTACGGCAAGGTTGCCGCCAAGGAGGGAGCATGAGTCTGCGCTCGCTGTACCTGTTGAGCCTGCTGGCCGCCGGCGGTTCTGCCCAGGCGATGTCGGCCGGGGAATACGTCGCCAAAGCCGGTGATTGCACCGCCTGCCACACCGCGCCGGGTGGCGCTGAACTGGCGGGCGGCATGAAGTTCCCGACGCCGCTCGGGGCTATCTACGCCACCAACATCACGCCGGACAAGCTGCACGGCATCGGCGCTTACTCATTCGAAGAGTTCGATCGCGCCATGCGTCAGGGGATCGCCAAAGACGGTCACCGGCTTTATCCGGCGATGCCGTACACCTCGTACGCCAAAATGAGCGCGGAAGACATGCGCGCGCTGTATGACTATCTGATGAAAGAGGTGCCGGCGCAGAACGTCGCCAACCGCGACAGCGATATCAGCTGGCCGCTGTCGATGCGCTGGCCGCTGGCGGTGTGGAACTCGCTGTTCCACGACGACCAACCGTATCAGGCAGATCCGCAGCAAAGCGCCGAGTGGAACCGCGGCGCCTATCTGGTGCAGGGCGCGGGCCATTGCGGCAGCTGCCACACGCCGCGCGGCTGGGCGATGCAGGAGAAGGGCCTGGACGGTAAGGCGCCGGTATTCCTGAGCGGCGCCGAGCTGGACGGCTGGTACGCCTCCAATCTGCGCGGCCTGCCGCCGGAAGAGGTGACGGCGCTGCTGAAAACCGGGCGCAGCCGCCATGCGGCGGTCGCCGGGCCGATGAGCGAGGTGGTAACCCACAGTACGCAGTATCTCAGCGACGGCGATCTGAACGCCATCGCGGTGTACCTGCGCAGTCTGGCGCCGGAAACCGCCGCCAAAGCCGCTGCGCCAGCCACGCAGGCGGATAACCCGGGTGGCAAGGCGACCTATGCAATGTACTGCTCGACCTGCCACGGCAATAAGGGGGAGGGTACCGACTTCGCCATTCCGGCGCTGGCAGGCAATGCCACGGTAACGGCGGACAATCCGCTGACCGCGCTGCGGGTGGTGCTGGAGGGGGCGCATACGCCGATCACGCAGCAGGCGATGGCGTTCGACATGCCGGCTTACGGCTGGGCGTTGAACGATCGGCAGGCGGCGGATCTGATGAGCTATCTGCGGGGAAGCTGGGGCAACCAGGCGGCGCCGGTGACGGTGCAGCAGGTCCAGGACGCGCGCCAACTGCAGGCGAAATGAAGAGGGAGCGCGGTCTGACGGCCGCGCTCCGCAAGCATTACAGCACCTTATGCGGGCCGAAGCATTCGTAGTGGATGCGTTCGGCCTCTACCCCCATCTCCAGCAGCTGTTTGCCCACGAACTGCATGAAGGCCACCGGGCCGCAGAAGTAATAGTGCATCTGCGGATCGGCCAGGCTGCCTTGCAGCGCGCTCAAATCCATCAATCCGCGGCTGTGGTAGTCGCGGCCTTCCACGTCATCGGCACCCGGCTCGCGGTACCACACATGGCGGCTCAGATTTGGCATACGGCCGGCAATATCCGCTACCTCATCGGCAAAGGCGTGTACGCTGCCGTTTTCCGCCGCGTGCAGCCAGTGGACCTGCGCCTGATGTTGGCTGTCGTGCAGGGTGTTGAGCATGCCGAGCATCGGGGTTTGGCCGACGCCGGCGGAGATCAGCGCCACCGGCGTGGTCGGCGCCACGTCGAGGAAGAAGTCGCCGTGCGGCGGGGCGATGTCGATCACGTCGCCTTCCTGCGCCTGCTGGTGCAGGTAGTTGGACACTTTCCCCTGATCTTCGCGCTTCACCGCGATGCGGTAGAACTCGCCGTTTGGCGAGGTGGTCAGCGAGTACTGGCGAATTTCCTGATGCTCCAGGCTGTCGTGCTTGATGTAGACCGCCAGGTATTGCCCCGGTTTGAAGTCCGCCACCCGGCCGCCGTCCACCGGCGCCAGCACGAAGCTGCAGATCACGTCGCTCTGCGGCTGTTTCTTCAGGATGCGGAATGCGCGCAGATCGCGCCAGCCGCCGTTGTCGGTTTCGCTCTGCTGATAAATCTGCTCTTCACGCTGGATAAATACGTTGGCCAGCACACCGTAGGCCTTGCCCCAGGCGTCCAGGACTTCCTGGCCCGGGCTGAACATTTCGTCCAGCGTCGCCAGCAGGTGACCGCCGACGATTTGGTACTGCTCCGGCTGGATATTGAAGCTGGTGTGCTTCTGCGCGATGCGCTCCACCGCCGGCAGCAGCGCCGCCAGGTTCTCGATGTTGGCGGCGTAGGCGCAGATGGCGTCGAACAGCGCTTGACGCTGATCGCCGTTGCGCTGGTTGCTCATGTTGAAAATATCTTTCAATTCCGGGTTATGCGCGAACATGCGATCGTAAAAGTGGGCGGTCAGCTTCGGCCCGGTCGCAGCCAGCAGGGGAAGGGTGGATTTCACGGTGGCGATGGTTTGGCTATCCAGCATGGAAGCGCTCCTTAGGTTAGGATCTTGACGATAATTGTAATGATGTATTTTAAATGCATCTTATTGGGTTCCGCGTCGCTTGTAAATACCCTTGTTTTCGTTGCGGTGTTCTTCGGGCGTCGATCGCGCTCACAGAACATGAAAAAAGCGCATTGTTCGCATGAGGAAATGTCCGTTGATAAACGGCGGCATTTAGCGGATCAAAGCCTTGCGCCACCTCATGCCAATCGTTTGCGTAAAAACCTCTGTCAAGACCTATCTTCGGTGGGGCGAAACGGTTTACACTGTGGCCCAGAACCCAAACGGGTAGTTATTTGGTGATTTTTTAGTTAGCTGATTTAAGTCAGGAGATGCCGGATGTTAAAGCGTGAAATGAACATTGCCGATTACGATGCGGAACTGTGGCGTGCCATGGAGCAGGAAGTGGTGCGTCAGGAAGAGCACATCGAGCTGATCGCGTCTGAGAACTACACCAGCCCGCGCGTGATGCAGGCTCAGGGTTCCCAGCTGACCAACAAATACGCTGAAGGCTATCCGGGCAAGCGTTACTACGGCGGCTGCGAATACGTGGATATCGTTGAGCAGCTGGCTATCGATCGTGCCAAAGAATTGTTCGGCGCCGATTACGCCAACGTGCAGCCGCACTCCGGCTCCCAGGCTAACTTCGCCGTGTACACCGCGCTGCTGCAGCCGGGCGACACCATTCTGGGCATGAACCTGGCGCACGGCGGCCACCTGACCCACGGTTCCCCGGTTAACCTGTCCGGCAAACTGTATAACGTGGTGCCTTACGGCATCGACGACAAAGGCCAAATCGACTATGACGATCTGGCCAAACAGGCGCAAACCCACAAGCCGAAAATGATCATCGGCGGCTTCTCCGCTTACTCCGGCGTGGTTGACTGGGCCAAAATGCGCGAAATCGCCGACAGCATCGGCGCTTACCTGTTCGTCGACATGGCGCACGTGGCCGGCCTGATCGCCGCCGGCGTGTACCCGAACCCGGTACCGCACGCGCACATCGTCACTACCACCACCCACAAAACCCTGGCGGGTCCGCGCGGCGGCCTGATCCTGGCGAAGGGCGGCGACGAAGAGCTGTACAAGAAGCTGAACTCCGCCGTGTTCCCTGGTGGCCAGGGCGGCCCGCTGATGCACGTGATCGCCGGCAAGGCGGTGGCGCTGAAAGAAGCGATGGAGCCTGAGTTCAAGGTTTACCAGCAGCAAGTGGCGGTCAACGCCAAGGCGATGGTGGACGTGTTCCTGCAGCGCGGCTACAAAGTGGTCTCCGGCGGCACCCATAACCACCTGTTCCTGCTGGATCTGGTCGATAAAAACCTGACCGGTAAAGAAGCGGACGCCGCCCTGGGCCGCGCCAACATCACCGTCAACAAAAACAGCGTGCCGAACGATCCGAAGAGCCCGTTCGTCACCTCCGGCGTGCGTATCGGCACCCCGGCCGTCACCCGTCGCGGCTTCAAAGAAGCCGACGTGCGCGAACTGGCCGGTTGGATCTGTGATGTGCTGGACAACATCAACGATGAAGCCACCATCGAACGCACCAAGAAGAAAGTGCTGGATATCTGCGCCCGCCTGCCGGTTTACGCATAATCCCGCTTTTGCCTGATAAAACCCGCTGCGGCGGGTTTTTTTGTGGCCGCTCGCGGTAAACTGTGAGCTGTCTGGCACTCTAACGCATTGAAGCGGAATGAAGATTGCGGGGCGGTGTGAGCTCTGTCAAAGTATTGCCCTCACTCCGGAGGGATCATGGTTCTGCAATCCACGCGTTGGCTCGCGCTCAGCTATTTCACCTACTTCTTTTCCTATGGCATCTTCTTACCGTTCTGGGGCGTGTGGCTGAAAGGCGAAGGCATCGCGCCGGAAACCATCGGCATATTGCTCGGCGCCGGTTTGGTGGCCCGCTTCCTCGGCAGTTTACTGATTGCACCCCGCGTTAAAGATCCCTCTCATTTAGTCTCCGCCCTGCGCCTGCTGGCGCTGCTGACACTGGCTTTCGCGGTTGGCTTCTGTTTCGGCAACGGCTGGGGCTGGCTGATGCTGGTGATAGCGGGGTTCAACCTGTTCTTCTCGCCGCTGGTGCCGCTGACCGACGCGCTGGCCGCCACCTGGCAAAAGCAGATCCGTATGGACTACGGCCGGGTAAGGCTGTGGGGCTCGCTGGCGTTCGTCATCGGCTCGGCGCTGACCGGGCAGCTGGTGGCGGTGTGGGGCCATAACGCCATTCTCTACAGCCTGATCTTCAGCGTGCTGGCGATGCTGCTGGGCATGTTGCTGAAGCCGAGCGTCATGCCGCAGGGCGAAGCACGCACCCACAGCGATACCGAACGTTCGCTGTGGGCACTGCTGAAAGAAGGGCCGGTCTGGCGCTTCCTGCTGTGCGTCACGCTGCTGCAGGGGGCGCATGCCGGCTACTACAGCTTCGGCTCCATTTACTGGCAGGAGGCGGGCTATTCGGCCTCGACCATCGGCTATCTGTGGTCGCTGGGCGTGGTGGCGGAGGTGATTATTTTCGCCAGCAGCAACGTGCTGTTCCGCCGCTGGAATGCGCGCAACCTGCTGTTGCTCTCCGCCTGCTGCGGCGTGTTGCGCTGGAGCCTGATGGCCTATAGCACCGAGCTGGGCTGGCTGCTGCTGATCCAGATCCTGCACTGCGGCACTTTCACCGTCTGCCATCTGGCGGCGATGCGCTTTATCGCCGCGCGCCAGGGACAAGAGGTGATCCGGCTGCAGGCGGTGTATTCGGCGCTGGCGATGGGCGGCGGTATTGCCGTCATGACGGTCATTGCCGGGTTCCTGTTCGAACATTGGCAGGGCGGGGTTTTCTGGGTGATGGCGGCGGTCGCGGTGCCGGCCTTGTTCATCCGGCCGCCGGCGGTCAGCGTCAGCCGCTGATTAAGGCGCTTCCAGCAGCGCGCGGATGGCCTGGCGCTGCCGGGTTTCCAGCGGCAGTTCGGTATAGATCAACGGCGGGTGCGGATCGCTGTGCACCGCCGCATAAGGGGTGATCACCAGCATGACGCCCTGCGGCGCTCCGCCGCGCAGATAGTCGCTCAACGGCAGATACTTGATGTTCAGCGGCAGCAGCGTGAGCTCGCGGATCTGGTATTCCACTTCCTCTTCCAACTGCGGGTTATCCAGCGTCAGCAGCAGCACCTGTTTCTCCTGCAGCGCGTTGTCCTGCATCAGCCAGGCGCCGAAGCTGATGGCCACCAGGCCCGCCTCCTCGTTGGAAAAATGCACGCCGTATTCCTGTTCCAGCGGTATCAGCGCTTCCTGCGTGGTGCGCATCAGCCGCGGGTATTTGCGCACCACTTCTTCCAGCAGCATATTGTCGATGCCGATGGCGAAACGGCAGCGCTCCAGCGCCGGCGCCAGGTGGGCGAACAGCTGGCTGACCAGCTCCGTCTTGCTGCTGAAGGCCATGCCGGAAAGCTGCTGGAAACGCTCGACCATGCTGTCGATCGCCGCTATCAATCTCTGCTCTTGCGCCGAGTCATTGCTGTGGTAGCTGTGATTTTTCAACATGGTGAAGGTCAGCGCCAAAAAATCGCGCTCGTCTGCCTGCGGCGGCTGGTTAAACAGCCGGTTGCTGGCCTGATGCAACCAAGCGGCGGCCTGCTGCTCCGGCTTTTGCCGCAGCCAGTCGCGTTGAACGGCGTCGAAATGCGGATGGCGCTGCAGGCGATTTTGCCAGGCGCAGTAGAGCAGGTAATGCTGCAGGAATTGGCGGTCGCGCGCGTCAAAGTGGCGGCTGAGCAGTGGCTCGCAGGCGTCGATCGCTTGAGCCAGCGCAGACGCTGGGGCGGCATCTGCCGCCAGCGCGTGCCGCAGGCGCGGGGCGAAATCGTCTTCGACGAACCGCGGGCTGCAGCGCAGGGCCCGTCGCAGCCAATGGATCAGACACAGGCGTTGGTTGAGCGCGCTGCCCCGCAGGTGGTAGCCATGGTCGGGATCGACGGCGATCTCCAGGTGATGGAAACGCTGGATTTCACTGGCCACCTCGGCTATATCTTGCCGGGTTATCGGGGGGGCGACGCCGTTGATTCGGCTTAGGGTCTCCAGCTGTAACTCGGGCTCCGGCGTGTACAGCATCAGCAGCAGATGGCAGCGCCGTTGTTGTCCGGAGAGCGCGGGCACGGGAGAGGTGTCCAGGCTCATTATCACCTTCCGGCATAAAAGGTTGCGATTATGCCTAAGCATAGCAAAAGGCTTTGTGCCGGCAGGGTTAACGCGCGGCTTTTACTTCGGCTTACAACTTTCGTCACAAATATCGCCGGCGGAGGCGGGCCGTTCGGCAGTTATTTATGTTACGTTATAACAAATATGGGTAAGGCAGGATAATGATGAAGTTACGTCGACTTTTGGCTGCCTTTGGCGCCGTGTTCAGCGCCGGTGCGATCGCGCATCCGCACAGCTTTATCGACATGAATACCACCTTCGTCGCCAAAGACCAGCGGCTGGTTGGCCTGAAAATGGTGTGGGTGATGGATGAAATCACCTCGGCGGATCTGCTTTACGATGCGAAAAACGCCAAGAGCGATTCGGAAGTGTGGAAAAAGCTGGCGGCGGAAGTGATGGCCAACGTGCTGGGGCAGCACTATTTCACCGATCTTTACCGCGACGGCAAACCGGTGAAATACCTGAACTTGCCCAGCGAATATCACCTGTCGCGCCAGGGCAATCAGGCGGTGCTGGAGTTCGTGCTGCCGTTGGCCGAACCGCAGCCGCTGGCGGGCAAGCCGTTCGAACTTTCTACTTACGATCCGACTTATTTCGTGGATATGACCTATAAAGACCAAAATGCACTGCATCTGCCGCCGGAGATGGCGCAGCAGTGCAGCTACAAGCTGATGACGCCGCAGCCGAATGCGTCGCTGCAGGCCTATGCGCTGTCGCTCGACAAGAACGACTCGCCCGGCGAAGACCTGGCGCTGGGGCAACAGTTCGCCCAGCGGGTGACGCTGCAATGTCGTTAAATCTCTCGCAACCGACGACGAGCCGGCGTCACTGGGCCTTCGGCCTGTGGCCGCTGCTGCCGTTCACACTGGTGCTGGCGGCCGCCGCGCTGCTGGCGTGGCACTATTGGCCGCAGCTGCTGATGCAGAGCGTGGTGTGGCAAAAAGCGCTGCACCAGCAGATGTCGGGGCTGTTGCAGCAGGTGAAGGCCGCGCCGCAGCAGGCCGGGCTGGCGCTGATGCTGTTCAGCCTCGGCTATGGCGTCTTGCATGCGCTCGGCCCCGGCCACGGCAAAGTGGTGATCGCCACCTACCTGGCCACCCATCCGGCGCGGCTGAAAAGCAGCCTGAAGCTGACCTTCGCGGCTTCGCTGGTGCAGGGCGGGGTGGCGATCGCGCTGGTCACGCTGATGCTGGTGGTGTTACAGCTCTCTTCGCGCCAGCTGCACCAAAGCAGTTTCTGGCTGGAGAAGGGCAGCTTTATTCTGGTGATGCTGCTTGGCGTGCTGCTGAGTTGGCGCGCGCTGAAACGCCTGTTTGCGGCGATCAAGGCGATGCGCCCGGCGCCGGCGCTGCGCATCAACAGCCTGACGCCATTGGCGGCGGATCATGTGCACAGCGCCAATTGCGGCTGCGGCCACCGGCATCTGCCGAGCGACAGCGAGCTGCAGGCGGGAAGCGACTGGCGCACTCAGGCCGCCATCGTGCTGGCGATGGGCATGCGTCCCTGTTCGGGGGCGATTTTAGTGCTGCTGTTCTCCAAGGTGATCGGCGTGTTCGGTTGGGGAGTGTTCTCCGCGCTGGCGATGGCGTTCGGCACCTCGTTGACCATCTCCATGCTGGCGCTGCTGGTGCATTACAGCCGCCGGCTGGCGGTGCGCCTCAGCCGTTCGCGCGCGCCCGCCGCCTGGAGCGCGGTGGCCTGGGGCTCGCTGGCGCTGGCCGGCGGTCTGATCCTGTTGGCCGCCGGGCTGTTGCTGTACGTCAGCGCGCAGCCGGAATTCGGCGGCGGCATCCGCCCCTTCTCCCGCTAACTGGCATAAAAAAAGCGCTGCATCGGCAGCGCTTTTTTTCGATTCGCTTCTGGCGATTAACGCTTCAGCGCTTCGCTCAGTTCTTCACGCATGGTGGCCAGCATGGCTTTCACCACGCGTGGGTTACCTGCGACCAGGTTACCTGAGCTGAAGTGGTTGTGGCCGCCGACGAAGTCGGTCACCAGGCCGCCGGCTTCACGCACCAGCAGCTCGCCCGCGGCGAAGTCCCACGGCTTCAGGCCGATCTCGAAGAAACCGTCTACGCGGCCGGCGGCCACATAGGCCAGATCCAGCGCGGCGGAACCGGTGCGACGGAAGTCTGCGCACTGGGTGAACAGCTTGCCGACGATGTTGATGTAAGGCGTTGCGTGCTGTTTGACTTTGAACGGGAAGCCGGTCGCCAGGATGGTGCCATCCAGATCTTTGGCGTTGGTACCGCGCAGGCGGTAGCCGTTGAGCTGTGCGCCCTGACCGCGCGTGGCGGTGAACAGTTCGTTGCGCATCGGATCGTAAACCACGGCCACTTCAGTACGGCCTTTGATGCGTACGGCGATGGAAACGGAGAAATGAGGGAAACGTTTGATGAAGTTTGCAGTGCCATCCAGTGGATCGATCACCCATTGCACATCGCGATCTTCGCCGATCAGCTCACCGCGTTCTTCGCTCACGATACTGTGTTGCGGATAAGACTTGCGGATGACGTCGATGATCAGATGCTCTGCATCGCGATCGACGTTGGTGACGAAGTCATTGGTCCCTTTCTGGCTCGCTTCTACAGCGTCCGGGGTTTCGTAGTTTTTGGCAATCAGGTTACCGGCCTTGCGCGCAGCGCGCACGGCGATAGTCAGCATCGGATGCATGGGTATCTTCCAACTAGGATGTTAAAGAACAGGAAACGGCGCGAAGTATAGCAGCTGTTCGGCAAATTGCCTACGGCTGTGTTAAGATGCTGCGATTTTCCGCCACGCTCAGAGTTTGTATGCTGCACAATATCCGCATTGTTCTGGTAGAGACTTCACATACCGGCAACATGGGCTCGACCGCCAGAGCCATGAAAACCATGGGGTTAACCAACCTTTATCTGGTTAATCCGCTGATCAAACCCGATTCTCAGGCCATCGCCCTGGCTGCCGGCGCCAGCGACGTGATCGGCAACGCCACCATCGTCGATACCCTCGATGACGCCATCGCCGGCTGTAGCTTGGTGGTGGGCACCAGCGCACGTTCTCGCACCTTGCCGTGGCCGATGCTGGAGCCGCGTGAATGCGGCGTGCGCGCGGTGCACGAGGGCGAGCACGCGCCGGTGGCGCTGGTGTTCGGCCGCGAACGCGTCGGGCTGACCAACGATGAATTGCAGAAGTGCCACTACCACGTCGCCATTCCGGCCAACCCGGACTACAGCTCGCTGAACCTGGCGATGGCGGTGCAGATCCTGGCGTATGAAGTGCGCGTGGCTTACCTCGATCGCCAACAGGCGGGCGCGCCGCAGCTGGAAGAGACGCCGTATCCGCTGGTGGATGACCTCGAGCGTTTTTATCAGCACCTGGAGCAGACGCTGCAGCGCACCGGCTTTATTCGCCCGTCCCATCCGGGCCAGGTGATGAGCCGCCTGCGCCGGCTGTTCACCCGCGCGCGCCCGGAAGGGCAGGAGCTGAATATCCTGCGCGGCATGCTGACGTCGATCGAGAAACAGGATAAACATCAAGGTAATTAATTGATGTGGCATAACGGTGGGCGACAATAGTATTAGTTATCCAAAGGTTATAACATGTATTTTATATACCTTTGTTCTTGCTAAGTTCAAAACGTGCTAATACTTGAGTTAATTACTAGGTTAAATAGTTGACTGTTTTACTCAGGAATGTCAGACTTTCGGCCATATTTGACCAACAGGTAACCATTGAGCTATGAGACTGACATCCAAAGGCCGTTATGCCGTAACCGCTATGCTTGACGTAGCGCTGCATTCCCAGGAAGGGCCGGTGCCACTGGCGGACATTTCCGAACGCCAGGGTATTTCGCTCTCTTATCTGGAACAATTATTCTCCCGTCTGCGCAAGAATGGCCTGGTGGCCAGCGTGCGCGGTCCGGGCGGTGGTTATCTGCTGGGTAAAGACGCGGGTGAGATCGCCGTTGGCGCTGTCATCACTGCCGTCGATGAATCGGTAGATGCAACCCGTTGCCAGGGCAAAGAAGGCTGTCAGGGCGGCGATCGCTGCTTGACCCACGCCCTGTGGCGCGATCTGAGCGAGCGCATCAGCGGGTTCCTGAACAACATTACGCTGGCAGAACTGGTCAATAACCAGGAGGTGCTGGTGGTGGCGGATCGTCAAAACAACGATACGCGCCGCACGGCCAACGGTCGTCCGCAAGAAACTATCAACGTTAATCTGCGCGCATAAGCAGCTGGCGAAATTATTTTAGTTTTTGGAAGTGATGTACGGAGCACAAGAGCAATGAAATTACCGATTTATCTGGATTACTCAGCAACGACGCCGGTTGACCCGCGCGTTGCTGAGAAGATGATGCAGTTTTTGACCCTGGACGGCACTTTCGGCAACCCGGCTTCCCGTTCCCACCGTTTCGGTTGGCAGGCGGAAGAGGCGGTAGACATCGCCCGTAACCAAATCGCCGAACTGGTGGGCGCCGACCCACGCGAAATCGTCTTCACCTCCGGGGCGACCGAATCCGACAACCTGGCGATTAAAGGTGCTGCCAATTTCTACCAGAAAAAAGGCAAGCACATCATCACCAGCAAAACCGAACACAAAGCCGTGCTGGA
This sequence comes from Serratia sp. CY47280, assembly GCF_052168655.1. Taxonomy (NCBI): domain Bacteria; kingdom Pseudomonadati; phylum Pseudomonadota; class Gammaproteobacteria; order Enterobacterales; family Yersiniaceae; genus Serratia; species Serratia sp. CY47280. Next base: position 150,034 of record NZ_JBJNMG010000005.1, on the reverse strand, counting down.
CACCTGCCGTCAGCTGGAGCGCGAAGGGTTTGAAGTCACCTACCTGGCGCCGCAGAGCAACGGCATCATCAGCCTGCAGGATCTCGAAGCGGCGCTGCGCGATGACACCATCCTGGTCTCCATCATGCACGTCAACAACGAAATCGGCGTGGTGCAGGACATCGAAGCGATCGGTGAAATGTGCCGTGCGCGCGGTATCATCTACCACGTTGACGCCACCCAGAGCGTGGGCAAACTGCCTATCGATCTGAGCAAGCTGAAAGTCGACCTGATGTCGTTCTCCGGCCACAAAATCTATGGTCCGAAAGGCATCGGCGCGCTGTACGTGCGTCGTAAGCCGCGCATCCGCATCGAAGCGCAGGTACACGGCGGCGGTCACGAGCGCGGCATGCGTTCCGGTACCCTGCCTGTCCACCAGATCGTCGGCATGGGCGAAGCTTATCGCATCGCCAAAGAAGAGATGACCGAAGAGATGTCGCGTCTGCGCACCCTGCGCGATCGTCTGTGGAACGGCGTGAAAGATATGGAAGAAGTGTATCTGAACGGCGATCTGGAGCACGGCGCACCGAACATCCTGAACGTCAGCTTCAACTACGTTGAAGGCGAGTCGCTGATCATGGCGCTGAAAGACCTGGCCGTTTCTTCCGGTTCAGCCTGTACCTCCGCCAGCCTCGAGCCGTCCTACGTGCTGCGCGCGCTGGGCATGAGTGATGAATTGGCGCACAGCTCGATCCGTTTCTCCCTGGGGCGTTTCACCACGGAAGAAGAGATCGACTACACCATTCAACTGGTGCGTAAATCCATCGGCCGTCTGCGCGATCTGTCCCCACTGTGGGAGATGTTCAAGCAGGGCGTGGACATCAACAGCATCGAATGGGCGCATCATTAATTCTCAGGTTTCAGGAGCAAGGTCATGGCTTACAGCGAAAAAGTAATCGATCATTATGAAAACCCGCGTAACGTGGGTTCTTTCGACAACGAAGATCCTACCGTCGGCAGCGGCATGGTAGGGGCACCGGCTTGCGGCGACGTGATGAAGCTGCAAATCAAGGTTAACGATGAAGGCATCATCGAAGACGCGCGCTTTAAAACTTACGGCTGCGGTTCCGCCATCGCCTCCAGCTCGCTGGTGACCGAATGGATGAAAGGCAAGTCGCTCGATCAGGCTGAAGCGATCAAAAACACCCAGATCGCCGAAGAGCTGGAATTGCCGCCGGTCAAAATTCACTGCTCGATCCTGGCTGAAGACGCCATCAAAGCAGCGATTGCCGACTATAAGAGCAAGCATAGCGCCAAGTAATTTGTCTGAATCGGCCCGGCCGCGCCGGGCTTTGATGTGAAGTGTGAGGTTGTGATGTCTATTACCATGAGCGACAGCGCTGCGCAGCGTGTTCAGGCGTTTTTGACGAACCGCGGCAAGGGTCTCGGCCTGCGTCTGGGAGTGCGAACTTCCGGCTGCTCCGGGATGGCCTATGTGCTGGAATTTGTTGACGAAGCCAACGATGACGACATCGTGTTTGAAGACAAAGGCATCAAGGTGATCATCGACGGCAAGAGCCTGGTCTACCTTGACGGCACCGAGCTTGATTTCGTTAAGGAAGGCCTGAACGAAGGCTTCAAGTTCAACAACCCGAACGTCTCAAGCGAGTGCGGCTGCGGCGAGAGTTTCAACGTCTGACAGTCCATCGTGCTCCCCCGTTTCGGCGGGGGAACTTCATCCGCTAACGCCCAGAGCACGCTATGGATTACTTTACTTTATTCGGGCTGCCCGTTCGCTACACCGTGGACGGCAGCCTGCTTGCGTCCCGCTTCCAGGATCTGCAGCGCCAATTCCACCCCGATCGTTTCGCCAACCAGCCGGAGCGCGAACGCCTGATGGCGTTGCAGCAGGCGGCGACCATCAACGAAGCCTACCAGGCGCTGAAGCACCCGTTAAAACGCGCGGAGTATATGCTATCTTTGCACGGCTTCGATCTGGGCAACGAACAGCATACGATGCGCGACACCGCCTTTCTGATGGAACAGCTGGAGCTGCGCGAAGAGCTCGACGCCATTGAGCGCAAGCCGGAGGCGGAAAGCCTGCTGGCCGATTTCGGCGCGCGGCTGGCCACCTCCATCAAGCAGCGCAGCGCGCTGATGCTGCAGCAGTTGGACAGTGAACAGTGGGCGGAGGCCGCCGACACCGTGCGCAAGCTGCGCTTTTTGGACAAACTCCAGCAACAGGTTGAACAACTCGAAGAAAAACTGCTGGGTTTTGAGTAACACCTTCTGATTCTGATTGTGGAAGCTTCAACATGGCCTTATTACAAATTAGTGAGCCTGGCCTCAGCGCCGCGCCGCACCAGCGACGCCTGGCCGCCGGCATCGACTTAGGCACCACCAACTCGCTGGTCGCCACGGTGCGCAGCGGGCAAGCGGAAACGCTGGCCGACGATCAGGGACGCCATTTGCTGCCTTCGGTGGTGCATTATCAGGCGGACGCGCAGCGCGTCGGCTGGGATGCGCGCCAACAGGCGGCGCAGGATCCGGCCAATACCGTCAGCTCCATCAAACGCATGATGGGTCGTTCGTTGGCGGACGTGCAGCAACGTTACCCGAACCTGCCGTATCAATTTCAGGCCAGCGACAACGGCCTGCCGCTGATCGTCACCGCCGCCGGCCCGGTTAACCCGGTTGGCGTCTCCGCCGATATCCTGCGGGCTCTGTCCGCGCGCGCGCAAGCGGCGCTGGAAGGCGAGCTGGATGGCGTGGTGATTACCGTTCCCGCTTACTTCGACGACGCGCAGCGCCAGGGCACCAAAGACGCGGCGCGTCTGGCCGGCCTGCACGTCCTGCGCCTGCTGAATGAACCGACCGCGGCGGCGATCGCCTACGGGCTGGATTCCGGCCAGGAAGGGGTGATCGCGGTTTACGATCTGGGCGGTGGCACCTTTGATATCTCCATTCTGCGCCTCAGCCGCGGCGTGTTCGAAGTGCTGGCCACCGGCGGCGATTCCGCGCTGGGCGGCGACGATTTCGATCACCTGCTGGCCGACTGGCTGCGCGAGCAGGCCGGCGTGGCCGATCGCAGCGATCATGGTGTGCAGCGCCAACTGCTGGACGCCGCCATCGCCGCCAAAATCGCGTTGAGCGATGCCGACAGCGTGTGCGTTGAGGTAGCCGGCTGGCAGGGCGAGGTGACCCGCGCCCAGTTCGAAGCGCTGATCGCTCCGCTGGTGAAACGTACGTTGATGGCCTGCCGCCGCGCGCTGAAAGATGCCGGCGTCGCCGCCGACGAGGTGCTGGAAGCGGTGATGGTCGGCGGTTCCACCCGCGTGCCGCTGGTGCGTGAGCAGGTGGGGGCCTTCTTCGGCCGCACGCCGCTGACGTCGATCGATCCGGATAAAGTGGTCGCCATCGGCGCCGCGATCCAGGCCGACATCCTGGTGGGCAACAAGCCGGACAGCGACATGCTGCTGCTGGACGTGATCCCGCTGTCGCTGGGCCTGGAAACCATGGGCGGTCTGGTGGAGAAAGTGATCCCGCGCAACACCACCATTCCGGTGGCGCGCGCGCAGGAGTTCACCACCTTTAAAGATGGCCAGAGCGCGATGATGATCCACGTGCTGCAGGGCGAGCGCGAGCTGGTGCAGGATTGCCGTTCGCTGGCGCGCTTCACGCTGCGCGGCCTGCCGCCATTGCCTGCCGGGGGCGCGCACATTCGCGTCACCTTCCAGGTGGATGCCGATGGTCTGCTGAGCGTCACCGCGATGGAGAAATCCACCGGCGTTGAAGCCTCGATCCAGGTCAAGCCGTCATACGGTCTGTCGGACAGCGAAATCGCCGGCATGATCAAGGATTCGATGGCCAACGCGCAAAGCGACGTGGGCGCGCGCAAGCTGGCGGAGCAACGCGTGGAAGCCGCGCGGGTGCTGGAAAGCCTGCAGGGTGCGCTGGCCACCGACGCCGCGCTGCTGAGCGAGGCGGAAAGCCAGGCGATCGCCGCCGCGACCCAGGCGTTGCAGCAGGCGGCGCAGGGTGAAGATCCCGCCGCTATCGAAGACGCCATCAAAACATTAGATGCACAAACGCAAGATTTTGCCGCGCGCCGCATGGACGCTTCCATTCGCCGCGCGCTGGCTGGCCATTCTGTGGATGAGGTTTAACCATGCCTAAAATTGTTTTCCTGCCCCATCAAGACCTTTGCCCGGAAGGGGCGGTTCTGGAAGCCGAAAAAGGGGAGTCGATCCTCAACGTTGCGCTGCGCAACGGCATTGAAATCGAGCACGCCTGCGAGAAATCCTGCGCCTGCACCACCTGCCACTGCATCGTGCGCGAAGGCTTCGATTCGCTGGAAGAGAGCAGCGAGCTGGAAGACGACATGCTGGACAAAGCCTGGGGGCTGGAGCCGGAAAGCCGTCTGAGCTGCCAGGCGCTGGTCGCCGACGAAGATCTGGTGGTCGAAATGCCGCGCTACACCGTCAACCACGCGCGTGAGCATTAATTGTTAGCCGCAGCGTCAACCCGGAGATCATAATGGGACTGAAGTGGACCGACAGCCGTGAAATCGGCGAAGCCCTGTACGACCAATACCCGGACACCGATCCGAAAACCGTGCGTTTTACCGACATGCATCAGTGGATCTGCGATCTCGAAGAGTTCGACGACGATCCGCAGGCTTCCAACGAAAAAATACTGGAAGCGATCCTGCTGGTCTGGTTAGATGAAGCGGAGTAAATAGCGTAACGGGCTGCCATGGGCGGCCCGTTTATTTTGTATCCGACAAGATTAATAAAAGAATAATCCGGAGTAAGAAGGCTATGACAACAGAATTCATGCAGGTCACGCTGTCGCAACAACCTGCCGACGCCCGCTGGGGCGAGAAAGCGCTGCTGAGTACCAACGGCGAAGGGATGACCATCCACCTGACCAGGGCCGACAAGCTGGGCGCGATCCAGCGCGCGGGCCGCAAAATTGATGGCCAGGGCATCAAAAACGTCAAGCTGGCCGGCGACGGTTGGGATTTGGAAAACAGCTGGGCGTTCTGGCAAGGCTATCGCGGGCCGAAAGGGCAGCGCAACGTCGAATGGGCTGAACTGCCGGAAGCCGCGCGTCAGGAGCTGGATAAGCGCCTGAAGATCGTCGACTGGGTGCGTGACACCATCAACATGCCGGCGGAAGAGCTGGGGCCGGAGCAACTGGCGACCCGCGCTGTCGATTTGATGTGCGACGTCGGCTGCGATGCCGTCAGCTACCGTATCACCAAGGGCGAAGATCTGCGCGAGCAGAACTATGCTGGCATCCACACCGTCGGCCGCGGTTCCGAACGCCCGCCGGTGCTGCTGGCGCTGGACTTCAACCCGACCGGTAACCCGGACGCGCCGGTGTTCGCTTGCCTGGTCGGCAAGGGCATCACCTTCGATACCGGCGGTTATAGCCTGAAACAGAGCGCCTTTATGGATTCGATGAAGGCTGACATGGGCGGTGCGGCCACCATCACCGGCGCCCTGGCGCTGGCGGCGGCGCGCGGCTTGAAGCAGCGCGTGAAGCTGTACCTGTGCTGCGCCGACAACATGGTCAGCGGCAACGCCTTCAAACTGGGTGACATCATTCGCTACCGCAACGGCAAAACCGTTGAGGTGATGAACACCGATGCGGAAGGGCGCCTGGTGCTGGCCGACGGCCTGATCGACGCTTCTGAGCAGGATCCGCAGCTGATTATCGACTGCGCCACCCTGACCGGCGCGGCCAAAACCGCAGTGGGCAACGACTACCACGCCCTGTTCAGCTTCGACGATGCGCTGGCGCAGGAACTGTTGAGCAGCGCCGCCGCCGAGCAAGAGCCGTTCTGGCGTTTGCCGCTGGCCGAGTTCCACCGTAGCCAGCTGCCGTCCAACTTCGCCGAGCTGAACAACGTAGCCGGCCCGGCCTACACCGCCGGCGCCAGCACCGCGGCGGCCTTCCTGTCGCACTTCGTCAAGAATTACCAACAGGGCTGGCTGCACATCGACTGCTCCGCCACCTACCGCAAAGGCGCGGTGGATCAGTGGTCGGCCGGCGCGACCGGTTTGGGCGTGCGTACCTTGGCCAACCTGCTGCTGAGCAAAGCCAAATAATTGAACGCCCGCCGCATCGGGCGCTAGAATGCGCATTATCTTCGGGGCCCAGCATGCTGGGCCTCGCTATTTGATCCTGGAGTTTGCCATGAGTGCCCATCATCACGATGCCGCCCCGAGCGAGAACGAACTTGAACGCCTGCTGAAGCTGGCGGTGACGGAGCCGGCCCACCGCCCGGCGTTCTTCCGTGAACTGCTCGAGGCCACGGTGCTGATCCTCGGCGACAGCGAACAGGTGCAGCAGGACGGCGACATCACGCTGAACGCGGATACGCCGGTCAATATCCAGCATTGGGAAAAGCAGGACGGCGGCAGCATCATTCCGTTCTTCACCTCGCTGGAAGCACTGCAGAAGGCCGTTGAGGACGAACAGCCATTCATCGCCATGCCGGCGCGGGTGCTGTTCGAAATCACCCAGGGCGCGGATCTGTTCCTCAACCCGAAGGCGGAGTACGGCAAGGAGTTCTACCCGGAAGAGGTGGCGATGCTGCTGGCGACCGGCGGCGTCGTCAAACCGGTGGAGCATTACGTCGATAAAGAGACCCAAATTCTGCTGGGGCAGCCCGAGGAGTACCCGTCGGCGATGGTGGATGCGTTGACCACGCTGTTCAGCCAGCGCAAACCGGTGCGCCGCGCGTTCCTGGCGCTGATGCACGACCAGGTGGCGGACGAGAAGCCGAATCTGCTGATCGGGCTGGAAGTGGACGCCGAGCCGGCGGAGATCGAGGCGTTGATCAACGAGGCCGGCAGCGTCGCCAGCGAAACGGCGCCAAACGACGAACCGGTGGATTTCTGCCTGGTGTCGGAGAACGAGCGCGGCATCAGCCACTATCTGATCGCCCATACGCAGCCGTTTTACCAGCGCCGCTGGGGCAGTTGGCTGCGCAATTTGATCCCGTCTACCGACAAGACCCAGTAGCGCCGCCGCGTGGTCGAAAATGCCCCATGAAGATCATATTTTTTTAATGAAATGTTGATTTTCCCGTAGGCAAGCGTTAACGGCGCACATATAATCTGCGCCACTTGAGAAGGCCGGCAACATTGCAGACCGGCCTGTTTTGGAAGTCATACAGAGGCCATCATGACCGTAGAACGTACCTTTTCCATCGTTAAACCAAACGCTGTAGCCAACAACGACATCGGCGCTATCTACGCGCGTTTCGAGCGCGCCGGTTTCAAAATCATCGCCGCTAAAATGCTGCGTCTGACTCGCGAACAAGCTGAAGGCTTCTACGCTGAGCACAAAGGCCGCCCATTCTTCGACGGTCTGGTTGAGTTCATGACCTCCGGCCCGATCATGGTGCAGGTTCTGGAATCTGAAAACGCCGTGCAGCGCAACCGCGACATCATGGGCGCAACCAACCCGGACAACGCACTGGCCGGCACCCTGCGCGCCGACTACGCGGACAGCTTCACCGCTAACGCCGTTCACGGTTCCGACTCTGTTGAATCCGCACAGCGCGAAATCGCTTACTTCTTCAACGAAAGCGAAATCTGCGCACGTTAATCGCGCGTTTCTGAGCTGATAGCCAGGCATTCACCGGCTGAAACAATAAAAATGCCCTGAATGCCTTTCAGCCGTAGCCACCCGCTACTAAAATTTGTACAATGCCGCGCCCCTGATAAGACGACTTGTCAGGGGCGTGTTTTTAGTGCCGCCACCCGAATCATGCGGGCTGAAATGCACAACTTACTGTCCATTCTTTAGCGCCATAACGTGTAATAACGAGGCCAGAGATCATTATGTTAGAACCCATCACGTCCGAGCACACCGTGTCTGAAAATAATTCGCTGACTACCCCCTCCGTTAACGTGGAGCAACCGGCTGCGGCCAAAATCAACCTGCTGGATCTGAACCGCCAGCAAATGCGCGAGTTCTTCGCCGAAATGGGCGAGAAGCCGTTCCGCGCCGATCAGGTGATGAAGTGGATTTACCACTACTGCTGCGACGATTTCGAGCAGATGACCGACATCAACAAAGTCCTGCGCGGCAAGCTGCAGCGCGTGGCGGAAATCCGCGCGCCGGAAGTGGCGGAAGAACAGCGTTCGGCCGACGGCACCATCAAGTGGGCGATTAAAGTCGGCGATCAGCAGGTCGAAACCGTGTACATCCCGGAAGCCGACCGCGCGACGCTGTGCGTCTCCTCGCAGGTAGGCTGCGCGCTGGAGTGCAAATTCTGTTCGACGGCGCAGCAGGGCTTCAACCGCAACCTGCGCGTGTCGGAAATCATTGGCCAGGTGTGGCGCGCGGCGAAAATCATCGGTGCGCTGAAGGTGACCGGCCAACGTCCGATCACCAACGTGGTGATGATGGGCATGGGCGAGCCGCTGCTCAACCTGAACAACGTGGTGCCGGCGATGGAAATCATGCTGGACGACTTCGGCTTTGGCCTGTCCAAACGCCGCGTGACCCTGTCTACTTCTGGCGTAGTGCCGGCGCTGGACAAGCTGGGCGACATGATCGACGTGGCGCTGGCGATCTCGCTGCACGCGCCGAACGACACCATCCGCGATGAGATCGTGCCGATCAACCGCAAATACAACATCGAGACCTTCCTGTCCGCAGTGCGTCGCTATCTGGAGAAATCCAACGCCAACCAGGGCCGCGTGACCGTCGAGTACGTGATGTTGGATCATATCAACGACAGCACCGACGATGCGCATCAGCTGGCGGAAGTGCTGAAAGACACGCCGTGCAAGATTAACCTGATCCCATGGAACCCGTTCCCGGGCGCCCCCTACGGCCGCAGCTCCAACAGCCGGGTGGATCGTTTCTCCAAGGTGTTGATGGAATACGGCTTTACGACTATTGTTCGTAAAACCCGTGGTGACGATATCGACGCCGCCTGCGGGCAACTGGCGGGTGAAGTGATCGACCGTACCAAGCGTACCCTGAAGAAGAAAATGGCCGGGGAACCTATCAACGTACGGGCGGTCTGAATCCTATAGTACCATTTTTTGTTATCTAACAGCCTGTTATGCGCAAGCATGTCGCTGGCGGGCGTTAGCTGACGGCCGATAAGGAAATGAATGCGGGCATGAAGCTGAAACTGTGGGGTATGTGGCTGGCGGCCGGGTTGTTGGCCGGGTGTTCCGGTTCAGCGCCGGAAAAGGAAGCACAAGTCTCTGAGGCGGGCCAGACGCGGTTGCAACTGGGCCTGGAGTACCTGCAGCAAGGCGACATGGACGCCGCGCGCCAGAACCTGGAAAAGGCGCTGGACGCAGCCCCGCAGGATTACCGCACGCAGTTGGGCATGGCGCTCTACGCGCAGCGGAACGGTGAAAACACCGAGGCCGAACAGCGTTATCGGCAAGCGCTCAAACTTGCGCCGGGCAATGGCACCGTATTGAATAATTACGGTGCGTTTCTTTGCGGTTTAGGGCAGTATGTACCGGCGCAACAGCAGTTTAGCGCTGCGGCGCTGGTGCCCGATTATGGCCAGGTCGCCGACAGCCTGGAAAACGCAGGTTACTGTTTTCTCAAGGCCGGACAAAACGATGAGGCGCGCACGCTGTTGAGCCGCGCGCTAAAAGTCGATCCGGACAAAGGCACTCCGCTGTTGGCGGAGGCCGAAAAGCAATTTGGAGAAGGGAAGCGCGCCCAGTCGCAACTTTTATTGGATGTTTATCAGCATGTTCTGCCGGCCAGCGCCAGCAGCTTATGGTTACAGATTCGTTTCGCCGCGTCAGCCGGCCGCCAGGATAGCGTTCAACGCTATGGCAAGCAGCTAGCGCGAAGTTTTCCACAATCCAAACAGTACCAGCAGTTCTTAGCTAATGAATACTGAAGCCTCCCAAGATAAAACCGTATCCATGACGACGGGCCAGCGCCTGCGTCAGGCCCGTGAGCAACTCGGGCTGAGCCAACAGACCGTTGCAGAACGCCTGTGTCTCAAAATGTCCACCGTGCGCGATATCGAGGAAGACAGCGTGTCTGCTGACCTCGCGTCCACCTTCGTGCGCGGCTACATCCGTTCCTACGCCAAGCTGGTGCATCTGCCGGAAGACGAACTGCTGCCGATGCTGGCCAAGCAGGCGCCGTTGAAGATGGCGAAAGTGGCGCCGATGCAAAGCTTCTCGCTGGGCAAGCGCCGCAAGAAACGCGACGGCTGGCTGATGAGCTTCACCTGGCTTATCGTGTTCGTGGTGATCGGCCTGACCGGCGCCTGGTGGTGGCAAAACCACAAGGCGCAGCAGGAAGAGATCGCCACCATGGCCGATCAATCCTCGGCGCAGCTTTCACAGAATAACGAAGGGCAGTCCGTGCCGCTGACGGACGGCAATGCCGACGCCGGCACCAACGTGCCGTTGACCGACAACAGCGCCGCGCCGGCTGATACCGGCGCAGCGGCTCAGACGCCTGCGGCGACCGCCCAGGCGCCGAGCGCGGCCCAGCAGCAGCCTGCCGTGGTGTCGCCAAGCCAGACAACCCTGCCGGAAACCGCGCCGGCGGCACAAGCGCCGCTGCCGACCGCCGATGCGGGCGTGGCTGCGCCGGCGGCCGATCCGAACGCGCTGGTGATGGATTTCTCCGCCGATTGCTGGCTGCAGGTGACCGACGCGAGCGGTAAAACGCTGTTCAGCGGCACCCAGAAGCAAGGTGGCAAGCTGAACCTGACCGGCACTGCGCCGTATAAACTGACCATCGGCGCGCCGGCGGCAGTTCAGATCCAGTATCAGGGTAAACCGGTTGATTTAAGCCGGTTCGTTAAGTCAAACCGTGTTGCTCGCCTGACCGTCGCCGCGCAGTAATCGCGCGGCTGGTCGTGATGTCAGAGCAGCAATGGAGAGTAAGTAATGCATAACCAAGCGCCCATCAACCGTCGAAAATCTACACGCATTTACGTCGGCAAGGTGCCTATTGGTGATGGCGCGCCGATTGCCGTGCAGTCGATGACCAACACCCGTACCACCGATGTTGAAGCAACGGTTAATCAGATCAAAGCGCTGGAGCGCGTGGGCGTCGACATCGTCCGCGTTTCGGTTCCTACCATGGACGCCGCCGAGGCGTTCAAACTGATCAAGCAGCAGGTCAACGTGCCGCTGGTCGCCGATATCCACTTCGATTATCGCATCGCGCTGCAGGTTGCCGAATATGGCGTAGACTGCCTGCGCATCAACCCGGGCAACATCGGCAACGAATCGCGCATTCGCTCGGTGGTGGACTGCGCCCGCGACAAGAACATCCCGATTCGCATCGGCGTCAACGGCGGCTCGCTGGAGAAAGACCTGCAGGAAAAGTACGGCGAACCTACGCCGGAAGCGCTGTTGGAATCCGCCATGCGCCACGTGGACATCCTCGATCGCCTCAACTTCGACCAGTTCAAGGTCAGCGTCAAGGCGTCGGACGTGTTCCTGGCGGTGCAATCCTACCGCTTGCTGGCGTCGCGCATCGATCAGCCGCTGCATCTGGGCATCACCGAAGCCGGCGGCGCGCGCAGCGGGTCGGTCAAATCGGCCATCGGCCTGGGCATGCTGCTGTCTGAAGGCATCGGCGACACCCTGCGCATCTCGCTGGCGGCGGATCCGGTTGAAGAAGTGAAGGTCGGTTTCGACATTCTGAAGTCGCTGCGCATCCGCGCGCGCGGCATCAACTTCATCGCCTGCCCGACCTGTTCGCGTCAGGAGTTCGATGTGATTGGCACGGTGAACGCGCTGGAGCAGCGCCTGGAAGACATCATCACGCCGATGGACGTCTCGATCATCGGTTGCGTGGTGAATGGCCCGGGCGAAGCGCTGGTGTCCACCATGGGCGTGACCGGCGGCCACAAGAAGAGCGGCTTCTATGAAGACGGCGTGCGCCAGAAAGAGCGTTTCGACAACGAACAGATGATCGACCAGCTGGAAGCGAAAATTCGCGCCAAGGCCGCGATGATGGACGAAAGCAACCGCATCACGGTCAACCTGCTGGAAAAATAAGCGTTATCGCTACACGGCGGGCCAGTTGGCCCGCTTGTTTATGAGCCTGAAGGGCAGAAAACCGCATCCGCGTTGAATACCGGGCGGCAAAGTCCCTATAATCGGGTTCATTTTTACAGACAACGGACAGAGAACTCACGTGGCAAAGAACATTCAAGCCATTCGCGGCATGAACGACTACCTGCCGGAAGAAACGGCATTATGGCAGCGTATTGAAGGCACCCTCAAGCAGGTGCTGGGCGGCTACGGTTACAGCGAAATCCGGTTGCCGATTGTAGAGCAGACCCCGTTATTCAAACGCGCGATCGGCGAAGTGACCGACGTCGTGGAAAAAGAGATGTATACCTTCGAAGACCGCAACGGCGAAAGCCTGACGCTGCGTCCGGAAGGGACGGCCGGCTGCGTGCGCGCCGGCATCGAACATGGTCTGCTGTACAATCAGGAACAGCGTCTGTGGTACATCGGCCCGATGTTCCGCTACGAGCGCCCGCAGAAGGGCCGCTATCGCCAGTTCCATCAGCTGGGCGCGGAAGTGTTCGGCCTGCAAGGCCCGGATATCGACGCTGAGTTGATCCTGCTGACCGCCCGCTGGTGGAAAGCGCTGGGCATCGCCGAGCACGTCAAGCTGGAGCTGAACTCGATCGGTTCGCTGGAAGCGCGCGCCAACTACCGCGACGCGCTGGTGGCGTTCCTGGAGCAGCACGTCGAGGTGCTGGACGAAGACTGCAAACGCCGCATGTACAGCAACCCGCTGCGCGTGCTGGACTCCAAGAATCCTGAGGTGCAGGCGCTGTTGAACGACGCGCCGCGCCTGTCCGAGTACCTGGACGAAGAATCCCGTGCTCACTTCGCCGGTCTGTGTGAACTTTTGGCGCAGGCAGGTATCCCATATACCGTTAACGAGCGCCTGGTGCGCGGTCTGGATTACTACAACCGCACCGTGTTTGAGTGGGTGACCACCAGCCTGGGCGCGCAGGGCACCGTCTGTGCGGGCGGCCGTTACGACGGCTTGGTCGAGCAATTGGGCGGCCGTGCTACCCCGGCGGTCGGTTTCGCCATGGGCCTCGAGCGCCTGGTGTTGCTGGTGCAGGCGGTTAACCCGGAATTCAAGGCGCCGTCGGCTATCGACGTGTACGTCATCTCTTCCGGCGCGGGCACCCAGAGCGCGGCGATGCAGCTGGCTGAACAGGTGCGCGACGCGGCGCCGCAGCTGAAGCTGATGACCAATTACGGCGGCGGCAACTTCAAGAAACAGATCACCCGTGCGGACAAATGGGGCGCGCGCATCGCGCTGATCCTGGGTGAGAGCGAAGTGGCGGCGCAGCAGGTGGTGGTGAAAGACCTGCGCAGTGGTGAACAAGAAACGCTGGCGCAAAGCGAAGTCGCTGCGCGTCTGGCTTTGATGTTAGGTTAAGGAGAAGGACACCGTGGAAGTCTATACCACTGAAAACGAACAAGTCGACGCACTGCGTCGGTTCTTTGTCGAGAACGGCAAAGCGCTGGCGGTGGGCGTGGTGCTCGGAATTGGTGCCCTGGTTGGCTGGCGTTACTGGCAGAGCCATGAAAACTCCAACATGATGGCGGCATCGCAATCCTATCAGGAAGCCAGCGATCGTCTGGCGGCCGGCAAGCCGGATGACGTGGCTGCCGCAGAGAAATTTGTCCAGGCTAACGGCAACAGCTACGGCGTACTGGCCGCGCTGCAGTTGGCCAAGCACTTTGTCGAACAGAATGATTTCGCCAAGGCGGAACAGCAGCTGGTGCTGGCGCAGGGCCAGACCAAAGACGACAACCTGTTGGCGATGATCGACCTGCGTCTGGCGCGTGTCCAGCTGCAGGAGAAAAAGCTGGATGAAGCGCTGAAAACGCTGGATGGCGTGAAAGGCGAAGGCTGGGCGGCGATGATGCAGGATGTGCGCGGCGATGTATTGCAGGCCAAGGGCGACGCCAAGGGCGCGCGCGAAGCTTACAGCAAAGGCATTGAGTCCAATGCTTCTCAGGCGCTGCAGGTTCTGCTGCGCATGAAATTGAATAACTTGTCCAGCTAAGGGGAATTCCCATGCAATTGCGTAAAACACTCTTGGTCGGACTGGTTTCCGCTGCCTTGCTGAGTGGTTGCTCGCTGTTTAACAGCGAAGAAGACGTGGTTACCATGTCGCCGTTGCCGAAAGTTGAAAATCAGTTCACGCCGAGCAAGGCGTGGAGTACCTCGGTGGGCGACGGCATCGGTGAGTATTACTCCCACCTGCGTCCGGCCTATCAGGACAGCACCATTTACGCCGCCGATCGCTTCGGCATCGTGAAAGCGATGGACGCCGACAGCGGCAACGAGAAGTGGAAGGTCAATCTCTCCGAGAAGACCGGCTTCTTCTCCAGCAACCTGTCTGCGCTGCTGTCGGGCGGCCTGACGGTTGCGGGTGACAAGGTTTACGTCGGCAGCGAAAAAGCGGTGGTTTACGCATTGAACACCGCCGACGGCGCCATCGCCTGGCAGACCAAAGTGGCCGGCGAAGCGATTTCACGTCCGGTTATCAGCGACGGCATGGTGTTGGTGCACACCTCCAACGGCATGCTGCAGGCGCTGAACGAAGCCGACGGCGCGGTGAAGTGGACGGTTAACCTGGACATGCCTTCGCTGTCGCTGCGCGGTGAATCCGCGCCGGCCGTCGCCTTTGGCGCCGCCATCGTCGGCGGTGACAACGGCCGCGTCAGCGCCGTGCTGATGCAGCAGGGCCAACTGATCTGGCAACAGCGCATTTCTCAGCCGAGCGGCGCGACCGAAATCGATCGCCTGAACGACGTGGACACCACGCCGGTAATCGTTGACGGCGTGGTCTACGCGCTGGGTTACAACGGCAACCTGACGGCGCTGGATCTGCGTTCCGGTCAGATCATCTGGAAACGCGAGCTGGGTTCGGTGAATGATTTCATCGTCGACGCGGGCCGCATCTACCTGATCGACCAGAACGATCGCGTGGTGGCGCTCAGCACCGAAGGCGGCGTGACCGTGTGGACGCAAAGCGATCTGCTGCACCGCAACCTGACGCCGCCGGTGATGTATAATGGTTATCTGGTGACCGGTGACGCCGAAGGCTATCTGCACTGGGTCAACACCACCGATGGCCGTTTTGTCGCCCAGCAGGAAGTGGACAGCTCCGGCTTCCTGTCTGCGCCGATGGTGGCCGGCGACAAGCTGGTCATCCAGGCTCGCGGCGGGAAAGTTTACGCTTTCACCCGCTAACGCCGCTCGTCGTGATCCTTCTTGCGCCCGAAAGATTTCGGGTTGCAGCCAGGCGGCAAGCGCATGAGTCCTCGGGAGCTTAGTGAGCTAAGTGACCGAGGCGAAGGTGCGCAGACAACGCCGCTGTGGCGCGAAAGATGAAGGGGAAAACGGCTCCTGAATGTTCAGGGGCCGTTTCGTATTTTATAAGCTGCACCGCTGGTGTCTATCCACAGTGCAGTAACGCATTGATTATTAAGTAATGAGGCTTCAACAATGATACCTGTCGTCGCGCTGGTCGGGCGCCCGAATGTGGGTAAATCCACCTTGTTCAACCGTTTAACCCATACGCGTGATGCGCTGGTGGCGGATTTCCCGGGGCTGACGCGTGACCGCAAGTATGGTCGTGCTGAAATCGAAGGCAATGAATTCATCATCGTCGATACCGGTGGCATCGACGGCACCGAAGACGGCGTCGAAACGCGCATGGCCGGTCAGTCGCTGCTGGCGATCGAAGAAGCGGACATCGTGCTGTTCATGGTCGACGCCCGCGCCGGCCTGATGCCGGCGGATCAGGGCATCGCCCAGCACCTGCGCAGCCGCCAAAAGGCGACCTTCCTGGTGGCCAACAAGACCGACGGTCTGGATCCGGACACCGCCACCGCCGATTTCTACTCGCTCGGCCTGGGTGAAGTGTTCGCTATCGCCGCTTCTCACGGCCGTGGCGTGACCCAGCTGATTGAACACGTGCTGGTGCCGTTCGTGCCGGAAAAACCGGAAGACGTCGAGCTGACCGAGGAAGAGGCCAACGCCGCTTACTGGGCCGAGCAAAACGGTGAAACGCTGGAAGGCGAAGAAGACGAAGAGCCGGAAGAAGCGTTCAACCCGCAGGATCTGCCGATCAAACTGGCGATCGTCGGCCGCCCGAACGTCGGTAAGTCTACGCTCACTAACCGTATCCTCGGCGAGGAGCGCGTGGTGGTGTATGACATGCCGGGCACTACCCGCGACAGCATCTACATTCCGATGGTGCGCGACGAACGCGAATATGTGCTGATCGACACCGCCGGGGTGCGTAAACGCGGCAAGGTGACTGAAACCGTCGAGAAGTTCTCGGTGATCAAGACCTTGCAGGCGATTGAAGACGCCAACGTGGTGCTGCTGGTGATCGACGCGCGTGAAGGCATCTCCGATCAGGATCTCTCGCTGCTCGGCTTTATCCTCAATAGTGGGCGCTCACTGGTGATTGCGGTCAACAAGTGGGACGGCATGAGCGAAGAAGATCGCGAGCACGTGAAAGAGATGCTCGACCTGCGTCTGGGCTTCGTCGACTTCGCGCGCGTGCACTTTATTTCCGCCCTGCACGGCAGCGGTGTCGGCAACCTGTTCGAATCGGTACAGGAAGCCTACGAGTGCGCAACCCGTCGCGTAAACACCTCGATGCTGACCAAAATCATGCAGATGGCGGTTGACGATCACCAGCCGCCGTTGGTGCGCGGCCGCCGCGTGAAGCTGAAATATGCCCACGCCGGCGGTTACAACCCGCCGATCGTGGTGATCCACGGCAACCAGGTCAGCGATCTGGCCGATTCGTACAAGCGCTATCTGATGAACTACTTCCGCCGCTCGCTGAACGTGATGGGGACGCCGATCCGCATCCAGTTCAAAGAGGGTGACAACCCGTTCGCCGGCAAACGCAACCTGCTGACGCCGACCCAGATGCGTAAGCGCAAGCGCCTGATGAGCCACCTGAAAAAGAGCAAGTAATTGCTCATGAGGGGCGCGGCAGTGATGCCGCGCCCCTTTTTTATTGGCCCGAAATCGTTTTATTATCTGAAGATTACCTCGCCTGCCTGAAGGAACACCATGTCCTGGGAAACCTGGAGTTTTGCGTTTAACGTCACCGTGCCGAATCTGCTGATGATGCTGCTGGGGATCCTGCTGCGCCATTGGCGCCTGATGGATGACCGTTTCGTCGACGGCGCGACCCGCCTGGTGTTCAATTTGGCGCTGCCGTGCCTGCTGTTTTTCAGCATCGCCACCAACCACCCGCAGCTGCTCGGCAACCTGCCGCTGGTGCTGTTCGGCGCGGTCGGCACGCTGGCGACCTTCCTGCTCTTGGAGCTGGCGGCCAAGTGGCTGGTGAAAGAACCGCGTGAGCGCGGGGTGTTCGTGCAGGGCGGCTTCCGCGCCAATACCGCCATCGTCGGCCTGGCCTACGCCATGACCGCCTATGGCAGCGAAGGCATTGCGCTCGCCTCGCTGTACCTGACGGTGACGGTGATCCTGTTCAACATACTGTCGGTTATCACCCTCACGCGCAGCCTACAGGGTGGGCAGGGCAAGAAAATCAGCCACCTGTCGCTGCTGCGCAGCATCGTTACCAACCCGCTGATCATCGGCCTGGTGTGCGGGCTGCTGTATGCGCAAACCGGGCTGGGCATCCCGACCGTGATCCGCCAGACCGGCAGCTATATCTCCGCGCTGTCGCTGCCGCTGGCACTGCTGTGCACCGGCGCCAGCCTGGATTTTCGCGCCATGTTCCGCTCGTCCAACGTGGCGGCGCTGTCGTCGGCGGCCAAGCTGTTTCTGGTGCCGTTCCTGATGACGCTGGCCGGCTGGCTGTGCGGGTTTCAGGGTGCGGCGCTGGGCATTATCTTCCTGTTTTCCGCCACGCCGACCGCTTCGGGCAGTTATGTGATGACGCGCGCCATGGGCGGCAACGCCACGCTGGCGGCCAACATTATCGCCATCACCACCGTCGGTTCGTTCTTCACCACCGCGTTGGGCATCTATTTCTTGCGCTCATGGGGTGCGATTTAATCTGGAGTCGTTATGGAAGCGCACTGTCCGCACTGCCGTCAGACCATGAAGTGGGTAGCGGGTCATTACCATTGTGAAGCCTGCCTCTGCGATTATCGGCAGCTGGCGAGCTGCCCGGAGTGCGGGCAGCCGCTGCAAGAATTGAAAGCCTGCGGGGCGGTGGATTACCTGTGCCAGAACGGGCACGGGCTGATCTCCAAAAAACGGGTGAATTTCAGCTATCAGCCGCTGTAAGCCCTCACTCATCCACCTGGCCGGTTTTCCACAAATCCACCAGCGCCTGCGGCGCGCTGCTTTCCGGGATTAACAGCACGATCTCGGTGCTCAGGGTGGGGCTGGTGTAGTTGATCTGTACGCGGTAGTAGCGCTGGTCGCCGCAGCCGGGGGAGTTGGGTTGGCCCTCTTCCTGGGCGTACGGCAGTGTCTGATTCAGCAACTGATTCAGGCGCTGCCGTTGCTCCGGCGTGATATCGGCCAGCGCAATGCGGCGCTGGCCCGCCAGTTTGGGAATGTAGGCGAAGCCTCCCTCGCGCGCCAGCTCAATGACCGTATCCTGATTGAGCGTCGGCAGCGGTTTCATTACTCCACCCCCACCTGATGCCAGGCCTGTTGCACCTTGTCCGCCACGCTTTGATCGAAACGCGCTAGCGCATGTTTCACCGTGGCGCGTGCGAAGGTGGCGAAGTCGGCGTTTTGCGGCAGCGCTTTGTCGCACACCGTGTCATACCAGACGTAGCCGGCTTTTTCCCAGGCGAAGCCGCCCAGCGCGGTTGCCGCCAGGTAGAACGCGCGGTTGGGAATGCCGGAGTTGAGGTGTACGCCGCCGTTGTCTTCCTTGGTCTGGATATAATCCTTCATGCTGGCGGGCTGCGGGTCTTTGCCCAGCAGCGGGTCGTCGTAGGCGGTGCCGGGTGCCGACATCGAGCGCAGCCCTTGGCCTTTGATGCCCTTGGCGAGCAGCCCGGCGCCGATCAGCCAGTCGGCTTTATCGGCGGTTTGCTGCAGGTGGAATTGCTTGACCAACGAACCGAACACGTCAGACAGCGATTCGTTGAGCGCGCCGGACTGCTGGTAGTAGATCAGCCCAGCCTCGCTCTCGGTCACGCCGTGTGCCAGCTCGTGGCCGACCACGTCGATGGCGATGGTGAAACGGTTGAAGATCTCGCCGTCGCCGTCGCCGAACACCATCTGCTGGCCGTTCCAGAAAGCGTTCTGGTACTCCTTGCCGTAGTGCACGCTGCCGACCAGCGGCAGCCCTTTATTATCCAGCGAATTGCGCCGGTAGGCCTGCCAGAAGAAATCGTAGGTGACGCCGAGATAGTCGTAGGCCTCGTCCACCGCCACGTCGTGGTTGCTGGGCTGCCCCTCCTTGCGCACCTGTTTGCCGGGCAGTTGGGTGCCGTTCTGGACGTCGTAGATATCGCGGAGCGCTTCGCCGGCTCGGGCGTTTTTCTCGGTCGGTGAACGCAGCGGCTTGTTGCCGAGCAGGCTTTGCACGTGGTTCAGGGTGTGCAGCGCGCAGTCGCGCTGCGGGGCGTTACCGTGTTCAATAATGCGGCGCAGCATGTAGGGAGGAATGACGGAACGCATGCGCTGGGTTGGCATAGTGGCTCTCCTTAGGCAAAAAATTTACCTCATCGAATGAATGCACTGAGCCTAAGTGTAGTCTACTCGTCATAAAGCCTGTGGTCATGCGTGCTCACCGCCGGTGCGGTCTTGTGCGGGCTGATGCGCCGCACTGAGGCGCGCACCGCCAGCCGGCCGTGCAGCAGCAGATTGCACGGCGGCGCGTCGGCGCGCAGCATGCGCCGCTGCAACAGTTGGATCGCCTCGTAGCCCAGCTCATCGCGCGGCACCTGCACCGAGGTCAGCGGCACATCGTGGATTTCCGCCAGGTTGAAGCCGTCGGTGCTCATCACCGAGACGTCGCCCGGCACGCTCAGCCCCCGCTTGTTGAGCGCCTTGACCGCCCCGACCGCCATGTAGTCGCCGCCGGCCAGGATCGCCGTCGGCAGCGGGGAGTGGCCGTGGAGGCCATCGAGATAGGTGGTCAGCGCCTGCTCGGCCTCTTCACTGCCGAAGCCGGAGGTGGTGACCAGATGGCTGCCATCGTCGAACGGCAGATGATGCCGGGCGTAGGCCTGCCGAATGCCCGCCAGCCGCAGCTCCATGGTGTGGCGGCGCAGACACTGCAGATTGAGGATATGGCTATGCCCCTGCTGAAACAGGTAGCTGGCGGAATAGTCGCCGATCAGCTGATGATCCGGCGAGACGCTGTCCAGCCGCATCTGCCGATCGCTGCAGTTGATCAGCACGCAGGGCTTGTGCAGATCGGCGGCCAGGGTGTGGATATGCTCGTCGTCGATGCCGATGATCAGCGCCGCTTCGGTGTGCGGGTCGCTCATCTTTTCCAGAAACAGCGCGCCGTCGCTGTGTTGCTCTTCCAGCCCGCAGTAGCGGATGCGCACCTCGTGCTCCATCAGCGCGGCGGCGATACCCTGAATGACCTTGTAGTAGAAGATGTCGGTGCGTACGTCGAACGCGCGCTGCGGCGCGAACACCATCACGTTGTTCAGCATCAGCCGGCCGCTGGAAATACCCTGCAGAATGCCGTTTTGCTGCGCACAGTCCAGCACCTTGCGGCGCGCCTCGGCGCTGGTGTTGGCCTTGCCCGCCAGCACGCGGGAAACGGTGCTGATCGACAACCCGGTTTGGCGAGCGATCTCCTGGATTTTCAGCTTTCCGTTCATTCTGTGATCTCCTTCAAATTCGTCCATGAGAATATTTTCACCGCGGATTTTCAGCGTCTTGACCGGCTTTCATGCCCATTATGACTATTTTTTCACCCACCTGTGAAAATCTTTGCAAAAAACCCCGTTTCGCTGCGCGCTCTCGCTGAGTAGTCTGCATTGGTACACCAATTTTAACGACCTGTCAGTCCAATTTTAACGGTGTGCAAAGAAGAAAACAAAAAATAAATCATGGGGTTGTGATTTTCTGTCGGCCGGCGATATGGCGCCGACCCGTTTTCACTGTCCCTTATTTGATAGCACAACGTACCCTACCAAAACGCGTGTCGCCATAGCCGGCGGCCGCGGGGAGAGAATCGATGAGTGTGGAGATCAATCAGGCGGTCGCGCAGAGCGGCCGGCGCAAGTTCAAATCGCTGCGCTGGTGGATGCTGGCGCTGTTCTTGCTGGGCGTCACGGTCAACTACATCACCCGCAACTCGCTGGGCATTCTGGCGCCGGAGCTGAAAACCAGCCTGAACATGAGCACCGAACAATATGCCTGGGTGGTGGCGTCGTTCCAGCTGGCCTACACGGTGTTCCAGCCGATCTGCGGCTGGCTGATCGACGTCATCGGCCTGAAGATGGGCTTTCTGATCTGTGCCGGCATTTGGGCGGTGGTGTGCATGCTGCACGCCGGTGCCGGCAGCTGGCTGCAACTGTCCATTCTGCGCTTCTTCATGGGGGGCGCGGAGGCGGCGGCCACCCCGGCCAACGCCAAGGCGATCTCCGACTGGTTCCCGAAGAAGGAGCGGCCGATCGCCGCCGGCTGGGCGGGCGTCGGTTTCTCCATCGGCGCCATGCTGGCCCCGCCGATCATCGTCATCGCTCACGTCTCCTTCGGCTGGCAGGGCGCGTTCCTGTTCTCGGGCGGGCTGGCGCTGATCTGGGTCGTGCTGTGGTGGCTGTTCTACCACTCGCCGCAGCAGCACCCGAACCTCAGCCAGCAGGAGCTGGATCTGATCCGCGAAGACAACGAACCGGTACTGCCGAAGCTGCCATTTCTCACCTCGCTGGCCAGCCTGTGCAAGAACAAGAAATTCTACGGCATCGCCATCCCGGCTTTTCTCGCCGAGCCGGCCTGGGCGGTCTTCAGCTTCTGGGTGCCGCTGTACCTGGCCACCGAACGCGGCATGGATCTGAAGCAGATCGCGATGTTTGCCTGGCTGCCGTTCCTGGCGGCGGATATCGGCAGCGTCGCCAGCGGCTATCTCACCACCCTGTACCGCAAATGGTTCGGCTGCAGCCGCGTCAACTCGGTGGTCGCCAGCTCGGTGACCGGCGCTTTCCTGATGGTGTCGCTGGCGTTCGTGGCGATCACCCAAGATCCCTATGTGGCGATCGCGCTGATCTCGATCGGCGGATTCGGCCATCAGGTGATCTCCTGCATGCTCAGCGCCCTGGTGGTGGAATCGTTCGATAAAAACCAAATGGCGACGGTCAACGGCATGCGCGGCTCCAGCGCCTGGATCGCCAGCTTCCTGTTCACGCTCCTGATCGGCGCGGTATCCGACACCCTCGGCTTTAACCCGCTGTTTATTGCGATGGGCTTCTTCGATTTGATTGGCGCCCTGTTCCTGGTCGCCCTGATCGCCGAGCGCGGCGGTAAGAAAACCCTTTCACACAGCTAAGTGGAATATTTATGAAAACGTTGAAAAATTGGACGCTGGCGGCGCAGCATGCCGACCACGTCGAGTTGCTGGTCGATGAACGCCACCGTTTCTGCCTGTACGTGCTGGAAGACGGTCTGTTCCGCGTGTTGATCAAACGTGATGGCGGGCTGGCGCTGGATCGCACCTGGAGCATCGCGCCGCAGGAGGATGTGCCTTGGGAAGGGCGCGATCGGCTCAGCGTCGCCGGTTTCAGCCTGCCGGGCTATCAGCTGCGTCGGGAGGGCGATCGGCTGGTGGTCAGCACGCCGCTGCTGCGCGTGACGGTGCATCAGCCGCTGTGGCTGGCGTGGGAGTATTGCAATGCCGACGGCGAGTGGCGGCCGCTGGCGTCGGATCGGCCAACCAGCGCCTACCTGCTCAATGCGCACGGCGACGGCGTGGCGCATTACCAGCGGCGTTTCGCCGATGAGCGCTATTACGGCCTGGGGGAGAAAGCCGGCGATCTGGAACGCACCGGCCGCCGCTTTGAGATGCGCAATCTGGACGCCATGGGCTACAACGCCGCCAGCACCGATCCGCTGTACAAGCACATTCCGTTTACCATCACCCGTGGGCCGGAGGCGAGCTTTGGCCTGTTCTACGATAACCTGAGCAACTGCTGGCTGGATCTGGGCAACGAGATAGACAACTACCACGTGGCCTACCGCCGCTATCAGGCCGAAGCGGGCGATCTGGATTACTACCTGTTCCTCGGGCCGAAGGTTTTGGACGTCACCAAGGCCTTCGTGCGCCTGACCGGCCGCACCCACTTCGGGCCGAAGTGGAGCCTGGGCTACAGCGGTTCGACCATGCACTACACCGACGCGCCGGACGCCCAGCAGCAGCTGCAGCAGTTCATCGCGCTGTGCCGTCAACACGCCATACCCTGCGACTCTTTCCAGCTGTCGTCGGGCTACACCTCGATCAATAACAAGCGCTACGTGTTCAACTGGAACTACGACAAGGTGCCGCAGCCCAAGCTGCTCAGCCAGGCGTTTCACGACGCCGGCCTCAGGCTGGCGGCCAACATCAAGCCATGCCTGCTGCAGGATCACCCGCAGTATCAGGCGGTGGCGGCGCAGGGGCTGTTTATCCGCGATTCGCAAAGCGACGCACCGGAGCGCTCCAGTTTCTGGGACGACGAGGGATCGCACCTCGACTTCACCAACCCGGCGGCGGTGCGCTGGTGGCAGCAGGGCGTCACGCGGCAGCTGCTGGAGATGGGCATCGATTCGACCTGGAACGACAACAACGAGTACGAAGTGTGGGACGGCGAAGCACGCTGCCACGGCTTCGGGCGGCCGATCGCCATCAAGCATATCCGCCCGGTGATGCCATTGCTGATGATGCGCGCCTCGATGGAGGCCCAGCAGCGCTTCGCGCCACAGAAGCGGCCGTACCTGATCTCGCGCTCCGGTTGCGCCGGCATGCAGCGCTACGTGCAGACCTGGAGCGGCGACAACCGCACCAGCTGGCAGACGCTGCGCTACAACATCCGCATGGGGCTGGGCATGAGCCTGTCCGGGCTGTATAACCTCGGCCACGACGTCGGCGGCTTCTCCGGCGACAAACCGGACGCGGAGCTGCTGGTGCGCTGGGTGCAAAACGGCGTGATGCATCCGCGTTTCACTATCCACTCCTGGAACGACGACGCCACGGTCAACGAGCCCTGGATGTACCCGGCCGCCACCCCGGCGGTGCGCGAGGCGATCAATCTGCGTTACCGGCTGCTGCCGTATTTCTACACCCTGCTATGGCAGGCCTGCGCGGACGACGAGCCGATGCTGCGCCCGACCTTCCTCGATCACGAACAGGATGCGCGCACCTTTGGCGAGAACGACGATTTTCTGATTGGCCGCGATCTGCTGGTGGCCAGCGTGGTGGAACCGGCGCAGCGCCGGCGTTCGGTGTATTTGCCGGACAACGGCGAAGGCTGGTACTGCTTCTACAGCGGCCAGTGGTTCGGCGGCGGCCAGACGGTGACGCTGGCGGCGCCGCTGGAGCGCCTGCCGTTGCTGGTGCGTGCCGGGGCGGCGCTGCCGCTGTCGCAGCGGCTGGCGCATGTGGACGTGGCCGCCGACGATCGGCGCGAGCTGCGGCTGTTTCCGCTCAAGGGCTGCGGTGCAAGCCGTGGGCTGCTGTTTGAGGACGACGGTGAAAGCGACGGCTGGCGGCAGGGCGATGCGCTGTGGCTGCGCTGGGAAATGCGCTGCGACAATCAACGCATCATGCTGGATATCACGACGGAAGGGCGTTTCTGCCCGGCCTGGCGCACGCTGACGCTCAGCCTGCCGGAAGGTGAAACGCGCGCGCTGTGGGTGAACGGCGAACCGGGCGAGCGTTTTACGCTGGAGTAGGGGGGTTACTCGGCCGCGCGCTTCTTGCGCGGCTTTTTGGCGACGGTGATGGTTTTCACCTCGCTTTCCACCCAGCCATCCTGCAGGCGGGTTTTCAGCAGTTCGCCGACCTGCGCCTGCTTGGTGGTTTTTAGCAGTTCGCCGCGCGGAGTTTGCGTCACGCTGTAGCCGCGCGCCAGCGTCGCCAGCGGGCTGACGGTCTCCAGCTGGCTGCACGCCACGCCGAAACGCTGGCGGTAGGCGTTGAGCTGGCGCTCCATCGCCTGCTGCAGACGGTATTCCTGCTGCTGCACGCGCTGTTGGTAGCGGTGAATGCGGCCCTGCGGCTGCACCTGCGCCAGCCGCTGCTGGACGCGTTCGCTGCGGCGGGCGGCCAGGCGCAGCTGCTGCTGCATGCCGTCTTCCATTCGGCGCTGCAGCTTGAACAGCAGCGTCTGCTGGCGCGCCAGGCGCAGATGCGGATGCTGCTGCTGTAAACGGTGGTGAATGCGGGTGAACTGCTGCTGGCGCTGCGCCAGATAGTAATCCATCGCCATCTCCAGCCGCTGCTGCTGCGACTGCAGCTGGCGCAACAGCTCAAGCTGATTGCGGCTGACCAGTTCGGCGGCGGCGGAAGGGGTCGGCGCGCGCAGATCGGCGACGAAGTCGGCGATGGTGACGTCGATTTCATGGCCGACGGCGCTGACGATCGGAATGCGGCTGGCGAAGATCGCCCGCGCCACGCGTTCGTCGTTGAAGCTCCACAGATCTTCCAGCGAACCGCCGCCGCGGCCGACGATCAGCACGTCGCATTCATCGCGGCGGTTGGCGGTCTCGATGGCGCGCACGATTTGCATCGGCGCTTCCGCGCCCTGCACCGAGGTGGGGTAGATGACGATCGGCAGCGATGGATCGCGCCGCTGCAACACCTGCAGGATATCGTGCAGCGCCGCGCCGCTGGCGGAGGTGATCACCCCGACGCGTTTGGCCGGGGCGGGCAGCGGCTGCTTGAACTGCTGATCGAACAGCCCTTCGGCGCTCAGGCGCTGTTTCAGCTGCTCGAACTGTTGCTGCAGCAGGCCGTCGCCGGCGGGCTGCATGCTCTCGGCGATCAGCTGGTAGTCGCCGCGCGGTTCATACAGCGTGATGCTGGCGCGCACCAAGACCTGCTGGCCGTTTTGCGGCCGGAAGGTGACGCGGCGGTTGCTGTTGCGGAACATCGCGCAGCGCACCTGGGCGCGGTCGTCTTTCAGCGTGAAATACCAGTGGCCGGAGGCGGGCTGGGAGAGGTTGGAGATCTCGGCGGAGAGCCAAATCTGCCCCATTTCCCTTTCCAGCAGTTGGCGAACCGTCTGATTGAGGCGGCTTACGGTAAAAATGGAAGGCGAAACAGGTAGCGACATGTGACCCAGATCAAATTTCAAAACAATCACTTAATTGGTCGATACTACATGGCTGAAAAAGGTAATCAAGACTTTTTGTAAGAAAGTGCTGGAGGCAACCGATTCCGCTCTGTATAATGCCGCGGCAATATTTTATCTTTTTCACAGCCCACCCTGGTGAGATATTGCCCATGCTACGTATCGCTAAAGAAGCTCTGACGTTTGACGACGTCCTCCTGGTTCCAGCCCACTCCACGGTTCTGCCTAACACCGCAGAGCTCGGCACTCAACTGACCAAAACCATCCGCCTGAACATCCCTATGCTGTCCGCAGCCATGGATACCGTGACCGAATCCGGCCTGGCCATCGCGCTGGCGCAGGAAGGCGGCCTGGGCTTCATCCACAAAAACATGTCCATCGAGCGCCAGGCTGAAGAAGTCAGCCGCGTGAAGAAGCATGAAAGCGGCGTAGTTACCGACCCGCAGACCGTTACCCCGTCCACCACGCTGCAGGAAGTGAAAGAGCTAACCGCGCGCAACGGCTTCGCCGGTTACCCGGTCGTTACCGAAGACAACGAGCTGGTCGGCATCATCACCGGCCGTGACGTGCGCTTCGTGACCGATCTGTCTCAGCCGGTGACTGCGGTGATGACGCCGAAAGATCGCCTGGTCACCGTGAAAGAAGGTGAAGCGCGCGACGTGGTGCTGCAGAAGATGCACGAAAAGCGCGTAGAAAAAGCGCTGGTGGTGGACGACAGCTTCCACCTGCTGGGCATGATCACCGTTAAAGACTTCCAGAAAGCGGAACGTAAGCCGAACGCCTGTAAAGACGAGCACGGCCGTCTGCGCGTGGGCGCGGCGGTCGGCGCCGGCGCCGGCAACGAAGAGCGCGTTGACGCGCTGGTGGCGGCAGGCGTTGACGTCCTGCTGATCGACTCCTCGCACGGCCACTCCGAAGGCGTGTTGCAGCGCATCCGCGAAACTCGCGCCAAATACCCGGATCTGCAGATCGTCGGCGGCAACGTCGCGACCGCAGCGGGCGCCAAAGCGCTGGCTGAAGCCGGCGTGAGCGCGGTGAAAGTGGGTATCGGCCCTGGCTCCATCTGCACCACCCGCATCGTGACCGGCGTGGGCGTACCGCAGATCACCGCCATCGCCGACGCGGTGGAAGCGCTGGAAGGCACCGGCATTCCGGTTATCGCCGACGGCGGCATCCGCTTCTCCGGCGACATCGCCAAAGCGATCGCCGCGGGCGCATCCTGCGTGATGGTCGGCTCCATGCTGGCGGGCACCGAAGAATCCCCGGGCGAAATCGAGCTGTATCAGGGCCGTTCGTTCAAATCTTACCGCGGCATGGGCTCGCTGGGCGCGATGTCCAAAGGCTCTTCCGACCGTTACTTCCAGACCGATAACGCCGCCGACAAACTGGTGCCGGAAGGTATCGAAGGCCGCGTCGCCTATAAAGGCATGCTGAAAGCCATCGTGCACCAGCAGATGGGCGGCCTGCGCTCCTGCATGGGCCTGACCGGCTGCGCCACCATCGACGATCTGCGCACCAAGGCGGAGTTCGTGCGCATCAGCGGCGCCGGCATTCAGGAAAGCCACGTGCACGACGTGACCATCACCAAAGAGTCGCCGAACTACCGCATGGGCTGATGCCTTAACCTCTCCTGAGTGAGAGGCCGGGGTGGGGCGCCAAGCCCCATCCCGAAATACACATTTTCGCTCTTTTTCTCTTGTTGCTGGAATTCGCCTCACATGACACAAAATATCCATAAGCATCGCATCCTGATACTGGACTTCGGTTCGCAATACACTCAACTGGTCGCCCGCCGCGTGCGCGAAATCGGCGTTTACTGCGAACTGTGGGCCTGGGACGTTAGCGAAGCGCAGATCCGCGAATTCAACCCAAGCGGCATCATCCTGTCCGGCGGCCCGGAAAGCACCACCGAAGCCGGCAGCCCGCGCGCCCCTGACTACGTGTTCAACGCCGGCGTGCCGGTGCTGGGCGTGTGCTACGGCATGCAGACCATGGCGATGCAGCTGGGTGGCCATGTGCAGGGTTCCAACGAACGCGAGTTCGGCTACGCGCAGGTGGAAATCGTCAAAGAGAGCGCGCTGCTGCGCGACATCGAAGACGCTATCAGCCCGGCCGGCAAACCGCTGCTGGACGTGTGGATGAGCCACGGCGACAAAGTGACCGCGATCCCGTCCGACTTCGTGACCATCGCCAGCACCGATACCTGCCCGTTCGCTATTATGGCCAACGAAGAAAAACGCTTCTACGGCGTGCAGTTCCACCCGGAAGTGACCCACACCCGCCAGGGCCAGCGCATGCTGGAGCGCTTCGTACTGGACATCTGCCAGTGTGAAGCCCTGTGGACGCCAGCCACCATCATCGAAGATGCGGTCGAGCGCATCCGCGAGCAGGTGGGTGAAGACCACGTGATCCTCGGCCTGTCCGGCGGCGTCGACTCCTCCGTGACCGCGATGCTGCTGCACCGCGCCATCGGCAAACGCCTGACCTGCGTGTTCGTCGACAACGGCCTGCTGCGCCTGAACGAAGCCAAGCAGGTGATGGAAATGTTCGGCGACCACTTCGGCCTGAACATCGTGCACGTTGAGGCGGAAAACCGCTTCCTGACCGCACTGGCGGGCGTGGACGAGCCGGAAGCCAAGCGTAAAATCATCGGCCGTGTGTTCGTTGAAGTGTTCGACGAAGAAGCCTGCAAGCAAGAGCAGGTGAAATGGCTGGCACAGGGCACCATCTACCCGGACGTGATCGAATCCGCCGCTTCCGCCACCGGCAAAGCGCACGTGATCAAATCGCACCACAACGTGGGCGGCCTGCCGAAAGAGATGAAGCTGGGCCTGGTCGAGCCGCTGAAAGAGCTGTTCAAAGACGAAGTGCGCAAGATCGGCCTGGAGCTGGGCCTGCCGTACGACATGCTGTTCCGTCACCCGTTCCCGGGCCCGGGTCTGGGCGTGCGCGTGCTGGGCGAAGTGAAGAAAGAGTACTGCGATCTGCTGCGCCGCGCCGATGCCATCTTCATCGAAGAGCTGCACAAAGCCGACCTGTACAACAAAGTCAGCCAGGCGTTCACCGTGTTCCTGCCGGTGCGTTCGGTCGGCGTGATGGGCGACGGCCGCAAATACGACTGGGTGGTCTCCCTGCGTGCGGTAGAAACCATCGACTTCATGACCGCGCACTGGGCGCACCTGCCGTATGACTTCCTCGGCCGCGTCTCCAACCGCATCATCAACGAAGTGGACGGCATCTCCCGCGTGGTGTACGACATCAGCGGCAAGCCGCCGGCGACGATTGAGTGGGAGTGATTTGGTGCCTGGCGTAGGCTGGTACTGAATAACAAAAAGTATACTTAAGCCCGCGTTGATGCGGGCTTTTTACTTAAGACTATCTTGCTAAAATTGCAATAATGATAAAGATGGGCTGTATGCTAGATGCTATTAACCTACTCTGATTTGAGCTGATCTTATATCGAAAAGAGTGATTTTTGCTCTACCAGTAACAGCATCGCGTTAATTTTGGGAGCTACGAATATAGATTACTATTGGAACCAGTCGCCACAATGAATGCAGAGCCCTAATATTGGGGATTGCAGGATGCTGCTCCGTGCGCGCACCCTATATTATATAGTGATTTCGTGCACATTTACGTGATATATAACCATAAATATCATTAGCATAATAATTATAAAACTTTGTTATCAAATTTTTGAACGCATCGCATAGAATTTAGTTGCTACTTGGGTTATTAGTATATAACTAGGATGAAAAGTTTATCATCCTAGATAGCACAGCATATCGATGGGGTTAAAAATGAATAATGAAGAACTCAAAGAATCACTAATAGCTATATTTAAGGATCGTAGCTCAGGCCCATTCCTCTTTATCGGTTCAGGTTTTTCTCGTCGGTATCTTGGCTTGCCTGATTGGAAAACACTTCTAGAAAAATTTTGCGTAACGGGTAAACCATTTGAGTATTATCTCTCTACTGGTGACGGGACATACCCAACTGCAGCGCGGTTGATTGCTGAGGACTTTAACAATGAATGGTGGTCGGATGCACGTTACACTGCTAGTCGTGAGAAGCATAGCAAGCGTGTTACCGATAAAACGTCTGCTTTGAGATTTGAAATCTGCGATTTTTTAACTAGTGCAATTAATATTCCACTTCATGAAAGTAAGTACTTTAATGAGATAGTGCTATTATCAAATTTAAATGTTGATGGTGTGATAACTACGAATTGGGACTGTTTTCTAGAACAACTATTTCCTGACTACAAGGTATATACAGGCCAAAACGAACTATTGTTCTCCAACCCACAATCAATTGCTGAGATTTATAAAATTCATGGGAGTGCTCATAAACCACGAACGTTAATAATGACAGATAATGATTATCAGGAGTTTAATCAGAAAAACCCATATTTAGCCTCGAAGTTAATAACAATATTTGTTGAGCATCCTGTGATTTTTATTGGGTATTCATTATCTGATAAAAATATCAGTGATTTATTAAGTTCAATATCTATTTGTATTGGTCGAGAAAATATAGAGCAACTAAGAAATAACTTGATATTTGTTGAGCGAGAGGAAGGCTTATTGGAGTGTTCAATATCAGAAACATATACAACTATTGAGCGGGTACAGATTCCGATTACTCTTATTAGAGCTGATGACTTTACTCCGATATATGAAGCTATATCTGAAAATAAAAGAAAAATACCTGCGCGTATATTACGTTATTGTAAGGAGCAACTTTATAACTTAGTTCAATCTAATGAGCCGGAGAAGAAAATTTATGTTGTAGATATTGACGAAGTGGAGAAACATGAGGATGTTGAATTTGTCGTTGGGGTAGGTGTAGCAGCTGCAAGGAAGAGAGAAGAGGAAGTTGGTTTAGTGGGATATACACAGATTAGTAACTTGGATTTATTTGAAGATCTACTCTTAGACAATAAAGAGTATGATGCTAATAGTGTTATCACTAGTGTAATTCCAGTTGCTGGCAAGCGTTCTCCTAATATTCCTGTTTTTAAATACCTGAATAGGCTAGGGATTAAAAATCGTGATGAGTATCTAAGCTCTCATTTGGAATTAGATAAGTGGGTTTCCAGAATAGACAAAAATTATCAATGCACTGGCTATTTAAGGTATTTTGTTAAAAAATTTAAAGATAAAGATACAAAATATATTATAGAGCATAATACACCAGAGTCTGCAGCGATTTATCTTCCTTTTTTATGGGATAAATTAGAACTTGATATTACAAGTGATTTTTTGATTAAAAACATTGAAAAACTTAATCCTGAAAACTCTAGTTATGCGACTTACTTTAAAAAACTCGCCTGCCTGTATGATAGATTACGGAATGGTTGGGTTTAGATACGTAAGCTTTTAAAGGCTAACGCTGGTTAAGTTGTACCAGCGTATTAACTGTAACAGAGTTATCTGTAATATTAAAAATTAAATCCCTTGTTGATATTTATAAAACTCTGTGCTGCAACTTTACTCGCGGGCAATAAGATATCTAAATGTGCATGTGCTATTAACTAGCTATCATTTAAAAATAATTAATGTTTGCGATGCGCTGTAATTTTTAGTTACTCATGCGAATAATTATTTGATTGATTATAAATCAAAATAATTTAATTTGCTTGGTGGTTAACAGTGTTTTGTAATTCATGACATATATATTCATTTTTTTTAATATTTTAATAAATCCTTGCTATGGTGTTTCCCTTGGTTATAAATTCATTTTGAATTATTAATCAGGAGGTTAAAGTGCAAGTTTATAGGGATGTTAATCATGATTCAGGTATCCGAGGTTATGATGTAGGGGATACATATATAACTGTATGGTTCGACGGTACTACTAGACCTTATACCTATAGTTACGCGAGTGCCGGTGCAGAAAATGTAGAGACGATGAAGAAGCTAGCCGAAAAGGGTGATGGGCTTAATGCTTTCATCAACAAGTTCGTTAAATTTAAGTATGTTCGGTAATGTTTTTGTTCAGTATGTATTTTTTCGATGACCGTTTCGGTGGCCATCTAATTAATGTTCTGAATTTTTTGAGTTAAATTACTTCTGAATTAATTTTCTGTTTTTATGGATATTACATCACTCGTCCTGCTCATCATACTTGCGTTGGCACTCCTGAATCGCCTCAATATTCCCCAGCGTCCAGTCGAACAGTATCGAGAACGGCCCCTGCAGGGATTTGCCGAGCGGCGTCAGCGAATACTCAACGCCAAGCACCCGCCCGTCCAACACTTTGCGATGCACCATGCCGTTGCGTTCCAGTTTGCGCAGGGTCTGGGTCAGCACGCGTTGCGTGACGCCATCCAAACGGCGCTTGATGGCGTTGAAGCGCTGCGGCTCGCGCAGCACTTCCAGCACCATCATGGACCATTTATCGGCAATCTGATCGAGCACGATGCGGCTTGGGCAGTCGGCGCGGTAAACAAGGTCGGTCGTATCCATCGGTATCCTCCTGCATCCCTGGGATGCTTAAGGTGCGTAATTGACGCCAGGTATGCAAAGTATACCATTCGGCACAGGGCGCGAAAAACCCGCACTTGTACCCCAGGTAAAAGGACATTGAGATGACAGATACAGATTTCAGCAAGCTCAGGCTGTCTCATGCGCACGGCGTGATGACCATCGCTATCGATAACCCACCGGTAAACGTACTTGATGTGGCGCTGATGTCGGAAATCAGCCGTTTATTGCTCGCGGTGCGCGACGATCCGGATACGCGGGTGTTGGTGTTCCAGAGCGCGAACCCAGCGTTCTTTATTGCTCATGTCGACATGACCTTGATCGATGAGCCGCACGCTTTCGACGAACTGGCGAGCAATGCGCCGGAGGGGCTAAATCCGTTCCAGGCGTTTGGCGAACTGCTGCGCAGCCAGCCGCAGGTCACTCTCGTTAAGTTGGCTGGGCTGGCGCGCGGCGGCGGCGCCGAGTTTGTGGCGGCGGCCGATATGGCTTTCGCGGCACGGGAAGCGGCGGGGCTGGCCCAGTGCGAGGCCTTGATGGGCATTACGCCCGGCGGCGGTGCGACGCAGTATCTGACGAGCCGAATGACGCGCGGCCGCGCTCTGGAAGTGATCCTGGGCGCCGATCTGATCGATGCCGCTACCGCAGAACGCTACGGCTGGATTAACCGCGCCTTGCCTGCCGCCGAGCTGGATGATTTCGTCGATCGGTTAGCGCGCAATATCGCGGCATTGCCTGCGGGCGTGATTGCGGCGGCCAAGCAGGCGATGCCAGCGCCGGATCTGCAGGCCGGTTTTTATCGCGAGCACGACGCTTGGGCGGGATTGTTCGCACGCCCGGCCGCGGAGCGGTTGATCCGCGGTGGGCTGAAAGCCGGTGCGCAAACCCCGGAGGGGGAGCGCAACCTTGAAGGCCTGCTGCGGCATCTTGCCCGCTAAGGCACCGCCTCGCGCTAGCCGGCCCCCCACTGCGTCAGCAGCGCATGCAGCCTGGCCGGCTCCAGCGGCTTGCGCAGCACCAGATAGCCTTCCTGCTCGGCCTCTTGCAATATCTGTGAGTTGAACTCGCCGCTGACCATGGCGCCGCTCACGTCCGGCAGGCGTTCGAACAGCGCTTTCAGGATGTCGAAACCGCTCTCGCCGGAACGCAGGCGCTGATCGCACAGCACAGCGAACGGCGTAAAACCGTCCTCGACAATGGCGAAGGCTTCCTCGGCGGAAGCCGCGCAGCGCACGGTGATACCCCAGGTGCTCATCAGGCTCTCCCAGGCGGAGGTCACCAAGGGATCGTCGTCCACCACCAGGCAGGCGCCGCGCAGCGGTGCATAGCGGGTAGGCGTGGCGGTGTTGTCGTAGGCGGCCGCGGTTTCCGGTGCTTTGTCTTCGCCGATATATTGCGTGAAGCGCATCCAGAAACGCGATCCTTTGCCTTCGACGGAGTGCATGCCGTACTTCACCTTCATCAGCTTGGCGCAGCGCGCCACCACCGCCAGCCCCAGCCCGTGGCCGGCGCTGTCGATTTTCCACGCCAGTTCAGGGCGGTAGTAAGGGGAGAAGATTTTGCTTTTCTCTTCGTCGGCGATGCCCACGCCGGTGTCCCACACTTCCACCAGGCACTCGGGGCCGCGTGGGCGGATGGCGATCAGCACGCCGCCCTGTTGCGTATAGCGCAGGGCGTTTTGGATCAGGTTGATCAGCGATTGCCGCACCAGCAGCGGATCGCCCATCACGCTGATACGCCGTCTAGGCCGCCAGGTGCGCAGCGCCAGGGCGCGGCTGTTGGCCTCTTCGCGGAACAGGGTGACTACCGAGTCGAGCAGGGCGCCGATATCCACATGGGTGGCGGCGGTGCGCACGTTGCCGGATTCGATCTTGCTGAGATCGAGCAGTGAATTGAACATCAAATGCACCGAACGCACGCTTTGTTGCAGATCCAGCAGCTGCGGCGTCAGGCTGTCGTCCCGGTTTTTGTGGATGATGGCTTCGATCAGAAAACCCATGGCGTGCACCGGCTGGCGCAGATCGTGGCTGGCGGTGGTCAGGAACTGGTTCTTGTCCAGTAGCGCCTGTTCCGCCTCCTCTTTAGCCTGGCGGAACTGCTCCGCCAGGCGCGAGCTTTGTTCTTCGAGCAGCGCCTGCTGAATAAAGAACGCATGCGAGGTTAATGCGTGGCGGTAAATGGCGAAGCCGTACAGCAAGTTCAGCATCAGTACGATGAACATCACGTCTTCCAGCCGCCAGATGATGCCGAGGTTCAGCAGCCCCCAGGAGGCGAAGAAAAAGCGGGTAAAGGTGCTGATGACGGGCGTCAGGTGCGTTGCGTTGGCGGCGACGATCGCAGCGATGCTGATATTGAGCAGCAGAAAAAAGTCAAAGTTATGGGTCTGTGGGGTAATTAAATAGAGTGATGAGATCCCCAACCCGTGAATAAACGCCACCTTATTAATGCGCGGCAGCCAGCGGCGCAGCACGGTGTCTTCATCATTTTCTTTGGCCTCATGCAGGTAGCGACGATGTCCTATTCGGATCGCCACGGCGCATAGCAGGTAAACGATGATCCAGGTAATGGTTGGGCCGAGTTCATCACCCAGCAAATAAATCCAGATGGCGAACGGAATGCCGACAAAGGGCACGGCGGTGAAGCTGAACACCAGCCGCATGAAGGTGTTGTCCAGCAGGCGGATCTGTGCGCGTGGGGAGATGCCATCATTTTGTAAATGCTGGAAAAACCTCATGACGACGGATCCCGTTTGCCGTGCAACAGCGTGATGGCTTCCACTCGGCTGTTGACGCCGATCTTTTTCAATATATTGCTGATATGCTCTTTGACGGTCGGCTCGGAAATAGACAGTTGTGTCGCAATTCTTTTATTTGGCAGGCCGCGCAGCATCATAGTTAATACGTCTAATTGCCTCGGCGTTAAATTGAATTTATTTAAATGGTCATGGTTGTTTTTAATGGCGGCTTCATTGCCTTCCGGGAACCATTCCTGATTGTTATTCAGCGCAAAAACCGCCCTGGCGAATAATTCTGGCGGTTCATTTTTTAACACGAACCCATGCCCGCCGGCATTGTGCACTTTCTGCCAGATATTGTTATTCTCGTCGCCGCTGACCACCAAAATCCGCACCTGCGGATAACGTTGTTTTACTTCTTTGAGTAATTTCAACGCCGTACCGGAAGAGAGCCAAAAATCAATCACCAGTAAACGCGGTGGGCCATTTTCCCTAATATGGCGGTAGCAATTCTCTTCATTGGTCACCACATGCGCCTGTTTGAATCGGCAATGCGTGCTGAGAAAATTGGCAATGCCGCTTGCTACCAATGGATGGTCATCAACGACCAACGCATAATCCTGCCCCAAAGGATTCTCCTTTCGCCTTCAAATATCAGATAGGTCTGATGAATTATTATCAACCCTCCCTACTTTAGGAGGGTTTTTTCGTTTAGGAAAGGGAAATATATTATTCGAGGATTTGGATAAGAGAAAACATAAAGCTAATCGGTAATTTTAACTGATTGGTTATAAAGGATAATTTATGAAGAAACCACTTATCGCTTTAACCGTTACGATGATGATAGCCGGTTGTTCCACCCTGAAAACCGATCAGGCCATTCCATTACTGCAGGCGGAAACCGCCAAAATGCTGGGCCTGGGCTCATCGGACGAAATTACCGTGACCAATGTCAATGGCGCACAGCCAGATGCGCTGGGCGGCCAAAAACTTTCTTATCGCGCCACCACGGAAAAAGGCCGTATTTTTGATTGCTCGTCGCTGATGATGCCGGGAATTTTAGGTTCGTCGCCGTCGCTGAGCGCGCCGACCTGTACGCCGGTGGTCACGCATAAATAATTCGCTTCGGGGGCGGTATTGCCGCTTCCTGGTTTTCCATCGTCGGAGCGTCAGCGCCGGGGGGCAATAAGCTTTTGCTTCGACGATCACTAAACCGGCGTGCGCGAAATAACGCCTCACACCTCCTCTAGTGTATTGAGTTTTCCTATAACAATAAATTTCGCGACATCACGCTAACGAGTACGGAGATAGCCCGTGAATGACAAGACATCGCACCCTTTAGCGGTTAGTACACCGCTTTCCAAACTTTACCTCGCTCTATTTTCTGCGCCGCTGTTGATGCTGGCGCCCGCCGATATCGCTCGCGCAGACGATGCCATTTTTGACGGCGACTCAAAAATTACCGAATCATTGGCCTACACCGGGGACGTTTACGTCGGCCGCAATCAAAGCGGCAATCTGCTGATCGAGAATGGCAAGATCAGCGCCTATAACATCAATATTGGCCGGATGTTCAACGGCCAAATTCATGAGAGCGTAGTCACGGTCCGTGGGCCGAACGCCGAGCTGAACGCGGTGAACGATCAGTTCGTGCTGCGTGGCGGCCTGAATCTGGGGCGGGGCACCTTGCGGGTTGAAGACGGTGCGCTGGCCAGCGCGAAAGAGATCGTGGTCGGCACCACCCGTGGCTATGACAGCCACCTTATCGCCACCGGCGCCGGTTCTCGCGTCACCAGCAATTTTCTCAGCGTCGGCACCGATTTAGGGGCACGATCCACGCTGGCGATTGAAGACGGCGCGGTGCTGAATACCGCCTTTGACGCAAGCATCGGCAATGGCAGCGGGCCGGGCGAGAGCGATATGCTGAGCCCGAAAGCCACGGTCACGGGGGCTAATTCCCAATGGAACGTCGGCCGTGCGCTCACGCTTTACGGCGATCTGGACGTGCTGAACGGCGGCGCGGTCAACGTCGGTAATATTCAGGTGGCGGGCGTCTCCGGCGCGCGTAAAACCGCCGAGCTGACGATCGCCGGCAGCGGCTCACGGTTTACCAGCGGCAGCAGCGTCAACGTCGGCGATTACGGCAATGGCGTGTTGGCGGTCATGGACGGCGGGACATTCTCCGCCGGCGGCAACGAAGTGGTGCTGGGCAAGACCGGTTCCGGTTCTAACCGCGGCGCGCTGATTATCGGCAGCCGCGGCAACATGGATACCGGCACCGGGTTGACCGAGCCGACGCTCGGCGCGGCGGGCGCTGCTGGCACTATCGATGCCCAGACGGCGATCGCCCTGCGGGGCGGATTGTTCCGCAGCTATGTGTACTTTAACCATACCGACGGCAATTACGTCTTCAGCAACAAGATGAGCGGCGAAGGCGAGGTGATCAACACCGCCGGGCACACGACGCTGAACGGCGATCTCACTGGCCTGCAGGCAAACGTCACCGCGCGCGGCGGTAAGCTCATCATCGCCAGCGACATCAATACCCAGAAAGAAGACGACATTTTCGAGATCCAAACCCTCAGCGCCGAAAACGGCGGCACGCTGATCCTCAATGCGACGGCGGGTTCCGACGTCAATAACGGGCAGGGCTACAGCAGCGCCGCGTCGATTAAGGCCGGCGGCACGCTGGGCGGCAACGGCACGCTGGGCCAGACCGAGATCCTGTCCGGCGGCCATATCTCGCCCGGCGACGGCAATATCGGCACGCTGACGCTGAAACGCTACCTGAACTTTATCGGCGAATCCTTCTATGACGTCGATATCGCCGGCGACGGCCGCAGCGATCAACTGCTGGTGGCGGGCAAAACCACCATCAGCGATCAGGCCAAGGTGCAGGTTACGGCGCTGGATCCGCAAACCAGCTATAAAACCGGCCAAAGCTACCGCATTCTGACCTCGGACGGCGGCATTGACGGCCAGTTCGCGTCGGCGGTTTCCAAGTCCGCCTTCCTCGATGTGGCGTTGAACCACAGCGCCAACGCCGTGGATCTGACCATCGCGCAGAAAGACACGGGCGGTGAAAACCCTGGCGGCGAGAACCCGGGTGGGGAAAACCCAGGCGGTGAGAATCCAGGGGGCGAGAATCCGGGCGGGGAAAACCCAGGGGGAGAGAATCCAGGCGGTGAAAATCCGGGGGGCGAGAATCCAGGCAGCGGCAAACCGGGCATTTTCCAAACGGTGGCCGAGAGCGGCAACCAGTGGAATACCGCTGGCGCGCTCTCGACGCTGGCGCAGAGCGGCCCTTCGCTGGCGCTGTATAACTCGCTGCTGCTGCTGAGCGCGCCGGAAGCGCGCGAGGCGTTCAATCAGCTGTCCGGTGAAGTCTATCCGTCGATGCAGTCTAACCTGATCGCCGGCAGCACCCAGCTGTTCAACGTGCTGAACCAGCGCATGCTGCGCCTGTTCGACAATGACAGCCTGCCGATACCGCCGTTGGCGATGTCGCTGGTGCAACCGGCGCAGGCGCAAAACAGCGGCGTTTGGGGGCAAACCTTCAGTTCCTGGGGCAAAAACAGCGGCAACGGCAACGTGGGCAAGCTGGATGGCAACACCACTGGCTTCCTGTTGGGCGCGGATCGCAAGCTGGCGGACCATAACGTGCGCATCGGCGGCTACTTTGGTTACAGCCGCGGCGACTACGACGTCGACAGCCGCCGTTCCAAGGCCGATACCGACAACTACCACCTCGGCCTGTATGCGGCCGGGCAGCAGGATGCGTTCTCGCTGCGCGGCGCGCTGGGTTACACCTGGCACAAGATTGAAGGCAAGCGCAACGTCGATTTCAGCGGCTTCTCGGATCGGCTGAAGTCGGATTATGACGCGAACTCGCTGCTGGCGTTCACCGAAGCGGGTTACCGTTTCGGCCAGCCGGAGATGAACGTCGAACCGTTCATCAACCTGAGCTACATCCGCCTGCATACCGACAGCTTCCAGGAGTCGGGTGGCGCGGCGGCGCTGAGCGTGCGCAATGAAACGATGAACACCTTCTACTCTACGCTCGGGGTGCGCGGCGTGACCGAACTGCCGAAGAACGTCAGCCTTTACGGCTCGCTCGGCTGGCAGCACGCCTACGGCGATAAGAACACTTCATCGCGCATGGCGTTTGCCGGCAGCGACGCGTTCGTCACGCAGGGCCAGGCCGTGGATGACAACGTGATGGTGGGCGATGTCGGTGTGAGCGTGAAACTGTCGCACGCCGCGACGCTGGATGTCGGCTATCAGGGGCAATTTGGCGCCGATACTCGCGTTAATTCGGTCAACGCCAACCTGCGCTGGTCGTTCTGATTTTTTCCTCCAGACTTCTCTGGTACTTGCAGGCCCGCTTGATGCGGGCCTTTTTTATGGTGAGAACGCAGTGGCGGCCTGTGGCTGACTTTTATGATGAAAAAGCCCGCGCAAAGGCGGGCTGAGCGAGGGAGAAAGGGCGTTAACGCCCTTTTTTCTTGCGCCCTGGCTGGGCAAAGCGCTTGCGGCCGGCTGGCGCAGCGGCTTTGTCGGCGCCTTTCGGCCCGCCGGCGTTCGGTTTTTTCGCCGGGGCAGATTTGGCCGGGGCTTTCTTCGTCGGTTTAGCCTCGGACGAAGAGCCTTCAATCAGCTTGAACAGCTCAATCAGCTCGTCATCGGTCAGATCGCGCCACTCGCCCAGCGGCAACCCTTTCAGGCTGACGTTCATGATGCGCGTGCGTTCCAGCTTGGTGACCTCGTAGCCGAAGTGTTCGCACATGCGGCGGATCTGGCGGTTCAGCCCCTGCACCAGCGTGATGCGGAACACGAACGGCGCCTCTTTCTTCACCTTGCACTTTTTGGTCACGGTGCCCAGCATCGGCACGCCGGCGCCCATGCCGCGAATAAACTCGTCGGTCACGGGTTTGTTGACCGTCACCAGATACTCTTTCTCGTGATTGTTACCGGCGCGCAGGATCTTGTTGACCAGGTCACCGTGGTTGGTCAGAAAGATCAGCCCCTGCGAATCCTTGTCCAAGCGGCCGATCGGGAAGATGCGCTTGCTGTGGTTGACGAAGTCGGTGATGTTGTCGCGCTCGCCGTCTTCGGTGGTGGTGACGATGCCGACCGGTTTGTTCAGCGCGATCAGCACCAGATCTTCTTCATTGCGCGGTTCGATCAGCTGACCGTTAACCTTTACCACATCGCCGGCAAATACCTGGGCGCCAACGGTGGCGCGTTTACCGTTGATGAAAACGTTGCCCTGTTCGATGTATCGATCGGCGTCGCGGCGTGAGCAGATACCGCTCTCGCTAATGTATTTGTTCAAACGAATGGATGAGTTAGTCAGCATGGGATCTCCGTAAAACGCGGACTATACATTACCCGCAGGGGATTGCGGAAGCTGTTCGATAATAGATGCAATAGCGCAAGGTGATGCAGGCCTTATTGAGACGCTTCATACCTTCACCACCCGGGTATTCAGCGGGGTGAGCGTCTGCCCGGCGCTGCCGATCGGCGTCAGGCGCGGGACGGGGCGACCGCTGTCGCTTTCCACCAGCGTTGAGTGCGCCTCTCCCTCGGCGAACAAATGATCTTCCCCCCACTGGCGCAGGCCGACGATCACCGGAAACAGCGCGCGGCCTTTCTCGGTCAGCACATATTCCTGATAGGCGCTGCCGTCCGCGGCGGGCACGATCTCCAGCACGCCGTGCGTCACCAGGGCGCGCAGCCGGGTGGCAAGGATATTCTTCGCCATCCCCAGCCCTTTTTGAAATTCGCTAAAGCGGGTGACGCCGTCGAAGGCGTCGCGCACGATCAGCAGCGACCACCAGTCGCCAATCACATCCAGCGTGCGCGCCACCGGGCACGGCGCGTCTTCCAGGCTTTTACGTTTCACGGCGTTTATCTCCAGCTGCACATTCTGGTTGCATTATAAAACCTCTGCACCTAAAGTTCATTGGGTTTAATAATGAAACCAGATTGAGGTGTGTAATGAGCGACAAACTGCTGGATCCCCCCTGTGCGGCGCTAGGGCGCCTGCCGGCCACCCTGGTGCTGCTGCTGGCTGCCGCCAGCGCCTTCAGCGTGGCCAACGTTTATTATGCGCAGCCGTTGCTGGACGCCATCGCCCGTGATTTTTCCATCAGCCTGGCGGCGGTTGGCATGGTGATCACCGTGACTCAGTTGGGCTGCGCGCTGGCGTTGCTGTTGGTGGTGCCGCTGGGGGATCGGTTGAACCGGCATCGGTTGCTGGCGGGACAACAGCTGGGGCTGATCGGCGCGCTGCTATTGGTGGGCTGGGCGCACAGCGCGCCCTGGCTGCTGGTAGGGATGTTGCTGGTAGGCTTATTGGGCACCGCCATGACGCAGGGGCTGATCGCTTACGCCGCAGCCCTGGCGGCGCCGCAGGAGCGCGGGCGGGTGGTTGGTGCGGCGCAGGGCGGAGTGGTGCTGGGATTGCTGCTGGCGCGCACTCTGTCCGGCGTGCTGGCGGACGTTGGCGGTTGGCGCACGGTGTATTTCTTCTCTGCCGGAGTGACGCTGGTATTGCTGCCGATCCTGTCGCGGCTGCTGCCTGCGCCGCACACCGCTCCCAGCACGCTGAGTTATCCCGCGCTGCTGCGTTCGATGCTGAGCCTGTTGCTGCATGACCGCACGCTGCAAATTCGCGGCATGCTGGCGCTGCTGATGTTCGGCGCTTTCAGCCTCTTTTGGAGTTCGCTGGTGTTGCCGCTGAGCCAGGCGCCGTTCAACTTCAGCCATGCCGCGGTGGGGGCGTTCGGCCTGGTCGGCGCGGTGGGCGCACTGGCGGCGGTGCGCGCCGGGCATCTGGCGGATCGCGGGCTGGGGCAGGCGGCCAGCGGCGTGTGTCTGCTGCTGTTGACGCTGGCCTGGCTGCCGCTTGGTTTGCTCGGCAGCGGCCTGGTTTGGCTGGTGGCGGGCATCGTGCTGCTGGATCTGGCGGGCCAGGCGATCCACGTGCTGAACCAGAGCATGATCTTCAGCGCGCACCCGCAGTCGCACAGCAGGCTGGTGGGCTGCTATATGCTGTTTTACGCCGTCGGCAGCGGTCTGGGCGCCTTTGCCGGCACCCATATGTACGCCTGGGCGGGCTGGAGCGGCGTCTGCTGGCTGGGGGCGGGCGTCAGCCTGAGCGCGCTGCTGTTTTGGCGGCTGACGCTGCGCGGCATGCCGGATGCGGCGGGTAAGGGCTAGCGGGCCGGCGAATGCATCAGGTAATAATCTTCTTCGCCGTCGTTACCGGTAGAGATGATGCGCCAACCGTGTTTGCGGTAGAACGCCAGCGCATTTTCATTCTTCACCAGGCATTTCAGCGAGCCGGTGGCGGTGAAGGTGGCTTGCGCTGCCTGCAGTAGCGCACTGCCGACGCCGCGCGGCGGCTGATGGGGATCGACATACAGGTTATGAATGAAGTTATCTTCGCGGTAGACGGAGACGAATCCCAGCAGCGTGCCGCCGTCTTCCGCCACCCAAATCGCTTCGCCCAGCGTCGCGCCGTCGAAATCTTCCAACTGATAGTTTGAGGTATCGCGCCAGCCGAACGCCGCCTTGCGCGACGCCAGGTACAGCGTGCGCAGGAAGGGGCGATCGGTCTCTTGGTAGGGTCTTATCTGCATGGCATCTCCCGGTGGTTTGTGCTCACTATAGCGCATTGCACCGGGCGTGCACGGCCACAAACGGAAAATGCTAGGCGTCGCCCCAGGCGGGCAGGCGATTGAGCTCGTCGCTCAACTCCTGAGCCAGGTGGCGCACGGTGTCGGCATGCAGGGCGGCCAGCGGTGGATGAAAGTCGGGCGTCCGCAGCGCTTGCGGCGCGCTGGCAAGCTGCGCCGCATACTCGGCGAGAACGCGCCCGCCCTGGCGTTGCACCTCGATCAGCGCCTGGCGTTCGTGCACGGACAGCGCCGCGCCGCCGCCTGCCAGATAGGTGTTGAGCTTTTCGCTGGTCAGCAACAGGCTGCGCGTCTGGTTAAAGATCAGTTGGATGTGCCGGGTGAAGCTTTCATGGTTATCATCTGCCAACTGCCAGGTAGGCTCCAGCGTCACCCGGGCCACCACCGCTTCGCAGCCCTCGATCTTTTGCCAGATGCCGATGGCGTTTGTGTTCTCGCCGCCGAGGAAGCGCGCCAGTTCCCGCAGCACGTTGGCAACCTGCTGCCGCAGCGACTCTCCTTCGTATTCCGGCCACAGCGTGGCGTGAATGAAAGTGGCGAACCCTACCCCCAGCACGATGCCGATCAGGCGATCGCGGATCTCGGTCAGCTCGGTGACCGGGCCAAAGCTTTCCAGCAGCGCCAGGGAAAAGGTGAACAGGATCTGTACCCCTGCATAGCTTATCTTCTCGGAGCCGGC
This sequence comes from Serratia sp. CY47280, assembly GCF_052168655.1. Lineage (NCBI taxonomy): Bacteria > Pseudomonadati > Pseudomonadota > Gammaproteobacteria > Enterobacterales > Yersiniaceae > Serratia > Serratia sp. CY47280. The sequence goes on along the minus strand of NZ_JBJNMG010000005.1, from coordinate 106,175 downwards.
GGCGATCCAGGCGGAGAGGGCGATCACCGGCAGCGTCAGCAGCAGTAAGCCGACGAGGCTGTCGAGGTGAGGCATGATCCACACCACCGAGATCAGCGCCAGCAGGCTGCCGATCGCCGCGCCGCCGAGACGCAGCCGCGCCCGCCGCTGTGTGGCGCCAAGGCTGGGCTGGGCCACGATCAGGCAGCTCAGCATGATGGTATGAATGCCGGGCCAATCGACGGCGGTATAAAACACGTAGGCGACCAGCACGGTCAGCAGCGTTTTCAACGAAAACTGGATGTAAACCGGGTTGGTCAGGGCATCGGGGGTAAAGAAGGGCACTTTTGGCGGTGGCGCGGCCTGCAGGGCGTCGGCGTAGTCGCTGCGGTTGGTGTAGACCTGCAGGAGGCCGGCCATTTCATTGAGCGGCGCCGGCACCTGCGGATCGTCGCTGCCGGCGATCGCGACGGAAAATCGCAGCGCGCTGTCGTGGCTGATCGCGGTTTGCAGCGCGCGGCAGGCGGCGTCTATCTCTTGCGCCAATTGACGCGCGGCCGCGCCGAAAGCCGGCGGCAGCTGATAGGCCAGAATATTCAGCTGCAACACCAGGGTGATCAGCGCCAGATAACCGGGCTCGCTGGCGCGGCAGCGATCGCTGCGCATCACCGAAAAGCGCAGCAGCTTATGCAGCTCGGTGGCGTGCTGCGAGATGGCGCTCAGATCGCGCGTCTCGCCGCCATTGGCCAACATAGCGCGGGTTTCGTCCAACACCGCGTTCATCCGGCCCTTTAGCTGCTTCAGCGGTTCGGCCGGCAGCAGCAGGGTATTGACGATCAGGGTGAGCAGGATGGCGTAATTGATCGCCACCCATACCCACAGCACCAGCCGTATCACCACTTCCGCCTGCGGAGTGAGATCGACAAAGCTTTGCGTGTAGATCACCACCAGCGCCATCAGGAAGAACAGTACCCCAACCTTGGTCACCCGCATCAGGAACACGCTGAGGAAAAACAGCGCGCTGGAGAGCAGGATGCGCAGCATCGGGTAGTCGTAGGTGAACTTCAGTACCAGGATAGCGGCGCCGATCGCCAGCGTGGAGCTGACGAAAAACAGGATGCCGATCGTGCGGGTGATAACGATATTGGACTGCGTGATAAAGAAGACAGCGATCAGCGACAGCGCCAGCCACGGCACCTGCAGCGTCTGCGAGATCACGATGGCGATCGCGCTGGAGAGCAGAGCACGGATCATCAGGTTGATGCGGCTGTCCGAAGGGCGCAGCTCGTCGATCAACGGGGACAGCCAGCCGCGAGACATCGTTTTATTCTTCATGGCGCAGGTTCAGCTTGGCCACCGCCGAAGCGCCCACGCGGAACAGCGCCGGGTTGGGGGCCTCGACCGCGATCTTGACCGGGAAGCGCTGCGACACGTGCACCCAGTTGATGTTGCGCGACACGTTGGGTAGCCCGCCCAGCACGGTGCCGCCGTCGTCGGGCTGCACGCCGTAGCTGATCGATTCCACCTTGCCGCTGAAGGTCTGGCCGGCGTCGCTCATTAAATACAGCGTGGCCGGCACGCCGGGATGCACGCCTTTCAGGTCGGTTTCGCGGAAGTTGGCGACCACGTACCAGTGGCGGGTGTCGATCAGCGTGAACACCGGTTTGGCGCTGGAGGCATATTGGCCGACGGTGGTTTTCAGGGAGGCGATGCGGCCGTCGAACGGCGCCCTCACCTCGGTGAACTCCAGGTTCAGTTTGGCGATGGCGATGTCGGCCTGCACTTCGGCGCGCTGTGCGACCAGGGCTTCGACGCCGCTGACGGCGGCTTCCGCCTGTTTCGCCTGCAGCAATGCGGCCTGCAATTCCGCCTGCGCCGAGCGCTGGGAGGTGCGGGCGGTTTCCACTTCTTCCGCCGAAACGTAGTTCTTGCCGAGCAGCTTTTGCCGGCGGTTAAGGGTGTCGGTCGCCTGCGCCACCAGCGCCTGTGAGCGTTTGACGATGGCGTTCATCGATTCGGCGTTGTACTGCTGTGCGTTGACCGAACGCTGCGTCAGCTTGATCTGTTCATTCAGCGTGATCAGGCGCGCTTCGCTGGCCGCCAGCGCGTCCTGGTAAGGGCGCGGATCGATGCGGAACAGCAGATCGCCTTGCCGCACTTCCTGGTTGTCGTGGATCGGCATCTCGACGATGCGACCGTTCACCTCCGGCACCACGTCGATGGTGTCGGCATAGGCGTAGGCATCGTCGGTACTGGGGGCGTTTTCCACCCGCCAGACGACGACGGCGGCCACGATGAATGTCAACGCCAGGATGGTAAGCACCAGCAGTCTGCGCCGGTTTGGGGTGTGTGGTTGGGTCATGGCGTCAGTCTCAGTGGGGGAAAACCAGTAACCAGATCAGCATGGCGATCAGCGCGGTCAGCGCCGGATACGTCAGCAGCTGCGGCGCCAGCCAGGCGCGTTTTTCCGGGGTGCGCAGCAGCAGGTGGATCGCCACCATACCCGCCACGCCGCCGCACAGGCAAAACAGCCAGTCGGGGAACGAAGCGCCGAACACCACTATCGACGGTGCCGGCGAGCACCCGGTGAGCAACAGCGCGGTCAGGCAGGTGATAAGCAGTTTTTTGTCGGGCATAGGGCATTCTCTGACGATTGGCTTGGGCGACGGGCCGAATGAAATGACTCTTTTTCAGTGAGTGAGGTCACTGTTTGTCTTCCCCACGCTTGCGTCAGGGTAAACTAGAATAAATACTCTACTCTAAACTAGAGGAGTTAATCTAGTTTTTTGTGTCGCCCTGCCTTCGTAGCGGCAAATGGGTATAATGCGTTGATGACAGCGGGCAGAAACGAATATGCAAATCGACGAAAACATCACCGGGCGAGAGCCACAGCAGGAAAGAGGGCGGCAACGCGTACAAACCATTCTGGATTCAGCGGCGGCGATCGTGGCGCAGGACGGCCTGGCGGCGCTCAGCATGCAGCGGCTCGCCAAGCACGCCAAAACCTCCATCGGTTCGATGTATCACTTTTTTCCCGATCGCCACGCGGTGATCAAGGCGCTGGCAGATCGGCATACCGAGTCGATTGAGGCGCTGGTGCGCGACATGGCGTTGGCCAGTGACGATGAGTGGCGGCGCCTCTCCGCTGAAGCGGTGATCCAGCGGCTGTTTTCACCCTATGCGCAGTACCTGCGTGAGCATGCCGACTACCTGCCGGTGATGCGGGAAATGAACCTGCCGGATGAAAAGTCCAGCTTCCTGACGCTGATCGCCAGCGTGTTGCAGCTGCGCCGCCCCGAGACCGCCGAAGCGGAGATCCTGCAGCAAACCCGGCTGTTGCAAAGCCTGGTGGCCGGTACGCTGCACCATATCTTCAAGACGGCGCCGCAGAGCGTGGCGTTCACGCTGGCGGAGCTGCCCGGCGTGCTGAGCCTGTATCTGGCGGGAAAAGAGGGAAACATCGCTTAGGCGCGAGTCAATTTATTCGCTTGTTTGTCCGCGCCGCCGCTGGCATGATCCCCTGCAGGGATTAACGCAACGTTGATCACAACCTATTGATTTTCATGACTCGGGGTGCCCTTCTACGTGAAGGCTGAGAAATACCCGTATTACCTGATCTGGATAATGCCAGCGTAGGGAAGTCACGGCCGCCCAGCCGGCGCCGCCTTCTTGAACGCCGGTTGGGAGGAATATGATCGCTCGACCTGATGCACTACCCGGCGCGCGCGCCGCGGCCTGTCTGACCCAATTCCAACAGCGCCCTCCGCTGATCCACTGCCTGACTAACGAAGTGGTGCAATCGCTGACCGCCAACGTGTTGCTGGCGCTCGGCGCTTCCCCGGCGATGGTGGTGGAGCCGCAAGAGGCGGCGCAGTTCAGCGCGCTGGCCGACGGCCTGCTGATCAACGTCGGCACCCTCAACGCGCTGCGTGCCGAATCGATGCGGGCGGCGGTGGCCGCCGCCAATCGGGCCGGCAAGCCCTGGACGCTGGATCCGGTGGCGGTCGGTGCGCTCTCCTACCGCACCGCCTTCGCCAAACAGCTGCTGGACGAGAAACCGGCGGCGATACGCGGCAACGCTTCGGAAATCATGGCGCTCAGTGGGTTGCTGGCCAGCGGCCGCGGCGTGGACAGCGGCGACGATTCCTTGGCAGCATTGCCCGCCGCGCGTGAGCTGGCGCGGCGCAGCGGCGCGGTGGTGGCGGTCACCGGCGCGGTGGATTACGTCACCGACGGCCAGCGCGATTGGGCGATCGAAGGCGGTTCCCCGCTGATGACGCGGGTGGTGGGCACCGGCTGCGCGCTGTCGGCGGTGGCGGCGGCGTTTTGCGCCCTGCCGGGCGATCGCCTGGACAACGTGGCGTCCGCCTGCCGGGTGATGTCCCACTGCGGCGGCCTCGCGGCCAGGCAGGCCGCCGGGCCGGGCAGCTTTACGCCGGCGTTCCTCGACGCGCTGTATCAACTGCGCGGGGAGGATCTGTGATGAAACGCATTAACGCGCTGACCATCGCCGGCACCGATCCCAGCGGCGGCGCCGGCATTCAGGCCGATTTGAAGGCCTTCTCGGCGCTTGGCGCCTACGGCACCTCGGTGATCACCGCGCTGGTGGCGCAAAATACCCGCGGCGTGCAGTCGGTGTATTACATCGATCCGGCGTTCGTCGCCGCGCAGCTGGACTCGGTGTTCAGCGACGTGCGCATCGACAGCGTCAAGATCGGCATGCTGGCCAACGCCGACATCGTGCAGGCGGTGGCCGAACGCCTGCGCCATTATCGGCCGGAGTTCGTGGTGCTGGATACCGTGATGCTGGCGAAAAGCGGCGATCCGCTGCTGGCGCCGGAGGCGGTAGCGTCTATTCGGCGCGAGCTGTTGCCGCTGGTGTCGATCATTACGCCGAACCTGCCAGAAGCGGCGGCGCTGCTGGCGTGCGCGCCGGCGGAAGATGAAGCGCAGATGCGTGAGCAGGGGCGGGCGCTGCTGGCGATGGGCTGCCGGGCGGTGCTGATGAAGGGCGGCCACCTGAGCGAAAGTGAGAGCCCGGACTGGCTGTTTACCGCAGAAGGCGAGCAGCGCTTTACCGCGCCGCGCGTCGCCACCCGCCACACCCACGGCACCGGTTGCACGCTCTCGGCCGCGCTGGCGGCGCTGCGCCCGCGCCATGCCGACTGGGCGGCCACGGTGGCCGCCGCCAAGGACTACCTGCAACAAGCGCTGCAACAGGCGGACACCCTGGAAGTGGGGCACGGCATCGGGCCGGTGCATCATTTTCACGCCTGGTGGTGAGTCAACTTTTTGCCGCAACCGTGGTCTGACTAGTTCAGGCCCGGTTTGACGGGCGAAACCTGATTTAACCTAGGGAGAAGGACTATGACGGGACACCAGGCGCTGCGTTGCGCCCTCTTCGGCGCACTGCTCAGCTTCAGCGCGGGCAGCTTTGCCCAGCAGATCGTCACCACGTCGGATTTGATTCAGCAGCCGGGGTATCAGGCCAGCTGGCAAAACATGGTGAAAGGCCAGGCGCGGATGCCGGGCTGGGCGCGCAAGGGCGTCGGCACCTCTACGCCGGCGCAGAATCTGAACTGGAAGGGCAAAGAGTATCTGGTCGGCAACCTGTGCAAACCGCACGACTGCGGCAACAACTTTTTGATCGTGGCGTTCAGCGCGGACAAATCCCAGGCCTGGGGCGTGCGGGTGGAAGTGGAAGATCGGCCGGAAGCCGTCGATCATCCGAAGAAGTATGCCAAGTACCAGTGGCTCGGCAAGCCGGATGACGACATGAAGGCGCTGCTGAAGCAGCAGTTCGAGAACAATCCCGACTGGAAATGATCTGACCGGGGGCGCCGGTGATGGCGCCCCCGGCGTTGATCAGCCGATGCCGGCCTGATGCAGATCGTGCAGGTTGAGCGCCCCCACCAGCACGCCGTCCATATCGACCACCGGGGCCGCGCTGATGTGCTGTTCGTGCAGCGCTTCCAGCGCCTCGCCGGCGCGCCACTGCTCTGGCAGCCGATAGCCGGGGCGGGTGATCGCCGGGCTGAGCGGATCCTGCAGGCTGTTGCCCTTCACCAGCCAGCGGCGCAGGTCGCCGTCGGTAAATACGCCCACCACCCGCTGCTGCGCGTCGCAGACCGCCACCAACCCGAGCCCGGTGCGGCTCAGTTCCAGCATCGCTTCCATCACGTTGGCGCTTTCGCTCACGCGCGGCAGGCGATCGCCGGTGCGCATCAGGTGATGCACGCGGTTCAGCAGGCGCGCGCCCAGACTGCCGCCTGGGTGCGAGCGGGCGAAGTCTTCCGCGTTGAAACCGCGCTGGCGCATCAGCGCCATCGCCAGGGCATCGCCCATCATCAGGGTGTTGACCGCGCTGGAGGTGGGCGCCAGCCCCATTGGGCAGGCTTCTCGCTCGACGCCGATATCCAACACGCAGGCCGCGGCCTGCGCCAGCGGCGACTCTTTGCCGCCGGTAACGGCGATCACCGGAATACCGTTCTCCGCCAGCAGCGGCAGGATCAGGTCCAGCTCTTTGGCGCGGCCGGAGTAGGAGATGAACACCACCACGTCGTCGGCGCCGATCATGCCGAGATCGCCGTGCAGCGCCTCCGCCGGGTGCACGAAGAACGACGGCGTGCCGGTGCTGGCCAGCGACGCGGCGATCTTCTTGCCGATATGGCCGGACTTGCCGATGCCGGAAATCACCGCTTTGCCACGGCAGTTCAGCAGCAGTTCGCAGGCGCAGACGAAGTTGTCGTCCAGGCGCGCCAGCAGGCGCTGCGCTTCGGTCAGCTCGATCTCCAGCGTTTCGCGGGCGAAGGCGAGCAGGGCGTTGGCGTTACTCATCGGGGTCTCCTACCAGAAGGATATTGATGCCTTTCGCCTGCAGGGCGGCGAGGTAATCGGGGTTGATGTCTCGGTCGGTGATCAGCGTGTCGACGGCGCTGAGTTCGCACACCACGTTCGGGCTCTTACGGCCGAATTTCGAGGAGTCGACCAACAGAATAATGCGGCCGGCGGCTTCGCACATCGCTTTGCTGACGTTGTGCACTTCGTTGAAGGTGGTGACGCCGGCGTTGAGATCGACGCCGTCCGCGCCGATAAACAGCTTGTCGAAGCTGAACTGCTGGAACGCCGATTCGGCCAGGCTGCCGTGGAACGAGGCCGATTTTTTGCGGTAGGTGCCGCCTGGCATCAGGATGGTCTGATCGTTGTCCAGCTCCACCAGCGCGTTGACGATGGTCAGGCTATTGGTCATCACCGTGATGTTATTGAACTGCGCCAGGTGCGGTACCATCTGCAGCACCGTGCTGCCGGCGTCGAAGATCAGCGAGTCCCCGTCGGCGATCAGCGCCACAGCGGCGCTGGCGATGTGGCGCTTTTTCTCGGTATTGATATGGGTTTTGCGGTCGATCGGCTGATCGCCGTCGTCGCGGCTGAGCACCACGCCGCCGTAGGTGCGGATCACCTCGCCTTCTTCTTCCAGCAGGGTGAGATCCTTGCGGATGGTGGTGCCGGTGGTGGAGAAATGCTCGGCCAGGGCGTCCACTGCCGTTTTGCCATGCCGCTGCAGATATTCAAGGATAGCGGCCTGCCGCTGCTTTGGTTTCATCGCGATTCCCGTTCACAAGAGTGGGGCATTTCCCCTCGCTGAATAATTCACTATGAAAGGTAATGCCTTTTAATGTGAAAATATCACGATTTGGGTTCAATCGCTAACGATAGTGCAGACTGGCATGCGCGATCCTCGGGGAAGATCACATCCGGGCGCAAATCCCGCTGATGCAAACCGTGTAATCGAGGCAGCGGGCGGGGCTGGGCGAAAACGGTCAGGCCGCGTAGCAACAGGCTGCCGCACACCCGCCGATCGGCATCGAAGGCCAGCGCCAGCACCACCCGCGGGCGGAAACGGCCGCCGGAACGGCCGACGCCGACGGCGCCCAGTTGGCACAGGCCGTCGAAGGCGCGGTTGAAGCGCTGCAGTTGCCACCAGCCGAAGGCGATTTGCAGCAGCCAGGCCAGCAGTGCAAAGGCGATCAGAGCTTGTGTCATGGGGTTCTCCTTAGGCCCCCTTCCGCGGAATGGGGCCTCGATGACGTCAGAACATCACCTGGCCGCCGGTGATGTTGATCGACTGGCCGGTGCAGTAAGAGGCCTTCTCGCTGGCGTAGAACAGCAGGGTGTTCAGCACGTCCTGATAGTCGCAACCGCGTTTCAGCGGCACCTTGTCGATGTAGTACTGCTCCACTTGCTCCGGTGCGATGCCCAGTTTTTGCGCGTATTGCGGCAGCAGCGACTGGAACATCGGCGACTTCAGCAGGTTGCCGAGCATCAGCGAATGCACGGTGATGCCGTACTCCGCCAGATCGAGCGCCAGCGACTGCGTCAGCCCCACGCCGCCGAACTTGGCGGCGCTGTAGCCGGAGTTGTGCTTGCTGCCGACCTTGCCGGACTTGGAGTTGATCTGAATGATGCGCCCGGCGATGCCGTCGCGGATCATCAGGCGCGAGAACTCGCGGGCGCAGAGGAAATAGCCCACCAGGTTCACCTGCAGCGAGCGGTCGAAGTCGCCCAGCGGGAAATCGGTGATCGGCGCCGCCTTGGCGATGCCGGCGCTGTACACCAGCAGGTTGGCCTGGCCGAATGCCCGGTCAACCGCCGCCGCCAGCGCGATCACGCTCTGTTCGTCGGTGGCGTCGGCCTGAAAACCGCAGGCGCTGCCTGCGCCAAACGCTTCGTTGATCTGCTGTGCCACCCGATTGGCATTGTCGGCGTTCAGATCGGCCACCGCCACCCGATAACCGGCCTGCGCCAGCCCGTGGGACAAAAAGGCACCTAACGTTTGGCCGCCGCCAATCACTACAGCTACTTCAGACATGGTCTACTCCTTATGCGATAAATGACAGCGTGCTGCCCAACGGGATATCGGTCGGCGTCGGGCCGGATACGTGGATCGAGCCGGGGAATTCGGCTTCGGCTTCGCCGTCGAAGCGCACGGTGATGTGGCCCAGCTCGCGCAGATTCTGCGTGGCGACGCTGCCGACGGCGGTGATGGCGTAGCGCTGCTGCGCCAGTTCCATCACGCCGCCGACCTGCAGCTCACCGGCGGTCGCGCCGTGGCGGTGGATGAAGCAGAACTCTTCGATATCCGCCGGCGCGCCTTCACGGAAGGTGATCAGCATGTTGTCCAGCAACGCGTCGCGGGCGCAGCCGCCGATCTGTGTGATGGTGGTATGAAAAATGGTGTGCATAAATGTCTCCCTGTGAATCAAATTATTGATAAATGAAGGCCGAGGCGGCCCAGGCGATCAACACCGTCGGCGCGCCGGTCAGGAAGCGGCCGACCAGCACCGAGGGCACGCCGACTCGCACGGTGTCCTGCTTGGCTTCCGCCAGCGACAGGCCGACCGGAATGAAGTCGCAGGCGGCCTGCGCGTTGATGGCGAACAGTGCGGGCAGCGCCAGCTGCGGCGGAATATGGCCGAGGCCGATCTGCACCCCGACCAGCACGCCGATCACCTGGGCGATGACCGCGCCGGGGCCGAGGAACGGCGACAGCAGCGGGAATGAGCAGATCAGCGCCAGCGTTACCAGGCCGATCGGGCTATTGGCCAGCGGCGTCAGGCCGTGAGCGATAAAGTCCCCGAGGCCGGAGGCCATGATGATGCCGATCAAGGCCGAGACGAACGCCATAAACGGCAGGATGGTCTTCAGCACGGTGTCGATGGTGTCGCGCCCGGCCTGGAAGAACACCGCCACCACCGATCCCATGCCCATGCCGACCTTCGCCAACAGCCCGTCGCTTTGCTCGGTGATTTTCTTGCTGGTGTCGTAGTCGCGCGCCTTGGGCGGCGCTGCAACGGCGGCGGCGGGTTGGCTATCTGCCGCTTCGATTCGGCTGATGTTGTGGTCACGCACGCCGGAGACATAGATGTCTTCGAGGATAAACTGCGCCAGCGGGCCGGACTGGCCGGTGGCGTGGATGTTGACTGTCGGAATGCGGCGTTTCGGGTACAGGCCGCAGCGCAGGGTGCCGCCGCAGTCTATCACCGCCACGCCGATCTCTTCCGCCGGCGGCTCGCCCTCTTTGAAGCCGTCGACGGCCGGCCAGCCGGTCAATTCGCTGAGGCGATCGACGATGGAAGGTCGGGTGCCGGCGGTGATGTACACCACTTTTTTACCGGGTTCGATCGGCAATTCCAGGGGGCCGCCCCAGCCGCTGGCGCCTTTTTCAATACGGATATAAGCACTCATGCTGCACTCCACGAATTAAAGTTGCACCTGGCGATCCAGACGGATGCCCATCTTGCGTTCAAACAGGCTGGTGGTCAGATCGGTGACCCAGCCGCGGAAGAAGTTGGTGAACAGCCCCACCAGGAAATAGCTCACCGCCAGCGGGCCGAGCGGCAGACCGAGGGTGGTCAGGCCGCTGGCGATGCCGAGATAAACGAACAGTTCGCCGGGGTTGATGTGCGGAAACAGGCCGTTCATCGAGTGGCAGCTGTAGGAGGCCGCCGCGTAGTAGCTCGGCTTGTATTTCTCCGGCATGAAGCGCCCCAGGCTGAGGGTCATCGGGTTGCAGAAGACAAAGGTGCCAATTAGCGGCAGCAGCAGATAACGCGAAACGGGGTTGCCCGCGCAGCGCTGCGCCAATCGTTCGATACGTTCCTGGCCAACAAATTTGATCAGCGCGTTCATGATAACCAACAGGCTGATCAACAAAGGTAAAATGCCGGTCACCATGCCGACAAACACTTCACCGCCTTTCTGAAACAGGCCGATAAACCACTCGGCGCCGTGGGTGATTAGCTCAATCATTATGTTCTCCTGTAATGGACTGATATGGCCTGGAGCGAACGGCGGCTCTGTCGCCATGGGCCTTACAGTAGTCACTTTGGTGGGCTATTTGTTTTAAATAGATCACAATTTGAAAGATAAATATTTTATTTTGAAAGTTTAAGGTGAAAGAAAGAGAAGGTTGACGGCGTCGGGTTTAGGGGAACGGGCACAAAAAAGCCCGGCGAACCGGGCTTTGGGTAGGGTGATATACGGAAATCGCCGTTGTTAGCTTGTTTCTGTTACTGTTCGAGAATCTTTTGTATTGTCTGTACGGAAGCACCGTTTCTTTCGGCCGTTTGGGCCAGCTCTTGCTTTTGTTTGTCTTTTTCAGCGATTGCCATATCTTTGGCGGCGGCTATCGCGGCCAGGAAAATTTCTTTTTCCGTAGCGGTGAGCGGGCCTTGTAGTCTGGCTTCGCAGACGCGATACAACGTATCACGGATAAAATTTACCGTGGTGGTGCGCCGAGCCAGATCGACTACGGCGGTGCTGAACCCTGCATCACCACTGACTTTTTGAATTTGTTCCGTGCTCATTTCAGCTTTCAGCGCGGCAATAACGGACTGCGCGACATCAGGTGGGGGAGCCACGCAGTACTTGATATTTGAGTCTGCGGGAATATAAATGGCGCTGCTTCTTGTTGAGTCATAGTCAAACCAATACGTTTCTCCCGGTTTCAACTCATGCTTAGAGGCCGGAGATTTAAATAGCGCGCAAGACGATAGCGAAAGGATGAGCAGGGAGATGATGACAATATTGACTTTCATGATAGCACCACCATAAAAGTGTGGATTAATTAGCGTGAAATTTAGTCAAAAGTCCATAAATAACAATGAACTATAATAATTATTAATGCGCTAACTTTTTGTGTTTTTGGAAAAGGTGGGAAATTTAAAATTTGATAAGGTTAACTTTCAATCTTTAATGATTTATGTCGTTCTCTTTCGCATATTTAGAATAAAAAAAGCCCAAGGATAGTAAATAAAAACTAATTCTTATTTTTGCTTATAAAATACATTCGGTTGCATTATTTCCTTGTCAAGACCTCCCTCGATGCACAAAAAAGCCCGGCGAGCCGGGCTTTGGGACAGGCGGTCTGTCACATCAGGCGATGGTGACCTTCTTGTCCAGGTAGGCGTCTTGCACGGCGTTGATCAGCGCCACGCCGTCTTTCATCGATTTCTTGAAGGCTTTACGCCCCAGGATCAGGCCCATGCCGCCGGCGCGTTTGTTGATCACCGCGGTGCGCACCGATTCCTGCAGGTCGTTCTCACCGGCGGCGCCACCGGAGTTGATCAGCCCGGCGCGGCCCATGTAGCAGTTGGCCAGCTGGTAGCGCACCAGATCGATAGGGTGATCGGTGGTGAGTTTGTTGTAGACGCGATCGTCGGTATAGCCGAATTTCACCGCGCGGTAGCCGCCGTTGTTTTCCGCCATTTTCTGTTTGACGATGTCGGCGCCGATGGTGGCGGCGATGTGGTTAGCCTGGCCGGTCAGATCGGCGCTGGAGTGGTAGTCCACGCCGTCCTTGGTGAACGCCGGGTTACGCAGATAGGCCCACAACACGGTGACCATGCCCAGCTCATGCGCGCGCTCGAAGGCGATCGAGATCTCTTCGATCTGGCGGCGCGACTGCTCGGAGCCGAAGTAAATGGTGGCGCCGACCGCCACCGCGCCCATGTTGAACGCCTGCTCGACGCTGGCGTACAGGGTCTGGTCGTACTGGGTCGGGTAGCTCAGCGTTTCGTTGTGGTTGAGTTTGACCAGGAACGGGATCTTGTGCGCGTAGCGGCGCGATACCGACGCCAGCACGCCGTAGGTGGAGGCGACGCAGTTACAGCCGGCTTCAATCGCCAGCTCGACGATGTTCTTCGGATCGAAATACAGCGGGTTGGCGGCGAACGAGGCGGCGGCGGAGTGCTCTATGCCCTGATCGACCGGCAGGATAGACAGGTAGCCGGTGCCGGCCAGGCGGCCGTGGTTGAACAGGGTTTGCATCGAACGTAGCACGCTGTTGGGGCGGTTGTTATCGATCATTACGCGGTCGACGAAGTCGTCGCCCGGCAGGTAGAGATTCTCGGCGGGGATAGTGGTACAGCGGTGTTGCAGCAGATCTTCCGCTTCCTTTCCTAGCAACTGCACAATATCAGTCATGATTCACTCCCGATTAAGCTTCTTCATACACCGGCAATGCAAGGGTTTTTGACCACCGGCGCAGTAAAAAAGCGGTGATTGAAGCTGTAAAGCGATGCTACCGAACTTGATCCGGCAAGGACAAACAATAGATGCGATTGAGAGGAAATGCCATTGGCGTGGCCAAATACGCGGGGGCGATCGCCCCCGGCGCGCTAAGCGATTGATTATTCGATCTCGAACCACTCGGTGTTCTGCAGGGCGATCGGGGTGATGGAGTAGATCATCTCCTGCAGGTGATCGTGGATGGCGCGCTCCGCCGCCTCGGCATCGCGCGCTTTCAGCGCCTCGTAGATGCGGTAGTGCTGCTTGATCAGGCTCTCCGGCGGCGAGACTTCGCTTAGGCTGAGGAAACGCACTCGATCCATAGTGGCCTTGATGGTTTCGATGGTCTCCCACGCCAGCGGGCAGTCGGCAAACTGGGTCAGCAGTTGGTGGAATTCGTCGTCCAGCGCCAAAAACTCGCGCGTTTGCCCGTTCTGCGCGGCCAGCGCCTGGCGGTGCAGATTATGCTCCAGCGTCATCAGCTGCGCCGGGGTGGCGCGCTCGGCCGCGCGGCGCACGATGGCGCATTCCACCGCCTGACGGATAAAGCGCCCGTCGGCCACGCGCTTGGCGGAAATCTTCATCACGAAGGTGCCGCGCTGCGGCAGGATCTGCACCAGGCCGGCCTCCGCCAGCTTGATGAAGGCTTCGCGCACCGGCTGGCGCGAAACGCAAAAGCGGGTAGAAATCTCTTTCTCGGACAGCAGGGTGCCGGGGGGAATGGTGCAGTCGACGATATCCTTGCGCAGGAAGCGATAGATCTGTTGGTTGACCGGGACGTTGTTGGTGAGACTGTACGTTTCAGACATGGCGACAATCAGGCATCTGGCTGGAATTCGAATGCCACCATACTAGCAGATTATTGGTTAAGGGCGGGGGGATAAATCCACCCGCCGAGCAGGGTAACTCAGTGATGCCAATCCTGATATTCCTGCTTGCGCCGCGCTGGCGCAGTTTCCGGCATCAGGCTCAGGCCGATGGCCGACACCACGCCCAGCACCATCATGTACCCCGCCAGCCCGTAGTAGTGGCCGCCGGTCACCTGCAGGATCTTCACCGCCAACAGCCCGAGAATGCCGCTGCCGATCAGCGAGCCGATCTGCCAGATCAGCGCGATGCCGCTGCAGCGCACGCGGGTGGGGAACAGCTCCGGGAAGTAAGAGGCCTGCGGCGCGTAGCACATGCTGTGGCCGAAGGTCAGCACCACGATCATGGCGATCTGCGTCACCCAGAAGCTATCGAGGTTGATCGCCATAAAGAACGGCACGATGCACACCACCTGCAGCAGCGCGCCGGCGATGTAAACCGGTTTGCGCCCCAGCCGATCGGAGAGGCGGCCCATCAGCGGAATGGCGAAAATCTCCAGCAGCACCGCCACGATCATCGCCTCCAGCAGAATGGTCTCGTTGAGGTGGTTGGCTTTGCCGTAGGCCAGTACGATCACCGTGAACATGGCGAAGGCGCAGGCTTCGATCAGCTTGGCACATACCCCTTTGCCGATAAGGCCGGGATAGCGGCGGGCCACTTCCACCACCGGCCGGCTCTCCACCGCTTTGGTGGCGCGGATCTGGGTAAACACCGGCGATTCGTCGATCCTCAGGCGAATAAACAGCCCGACCAGCACCAGCAGCAGGCTGAGCAGGAACGGAATGCGCCAGCCCCAGTCCAGCATCTGCGCCGGCGACAGCACGGCGGTCAGCAGCGCGAACAGCCCGGACGGCAGCAGGAAACCGGCGGGCGCGCCGATCTGCACCCAACTGGCGTAGAAGCCACGCCGGGGCGGCGGCGCATATTCGGCGGTCATCAGCACCGCGCCTGCCTGTTCGCCGCCGACGCCGAAGCCCTGCAGCACGCGGATAAAGATCAGCGCGAGCGGCGCCCAGATGCCGATCTGCTCATAGGTGGGCAGCAGGCCGATGCAGAAGGTGCCGAGGCCGACGATCAGGATGGTGATCACCAGCGCCTTCTTGCGGCCGACCTTGTCGCCGATATGGCCGAACACGATGCCGCCCAGCGGGCGCGCCAGGAAACCGACCGCGTAGGTGGCGAAGGCCGCCAGCGTGCTGATCAGCGGATCGGCGCTGGGGAAAAACAGCTGGCCGAAGAACAGCACCGCGGCGGTGCCGTAAGCGAAGAAATCATAATATTCGGCGGCGGTGCCGATGGCCGAAGCGCTGGCGACGCGCCGCAGCAGCGGTTGATTGCCGGTATTGACGGCGTTATGCGTGGTGACGGTCATCGGAAACCTCCCGGTCGGTAAGCGGCAGAGCGGCGACGGCGGCTTTGGCCCCCTGGCTCAGCAGTTGATGATAAGCGTGGCTGACGGCGCGGACGAAGTCAGGCGAATCGGGCAGATCGTGGCCGAAGACGCTGTCGAGCTGCAGCAGCGCCAGGACGCGGGGCCGGCCTTCCTCGCTGCCGGCGACCAACGCGGCGAGGCGCTCGCGCAGCGGGTCGCTGATGGCGATCGGCTCGCCTTGTTCATCGCGGCCGCCGACGTAGCGCATCCAGCCGGCGACGCCCAGCGCCAGGCAGTCGAAGCGGCTGCCGCGCGCCAGATGCCAGCGGATCGCGTCCAGCAGCCGCTGCGGCAGCTTCTGCGTGCCGTCCATGGCGATCTGCGCGGTGCGGTGTTTCAGCGCGCGGTTGCGGTAACGCTGCAGCAGCGAGTCGGCATACTGCGCCAAATCGACGTTCGGCACCTGCAGGGTCGGCGCCTGTTCCGCCAGCATCAGGTGACGGGCGGCGCGGACAAAATCCGCATCCTGCATACAGTCGCCGACGTGCTGATAACCGGCCAGGTAGCCGAGGTAGGCGAGGAAGGAATGGCTGCCGTTCAGCATGCGCAGCTTCATCTCCTCGTACGGCAGCACGTCGCTCACCAGTTCGGCGCCGGCCTTTTCCCAGGCCGGGCGCCCCTGAGGAAATCGGTCCTCAATGACCCACTGGCTGAACGGCTCGCAGGCCACGCCGACGTCATCCTCGACGCCGCCCAGCCAGGTGCGCAACTGCCGGCGGGCCTCCGGCGTTACCGCCGGCACGATGCGATCCACCATGGTGGAAGGGAAGGCGACCTCTTGACGCACCCAGTCGGCCAACGCCGGATCCTGCCGCTGCGCCAGTTCGACCAGCACCTGGCGCGTGACCCGGCCGTTAGCCGGCATGTTATCGCAGGACATCACGGCGAACGGCAGCAGCCCGAGTTCACGGCGCAGGCGCAGCGCCGCCAGCAGCAGCCCCGGCGCCGACTGCGGCTGTGCCGGGTGAGCGATATCGTGCGCGATCGCCGGGTGTTCCTCCATCAGCCGACCGCTGGCGGGGTGGTAGCAATAGCCCTTTTCGCTGATGGTCAGCGAGACGATGGCGATCTCAGGCTGTGTCAGGGCCGCCAGCACCGCCGCCAGCCCGTCGGTTTGCAAGTGCAGCGCCTGGCGAACCACGCCGATGACCCGGCCCCGCCAGCCGTCGTCGTCCATCTCCGCCACCGAGAACAGCA
This sequence comes from Serratia sp. CY47280, assembly GCF_052168655.1. Classification (NCBI taxonomy): domain Bacteria; kingdom Pseudomonadati; phylum Pseudomonadota; class Gammaproteobacteria; order Enterobacterales; family Yersiniaceae; genus Serratia; species Serratia sp. CY47280. The sequence goes on along the minus strand of NZ_JBJNMG010000005.1, from coordinate 89,632 downwards.
GGTCCTGTTGCCGTAGGTCGGCGATCTTTTGCTGGCCGTGCTGCATGCTGATTTCGCAGTAGCCCCAGTCACTGCCGTACTCGCTGGCCAGCCTGTCGGCGTACATCGCCTGGTGCGCGCGGTGAAACGCGCCGAAGCCTATATGCGCCATGCGCGGTTTCACGCGCTCACGTGCGTAGCCGGGCCGGATAACGGCGGCCGGCAGCGCGCTGTGGTCGGAAAGTCTCATGTTCAATGTCCCTGGAGAGGTAAGCAAAGGGGCGAAGCCGCCCCGTCTGGCGTTAGGGTTTTAAGATTTGCACGCCCGCCGTTGCGCGCGGCGCCTTGATCACCAGTAGCACCAGCAGCGCGCCCAGCGCGGCGACGCCGCCCGCCAGCATAAAGGCGCTGTCGAATTTGCCGGTGTTCTGCACGATGTAGCCGGTGACGATCGGCCCGATGATGCCGGAGACGCTGCCGATCAAATGAATGAACCCGCTGGCGCCGCCGACCCGGGATTTATGCACCACGTCCTGGATAATCGCCCAGTAGAGAGCGCCGGTAATGTAGAGGAAGAAGATCGACACCGACATCAGCATCACCGCCGGCACCACGCTGCTGACGGTGCCCGCCAACGCCACGCACACCGCCGCCGCCAGCAGGCTGGTGACCAGCACGATCTTGCGCGACAGCAGCAATTTGCCGGTGATGTTGAAGATCTTGTCGGAAATATAGCCCCCGAGCGCCAGCCCGACGAAGCCGACGATCCACGGGATCATCGTGGTCAGGCTCATCTCTTTGATGTTCAGGTTGTGCGCCTGCACCAGATACGAGGGGAACCAGCTCAGGAAGAAGAACAGGATGTAGTTGTAGCAGAAGAAGGCGAAGGCGGTGACCAGAATGATCGGCTGCTTCAGGTAGTAACCCAGCCCGTGAGCGGCGTCGCTCAGCGCGCTTTCCTCGCCGAGATTTTCCTGTTTCAACTGTGCGATCAGCGCCCGTTCTTCGTTGCTGACGCGTTGGCTTTTCGCCGGGTTATCCGCCACCACGAAGAACCACACCAGCATCCAGACGATGCCGATGGCGCAGATGATCATAAACGCCGGCCGCCAGCCGAACGCCAGCGCCAGATAGCCGACGATCGGCCCGGCCACCGCGCCGCCCAACGGTGAACCGGCGCTGAGCAGGCCCATAGCGGTCGCCGCCTGTTTCTTCGGGAACCAGCCGTTGATCATCTTGTTGGCCGAGGCGCAGATCGGCCCTTCGGCCATGCCGAACAGGACGCGCAGGATCAGCATTGAGTAAAAGCCGGTGGCGATCGCCGTCATGCCGCAGAAGATGGACCACAGGCCGACCGCCACGCCCAGCACCAGCGTCGGGCCGAAGCGGTCGACCGCCAGCCCGCCGACGAAGTTGAAGATGGCGTAGCCGAAGAAGAAGCTGCCGAAGATCAGGCCGAACTGTTCGGCGTTCAGCATCAGATCCTGTTCGATCATCGGCACGGTGATCGACAGCGCCACGCGATCGAGGTAGTTGATCATGTAGACCATGAACAGCAGGAACACGATGGTCCAACGCAGGTTTTTAAACATAAAGCACTCCACTGGGTGTCGTTTTAATCGTGATGCTTCGTTGTTTGCACGGGCGGCGGGTGCCGCCCCATGCCCCGATGCTGCCGTGACGTTACTCGAACTGCAGCAGTACCTTGCAGCAGGTGCGCTGATCCCGCTCGAACATCTGCATTGCCCGTTCGACGTCGCCGGCGGGCACGCAGTGGGTGAGTAGCCGCTGCGGGTCTAGCTTGCCGTCCGCCATCCAGGCGATCACCTGTGGGAAGCGCGCGCTGTTCAGGCGCGAGGAGAAGATCGACAGCTCCTTGCTGGTGATGCTCTGCTGGGTCAGGGTGCAGGCATCGCCGGAAAAGCCCATGATGCCGATGCGTGCCGCCGGCGAAGCCAGCGCGATCGCCTCCGGCAAAATGGCGGGGTGGCAGGCGGCATCGACGATCAGCGTCGGCTGAATGCCGCGCTGCTGCAGCGCCTGCGGCAATGCGGCCTCGGCGTTGTTGAATACTTCGTCGGCACCGTTGGCGCGTGCCATGTCCAGCCGTTCGGCGATGCGATCGACGACCCACACCTGCTTGACGCCGTACACGCCTTTCAGCGTCTGGATCACCGTGAGCCCCATCGGCCCGGCGCCGTAGATCAGCGCGATGTCGTCGGGGCGTGGTTGCAGATGGGCGGTAATGTTGGCGGCGATAGTGAAGGGTTCGATCATCGCGGCGTGGCGATCGCTGATGGCGGCCGGAACCGGATAGGCGTTGCGTGCCGGCACGCAGGCGTAGTCGCTGAAGCCGCCGTCGCGGTGCACGCCGATCACCTGCAGCGAGGTGCAGACGTTGGGGCGGCCGACCGAACAGGGATAGCAGTGGCCGCAGCTCACCACCGGGTCTACCGAGACGCGTTCGCCGAGGCGCGCCGGATCGACGCCTTCGCCCAGCGCATCGATCAGGCCGAAGAACTCGTGGCCGATCACCCGCGGGTAGCGGGCGAACGGGTTATGGCCGTGATAGATATGGACGTCGGAGCCGCAGATGCCGGCGAATTTCACCTTGACCCGCACCTCGCCGGCCGCCGGCTGTGGCAGCGCGCGCGTCTGCAGCGCCAGGCGCCCGGGCTGTTCGATCACGACGCTGCGCATGGTGTTTACCAGTTCCATAAGGTGCCATCCTCCAGACGCGCGACCGGCAGGTAGGCCGGTTCATAGGGGTAACGGGCCGCCAGCTTCTCATCGAACTCGATGCCGATGCCCGGCTTGTCGCCCGGATGCATATAGCCGTCGTCGAACGTCCAGCTGTGCGGGAACACCTCGAGCATTTGCTCGGAATAGCCCATGTATTCCTGCACGCCGAAGTTTGGCACCCACAGATCGAAGTGCAGCGCCGCCGCCATGCAGATCGGCGACAGATCGGAAGGGCCGTGAGAACCGGTGCGCACCTGATACAGCGAGGCGAAGTCGGCGATGCGCCGCATGCCGGTAATGCCGCCCGCGTGCGTCAGGGTGGTGCGGATGTAGTCGATCAGCTGTTCTTCGATCAGCTGTTTGCAGTCCCAGATGCTGTTGAACACCTCGCCGACGGCGATCGGCGTGACGGTATGCTGGCGGATCAGGCGGAAACAGGCCTGATTTTCCGCCGGCGTCGGATCCTCCATCCAGAACAGGCGATACGGCTCGGCGCTTTTACCAAAGCGCGCCGCTTCAATTGGCGTCAGGCGGTGGTGCATGTCGTGCAGCAGGTGCTCGTTGAAGCCGAACCTGTTGCGCACCGCGTCGAACAGTTTGGGGGTGAAATCGAGGTATTTTTCCGTCGACCACAGCTGCTCTTCCGGCCAGTCACCCTTGGTGGCCGGCTCATAGGCCTGGCCTTTGCCCTTGGCCATGCCGTAGGTGGTTTTCATGCCGGGCACGCCGCATTGCACGCGGATCGCCTTGAAGCCTTGTTCTTTATGTTTGGCGTAGTCGTCGAGCACCTCGTCGATCGAGTGGCCGGTGGTATGGCAATACACCATCACTCCCGAACGTGAGGCGCCGCCCAACAGCTGATACAGCGGCATGTTGGCGGCCTTGGCCTTGATGTCCCACAGCGCCATGTCGACGGCGGAAATGGCGGACATGGTCACCGGGCCGCGCCGCCAGTAAGCGCCTTTGTAGAAGAATTGCCAGAGGTCTTCGATCCGCTGCGCGTCGCGGCCGATCAACTGCGGGCAGAGGTGATCTTTCAGGTAAGAGGCCACCGGCAATTCGCGCCCGTTCAGCGTGGCGTCACCGAGGCCGATGATGCCGTCATCGGTGGTGATTTTCAGCGTGACAAAGTTGCGCCCCGGGCAGGTGACGAACACCTCGGCGTTGACGATTTTCATAACCTTCACATCCTGTAGCTGCGGAGAGATAGCGCGAAAATACGTCATGAACTAACTACCATACAAGTATGAATTGATGAATTTGCCGGAGAGGATCACATTTGATCGCGAGTGGAAGCGGATGAACGGAGGGGAAGAAGTGGGGCGCAGCGGCTGCGCCCGACAAGGTCAGCCCAGCAGGGCGCAGTTAGGCGGCAGGCGGCATTCGATGGCCTGCGGCAACACTTCGATGCGGAAATGGCGGCCTTTGAGCGGTTCGCCGTCGAGGTTGAAGGTCATCTCATGCGGCGCGTCGATCTCGAGCCACGGCAGCGCCGCGCTGAGGATGCTGTTGCTCTCTTCGTCGTTGAACAGGGCGGCGACCAGCGCCGGCAGCAGTTCATCGGCGATCAGCAGGCGCAGCTGCAGCAGGCCGTCGTTGATCAGCGCGCTGGGGCACAGTTCCTGGCCGCCGCCGGCCTGCTTGCCGTTGCCGATGCCGATCACCAATGCTTCGCCGGCCCAGCGGAAGTCCGGCCCGCGGATTTCACAGCGATCGGCCTGCAGCGTATCCATGCGCAGCAAGCCGTGCACGAAGTAGGACACGCCGCCCAAGGCTGCCTTCAGCTTCTCCGGTGTCTCGGTGGTGATGCGGGTGCCGAAGCCGCCGGTGGCCATGTTGATGAAGTAGCGCTCGCCGTTGACCTTCGCCAGATCGATCGGTACCGAGCGGCCCTTGATCGCCAGCTGCAGCGCCAGTTCGGGGGATGGGGGGATATTGCACGCCATGGCGAAGTCGTTGGCGGTGCCGAGCGGCAGAATGCCCAGCGCCGGCCGGTTATGCGCCGGCAGCTGCACCAGCGCGGCGGCCACTTCGTTGATGGTGCCGTCACCGCCGCCGGCGACGACGGTGCCGACGCCGAGTTGTGCAGCTTCCGCGACGTAGCGCGCGGCGTCGCCGTGCTCCCAGGTCACGCGCACGTACAGCGTGATTTGCTCTTCGCGCAGCCGTGTGACCGCCTGACGCAGTTCTTCGTTGCCGGCGCCCTTGCCGTTGAGAATAAGCAGGGCGGCTGCATGTGAGTGTTGAGGCATTACCGATCTCCTCCGGCGGAAAACCAAGAATGCCTCAAGATAAACCAGCCTACGCCGCCAAGCCATCAGAATATTCAGCTAATTCCGGTTATTTCCTATTGTGCCGTGAATATGAAGACGATGCGAATTTATCTGAATTTAACCTGACAATAAGCGGAATTTTAATGGCGGCAGGATTAATCGCTATAGCGTTATTTATATATCGATGTGGCGTTATTATTTTTATTAAAATGGATAACGGGAAAACGTAATGAAAAATAGGCGCACCGGCGGCAATGGCGGACCCATAAAGAAAAAGCCAGCCCAAGGGAGATTGGGCCGGCTAAGGAGGTGGTTCCTAGTATTGCTATGCAAATATTTTCGTTGTTCGTTTTAAGCAGCGTGATAGTAACCAAGCTGCGGGCACATTGATGTGATCCAATTCTAATATTTGCTAAAAATCGCCGCCGAATGGCGACGATTGATTGTTAGGCTCCGGCGCTATTTTCTTCCGCCAAATTGCGGATCAGCAATGCATAATTGAGATCAATATCCTGCGGGATCGGCAAATAAACGATATGGCCGTTGCCCGGCGCGACCTCAATCGGCTCGCCTTTCTTATTTTGCATGCTTTCGAGGGTGAACAGCACGTTGCCGCCTGGCGTCATCATCTCGACGCTGTCGCCGAGTGAGAATTTATTCTTCACGTCGACTTCCGCCCAGCCTTCGCGGCGCACGCCGGTGAACTCGCCGACGAACTGCTGGCGCTCGGAGAGCGAAGAGCCGTATTCGTAATTCTGCTGCGCTTCGTGCACGTGGCGGCGCAGGAAGCCTTCGGTATAGCCGCGGTGCGCCAGGCCTTCCAGCGTGGTGAGCAGGGTCGGATCGAACGGTTTGCCGGCAACGGCGTCGTCGATGGCGCGGCGGTAGACCTGGGCGGTGCGGGCGCAGTAGTAGAAGGACTTGGTGCGCCCTTCGATCTTCAGCGAATGCACGCCGAGCTGCGTCAGACGCTCCACGTGCTGGATGGCGCGCAGATCCTTGGAGTTCATGATATAGGTGCCGTGTTCGTCTTCGAAGGCGCTCATATATTCACCTGGCTTTTGCGCTTCAGACAGCATGAACACCTTGTCGGTCGGCGCGCCGATGCCCAGCGTCGGCTCGACGGTCTGCACCGGGATCGGTTCGTGCAGGTGCACGATATTGCCGGTGTCGTCCTCTTTGCCTTCCTCCGCTTTGTACTGCCAGCGGCAGGCATTGGTGCAGGTACCCTGATTGGGATCGCGTTTGTTGATGTAGCCGGACAGCAGGCAGCGGCCGGAGTAGGCCATGCACAGCGCGCCGTGGACGAAGATCTCCAGCTCCATGTCCGGCACTTCGGCGCGGATCTCGGCAATCTCTTCCAGCGACAGTTCGCGCGACAGGATCACGCGGGTCAGGCCCATTTGCTTCCAGAACTTCACCGTCGCCCAGTTAACGGCATTGGCCTGCACCGACAGGTGGATGTCCATCTGCGGGAAGGCTTCGCGCACCATCATGATAAGGCCAGGATCGGACATGATCAGCGCATCCGGGCCCATATCGATAACCGGCTTCAGATCGCGCAAGAAGGTTTTCAGCTTGGCGTTGTGCGGGGCGATGTTCACCACCACGTAGAATTTTTTGCCCAGCGCATGCGCTTCGTTGATACCCTGCGCCAGATTCTCGTGGTTGAACTCGTTGTTGCGTACCCGCAGGCTGTAGCGCGGCTGGCCGGCGTAAACCGCATCGGCGCCGTAGGCAAAGGCGTAACGCATGTTTTTCAGCGTTCCGGCCGGGGAGAGAAGTTCCGGTGTAAACATAGTGTGTCTCGGTCTGATTTCAGGTCAGCACCACGCCACCTGATGGCGCAGTAAAAGCGGGGGATTGTAGCCGCAGCGCGGCAAGAAATCAGCAGTTAACCGGATTTATTCAAGGGAGATTGATCCCGGTCAAACGGAAAACGCGCGGTGGCGGCCACCGCGCGGGCGAAACGGGGGATCAGGCGCTCAAATCGCGGATATCGGTGGTCGGGCCGTTTTTCGTCACCGACTGGATACCGTTTTTGGCCGCGCTTTCGGAGCTGTACATTTCGCTGACGCCGATCACCTGATGGTTCTTGGCCTTCAGCACAAAATAGGGCTGATTGCTGGCGCTGTGCTTCAGTTCGTACTGCGCTTCGTGCGGTGAATTGGTCTGCACCGAGGCGATGCCGTTCTCCGCCGAGGCTTTGCTGGCATACATCTCGCTGGCCAGAATAATTTCGCCGTTACTGGCTTTCAGGTTGAAGTGGTACTGTCCGTTCTTTGCTTTTTTCAGCTCGTAATGACCGATTGCCATGGTTCTTCTCCTGTAGGTTCCGATTCGTGATGTAAGTGTAGCCAATCGCTTGAAAATCGGCGGCTAAACCTCACTGCAGCTTAGTCGAAAAAATGCGCAGTTTTTTTGCGCCGGCGCGGAGTTTTCATTCGGTGAGCCCGGCGCCGCACGGGAAGCTAAGGAAAGGCGCGGTGATTGCGCAGTGCGCCGCATAATGACAATTACGTGGTTTCATCGAGCAGCATTGCGCGTTACCGTTTGCCCGCTACGTAAAGGTGAGTGAAAAGTGAGCGATAGATCTTGGCATCGACGCGCTGCAGGCATATGCTTTGGCCTATGCCTGCTGTGGAGTGTCGAGATGGAAAGAATCGCCAAGCTGTTTAAAAACGGTAGAAATCAGGCGGTGAGGTTACCGGTGGAATTTGAATTTGATATGGATCGTGTGTATATCCGTCGCGATCGGGAGGGAAACGTGATTTTATCCAAATATCCAGCAAAGCCGGACAGCTGGGCACCGCTGCTGAGCATTATCGCCCAAACGCCGGTGCCGCAAGAGTTTCTTGGCGCGGAAGATCGTCAGCAAGGGGTTGCAGACCGCGATCCATTCTCAGAGGAAGAGTAGGCGATGTACATGTTTGATACCAACACCGTCAGCCACTTGTTTCGGCAGCATCCGCAGGTGCTTAACGTCATGCAAAAGCTCCCGCCTTCTGCCGTATGTATTTCCAGCGTCACGGAGGCGGAACTGCTTTACGGTGTGGCCAAACGGCGGAACAAGGCGTTGCAAAGCATGGTCGAGGCCTTTCTTGCTGCGGTGACGGTCTATGCATGGGATCGCGAGGCCGCCCGCTGCTACGGTGAAATGCGGGCAAACATGGTGAGAAAGGGCAAAATCATGGGCGCGATGGATCAACTGATCGCCGCTCACGCGCAGAGCCGTGGCGCGACGCTGGTGACCAACGATCGCGCATTCGCCATGGTGCCCGGGTTGGCGGTTGAAGACTGGACGCGCTGATTTCCCTCTAAACCCCATTCATCAGCCGGCAGGGCTCGGCTTCCCAGCGGTAGCCCACACCGTATACCGAGCGAATAAAGGATTTTTCCCCGTCGATCAGTTCCAGCTTGCGGCGCAGGTTTTTGATGTGGCTGTCGATGGTGCGGTCGGTGACCACCCGGTAGTCGTCGTACAGGTTGTTCAGCAGCTGCTCGCGAGAAAACACGTTGCCTGGCTGGCTGGCCAGCGTTTTCAGCAGGCGGAACTCCGCCGGCGTCAGATCCAGTAACTGCCCCTGATAGCTGGCCTGGAAGCGCGGTTCATCGATGTGCAGCAGGTCATCTTCCCGCGCGTTCTCCTGCGGCCGATAGCTGCGGCGCAGGATGGTTTTCACTCGCGCCACCACTTCACGCGGGCTGTAGGGTTTGCAGATGTAATCGTCGGCGCCGATCTCCAATCCCAACAGGCGGTCAATCTCTTCGATTTTCGCCGTCACCATCACGATGGGCACGTCGCTGAAGCGGCGCAGCTCGCGGCACACCGTCAGGCCGTCGGCCCCTGGCAACATCAGGTCGAGTAAGATCAGCGCCGGCGGATGCTGGTGCACGGTCGGCACCACTTCATTACCGTTGGTCAGCCAGCGGGTGGCGTAGCCCGCCGCCTGCAGATAATCCACCAGCAGCTGGCCCAGCTTGGGCTCATCTTCAACAATCATGATCTGCACGGGTTGATTCTGAATGTCCATCAGGGCGCCTTATTTTTTATCGGGGTAGCAAATTCTACTGTAATGCGCACGCCGCCTAAAGGCGAATGCTCGGCGCGGATTTTCCCGTCGTGCGCTTCCACGATGTTGTGGCAGATCGCCAACCCCAGCCCTGAGCCGCCGCTGGCGCGGTTGCGTGAACCTTCCGCCCGATAGAAGCGTTCGAAAATGCGCGTCAGTTGCTGATCGCTGATGCCCGGCGCGCTGTCCTGCCAGCAGAGGATCAGTCTCCCCGGCTGCAGCTCGGCGCCGATCTCCAGCCGGCCACCGACGTCGGTGTAACGCAGGCTGTTTTCCAACAGGTTATTGAACAGCTGGTTCAGGCGATCGGGATCGCCGAACAGCGGCGCCTGGGCCGGCAGATGGGTGACGATCTCCAGCCCTTTGGCGCGGAAGCGTTCGCGGAAGGCGGCGACGGCGATCTGCACCAGGTGCACGCAGTCCACCTGCGCCTTGCGATAGGCCAGCGCGCCGAGATCGGAGAGCGACAGCTGGTGCAGGTCGTCGACCAGTTTGGTCAAGGTGGATACCTCAGCCTGCAGCGAGCTGAGCGACGCCGGCGTCGGCTGGCGCACGCCGTCCTGCAGCGCCTCCAGCTCGCCGCGCAGCACCGCCAGCGGCGTGCGTAGCTCGTGCGACACGTCGGCCATAAAGGCGCGACGCATCTGCTCGTTTTTTTCCAGCGAGGTGGCCAACTGGTTGAAGTCGTGCGCCAGCCTGCCCAGTTCATCCTGGCTGCTGACCGCCACGCGGGTGGTGAAATCGCCCGCCGCCAGGCGGTGGGTGCCCGCCACCAGGCGCTTGACCGGGGCCAGCATGCCGCGCGACAGCAGCCAGGTCACTGCCGCTGCCAACAGGGTGGAGAGCGCGACGATAATCCAACTGGTGCGCCGCTGCTGGCGATCGAAGTTGATGTCCGTATTGCGCGTCAGGCGCTCGACCGGGGTGGTGAGCACCCAGCCGACGATCTCGTTGTTATAGCGGATTGGATGGCGCGGCCCCTCTTTCGGCAACGGGCCGGAATGCCCGACCAGCCGATTGAACTGGCTGTCCACCACCCAAAACTGGGTGCGCCAGCCCTTGGGCGGCAGATTGTGGCTGCTGTCGCTGTTCTGTTCGAACGAACGCATGATTTGGTAGACCACCTGATCGTTGTTGCGCAGGAATATCCAATTGCCATGATGGCTGTACTGTTCCTCCAGCGCTTCGCTCAGCATGTTGATGCGCTGCTCGTTGCTGCTCTTGATGTAATCGATAAAGCCGCGCTCAAAGCTGACGCGCACCCCCCAATGCATGGTGATCAACACCAGCATGCAGGTAGCGAAAATGGCCAGGAACAGCTTCCCGGTAATGCCTATCCTCATTGCAACCTCGTTGAGCCGGTACCCGGCTCTTTGGTCAGCGTGCGGTTGGGCGCGCTATCGGCCGGCACGCGCGCGAAGGCGAGCGCGGGCAGGGCGATAATCAACGCCATACAGCAGTAGCTGTAAATAAATGCGCTGTGAATGGCTGGGCTATCGGCCACCACCTGGTGATGGGCGAAGCTGCCGATCAAGATGCCGGCGACGCTGACGCCGAGGCTCATCGACAGCTGCATGACCATCGACAGCAGGCTGTTGCCGCTGCTGGCCAGCCGGTCCGGCAGATCTTTCAGCGTCAGGGTGTTCATCGCCGAGAAGCGCAGCGAGTTGACCATCCCCTGGAAGAACAGCACCACCGGCAGCAGCCACAGCCAGCCGAGCATCGCCGCCAGCAGGAAACTCAGGCTGACCAGCGCCAGCAGCAGCGTGGCGGCCACCAGCACGTTGCGGTAGCCGAAGCGGTTGACCACCTGCACCACGATGCGCTTCATGCCCATGCTGCCGATGATCATCGGGATCATCATCAGCCCGGCGTGGAACGGCGAGAAGCCCATGCCCACCTGCAGAAACAGCGGCGTCATGAACGGCAGCATGCCGCTGCCGATGCGCCCCAGCAGGCTGGCCAGCAGTCCGATCTTGTAAGTCGGGGTGCGCAGCAGCCGCAGCGAGAACAGGGCGCGGCTATTGCCGTAAGCATGCCAAACATACCCCAACAGCGCCGCCACGCCTAGCGCCACCAGGCCGGCGATGGCGCTGCCGGACAGCCCCATGCCTTTGTGGCCGTCGAGCGCCAGCGTCAGCGACGCCATGCCGATCGCCAGCAGGAGAAAGCCGCTGACGTCGAAGCGGCGGGTCTGCATTTGGTAGTTGGGCATCAGCAGCAGCGTGGCGATGGCGCCCACGATACCCACCGGAATATTGATCAGGAAAATCCAATGCCAGCTGGCGTATTGCACCAGGAAGCCACCCAGCGCCGGCCCCATCAGCGGGCCGATTTGGCCTGGCAGCGTTACGAAGGTCATCGCCGCCATGTACTGCTCGCGCGGCACGATTTTCATCACCGTCAGACGGCCGACCGGCACCATCATCGCGCCGCCGACGCCCTGAAGCACGCGCGAGGCGATCAGTTCGTTCAGGGTTTCCGAGCGGGCGCAGAGGAGGGAGCCGAGGGTGAACAGCACGATGGCGCTGAAAAACACCCGCTGTACGCCGACCTTGTCCGCCAGCCAGCCGCTGGCCGGCAGCGTCACCGCCACCGTCAGCACATAGGAGACGATCACCGACTGCATGCGCAGCGGGTTCTCCCCCAGGCTGGCGGCCATCGAGGGCAGGGCGGTGTTGACGATAGTGGTATCCAGCGTCTGCATAAAGAAGCCGAATGCCACTATCCAGAGTTGCCAGCGTACCGTGGCGGTGTGTTTCATCAGCATCGGTCGGCCATTAATGGGGCAGCGGGGCCAGTTGCTTGTTGCGGCGGAACTTCGCCTGCAGCCGGTCGAAGTAAAGGTAGACCACCGGGGTGGTGTACAGCGTCAGCAGCTGGCTCATCACCAGGCCGCCGGCGATGGTGATGCCGAGCGGCTGGCGCAGCTCCGCGCCGTCGCCGCGGGTCAGCACCAGCGGCAGCGCGCCGAACAACGCCGCCAGCGTGGTCATCATGATCGGCCGGAAACGCAGCAGGCTGGCCTGGAAAATCGCCTCGCGGGCGCTGATGCCGCCGTTGCGCTGCGCTTCGAGCGCGAAGTCGACCATCATGATGGCATTTTTCTTCACGATACCGATCAACAGCATGATGCCGATCAGCGCGATCAGGCTGAACGGTGCGCCGAACAGCTCGAGCGCCAGCAGCGCCCCCACGCCGGCGGAAGGCAGCGTGGAAAGGATGGTCAGCGGATGGATATAGCTCTCATACAGCACGCCGAGCACGATATACACCGTGGCGATCGCTGCCAGGATCAGGATGAGCTGCGACTTCAGGGTGTCCTGGAATACCTGGGCGGTGCCGGCGAACGCGCCGCGCACCGTGGACGGCACGCCGAGCTGAGTCATGGTGCGCTCTACCGCCGCGGTGGCGTCCGACAGGCTGCCGCCGTCCGGCAGGTTAAAGGAGATGGTCGAGGCGGCGGACAGCCCCTGATGGTTTACCGACAGCGGCGCGTTGGCCGGTCGCCAACTGGCGAAGTAGGAGAGCGGTATCGCCTTGCCTTCGTTGTTGATGATGAACATTTTGTCCAACGAGCTCACGTCCTGAGTGTAGGGCGGCGCCACTTCCATCACGACTTTGTATTGGTTGAGCGGTTGATAGATGGTCGAAATCTGTCGCTGGCCGAAGGCGTTGTTCAACAGGTTGTTGGCGTCGGACACCGAAATGCCGAGGCGCGCCATGGTTTCGCGATCGTAGACCAGATCCATCTCCGAGCCTTTATCCTGCTGATCCGAGTTGACGTCCGCCAGCTCGGGCAATGCGGCCAGCGCGGTGCGGATCTTCGGCTCCCATTCGCGCAGCGCGGCGAGATCGTCCGCCAGCAGCGTATATTGGTAGCTGGCGTTGGCCTGCCGGCCGCCGACGCGGATATCCTGTACCGCCATCAGAAACAGGCTGGCGCCCGGCTCTTTGGCCAGGCGGGCACGCAGGCGGGCGATCACTTTCTGCGCGTCGTCGCTGCGTACCGACAGGGGTTTCAGTGAGATGAACATCGAACCGCTGTTGGTGCGCGAGCCGCCGGTAAAACCGGTGACGTTTTCCACGTCCGGATCTTCGCGCACGATTTTCATGAAGTCTTCCAGTTTGCCGCGCATCGCCTGGAACGAAATGCTTTGGTCGGCCTGGATAAAGCCCATCAGACGCCCGGTATCCTGTTCAGGGAAGAAGGTTTTCGGGATGCTGATATACAGCCAGACGTTGAGCGCAACGGTGGCGAGGAACACCGCCAGCACCCAGCGCGAGTGGCCGAGCACCCAGTTCAGCGAGCGTCCGTAACCCTGCTGCAGCGCCAGCAGCATTTTGCCGAAGCCGCGTGCGCGCCGCTGCGAACGCGCCGGCTGGTGGCGCAGCAAATAGGCACACATCATCGGCGTGAGCGTCAGCGAGACGATGAGCGACAGCCCGATCGATACCGACAGGGTGACGGCGAACTCGCGGAATAGCCGGCCGGGCAGGCCTTCCATCAGCAGCAGCGGGATAAACACCGCCACCAGCGAAACGCTCATCGACAGCACGGTGAAGCCGACTTCCCGCGCGCCCAGCAGCGCGGCGTTGATCGGTTTCATGCCGGCCTCGACGTGGCGGGAAATGTTTTCCAGCACCACGATGGCGTCGTCCACCACAAAGCCGGTGGCGATGGTCAGCGCCATCAGCGACAGGTTGTTGAGGCTGAAGCCGCACAGATACATGGCGGCGAACGAGCCGATCAGCGACACCGGTACGGCGACCGCCGGGATCAGCGTGGCGCGCCCGGAGCGCAGAAAGATGAACACCACCAGGATCACCAGCCCGATGGCGATCGCCAGCGACTGTTCCACCTCGGCCAGCGACGCGCGGATGGTTGGCGAACGATCCTGCGCGACGTTGAGTTGAATCGAGGCCGGGATATTCTCCTGCAGGGCGGGCAGCTCGGCGCGAATGCGATCGACGGTTTCGATGATGTTGGCGTCCGGCGCGCGGCTGATGGCCAGAATGATCGCCGGTTTGGCGTCGGTCATCCCGGCGTTACGCACGTCTTGCACCGAGTCTTTGACCTCGGCCACGTCGGCTAAACGCACCGCCGAGCCGTTGTTGTAATGAATGATCAGCGGACGATAAGCATCGGCGGTTTTCAGCGCGTCGTTGGCCTGGATCTGCCAGCGCTGCTGCGGGTTTTCCACGGCGCCCTGCGGACGGCGCACGTTGGCGTTGGCGATGGCCTGCCGCACGCTGTCCAGCGACACGCCCTGATTGAACAGCGCCGAAGGGTTCAGCTCCACCCGCACCGCCGGCAGCGAGCTGCCGCCTACGGAAACGTCGCCGACGCCCTCGGTCTGGCTGATCTTCTGCGCCAGCTGGGTGGAGGCGAAATCGTAAAGCTGCCCCTGGCTGTAGGTGTCCGAGGTCAGCGTCAGGATCATGATCGGCGCGTCGGAGGGGTTGACCTTACGGTAGCTGGGGCGGCTCGGCATGCCGGTCGGCAGCAGGCTTTGCGCGGCGTTGATCGCCGCCTGCACGTCGCGCGCGGCGCCGTTGATGTCGCGATCGAGATCGAACTGCAAAATGACGCGGGTACTGCCGAGCGAACTCATCGAGGTCATTTCGTTAACCCCGGCGATGCGGCCCAGCGCGCGCTCCAGCGGCGTCGCCACCGAGGACGCCATGGTTTCCGGCGAGGCGCCCGGCAGCGACGCGCTGATCGAAATCACCGGAAAATCCACCTGCGGCAGCGGCGACACCGGCAGCAGGCGAAAGCCGATCGCGCCGCTGATGGCGATGGCCAGCGTCAGCAGGGTGGTGGCCACCGGCCGGTGAATGAACAGGGCGAAGAATTTCACGGCAGCTCCTGCGTATCCAGCTGGCGATGCGTGTTGCGCGCCAGCTTGTCAAACAGCAGGTAGATCACCGGCGTGGTGAACAGCGTCAGGATCTGGCTCATGATCAAACCGCCGACCATACAGACGCCGAGCGGATGCCGCAGCTCCGCGCCGACGCCGGTGCTCAGCATCAGCGGCAGCGCGCCGAGCAAGGCCGCCAGCGTGGTCATCAAGATCGGCCGGAAACGCAGCAGACAGGCCTGATAGATGGCGTCGCGCGGCGATAAACCCTGCTCGCGTTCCGCCGCCAGCGCGAAGTCGATCATCATGATGGCGTTCTTCTTCACAATGCCGATCAGCAGGATGATGCCGATGATGGCGATCACGTCCAGCTCGCTGCCGGCCAACATCAGCGCCAACAGGGCGCCGACCCCGGCGGTCGGCAGGGTGGAGAGGATGGTGACCGGATGAATGAAGCTTTCATACAGCACGCCCAGCACGATGTACATCGCCACCACCGCCGCCAAAATCAGCCACAGCGTGCTGCCGAGCGCCGCCTGGAAGGCCAGGGTCGCCCCCTGGAATTGGGTGGTGATGTCCCTTGGCATATTGAGATTTTTTTCCGCCTGGGTGACCGCGTCGACCGCCTCGCCGAGCGAGTAGCCGTCGGCGACGTTGAACGAAACGGTGGCCGACGGGAACTGGTCGAGATGGTTCACCGACAGCGGGCCGAAGCGCTCTTCGATTTTGGCGATGGCGCTCAGCGGCACCACGGCGCCGTCGTTGCCGCTCAGACGGATCTCATTGAGCGCCGCCAACCCCGGTGTCGCGCTGACGTCGTGCTCCAGCACCACGCGGTATTGGTTGGCCTGGGTGTAGATGGTGGAGATCAGGCGCTGGCCGAACGCGTTGTACAGCGCATTGTCCACGTCGCTCATGGTGACGCCGAGGCGGGAGGCCGAATCGCGATCGACGTTGACATAGGCCACCAGCCCCTGATCCTGCCAGTCGCTGGTGACGTCCGCCAGCTGCGGGGTTTGCTTCAGCTCATCCATCAGCTGCGGCACCCACAGGCTGAGATCGTCCAGCGACATCGCCTGCAGGGTGAACTGGTACTGGGTGCGGCTGACCTGGGTATCGATGGTCAGATCCTGCACCGGTTGCAGATACAGTTTCACGCCGGGGAACTGCGCCGTTTGCTGCTGCAGGCGGCTGATGATCGCCGGAATGCGCTCGCTGCGTTCGCTCAGCGGCTTCAGGTTGATCTGCAGCCGGCCGCTGTTGAGCGTGGCGTTGCTGCCGTCGACGCCGACGAACGAGGTCAGGCTCTCCACCGCCGGATCTTTGAGGATCTGCGCCGCGACCTGCTGCTGGCGCTCGGCCATGTTGCTGAACGAGACGCTCTGCGGCGCTTCCAGCGTGCCCTGAATGATGCCGTTGTCCTGCACCGGGAAGAAACCTTTCGGGATCAGCAGATACAGCAATACCGTCAGCGCCAGGGTGCCCACGGCCACGCCGAGCGTCAGCCAGGGATGGTTAAGCACCGTTTTCAGCCACTGGCCGTATCGCGCGATCACCCGCTCGAAAAAGCGTTCGGAGGCGGCGGAAAAACGGTTCTGCTTGCGCAGCGATTCGTGGCTGAGCATGCGCGCGCACATCATCGGCGTCAGCGTCAGCGACACCACGGCGGAGATCAAAATCGCCACCGCCAGCGTGACGGCGAACTCGCGGAACAGGCGGCCGACGATGTCGCCCATGAACAGCAGCGGGATCAGCACCGCCACCAGCGAGAAGGTCAGCGAGATGATGGTGAAGCCGATCTCGCCGGCCCCTTTCAGCGCGGCGTCGAGCGGTTTTTCCCCTTTCTCGATGTAGCGCGAGATGTTCTCGATCACCACGATGGCGTCGTCCACCACGAAGCCGGTGGCGATGGTCAGCGCCATCAGCGTCAGGTTGTTGATGGAGAAGCCGAGGAAGTACATGGCGGCGAAGGTGCCCACCAGCGACAGCGGCACCGCCACGCTGGGGATAATGGTCGCCGGCACGTTGCGCAGGAACACGTAGATCACCATCACCACCAGCGCGACTGCCAGCAGCAGCTCGAACTGCACGTCGCTGACCGAGGCGCGGATGGTGGTGGTGCGATCGGTCAGCACCTTGACGTCGACCGACTTGGGCAGGCTTTTAATCAGCGTCGGCAGCATTTCGCGGATGCTGTCGGCGGTGGTGATGACGTTGACGCCGGGCTGGCGTTGGATGTTCAGCACGATCGCCTGCTGCTGGTTGGCCCAGGCCGCCAGCCGGGTGTTTTCCGCCCCTTGTTCGATGGTGGCGATATCCTGCAGGCGGATCGCCGCGCCGTTCTGATAGGCGACGATCAGCTGGCGATAGTCGTCGGCAGATTTCATTTGGTCGTTGGCGGAGAGGGTGACCGATCGGGTCGGGCCGTCAAGGCTGCCTTTCGCCGAGTTGACGTTGGCGTTGCTGATGGCGGCGCGAATGGTTTCACTGTTCAGGCCATAGGCGGCGACCGCCGCCGCGTTCAATTTTACGCGCACTGCCGGGCGTTGGCCGCCGGCCAGCGTCACCAGGCCGACGCCGGTCACCTGAGAAATTTTTTGCGCCACGCGGGTTTCCACCATGTCTTCCACCTGCGTCATCGGCATGGCGGTGGAGGTCACGGCCAGCGTCAGGATCGGCGGATCGGCGGGGTTAACCTTGCTGTAGATCGGCGGGTAAGGCAAATCGGTCGGCAGCAGGTTGGTGGCGGAGTTGATCGCCGCCTGCACTTCCTGCTCCGCGACGTCGAGCGGCAGCGCCAACTGGAACTGCAGTGTGACCACCGAGGCGCCGCCGGAGCTTTGCGACGCCATTTGCTTCAGGCCGGACATCTGGCCGAACTGGCGTTCCAGCGGCGCGGTAATGGCGGAGGTCACCACGTCCGGGCTGGCGCCGGGGTACAGCGTCACCACCTGGATAGTGGGGTAATCCACCTCCGGCAGGGCGGACACCGGCAGCGCGCGATAACCGATAATCCCCGCCAGCAATATTGCCACCATCAGCAGCGTGGTGGCGACCGGACGCAGAATAAACAGGCGGGACGGACCGCCGCCGGCGTTGGGAGGCATCACCTGCATCAGGACTTCCTCTGAACGTCAGGTTCGCGCTTGGCGTTGGCCGCCGCCGGCGCTTCGCTCGGCGCGAGCACTTCCACCTGCATGCCTTCGGTCAGGCGATCGATGCCGTCAGTCACCACCCGATCGCCGGCGTTGAGACCGGCGCTGATCACCACCTGCCGGCTGTCCTGCACGCCGGCGGTGACCCGATGTTTGCTGACCTTATTGTCTTCGCCGAGCGTCCAAACGAAGTTGCCCTCGTTGCCCATCTGCAGCGCAGCGGTCGGGATCACCACCGCATCGTGCAGGGTATCCACCTGCAGCCGCGCGTTGACGAACTGATTGGGGAACAGCGCGTCATCTTCGTTGGCGAAGCGCGCTTTCAGCTTGATGGTGCCGGTGGCGGTATCAATTTGGTTGTCCAGGCTCAGCAGCGAACCGGTCGTCAGCTTGTTCTGGTTGGTGCGATCCCAGGCTTCGACGCTCACCGGCCCGGCTTTTTGCGCCTTGAGCAGATCGGCGATGTTGCCTTCGGGCAGCGTGAACACCACGTCGATCGGGTGCGTCTGCGTGATCACCACCAGACCGGTGGTGCTGCCGCTGGTAACGTAGTTGCCGACGTCGACCAGTTTCAGGCCGACGCGGCCGTCGATTGGCGCAGTGATGCGGCTGTAGGTGATCTGCAGTTTGGCGCTGTCGACCGCGCCCTGATCGGCCTTGATCGCGCCTTCGGTCTGCTGCACCAGCGAGGCCTGCGTATCCAGCTCCTGACGGGACACCAGATTGGTTTTCACCAGCTGCTGATAGCGCGCCAGATCGCGTCGGGCGTTGGCCAGCGTGGCCTGATCTTTTGCCAACTGCCCCTGAGCCTGGGTCAACTGAACCTGGAATGGCCGGGGATCGATTTCCGCCAGCAGATCGCCGGCTTTGACCTGCTGGCCTTCGGTAAAGTGGATCGCCATCAGTTGGCCATCGACCCGGCTGGTGACGGTCACGGTATTGGCGGCGGTGGCGGTGCCCAAACCGGAAAGATAGCGTGGCACCGTCTGTTGCGTGGCGGTCGCCGCTTGCACCGGTGACATCGGCGCGCCGCGTCTGCCGCCCGCCGCGCGGCCCGCTCCCGTTTTACCGGCGGCCTGGTGCGCGCCCGGCGTCGTCCCAGCGGTCGGTTGGGCGGCGCTGAAATGGCGCCAGGCCAGAACGGCGACGATGATCGCAATCGCCGCAACCAGCAGGCGCAGCAGCAGGGAACGACGTTGGGGTTTTGCATTCATGGTGGTGAAAATTCTCTCCAAAAGGCAGGGGCGCGGGCACTCATTGCCACAAAAATGACACTCCTTACAGGATACTAGTTTAGCCAGCGAAGACGGCATAAAAATGAAGGAAATATGGAGGAACCGTCAGCATTGTCTTAATAAGTGGGTGATTTGAGCGTGCTATGTTTATAAGTGATTTATTCCGGCTTATAGCCAATACGTTTTAACGATTTCCTGTATTTGGCGCTAATAATTAACAGGCAAATCATTTAACCCATGGAGCCTTTGTGATGAGCAAGAAACAACTGGGTCGTTCAGGCATTCAGGTGCCGGCGTTAACCTTCGGTGGCAACGTGTTCGGCTGGACGGCGGATCAAGCGACCTCGTTCAGCCTGCTGGATGCGCTGGTGGACAATCAGCTCAACTTTATCGATACCGCCGACGTTTATTCCAGCTGGGCGCCGGGCAACCGGGGCGGCGAATCGGAAACCGTCATCGGCGAATGGCTCAAGAAGAGCGGCAAGCGCGACCAGGTGATCATCGCCACCAAGGTGGGCAAACCGATGGGCGAAGGCAAGCAGGGGCTGTCGCCGCGCTATATTCAGCAGGCGGTGGAGGACTCGCTGCGTCGCCTGCAAACCGATTATATCGATCTTTATCAGTCGCACGACGATGACCGCGATACGCCGCTGGAAGAGACGCTGGCGGCGTTCGATGCGCTGATCAAGGCCGGCAAGGTGCGGGCGATCGGCGCCTCCAACTATCAGGCGGATCGCCTGGAAGAAGCGCTGCGGGTGAGCGAGAGCAACGGATTGGCGCGCTACGAAACCCTGCAGCCGGAATATAACCTGTATGCGCGCGAAGGGTATGAAGCCGAGCTGGAAGGCGTGGCGCAGCGCCATGGCCTCGGGGTGATCAACTTCTTCGCGCTGGCCAGTGGTTTTCTGACCGGCAAATACCGCAGCAAAGCGGACGAGGGCAAAAGCCAGCGCGGCGATCGCATCGTCGAACGCTACCTGAACCCGCGCGGTTTCCGCATTCTGGCGGCGCTGGATCAGGTGGCGGGCAAACACGGCAGCTCCCCGGCGCAGGTTTCGCTGGCCTGGCTGATAGCGCGCCCGAGCATCACCGCGCCGATCGTCAGTGCGACCTCGTTGCCGCAGCTGGATGAGTTGGTCAGCGCCACTAAGCTGACGCTGGATGCGGACGACATTCAGGCGCTGAACGACGCCAGCGCCGAGTAGGGGGCGTTACCCGGCGGCGATTTTGCTCTATGCTGAAGGGGTTAACATGGCCCATTCAGGAACCCGCAATGTCTGGTGATATCATCAACGACCTCGCGACGCTGGAACAGCTGTACGGCAAACCCGCCGCGCCCTCGGTTTTTAAAGAAGTCAGCTATATTCACCCGGTGTACCGCCCGTTTATCGAGGCGGCGCCGTTTGCCGCGCTCTCGACGGTCGGGCCGGACGGCATGGATGTCTCTCCGCGCGGCGATCCGGCCGGTTTTATCCATATCGAAGACGAGAAAACCCTGCTGCTGCCGGACCGTCGCGGCAATAACCGCATCGACAGCCTGCGTAATATCCTGCACGACAACCGGGTGGCGCTGCTGTTGCTGATCCCCGGCATCGGCGAAACGCTGCGGATTAACGGGCGGGCGGAAATCGTGGTGGCGCCGGCGATGCTGCAGCGCTTCGTCCACCGCAACCAGCTGCCGCGTTCGGTGCTGCGCATTCGGGTGGAGGCGGTGTTCTTCCAGTGCAGCCGGGCGATCTTGCGTTCGGGATTGTGGGAAGAGGGCAGCCGCCTCGAACGTTCGGCGCTGCCCAGCCCCGGCCATATTTTGGCCGCGGTGAGCCAAACGCGCTTCGACGGTGAGGAGTACGACAGCGCGCTGCCGCAGCGGCTGAAGGATACGCTGTATTAATCGCCGTGGCGTTCGCGCCACATTTGCCGGTTCAGCCGATACAAGACGTGCTTTTGCAGCGGATGGCCCGTCGGCAGGCGCGGATGCAGGAAGGTTTCGCCGTCAAACTGCATGCCGATGCGCGTCATCACCCGGCGCGACGGCTGGTTATTTTCGGCGGTGAAGGACACCACTTCCGGCAAGTGCAGCGTGTCGAAGGTGTACGCCAGCGCGGCGCGCGCCGCTTCAGCGGCGTAGCCGTTGCCCCAGTGAGCCGCCGCCAGCCGCCAGCCAATCTCCACGCAGGGGGCACAAGGCAGATCGTCGCCCGGCCGCGCCAGCCCGA
The DNA here is from genome assembly GCF_052168655.1 of Serratia sp. CY47280. Classification (NCBI taxonomy): domain Bacteria; kingdom Pseudomonadati; phylum Pseudomonadota; class Gammaproteobacteria; order Enterobacterales; family Yersiniaceae; genus Serratia; species Serratia sp. CY47280. The sequence goes on along the minus strand of NZ_JBJNMG010000005.1, from coordinate 68,098 downwards.
CAAAACCGATAAAAGGCGCGCCGCCTTTCACTTCCACCGCCCATAACCCCCAGCTATGTTGTTGCATGAAGGCGCGGATGCGTTCGGCCTGCGCGTGGCTTTCCTCGGCCGTCATCGTCGCCGGGAAATAGCGCATCACCTGCGGATCGGCGTTAAGCGCGGCGAAGGCCGGCAGATCGTCGTCGCGCCAGGCGCGCAGCCGCAGCCTGGCGCTGTCGAGGGTAAGGATGGTCGACATGATGCATAGCCTCCAATGAACAAGGGCGCGGCGAGCCGCGCCCTTGGGCTGTCAACGGAACAGCGTTTGCGCCCAGCGCGCCAGCCCGGCGGTGACCGAGCCGAAGTCGTTGCCGCCGACGATCGGAATGCCTGGCAGCTGCTGTTGCAGCGCGGCGCGCAGCAGGGGTGAGCGTGCGCTGCCGCCGGTCAGGTAGATCACCTGCGGCGCGGTCTGGCTGCTGGCCAGCGCGGCGCTGACCTGCTCCTGAATGCGCATCAACGGCTGCGAAATGGCGTCGGCGAGCTGAGCCTGGCTGATGCTCTCCGCCAGATCGGCCTGCACGAAATTGAGCGGCGCGCTGATGGCCGTTTGGCCGGACAGGGCGATCTTACTCTCTTCGGCCGCCCGCACCAATCGGTAGCTCAGGCGCTGTTGGTACACTTTCAGCAGGCGTTTGACCTTTTCCGGCTCCGCCGCGTCGAGGATCAGATCGCGCAGGACGCGGCCGTTGGCGGCGCTGTAGAAGTCATTTTGCGCCGGCACGTCGTTGGTCGCCACCGCGTTCCAGTAAGGCAGCGCCGGCAGGGCGATGCCCTTCGCGGTTTCGCCGCCCAGGCCGAACAGCGGCATCAGCTGTTTGAAGGCCAGCATGATGTCCAGATCGTTACCGCCGACCCGGCAGCCGCTGTGGCCCAGCAGGCTCTGCTGGCGATCGGCGCGGTCGCGCCACTGCGGCCCCATCAGCAGCACCGAGCAGTCGGTGGTGCCGCCGCCGATGTCCACCACCAGCACGGTTTGCTCTTCGCTCAGCGTCGCCTCGAAGTCCAGCCCCGCCGCCACCGGCTCGAACTGGAATTCAATGTCCTTGAAACCGGCACGTTCGGCGGCGCGCTGCAAAATGCCCTGCGCCTGCCGGTTGGCTTCGTCGCCGCCGATGCCCTGGAAGTTGATCGGCCGGCCGATCACCGCCTGATCGATGCCGGTCTGCAGCACGTTTTCTGCCTGGCGTTTGATGTGGAACATCATGGCGCACACCAGGTCTTCGAACAGCGCGATCTGCTGCGGTTTCAGGCCGTTGGCACCGAGGAAGGACTTCGGCGAGCGCACGAAGTACACCTCTTCGGGATCTTCCATATAGTGCGCCAGCGCCTGCAGGCCGAACAGCACGCTGTCGCCGTTGACCGGAATGTCTTCTTCGCGGTTGTAACTGATGGCGCGGCGCAGCAGCTGCTGGTTTTCTTCGCTGCCGGTCGGCACCTGCCAATGGCGGTGCAGGCATTCGCTCACCGCTTCGCGGGTCGGCGCGCACAGCATCGAAGGCAGATACGGCTCGTTGTTTTCCAGCGTCAACAGCTCGGGGCCGTGGTCGCGCATCACTGCAACGGAACAGTTGGCTGTCCCGTAATCGAATCCAATAAACATCTCTTTTTTGTCCCCATGCCAATGAAGGGGGGCGACTTTACCCGAGACGGGGCCGGCGGGCAATGCGCCAATGCGCGAGTGTCGAAAAATTTAGCGGGCGCGGCGGCGGCGTGCTTAACTTAATGTCCGAATTCCGCACGTCAGCGCGCCAGGCGAGCCCCATAATGCAGAAAAAACCGAACCCGAGCGTTGCCATGAATACTCAACAGCAAGCGTTGTACGACGCGCTGCGCGCGCGTGACCGCAAATTCGACGGCCGTTTTTTCGTCGGCGTCTCTTCCACCGGCATCTATTGTCGCCCGGTGTGCAGCGCCCGCACGCCGAAGCGGGAAAACTGCACCTTTTATCCGAGCGCGGCGGCGGCTGAACTGGCGGGGTTTCGCCCCTGCCTCAAATGCCGACCGGAACTGGCCCCTGGCCTGGCGCTGATCGATCTGGGCAACCGCTATGCCCAGGTGGCGGTGCAGCTCATCGAGCAAGGCTATCTGTCCGAGCACAGCTGCGAAGCGCTGGCGGCGCGGCTGGGCATTTCCGATCGCCACCTGCGGCGTATCTTCGCCGAACAGTTTGGCGCTTCGCCGATCGATTACGCGCAGTCGCACCGGTTGCTACAGGCCAAGCGTCTGCTGGCGGATACCGACCTGCCGCTCAGCGAGGTGGCGTTCGCCGCCGGTTTCGGCAGCCTGCGGCGTTTCAACGAGCTGTTCAAGGCGCGCTACCGCCTGATCCCGTCGGCGCTGCGCAGCGGCGGCGCGCGCGGTGAACGGGCGGCCGCCAGCGGGCTGGTGTTTCACCTGGGCTATCGGCCGCCCTATGACTGGGCGCGCATGCTGAATTTCTTGCAGGCGCGCGCCGTGCAGGGCGTGGAGCGGGTCGAGGGGCGCCGCTACCTGCGCTCGATCGCCGTCAGCCAGGGTGGCACTGAACACCGCGGCTGGTTCAGCGTGCAGCCGGAAGAGGCGCGCAATCGGGTTCGGGTCGAGATCGCGCCGACGCTCAGTCTGGTGACGACGGAGGTGTTGCGCCGGGTCCGCTTGCTGTTTGATCTGGACGCCGCGCCGGATCGCATTAATGAGGCGCTGGGCTCGCTGGCGGCCGATGCGCCGGGATTGCGCCTGCCGGGCTGCGTGAACAGTTTCGAGCAGGCGACGCGTGCGGTGCTGGGGCAACTGGTCAGCGTGAAAATGGCGGCGACCTTCGCCGGGCGGATGGCCGAACGTTGGGGCGAAGCGCTGGCGACGCCGCATGAGGGCATCACCCACGTTTTCCCCACCGTAGAACGGGTGGCGCAGCTGCAGCCCGAAGAACTGCGCCCGCTCGGGGTGCAGGTGAAGCGTGCGGCGGCGCTGATCGAGATTGCCCGCGCGCTGGGCGAAGGGCGGCTGCAGCTCGACAACGTGCTGGATATCGAACAGGGCATCAAGGCGCTGACCGCGCTGCCCGGTATCGGCAACTGGACCGCCAGCTATATCGCGATGCGCGCCTGGTCGTGGCCGGACGTGTTCCTGGCCGGCGACTACCTGATCAAACAGCGTTTCCCTGGCATGACGCCGCGCCAGATTGAACGCTACGCCGAGCGCTGGCGCCCGTGGCGCTCTTACGCCACGCTGCACCTGTGGCACAACGGTGGCTGGGCGCCGGAAGGGGAGAGTTGAACGTGGCTAGCGGGGGGACTCGATCAGCTGCAGCAGGCGGCTCATGCCTTCACGCATCAGGAACGCCAGCAGCTTTTCCCGTTCGGCCGGCGTCAGGTGGTAGTAATACTCGATCCAGACCCGTATTGGATCCTGGCGTTTGACGTCGTAGTCCGGATGATCGGCCTCGTGCAACGCCGAGAGGCTGCGCGCGCCGAATGGCAGGCTGTCGATATGGTATTCCAGCGCTTTGCCCTGTACGCCGCTGCGGCGGCGACTGACCCAGCCTTCTCGCCGGGCCATCAAATTGACTCCTTGTGGGGTTGAGGGCAACCCCGCCTTCCCCATCAGTTCCCTGGCGGAAAACCATTTCTTTTCCATAGTCCCTTATCCTGAGTCATCACATGTCGAGGAAAATCAACGGATACGCTGATACTCGCATGGGCGATTCATCTTACTTAATCGTTTAAGCCTAAGGTGTTATTTATATCACTAATCTCGTATGGGTTAACACAATGTGAAATACGGGGGAGTGCGGCGGCGCCCGTGCGACGGCGCCGGTGAGGAAGAGGGATTAGCGAATGCCGAAATAACCGTCGCTGAGCAACACCGCCAGCGGCTGCTCCAGCGCCACCTGATCGCCGTCCGCCAGATCGATGCCGATATCGCGCAGCGCCTGCAGCGTCACCGGCTGGTGGGCCGGCCCGGCGAGCGTCTGCGCCTTGATTCGATGCGCCGCGCCGTTGAGCATCGCGACCATCAGCTCGTCCATCTGGTTGCAGTGCACGTTGGTGATAAAGCGCTCATCGATGCGAATGATGTCGATTCTCTGGTCGCTGAGCTCATCGAACGCATTGATGTTATGCCCGAAGCCGTTGACGATCAGCCGGCAGCCCTGCTGCTGCAGTTCGCGGAGAAATGCCCGACACTGCGCGGCGTGCTCCAGTATCGCGGCCTCATCGACGCTGAACAGCAGCGCCTGCGGCGGCAGCGAGGAAGTGCGCACCGTTTCCGTCAGCTCGCGCTGGAAGTCGGCGCTGAGCAGACTATCGATAGCCAGCGGCAGCGCGAGCGACAGCCCTTTGCGTTTGATGTCGTCGGCATATTTCACCAGCAGTTGCGCCGCCGTCCAACGGTCGATGTCCGGCATCAGGCCGTACAGCTGCGCGGCGGCGATGAACGCCTCGTGCGACAGCGGGCACTCGTCCGGCGCCATCACCTGCAGCTTCACCTGGTGAAACGCGGCCGACAGCGGCGTCGCCGGCGGCGCGACCGCGTGAGTCAGCAGCCGCAGTTGCCCCTCGCTGATGATCGTCTGCACTTCCTGCAGGCTCAGCACCTCGTGCTGCCGCTCCAGTCGCTGTTTCTGCCGTGTTTCGTACAGATAAACCTGGCCGCGCCCCTGGTGCTTGGCGGTGTAGCAGGCGATATCGGCCTGCGCCAGCAGTTCGCTGCTTTTGGCGTCGGCGCTGATGCGTGTGATGCCGGCGCTGGCGCCGACGCGGTAAATCTTCCCTTCCCAGTAGAACGGGTGCTGGCTGATTTGATTAACCACTTGCTGCACCAGCGATTTGGCCTGTTCCAGCCGGCAGTCGTACAGGATCAGCCCGAACTCGTCGCCGCCCAGCCGGGCCAGGCAGTCGCTATGGCGCAGCTGATGCCGCATCAGCTGGGCGATGTCCCGCAGCAGGGCATCGCCCGCCGCATGGCCGGCGGTGTCGTTCACCGCCTTGAACCGATCCAGATCGAGGAACACCAGCGAATGCGGCGACGACGGTTCCCCGCCGGCGACGATCGCCGCTTTCAGCTGTTTCTCGAAGCGGGTGCGGTTCGGCAACCCGGTCAGCGCATCGTGCGAGGCGCTGTAGCTGAGTTTTTTCATCAGTTCGCGCGAAGCGGTGACGTCCTGCAGCACCATCACCGCACCCATGGTTTCCCCGTCGAGGGTTTTCAGCGGGGAGACCGACTGCTGTACGTCGAAATAACGCCCGTCGCGGCTGTGCAGCACCAGCGCATAATCCGCCGGCCACTGCCGTGGGTATTGCGTGAGGTTTTCGATTTCCGGGCCGTCTTTGCCGTTGGTCAGGCGCACCACGCCGGCGACGGGCATACCGATCGCCAGTTCGAGCGGCCAGCCGCACATCTGTTCCGCCACCGGGTTCATAAAGGTGATACGCAGGTGGCTGTCGGTGGAGATCACCCCTTCGCCGATGGCGTCGAGAGTGATGTGCAGGCGCTCCTTTTCTTCGTGCAGCGCCTCGGCGAGGCTCTTGAGCTCGGTCATGTCGATATTGGTGCCGATCAGGCGCAGCGGCCGACTCTGATCGTCGAGGATCACGTTGCCCTGGCCGCGGATATGGCGCACTTTGCCGCCACGCGTCGTGATGCGAAACTCCATGATGAATGGCCGCGGCTGCGCCAGGAGCTCGGCCAGTTCGCGATCGGTGCGCTCGCGATCTTCCGGCACCAGCAGGGTGCGCCACAACGCCAGCGTCGGCGTTTGGTCGGGGGTGAGATCGTAGAGTTCGAACATGCGCTGATCCCAGGTGAAGTTTTCCTGGCCCATCACCCATTCCCAGATGCCGACGCCGCCCACCTGGTTGGCCAGCGTGATGCGCTCCACCAACCGGTTGTTCTCCGCCTCGCTGCGCTTAAGGTCGCTGATGTCCTCCACCTGAGAGATGAAGTACAACGGCCGGCCTTCGCCGTCGCGCACCAGCGAGACCGCCAGCAGCGCCCAGACCGTCTGGCCGTCGCTGCGGATATAGCGCTTCTCTAGGGTGTAGCTGCTGATATGGCCGTCGAGCAGTTCGTGCAGTTGGGATAGGTCGGCGTTCAGATCGTCCGGGTGGGTGATCTCTTGAAAGGTCAGGCGATAAAGTCTTTCGGGCGGATAGCCGAGCAGCTTGCACAGCGCCTGGTTAACCTGCAGCCATTTGCCCTCCGGCGACACCAGCGCCATGCCGATGGCGGAATACTCCAGCGCGCTGCGAAAGCGGCTTTCGCTCTCGACGATATGTTGCTTTTCCACCCGGAAGGTGTGCATCACCATCGCCATGGCGTGCGCCGGGATCAGGATCAGCAACATCGGCAGATAGAGGCCGAGTTCGCCCAGGAAAGTGTGCCGGGAAGACGTAAGGCGCATCAGGCCCAGCGACAGCAGGACGGTGATCAGCAGGATTGTACAGAAACAGACGGTGAAGGTTTCGAAGCGCGACAGGGCGATAGCCGCCCACAGCAGCGGCAGGATGACGAAGGTAAAGGGGAAGGGCAGATGCGTCAGCGCCAGATAGCTGAAGGCCAGCGATCCCATCAGGGTCAACAGCAGCGGATACGGATTCAGCCCAGCCAACAGGCGGCGGTGATAGGTGAGCCCGAGCGGCGCCAGCGACAGCACCCCTATCGCCTCAGCGATGAACCAGGTGCCGAACGATTGCCAAAACGTCTGGTCCGGCGTGGGGGTCAGTCCGGCGGCCAGCAGCGCGCTGAACAATGGGGTAAATATCACCGCGCAGACCACGAAGCGCAGCCAACAGCCCAGATCGCTCAGCGGATCGATCGCCGGCAGCGTGCGGCGCAGCAGCAGAGCGCACACTGCCGCTTCCAGCAGGTTGATGGCGGCCAGCTTGACGGGAATGGCGCTGAGGCCGAACAGCAGGAAGCTGGCGAGCACGATGCCTGTGCCGCTGGCCAGCAGCGGCAAACCCCAATGACGCGGGGGATGGCGATACAGCACGGCGATCGCGGCGGCGGTCGGGAACCACAGCGGCGTGAAGTGATGAGCCTCACTGGATAACGACAGGCTCAGCAAGGCGAGCAAAAACGTCGCCAGCGCCACGAACAGGGAATGCGTCAGCACGACGCCTTTGTGTGTGCCGAACGTGTTCGGCGCGCTGATCTCCATAGACACCCTTACCGATGGCCTCTGCCTGTGATTGAATTCATGACGTGGATGAATTAAGACGATTTATTGGCAAAGGGTAGTACAGCGTGAGAGGAAAACCTACCGGGAGGGCCGACTTTACTGCATTAGCGCAGGCCCGGCGACAGAATGACGAAAAAGCCGGCGCGGGGCCGGCTTTGAGCGTCTTACAGCAGGAACAGGGTGGCGAGGCCGAGGAAGATGAAGAAGCCGCCGGTGTCGGTCAGCGCGGTGATGAGCACGCTGGAGCCGACCGCCGGATCGCGGCCCAGTTTGAGCATGGTCATCGGGATCACCACGCCCATCAGCGCCGCCAGCAGCAGGTTGAGCAGCATCGCCAGCGTCATTACGCCGCCCATCGCCGCGTCGCCATACAGCAGCCAGGTGATCACGCCCATGATGCCGCCCCACACTACGCCGTTGATGATGGCCACCCCCAACTCTCTGAGCATCAGGCGCGAGATGTTGCCGACTTCGATCTGGTGCAGCGCCAGCGCGCGCACGATCATGGTGATGGTCTGGTTGCCGGTGTTGCCGCCGATGCCGGCGACGATCGGCATCAGCGCCGCCAGTGCCACCAGCTGGGAAATGGTGTGTTCGAACAGGCCGATCACGCGGGAGGCGATGAATGCGGTGCAGAGGTTGATCGCCAGCCAGGCCCAGCGGGTCTTGACCGCCTTGCTGACCGGGGCGAACACGTCTTCTTCCGGGCTCAAACCGCCCATGCGGCGCAAATTGGTGTCACTCTCTTCGTTGACGGCGTCGACGATCTCTTCGATGGTCAGGCGGCCCATCAGTTTGCCTTTGGCATCAACCACCGGGGCGCTGATCAGGTCATAACGTTCGAAGGCGCCGGCCGCATCATCGGCCTTGTCTTCGGGCTGAAAGGTGGCGGGATCGCTGTCCATCACGTCGCGCACCGGGATCTCCGGGTCGTTCAGCAGCACCGCGGTCAGCGGCAGCTCGCCCAGCAGGGTGTTTTTGCGATCGGTGACGAACAGTTTATCGGTGGCGTCGGGAATGGTTTTGCGCATGCGCAAAAAGCGGTGCACCGCGCCGAGCGTGACGTCCGGCCGCACCGTCACCAGTTCGAAATCCATCATCCAGCCGACGCTGTCTTTGGCGTATTGGCTCATCTCGCGCACCTGGGCGCGCTGCTCCGGCTCCAGCGAGGTCAGCAACCGGCCCATCAGGTTACGCGGCAGGTATTGCGCCAGGTAGGCCTGTTCGTCGACATCCAGCGTTTTGATCGCCTTGAGCAGGTCTTTGTCGCTCATTTCCTCGATCAGGCTGTCCCAGACCGGCTCGGCGACTTCCACCAGCGTCTGGCCGCGCTTGCTGTTGCCCACCAGCCGCCACAGCGCCATGCGTTCGTCCTGCGGCAGCGCTTCCAGCAGGTCCGCCAGGTCGGCGGCGTGCATGTCGTCCAGCAGGCCGGTAATTTCCGCCGTTTGGTTCAGCCGTTCGCTTTGGCTGAGGGCGTGTTCATCCCCCGGCCGGCCGAGAATGCCGTCGACCAATTCCTTATTGTTCAACAACAGAGTAAGAATGCGCTGGCGGTGTTCAGCGACTTTTTTGACGTTATGGGTTGCGGCTGACATGGTGTTCCTTAACGGGCGCTCGGCGTTCCTGACGCAGGCTCATTAAAAGATAGAGCATAGCGAGTGCCGGAGTCATTTTTATGAAACGGACGGGGCGCGGCGGTTATTCAGAGGAGGCGTCCTGTTGCGGCGCGCTGACTTCGGCGGCGTTTTGCGCAGCGGCCTGCTTTTTTTCCTGATGATGAGGCACCGCCACCACGGCGGCGTACAGCAGTCGGCCGACTAAAATGATAAAGCTGATAAACAACACTATCTTCGTCATCTGTCCGGTGGTTTTCTTGCGCATATATCACCCGGTATGCCGGTGTCCTGTGTTATTCGCTCGAGAATTTGTAACCGGATTTTAGGCGCTGATGACAAAAGTTGTCCATTTTTTTCCGGCGGGCGGCGCGCCGTATTAGGGTTTCGTTTAGGTTGGCGGAGCGGGGGCGGAAAGAAAAACCCCCTGGCTGGCAGGGGGCGGGGGATCAGGCGGAGCGCTGTTCGTCTTGCGAGCCTTCTTCGTCGATCAGCAGCTTCCAGCCGACGACGTCGTTCCAGTAGGCCTGCTCGCGCTCGAAGTCCAGCTGCACCAGGTTGTTTTGCGCCAGGTAGCCGGCCGGGAAGCGCAGCGTCCAGTGGTTGTCGTCGGTGGTCAGGCGCAGCGTTTCCGGCGTGGTGGTCGACTGGCGCTGGTTGTTGAGCAGGGTGCTCAGACGCAGCAGCTGGATCAGCGGCAGGTAGTGTTTCTTTTTGAACAGGTTGAGGCGCGGCAGCTCTTCCAGCTTGATCGCCTTGCGGTGGAAACGCACCAACGCCGCCAACAGCAGCTGCTGTTCCTGGTTAAAGCCAGGCAGATTGGAGTTTTGCAGAATGTAGGCCGAATGGCGATGCATGCCGCTGTGGTTGATGCTCAGCCCCACTTCGTGCAGCATGGCGGCCCATTTCAGCAGGGCCTCCAGCTGCGGATGCGCCAGCTTGGTGTTTTGCGCCATCCACTGCGAGTAGAGCAGTTCGGTGGTTTCCAGCACCCGCTTGGCCTGTTCGCGGTCGATGTTGTAGTGATCGGCCAGGCTCTTGGCGGTGCGGCTGCGGATGTCCTGGTGGCGGAAACGGCCTTCCATTTCATACAGCACGCCTTCGCGCAGCGCGCCGTCGGACAAGCGCAGATCGCGGATCGCCAGCGCGTCGAACACGCCGCACAGGATAGCCAACCCCGGCACGAACACCGATTGGCGGTCTTCCGACAGCCCCGGCAGGCTCAGCGAGCCGAAGCTTTTGAACTGCAGCACCTGTTCGGCGAGCATTTCCAGGCGTTCCAGGGTGATGAGACCGTCTTTTTCTCCCATCGCCACCAGCACTTCGTGGGCGGCCTTGATGGTACCCGAGGCGCCCAGCGCGTACTGCCAGCCCTGAATGCGGTACTGCCAGGCCAGCGTTTCCAGCTTCTGTGCCGCCGCCAGCCGAGCGCGGCGGAAGTTGTTTTTGCTGATCTCTCCGCCCGGGAAGAACAGCTGGGCGAAGCTGACGCAGCCCATGCGACGGCTTTCCGCCAGCAGCGGCTCGAAGTCTTCGCCGATCACCAGCTCGGTGGAGCCGCCGCCGATGTCGATCACCAGCTTGCGGCCTTTCTCCGGCTGGGTGTGTTCCACGCCCATGAAGATCAGGCGCGCCTCTTCCTGGCCGGCGATGATTTCGATCGGGTAGGGGATCACTTTGGCGGCGCGCTTGAGGAATACTTCGGCGTTCACCGCCTGACGCAGGGTGTGGGTCCCGACGATGGTGACGTTATCCGCCGGGAAGCCCTGCAGCCGTTCGGCAAACAGGGCCAGGCAGGCCAGGCCGCGTTCTATCGCCTCTTCACTGAGTACGTTGTTGCTGTCCAATCCGTCGGCGAGATGTACCCGTTGTTTCAAACGGCCCAATACCTGTAAGGCGCCGTTGACGACGCGGGCGATCACCATGTGGAAACTGTTCGACCCGAGGTCGATGGCGGCGATTTCCTGCGGTTTGTTCGTTGCAGTGTTTTTTAGCGGCATAGTTGCTGGCCTACTGTCCTGGTTGTTCCAGAGCTTTTAAATACTCGTAAATAGCCACCTGGGCGCGCACTTTGCGGCGGTTGCCGCGCGGCACGTACTGGTTGCTCAGTTCTTTATCCACATAACGGGCCTTGACCGTATCGCTGAACAGGATCTCCAGAATGTCCAGAACGCGCTGTTTCAGCGCCGGATCCAGCAGCGATACCGCCACTTCGATACGGTAATCTATGTTGCGGGTCATCCAGTCGGCGGAGGACAGATACACCCGTTTGTCACCTTTGTTGTCGAAAACGTAAACCCGATCGTGTTCCAAAAAGCGATCGACGATGCTGATCACCTGAATATTGTCGCTGATCCCCGGCAGGTTGGGAATCAGGGAACACATGCCCCGCACCAGCAGGCGGATCTTCACGCCGGCGCCGGACGCGGTATATAACCGATCTACCAGCCCTTTATCCACCAGATTATTTATTTTCAACATAATGCCGGCCTGTTCCCCGGCCTGGGCGTTGGCGATTTCGTTGTCGATCAGCTCATACAGCTTCAGGCGCGAGTTCTGCGGCGACACCATCAGGTTGTCGAAGGTGACCGGCCGGTAGGGGTTCTCGATAAAGTTGAACACCCGACGCACCTCGTTGGTGATGCGCGAGTCGGCGGTCAACAGCGAATAGTCGGTGTAGATGCGCGCGGTTTTTTCGTTAAAGTTGCCGGTGCCGATATGAGCATAGCGCACAATTTGATCGCCTTCACGGCGCGAAATCAGGAACAGTTTGGCGTGGATTTTCAGCCCCGGCGCGGAGAAGATCACGTGTACGCCGGCTTCGGTCAGGCGCTTCGCCCAGTGAATGTTGGCCTCTTCGTCGAAGCGCGCCTGCAGCTCGACCACCACCGTGACCTTCTTGCCGTTGTGCGCGGCGTGGATCATCGATTCGATGATGCGCGAATCTTTCGCCACGCGGTAGATGTTGATTTTGATCGCCAACACGCTCGGATCGAACGACGCCTGGCGCAGCAGCTCCAGCACGTGCTCGAAGGTGTGGTACGGGTAGTAGAGCAGCACGTCTTTTTCACGAATGGCGTCGAAGCCGTTGCGGAAACCGTCGAACCAGATGTGGCGCAGGCGCGGCAGCGGCTTGTTGACCAGATTGGCCTTGCCGACGTTCGGGAAACTGATGAAGTCTTTAAAGTTGTGGTAGCGGCCACCGGCGATCACCGAATCGTAGTTGGAGATGCCCAGCTTGCCGCGCAGCAGTTCCACCATTTCGTTCGGCATGTCGCGCTGATAAACAAAGCGCACCGGCTCGGCGGTCAGGCGCTGTTTCAGGCTGGAGGACATCAGTTCCAGCAGGCTGGATTCCATTTCGGTGACCAGATCGTACTCCGCGTCGCGGGTCATTTTCATCGAATAGGCGTTGAGCGCATCGTAGTCGAAGAAGCCTTTGAAGATTTCATCCAGGCAGTAACGCAGGATGTTGTCCAGCAGGATCATCGGCTTGCGGCGGCGCGGCGCTTCCGGCGGCAGATTGACGAAGCGCGGCACTTTGTCCGAGGGGATTTCCAGCAGCGCATAGTCGGTGCGCGCGCCGCGGATAATCTCTACCGCCAGATAGGTGTAATCGTCTTTCAGGAACTGCACCAGATTGGTGTCGTGGTTGATCAGGATCGGCGTGATGTGCTGGCGCAGATGCTGTTTGAAATACTGACGCAGCCAGATTTGCTGGTTTTCGGACACCTGGCGTTCGTTGATCAGGAAGATCTGGTTGCGCGCCATTTCCAGCAGCAGATCGTTGTACAGGCCGTCGAATTCCTGATCGGTTTTCAGCACCTTGGCCTGGATCTTTTTCAGCAGGTGGCGCGAGGAACCGGCGGAGCCTTGCTCTTCGCTGATCAGGATGCGCCGTTTGAGATCGGCGAAGCGGACTTTATAGAACTCGTCGAGGTTGTTGGAGTAAATGCCCAGAAAACGCATACGTTCAATCAGGGGATTGCTCTTATCTGCGGCTTCCTGCAACACGCGTTCATTAAAGGATAACCAGCTTAGTTCTTTTTCGATGTAGAGCTTTTCCTGACCCATTGCCACTCCAGTTCAAATTTAGAATAGGATCCGGGACGCAGCGCCCGGATGCCGCTCTAGTGTCCTTCATCATTATTGCGAGAGATTGACAGGAAAGTCCAACATATCCATTGCGTTGGCGCGCGGCGTTTTTCGGCGGCAATAAATTTTCCCCGCGGCGGGATGCTCGGCAGTAAAACGATCAGCATGAAATGACGGCTAGCAGGCTTATTCTTGGCGTTATAAAGCGTGCTTATGGTCATTTTTCAGCAATATATCAAATTCATATTGTCTGTTGGCAGTGTAAAAAACCTGGGTTGAGTCGGGTAACTTTGTCATGCAAACGTCATAAAACTGACATAAGATGCCCGGTTATCTTACGGCGTAAGCCCGATTACATCAGCGACAGCGAGACACATGACACAGACGACGGCCAATCAACATCCCCGAGATCGCATGCGCGGGCGCATCGACCGCGGCGTGCAGGCGGCAGTGACCGCCAGCGGGCTGATGGTGCTGATGACGTTGATGCTGATCTTCGTTTATCTGCTGTTTGCGGTGCTGCCGCTGTTCAAACCGGCCTCGCTTGGGCAGGCTCAGCCGCTGCCGATCGCGGTGTCGGCCCCGGCGCTGGCGCTGGGCATGGACGTGCAGCAGCGCGTGGGTTATCGCATCGACGCGCAGGGCGCGGGGCAATTTTATCGTCTGACGCCGGCGCCGAGCGGCCAGGCCCAGACGCCGCTGGTGCAGCAGACGCTGCTGGCCAAACCGGCGCTGCTCGCGCAGGCTGCCGGAGAGCGCGATCTGTTTGCGCTGGCGCAGGCCAACGGCCGGTTGGTGGTGGCACGCGCGGACTTCGCGACGGCGGAAAACGGCCGGCCGCAGTGGCAGTTCCCGCTTGGGCAACAGCCGTTGGCGCTGGATCCGCAGAACAAACCGCTGAAACTGCTGTCGTTGGCGGATGCGCATCGCGGGCAGTATCTGTTGGCCGGGGTGACCGACGATCGGCGCCTGGTGTTCGGTCGCTTCAGCCCCGACCGGCCGCCGCAGTTCAGCGAGCGTCCGCTGGAGCACGACGGGGAGCAACTGGTGCTGACGCCGGATGGCCGCCAGCTTTACCTGCTGACCGGCAACCGGCTGGCGCGTTATCAGATCGACGGCGCGCAGCTGCAGCTGCGTGAAACGCGTACCCTTGGCGAACACGCCCCGTATCAGATGACGGCGCTGCCCGGCGGTAGCGCGCTGCTGATCAAGGGCGCCGACGGCAATCTGCGCGAGTGGTTCGAGGTGGAAAAAGATCGGCGCTGGCGCCTGACGCCGGTGCAGCATTTCGATCACGGTGCTGACGGGCAGGAGCTGACGGTGGCCGAGCCTTACCGCCGTGTGTTCGCCACTCTGCGGCCCGATGGCGGCTTCTCGTTATTTTCCGCCATTCAACCGCAGCCGCTGCTGAATACCCGTTTGGGTGCCGAGGTGCGGCAGATGGCGTTCGCGCCGCGCGGCGATGGTCTGCTGCTGGAGAGCGCGCAGGGCTGGCAGCGCTATGCGCTCGACAACCCGTATCCGGACGTCACCTGGCGTTCGCTGTGGGGCAAGGTGTGGTATGAGAACTACCCGCAGCCGGCCTACGTCTGGCAGTCCACCTCCGGCGAAGACAGCTACCAACCCAAATTCAGCCTGATGCCGGTGATCTTCGGCACCTTCAAGGCGGCGGCTTACGCGATGCTGTTCGCCATACCCTTGGCCTTGGCCGGCGCCATCTATACCGCTTACTTTATGACGGCGGGGCTACGGCGGGTGATCAAACCGGCTATCGAAGTGATGGGCGCGCTGCCGACGGTGGTGATCGGGCTGGTGGCAGGCATCTGGCTGGCGCCGATCATCGAGCAGTATCTGTTGGCGGTGCTGGCGTTGCCGCTGTTGCTGGCGGCGGCGGTGTTGCTGTGCGGCGCGTTGACCCATCGTTTTATGCCGCGCTGCCGGCCGGGCGTCGATCTGCTGTTGCTGTTGCCGCTGCTGGCGTTGACGGTGTGGCTGGCGTTCAGCCTGGGGCCGTGGCTGGAGGTGGCGCTGTTTGGTGAGCCGTTGCATTTCTGGCTGGGGGATAATTATGACCAGCGTAATGCGCTGGTGGTGGGCGTGGCGATGGGCTTCGCGCTGGTGCCGATCATCTTCTCGCTGGCGGAGGACGCGCTGTTCAGCGTGCCGGCCACCCTGAGCCAGGGCTCTTTGGCGCTGGGCGCCACCCAATGGCAGACGGTGATCAAAGTGGTGCTGCCTTCCGCCAGCGCTGGCATTTTCTCCGCGCTGATGATCGGCTTTGGCCGCGCGGTGGGGGAAACCATGATCGTGCTGATGGCTACCGGCAACACGCCGATTATCGACGGCAGCCTGTTCCAGGGGCTGCGCGCGCTGGCGGCCAACATCGCCATTGAAATGCCGGAGGCGGTTTCCGGCAGCAGCCATTACCGCGTGCTGTTCCTGACTGCGCTGGTGCTGTTTGTCTTCACCTTCGTGTTCAACACGCTGGCGGAGGCGGTGCGCCTGCGGTTGCGTAAGCGTTACACGCCGAATCAGGAGGCGCCATGAAGAGCTGGGTGAAGAGCGGGTCGCCGTGGGTGTGGCTGACCGCCGGTTCGGTGGCCGTCAGCCTGTTGGCGCTGATCGGCATTCTGCTACTGCTGGCCGGGCAGGGGATGCGCTATTTCTGGCCGAGCCCGCTTTATCAGTTCGAACTGAATCAGAACGGCGCTGGGCCGGTGACGGTGATCGGTGAGTTGTACCAGCAACAAAGCATTTCCCGGCGCCAACTGGCTGAGGCGGGCGTCACGCCGCCGGGCGAGGCGCAGAACGTCGAACGTTATCTGATTAAGGTCGGCAACCGCGAACGCGAGGGGCAGGATTTCCGCACCTTGCTGGCCAGCGATATCCGCAGCCAAAGCACGCCACGCAGCCTGCTGGTGCTGGAACGCGACAGCCACGGCACCGCTTACGGCTATCTGGCGGGGCTGCTGGAAGACGGGCAACCACTGACCGGCCGCAATCTGGGGCAGGCGTTGCAGCAGCGCCTGCCGCAAATCGCCGCGCTCTCGCGCCAGGCGCACGACATTCAATTCCGCGACATGGCGCGCATCAATCAGCAGTTTGACGCGCTGCGGCTGCGGGAAAAGCGCCTGCAGCGCGACGATAAGCTGGACGCCCGCGCACAGGACGCCATCAAGGCCGAACGGCTGGAGCTGCAGCGGCAGTATCAGCTGTTGTCCGAACGTCTGGCGGGGCTGAACCGCGATCGCCAGCGCGACGCGTTGCTGCTGCGCGACATGCACGGGCAGACGTTGACCATTCCGCTCAGCCAGGTGCGCGATGCCTGGTACCCGAACGCCATGAGCACCACCGAGAAGCTGACGCACTGGGGCGAGCAGGTGAAGAAGTTTCTCACCGACAGCCCGCGTGAGGCGAATACCGAAGGCGGGGTGTTCCCGGCCATTTTCGGTACGGTGTTGATGGTGATCCTGATGTCGATCGTGGTGATGCCGTTTGGCGTGATCGCGGCGCTGTATCTGCACGAATATGCCGGCAACAATCTGCTGACGCGGGTGATCCGCATCGCGGTGGTCAATCTGGCCGGCGTGCCCTCGATCGTCTACGGCGTCTTCGGCCTCGGCTTCTTCGTTTATATGATCGGCGGCACGCTCGATCAGCTGTTCTATCCTGAATCTTTGCCCAACCCGACCTTCGGCACGCCCGGCGTGCTGTGGGCGGCGCTGACGCTGGCGCTGCTGACGCTGCCGGTGGTGATCGTCGCCACCGAGGAAGGGCTGTCGCGCATTCCCGCCTCGCTGCGGCAGGGCTCGATGGCGCTGGGCGCCAGCCGGGCCGAGACGCTGTGGCGCATCGTGCTGCCGATGGCGGCGCCGGCGATGATGACCGGCCTGATCCTGGCGGTGGCGCGCGCCGCCGGGGAGACCGCGCCGCTGATGCTGGTGGGGGTCGTGAAATCGGTGCCGGTGCTACCGGTGGACGAGATTTTCCCGTATCTGCACCTGGAGCGGAAGTTCATGCATTTGAGCTTCCAGATCTACGATATGGCATTCCAGAGCCCGAGCGTGGAGGCGGCGCGGCCGCTGGTGTTCGCCACCGCCTTCTTGCTGGTGACGATCGTGGTGAGTTTGAATCTGGCGGCGATGGGCATCCGCCATTCGTTGAGGGAGCGGTACCGAGCATGGTCGCAGTAACAATGACGCTATTTTTGGGGAGTGCGTAATGGGTTTGATGACGCCAGGCAGTTTGCCCCGGCTGGATGTCCAGCATCTCGACGATGAACAGACCGCGCTGGCGGTCAACGGCCTGAACCTGTTTTATGGTGACAAACAGGTGCTGCACGATATTTCGCTGCGTATCCCGAAACATCGGGTGACGGCCCTGATCGGCCCTTCGGGCTGCGGCAAATCGACGCTGCTGCGCTGTTTCAATCGCATGAACGATCTGGTGGACAACTGCCGCATTGAGGGCGATCTGCAGCTGAACGGCGCGGCGATCTCCGGCGCGCAGATCGACGTGGCGGCGCTGCGGCGGCGGGTGGGCATGGTGTTCCAACGGCCGAACCCGTTCCCGAAATCGATCTATGAAAACGTGGTGTACGGCCTGCGGCTGCAGGGCGTGCGCGACCGGCGCTTGCTGGATGAAGCGGTGGAGCGTTCACTGCGCGCCGCCGCGTTGTGGCATGAGGTAAAAGACCGGCTGCGCGAAAATGCGTTCCGCTTGTCCAGCGGCCAGCAGCAGCGCCTGGTGATCGCGCGCGCCATCGCCATCGAGCCGGAAGTATTGCTGCTCGACGAGCCGACCTCGGCGCTCGATCCGATCTCCACGCTGACCATCGAAGAGCTGATTTCCGCACTCAAGCAGCGCTATAGCGTGGTGCTGGTGACGCACAACATGCAGCAAGCGGCGCGCGTCTCCGACTACACCGCCTTTATTCATCAGGGGCGGCTGGTGGAATACAACGACACCGACGCCATTTTCACGTCGCCGCGCCAGCGCCGCACCGAGGATTATATTACCGGGCGGTATGGGTGAGGCCGTTTGGGCTATGAACAAACGAAAGGCTGCACAACCGTGCAGCCTTTTGTCTATCAGGGGCGTCAGTAATTTTTACGAATGCGGATCGCTTCTTCTACCCACTCAGCCAAATTGTCTTTTATATGGTTATAGACATTGGTGCTGGTCGAATAAGGCGGATCATAGGCTTTGGCGATTGTGGAAAGCTTTGCGTCACCCAGCTTGATGTGATCCAACGGGTTTTTACCTTTCGTGGTTTGGTCGCCGGCGCTGTCTTTCAAATTGTGTATATACACCACCAGCACGCCCATGCCTTTTTTCCAAGCCTCGCATATTTCGAAATTAATCCATTTGCGATCAGCGGTATCTTTACCGGCGAGAATCACGGCGCAGCTGCGATTGTCCAACTGGCCCTTGATCCAAGCGGCGATGGCGGCGTCACCGCCTTTTTTCACTTCCTCCCAATCGTTATCCGTGGCTGGCCGGTTACCTTCCAGAGAGCCCATTTCGCGTACCTGAGAAGCGCGCCAGTTGTCCGGCTCATAATGGAAACTGTAAAAACATTTTCTGGTCATCGGGGGTTATCCTTAGTAATGATATCGATAAGCGCCAACAGGCTTTTTTTCTTCTCCGCCAGGCTGCCCGGTTCGTTAAGCTGATCCAGCAGATTCATGGCGGCGGGGTTGCGGTAGTAGAGGGTTTCTTTCATCTCCTCCTTGATTTTTCGGTAGATCTCGGCAGATGCGCTGCCGGTACAACCGATAGGAATGCAGACGCAGCCTTGTTCCGTGGCGATCTGGAACTCTTTCAATAAACCGTCGGCCAGCACGTATTCGCCTTCGGCGTTGCGTTTGTTGCCGAACAAAAAGATTGCGATGCCGCTGAGCGAAATCATGTTCTGACGGTATTCGTGCCAAAGTGCCGGTAGGGTAATGCCGCCGCTGGCGAATTGGGGGAAAGGACGCAGCACCAGCTGGCTTTCGCTGATTTTTCCTTGGCTGTCGTAAATGGCTTCCAATGCGCCGTTGATCACCGCTGTGCCTACGCCCCAGCCGAAACCGTTGACGATGCGATACTGTTTGTGGATAAGCAGGCGCGCCAGACGATGTATGAACTGGATGGACTCTTCACGGGCATAGGGCTGGTAGTTGTCGGCGCTGCCGGAGATAAACACCGTGCTTTTCTTGAACTGCGTTTCGATGGCATACAGCAGGTCAGTGATTTGCCGATAGTCATCCACCAACAGCGTTTGAATGCCGTAACGGCGCAGATCGTTAATCATCAAGCCTTGTTTGCGGCTGTTGTAATCGCAAGACGCCTGATCCTCGCTGCCGCTGTCGCCGAGCTGGACGCGCCGCATGATGCAGTAGTGGTTTCTCTGCCCTTCGCCGTACTGCGCGTAAAGGCGGCTCAATACATATTGCAGGTTGGGGTCTTCAAAGCTGAAACCGATAAACAGGAAGGTTTTGGCAGTCAGCTCCGCCATCAGCATGTTGATAAAAGGAAGGTGTGTACGGGAGTAAGTTTCGTATTGTTCGCGGGTGATAATCGCCTGGTTGGGATTTCTATAGTCACCATGCATTTTATATAAAACAACATCACGTTTATGAATGTTATTAGTCAGGCTTTCCGGCGTGGTTTTGACGTCGCAGACGCGATTATAACGGGCATAGGTTTTTTCAATCAGGTCGTCGTAGTTAGTGGTCCAAAGTGACGCTATCGGTAATCTGGCGATAATCCGGTGGTTTTCTGTTTCTTCCGCCTGTTCAGCGAATTCTGTAATTATTTTTTGATTTATCTTATGTCTGTTGCCTTTTTCATTGAGGTGATATTGCGCCAGAGAAATAAGATCGCTCTCTTTTTCGATATCCAGCTCCAGTTCATAAGCGATATCGCCGATAAGCTCTTTCCAGCTAACGAAACCGGCGGGGATGGACAGCCCGGCGCCGGCAAACAGCGCAGCGCTGCCGGCTTTGATATCATTAACGTAATCTCGAATAAACAGTTCTATATCACGGTTAAACATGAGGCTATTCCCGATATTGTTTTTCTTTATTGGTTAATTAATAACTATGTTTTTTATGAATTAATTATGCGAATAGAACTACCAAGATAAAATGACGAGTTAACTTTGTAAACTCTGCTTGTTTGTTTTTGTCGATATTGAATGTGTTATTTTAATATTGAATTCATTTGCTCTTATTATTTGTTTTTTTAATTTTAATATTAATTAAATGCACTCTGGGTAATAAGACACGGTGGTTGTGGCATATCTGCATTTTTTGTCACATTGTGACTTTGATTAAATGGAAGTGATTCTCATTATCGTTGATTTGCGGCGTAAATTGTATATACTTCGCTAAGGTATGTAAGTTAACGTAAATGGATGTGTTTAAATGTGTGCATGGAAGCTGAGGATTTGGCCTGTGCTCTTGGCGTTTTGCAGCTCTGCGTGGTGCGCGGAAATCACCAGCCCTGCTGACCGCGACAGCATTACCCAACAGCAGAAAACGTTGCTGGAGCAGGCGCAGCAGCAACGCGAGGCGCTGCAAAATAGCGTTGAACTGCCGGCGTTACCGCTGCCTGAGCCGGCCGCCGCAGGGGCGGTTTGCCAAACGGTGCGGCAGATTGTTTTTGAGAGCGCCGAGCATCTTTCCTGGTCGGTGAAAGAAAGCCTGGCGCGCCCGTATCAGGGAAGCTGTCTGACGCTGGAGCACATCAACCGCCTGGTGCGTGAAACCACCAATGCTTATCTGCAACGCGGCTATGTCACTTCGCAGGCCTGGCTGCAGGAGCAGGATATCTCCCGTGGCGTGTTGGTCGTCAGCGTCAGCGAAGGGCGAATCGAGTCCATCACGCAGAATGGCGAGCAGACGCCGGCGCTGAAGATGGCATTTCCCGGCCTGGTCGGCGACGTATTGAATCTGCGCGATATCGAGCAGGGCATGGAGCAGCTCAACCGGCTGGCTTCGCAGCAGGTGACCATCGATATTCAACCTGGCGAGCAACCCGGCTTTTCCAACGTGGTTTTGCTGCGTGGCGCCACGCGCGCGCCGGTCTCTTTCTCTTTCGGCGCCGATAACAGCGGCCAGAAAAGCACCGGCACCGGGCAGATGAATGCCGGCGTGGTGCTGGACAACCCGCTGCGCCTGGCCGACCAGTGGTCGCTCTCCGCAGCGCGCAATAACGATTTCAGCCCGCATCATCGCAGCCGCAGCCTGAACGGCAGCGTCACCTTACCCTATGGCTATTGGCTGTTCAGCTACCAGTACGCCTGGAACGATTTTTTCCAGCAGGTGCCATTCAACGGCGCGGCTTACCGCTATCAAGGCAATAACCAGACCCAGCGTTTGGGCGCCAACCGCACGTTGCTGCGGGATGGCAAACGCAAGCTGGCCGTCGATATCGGGCTGGCGCGGCGCACCACGGAAAATAAGCTGGCGGGTGAACGGTTGGGCGTCAGCAGCCCGACGCTCAGCATTGCCAGCCTGGGCCTCAATTACAGCGCGGTCGCGGGCGGCGGCTATATGACGCTGAACCCGACGGTAAGCCGCGGGCTGCGCATGCTGGGCGCCACCGCCGACGATCCGGAGCGCGACGGAGCGCCGCGCAGCGAGTTCCGCAAGCTTGGCCTCGGCGCCAGTTATTTCTATCCGCTCGCACCCTCCCTCTACTACCTGACCTCGGCCTATGGGCAAACCAGCGCAGACAACCTGTATGCCGGGGAGCGCATTTCCATCGGCGGGCAATACTCGGTGCGTGGCTTTAAAGAGCAGTACCTGACCGGTAATCGCGGCGCCTACTGGCGCAATGAACTCAACTGGCAATGGCAGACCTTGCCGAGGCTGGGGGAGCTTTCTTTGACCGGCGCGTTAGACGCCGGCTGGCTGCAGGGGCGCGCCGGGCAGATAGACGGCGGCAGCGTCGTCGGGGCGGCGCTGGGCGCCACGCTAAGCGGCCGCTGGTTCAATCAGGCGGTCACCGTCGGTAAACCGCTGACGCACCCAGACAGCCTGCAACCGGATCGTTGGGTGGCCTACTGGCAAGCCACCGTCACGTTATAACGCCAGCACATAGCAGGAGCGCCTCGGCGTTCAAAACAACATCCTTTCGAAGGAATGAATATGGATAAGCTCAATCATCCGCTGGCGCGGGGCGCCAGCTATTTGCTGATCTACCTGACGGCTTTCCAGCCGTTGCACCCGGCGTTCGCCGCCGGCATTACCGCCGCTAACGGCAATACGCAGGTGGTTATCAAGCCGGGCAACGTACCGGTGGTGAATATCGCCACGCCGAACGGTGCGGGCATCTCCCACAACACCTATAAAGATTTCAACGTTGGGCCACAGGGTGCCGTATTGAATAACGCCACACACGGCGGCAAAACGCAGCTGGGCGTGGAGATCTACAGCGCGCAGGGCAACACCTACCTGAAGGGAAAACCGGCGGAGTTGATCATCAATGAGGTGATCGGCGGCAGTCGTTCCGAGTTGCAGGGTAAACTCGAGGTATTCGGCAACAAGGCCAACGTGATGATCGCCAACCCGAATGGCATCACCTGCGACGGCTGCGGCTTTATCAACGCGCCGGGCGTGACGCTGACCACCGGCAAACCGCAGTTCGACAAGCAGGGCGCGCTGGAAGCGCTGGAGGTGAAAAAAGGCGGCGTCACCATCGGCGGTAAAGGGCTGGACGGCAGCGGCGCCGACTATGTCGATATCATCAGCCGCGCCACCGAGTTGAACGGCAAAATCAATGCACAAAATCTGTCTCTGACTCAGGGCGCCAACCGCATCAGCTTCAAGGACGGCAGCATCAAACCGATCGCCGGTGAAGGCGCTAAGCCCCAACTGGCCGTGGATACCAAAGCGCTGGGCGGCATGTACGCCAACAAAATCCGCCTGGTGGCCAACGAGGATGGGGTGGGGGTGAACCTGAAAGACCTCACCAGCAAACAGCGGGATATTACGCTGAGCGTTAACGGTAACCTGGTGCTTAACGGCACCACGCACAGCAAGGGTGACCTCAATGTCAGCGCCAAGGGATTGCACATTACGCGGGGTGCTGTCGTGCAGGCGGACGGCAACGCCACGCTGGCAGCAACGACGCTGGTGAATGACGGGCAAACCAGCACCAGCGGCGATATGCGCATCTTCGGCGACCATATCCGCAACGCCGGGGAAAACGCCAAGTTGCACGCCAATAAAAATATGTGGATCCAAAAGGATGCGCAGGGCAACAAGGCTAAATCCGTCGAGAACCGTTCGGCGAAAATCCTGACCAACAGCGGCGATTTAGTGATACGCACGGAGAGTTTGAACAACGTTCGCCAGCAGTTCGCCATTTCCTCCAACAACGCGCCGAAGGACAACAAGGATATCGATCGTTGGTTGGCTGATGGTGTGTACGAGGGGCAATTTGATTACCAATTTTTTGATTATTTGGCGGACTTTGAAGATAAAAATTTCACCTGGTTGGGACACGTCGATTTCAAAAAAACGCCCTGGGTTAACAGTGAACGCGCGCGTTTTACCGTAGTGACCGACAGCCATCCCGCAGAAATCATTTCAGGGAAGAATGCCTACATTAATGCGTCGGAGCTTTGGAACCACGTCAGCACAATAAAAGCGACTAACGATCTGATTTTAACTGGTAATAATCTGGGCGTGCGCAGTGAAATGACGGGGGACATGAACGACTATGCACTGTTCGAACCGAAAGTGCCGAATCCTAACGTTGTTCTGGGACATAAATGGCAGGATCAGAAATCGTCGATCCCGGAATATGTCATTTATGTCAGAAAAGGCGGGCAAAAGAGCTGGTCGGCTTCTGGCTATCCGGCCTCAGCCATGTTGGCGGGCGGCAATTTGGTTGCGGATTTTAAAAATCAGATAGAAATTAAAACTTCGACGCCGGCGGGAAATCAGCTTAGTGAGGTGGTGGCTTCGGGACGGCCTGACTCACTGGTAGCTCACAACATTGTGCTGCATGCGGGACGTGTTATCAGTACCGATAAAATAAACGCGCGTAACGACCTGACTGTGGTTGCCGATGATGTGTTTTACACCGACGGTGCTGAGCTAACTGCGGGCAAGAGTCTGAACGTTGCAGCAGTGAATGAGCTGGATGCCCGTCAAAGCTATCTGAAGGGACATCATGTCACTTTGACCAGCCGCAACGGCAACGTCAAAGTGCACACTGTACCTAGCCCGCGCTATTTCGGCGTCGATGGTGCCCGCTGGCTGAGCCAATTGAATGCTGCCGGGGACTTAACCTTAAATGCCGGGCAAGGTATTTATCTACGTAACACGCACTTCGCGCCGCAAAGCCAAAATATTGCAATGACGGCGAACGGCACTGTTTCGATTGTCAGAAATGACGAGGCGTTGAATAACGATCGTTTAGCGCAGAATTTATCTCCTGAACAACGACAAACGCAGTTCAACCAACTGCTAAATGCCGGACAGTTGAACGCCAGTGGTTCAGTGCTGCTCAACAGCGGCGGTTATCTGGCGTTGCGCGGGACGCACATTAAAGCAGGTAAAGATGTCACGCTGTTGGCCGGCCATAATGCCGATCTGAACTATCGCGAATTGGGGGAGCAAT
Source organism: Serratia sp. CY47280 (assembly GCF_052168655.1). Classification (NCBI taxonomy): domain Bacteria; kingdom Pseudomonadati; phylum Pseudomonadota; class Gammaproteobacteria; order Enterobacterales; family Yersiniaceae; genus Serratia; species Serratia sp. CY47280. The sequence goes on along the minus strand of NZ_JBJNMG010000005.1, from coordinate 43,564 downwards.
TTAGTCGCTTGTTCCCCTCTTCCCGCACGCCTGAACTGGGTAGCCGGGTACACGCCGGCGGCAATTTATTGATTAACTCGGCCCGCGACATCGGCACACAGGGCGGCGCGCTCTCCGCCAACGGTAATATCACGCTGCTGGCCGGGCAGAATCTATGGTTGTCGAATCTGGCCTATTCCGCCATTGATGCCGCCAACGACAACAACAAAGACGATCGCCATGTGGTCACTACCCTCAGCGCCGGGAAAAACCTGACCGCGTCGGCGAACAACCAACTGCTGACTTACGGCGCCAAGCTGACTTCCGGCGCCAACATGACGCTGACCTCCGGCGGCGATATGCGCTTCGAGGCGGTGCAAAACCACACTTACCGCGAGAGCGGCAACGAGTTCACCGAAACCCTTACCCAGCAAGGTACCGAGCTGAATGCCGGTGGCCTGATGACGGTGATTGCCGGCGGCAGCATTCTATTCCAGGCGACCAAGCTGGTGGTTAAAGGATTAGGAGCGAACTGGAAATCGCCGGTGGCGGTGACGGATTGGGGGAGTCGTATTGCGTCGGCGGAGCAGGCGGTTAGAAATGCAGAGCAAAATGTCAATCAAAAACAGAATGTGCTGAACAACGTTAGAAATACGCCTGAAGGCTTGTTACTCGATAATCCAGCTCAGCATCCTATTTCATACAAGCACAGTAGTTCTGTAACGATACCGGGCACGGGGACTTATCACCTCGATATGGGGAATATTGAAATAAAAACCCGTTCAGATCTGGATAGATTGCTTAATGAGGGAGGAAAGGCATTTGACCCATTCCCTTATGGTGTCGATCCTGCGGAAACATCCGGTGATGGTTATGAGATTGCGCTGGCAATTCGAAAAAAGACGATAGATGAATATGAAAATTTGCGTCAACGCATAATCAAAAAAAAGAATGAGATATACGCAGCCCAACAAGCATTGAATTCTGTTGATAGTGAAAAGGTAAACGCAAATAGGAAATTAGTTAGCGTTCGACAGGAAGCCCAAGCTAAACATGCGGAAGAAACAAGGCTGAAAGCCTATGCCGACGCCCACAACCAGGCCGAAGCCATGCGTGTCGGCAATATGGATATAGCCGCCAAGGGTGGCTATCTCTACGCCCAGGCGATGGAGGAGTCCAGCCACTACGAGAAAAAGGAAACCAAGCGCAAATGGTGGGGTAAGAAAACCGAGGTTAAGCAGACCCGCCATGACGTGACCAACAAGGTTACCGAGTTTACCGCCGCAGGCAATATCACGCTGATGAGCCGCGACGACAGCACCTATGAAGCCAGCAAAATCGCCGCCGGGCAAAACGCGCGCCTGACCAGCTCCCGTGGCCAGGTTAACTTCCGCGCGGTGAAAAACACCTCTTTCGAACAGACCGTCAGCAATTCGAAAGGCTTCTTTATCAAGCAGGCCAATAAAGGCTACGAAGACAATAAGTGGGTGCTGCCGAGCATTCATACCGGTGGAGCCCTGACCGTGGAAGCCGCCAAGGGCGTCAGCGCCGATGTGAAGGTGAAAAACGGGCAGGCGCTGCAAAGCGCCATCGACGCCTTGGGCAATACGCCGGGCACCACCTGGGTCAAAGATCTGAACAAGCGCAACGACGTGCAGTGGAGCAAGGTCAAAGACGCTTACGACAGCTGGGATTACAAAAGCCAGCACCTGAACCCGGCGGTGGCGGCGGTGATCGCCATTGCGGCCGCGGCGGTGACCGCGGGCAGTTCATTGGCGGCTACGGCGGCTTCCAGTGTTTCCGGCGCCGTAGGCGGCGGGGCGATAACCAGCGGCGCAGTCACCGCTGGTATGTCTTCTTTGGCCTCTCAGGCGGCGGTGGCGCTGGTGGAGAATCAGGGCAACCTGTCGAAAACCCTGCAGGCGTTGGGCCGAAATGAAAACGTCAAAGCGACCGCCACGGCGATGGCGATCGGCGGCGCGCTCAATGGCTTCGACAGCGCGATGGGCTGGAGCAAGGACGCGGCGGGCAAACCGCTTAACCCGAACAACGTCAAACTGCCGCAGCTGAGCAACGGTGACTGGAGCAAGGTGGCGCAGCGGGTGGCCGGGCAGTCGGTCATCAGCTCCAGCCTGAATACCGCCATTAATGGCGGCAGTTTCAAAGACAACCTGACCAATGCGCTGCTGGCGAACATCGGCAGTCAGGTTCAGGCCGAGGGCGCCAACCTGATTGGGGATAACGGTCAGGTTCTCGATATACCGGGCCGGGCCGTAAGCCATGCCGTTCTGGCGGGCGTGGCCGCAGAAATCGGCAAGGGCAATGCCAAAGGCGCGGCGGCCGGGGCGCTGGCGGCGGAGCTGGCCGGGGTGATCATCAATGATAATCTGGTCAGAAGTGAAGGTTGGCAAGAGCGTCAGGCTCAGATCAGCCGCGTAGCGGGCGCCTTTGCAGGGGCCATCGTAACTGCCAAAGCCGCAGGTGCCACCAGCGGTGCAAATGCGGGGGAGTTTGTCGAACGCTTCAATCGACAGCTGCATCAGGAAGAACTCAACGCGATTAAAGAGTTGGCTAAGGGCGACAAGGAAAAAGAAGCGCGTCTGATGGCGGCTTCATGCCGAAAAGTAGCTTGCACCACGCAAGAGGCGTTGAGCTCAGACGAACGCAAGCAGTTTGAAGCCCTGATGAATAAGTACCCGTCAACGCGGGATGAAGACGGTCTCATCGCCAACTACTGGGTACAAAAAGAGCGTCAGCGCTTCGGCAACTATCCGGCGTTTGCCGGCTATGACAGCGAAAAGTTATTCACGTATGATTTGGGCGACCAGATAACCGACGGCCAGCTGTTTGCTCGCAACCAGCAGATAGAACAAATCAGCAAGTTGACTGGGTGGTCGCCGGACTGGGTGAATGCCTCGGTGATGGCGGTCTCTATTGCCAGCACATTTGCCGGTATGGGTAAAGCAAACGTCGGCAACCAATACCTGTCATCCAAATTGGTAGGCCCAACCAGCGCCTGGAAAGGGTATCTGGTCAATGAGAAGACCGTTCAACAGGCGGCTGCGTTCAGGCAGCAAGTGCTGGATGCTAGGGCGCCATTTGCGGAAAAAATCCGAAAAAAAGGAAATGCAGCTGTTGCACAAATCGATGTTCCTGGTATGCCGAAAACACTTGCGGCACACAGCAGGATAGCTAAAGCAGAAAAAAGTTTCATAGGTGATGGAAACCAAAACTTTAAATATGAAACCATTAAAAGTTCTGATGGTATCCTCATATCTAGGAATACAGATTCAGAGTACAAAATTCTGGACAACCTGGCTGATAAGTTAGGTAACAATGTATCAGCTGAGGGGAGAGTCACCATTTTCACTGAACGTGCTGCATGTGATAGCTGCTTGGGTGTCGTAGAACAATTTCAGAAAAAATACCCTGGAATAAAAGTAGAGGTTCTCGACAATAACGACGTAATGCTGATCCCTGGGAGATTGAAATGATGGATGAAGAACGCATGACTTATGAAGAATTGCGAGCTGAGTATTTAGATTGCTTTTATAGCTGTTGTAGAAGTCACATTAATGCTTTTAATAAAAATGGTACGACCTGGGAGTACGGTATTGAAGAAATAGGGTATGCATCTTATCAATACGAAAATGCACAGTTATCGCCTGTGGAAATGTTAATGCTGAAAGTGTTTACACTCATCCTTATAGCCGGTAGAGGGCCAAAAGATGTTGAGAATAATTACCGAAACTCAATTTCTTCCATTTTGGAAAAAACAAACCTTGAATCTCTAATTCAAGGTATTGGCGAAGATGAAAAAAGCGATTTGCTTTATGATATGGAGTTGCTTGGATTGCTTGAGAAGCCTGAGTAACCTCACCGCTCCCAACAGTTTGAGGTTAGGCACGCTTTGCTCATGCAAATGAGCCAAGGTAAAAAGTACCACTATAGGCCACGGTTGACGGAAATCTAACACCCATATGAACGGCTCTTCGGAGCCGTTTTCTGTTTTTAACGTCCCCGCCCCGAAACCCGCAACACTACCCCCACCAGCAGCAACGCAGCCCCCGAGGCATAGAGCGGGAACCAACGCGTCCACCAGAGTGAGGAAAACAGCGGGGTGCTATTGGGATCTGCGGAGGCGTAGCCGCTATAGGTATTCAGGCCGGCGGCGATGGCGAGCATCGCCAGGCCGATAAAAAGCAGCAGGTTTGAGACGGTCGTCATGGCATTTTTCCTTTGTAGAGGCAGAGGGTAATTCTTACTATTAATTATTGTTCGATTAATTATCTCGGGAAATATTATTTATTTTCGTATTCATCAGGCTATTTCCTGACGATAAAATAATATGCCTTAATACTAGCCGCTTATTTCCCAATAAAAAACCCGCCTGGGCGGGTTTTCTCTTTTTTCTCGCGAATTGTCACTTCACCAGCGGCTTATCATTGGGCGTTTTGAACTTCGCCAGGTATTGCGGCTGGAAAATGCACATGCGCAGCACGGTGCGGTATTCGCCGTTGACGAAGAACTCGTCGATCAGTTCGCCTTCCACGTTGAAGCCCAGCTTGCTGTAGATGTGGATCGCCTTCGGGTTCTCCTTATCGACGATCAGGTACAGCTTGTACAGGTTCAGCACCGAGAAACCGTAGTCCATCGCCAGACGGGCGGCGGTGCTGGCGTAGCCTTTGCCCTGGTGGGCAGGATCGATGATGATCTGGAACTCAGCGCGGCGGTGGATGTGATCGATCTCCACCAGCTCTACCAGGCCGACCTTGGCGCCTTCGTGCTCGATGATAAAGCGGCGCTCGCTCTGATCGTGGATGTGTTTGTCGTAGAGATCGGAAAGCTCGACAAAGGCTTCGTAGGGTTCTTCAAACCAATAGCGCATGACGCTGGCGTTGTTGTCCATCTGGTGGACGAACGACAGATCGTCCCGTTCCAATGGGCGTAACCTGACGCTGGCAGTGCTGGACATGTGGGCTCCTCTGTGCCGTGAAATTGTGCAAAGTATAACTTCACAGAATGGATGAAGGCGAAAAAAAACGGCGCCGCGTGGGCGCCGTTTAGGCAAGGTTCAGGCTGCGCGCATCAGTCGGCGGCGTGACCCTGCTCAGGCAGGCGTTCGCCGTCCAGCCAGGCGGCGCCATCGCGCATCGCCAGGCGACCGTCGACGAACCAGCTCACCACCAGCGGATAGATCGTGTGTTCCTGGGTTTGCACCCGTTCAACCACGTCATCCTCTCCGTCGTCAGCGAAAATCGGCACCTTGGCCTGTAAAATCACCGGGCCGCCGTCGAGCTGTTCGGTCACGAAGTGCACCGAGGTGCCGTGTTCGCTGTCGCCGTTGTCGATGGCCTGACGGTGGGTATGCAGACCCGGGTATTTCGGCAGCAGGGAAGGGTGGATGTTCAGCATGCGGCCGGCATAACGCTGCACGAACTGCGGGCTGAGGATGCGCATGTAGCCGGCCAGCACCACCAGATCGGGCTGGTGCTGGTCGATGGCGTCCGCCAACGCGGCGTCGAACGCCGTGCGATCGGCGTAGGCCTTGGCATCCAGCGCTTGGGCGGCGATGCCCGCCGCTTCGGCGCGTTGCAGGCCATAAGCCTGCGCCTTGTTGCTGAACACCGCCACGATTTCAGCGGCGATGCGGCCCTGCTGGCAGGCGTCAATCAGCGCCTGGAGATTGCTCCCCTGGCCGGAGACCAACACCACGATCTTTTTCATCAGTTGATGACCACTTGTTGTTCGTCGGAAGAGGCGGTCAGTTTACCGATTTTCCACGCTTTTTCACCTGCTGCGGTCAGCAGCGCGATGGCCGCTTCCACTTCGGCTTCCGGTAGGGCGATGACCATGCCTACGCCGCAGTTGAAGGTGCGGTACATTTCATGACGGCTGACGTTACCGGCCTGCTGTAGCCAGGTGAACACCGCCGGCCACTGCCAGCTGGCTTCGTCGATCACCGCCTGCATGCCTTCCGGCAGCACGCGTGGAATATTTTCCCAGAAGCCGCCGCCGGTGAGGTGAGCGATGGCGTGTACGTCCGCCTTCTCGATCAGCTCCAGCACGGACTTCACGTAAATTTTGGTCGGCGCCAGCAGGTGGTCGGCCAGCGGCTTGCCTTCCAACTGAGTGGCGGTCGGATCGGTGTTGCTCACTTCCAGGATTTTGCGCACCAGCGAGTAGCCGTTGGAGTGTGGGCCGGAAGCGCCCAGGGCGATCAGCGCGTCGCCGGACTGCACTTTGCTGCCGTCGATGATCTCGGATTTTTCGACCACGCCGACGCAGAAACCGGCCACGTCGTAGTCTTCGCCGTGGTACATGCCCGGCATTTCAGCGGTTTCGCCGCCCACCAGCGCACAGCCAGACTGTTTGCAGCCCTCGGCGATGCCGGTGATCACGCTGGCCGCGGTGTCCACGTCCAGCTTGCCGGTCGCGTAGTAGTCGAGGAAGAACAGTGGCTCGGCGCCCTGAACCACCAGATCGTTGACGCACATCGCCACCAGATCGATGCCGATGGTGTCGTGGCGTTTCAGATCCATCGCCAGACGCAGCTTGGTGCCCACGCCGTCGGTACCGGAAACCAGCACCGGCTCGCGGTATTTCTGCGGCAACGCACACAGGGCGCCAAACCCGCCCAGACCGCCCATCACTTCCGGGCGACGGGTCTGTTTAACTACACCTTTGATGCGATCTACCAATGCGTTGCCTGCATCGATATCGACACCTGCGTCTTTATAGCTGAGAGAGGTTTTGTCGGTCACTGCGCGATTCCCCACGACGATTTGCGGTTTGAAAACTGTGCTTCCGATGTTGATTCCGGAATAAGGCGCGGCAATTCTAACAGCGCAGGCAAACGTTTGCGAGCGGCTTGTGAACCGGCTCCGCTTTTTCGTCATCTATACTGATATTCAAACTTTTGTTGATCCCGATCGGGCTATTGTGGGTGGCGCGGCGAAAAAAAGGAGGTATAATCCCGCGATTTTTTTGGCCGCAACCACCTTAATAGGAGAAAAATGATGAAGATCGTTGAGGTGAAACACCCGCTGGTAAAACACAAGCTTGGCCTGATGCGTGAAAATGACATCAGCACCAAACGCTTCCGTGAGCTGGCCTCAGAAGTGGGTAGTTTACTGACCTATGAAGCGACCGCCGATCTGGAGACGGAAAAAGTCACCATCGAAGGCTGGTGCGGGCCAGTTGAAGTGGATCAGATCAAAGGGAAAAAGATTACCGTAGTGCCAATCCTGCGCGCAGGTCTGGGCATGATGGAAGGGGTGCTGGAGCACGTGCCGAGCGCGCGCATCAGCGTGGTGGGCGTATACCGCGACGAAGAAACCCTGGAGCCGGTGCCGTACTTCCAGAAGCTGGTTTCCAACATCGAAGAGCGCATGGCGTTGGTCGTCGACCCGATGCTGGCCACCGGCGGTTCGATGATCGCCACTATCGATCTGCTGAAGAAAGCCGGCTGCCACAGCATCAAGGTGCTGGTCCTGGTCGCAGCGCCGGAAGGTATCGCCGCGCTGGAGAAAGCGCATCCGGACGTTGAGCTGTACACCGCCTCCATCGATCAGTGTCTGAACGACAAGGGCTACATCGTGCCTGGCCTGGGCGATGCGGGCGACAAGATATTTGGTACTAAGTAAACATTTGAGCCGACTTAACGAGTCGGCTTTTTTTTGACTAAAACCTATAAAACCAATAAACCGAGGAAAAGCACACATGACCCGTCGCGCCATCGGCGTCAGCGAGCGCCCGCCGCTGCTCCAGACCATTCCGCTCAGCTTCCAGCACCTGTTCGCCATGTTCGGCGCCACCGTGCTGGTGCCTATCCTGTTCAAGATCAACCCGGCGACCGTGCTGCTGTTCAATGGCATCGGCACGCTGCTGTATCTGTTCATCTGTAAAGGCAAGATCCCGGCCTACCTCGGCTCCAGCTTCGCGTTTATCTCGCCGGTGCTGCTGCTGTTGCCGCTCGGTTACGAAGTGGCGTTGGGCGGTTTCATCATGTGCGGCGTGCTGTTCTGCCTGGTGGCGCTGATCGTGAAAAAGGCCGGCACCGGCTGGCTGGACGTGATGTTCCCGCCGGCGGCGATGGGGGCGATCGTCGCCGTCATCGGGCTGGAGCTGGCGGGCGTAGCGGCCAACATGGCGGGGCTGCTGCCGGCGGAAGGCACCAGCGCCGATTCGACCACCATCACCATTTCGCTGGTGACGCTGGCGGTCACGGTGCTCGGTTCGGTGCTGTTCCGCGGCTTCCTGGCGATTATCCCGATCCTGATCGGCGTGCTGGTGGGCTATGCGCTGTCGTTCTTCATGGGCGTGGTGGATTTGACCCCGATCCGCGAGGCGCACTGGTTCGCGCTGCCGACCTTCTACACCCCGCGCTTTGAGTGGTTCGCCATCTTCACCATTCTGCCGGCGGCGCTGGTGGTGATCGCCGAGCACGTCGGCCACCTGGTGGTGACCGCCAACATCGTGAAAAAAGACCTGATCCGCGATCCGGGCCTGCACCGCTCGATGTTCGCAAACGGCATCTCGACGGTGTTCTCCGGCTTCTTCGGCTCCACGCCGAACACCACCTATGGCGAGAACATCGGCGTGATGGCCATCACCAAGGTCTACAGCACCTGGGTGATCGGCGGCGCGGCGGTGCTGGCGATCCTGTTGTCCTGCATCGGTAAGCTGGCGGCGGCGATCCAGGCGGTGCCGGTGCCGGTGATGGGCGGCGTTTCCCTGCTGCTGTACGGTGTGATCGGCGCTTCGGGCATTCGCGTGCTGATCGAGTCCAAAGTGGATTACAACAAAGCGCAAAACCTGATTTTAACCTCGGTGATCCTGATCATCGGCGTGAGCGGCGCCAAGGTGCACATCGGCGCGGCGGAGCTGAAAGGCATGGCGCTGGCGACCATCGTGGGGATCGGCCTGAGCCTGCTGTTCAAGGTCATCAGCCTGTTCCGCAAGGAAGAAGAGGTGCTTGACGCGCCGGACGAATCGGCGGAGCAGAAGTAACGAAAAGGGCAGCCCTGGGGCTGCCCTTTTGACTTATGGCATTCGCCTTAGCTGCGAATTTTGCGGTACACGAACAGCACCACGATGGCGCCGATAACCGCCACCACGAAGCTGCCGAAGTTGAAGCCGTCAACCTTGCCGTAGCCGAAGAAGGTGCTGATATAGCCGCCGACCACGGCGCCGATGATCCCCAGCACGACGGTCAGAATAAAGCCGCCGCCGTCTTTGCCGGGCATGATCCACTTAGCCAAAATACCGGCGATCAGGCCGAAGATAATCCAGGAAATAATCCCCATTTACTGCTCCTTTCTTTGGTGGCTGAGAATAGCTTACTGCTGGGTGGCCGGCTGAGTATTGCCGTTCACCGCCGCATCGGTCTCTTGTTTCAACTCTTGCGCTTTGTTTTCGGCGCTGTTCTTGATGGCTTCGGTCTTCGCCTTGGCCTGCTCGGTCAGATCGTTGGCGCCGTTGATGGCGTCGTTTTTGATGGCCTTGGCCTGATCCACCAACTGCTGGCTCTGTTTACCTGCGTCGTCTTTGATCGCGGCGGCTTTGGCCTTGGCGTCGTTGGTGATGGCGTCCGCCTGCTTGGCGGCGTCTTCTTTAATCGCCGAAGCTTTGTCTTTCAGCTGATCCGCCTGAGTGGCGGCCTCTTTTTTGATTTCATCCGCCGTCGCTTTCGCTTTGTCCGTCAGATCGTCCGCTTTTTTCTGGGCGGCGTCTTTCATCTGCTCGGCGCTGTCTTTGGCTTTATCCAGGTTGGCGTCAACCTTGGACGAGTCATCACAGCCGGCAACCAACAACCCGATAAAGGAGGCCAACAGCACTTTATTCCATACTTTCATCGTCTATATCCTTGCAGAAACCTTGTTGATGGTGATTGCATTTAGCCTACCTATACTAGGTCAGATTTTACTTAAATTACAAATTTAACCTGCGCAGGCATGGAGTTAGGGAATGATATCGGATAATTCTTGCCTCGACGGGTGCCGCAGCCGATCAAGCGGCGCTTAGGCATTGTTCACTATTGCGGCATAAGATCCTGCCGGTTCAACAGCGCCCGTTTTCTGTGTTAAACTGCCCACGTTTTTCTGCCAGTTTTGGTTGAGGTGCTTCTCTGAATACGCCGGCACAGCTTTCACTGCCACTTTATCTTCCCGATGATGAAACTTTCGCCAGTTTTTATCCGGGCGAGAACCCATCCCTATTAGCCGCGATCCAATCCGCCGTCCGTCAGGAACATGGCAGCTATATCTATTTCTGGTCGCGTGAAGGCGGCGGGCGCAGCCATCTGCTGCATGCGGCCTGCGCCGAGCTTTCGCAGAAAGGCGAAGCGGTGGGCTATGTGCCGCTCGACAAGCGCGCTTACTTCGTGCCTGAAGTGTTGGACGGCATGGAGCAGCTGGCGCTGGTCTGCATCGACAATATCGAATGCATCGCCGGCGACGAAGAGTGGGAGATGGCGATCTTCAACCTCTACAACCGCATCCTGGAAACCGGCCGCACCCGGTTGTTCATCACCGGGGATCGCCCGCCGCGTCAGCTGAACCTGCGTTTGCCGGATCTGGCTTCGCGCCTGGACTGGGGGCAGATCTACAAGCTGCAGCCGCTGTCGGACGAAGAGAAACTGCTGGCGCTGCAGCTGCGCGGCAAACTGCGCGGCTTCGAGCTGCCGGAAGACGTGGGCCGCTTCCTGTTGAAACGGCTGGATCGCGAGATGCGCACGCTGTTTATGACTCTCGATCAGCTCGATCGCGCCTCGATCACCGCCCAGCGCAAGCTGACCATCCCGTTCGTTAAAGAGATCCTGGGGCTGTAACGAGCCATCAAGCCTGTTTTTCTGCATATTCCAGCAGGGTGCAATAATGCTCAACCTGCTGGCGTTGCCGATCGCTTCGCAGTTGCAAAGCGAGATTGATGTATTCCAGACACTGCGCATTGTCTGCAAGCCGTGGGTCGATTTTCCCCTGCTGTGCCAACCAGGCCGCCACGTCAGCCCAACGCCATAGCGGTGAGGCTCCGCCGAGCCGTTGAATGGGGGAAGGGAAGCCGCCGGGGCCGCGAGTCCCGTCTTTTAGCATGGCGATCGCCTGACGTGACAGTTCAGTGAGCTCGGCAATATCGCTTAACCCTACCAGGCTGGAGTCCACCGATATCACCTTGGCGCTAATAGTTGCAGACTCGATATCGCTGATGGCGCTGCAAATCGCGTGCGCAAAGTTATCGCTTTCTCGATCGAATTCCAGGTAAACGGCTTTACCGTAGAAACAGATCAGCGCGTCATCGCATCCCGCCGCATACAGCGCATCCTCTAGCCCGGCGGTATCGGCAGTGACCCCGCCCAGCGTCAATGCGAAATGATAAAGCGTCATGGTGATTCTCCGGTTATTTTTTCTGCGACAGCGCCAGGCAGTGATCGACCTTGCGCCGAATCTGTTTGGCATGTACCTCTGGGTTTTTTGGCGTGCTCCAGATGCTCATCATATGTTCTTGGTGCCCGACAAAGGCGCAATGTAGCCGACCAAATGCGTGCCCCTTACTGGGCCGAAAATACCAACCCTGAGAAAGGGCGTAAGCTAATGCCGCCTGAATGTGCTTGTCTGGGTGTTTTTTCATCGCTCGTCCAGTGATGCGCTCAGGGTAGGTGGGGTGTTGACGATTGTCAACGGCTGTTTCACCGAGAGATTTGGCGTTTGCGCAGCATAGCAGTAGAAGAAGACTGGGATGATTAAAAGTATCTATATAACAAACAATTAAAAATAGCCCTGTTCAGGGCTATTGGTATTTTGCGGTTCAATAACAGACTTTCCGGACGATTACAAAATCTCCAGCACCTGCTCCGGCGGTCGGCCGATGCGCGCCTTGCTGCCTTTTACCACGATCGGGCGTTCGATCAGTTTCGGGTTCGTCGTCATTGCCGCCAGCAGCTGCTCTTCGCTCAGGCTGTCGTCCGCCAGCTTCAATTCCTTGTACAGATCTTCTTTTTTGCGCATCAGCTCGCGCGCGGATGTGAAGCCCAGTTCCTTCAACAGCTTTTTCAGCTCATCGACCGTAGGGGGCGTTTCGAGGTACAGCACCACCTTGGGATCGACGCCGTGCTGTTCCAGCAGCGCCAGGGTTTCACGGCTCTTGGAGCAGCGCGGGTTGTGGTAAATCGTGATGTTTTTCATGGCGTTCATTCCTTGTTGAATCAGCTGCGTTGGTATTGGCGGAAGCGCTGTTGCAGTTGGCGCAGCTGGTCGATGCGCGCATCGTAGCGCGCCTGTTTTAGGCTGCCGAGTTTTTGCAGCGAGCTGGCATTGCTGAGCAGGCCGATGGCCTGATCGAGCCGGCCGTTCAGCGCCAGGCTTTCGGCACGGGCCGACAGCTCTTCATCGCGCAGCCCTTGTGCGGCGCTGGCCTGCGCCAGCAGATCCCAGCCGTTCGGATCGTCCGGATGGGCAAAGGTGTAGCGGTTCAGGATCTTCGACGCCTGCGCCGGCTGGTTGCCTTCGACATAGGCGTTGGCCAGGTTGAGCTGCAGCACCGGATTGTTGCTTTGGGCGGCGTTGGCCGCCTGCAGGCGGGCGATGGCCTGCGGCGCGCGTTTCTGGCCGAGATCGATGTCGGTCATCAGGTCGAGCAGCCAGACGTTTTTCGCATCCTGCGCCAGCATCGGTTGAATGATATTGCGCGCGTCGTCGTATTTTTTCGCTTCATAGAACAGGATGGCGCGGCCGTATTTGGCGGCCGCCTGTTCGCGCACGTTGCCCTTGCTGAGCGAGCCGAGCAGTTCTTCGTTCAGGCCATAGCCTTCCGAACTGTACATGCCCAGTGCGCGCACTTTGGCCATCAGGTAATCCTGCGAGGACTGCACGATGTGTTTCGGCATCTGGTTGGCGCGGTTGCGTGCGTCGGAGAGGCGGCTGTCCGGCAACGGGTGCGTTAGCAGCATTTCCGGCGGTTTGGAGGCGTAGCGCGACTGATCCGAGAGTTTCTGCAGGAAGTCGGGCATCGCTTCCGGATCGAAACCGGCGCGCTGCAGCACCTGAATGCCGATGCGATCGGCTTCCTGTTCGTTCGATTGGGTAAAGCTGATCATGCCTTGCTGGGTGCCGGCCATGGTGCCGCTCAGCGCCGCCATGCCCATGGTCGGGTTGGCCATCGCCAGCAGGATGGAACCAAGCGCGCCCACCCAGGTCAACGGGGCGTTGCGCTGCTGATCTTCCATGGCGCGCGCCAGGTGGCGCTGGGTGACGTGCGAGATTTCGTGCGCTAGCACCGAAGCCAGCTGGCTTTCGTTGTCGCTGACGCGGAACAGGGCGGAATGCAGCACCACGTTGCCGCCGAAGAAGGCGAAGGCGTTGATTTCGTCGTTGCGCACCAGATAGAAATGGAACGGCGTGCGCACCGAATAGGCGCTGGCCACCAGCCGGTTGCCCAGCTGATTGATGTATTGGATTAGCAGCGGATCGTTGATCAGCGGGGCGCTGGCGCGCAGTTGGCGCACGTAAAAATCGCCCATCGCCAGTTCTTGTCCGATGCTCAGGGTGCCGCCGGCGGAGGTGCCCATATCCGGCAACTGGTCCTGGCTTTCCGCCTGTGCTGGCGCCAGGGCGGTGGCGTTCAGCGTGCCGAGCAGCAGCACCGCTAACGCGGTTTTGGTCAACCGGTTGGTCATAGTCAGGCGTTTCCCTTAAATAATCATTTCTAAGACGTCAGCAGCAGACAAGAGTTCTTTATTCCCACGGCGCAATCCGCGTGAAAGTGCGGCGGCTCACAAACCGCGGCGGCGGTGCCCATCACATCATAGTCAGCCGTTGGCAACAAGGAAACGTTAGCCGGGCGCGAATCGGGCAAAAAAGTTTTATTTTTCATTTCGAAGGGCGTTTTCTGCGTCGCCGGTGGCCTGCATTGTCAATAAAACACGGACAAAGTTGATCCGCGTTTTATTGACCAGATAAACGCAGACTCATATAGTCTGCGTTATTGAAGATTCATTGACGGTTGAAAACGGACATATGGCGTACATCACAACCAGCGTTGAATATGGCATCCACTGCCTGCTGTGGCTGGTCGGCGATAACCAGCGGGCGCTCAGCAGCCGCGAACTCGCCGAGCTGCAAGGGATCTCACCCAGCTTTCTGGCCAAGATTTTCCCCAAGCTGGAAAAGGCGGGGATCGTCGCCGCCAGCGAAGGGGTGCGCGGCGGCTACCGGCTGGCCCGCCCGGCGGACGAGATCAGCTTTCTGGCGATCATCGACGCTATCGAGGGGCACAAGCCGCTGTTCGATTGCCAGGAGGTGCGCGGGCGCTGCGCGGTGTTCGATGACTCCCCGCCGGATTGGGCGGTCTCCGGCAAATGCGCTATCCATGCGGTGATGCTGCAGGCGGAGAAGGCGATGCGCGATGCGCTGGCGGCGCAGACTCTCGGCGCCGTCGCCGCCCGTTTTGGCCGCAAAGCGCCGCAAGGCTTCTTCGGCGAGGTCAACCTCTGGCTCGACGAGCGCATGACGGAACGCACCGCGCGCAGCGGCAAAACGGCGCGCGCCAAGACCTAACCACCGCCTTTCCTTAAAACGAAACACACTTTTTCCCGCCTCTTCGGAAGGGGCGGGCGGGCCTTCTGTACCCTGTTACGGGAGCGGGACGGCATCGTTCATCCGAAAAAACTGCGGGCAGCCTTGTCGCCCGGTTAACCCTGTATGAAGGAGTCATCCCATGACGCAGAAAATAGTGATTGCCGGTTCCGGTTTTGCCGGTTTTTGGGCCGCCGTGTCCGCCATGCGCGCCATTACCCTTGCCGGTAAGCATGACGATATCGAGGTGCTCATGGTTTCACCGACGCCAACCGTCACCATCCGGCCACGCCTGTATGAGGCCGTGCTGGAAAACATGAACCCGGACATTTCCGCGCAGCTCGCTGTCGTCGGTGTGCGCCACCTGGCCGGGATGGTAGAGCGTATCGATGCCGCTGCTAAAACGCTCACGGTGGCGCAGGCGACGGGGGAACCCCTTGAGTTGGCCTACGATCGTTTGGTGTGGGCCACCGGCAGCCGGCTGTCCGTGCCTGCGGTGCCGGGCTTTGCCGAATACGGCTTCAACGTCGATACGTTGGAAAGCGCGCAGCGTCTGGATGCCCATATTAAAGCGCTGGTGGCCAAACCGTCGACGCCGGCGCGCAACACCGCCTTGGTGGTGGGGGCGGGGCTGACCGGCCTGGAGAGCGCGGCGGAGATGCCGCAACGGCTGCGCGATGCGCTGGGCAAAGACGAGAACGTGCGCGTGGTGATCGTCGATACCGCGCCGGAAGTGGGTGCCGGGATGGGGGCGGAGCCGGGGGCGGTGATACGCCAGGCATTGGCGGAGTGCGGCGTGGAAGCGCGGGCCGGCCTGCGCGTCTCGGCCATCGACGCCGAGGGGGTGATGCTGTCGAACGGTGAGCGCATCGCCGCCAACACGGTGATCCTGGCGGCGGGCGTGCGAGCGCATCCGCTGACCGAGCAGATCCCCGGCGAGCGCGACGGCAGCGGCCGGGTGATCGGCGACGCCTTCCTGCGCGCGCCGGCGGCGGCGGGCATTTTCGTGACCGGCGATACGGTGAAGGCGGCGACCGACGATCTCGGTAACCACAACCTGATGACCTGCCAGCATGCGCTGAGCCTTGGGCGCGTGGCCGGCCACAATGCGGCGGCGGAACTGACGGGCTTGCCGACGCACCCTTACAGCCAGCCGAAGTATGTAACCTGTCTGGATCTGGGCCCCTGGGGCGCGCTGTATACCGAAGGCTGGGAGCGCCAGGTGCGCTTTACCCGTGAGGAAGGCAAAAAGATTAAGCAGGAGATCAACACGCAGTGGATTTACCCACCGGCGGCGGATCGCGAGGCGCTGTTTGCCGTCGCCAATCCGGATTTCGTGATTGTGCCTTAAAGAAAAGAGAAAACGGGAGCGGTAACGCTCCCGTCGTCATTTGCCCAGCGGCAGGAACGAGCGCTCCGGCACCACGGTTTTCATCACCAGCGTGGAGCTCAGGCGTTGCACGCCCGGCAGAGCGGAGAGTTTCTCGTCGTAAAGCTGCTGGAAGGCGGGCAGATCGCGGGCGATCACGTGCAGCAGATAGTCGGGATCGCCAAACAGCCGCTGTGCCTGCACCACCTGCGGAATGTCCACCATGGCGTTTTCGAAGGTTTCAACGGCGCGGCGATCGCCTTCGCGCATGGTGACGAACACCAGGGCGGAAAAGTTATAGCCCAGGCTGCCGGGGTCGAGCTGGGCGCGGTAACCCCTGATCACCCCGGACTCCTCTAATGCCCGTACCCGGCGGTGGC
The DNA here is from genome assembly GCF_052168655.1 of Serratia sp. CY47280. Classification (NCBI taxonomy): domain Bacteria; kingdom Pseudomonadati; phylum Pseudomonadota; class Gammaproteobacteria; order Enterobacterales; family Yersiniaceae; genus Serratia; species Serratia sp. CY47280. The sequence continues at coordinate 27,266 of NZ_JBJNMG010000005.1, read as the reverse complement.
AGGGAGACACGCTCAAACCGATCCGCTCGGCCAGCTCGGTTACCGACAAACGGCCATCGACCTGCAGTTCAGCAAGAATCTTGCGATCAATCTTATCCATTTGGAAAAATTTCCCCGCTTATGCCGATTTCAGGCAAGTAATTGAAAGCACATTTTAACGCCTTGAGGATATTCTTGCCATCTGTTGAACGGTTTTGACGGCCACCGCGGCAGGCGGAGGCCGTTCTTCTTCCACGAGGAAAGGCAATGGTTCTCTGTTTGGTGTGGCGTGGCGCGTCTGAGAGGGCGCCGGCATGACGCTCGCTCTGTTCGCCGCTTTTTGGGCGGTGTCGATTTTATTGGTGATCACGCCGGGTATGGATTGGGCCTATGTGATCTCGGCGGGCATTCGCGGCCGGGTGGTGGTGCCCGCCGTCGCCGGCTTGCTGTTCGGCCATCTGCTGATGATTGCGATTGTGGTGGCGGGCGTCGGCGCGCTGCTGGTCGGCAACCCGTTGGCGCTGACGGCGCTCACCCTGTTGGGGGCGGCTTATCTGTTGTGGATCGGTTTCAACATGCTGCTGCACCCGCCAGTGCCCGGCGCCGGTGAAGATCAGCGTTCCGATTCCTGGCTGCGCTGGGCCGGCAAGGGCGTGTGCGTCAGCGGCTTGAACCCCAAGGTGTTTCTGCTGTTTCTGGCACTGCTGCCGCAGTTTACCGACGCCCGAGCCGATTGGTCGGTGCCGATGCAGATGCTGGCGTTGGGCGTCGTGCATTTGATCAGCTGCGGCCTGGTGTATCTGCTGGTGGGATTCGGTTCGCAGTCGGTACTGCGCACGCGCCCGCAGGCTGCGAAGATAGTGGGGCGCATCTCCGGCGCGGCGATGATCGTCATCGCGCTCGGGCTGCTGGCCGAGCAGGCGCTGAAATAGCATTACCGTCGATAGATGTCCGGCCGGGCGATCTGCCAGACAAAGTCGGGGTGGTTGATGGCCGAATAGCCCACTTTCTCATAGAGCCAGGGGGCGGTGCTGGTGACCAGCATGATTCGCCTCAGCTTCGCCATCAGCGGATGGGCCTGGCAGCATTCCGCCAGCCACAGGCCCAGCCCGCTTTTTTGATGCGTCTCCAACACGTATACGTCGCACAGATAGCCGAAAGTGGCGTAATCGGTGACCAGCCGGGCGAAACCGATCTGCCTGGCCTCGTGATACAAACCGAAGCACAGGCTGTGGGTGAGGGACTGGCGGACGGTTTCTTTATCGATTCCCTCCGCCCATGACGAACGGGTCAGAAAAGCGTGGATGGCATCGAGATCAAGCAGGGCGGGATCGGTGCTGACGAGATAGTCCGCACGCTGCCAGACAAGTGCGGCAGGGGTTGTCATGATGATTCTTCTCCTGTGAAAGCGTTCAGGTCAGGGCCGCCGTTCAGGCGTGCAGTTCGGCGACCGTCATGGTGAAAATCAGCGTGTCTTCGCCCTCGTTGGCGTACCGGTGCGGGCCGTCCGTTCTGGCGACCGCCGAACAGCCCGGCGCAATTCTGAGCTTGGTTTGTTCGACGGCAAGGCTTAAGACGCCTTGCTCAACGTGCAGCAGCTCAAACGTGCCCGTCGGGTGGCCGCCCGATGCATAGGATTCCCCGGGCGCCATTTCCCACCGCCACAGTTCTATCATGTTCGGGCCTTGGGTGCCCGCCAGCAAACGGGCCGAGCCGCCGCTATCGCCATGCCACAGCGTGGGAATATCTTGGCTTTCAATCAGGTAGGCGGCGGGCGCGCGGGTGACGTTGACGATGTCCGCCACCGAGAGACCCAGCGCCGCCGCGAGCTTGCACAGGATGGCGATGCTGGGATTGGCGGCGCCTTTCTCGATCTCTACCAGCATGCCTTTGCTGACGCCCGCCCGGCGCGACAGTTCGTCCAGCGATAGCTTTTGGCTTTTTCTCTGTTGCTTGATGCGATGTGACACCGCTTCGCTGACGGTTTGCACGTCGGCGCCAAACTCGGTCGGTCTGTTGACTTTTTTGTTCATCGGTCAATATTATGCAATAAAATGGTCAATATAGGATTATTTAATGATTTTAGTCGATCCGTCAATCGATCCGGCCGTCGCTGCGTTGGCACCCGGTTTCCGGGCGTTGAGCATTACCGCGGTTGCGGCTCCCATAGCCCATCCGGACGTGGGGGCGTTAGCGTTGGCGCAAGCCTGTCGCGCCCTCGGCGAGGAAGACGCACCCTGGGCAGAGGCGCATCTCACGGCCTGGCGCGAGGTTTTCATGCAGTTTGGCGCCAAACCCAAGCGTACGCCCTGTTCCGCCGATGCCCTGCGCAAGCGCGCGCTGCGCGACGGCACTATGCCCAGCATCGATCCGGTCGTCGATCTCTATAACGCCGTCAGCATCCGTTATGCGGTGCCGGTGGGGGGCGAGAATATCGCGGCCTATGTCGGCGAGCCGCGGCTGATCGTCGCGGATGGCAGCGAACTGTTCGATACCGTCAAGGAGGGGGCGGTGATCCATGAATCGCCGGAGGTGGGCGAAGTTGTTTGGTGCGACGATCGCGGCGTGACCTGCCGCCGCTGGAACTGGCGCCAGGGGGTCAGAACCCGGTTGAGCGCCGAGGCCGAGCGGATGTGGTTCATCCTGGAGAGCCTGCCGGCGATGCCGTTGGCGGCGCTGCACGAGGCGGGCGACGAATTGATTGCCGGTTTACGGCAAATGATGCCCGGCGTCACGGTAGAGCAACGGCTCATCGGCTGCGCCTCGTAACGGGTGTCAGCACTGGCGGCGGACCAAACCGGTGATCAAATCCAGCGCGTCGTCCGCCGCCGCGATTTCGCTTTCGCTGAGCGCTTGCCGTTCGATGAAGCTCTCGATCGCTTCCAACAGGGAGAAGACGCTGATTTCATCCCCTATCTTCACGACTTCGCAAACGCCACGCCCGATCGCCAGACAGATGGCTTCATCAAATTCACACGGTTTGCTGTTCATCTTTCCCCCTACGGCGTTTGGGATGATATCGGCCATGCTACCGGTTTTTTCCCGACGGCTGTCTGACGAAAATCCCATTTTTTCGTTGATGCTGACTGGCGCACGACCGCGGGCATTGGCGAAATTCTGATTTCCTCACCGTGGTCAAATTTCCCTTGTGACCACCGTGCCGGCGCGGTATTGTCGCCAAATGACGACAATACCGCCTCATTGTCCGCATAAAAATTCATGACGTTATCATCCCTTCATCCCGCTGCCGTGCGGGATTTTTTTATGAGGTTTATCTCAAAGTGCGGATAACCTCGACGCGATCGCTTGCCATGCTCTGAGAATAATCCTAGCTTGAAATAGTCATTTAGGGTTAGCAATCCCTCATGACCTCCTTGTAACACTTGATGCACCAGAACGTTTTCTCCCCCGCTGCGGCGGGGGTTTTTAATGACGTGCATCAGAAAAGGCCGCAACGCAAGAACCGACAGAGTTCGTGACGATAACCAGTTTAAGTATCAGGGGACGGGACTATGAAAAATGATCTGGCGGCGGCGATCGCGATTGGCTGTGTGTTGTTGTTCGCATTGGCAGTCGGTTCGCCCCTTTCTATCGGTACCTCGCTGTAATCTTCCGCGGCCCCGTTCGGGGCCGCTCACCGAACCTGTCGCCGCGTCTGCGGATTTTTGCGCCGATCGCCTGCCCGCGCGATAAAATCAGCCAAATCGCTGTTGATGTATGGTGAACTTTGAGTACTCTGAGTGCTTTGCACACCTCGCGTGCGCCCGTTCTATCTATGCTTTAATCAGGCCCATCACAGGAATCGCCATGCCCGCCCGCCAAATCTCGAGGAGCCCGCTCTGATGCTGGAGATGTTATTACAGTGGTACCGCCGCCGCTTCACCGATCCGCAGGCTATCGCGCTGCTGGTGATCCTGGTCGCCGGGTTCCTCATTCTCTATTTTCTGCACGGCATTCTGACCCCGTTGCTGGTCGCCATCGTGCTGGCGTACCTGCTGGAGTGGCCGACCGCGCGCCTGCAGCGCATCGGCTGTTCGCGCACCTGGGCGGCGAGCATCATGCTGTTGGTGTTCGCGGGCGTTGCCATGCTGCTGGTGTTTGTCGTCGCGCCGACCGCTTGGCAGCAGGGCATCAATCTGATGAGCGATCTGCCGGGCATGCTCAACCAGTTCTATAACTTCGCCGCGACGCTGCCGAAGCGTTATCCAGCGCTGGTGGATGCCGGCATCATCGACATGATGGCGGAAAACCTGCGCAGTCGGCTGTCCGGCATGGGCGAATCGGTGGTGAAATTCTCGCTGGCGTCGCTGGTCGGCCTGCTGACGTTGGCTATCTACCTGATCCTGGTGCCGATGATGATGTTCTTCCTGCTGAAGGACAAAGATCAACTGTTGAACGCGGTGCGCCGCGTGCTGCCGCGCAATCGCGGCCTGGCGGGGCAGGTCTGGAACGAAATGAATCAGCAGATCACCAACTATATCCGCGGCAAGGTGCTGGAGATGGTGATTGTCGGTGTGGCGACCTACCTGGTGTTCGCCGTGCTGGACATGCGCTACTCGCTGCTGCTGGCGGTGCTGGTGGGCTTTTCGGTGCTGATCCCCTACATCGGCGCGGTGCTGGTCACCATACCGGTGGTGGTGGTGGCGCTGTTCCAGTGGGGCGTCGGCGCCGATTTCTGGACGCTGATCGTCGCCTATCTGGTGGTACAGGGGTTGGACGGCAACCTGTTGGTGCCCATTTTGTTCTCCGAAGCGGTCAACCTGCATCCGCTAGTGATTATCCTGGCGGTGATCGTGTTCGGCGGGATGTGGGGCTTTTGGGGCGTGTTTTTCGCCATACCGCTGGCGACGCTGGTGAAGGCGGTGATTCACGCCTGGCCCGATGAACTGCGGGTCGAGGTGGAAGACAAGGCCGGCTGACAGGGAAGAAACGAAGCGCAGCAGGCCGCTGCGCTTCGTGAGAATTACTGCTGCAGGTAGCTCAGAACGATGTCGTGGTGATTGGTGGTTTTGAAATCATCAAACACTTTTTCAATCTTGCCGTTGGCGTCGATCAGGAAGCTGATGCGGTGAATACCGTCGTAGGTCTTGCCCATGAAGGTTTTCTCGCCCCACACGCCAAACTGTTGCGATACCTGATGATCTTCATCAGACAACAGCGTGAAGTTGAGCAGCTCCTTTTCGGCGAAGCGCGACAGTTTTTCCGGTTTGTCGGTGCTGATGCCCAGCACTTCGACGCCGACCTTTTTCAATTCGTCCATGTTGTCCCGCAGGCCGCAGGCTTGCACGGTGCAGCCCGGCGTCATCGCCTTCGGATAGAAATAGACCAATACTCGCTGTCCCTGGAAGTCGGCCAAATTAATTTCCTCACCGTCCTGGTCAGGCAAACTAAATTTCGGCGCTGTGTCACCGGCTTTCAATGGGCTCATCACTACTCTCCATCTTTCTCATCATGCTGTGGATAGTTCACCACGCTAATACTGCCTTGCGCGTTCAATTCTGTACATAGGCGATGGAAGGCTTGCTCAATATTTGAGGCATCCCGATCGCCGGAGCTGTGGGCGGTGATTTGGATATACAGCTGCGGTGGCAGGTCGCCGTCCGCCGGCTGCGTGCGCGAGACCAGCTCGGCGATATTCATCTGGCTGGAGTCGAACAAATCGGTAAAGCGTTCGATGATATGCGGCGAGTCCTTGACTTCCACCTGCACCCATACCGTGGCCGGCATCGGCGGCCTTTCGTGCGAGTTTGTGCGCTTCATCACGATCAGCAGATCCAGCTCCGCGCCTTTTTGCGGCAGGGTGGATTCGATCAGGGTGATGGCGTTCCAGCTGCCGGACAGCAGCATGATGAACGTGAACTCCTCCCCCAGCATGGCCAGACGGCTATCTTCGATATTGCATCCGCAACTGCTGACGTGGCGGGTGATGGTATTGACGATTCCGGGGCGGTCGGCGCCGAGCGCGGTAATCACGAGATAGTGTTCGTCTGACTGAGGCAAAATAGCGCTTCCTGTCGTGCTTAATGGGGTTACCATGGTAAACATAAAAAAAACCGCCTGCCAAGCGCTTACAACGCGGTTGTGCGCTTGCTTTTGGATAGGCAGCAAAAGTACCATGAGTGACTTGTTTGTGGAGGGGACGGCCAATGTTTACGGGAAGTATTGTTGCACTGGTTACGCCGATGGACGACAAAGGTGCTGTCGATCGCGCGAGCCTGAAAAAATTGATCGATTATCATGTAGCCAGTGGCACCGCGGCGATCGTTTCCGTAGGGACCACCGGCGAGTCCGCAACGCTTGCCCATGACGAGCACGTTGACGTGGTGCTGCAGACGCTGGAGCTGGCCGACGGCCGCATCCCGGTGATCGCCGGCACTGGCGCCAACGCTACCGCCGAAGCCATCGCGCTCACCACCCGCTTCGCCAATACCGGCGTGGTGGGGTGTCTGACGGTGACGCCGTACTACAATAAGCCGACGCAGGAAGGGCTGTATCAGCACTTCAAGGCGATCGCCGAGAGCACCGAGCTGCCGCAGATCCTGTACAACGTGCCTTCGCGCACCGGTTGCGACATGCTGCCGCCGACCATCGCTCGGCTGGCGAAAATCAAGAATATTGTTGCTGTAAAAGAAGCGACGGGGAACTTAAGTCGCGTTAGTCAGATCCAAGTGCTGGTTGACGATGAAGATTTCATTTTGCTGAGCGGCGACGACGCCAGCGGACTGGACTTCATGCAACTGGGCGGCAAAGGGGTGATTTCCGTGACGGCCAACGTGGCCGCGCGCGAGATGGCGGAACTTTGCGCGCTGGCGGCGCAGGGCAAGTTTGCCGAAGCGCGCCGCTTAAATCAGCGCTTGATGCCGTTGCATCAGGATCTATTTGTAGAAGCAAACCCAATTCCGGTGAAGTGGGCCTGTAAGGCGTTGGGATTGATGGCAACCGATACGCTGCGTCTGCCGATGACGCCGTTGAGTGAAACCGCCCGCCCGGTGGTGGAGCGCGCGCTGAAAAGCGTCGGTTTGCTGTAACTCTAAGGGAAATTTGATGGCTTATTCATTGCAAAAGTCGACGGTAGCAAAAGTAGTGGGCATCTCTTTGGTGATGATGCTGGCAGCCTGCAGCAGCGATCAGCGCTACAAGCGCCAGGTCAGCGGCGACGAGGCCTACCTCGACGCGGCTCCGCTCAAGGCGCTGAACGCGCCGTCCGGCATGATCCTGCCGGTGCAGAGCGGCAACTATGACGTTCCCGCCACGAAGCTGCAAGGCAACGTCGGCAAGCAGCTGGACATTCGTCCGCCGGTGCAGCCGTTGGCGCTGCTGAGCGGTTCACGCGCGCAATACGCCGGCGACAGCGGCACGCTGCTGCTGGAAAACAGCCCGCAGAACCAGAACCTGTGGTCGCGCGTCGTCAGCCTGCTGCAGGCGAAGAACATCGCGATCGCTTCCCGCCAGGACGCCGGTCAGACCCTGACCACCGACTGGGTGAAGTGGAACCGTCTGGACGAAGACAACCAGTACGAAGGCCGTTATCAGATCAGCGTGCAGCAGCAGGGCTACCAGCAGGCGCTGGTGGTGAAAAGCGTTGGCCTGCAGCAGCAGGGCAAGAGCGAGCAGGTGACCGACCAATCTGAGATTCAGCGCTACAACGGCATGATGATCAACACCCTGATCGAAGGCCTGGACAAGCAGGACAACCTGGCGAGCAGCCAGACCGCCAGCCGCTTCGGCGCACTGGACGTGCAGAGCGGCGCCGATGACACCGGCCTGCCGATGCTGGTCGTGCGTGGCCCGTACACCGTTGTGTGGGATCGCCTGCCGCCGGCGCTCGAAAAACTGGGGATGAAAGTGGGTGACCGCAGCCGTCCGCAGGGCACCGTCGCCGTGACCTACAAGTCCCTGAGCAGCAGCGATTGGGATGCGTTGGGCGTTAAGGATCCTGAACTGGCGGAAGGGGATTACAAGCTGCAGGTCGGCGATCTCAACAACCGCACCAGCCTGCAATTCATCGATCCGAAAGGCAAACCGCTCACCCAGTCGAAAAACGATGCACTGGTGGCGGCATTCCAGTCTGCCTTCAGTAAAACCAGCGTTAACTAATCAAAAAGGGGCCTCGGCCCCTTTTTGTTTTGTCTATACGGTATCGTTTGCGTCGCAGGTTTGGCACAATAGTGTCCGGCACGCCAAAGAATTCATTAGGTCAATTCTATACCCCCTAATTTCGGGCCGCGCTCGGGAGACAACGGGGATACATCACTGGAGTAAGTAAGATGCAAAAGCTAGCTGAGCTGTATCGCGGAAAGGCAAAAACCGTTTACACCACCGAGAATCCCGATCTGTTGGTGTTGGAGTTCCGCAACGATACGTCAGCACTGGATGGTCAGCGCATTGAGCAGTTCGATCGCAAAGGCATGGTGAACAACAAGTTCAACCATTTCATCATGAGCAAACTGGAAGAAGCCGGCATCCCGACCCAGATGGAGCGTCTGCTGTCCGACAACGAAGTGCTGGTGAAGAAGCTGGACATGGTGCCGGTGGAATGCGTGATCCGCAACCGCGCCGCCGGTTCGCTGGTGAAGCGTCTGGGCATCGAAGAAGGTCTGGTGCTGAACCCGCCGCTGTTCGATCTGTTCCTGAAAAACGACGCCATGCACGATCCGATGGTGAATGAATCCTACTGCGAAACCTTCGGCTGGGTGAGCAAGGAACATCTGGCGCGCATGCGCGACCTGAGCTACCGCGCCAACGAGGTCTTGACCCAGCTGTTCGACGACGCCGGCCTGATCCTGGTCGACTTCAAGCTGGAGTTCGGCCTGTTCAACGGCGAAGTGGTGCTGGGCGATGAGTTTTCGCCGGACGGCAGCCGCCTGTGGGACAAAAACACCCTGGACAAGATGGACAAAGACCGTTTCCGTCAAAGCCTGGGCGGCCTGATCGAAGCCTACGAAGAAGTGGCGCGCCGCATCGGCGTGAAGCTCGACTAAGCGTTGGCACCGCCATTCGGGGCGATCCGGCCGGATCGTCCCGCTATTCTGCGTTTTTCCAGAAAATTTCTACATTTCCTCCGCGGCAGACCATTTATAATGATGGATGCGAGATGACTAAAACCTATCCCACTCAGGCTTGAAGCTGCCTTTGCGCTTACGATCGCGGTGCAACTTCAACGAGCAGGGGAAATATCTGGAGTGTATTTATGCGTTGGCAAGGGCGTCGGGAAAGTGACAATGTTGAGGATCGTCGCGGGCAATCTTCAGGTTTGGGCGGTGGTGGCGGCGGCTTCCGTGTGCCGCGCGGCAAGGGCGGCATTGTCATTCTGGTGGTGGTGCTGGTGGCCGGCTATTACGGTATCGATCTGTCGCCGCTATTGAACGGCGGTAACGTCGCACCGCAGGGTCAACAGCAGAGCGCTAACATCAGCCCGAAAGACGATGAATTGGCCAAATTTACCTCGGTGGTGCTGGCCTCAACCGAGGATAACTGGAAAGAGATTTTCCAGCGCATGGGCAAAACCTATCAACCGCCGAAGCTGGTGATGTATCGCGGCGTGACGCGCACCAGCTGCGGCACCGGTCAGGCGGCTATGGGGCCGTTCTACTGCCCGGGTGACAGAACGGTGTATATCGATTTGTCTTTCTACCAGGATATGAAAACCAAGCTGGGCGCCGGCGGTGATTTCGCTCAGGCCTATGTGGTGGCGCACGAAGTCGGCCACCACGTGCAGAACCTGTTGGGCATCGAGCCGAAGGTCCGCCAGATGCAGCAGGGCGCCAGCCAAGCGGAAGTAAACCGCCTGTCGGTGAAAATGGAGCTGCAGGCGGACTGCTTTGCCGGCGTGTGGGGCAAATACGCTGAGAAGCAGCAGATGCTGGAAGAGGGCGACCTGCAGGCGGCGCTGAACGCCGCACAGGCGATTGGCGACGATCGGTTGCAGCAGCAGAGCCAGGGCCGCGTTGTGCCGGACAGCTTCACTCACGGCACCTCGCAGCAGCGCTATACCTGGTTTAAACAGGGCTTCGACAGCGGCGATCCCAATACCTGCAACACCTTTGCATCCCGTTAACGCCTCAAGTGCCGGAGCCTGACTCCGGCATTTTTTTCGGATTGAGACACAGCGTTATGTTACAGGCAGCGCAACAACTTATGCGGCGGCAGGGCATCCGACGCCTGCTGGTGCTCAGCGGTGAACCTGACTGGTGCCGCGAACAGGCGCAGCGGCTGGCGGCTACGTTGCCAGGCGACTGGCCGTGGGTCGGGGAAAATCCGCCGCCCGGCGAGGTGGCTTTAGCAAGCGGCGCGATGCGCCAATTGCTGGGGCAGGAGCGGCTGCACGCGGTGTTCGACGCCTGTCACTCGCTGGACGTAGAGGCGCTGGCGGCGTTGAGTGGCGCCTTGCGCGCCGGCAGCTGGCTGCTGCTGTTGACGCCCCCCTGGCGACAATGGCCTCAGCAGCCGGACGGCGACAGCCTGCGCTGGAGCGATTGTCCGCAGCCGATCACCACTCCGCATTTCATTCATCATCTGCAGCAGCATCTGGCCGATGACAGCGAAGTGACGATCTGGCGGCAGGGAGAGCCCCTGATGCTGGCCGCGCTGCCGGCGCGTGAAGGGTGGCAGCCGCCGGATGGCCGCCCGACCGAGGAACAACAGGCGATCTTGACGGCGCTGCTGCAGGCCGAGTCCGGCGTGTGGGTGCTGACCGCCGCCCGCGGCCGTGGCAAATCGACGCTGGCAGGTATGCTGGTGGCGCAGTCGCCGCTGACCTGCTGGATCACCGGGCCGAGCCGCGCCGCCACTGAGGTGGCCGGGGAATGGGCGCAGGGGCGCGCGCAGTTTTGGGCGCCCGATGCCTTGTTGGCGCAGTGCCGGGAAGGCGACGTCAGTGAGGTGGGCTGGCTGCTGGTGGATGAGGCGGCGGCGATCCCCGCGCCGCTGTTGCAGCAGTTGATCGGTTATTTCCCTCGCGTGCTGTTGACCACCACGGTGCAGGGCTATGAAGGCACCGGCCGCGGTTTTCTGCTGAAGTTTTGCGCCGGGCTGCCGTCCTATCAGGCGTTGAGCCTGCAACAGCCGATGCGCTGGGCGCAGGGGGATGCGCTGGAACGGATAACGGACAATGCGCTGTTGTTCAACGAGCTGCCCGCCTGGCCGGCGGACGGCCAGGCGATCGATTACAGCCAGGCGGAGCAGCGTGAACTGTGCGCCGATCCGCAGCGGCTGGCGCGTTTCTATGCTCTGCTAAGCAGCGCGCATTACCGCACCTCGCCGCTGGATTTGCGCAGGTTGATGGATGCGCCCGGTATGCATTTCGGGCTGGCGCAGGCCGAACAGGAGGTGGTGGGCGCCGTGTGGCTGGTGGACGAAGGCGGGTTGAGCGCCGAGTTGGCGCACGACGTGTGGGCCGGCCGCCGCCGACCGCGCGGCAACTTGGTGGCGCAGTCGTTGGCGGCGCATGGCGGCCAGTGGTGGGCGCCGACGCTGCATTCACGGCGCATTACCCGCATCGCGACGCTGCCGGCGTTGCGGCGGCAGGGTATCGCGCGTCAGCTGGTCGAGCGGCAACGCCGCCAGGCGCAGGGTCTGGACTTCCTGTCGGTCAGCTTCGGCTATACCGAGCCGCTGTGGCGCTTTTGGCAATCCTGCGGTTTCGAGCTGGTGCGCATCGGCAGCAAGCCGGAGGCCAGCAGCGGCTGCTATACCGCGATGGCTATCTTGCCCCTGAGCGAGCAAGGAGAGGCGCTGCGGCACGCGGCGCACAAGCATCTGGCGCGCGACTGGCCCTGGCTGCGGCAGCGTATTGAACTCGCGCTGGCGATCCCGGGCGACGACGGCGACACGCCACTTGGCGAAGAGGACTGGCGCGAGCTGGCCGGATTCGCTTTCGCCCATCGGCCGCTGGAGGCCAGCCTGGGGGCATTGCAGCGTTTGCTGTTGGCCAGCAATTTGCCGCTGCCCGCGCTGCGCGGCCATCTGCAACGGCGACAATCCCCGGCGGCGTGCGCGGAGCAGGCGGGCGTAAGTGGCCAGAAAGCCTTGCTGCGGCACTGGCGGCACGAAACGGCGCAGGCGCTGGAACAGTTGAATGCGCAGCACTGCCGTTACTGGCGCGACTGGGCGCAGTCGTTGCAATAAATTGAATAACTCGCTCAATAAAACCCGATTTTCCCGATTTCTCAACGGCGTATAGTCACTGTCAGCGGTGCGGCGGCGACTGTCGCCGCACCAGGTTTGGTTACTATTAAGGAGTCATCGATGAAACATGAGCATTTCGTTGTCCAAACCCCGGCGACCCCGGCGGCGCAGCTGATCTTGCTGTTTCACGGTGTCGGCGACAACCCGGTGGCGATGGGGGAGATCGGCAGCTACTTCGCCAAAGACTTTCCTCAGGCACAGGTGGTGAGCATCGGTGGCCCCGAAGCGTTCGGCAACGGTGCAGGGCGTCAGTGGTTTTCGGTGCAGGACGTGACCGAAGAGAACCGCGCGGCCCGCATCGCAGCCGTGATGCCGCAGTTTGTGGCCGTGGTGCGTCATTGGCAGCAGTTGAGCGGCGTAGGCTATGCCGGCACGGCGCTGGTGGGGTTCTCGCAGGGGGCGATCATGGCGCTGGAAGCGTTGAAAGCAGAAACCCGGCTGGCCGGGCGCGTGGTCGCGTTCAGCGGGCGTTTCGCGCAACTGCCTGAGCGGGCTTTCGGCGACAGCGTGGTGCATTTGATCCACGGTGAAGAGGATGCGGTGATCGCGGTGCAACACGCTCACGCGGCGGCGGAGGCGTTGCGGACCAACGGCGCCGATTTCACGCTGGACGTGGAGGAAAACGTCGGGCACGCAATCAACCAGGGCATGATGAACGCCGCGTTGGAAAGGCTGCATTATTATGTGCCGCAGCGCTACTGGGACGAAGCCTTGTCCGGCAAGCGCGGCGAGCTGATCGCCTTTCGCTAAAAATTCAGGGCGCCGATGAGCGCCCTGATGTCATTTCTTTTTCGGCCAGTCGTCTTCGTCATCCCACTGGGCATTGTTGTCGCGGTGCGGCGGTATCTCCGGCTTGTTGGCCAAATAGCTTTTAACGTCGACGCGGCGCAGTTCCTTGATGCCGCTGACGACCATCCCCACCAGAACCAGCAGGATAATCCACCAGTAATCAGCTAACCATTGCATAGCTACTCCTTTCCTTCACTGCGTATAAAACGCGAAAAAATCGAGGGCAGATGGCGTTCGAGCCATTCGGCACCGGCGACCTCCTTATCATGCCAGGCCGCCAGCAACAGCGCCGGGGTCAGCAAATGTTCGGCCTCTTGTGCCAGCGGCCGGTAGCTCAGATGCCACGGCTCCACCGCCACGCCGCCGCAGTCTTCGGTAAAGGGGCGGTAGAAACCGAATTCGGCCATATGCGCCGTCAGCCACTGGTTGAGCGGCGCAAAGTAACCGCCTTCCTCATATTCCCACGGCTCCAGCTGCAGCTTTTGCCCTTCCGGCAACAGCGACGGATCGTACACGTCCAGATCGCTGCCCCAGTGATGGCGGCTGGCGCCCGGCAGGGCCGACCAGCGCAGGATCGCCTCACAGCGCTCGGCGGCCGATAACGTCGCGACGTCGATCGGGCGGCTGTCCTTATCTAATACTGGCCGCTGGCCGCAGAATTTGCCATTCCAAATCGCCAACTGGCGGTCGAAATCGCGGAAGGTGCTGGCGGGCTGGAGATCGAATCCCGCCTCATGCGCCGCCTGCTGCATCGCCAGGAAGGCGTTGACCGCCTGCGGCTGCAGGCGGTGGTTCCCGCTCAGCGGCGCGAGGTGTTCGGTTGAGCGGCCGGTGAGCATCTCTGCGTTGATCATGCGACCAATTGCTCCATGATGCGTTGATACATGCGGCTCAGCAGCTGCAGATCCGCGGCGTTGACACATTCGTTGACCTTGTGGATGGTGGCGTTGACCGGCCCCAGTTCCACCACCTGCGCGCCCATCTGCGCGATGAAGCGGCCGTCGGAGGTGCCGCCGGTGGTCAGCAACTGCGGCGTCAATTCAGAATAGTGCTCGACCGCGTTGACCACTGCATCCACCAGCGCGCCGCGCGAGGTGAGGAACGGTTGACCGGACAGCCGCCATTCGATGCTGTAATTCAACTGATGGCGTTCCAGCAGCTCTTCCACGCGCTGCTTGATCATCGCGTCGGTCAGTTCGGTGCTGAAACGGAAGTTGAACTGCACGTAGAGATCGCCCGGGATCACGTTGTTGCTGCCGGTGCCGGCCTGCACGTTGGCGATCTGCATACTGGTCGGCGGGAAGAACTCGTTGCCGCGATCCCATTCGATCGCCACCAGTTCATTCAGTGCCGGCATGGCGCGGTGCACCGGATTGTCCGCCAGATGCGGATAGGCAACGTGCCCCTGTACGCCGTGGATATGCAGGTTGGCGGTGATGGAGCCACGACGGCCGTTTTTCACCACGTCGCCGACGCGCTCGGTGCTGGACGGCTCGCCGACCAGGCAGTAATCCAGCCGCTCGTTGCGCGCCATCAGCGCTTCGACCACTTTAACCGTGCCGTGAGTGGCGCTGGCTTCTTCATCCGAAGTGATCAGGAATGCCAGACGACCCCGGTGATTCGGGTTGGCGGCGACAAAGCGTTCCGCGGCCACCACCATCGCGGCCAATGAGCCTTTCATGTCCGCCGCGCCGCGGCCATAGAGCATGCCGTCACGGATTGCCGGTTCAAACGGCGGGTTGTCCCAGCGTTTTTCATCACCGGTCGGCACCACGTCGGTGTGCCCGGCAAACGCCAGGGTTTGCCCTTCACCGCGCCAGGCCCAGAAGTTTTGGGTATCTTCGAAGTCCATTGCTTCGACGGTGAAGCCGATCGCCTGCAGGCGATCGATCATCAGCTGCTGGCAGCCTTCGTCATTCGGGCTGAGGGAAGGGCGTTTGATCAACTGCTGGGCCAGTTCGATAACCGGGCAAGTCATACGGCAACCTCGGTGATAAATTGTTGGTAAGTGTCGGCGTTAAAACCGAGCAGGGCGTGGCCGTTGCCGTCGTCCAGCAGCGGACGTTTAATGATTGCCGGCTGCGCCAACATCAGCGCGATGGCGGCGTCGGCATTATCACAGGCGTTGCGCTGCGCTTCATCCAGCTTGCGCCAGGTGGTACCGCGGGTATTGAGCAGCGGCTCCCAACCCAGCTGCGCGACGAAACCGCGCAGTTGCTGTTCGGTCAGGCCGTCGGCGCGGTAGTCGTGAAAATGATAGGCTATGCCCTGATCTTCCAGCCAGCGGCGGGCTTTTTTGATGGTGTCGCAGTTTTTGATGCCGTACATCGTCAGCGTTGTCTGTTGCGGTTTATTTGCCATGGCGTAAAGCTACCTGTCTCGTCGAGTCGATACTGAGCGGCGGGCGCGGTCTTAGGCCTTCTCGCCGCCCGGCGATAGCAGAGATAATGCCAGTAAAGCGGCGGCGAGATCCAGACAACGATGCGCGCGAGAGACGATTGGGCGCCAGGGAGAGAGAGGTTGGCAAAGCGATGAAACGGCGACCTTCGCCAGCGGTGCTTTTAAAAGACGCCGGCGAACGCATTCAGCCGCCAATGCGGAGCTGGGGGGCGGTCACTACTCTTTATTGATTCTTATGTTTAAACGATCGGTCAAACACCGTACGCGGGTAATATGCAACAGCGGTTTTATCCTGCTGGCGCCGAGCTTTTTCATTATTCGCGACTTGTAATGATTGGCGGTTTTATTTCTGATATTCATGGCATTGCTGATATCGGCCAGCGATTTTCCCGTCGACCACTCCGAAAGGAAAAGGGACTCGCGCTGGGAGAGTTGCGGCGGTTCGGTATAGTGACTGTAACGCTTATATAAGTCACCGATCAGGTGGCTGAAGCGGCTCAATGATATAAGGTTTGATAATATAATGGTCTTATTGTCGACAATCACCACCTCATGCAGGCAGTCGGTGATAATGATTATTTTGTAGGTATTGGGGTTGGCATATTCATCGCGGTAACGTGCTTCAAAATTGGCGATAGTGACATCGATAAAGCAGACCCTTTTACGGCTAAAGCCGGCCGGCGCGCGTTTTTCCGCCCATGTTTGGTTAATGAGTTGTCGAATGCCGACGGTGGTATAGGCACACTCGCTGAAAATATCAATTTCCATTTTATTATAGTCCTTTACTTTCTATTTCCCGGTGAGGATTGATATCTTAAAACATAAAAAAAGAAATAATCTAAATAATTTCATGTTGAACTTATCTTGCACCGCAAACGAATGAGCGTTATCTGGGCGCGAGCTTTGAAGGGAAGGTTATATACTAGCATGATTTATAAAGAGTAAATCTTTTTTTCAACTGAATTTTTAAGCAAGGTAAGGCTAATAGAATAGACATCTTCTATTAATACCTCGGTAATTGAAAGGAATTAACATAGATATTGGCTATCAAAATTATCAAAACGATCGTTTTTGACGATCATTAAATGACGTAAGATTGCGTTTAACGAGTTAAAAAATAAGATTTTTCTTGGTTTTATCACGATGAGAAGCTTTACTTGGATCGACAGTAAAGTCGGCGCTGAAGTCATGCGAAAATTAACGTGGAAATTGAGACAAAGGTAATTCTAAACAAAGAAAATGCGATGTTTTAAGCTGTGAGCAGAGTGCGAACGTGGATGATTGATACGGAGAGCTGGCGTGAAAGAATGTCATATCGAAATTTCCGATCGGGTAACGCAGGAAATAACGTCCTGTATCGCGGAGGGGTTGGACCGTTTTAATGATCAACATATCGGCTACGGCGATCGTCTGCCGTTGGCCGTGGTGGTAAAAGATCCCGATAGTGGGGAGGTTCTCGGGGGGATTACCGGGCGCTCATCATTAGGGCTGCTGTTTCTCGATCTCTTTTATCTGCCGGAAGCGTTGCGCGGGGCGGGGCTGGGCAGCGAATTGTTGCGCCGTTTCGAGCAGGAAGGCCGCCGGCGCGGTTGCCTTTCCGCCGTGTTGTACACCATCAGCTTTCAGGCGCCGGACTTTTATCAACGACATGGCTGGCAGCGTATGGGGGAGGTGCCGTGCCTGCCGCCGGGGACCTGCCGTATCTTTATGAGCAAAACCTTGTAATGCGCGATTAACGTACGTAGCCTCCCTGTTGCAAACGCCGCAGGGCGGCGCCCTCAGCGAACACCATGCCGGTGGTCAAATCGTGAAAGCCGTACTTTTTATAGAAGGCCAGTTTTTCCGGCACCGAATAGATGAAAATCTTGCCGAGCGGCGCCAGATCTTGCATCACCCGGTCCATCAACCTGCGCCCCAACCCCTGTCCCTGAAAGCGCGGATCGATCGCCACGTCGGCCAGGTAGGCAACCGAGGTCAAATCGCTGATGGCATGTGCGGTGGCGATCAGCTCATCGCCGATAAACCCCCAATAGCAAAACTGGCTGTGTTGGTAAACGCGTTGCAGCGTATGCGGATCGCGTTCGCCCAGCCCGGCGGCCTGCAGCAATTCACACAGCTGCTGCCAGTCTATGGCGCGGCGGCTCATATCGGTGATGATTTCCATGGTTTTCCTCTAATCAATATGATTGAGATCGGCGGCATAGTGCCGAATGGCGCGCTGATAGCCGCGGATACCGGGGTCTGACGAGGTGTCCGCCAGCAACAATAACAGATCGGCCACGGCGCGTTTATTTTCACCCAGGTTGTACAGCGTCATGGCGCGAAACAGCATTAGTTCGTTGGCCTGCGGGAATTCGGTCAGGCCATCGTCGAAAGCGCGCAGCGAAGCCGGGTATTTCCCCAGGGCGCGGTAAGTGCTGCCGAGGCCCAGCCAGGCTTCACGGCGCTGGGCGGGCGGCAAATCGCGAGCCAATGCCGCGAGGTAGCAGGGAATGGCCTGTTGCTCCAGGCCCTGAACGTCATACAGGCAGGCCAGCTGAAAGTGTAACATCGCCGCTTCCGGCTCGGCCGCCAGTTGCCGTAACGCCAGCGCAGTCGCTTCCTGATAGCGGCCCTGCGTTTTCAACTGCGAGAGAGACAAAGAAGTGGACATGATCGGCGCTCCCTTGGCGTATTTTTATACCTTTTACACGCTACCGTGGAGAAATTGATATCACAAGGGAATAGCTGTACTGCACATTGATCAGATAAATACGAAAATGTGCGCTAAGCCCGATTTCCGGGCCCGGCATCGTTCCCGTTTCCCTTCACATGGTCAAAAAACAAGCGTAGAATCCGCTTCGTCAAATAATTGAGGTTGTAAAGTATTATGGTTGATCGTGAATTAGGAAACTGGAAAGACTTCATTGATGAGATGTTGGGCAACTGACACAGCGTTGAAGCAGATGGCAAGGTTGAGTCATTGGAACGTCACTGAAACACCTTGGGAACGAGATTATCGTTCGAAAAAAAGCAGCATCGGTTACCCGACGCTGCTTTTTTTATGCGCTGCCTGTTACTCCTCAGTGGTCGGCGTGGTTGCCGGATGCGCTTTACCCGGGAAACGGCGCCGCACCAGCATGAAGAACAGCGGCACGAAGAAAATCGCCAGCAGGGTGGCGGAGATCATGCCGCCCATCACCCCGGTGCCGACCGCATGCTGGCTACCGGAACCGGCGCCGCTGCTGGTGGCCATCGGCAGCACGCCGAAGATGAACGCCAGCGAGGTCATCAGGATCGGCCGCAGACGCATGCGGGACGCGTCGAGCG
Source organism: Serratia sp. CY47280 (assembly GCF_052168655.1). Classification (NCBI taxonomy): domain Bacteria; kingdom Pseudomonadati; phylum Pseudomonadota; class Gammaproteobacteria; order Enterobacterales; family Yersiniaceae; genus Serratia; species Serratia sp. CY47280. Next base: position 8,603 of record NZ_JBJNMG010000005.1, on the reverse strand, counting down.
TCGCCGACATCAGATCCTGGCCTTTATGGTTCAGCTCATTAGCGAACTCGACGATAAGAATGGCGTTTTTCGCCGACAGCCCAATGATGGTCAACAGGCCAACCTGGAAATAGACGTCGTTCTCCAGACCGCGCAGCCAGGTGGCGGCGACCGCGCCGATCACCCCCAGTGGCACCACCAGCATCACAGAGAACGGTATCGACCAGCTCTCGTACAGCGCCGCCAGGCACAGGAACACTACCAGCAGCGAGATGGCGTACAGCGCCGGCGCCTGCGAGCCGGACAGCCGTTCCTGATAGGACATCGCCGTCCATTCCAGCCCGAAGCCGGTCGGCAGTTGGCTGACCAGTTTTTCCATTTCCGCCATCGCGGTGCCGGTGCTGACGCCGTTGGCCGCTTCGCCGACGATCTCCAGCGCCGAGCTGCCGTTATAGCGCTCCAGCCGCGGCGAACCGTACTCCCAGTGCGAGCTGGCGAAGGCCGAGAACGGCACCATGCCGCCCGCGCTGTTGCGTACATACCATTTGTTAATGTCATCCGGCAGCATGCGGAACGGCGCTGCGGCCTGCACGTAGACTTTTTTCACCCGGCCGCGGTCGACGAAGTCGTTGACGTAGGTCGAGCCCCAGGCGGTGGAGAGGGTATTGTTGATGTCGTCGATAGACACGCCCAGTGCCTGAGCCTTGCGTTGATCGATATCGATTTGCAACTGCGGGCTGTCGTCCAGGCCGTTGTGGCGCACGCGCGACAGCAGCGGGTTTTGCCCGGCCAGCTGTAGCAGCTGATCGCGCGCTGCCATCAGCTTGGCGTGGCCGAGGCCGGCGTGGTCTTCCAACTCCATATCGAAGCCGGAAGAGTTGCCGAGGCCGGTGATAGCCGGCGGGCTGCTGGCGATCACCCGCGCTTCGTTAATCTTGTTGAACGCCAGGGTGGCGCGATCGATGATGTCGAACGAGCTGTTGGCGCCCGAGGTGCGCAGATCCCAGTCTTTTAGCCGAATGAACAGACGCGCCACGTTTTGGCCGTTCCCCCCCGGCCCGGAGCCGATGATGGCGAACACCGACAACACATCCTGTTTCTCTTCGGTGAGGAAGTACCGCTCAACCTTTTCCACCACTTTGGACGTTTGCTGCAGGGTCGAGCCTGCCGGCAGCTGCACCTGTACGGTGAAGATGCCACGGTCTTCCTGCGGCAGGAAGGAGGTCGGCAGCTTGATGAACAGCAACGCCATGCCGCCGAGCAACAGCAGATAAATCACCATGTAGCGGCCGCTGGCGTGCAGGATGCGCCCCACGCCGCGCTCATAGCGTTCGGTGTTGCGGTTGAACATGCGGTTGAACCAGCCGAAGAAGCCGCGCTTACCGTGGTGGTGGCCCTTGGCGATCGGTTTGAGCAGCGTGGCGCACAGGGCAGGGGTCAGGATCATCGCCACCAGCACCGACAGCACCATGGCGGAGACGATGGTGATGGAGAACTGTCGATAGATGGCGCCAGTGGTGCCGCCGAAGAACGCCATCGGCACGAACACCGCCGACAGCACCAGGGCGATGCCGACCAGCGCGCTCTGGATTTGCCCCATGGATTTGCGCGTGGCTTCACGCGGCGGCAGGCCTTCTTCGCTCATCACGCGTTCGACGTTTTCCACCACCACGATGGCGTCGTCCACCAGCAGGCCGATCGCCAACACCATGGCGAACATGGTGAGGGTGTTGATGCTGAAGCCGCAGGCGGACAGGATGGCGAAGGTGCCCATTAGCACCACCGGCACGGCGATGGTGGGGATCAGCGTGGCGCGGAAATTCTGCAGGAACAGGTACATCACCAGGAACACCAGCAGGATGGCTTCCAGCAGCGTTTTCACCACGTCCTTGATCGAGGCTTTGACGAACGGGGTGGTTTCATAGGCCACTTTGGCCTCCAGCCCGCGCGGGAAGTACTGCGACAGTTCGGCGATCTTGTCCTTCACCAACTGGTCGGTCTGCAGTTCGTTGGCGCCGGAGGCCAGCTTGATGTTCATGCCCGCGGCCTGCATCCCGTTGTAGCGGCTGAGGTAGTTGTAGTTCTCGCCGCCCAGTTCGACGGTGGCGACGTTGCCCAGCGTCACCAGCGATCCGTCCTGATTGACCCGCAGGGTGATCTGGCGGAATTGTTCTGGCGTCTGGAGCTGCGACTGGGCGTTGATGGTGGCGTTCAACGCCTGTTTATCGACCGATGGCGTGCCGCCCAACTGGCCGACCGCCACCTGGGCGTTCTGCGATTGAATGGCCTTGACCACGTCCTGGGTCGTGAGCTGGTAACTGTTGAGCTTGTTGGGATCGAGCCAGATACGCATGGCGTATTGCGAGCCGTACACGTCCATGCTGCCGACGCCGTTGATGCGGCTGAGCGGATCCTGCAGGTTGGAGACGATGTAATCGGCGATGTCCTGCTTGTCCATGCTGTTGTCGGTGGAGACGAACGCCACCATCATCAGCGTGGTGTCGCCGGATTTCGACACCGTGACCCCCTGATTCTGCACCGCCTGCGGCAAACGTTTGATCGCCGCCTGCAGCTGGTTTTGCACCTGCTGCATCGCTTCGTTGGGATCGGTGCCGGCTTCGAACGTCAGCGTGACGGTTGCCTGGCCGGTATTGGTGCTCTGCGACGACATATACATCATGTTGTCGAGGCCGGTCATATTCTGTTCAATGATCTGCGTGACGGTGTTTTCCAGCGTTTGCGCCGAAGCACCTGGGTAAGTTGCGCTAATGCGCACGTTCGGCGGCGCCAGATTCGGGTATTGTTCTACCGGTAAAGAAAAAATCGCCAATGCCCCGGTGAGGCAAAGAATAATTGCCAGCACCCAGGCGAAAATCGGGCGATCAATAAAAAAATTGGCCATGCAGCGCGAACCTCGTTATGACTTGTTCTATCTTTAAAACGCATCGGAAATATGCATTTCAGCGGCAGGGAAGGATTCCGGCGCTATTGCACTTTACTCGGGATAGTCGAGGAAAGCGTGGAGAAAAAAAGGAGATAGTGTAAATAACGGTAGCGGAAAACGGCGTGGATGCACCGACGCCGATAATTGTACGCTATTAAGACATTTTTATTACTATCAAAGGCCTTGCGCATGTCTTCGCCGCAGGCAACCGAAAGTAAAAACTGGACTCACCTTACAGCAGGAGCTTGGCATGGGAATTAACCCGGTATTTGCCCGTCGGCTTTATTTATGCTGGCTGATCAGCCACAGTGAGCGGCCCAATGTGCCGCGGTTGATGGCGCTGACCGGTTGGCCGCGCCGCACGTTGCAGGATGTGCTGAAGGCGCTGCCCGGCATGGGCGTCGAGCTGCAGTTCGTGCAGCAGGGCGTGCGCAACAACGACGGTTTCTATCAGTTGGAAAGCTGGGGGCCGTTCAACAAGAGCTGGGTGCATCAGCACCATCAGGCGCTGCTCAGCGCCATCGAGTAAGCGGCCCCGGCGTATTGGCCGGGGCGGGGCGATCAGTGGCTTTTGTACTCCAGGTACATCACCGTCGCCGCCACGCGAGAACGCACGTCCAGCTTGCGCAGTATATTGCGGATGTGCACCTTCACGGTTTCTTCAGAGATATGCAGCTGCGCCGCCACCTGTTTGTTGGACAGGCCGCGCGCCACCTCTTGCAAGACGTCCAGTTCGCGTTCGGTCAAGGCGGCGAAGGGATCGCGTTGCTCGCCGCGCGCCAGCAAATAGTCGGCCATGGCGTCGCTGATCACGTTCTGCCCTTCGGCGGCGGCGCTGATGTGTTCCAGCAGCTGTTCCGGTTCACTGTCTTTCAGCAGATAGCCGTCGGCGCCGGCGTCGATCAGCGCATACAGATCGCTGCGCGCGTCGGAGACCGTCAGCACGATGATGCGCGCGTCCACGCCTTCGTCGCGCAGGGCCCGCAGCGTATCCAGCCCGGACATGCCCTTCATGTTCAGATCCAACAAGATCACGTCCGGCGCGTGCTGCAGTGCCAGCGCAACCGCCTCGCTGCCGTTGCCGGCTTCCGCTACCACGCCAAATCGCGCATCCAGTCCCAGCAGCTGTTTGATGCCGCGCCGCATCAACGGATGATCGTCAACGATCATGACTCGGTATTGCTTCATCACCATGAAATATGCTCCCTGTAGCAAGTAAAGCCACTCAAACGCGCCCGGAGGCGTGCTTCACAGTGGGACTGTCTCTTCAAAAATAGCGGCATTCTGCACCGCAAACCTCTCTGGGCGGCCTTCTGCCCGGCGGCAACCGTAACGCCGAGTGAACAGCCGCAAGGTCAGGGCGAGAATGTCAGGCAGACCGCCGTGCCGCCGCCGCTTCTGCGCCGGATGCGCAGCGTTCCTCCCAGTCGCGCCGCGCGTTCGCTCATGATGGTCAAGCCGTAATGCCCTTCCGGTTCTTCCAGACTGGCGATGCCGCAACCGTCGTCGGTAATGCTGAATACGTTGTCGCCTGCGGCATTGACCTCGCAACACACCGCGATCTCGTTCGCTCCGGCGTGCTTGACGGCATTGAGTACCGCTTCGCGCACGATCTGCAGCGCGTGCACCTGCTGTTGGGCGTTGAGCGCCTGCGAGGGCAGCCGACAGTGTAACTGAATCCGCGCGGGGGTTAGCGCCTTTAATGGCTGCAACAGTTGCTCCAGCGCGGCATTCAGATCCGCCTCCTGAATGTTGAGGCGGAAGGTGGCCAGTAATTCTCTCAGCTGGCGATAGGCATCGGCCAGCGTGCGATCGAAATCATCGATAATCGTCTGCGCCGCCGGATCGTCGGCGGCGCGCCGGAGCAGCGTCAGCTGGATGCGCAGGAACGACAGCGTCTGCGCCAGCGAATCGTGCAGCTCGCGGGCGATGGTCCCACGCTCTTCCATCAGCAACAGATATTGGTGCTGCTTTTGCGCGCGGTTGAAGTAGACGCCGCGGCCCAACATATTGGCCAGGCTCTGCATCAGGTGAGGATGCGGCGGCTGCGCCTCGGGCTGCCAACGCAATTCGCCCAGCAGTTTATCGCCTTGAGTGATCGACAGCGCGCTCCAGGCTTGCGCCGGCGCCGGCTCTCCTTCGTTCAGTTGCCACTGGCCATGGTCGTCCGCCACGTTCAACCGGATGCAGCGCAGTCGTTCACTTTGGCGCACGATGCGCAGCACATTTTCAAACGCCTGCTGATCGATCTGGCGCACGCTCAGCGCCTGCGAGCAGCGATACAGCACCTCCAGCGTTTCGTTGGCCTGCTGCAGGCGCTGGGTCTTTTCCTGCACTTTCAGCTCCAGCGACTGATAGAGCCGGGCCAGCTCGTCCGACATGGCGCTGAAGGTTTGCGACAGCACGCCGAGTTCGTTCGGCAGCGCCACGTCCAGCTGCGGGTGGCGAAAGTCGCGCTGTTGCACGCGCTGGCTGGCGTCGACCAGATGCTGCAGCGGCGTGACCACCTGGCGGCGCATAAAACGGATGCAGAACAGCACCAGACCGATGATGGCGGCGTAGCCCAGTACACTGATGGCGGCCACCAGGGTGAGTTTCAACTCTGAATAACGCTGTAGAGCGGAAACGAAATGATCGACGCGGTTGACGTAGCCGGCAACCTCTGCCCGGTAGGCGGCCGCCTGCCCGTCGCGGATCTGCTGCTCCATCGTTTGCCATGTTCGTTGCAACGCCAGATAGTGGTTGCGTACCTCGGCCGGGACGTAAAAACGCGCCAGCTTTTGCAGCGCGGGTGCCTGCAAAGATTGCCGGTATTGCTGCAGGTGCAGCTCCAGCTCCGGGTTCTGCCGGTCGAGGTCAAAGGCCAAGCGGTAGCTTTGCATGCGCAGCGAACCGGCGATGTTGATCGCCTCGGCATCGCTCTGGCTGCCGGCGACGGTCGTCAACGCCAACCCGGTGGCGAGCACCGACAGGATCACGATGCCGAACAGCGCTCTGGCCAGGCTGCCGGTCACGGAACGTTTAACAAGCAATCACGGAATCCTTTTCTCTCAGGTGAGGCGCTTCGCCAGTTTCATTCGAAAGCAAAACTATAACTTTTGCAACTAAATTGCACCGCGATTTGTATCAAGTTGTCAACAAAACGGGAACAATTGTCGTTGTGTAATCAAATGAATAGCGAAATGCCCACCGATTTTCAGCCGCAGCCCGGTTTCCACTGATGATTTGCCTTTGTGGATGCGATTCGTCCTGACTCGTCTGTCAGAGTCTGCGTCTGCCCACGATGTATTTTAAATCCTGGTTTACCCGGAGAGGCGATGTGATTTTTGTTGCAAATCGTCTGCCGCGGCGCGGCCTAATCGCGGTATGATCTGCACGTTGTCACGCAAGGGAAAAGGGTTATGTCGTCGAAAATTGAGAATGTGAAGAAAGAGCTGCTGTCGGACAACTGGTATGTGCTGCACAAGTACACGTTCGATCTGAAACGCAAAAACGGCGGTTCGGTGCAACAGGTGCGCGAGGTCTACGATCGTGGCAACGGCGCTACCATTTTGCTGTACAACCGCGCCAAGGGCACGGTGGTGCTGACCAATCAGTTCCGCATGCCGACCTACGTCAACGGCAACGAGAGCGGCATGCTGCTCGAGGCCTGTGCCGGCCTGCTGGACGCCGACTCTCCGGAGCAATGCGCGCGCCGCGAAGCGGTGGAGGAGACCGGTTTTCAGGTCAGCGAGGTGAAGAAAATCTTCGAAGCGTACATGTCGCCGGGCGGCGTGACTGAAATCGTGCACTTCTTTATCGCCGAATACCATGATGATGAGCGGCGCGCGGCCGGCGGCGGCATTGAAGATGAAGATATCGAAGTGATCGAACTGCCGTTCAGTGAAGCGGTGGCGATGATCGCCGACGGCCGGATTAAAGACGGCAAGACCATCATGCTGCTGCAGTATTTGCAGATTCATCGGGTGATGGAATAAAAAAAGCCGGTCATGATGACCGGCTTTTTTATCGGCTTGCGCCAGACCGCTTACTTCAGCAGCGCCTGCGCCTTGGCCACCACGTTGTCCACGGTGAAGCCGAACTCGGCGAACAGCTGCTCCGCCGGCGCCGACTCACCGAAGGTGGTCATGCCCACGATGGCGCCGTTCAGGCCCACGTACTTGTACCAGTAGTCCGCGATACCCGCTTCCACCGCCACGCGCGCCGTTACCGCCGCCGGCAGCACCGACTCGCGGTACGCCGCATCCTGCTTGTCGAACGCGTCGGTCGACGGCATCGACACCACGCGCACCTTGCGGCCCGCTGCGGTCAGCTTGTCCGCCGCTTCCACCGTGATACCCACTTCGGAGCCGGTGGCAATCAGGATGACGTCCGGCGTGCCCGCGCAGTCTTTCAGCACGTAGCCGCCGCGGTACACGTTCGCCAGCTGCTCTGCGCTGCGCGGCTGCTGGGTCAGGTTCTGGCGCGAGAACACCAGGGTGGTCGGGCCGTCGTTGCGCTCGATACCGTACTGCCACGCCACCGCCGATTCCACCTGGTCACACGGGCGCCAGGTGCTCATGTTCGGGGTCACGCGCAGGCTCGCCAGCTGCTCCACCGGCTGGTGGGTCGGGCCGTCTTCGCCCAGACCGATGGAGTCGTGGGTGTAGACGAACACGTTGCGCAGCTTCATCAGTGCCGCCATGCGCACCGCGTTGCGGGCGTATTCCACGAACATCAGGAAGGTCGCCGAGTACGGCAGGAAGCCGCCGTGCAGCGCGATGCCGTTGGTGATGGCGGTCATGCCGAACTCGCGCACGCCGTAATGAATGTAGTTGCCCGCCGGGTCAACGTTCAGCGCTTTCGAGCCGGACCACATGGTCAGGTTGCTCGGCGCCAGGTCGGCAGAGCCGCCCAGGAACTCCGGCAGCACCTTGCCGAACGCTTCCAGCGCGTTCTGCGACGCCTTGCGGCTGGCGATGTTGGCCGGGTTGGCCTGCAGTTTTTCCACGAACGCTTTGGCGTCGGCTTTCCAGTCGGCCGGCAGCTCGCCGTTCATGCGGCGCTTGAACTCGGCAGCCAGTTCCGGGAAGGCCTTGGCGTAGGCGGCGAACTTGTCGTTCCAGGCCGCTTCTTTGGCCTGACCGGCTTCTTTGGCGTCCCACTGGGCGTAGATGTCCTGCGGGATTTCAAAGGCGGCGTATTTCCAGCCCAGCGCTTCGCGGGTGGCGGCCACTTCGGCGGCGCCCAGCGCGGCACCGTGCACGTCATGGGTGCCGGCCTTGTTCGGCGAACCGAAGCCGATAACGGTCTTGCACATCAGCAGCGACGGCTTGTCGGTCACCTTGCGGGCTGCTTCAATCGCGGCCTTGATGGCGTCCGGGTTGTGGCCGTCAACGTTGCGCACCACGTGCCAGCCGTAGGCTTCGAAACGCAGGGCGGTGTCGTCGGTGAACCAGCCGTCGACGTGGCCGTCGATGGAGATGCCGTTGTCATCGTAGAAGGCGGTCAGCTTGCCGAGCTTGAGGGTGCCGGCCAGGGAGCAGACTTCGTGCGAGATACCTTCCATCATGCAGCCGTCGCCCATGAAGGCGTAGGTGTGGTGGTCGACGATGTCGTGGCCAGGGCGGTTGAACTGCGCCGCCAGGGTGCGTTCGGCGATGGCGAAGCCGACGGCGTTGGCGATACCCTGGCCCAGCGG